>NZ_CM142175.1:0-17500 GCF_054861245.1 Streptococcus sp. KHUD_017
TATCAATCTTTAATTGATAAAGGTTATACTCATGCAGACATTGCTGAAAAAATGGGGAAATCACGTCCATATATTACCAATCTTGTCCGCTTGCTAACACTTCCTGATTTTATTTTAACCGAAGTAGAAGCTGGAAAATTGTCTCAAGCACATGCTAGACTCCTTATTCAACTATCTACTGATGAACAAAAAAAATTACTCTATCGCATTCAGACAGAGGATTTATCAGTTCGACAGGTAGAACACCTACTTAAAGAAGAAAAAAATAAGAAGAAAAGTAAAGAAAAAGATCACTTTATCAAAGAAGAAGAAGAAAATTTAAAAAAATTACTGGGGTTAGATGTCCAAATTCGCCTCCAAAAGAAGGAAGCTGGGAAAATAACCATTTCTTTTCATAATCAAGAAGAGTACCAACGTTTTATTAACAGCCTGAAATAAGGCTGTTATTTTATTTTTCTCAAATCACATACTTATCCACTGGGTTCGTAGAGGAAAAATCAGTAAAATCAAAATCTAGACCTTTTATCCACAAGTTGTGGATAAATCTTTTAAACATTGTGGATTGTTTTTCACAAGTTGTGGAAAAAATGCTTGCTATATGATAAAATAGTGTTTAAGATTATACCATTTAGAAAAGGAGGAGTTTGTTGTTGAAAGAAAAACAATTTTGGAATCAGATTTTAGAATTAGCTAAAGAAAGATTAACACGATCAATGTTTGATTTCTACGTGACACCTGCTGAATTAATAAAGGTCGAGGGAAATGTAGCTACTATATTTTTACCAAGATCTGAAATGGAAATGGTTTGGAGTACAAAACTCAATGATATAATTGTAGCTGTCGGTTTCCAAATCTACGACACTGAAATAAAAGCCCAATATGTATTAACTAAGGAAGATTCTAATACCTCCGATGTAGCAAGTAATATTGAAAACAGTAATCACCAACAGGAACAACTTGAAAAATCTATTCCTTATTCAGAAACAGGATTAAGAGATATTTATACTTTTGATAATTTTATCCAAGGTGATGGAAATATTTGGGCTAAGTCTGCTGCTTTAGCCGTCTCAGAAGATCCTGGACTAACTTATAATCCTCTGTTTATATATGGAGGACCCGGTTTAGGAAAAACTCACTTACTCAATGCTCTGGGAAATGAAATTCTCAAAAAAAATCCTAATGCGCGTGTTAAATACATTCCTGCTGAAAGCTTTATTAATGAATTTTTAGATCACTTAAGGCTCAATGATATGGATAATTTTAAAAAAACCTATCGAAGTCTAGATTTACTTCTTATTGATGATATTCAATCTCTTAGTGGAAATAAAGTACAAACTCAGGATGAATTTTTTAATACATTTAACAAACTTCACAGTAATAATAAACAGATTGTTTTAACGAGTGACCGCAGACCAGAACAACTAGAAAATTTACCTGAGCGTCTTGTCACGCGCTTCTCATGGGGATTAACAACGGATATTACTCCTCCAGATTTTGAAACTCGTATTGCTATTTTAAACAGTAAAACAGAGGATCTTGATTATCATTTTCAACCTGACACAATCGAATATTTGGCTGGCCAGTTTGATTCTAATGTACGTGAACTAGAAGGTGCGCTCAAAGATATTAGTCTCATGGCTAAAGTCAAACAAATAAACACGATAACTGTGGATATCGCATCTGAGGCTATACGTGCTCGAAAACAAAGTGTCAGCACCATGACTGTTATTCCAATTGAAAAAATCCAAGAGGAAGTCGGAAACTTTTATGATGTCAGCGTTAAGGAGATGAAGGGAACTAGACGTGTTCAGAATATTGTTCTAGCTCGTCAAGTTGCTATGTATCTAGCTAGAGAACTGACAGATAACAGCCTTCCAAAAATCGGGAAAGAATTTGGTGGTAAAGATCATACAACCGTCATTCATGCTCATGCAAAAATCAAATCTATGATTGAAACGGATGATAAATTACGTATAGAAATCGAAACTATCAAAAAGAAAATCAAATAACTTGTGGATAAGTGTTTACATTTTTACTAATTTATACACATCTTTTAAACAAGTGTAACTTCTTAAATTTTCTAAACTAAACTTGGTTTTCCACAGATTTCACACAGCCTACTATTACTATTAACCTTCTAATAATAAAAATAAATAAAGGAGATGCCATGATTCATTTTTCTATTAATAAAAATTTATTCCTGCAATCATTAAATATTACTAAACGTGCTATTAGTTCAAAAAATGCTATTCCTGTTTTATCAACTATTAAAATTGATGTGACTAACGAAGGAATTACATTAATTGGATCAAATGGTCAAATTTCAATTGAGAATTTCATTTCTCAAAAAGATGAAAATGCAGGTCTTCTGATTAACTCTTTAGGTTCTATCCTTCTAGAAGCTTCATTCTTTATCAATGTTGTTTCTAGTCTTCCAGATGTGACTCTTGATTTTAAAGAAATTGAACAACACCAAATTGTATTAACAAGTGGGAAATCAGAGATTACCCTTAAAGGTAAAGACAGCGAGCAGTATCCACGTATCCAGGAAATTGCAGCAAGTAATCCTTTGGTTCTTGAAACAAAGCTTCTTAAGAAAATTATCAATGAAACTGCTTTTGCTGCTAGTGTACAAGAAAGCCGTCCAATCTTGACTGGTGTACACTTTGTCCTAAGTAATCATCAAGAATTAAAAACAGTAGCAACAGACTCACATCGTCTCAGCCAGAAAAAATTAACTCTTGAAAAAAATAGTGATAATTTTGATGTTGTTATCCCAAGTCGCTCTCTACGCGAATTTTCAGCTGTTTTTACGGACGATATCGAAACAGTAGAGATTTTCTTCGCAAACAACCAAATTCTCTTTAGAAGCGAAAATATTAGCTTCTATACACGCCTCTTAGAAGGTAATTATCCTGATACAGATCGTCTGATTCCAACAGATTTTAATACGACAGTGACTTTTGATGTTGTGAATCTACGTCAATCTATGGAACGTGCACGTCTCTTATCAAGTGCTACTCAAAATGGAACTGTAAAATTAGAAATCAAACAAGGAGTAGTTACAGCTCATGTAAATTCTCCTGAAATTGGTAAAGTAGATGAAGAAATTGATACAATTGCTGTATCTGGCGAAGACTTGACTATTAGCTTTAACCCAACTTACTTGATTGAAGCACTAAAAGCCTTGAATAGTGAAAAGGTAACAATCAGCTTCATTTCAGCAGTTCGTCCATTTACCTTGGTACCAGCTGATACAGATGAAGATTTCATGCAGCTGATTACACCAGTTCGTACAAATTAAGTTAAAGAGGTTGAGCCTAGCTCACCTCTTTTATGATATAATCAGAAATATGAAAAGGAGAGTAGTATGTATCAAGTTGGAAATTTTGTTGAAATGAAAAAACCACATGCTTGTACAATCAAATCTACAGGCAAAAAAGCAAATCGTTGGGAAATTACTCGTCTAGGTGCAGATATCAAAATAAAATGCAGTAATTGTGATCATGTTGTCATGATGAGTCGCTATGATTTTGAAAGAAAAATGAGTAAAATTATCGACTAAATGCAAGGAGTTAGAGGGTTAGCAAGTTTTCCCTTTTTGTGTTATAATATTGAAGATTGAAATGTGAACGGAGAATGAGAAATTATGGCTTTAACAGCAGGTATCGTGGGTTTGCCAAACGTTGGTAAATCAACCCTATTTAATGCAATTACAAAAGCAGGAGCAGAGGCTGCAAACTATCCATTTGCAACTATTGACCCAAACGTTGGGATGGTAGAAGTTCCAGATGAACGCCTACAAAAATTGACTGAAATGATTACTCCTAAGAAGACAGTTCCAACAACCTTTGAATTTACAGATATTGCAGGGATTGTAAAAGGTGCGTCAAAAGGTGAAGGTCTTGGTAATAAATTCTTGGCCAATATCCGTGAAGTTGATGCCATTGTCCATGTGGTTCGTGCCTTTGATGATGAAAATGTCATGCGTGAACAAGGTCGTGAAGATGCTTTTGTTGATCCACTAGCAGACATTGATACCATTAACCTAGAATTGATTCTTGCGGACTTAGAATCTGTGAATAAACGCTATGCGCGTGTGGAAAAGATGGCTCGTACGCAAAAAGATAAGGAATCTGTTGCAGAATTTAACGTTCTTCAAAAGATTAAACCAGTTCTTGAAGATGGAAAATCAGCTCGTACCATTGAATTCACAGATGAAGAACAAAAAGTAGTTAAAGGTCTTTTCCTTTTGACCACGAAACCAGTTCTTTATGTAGCGAATGTGGATGAGGATGTTGTTGGAGACCCAGACTCTATCGATTATGTGAAGCAGATTCGTGAATTTGCAGCAACAGAAAATGCAGAGGTGGTGGTCATTTCTGCGCGTGCTGAAGAAGAAATTTCTGAGTTAGACGATGAAGATAAAAAAGAGTTTCTTGAAGCCATTGGTTTGACAGAATCTGGTGTGGATAAGTTGACTCGAGCTGCTTACCATCTATTAGGACTTGGAACTTACTTCACAGCTGGTGAAAAAGAAGTTCGTGCTTGGACCTTTAAACGAGGTATGAAAGCTCCTCAAGCAGCTGGTATTATCCACTCTGACTTCGAAAAAGGATTTATTCGTGCAGTAACGATGTCTTATGATGATTTGATTAAATACGGATCTGAAAAGGCTGTAAAAGAAGCTGGACGCTTGCGTGAAGAAGGGAAAGAATATGTCGTTCAAGATGGCGACATCATGGAATTCCGCTTTAACGTTTAATGAACATTTTAAATAGTGTCAATTAGGTTGGAAAAAAATTCCAACCCTTTTGGCTTTTGAAAGGAAAAATAAATGACAAAACTACTTGTGGGATTGGGAAATCCAGGAGATAAATATTTTGAAACCAAACATAATGTTGGCTTTATGCTGATTGATCAACTAGCAAAAAAACAGAACGTCACCTTTACACACGATAAGATATTCCAAGCCGAGTTAGCTTCATTTTTCCTTAATGGTGAAAAAATTTATCTGGTGAAACCGACTACTTTTATGAATGAAAGTGGAAAAGCAGTTCATGCTTTATTAACCTACTATGGTTTAGATATTGAAGATTTACTCATTATTTACGATGATCTTGACATGGAAGTTGGAAAAATTCGTCTTCGAGCTAAAGGCTCAGCTGGTGGCCATAATGGAATCAAGTCAATTATTCAACATATTGGTACACAGGTTTTCAATCGTGTAAAGATTGGTATTGGAAGACCTAAAAAAGGAATGTCAGTGGTTCATCATGTTTTGAGTAAGTTTGATCAAGAAGATTATATTGGTATTTTACAGTCAATTGACAAAGTTGACGACGCTGTAAACTATTATTTACAAGAGAATAACTTTGAAAAAACAATGCAGAAATATAATGGGTAAAGAAATGTCATTAATCGATTTCTTTTTAGAGAATAAGCAGATACATTCATGGAATGAGCATTTATCTCTCAAACAAAGACAATTACTATTAGGTCTTTCTGGTTCAGGAAAGTCTTTGGCTATTGCAAGTAGTGCAAAAAATCAGGACAAAATTTTAGTAATGACTTCGACTTATGGAGAGGCTGAACGTCTGGTCAATGATTTAATTTCCATCTTAGGTTCAGATTTAGTTTATCCATTCTTAGTAGATGATTCACCAATGGTAGAATTTTTAGTATCGTCACAAGAAAAGATTTTTTCTCGCGTCGAAGCTTTGCGTTTTTTAAGAGATAGGTCTCAAAAAGGGATTTTAGTTTGTAACCTAGCAGCTAGTCGCTTATTTTTACCAGATCCTCAAGTTTTTGATAATAGTATTTTAAAGCTTGAAATTGGCCAAGAATGTGAACAAAGTGAACTAAAAAATCACTTGATTTCTCTTGGTTATAAAAAAGTTACACAAGTTCAAAGTCAAGGTGAGTTTAGTCTTCGAGGAGATATTCTGGATATCTTTGAAACCTCTCAAATATCTCCTTATCGAATAGAATTTTTTGGTGATGAGATTGATGGGATTAGAGAATTTGATGCTGAAACTCAATTATCAAAAGATAGTCAATCTCAAGTCTTGATTTATCCAGCTAGTGATATTTTGCTAACTGATGAAGATTATCATCGTGGTCAAAAATTCTTAGAACATGAGATTGATAAAGCTATTTCTCCAACTTTAAAGTCTTACTTAGAAGAAGTTTTTAGTTGTACGAAAGAGCAAGTTCTTCATGCAGATATTCGCAAGTTTTTATCTGTTTTTTATAAAAAACAGTGGACATTGATAGACTATTTGAATCAAGTTCCTATTATCTTTGATGATTTTCAAAAAATTATCAATCAGTATGATATTTTTGATAAGGAAACAGCTGGCTACTTTACAGAAGATTTACACAATAGTAAAGCTGTATCAAGTTTACAATATTTTGCTGATGTAGAAAGTCAGTTTAAAAAATATTTACCAGCCAGCTTCTTTTCTAATTTTCAAAAGGGACTTGGAAATCTAAAATTTGATCATCTTTATCAATTTAATCAATATCCAATGCAAGAATTCTTCAATCAGTTTTCTTTTCTGAAAGAAGAAATTGAACGCTATAAAAAATTAAAATATACGATTGTTCTTCAATCAAGCAACCAAACAGAACTAAAAAAACTGTCAACGATTCTTGATGAATATAGCATTAAAGTTGACAATAGTAATCAAAGTGAAATCTGTAAAGGAACTGTCAATCTTGTTGAAGGAAATCTTCGTCATGGTTTTCATTTTGTGGGTGAGAATCTTGTATTCATCACTGAATATGAAATTTTCAAAAAGAAGATTAAACGCAAATACAGAAGACAAAATATTAGCAATGCTGAGAGATTAAAGGATTATAGTGAACTCCAAAAAGGAGATTATGTTGTTCATCAAATTCATGGGATTGGTCAATATTTAGGAATCGAAACGATTGAACTCAAAGGGATTCACCGAGATTATGTAAGTATCCAATATCAAAATGGAGATCGAATTTCTATCCCTGTAGAACAAATCCAAACCTTATCTAAGTATGTTTCAAGTGACGGTAAGGCTCCAAAGTTAAACAAATTAAACGATGGACGTTTTAAAAAAGCTAAGCAAAAAGTTAAAAATCAAGTTGAAGACATTGCAGATGACTTAATTAAGTTATATGCAGAGAGGAGTCAACTTGAAGGTTTTGCATTTTCAAAAGATGATGAAGATCAGGTTGCTTTTGATGAGGCTTTCCCTTATGTTGAAACTGAGGACCAACTTCGAAGTATCGATGAAATCAAAAAGGATATGCAGGCTTCTCAACCAATGGATAGACTTTTGGTTGGAGATGTTGGTTTTGGTAAGACTGAGGTGGCCATGCGAGCTGCTTTTAAGGCTGTAAATAATCATAAACAGGTTGTTGTTTTAGTACCAACCACAGTTCTTGCTCAGCAACATTATAGTAATTTCAAGGAAAGATTTGAGCAGTTTGCTGTCAATGTAGATGTTTTAAGTCGTTTTAGAAGTAAAAAAGAGCAGACTGAAACACTTAAAAAATTGAAAAAAGGCCAAGTTGATATTCTGATAGGAACCCATCGAGTTTTATCTAAAGATGTTGAATTTGCAGATTTAGGCTTGATCATCATCGATGAGGAACAACGTTTTGGTGTCAAACATAAGGAAGCTTTGAAGGAATTAAAAAAGAAGGTTGATGTCTTAACTTTGACAGCTACACCAATTCCTCGAACTCTTCATATGTCTATGTTAGGTATTCGAGATTTATCTGTCATCGAAACTCCCCCAACCAATCGATATCCTGTACAAACCTATGTCCTTGAACAGAATGATCGTGTCATTCGAGATGCTGTATTGAGAGAAATTGATCGTGGTGGTCAGGTTTACTATCTTTACAATAAAGTTGACACGATTGAAAAGAAGGTTTCAGAGTTACAAGAGTTAATTCCTGAAGCTTCTATTGGTTTTGTTCATGGTCAAATGAGTGAAATTCGTTTGGAGAACACACTACTTGATTTCATTGAAGGTGAATATGATATTTTAGTAACCACGACAATCATTGAAACAGGAGTGGATATTCCAAATGCCAATACCTTGTTTATCGAAAATGCGGATCACATGGGTCTGTCTACCTTGTATCAATTAAGAGGTCGGGTTGGTCGTAGTAATCGTATTGCTTATGCCTATCTCATGTATCGACCAGATAAATCATTGACAGAAGTTTCTGAGAAGAGATTGGAGGCAATTAAAGGTTTCACTGAATTGGGTTCTGGTTTTAAAATTGCCATGCGTGATTTGTCTATCCGTGGAGCGGGTAATCTTTTAGGAAGTTCGCAGTCCGGTTTTATTGATTCAGTTGGTTTTGAACTCTATTCTCAGTTACTGGAAGAAGCAATTGCTAAGAAGAATGGAACTGATAAGAAACGTGAAAAAGGAAATGCTGAGTTAATTCTACAAATTGATGCCTATCTTCCGGATGAGTACATTTCAGATGAACGACATAAAATTGAAATTTACAAGAGAATTCGTCAAATTGACAACCGTGTCAACTACGAAGAATTACAAGATGAGTTGATAGACCGTTTTGGTGAGTATCCAGATGTAGTTGCCTATCTCTTAGAAATTGGATTAGCTAAAGCTTATCTAGATAAAGTATTTGTCAATCGTGTTGAAAGAAGAAATAATAAGCTTGTCATTCAATTTGAAAAAATATTGCAACAACTATTTTTAACCCAAGATTATTTCCAGGCTCTTTCTCAGACAAATTTGAAGGCTAATATTTCTGAAAATCAAGGTTTGATTGAAGTTGTATTTGATATTCGAAATAAAAAAGACTATGAGATTTTAGAAGGACTCTTAACCTTTGGAGAATCGTTAGCGAAAATAAAAGACTTAAAAGAGTCACATTAGGGTTTACCTTTTTTCTTCTATAAAAGGGATAAAAATGGTACAATAATAATTTGAGGTATTATAAGATGAGATTAGATAAATATTTAAAAGTATCACGAATTATTAAACGTCGTACGGTAGCTAAGGAAGTTGCAGATAAAGGGCGAATCAAGGTAAACGGTATCCTTGCTAAAAGTTCAATTGATTTAAAAATCAATGATCAGGTTGAAATTCGTTTTGGAAATAAATTGTTGCTCGTAAAGGTGCTCGAAATGAAAGATAGCACAAAAAAAGAAGATGCAGCTGGAATGTATGAAATTATAAGTGAAACAAGGGTAGAAGACGATGTATAAAAAAATAGTCCAAATGAATAATTCATTTATTCAAAATGAATACCAACGACGTAAATACATGATGGAAGAACGTCAAAAACGTAATCGTTTTATGGGTTGGGTTTTGATTTTGATTATGTTGCTATTCATCTTACCAACTTACAATTTAGCACAAAGTTACCAACAATTACTAACACGTCGCCAGCAACTAGCTGATTTGAAAAAACAATATCAGGACTTGAGCGATGAAAAGGATAAAGAATCTAGTTTAGCAACTAAGCTAAAAGATGAATCCTATGCGGCTAAATATTCCCGTGCAAAATATTATTATTCAAAAACATGGGAGGAAGTTTATACAATTCCGGACTTGCTTCCTAGGTAATGTGAAATGGAAAATTTATTAGATATTATCGAAAAATTTTTAAGTCAGTCAGATGAAAAATTAGATGAGTTAGCTCAAAAGAATCATCTGTTACGACTACAAGAAGAAGAGGGGAAAAAGAATGCGTAAATTTTTAGTGATATTACTACTTCCTATTTTCCTAAAAAGCGTTCAAGTAGTAAGCACTGAGAATCCAGTTATCATTCCAAAACAAGAAGTTTATTCTTTGACTCATACTCCACATCATTTTTATTATCAAGATACTATAGAATCTCCAAAATTTTATGGTGAGACGCCAGTTTATTCTACAGAAGACCTGATTAAAGAATCAGGAAAAGTAAATGCAGAAACAAAATTAACCGTTTTAGAATGGCGATTAAATAAACAAGGACAGCCTGTCTTTAAATTGTCAAATAATCAATTTGTAATGGCTGATAAACGACTTTTATACGATAGTTCCATCGTAAACGATTTTTCTAAACGAGTATGGCTAGAACCGGGATTTGTCTTTTATAATAGTCCTTATGATCAACAAGAATTAAAGTCTACTTTAGCGCCTTATCAAGAAGTTGAAGCAGATATGTCTATTTTTGCTGAAGGTCGTGAATTCTTACATATCAAGCAAACGGGCTGGATTTCGACGGATTATATTTCCGATGATGATAATCGTATTCAGAAAGTACAAGAGTTGCTATCTGCAAATTATCAAAATGAACAGTTCTCTATTTATATTAAACAATTGAGTACAGGTAAGGAAGCTGGCATTAATGAAAATCAAAAAATGTACGCTGCTAGTGTTATGAAATTACCTTATCTTTATTCTGTTCAGGAAAAAATCAATCAAGGTGATTACCAACTTGACACGAAATTGAAGTATGTTTCCGAAGTTAATGATTTCCCTGGTTCTTATAAACCGGAAGGAAGCGGAAGTCTCCCTAAAACAGCGGACAATAAAGAATACACAATCAAAGATTTAATCACAAAAACTGCAAAAGAATCTGACAATGTAGCTCATAATATTCTTGCTTATTATATTACGAATAAATCAGATGAAGCCTTTAAAAAAGAAATGGCTACTATCGCAGGTGAGGAATGGGATGTGACAGATAAGATGGCTTCAGCTAAAATGGCTGGTCAAGTTATGGAATCTATTTATAATCAGAATGGTTTTGTTTTAGAATCTCTTTCACAAACATCTTTTGATAATCAGCGGATTGCTAAGAATATTTCTGCTAAGGTAGCCCATAAAATTGGGGATGCAGATGAATTTAAACACGATGTGGGAATAGTCTATACAGATTCTCCTTTCGTTATTTCAATCTTTACCAAAAATTCTGATTACGATACCATTTCTAAAATTGCTAAGGATGTCTACGAGGTCCTAAAATGAGAGACCGCGATTTTTTAAATCATTTTCTAGAAAAAGGTTACTTTGAAGGACATTCAAGAGTTGTGCTAGCCTTGTCTGGTGGATTGGATTCGATGTTTCTTTTTCAACTTCTTTTGACCTATCAAAAAGAACTTGGTATTGAATTGTTTTTGGCTCATGTAAATCATAAACAACGACCAGAGTCAGATAAGGAAGAAAATGAATTAAGAAAATTGGCTGAACAAGTTGGAGTTCCAATTTATGTAGCTTGTTTTACTGGAGATTTTTCAGAAGCGAATGCTCGTCAATTTCGCTATGAATTTTTTAGAGAAGTGATGGAGAAAACTTTATCTACAGCTCTTGTAACAGCTCATCATGCAGATGATCAAGTTGAGACGATCTTTATGCGATTGATTAGAGGTGTTAGACTACAACATTTATCAGCTATTAAAGAAAGACAAATGTTTGATAAGGGAGAGTTGATTCGTCCTTTGTTGTCTTTTTATAAGAAGGATTTTCCTGAAATTGAGCATTTTGAAGATTCAACGAATAAAGAAAATAACTATCTTCGCAATCGTATTCGCAACCTCTATCTGCCACAATTAGAAAAAGAAAATGTTCAGGTAAAAAAAGCAATTTTAGAGTTTGGAAAAGAAGTTTCTGACTATCAAATTGCTCTGGCTGAATTATCTCAAGCAGTTGATGTAGAAGATTTAACTCAGTTTTTATATTTTAGTGAAGCAACACAAAGAGTTTTACTACAACAATACCTTAGTCGTTTTGCTGATTTAAATATAACAAGAGAACAATTTCAAGAAATTCATCATATTTTAAAAACTAAGAGTCAATATCGCCATAGTATAAAAAATGGTTATGAACTTATAAAAGAATACCAGCACTTTCAAATTGGTAAAATCAGACCAAAGTCTGATGAAAAAAGTAGTGAGTGTGTGTTAAACTATCAAAATCAAGTTTATTATGATGGTTATCTCTTTTCATTTGGAATTCCTCTAAGAGGAGAAGATGTTCAACAGATAAATGTTTCCCGTGAAACATCATTGATTTTGCGACATCGAAAGCCAGGTGATTATTTGATAAAAAATGGTTACCGAAAAAAAGTAAGACGACTTTTTATTGATTTGAAAATTCCTACAGAAAAACGAAAAAATGCGATTATTATTGAGCAATTCGGAAAGATTTGTTCAATTTTAGGAATTGAACTCAGTGATTTGAGTATAAAAATGAAAAATGATATAATGAACACTATACTTTATATAGAAAAAATAGATAGGTAAAATCATGTTAGAACAAGACATCAAGAAAATTATGATTTCGCAAGATGAAATTACAGAAGCAGCTAAGAAGTTAGGTGCTCAATTGACAAAAGATTATGAAGGTAAGAATCCGATTTTAGTTGGAATTTTAAAAGGATCTATTCCTTTTATGGCTGAATTAGTCAAATATATCGACACTCATCTTGAAATGGATTTTATGATGGTTTCTAGTTATCATGGTGGAACTGTAAGTAGTGGTGTCATCAATATCAAACAAGATGTAACTCAAGATGTTAAAGGTAGACACATTGTCTTTGTAGAAGATATTATTGATACTGGTCAAACCTTGAAAAGTTTGAGAGATATGTTTACTGCAAGAGAAGCAGCATCTGTTAAGATTGTTACTATGCTGGATAAACCAGAAGGTCGTACTGTAGAAATCGAAGCAGATTATACATGTTTTACAATTCCAAATGAATTCGTTGTAGGTTATGGCTTAGACTATAATGAAAACTATCGTAATCTTCCTTATGTAGGTGTATTAAAAGAGGAAGTTTACTCAAAATAGAAGGGTAAGTTGTTGAATGCAAAAACAAAATAATGGTTTTATAAAAAATCCATTTCTTTATTTGTTGATGATTTTCTTGTTAGTAACGGGATTTCAGTACTTTTTCGCTGGAAGAGCTGCTGGGCACAGTCAACAAATTAAATACTCAGAATTGGTGCAGGAAATCACTAATGACAATGTAAAAGAAATAACCTATCAGCCAAGTGGTAGTGTTATTGAAGTGTCTGGTGTTTATAAAACTGCTAAAACAGAAAAACCGGAAACAGGTATTCAGTTTTTCACACCTTCTGCAACAAAAATAGAGAAATTTACAAGTATTATTCTTCCATCGGATACTACTGTAGCGGACTTACAGAAACTGGCAAGTGAACACCAAACACAAGTTGAAGTTAAGCATGAGAGCTCAAGTGGTATGTGGATTAACATCCTAGTTTCAGTAGTACCATTTGCTATTTTATTCTTCTTCTTGTTTTCTATGATGGGAAATATGGGAGGAAATAGCGGACGCAATCCAATGAGTTTTGGACGTAGTAAAGCTAAGGCTGCTAATAAAGAAGATATCAAAGTACGCTTTTCAGATGTTGCCGGTGCTGAAGAAGAAAAACAAGAACTTGTTGAAGTTGTTGAATTCTTGAAAGACCCAAAACGCTTTACAAAATTAGGCGCTCGTATCCCAGCTGGTGTTCTCTTAGAAGGACCTCCAGGAACTGGTAAAACATTGCTTGCTAAAGCAGTTGCGGGAGAAGCTGGCGTGCCATTCTTTAGTATTTCAGGTTCTGACTTTGTAGAAATGTTCGTCGGTGTCGGTGCAAGCCGTGTCCGTTCTCTATTTGAGGACGCTAAAAAAGCAGCACCAGCCATTATCTTTATTGATGAAATCGATGCTGTTGGTCGCCAACGTGGTGTCGGTTTAGGCGGAGGTAATGACGAGCGTGAACAAACCTTGAACCAACTCTTGATTGAAATGGATGGTTTTGAAGGAAACGAAGGAATTATCGTTATTGCGGCAACAAACCGTTCAGACGTTCTAGATCCAGCCCTTCTTCGTCCAGGTCGTTTTGATAGAAAAGTATTGGTTGGACGTCCTGATGTTAAAGGACGCGAAGCAATTCTAAAAGTCCACGCTAGAAATAAACCTTTGGCAGAAGATGTTGATTTGAAATTGGTTGCTCAACAAACTCCAGGTTTTGTTGGAGCTGATTTGGAAAATGTATTGAACGAGGCAGCCTTAGTTGCAGCTCGTCGCAATAAGTCAGTCATTGATGCTTCTGATATTGATGAGGCAGAAGATCGCGTTATTGCAGGACCTTCTAAGAAAGATAAAACTGTTTCCCAAAAAGAACGTGAAATGGTTGCTTATCACGAAGCCGGGCACACTATCGTGGGGTTAGTCTTATCAAATGCACGTGTTGTTCATAAGGTAACAATTGTTCCACGTGGTCGAGCTGGTGGGTACATGATTGCTCTTCCAAAAGAAGATCAAATGTTGCTATCTAAAGAAGACATGAAAGAACAATTAGCAGGATTAATGGGTGGACGTGTTGCTGAAGAAATTATATTCAATGTCCAAACAACAGGTGCATCAAACGACTTTGAGCAAGCTACCCAAATGGCGCGTGCAATGGTTACAGAGTATGGTATGAGTGAAAAACTTGGACCTGTTCAATACGAAGGAAATCATGCAATGTTTGGTGCTCAAACTCCACAAAAATCTATTTCAGAGCGTACAGCTTATGAAATTGACGAAGAAGTTCGAGCATTGTTGAATGAAGCACGTAATAAAGCAGCTGAAATTATTCAATCAAATCGTGAAACGCATAAATTAATTGCAGAAGCCTTATTGAAATATGAAACATTGGATAGTACACAAATCAAATCTCTTTACGAAACAGGGAAAATGCCTGAATCAGTAGAAGAGGAATCACGTGCCCTATCATATGATGAAGTCAAATCAAAAATGGCTGAAGAAAACTAAAATATTAGTAGACGAGATACAAGAGAGGATACTATTATATCCTCTCTTTCTTATTATAAAAACTAATCTATGAAAAACTAGTAAAAAATTTCAGAAAAATTTATCTCAAGTTCTTGACAAGGCAGAAAAAGTAGGTATAATAGAAAGAGTTGAAAAGCTCACGGTCCGTTGGTCAAGGGGTTAAGACACCGCCTTTTCACGGCGGTAACACGGGTTCGAATCCCGTACGGACTATGGGTGTATTGCAGATAGGTTAATAGGATATAAAAAAGTTAAAAAAACCTGTTGACAGTTAAAAGTGACTGTGATATACTAATATAGTTGTCGCTCACGAGAGAAGTGAGAGGCAAAGACCTTTGAAAACTGAACAAGACGAACCAATGTGCAGGGCACTACAACTGATGTTGTAGTACTGAACAATGAAAAAACAATA
Organism: Streptococcus sp. KHUD_017; assembly: GCF_054861245.1. Lineage (NCBI taxonomy): Bacteria > Bacillati > Bacillota > Bacilli > Lactobacillales > Streptococcaceae > Streptococcus > Streptococcus sp. KHUD_017. The sequence goes on from NZ_CM142175.1 coordinate 15,216, forward strand.
AATCTGTCAGTGACAGAAATGAGTGAGAACTCAAACTTTTAATGAGAGTTTGATCCTGGCTCAGGACGAACGCTGGCGGCGTGCCTAATACATGCAAGTAGAACGCTGAAGGAAGGAGCTTGCTCTTTCCGGATGAGTTGCGAACGGGTGAGTAACGCGTAGGTAACCTGCCTGGTAGCGGGGGATAACTATTGGAAACGATAGCTAATACCGCATAATAGTAGATATCGCATGATAGCTGCTTGAAAGGTGCAACTGCACCACTACCAGATGGACCTGCGTTGTATTAGCTAGTTGGTGAGGTAACGGCTCACCAAGGCAACGATACATAGCCGACCTGAGAGGGTGATCGGCCACACTGGGACTGAGACACGGCCCAGACTCCTACGGGAGGCAGCAGTAGGGAATCTTCGGCAATGGACGGAAGTCTGACCGAGCAACGCCGCGTGAGTGAAGAAGGTTTTCGGATCGTAAAGCTCTGTTGTAAGAGAAGAACGAGTGTGAGAGTGGAAAGTTCACACTGTGACGGTATCTTACCAGAAAGGGACGGCTAACTACGTGCCAGCAGCCGCGGTAATACGTAGGTCCCGAGCGTTGTCCGGATTTATTGGGCGTAAAGCGAGCGCAGGCGGTTAGATAAGTCTGAAGTTAAAGGCTGTGGCTTAACCATAGTACGCTTTGGAAACTGTTTAACTTGAGTGCAAGAGGGGAGAGTGGAATTCCATGTGTAGCGGTGAAATGCGTAGATATATGGAGGAACACCGGTGGCGAAAGCGGCTCTCTGGCTTGTAACTGACGCTGAGGCTCGAAAGCGTGGGGAGCAAACAGGATTAGATACCCTGGTAGTCCACGCCGTAAACGATGAGTGCTAGGTGTTAGACCCTTTCCGGGGTTTAGTGCCGTAGCTAACGCATTAAGCACTCCGCCTGGGGAGTACGACCGCAAGGTTGAAACTCAAAGGAATTGACGGGGGCCCGCACAAGCGGTGGAGCATGTGGTTTAATTCGAAGCAACGCGAAGAACCTTACCAGGTCTTGACATCCCTCTGACCGCTCTAGAGATAGAGTTTTCCTTCGGGACAGAGGTGACAGGTGGTGCATGGTTGTCGTCAGCTCGTGTCGTGAGATGTTGGGTTAAGTCCCGCAACGAGCGCAACCCCTATTGTTAGTTGCCATCATTCAGTTGGGCACTCTAGCGAGACTGCCGGTAATAAACCGGAGGAAGGTGGGGATGACGTCAAATCATCATGCCCCTTATGACCTGGGCTACACACGTGCTACAATGGTTGGTACAACGAGTCGCAAGCCGGTGACGGCAAGCTAATCTCTTAAAGCCAATCTCAGTTCGGATTGTAGGCTGCAACTCGCCTACATGAAGTCGGAATCGCTAGTAATCGCGGATCAGCACGCCGCGGTGAATACGTTCCCGGGCCTTGTACACACCGCCCGTCACACCACGAGAGTTTGTAACACCCGAAGTCGGTGAGGTAACCTTTTAGGAGCCAGCCGCCTAAGGTGGGATAGATGATTGGGGTGAAGTCGTAACAAGGTAGCCGTATCGGAAGGTGCGGCTGGATCACCTCCTTTCTAAGGATAAGGAATGCACATTGGTCTTGTTTAGTCTTGAGAGGTCTTGTGGGGCCTTAGCTCAGCTGGGAGAGCGCCTGCTTTGCACGCAGGAGGTCAGCGGTTCGATCCCGCTAGGCTCCATTGGTGAGAGATCACCAAGTAATGCACATTGAAAATTGAATATCTATATCAAATAGTAACAAGAAAATAAACCGAAAACGCTGTAGTATTAATAAGAGTTTATGACTGAAAGGTCAAAAAAGTAAGGTTAAGTTAATAAGGGCGCACGGTGGATGCCTTGGCACTAGGAGCCGAAGAAGGACGTGACAAACGACGATATGCCTTGGGTAGCTGTAAGTAAGCGATGATCCAGGGATTTCCGAATGGGGGAACCCAACAGGTACTACCTGTTACCCATATCTGTTAAGGATATGAGGAGGAAGACGCAGTGAACTGAAACATCTAAGTAGCTGCAGGAAGAGAAAGCAAAAGCGATTGCCTTAGTAGCGGCGAGCGAAACGGCAGGAGGGCAAACCGAAGAGTTTACTCTTCGGGGTTGTAGGACTGCAATGTGGACTCAAAGACTATAGAAGAATGACATGGGAAGGTCAGCCAAAGAGAGTGAGAGCCTCGTATTTAAAATAGTCTTTGTACCTAGCAGTATCCTGAGTACGGCGAGACACGTGAAATCTCGTCGGAATCTGGGAGGACCATCTC
>NZ_CM142175.1:22500-1675000 GCF_054861245.1 Streptococcus sp. KHUD_017
TTTTTGAATTCTCAAATACCAACAAATCGTTCAATTTGCCATCACATCGAAGGCGCATAACTAAGAAAAAATGAGGTTGGGATTTCTGATCCCAGCCTCTTCAGTGAACTATTTTCTTGAGAATTTGTAAGTTAGACAAACTTGAATTTTTTCTGAATCAGCTTTCTTGATTATCTGATTTATCACTTTGAAATTGCTTCATTTCGTGCATAAAAGCATCTGCTTTTAGTTTGTCTGTGATGATACTGACTCTGACTAGCTTATTTAGTTTTTTTTCATGTCCTTCTAAAAAAATAGGATTTCTAATTTTTATGCTTAACTTTACGCAATTAAAAGGACGCTTTTTAATGGTTATTTGTTCGATATCTTGAAGTCCAAATTGATAATGTAATAGGCTGTGGCCTCTGCTGCTATAGGTATAATATTGAACAATATTGTTTTTATAAATTTCTAATTTTACTACATTTATGAAGAGATAATACCCCATAAACCATATAAGGAGGGGAGCATAAATCAGCGCTACCGCCATAACAATCTTGTCTGCAAAATCAGTATTGTAAGTCATCAGACGCTTCAGAATCCAGAGAATCATAACAGATATAGATATCATGGATGGTCCCCCTACTCTATTAAATGTATCTTTATATGGAAACATCAAGGTAAGTTTTGGTTCATCCTGTAAGAATTCTAATTTCATTATTTACCCTTTCATCTTGTTTATTATTTAAATCTCAGGATAATCATCTCTTGGAGACTTATAGTTAAAAATCTTCCGACAGATCTGGACATTCTGTATCACTTGTATCCATTACTCTCAGTTCATGATTCCTAGTGTTTCTCTATATTTTGCTACCATTATACTCTTTTTATAACATTATTTCTACAAACCAGAGATTGAATACTATCTAAAGTTGGTTTCTGCAAATATTATAGAGCTCTTTTTTTGTCTAGGAAAACATGCTATAATGATAGAATTGATAGGCGAGAAAAGAGAGATGTTATGGATTATACAGTTGAAGAAAAAGAAGCTTTTATGAGAGAGGCCTTAAAGGAGGCGAAGATTGCTTTAGAGCACGATGAAATCCCAATTGGTTGTGTAATTGTAAAGGATGGAGAAATCATTGGTCGGGGGCACAATGCACGTGAGGAGTTGCAACGTGCGGTCATGCATGCAGAAATTATGGCTATAGAGGATGCTAATCTGAGCGAAGAGAGTTGGCGCTTGCTTGATTGTACGCTTTTTGTGACCATTGAGCCTTGTGTTATGTGTAGTGGAGCAATTGGTCTCGCACGGATTCCAAACGTGGTCTACGGGGCTAAAAACCAGAAATTTGGCGCCGCTGGGAGCTTGTACGATATTTTGACAGATGAGAGGCTCAATCACCGTGTGGACGTTGAAACAGGTGTTTTAGAGAATGAGTGCGCAGAGATTATGCAAGACTTTTTCCGAAATCGACGTAAAAAATAATTTCTCTTTAAAAATAGAGGGGAATGTGGTATAATAACTAGTGGAGCAACAGTTCTGCGTGAAGCGGGTCAGGGGAGGAATCCAGCAGCCCTAAGCGAGTGTGAATTGTGTGCTCTTTTTTCGTGCTTTTTTCGAATAAATAAGATAAAATAACCTAGAATAAAAGATTAAAAAGAGGAATAATATGAAAATTCGTGGTTTTGAATTAGTTTCTAGTTTTACAGATGAAACTTTGTTACCTAAACGTGAGACAGCGCATGCAGCTGGCTACGACTTAAAGGTTGCGGTGCGTACGGTGATTGCTCCAGGAGAGATTGTTCTTGTCCCAACTGGTGTCAAGGCCTATATGCAGCCGACTGAAGTGCTCTATCTTTATGACCGTTCCTCTAACCCTCGCAAAAAAGGCCTAGTTTTAATCAACTCTGTGGGGGTTATTGATGGAGACTACTATGGCAATCCAGGAAATGAAGGCCATATCTTTGCTCAGATGAAAAACATTACCGACCAGGAAGTCGTCCTTGAAGTTGGCGAACGTATAGTTCAGGCTGTCTTTGCTCCTTTCTTAATTGCAGATGGGGATGAGGCAGACGGCGTGCGGACTGGTGGATTTGGGTCAACAGGGAAATAGAGGAATAAAATGGCAGACTATTTATTAGTTGTAGACATGCAGTCAGATTATGTTGCTGTAGGAAAAGCATATCATGAAGAACTGACTGCAGCTGTAAATGACAAAATTGCTACCTATCCTAGCGACCGAGTTATCTATATTCTCAATCGTTTTTTCTGGGAGAGAAAAGATAGAAAGAAGAAATTTGCGACCGGCTTGCTGGTTGTATCTTCTCGTATTTTTGAGAAGCGTCGGGCTTCTTGCTTTACTAATCCAGATTTAAAAGATTTTTTAGAGGGAAACGGTGCTAAAAGCATAGAGTTTATAGGGGTAGATGGCAATGGATGTGTCAAGGCTTCCATTTTGGCAGCTGTTAAGGAGAATTATCAGGTTTCTGTCGATTTGTCTGCTGTCGGAGTTGCCAACCAGAAGAAATTCTCTAAAACACTGAAGCAGTGGCAAGATTGCGGAATCAAGATTGGATAGTTTTACGGGGATCTTAATATGAAGATTATCTTTGTCCGTCATGGGGAGCCAGATTATAGTATGCTTGATAAACTTGAAAATCCGCAACTCTATAGTGGTTTTGGTCGTGATTTAGCACCATTGACAGGAAAAGGTCGCAGTCTGGCAAAAGAAGTTGCTAAAACTGCATGTTTTGGAAAGGCAGAGATTATTATTTCATCGTCTGTGACGAGGGCTTTAGAAACAGCACATTATATAGCAGTTGAAACAGGATTGGACTTATTTGTAGAGCCGTTTTTTCATGAGTGGCGTCCAGACTTAGATGGCACTAACTCTGATTTAACTAGTGTATTGGTAGCTCATGAATATTATCTAAAACATCAAGGAGGTTTATCTGAAGATTCTCCTTATCGCTATGAAACTGATCTAGAGATGCGTCATCGTTTTTTAAGAGCTTTGGAAAAATATAAAAATTATAAAACTATTATCATTGTAACTCACGGAATGCTCATGCGCCAATTTGTACCAGACGAGAAGATTGATTTTTGCCAAGTGATTGAGTGTGAGATAGAGATATAGAAAGAAGCGCAATGAATGAGCTATAAGGATTTTCAAGCTTTTACCGCAGAGAATTGTCAAGGGTATAAGAAGGTGTATGAGATCAGTATTGGAGGATTTCTTTACCTAACATTTCTCCCTGATGCCTATCATAAAATTCTCTGTATTTCCTCAGACTACATCTCAATCATTGATAGCGAAAATGGTCAAGTCACTCCAATAGATGGGGACTACGATGAGGTGGAGTTAGTAGCCATGTGTGAGGGCTATGATTCTCCTATCCCTATCGCTGGGCAATATGGTGGAAGTCTCCCTCTGGATAATGGCAAAGACATCAGAGTGACAATGGATAAAGACCAATCTGAAGAATATCCAATTTTAACCATTTATTGGGAAAAAGATAAGGAAGATAGAAGTCAAATCTATAAAAGTTATTTACCCTATATTTTTGGATTTAGCCCTGATGGTCAGTATTATGTCCATGCGGATGATGGTGGGCTCACTGTTTTGAAAAGAAATAGTCATTAATATAAAAATTAATAAGAGATTTTAAAATGAGAGGATTAGAATTATAGCAAAGAAAAAAGCGACATTTGTGTGTCAAAATTGTGAATATAATTCACCTAAGTATTTAGGACGCTGTCCAAACTGTGGAGCCTGGTCTTCTTTTGTAGAAGAAGTTGAGGTCGCAGAAGTCAAAAATGCGCGTGTCTCCTTGACAGGTGAGAAAACCAAGCCTATGAAATTGGCTGAAGTAACTTCTATTAATGTCAATCGAACTAAGACTGAGATGGAGGAATTTAACCGAGTGCTTGGTGGCGGTGTGGTGCCAGGAAGTCTTGTCCTCATTGGTGGAGATCCAGGGATTGGGAAATCAACCCTTCTCTTACAAGTATCAACCCAGTTATCTCAAGTAGGAACAGTTCTCTATGTTAGTGGGGAGGAGTCTGCTCAACAGATCAAACTCCGTGCAGAGCGCTTGGGGGATATTGATAGTGAGTTTTATCTCTATGCTGAGACTAATATGCAGAGCGTGCGAGCAGAGGTGGAGCGTATCCAGCCAGATTTTCTCATTATCGACTCTATCCAAACTATCATGTCTCCTGAGATTTCAGGGGTGCAGGGGTCAGTTTCCCAGGTACGTGAAGTAACCGCTGAACTCATGCAGCTGGCTAAGACCAATAACATTGCTATCTTTATCGTAGGGCATGTTACAAAGGAAGGAACCTTGGCTGGACCTCGTATGTTGGAACATATGGTGGATACAGTGCTTTACTTTGAAGGGGAACGACACCATACCTTCCGTATCTTGAGAGCGGTCAAAAACCGTTTTGGCTCCACTAATGAGATTGGAATCTTTGAGATGCAGTCAGGTGGGCTAGTAGAGGTATTCAATCCAAGCGAGGTCTTTCTAGAAGAACGTTTGGATGGGGCAACTGGTTCGTCAATCGTTGTGACTATGGAAGGGACACGTCCGATTTTGGCGGAGGTGCAGGCCTTGGTGACACCGACTATGTTTGGGAATGCCAAGCGAACTACAACTGGTCTTGATTTCAATCGTGCTAGTCTGATTATGGCTGTTTTGGAGAAACGGGCAGGTTTGCTCCTCCAAAATCAGGATGCCTACCTCAAATCTGCAGGTGGCGTCAAATTGGATGAGCCTGCCATTGACCTTGCGGTAGCAGTTGCTATTGCATCAAGTTACAAGGATAAACCAACCAATCCTCAGGAATGTTTTGTAGGAGAACTTGGTTTGACGGGAGAGATTCGACGCGTGAATCGTATCGAACAACGGATCAATGAAGCTGCTAAACTTGGATTTACAAAAATCTATGTACCAAAGAATTCTTTAACTGGAATCAAGCCACCTAAGGAAATTCAGGTGATTGGAGTGACGACTATCGGAGAAGTCTTGAAAAAAGTTTTCTCCTAATCGTTTTACTCAGGTTTAGATTACTAATTATTTTATTGCTAACAATTATTAAAACAAGGAGGAATTTCTGATGAAATTTTCTATGGACAGTCAAATGCAATTTCCTTTGGTAGAGTTGTCACTCAATCAAGGAGAAACCGTCTATATCCAGCGAGGTAGCATGGTCTACCATACACCTAATGTAAGTCTCAATACCCAGCTCAATGCTAGCGGATCTGGTTTAGGCCGTTTTGTCAAAGCTGTAGGGCGTTCAATGGTTTCTGGTGAAAGTACCTTTATCACTCAAGCTGTTGCTGAGTCTGACAACGGGAATCTTGCTTTAGCACCAGATACTCCTGGTCAAGTGATTGCTCTTGAGATAGGTGAAAAGCAATATCGATTGAATGATGGAGCCTTTCTAGCTCTTGATGGTACAGCTTTCTATACAATGGAGCGCCAGTCTATTGGGAAAGCTCTGTTCGGAGGGCAAGGCGGTCTCTTTGTGATGACTACTCAAGGTCAAGGAACTCTTTTGGCCAATGCTTTTGGTTCGATTAAAAAAATTGAACTACAAAACCAAGAAGTAACGATTGATAATGCTCATGTGGTGGCTTGGAGCCAGTCTTTGGACTATGATATTCACCTAGAAAATGGTTTCTGGCAGTCTATTGGTACAGGCGAAGGAGTGGTGAATACCTTCCGAGGTAGCGGTGAGGTCTATGTACAAAGTCTCAATCTTCAAAGCTTTGCAGGCTCACTTAACAAGTATATCCAAAAAGGTTCATAATAATAAAAAAACTAGGACAGAAACCCAAGCTAGACGCTGGATGTATCTGTCCCAGTTTTTTTATATGAAAGTTGACAGCTGACAAGACAAAGAAAAGATGGTATGATAGGAGATAAATAATTTGGTGTTCAAATTATCTGGCAGACTAGAAAGTGAGTTGTCATGTCCTATTTTGAAAATTTTTTAAAAGCCAATCAAGCTTATGTAGAACTACACGGAGATTTGCATTTATCCATTAAACCCAAGACCAAGGTTGCAATCGTAACTTGTATGGATTCGCGTCTACACGTTGCGCCAGCTCTGGGGTTAGCTCTAGGAGATGCCCATATTTTACGGAATGCGGGTGGTCGAGTGACGGACGATATGATTCGTTCACTTGTAATTTCCCAACAACAAATGGGGACAAGAGAGATTGTGGTTCTTCATCATACAGACTGCGGGGCTCAAACCTTCAATAACGAGGATTTTCAAGAGCACCTAAAATGTGAATTGGGAGTTGATGTATCTGGGCAGGATTTTTTACCGTTTCAAGACATCGATGAGAGTGTCCGAGAGGATATGAAGTTGTTGCGAGAATGTCCATTAATTCCAGATGATGTCATAATTTCAGGAGCTGTTTACGATGTGGATACAGGTAGTATGAGGGAGATATACTAACTTTCTAATTAAAAGCTTCTGGAGTAGCATGAAGTAGGATGAGAAGGTTGACAAGTTTTACCTTTGATATCACTAATATAAAATGGCATAAGATAAGAGTATAAAAGTCTACTCTTGTCTTATTTTTTATTGAAAAATCGAGAAAAAAGCGCTACAATGGTAGATGGAAAAATGTTGTGAAAAACACAAGTGATACATAAATACCGGAGGAAATCATGTCTTTTTCTGATTTAAAGCTGTTTGCCCTTTCTTCAAATAGAGAATTGGCAGAGCGTGTGGCGCAAGAGATTGGGATAGAGTTGGGAAAATCGACTGTTCGTCAATTTTCGGACGGAGAAATTCAAGTTAATATCGAAGAATCGATCCGTGGAAAACACGTCTTTATTCTACAATCAACTAGCTCACCAGTAAATGATAATCTACTTGAGATTTTGATTATGGTAGACGCTTTGAAGCGCGCCAGTGCAGAATCTGTCAACGTTGTTATGCCTTACTATGGTTATGCACGTCAGGATAGAAAGGCAAGAGCGCGTGAGCCAATCACTTCAAAACTCGTTGCAAATATGCTTGAAGTAGCTGGAGTTGATCGTTTGTTGACAATCGACTTGCACGCAGCACAGATTCAAGGGTTCTTTGATATTCCGGTGGATCACTTGATGGGTGCTCCATTGATTGCGGATTACTTTGAGCGTCGTGGCATGGTTGGTTCTGACTATGTCGTTGTCAGCCCGGACCACGGTGGGGTGACTCGTGCTCGTAAATTAGCAGAATTTTTGAAAACTCCAATTGCCATTATCGACAAGCGTCGTAGTGTAGACAAGATGAATACTAGTGAAGTTATGAATATCATTGGTAAGGTAGAAGGTAAGACTTGTATCTTGATTGACGATATGATTGATACAGCTGGAACCATTTGTCATGCGGCTGATGCTCTAGCAGAAGCAGGAGCTGTTGAAGTTTATGCAAGCTGTACGCACCCAGTTCTTTCTGGTCCAGCAATGGAGAATATCCAGAAATCAGCCATTAAAAAATTGGTTGTTTTGGATACTATCTATCTTCCAGAAGAACGTTTGATTGATAAGATTGAACAAATTTCTATTGCTCATCTCCTAGGAGATGCGATTGTACGTATCCATGAAAAACGTCCTCTTTCTCCATTATTTAGTATCGAGAAAAAAATCTAAACTTTCACTTGAATAAACGAGTTTCCTAGCAGATTTTCCTCTTGCTAGGAAATTTTTTGTAGTCAAAAACTGCAAGCCTTTTCAAAATGTGCTATACTGATGAAAAGGAGGGTTTTATGACTCAAGAATTTATCAATCCAAGTGATGGAGTGGTCCGTCAGTATCTAGCAACCAGTAAAACTCTAGCTGTAGTAGGCTTATCCGATCGTGAGGAAACCACTAGCAATCGAGTGACTAAAGAAATGCAGGCTCGTGGCTATAAAATCATTCCAGTTAACCCTAAAGCTGCAGGTGGCGAGATTTTGGGAGAAAAGGCTTATGCCAGTCTAGCTGAAATTCCTTTCCCTGTAGATATCGTTAATGTATATCGTCGCAGTGAATTTTTACCTGATGTAGCACGAGACTTTCTCAAGGCGGATGCCAAGATTTTCTGGGCACAATTAGGACTTGAAAGTTTGGAAGCAGAGGAGATTTTACGTGCTGGAGGATGCGATGATATTGTGATGAATCGTTGCATCAAAAGAGAACATACACGTTTAATTCTTGAACAATAAAAAGGTAGCCTTTAGGCTACCTTTTGTCTTAGATAATACCGATGAGTATTTGCATGCCAAGACTAGTCAGGATGATGGCAATCCAGCAAAGGGCTCCAAGAAGAATGGATTTTCCACTGGATTTGATCATAGCAATGAGGTTGGTTTTGAGGCCAATAGCACTCATGGCCATGATGATGAGGAATTTGGAGAGTTGTTTGAGAGGTGAAAAGAAGCTATTGCTGACACCAAAAGAAGTAAGGACGGTGGTTAGCAGAGAAGCTAGGATAAAGTAGAGGATGAAAACGGGGAAGATTTTTTTAAGTTTTACCCCTTGGCTATTTCCTTGTTGACGACTTTGCCAGTAGGAGAGGAAGAGGGTAATAGGGATAATAGCTAGGGTACGGGTCAGTTTGACAATGGTTGCTGACTCAAGAGTGTTGGTGTGATAAAGACTATCCCAGGCGCTAGCTGTAGCCGTTACAGAAGAAGTATCGTTGACTGCTGTCCCTGCAAAGAGAGAAAAACCTTCGTTTGATAGGTGAAGCCAGCCTCCTAGGGTCGGGAAGATAAGCGCAGCTATGACATTGAAGAAAAAGATAACAGATATGGCTTGAGCGACTTCTTTTTCCTTAGCATGGATGACAGGAGCAGTTGCCGCAATAGCAGAGCCTCCACAGATGGAAGAACCTACTCCAATTAAGGTAGCCAGCTTTGTATCGAGGTCAAAAAAGCGTTGGAAGAGATAGGCTACAATTAAAGCTATAGAAATGGTAGAAAGAATGACAGGGAGGGAAGATTTCCCAACTGCGAAAACTTGAGAGATATTAAGTCCAAATCCAAGCAAGATGACAGCGTACTGGAGTAATTTTTTGGAGCTATAAGTTAAACCGGCATCCAGTTGTTTATAGGGAGTGAGAAAGGGGTGGAGGATCATTCCAATAAAAATGGCGAAAACAGGAGCTCCCACAACAGGCAGAAAGCCTCCTAAAACCCAAGAGATGATAGAAATGCTAAGACAGGCTAACAGTCCTGTCCAATTTTTTGATAGAAATGACATAAAAACCTCCGAAAATAAGCACTTCTTATTATAAGCTTGTCTATCAGAAAAGTAAAATAGAAAGTAGGAATAAGGTTGTAAATTAACGGAATTTTGCGGTCAGAGAGCTTTTGTAGTATAATAGATATATGTTCTTTGATCAAGGAGGATATATATGGACTTAACCAAACGATTTAATAAACAATTAGATAAGATACAAGTTTCCTTGATTCGTCAATTTGACCAGGCTATTTCAGAGATTCCTGGTGTCCTGCGATTGACCTTGGGAGAACCAGATTTTACAACGCCAGATCACGTCAAGGAAGCTGCAAAGCGAGCCATTGACCAAGATCAATCCTACTATACAGGGATGAGTGGTTTGTTGACATTGCGTCAGGCGGCGAGTGAATTTGTAAAAGAGAAATATCAGCTAGACTACAATCCAGAGAATGAAATCTTGGTCACAATTGGTGCGACAGAGGCTCTTTCAGCTACTCTGACAGCTATTTTGGAGAAAGGAGACAAGGTTCTCTTGCCAGCTCCTGCCTATCCTGGCTATGAGCCAATAGTTAATCTAGTTGGTGCAGAGATTGTCGAGATTGATACGACTGAAAATGGTTTTGTCTTGACCCCTGAGATGTTGGAAAAGGCAATTTTGGAGCAGGGGGACAAGCTCAAGGCAGTTATTCTCAACTATCCAGCCAACCCTACAGGAATTACCTATAGTCGTGAACAATTAGAAGCCTTGGCAGAGGTTTTACGCAAGTATGAGATTTTTGTTGTGTGTGATGAGGTCTACTCAGAATTGACCTACACAGGGGAAAATCATGTATCTTTGGGAACTATGCTGAGAGATCAGGCCATTATCATCAATGGTCTATCCAAATCTCATGCCATGACCGGTTGGCGTTTAGGCTTTATCTTTGCACCAGCAAACTTTACAGCTCAACTTATCAAGAGTCATCAGTATTTGGTAACCGCTGCAAACACCATGGCGCAACATGCGGCAGTAGAAGCCTTAACAGCTGGTAAAAACGATGCAGAACCGATGAAGAAGGAGTATATCCAACGTCGGGACTACATTATTGAGAAGATGACTGACCTTGGTTTTGAAATTATCAAGCCAGACGGTGCTTTTTATATCTTTGCTAAGATCCCAGCAGGCTATAATCAAGATTCCTTTGCTTTTCTCAAGGAATTTGCTCAGAAGAAGGCTGTTGCCTTCATTCCTGGAGCAGCATTTGGTCAGTATGGAGAAGGCTATGTTCGCCTATCTTATGCAGCTAGCATGGAAACCATCAGAGAAGCTATGAAACGACTTGAGGAGTACATGAGAGAAGCATGATTCAATCGATTACGAGTCAGGGTTTAGTACTTTACAATCGAAATTTTCGAGAGGATGATAAGCTTGTTAAAATCTTTACAGAACAGGCAGGGAAGCGCATGTTTTTTGTCAAACACGCCGGCCAATCCAAACTAGCTCCTGTCATTCAACCTTTAGTCTTAGCCCATTTTCTCCTAAAAGTCAATGACGATGGACTTAGTTATATAGAAGATTATCATGAGGTGAAGACTTTTCCGAAAATCAATAGTGACCTCTTTGTTATGGCTTATGCGACTTACGTTGCAGCCTTGGCGGATGCGAGTTTGCAGGATAACCAAGAAGATGCTCCCTTATTTGCTTTTTTGCAAAAGACTTTAGAGCTGATGGAAGAGGGTCTGGATTATCAAGTTTTGACCAATATTTTTGAAATTCAAATATTGACACGTTTTGGAATCAGTCTCAACTTTAATGAGTGTACCTTTTGTCATCGTGTGGGGCAAGCCTTTGACTTCTCCTTCAAATACGGGGGTTGTCTTTGTCCCAATCATTACCATGAAGATGAGAAACGATGTCATTTAAATCCCAATATTCCTTATCTGCTCAATCAATTTCAAGCCATTGATTTTGAGACCTTGGAGACTATCTCACTTAAGTCCGAAATCAAGCAGGATTTGCGCAAGTTTATGGACCAAATCTACGAGGAATATGTCGGCATTCATCTGAAATCAAAGAAATTTATTGATTCCCTAGCCGACTGGGGACAACTACTGAAAGAGGAAGACAAATGAAAAAAATCGCAGTTGATGCAATGGGTGGCGATTACGCACCACAAGCTATTGTAGAGGGAGTTAATCAAGCCCTTGCTGACTTTTCAGATATTGAGATTCAACTTTACGGAGACGAAAGCAAAATCAAGCAATATCTAACAGCTACAGAGCGCGTTAGTATTATCCATACTGATGAAAAAATCGACTCAGACGATGAGCCTACAAAAGCCATCCGCAAGAAGAAAAATGCCAGCATGGTATTGGCAGCTAAGGCTGTCAAAGATGGAGAGGCAGATGCTGTTCTTTCTGCAGGAAATACAGGTGCCTTGTTAGCAGCAGGATTTTTCATCGTTGGTCGTATCAAAAATATCGATCGACCAGGTCTTATGTCAACCTTACCAACTATTGATGGAAAAGGTTTTGATATGCTTGACCTTGGTGCCAATGCAGAAAATACAGCTCATCACCTGCATCAATATGCAGTCCTAGGCTCCTTCTATGCTAGAAATGTTCGTGGTATTGAAAAACCTCGTGTAGGTTTGCTTAATAACGGGACAGAGAGTAGCAAGGGAGATCCACTCCGCAAGGAAGCCTATGACCTATTAGCGGCTGACGAAAGTTTGAATTTCATCGGGAACGTGGAAGCACGTGATTTGATGGATGGTGTTGCTGATGTAGTCGTAACAGATGGTTTCACGGGAAACGCTGTGCTAAAAGCTATCGAAGGGACTGCTATGGGTATCATGGGCTTGCTCAAAAATGCTATTGTAGGTGGCGGTCTTAGAGCCAAACTAGGGGCTTTCCTTCTTAAGGATAACCTAAGAGGTTTGAAAAAACAGCTCAACTATTCAGATGTTGGAGGTGCGGTTCTGTTTGGTGTTAAGGCACCAGTAGTTAAGACTCATGGCTCAAGTGATGCCAAGGCTGTCTATAGCACAATACGCCAGATTCGTACCATGCTTGAGACAGATGTAGTTGCCCAAACTGCGCGTGAATTTTCAGAGGAATAAGGAGAACAATATGACAGAACAACAAATTTTTGACCGTATCGTAACCATCATTCAAGAGCGTCAAGGAGAAGACTTTGTCGTAACCGAAAACTTGAGCTTAAAGGATGACTTGAATGCTGATTCAGTAGATTTGATGGAATTTGTCCTAACCATTGAGGATGAATTTGGAATCGAAATCGATGATGAAGAAATTGACAACCTCCAAAGTGTCGCAGACGTATTAGCAATCATTAAAAATAGAATATAAGAAAAAGCAACATGCTGGTCATGTTGCTTTTTTGGTTGTGTGGAATATTTATTTTAACGGATTTATCAATCCATATGTTTGCTTAAACTTCTAAAAGTGCTATTTGGGTGTAGATTTTGTTTTTTTAGAAAGAGTTACCTATTTCTTACTTTGTTTGGCTAAAATAATCTTACAGAACTTTTAATTAGATTGTTAAGAAAAAGGATAAGAATATGAAATTTAGGAAAAAACACTACCGCTCACAGATGGATCAGAAGGACTGCGGAGTGGCTTCGTTAGCCATGGTGTTTGGCTATTTTGGAAGCTATTATTCATTAGCACGTCTTCGTGAATTAGCCAAAACGACTACAAATGGGACGACAGCTTTGGGTCTGGTGAAGGCTGCGGAAACATTAGGTTTTGAGCCACAAGCTATTCAAGCAGACATGACTTTATTTGATTCTCCAAATTTAATCTTTCCTTTTGTGGTTCACGTGCTTAAGGACAAAGAATTATTTCATTATTACGTAGTGACAGGAAAGGATAAGCAGAATATCCATATAGCTGATCCAGATCCAGAGGTTAGATTGACAAAACTATCGCGCGAAAGATTTGAAGAAGAATGGACAGGAACAACTATCTTTGTGGCTCCCTCACCAAATTATCAGCCACATAAGGACAAGAATCAGGGTTGGACTTCTTTTCTACCTATTTTGATAAATCAGAAAGGTTTAATCATCAATATCATTTTAGCGACTGCTCTAGTAACCTTGATTAATATCGTTGGTTCGTACTATCTACAATCTATTATTGATACCTATGTACCAAATCAGACATCTTCGACCCTAAGTATTATTTCTATATGTCTTGTTATCGTGTATGCCCTCCAACAGATTTTATCTTTTGCTCAAGATTACCTATTAATTGTCCTTGGACAACGTCTATCGATTGATGTTATTTTATCTTATATCAAACATGTTTTTCATCTACCTGTGTCTTTTTTTGCGACTCGACGGACGGGAGAAATCGTGTCTCGATTTACAGATGCCAATAGTATCATAGATGCCTTAGCTTCAACCATTATTTCAATTTTTTTGGATATATCTACGGTATTCATTATTTCCATAATCTTGTTTTTGCAAAATAGTAGTCTTTTTTTCATAAGTTTATTGGGTCTCCCTATTTATGCTGCAATCATTTTTGCTTTTATGAAACCTTTTGAAAAAATGAACCGGGATACTATGGAAGCAAATGCAACCCTATCATCATCCGTTATAGAGGATATCAATGGTATTGAAACGATTAAATCCTTGGCTAGCGAAAAAACACGCTACCAAAAGATTGATAGGGAATTTGTGGATTATCTGAAAAGATCCTTTACTTATAGTAAAGCAGAAAGTCAGCAAAAAGCTCTTAAAAAACTTGGTCAACTGTCGCTAAATGTCTGCGTATTATGGATAGGGGCTAATTTCGTTATGACTGGGGAAATGAGTTTGGGCCAGTTGATTACGTATAATACACTTCTTTATTATTTTACTAATTCTCTAGAAAACATCATCAACCTTCAGAGTAAGCTTCAAACAGCTCAAGTTGCTAATAGTCGTCTCAACGAGGTGTATCTGGTCAAATCCGAGTTTGAAGAACAGAAAATGGTAGAGGATTTGAGTATGGTTCAAGGAGATATGACTTTCAAGGGAATTCACTACAAGTATGAATATGGTCAAGATATCTTATCAGATATCAATTTGACAATCAAACAGGGCTCTAAAATAGCTCTTGTAGGGATTTCAGGATCAGGAAAGTCGACCCTAGCTAAGATGATGGTTAATTTTTACAGCCCAAATCAGGGAGAAATCAGACTGGGGGATATGAATTTAAATCAGATTGATAAAAAGTCTCTGCGCCAACATATCAACTATTTACCTCAACAACCCTATGTATTCAATGGAACAATTTTAGAAAATCTCCTTCTCGGAGCTAAGGAGGGTACGACTCGGGAGGATATACTGTGTGCAGTTGAGCTAGCAGAAATTCGTGAAGATATTGAGCGTATGCCCTTGAATTACCAGACAGAATTGACTTCTGATGGGACAGGAATTTCTGGTGGCCAACGCCAGAGGATTGCTTTAGCGCGTGCTCTCTTGACAGATGCCCCTATCTTGATTCTGGACGAGGCGACGAGCAGCCTAGATATCTTAACAGAGAAACGGATAGTAGACAATCTCATGAATCTAGATAAGACCTTGATTTTCATTGCTCACCGCTTGACTATTGCTGAACGAGTGGAGAAAGTTGTCGTTTTGGATCGGGGTAAGATTGTAGAGGAGGGGAATCATGCTGACTTACTTGCTCAAAATAGTTTTTATACTCATTTAGTTAACTGTTAGAAAGGAGAAATAATGCACCTTGAATTTTTAGAAAGTGCGGAATTTTATAATCGACGTTATCATAATTTTTCCAGCCGAGTGATTTTTCCTATGTCACTTTTGGTGGTGTTTACGTTTGGATTTGCAATGTTTGCAGAAAAGGAAATTAGTTTATCTTCGAAAGCTACAGTTGAACCTAGTCGTATCATTGCTAATATCCAATCAACTAGTAATAGGCGGATGGTAGTTAATTATCTGGAAGAGAACAAACAAGTGCAACGAGGAGATTTACTTGTTCAGTATCAGGAGGTTGGAGATGTGATCCAGGATGAAGCCAATGTTAATCAGTTGGAGAGTTTTAGAAATCATCAAAGTAAAACAAGTAACCTTAAGAACAGTACTACACAGCCCAATATAGGTCTCTTTTCTCAGAATTCTTCGACTGTACAAGAGCAGATTGCTTTAGAGCAGGATGATTTAGAAAGAGAAATAGGCAAAAAAAATCAAACTAGCTTACTCGAAAAAGGAACAATAAGAGCCCAGGAAGACGGAGTTCTTTATCTCAATCCTGAAAGGAATCAATCTGCGGTAGTCACAGAAGGAACATTACTGGCTAAATTATATCCACTATTAGATAGAGAAGGGAAAACAAAATTGACGGCCTATCTTAGTTCAAAAGATATTGTGAGAATCAAGATTGGAGATTCTGTACGCTTTACCACGACTAATGGTGCTAATGGTCAAGTGAGACTTGTTTCTACTATCACTAGTATTGATACAATTGCAACGAGAACTGACCAAGGAAATTTCTTTAAAATAGAAGCGGAAACAAAAATAACTCAAGAACAAGCTGAAAAGCTTAGGTACGGTTTAGAAGGCCGTTTACAGATAATTACAGGCAAGAAAAGTTATTTACGCTATTATTTGGATGATTTCTTGAATTGGGAATAATGATCACTTTTTCTCAAATAATATTTAAAAACTGTAATCCTAAAAAGATTTACAGTTTTTTATAAAACTCAGGAGGGAATACGTTTACGTTCGTAAAACATTTGATTTCTGCTTGTTTTTGTGTTAGAATGAGGCCAAGTAATACGAAAGGCGAATAATAAAATGTCCAGTAAACTTATTTATACGGGAAAAGCTAAAGATATCTATACTACAGAAGACGAACATGTGATTAGGTCCGTTTATAAGGACCAGGCTACCATGCTGAATGGTGCTCGTAAAGAGACCATCGAAGGCAAAGGTGTGCTGAATAATCAGATTTCGTCTCTTATTTTTGAAAAATTGAATGCTGCGGGTGTAGCTACTCACTTTATCGAACGTATCTCTGATACTGAACAACTCAATAAGAAAGTGACCATCATTCCTTTGGAGGTTGTTCTTCGAAATGTGACTGCGGGTTCTTTTTCTAAACGTTTCGGTGTTGAAGAAGGTTTGGACTTGAAAACTCCAATCGTTGAATTTTACTACAAAAACGATGATTTGGATGATCCATTTATCAATGATGAGCATGTGAAGTTTTTGGATATTGCCAATGATGAACAAATCGCTTATATCAAGGAAGAAACGCGTCGTATCAATGGATTGCTGAAAGATTGGTTTGCGCAAATTGGTCTTCGTTTGATTGATTTCAAATTGGAATTCGGTTTTGATAAGGATGGCAAAATCATCTTGGCAGACGAATTCTCTCCAGATAACTGCCGCCTTTGGGATGCTGAAGGGCACCACATGGACAAGGATGTTTTTCGTAGAGATTTGGGCAGTCTAACGGATGTTTATAAGGTCGTGTTAGAGAAGTTGCAGGGATTGAAGTAAAGTTTTACTTGGTCGTCACTACAATCTTTAAGTAGAAATAGATAAAGGAACTAAAATGGATAAACGTATTTTCGTTGAGAAAAAAGCTGATTTTCGTGTCAAATCTGACTCTTTAGTAAAAGAATTACAACATAATCTTCAGTTGAAAACTTTGAATGATCTTCGCATCGTACAGGTTTATGATGTCTTTAATTTGGCAGAAGATTTGTTTGCGCGTGCGGAAAAACATATTTTCTCTGAGCAAGTGACAGATACTATTTTGGACGAGGCTGCGGTTCAGGCTGATCTTGAGAAATATGCTTTCTTTGCTATCGAAAGCTTGCCTGGTCAATTTGACCAACGTGCGGCATCTTCACAAGAAGCTTTGCTGTTGCTTGGTAGTTCAAATGATGTAACGGTGAATACAGCGCAACTTTACTTGGTTAACAAGGATATTGATGCGAATGAGTTGGAAGCTGTCAAAAATTACCTTTTGAACCCAGTGGATTCTCGTTTCAAAGATATCACTGTTGGCATTGCGAAACAGGATTTCTCTGAGTCTGACAAGACCATTCCAAACTTGGATTTCTTTGAAACTTATACGGCAGAAGATTTTGCACAGTATAAGGCTGAGCAAGGATTGGCCATGGAAGTGGATGACCTTCTCTTCATCCAAGATTACTTCAAATCCATTGGACGTGTGCCAACTGAGACTGAGTTGAAGGTTTTGGATACTTACTGGTCTGACCACTGCCGTCACACAACTTTCGAAACTGAGTTGAAAACCATCGACTTCTCAGCTTCTAAATTTGAAAAACAATTGCAGGCGACTTATGACAAGTATATTGCCATGCGTGATGAGTTGGGACGTAGCGAAAAACCTCAAACATTGATGGATATGGCGACTATTTTTGGTCGTTATGAGCGTGCTAATGGTCGTTTGGATGACATGGAAGTGTCTGATGAAATCAATGCCTGCTCAGTTGAAATTGAAGTGGATGTCAATGGTGTCAAAGAACCATGGCTTCTCATGTTCAAGAACGAAACCCACAACCACCCAACTGAAATCGAACCATTTGGTGGAGCGGCTACTTGTATCGGTGGTGCCATTCGTGACCCATTGTCAGGGCGTTCCTACGTTTACCAAGCTATGCGTATCTCGGGTGCTGGCGATATCACGTCTCCTATTTCAGAAACTCGCGCTGGTAAATTGCCACAACAAGTGATTTCTAAAACAGCGGCTCACGGTTATTCTTCATATGGTAACCAAATTGGTTTGGCGACAACTTATGTTCGTGAATACTTCCACCCAGGTTTCGTTGCTAAGCGTATGGAGCTAGGTGCAGTTGTCGGTGCGGCTCCTAAGGAAAATGTTGTCCGTGAGAAACCTGAAGCTGGAGATGTCGTGATCCTTCTCGGTGGGAAGACTGGGCGTGACGGTGTCGGTGGTGCGACAGGCTCTTCTAAAGTTCAAACGGTTGAATCTGTTGAAACAGCTGGTGCTGAGGTTCAAAAAGGGAATGCCATCGAAGAACGTAAGATTCAACGTCTTTTCCGTAATGGGGAAGTGACCCGTCTAATCAAGAAATCAAATGACTTTGGTGCTGGTGGTGTCTGTGTGGCTATCGGTGAATTGGCAGATGGTCTTGAAATTGATCTAGACAAAGTGCCATTGAAATACCAAGGTTTGAACGGTACAGAAATTGCCATCTCTGAATCTCAAGAACGGATGGCTGTAGTGGTTCGTCCAGAAGATGTAGACGCCTTCGTTGCTGAATGTAACAAAGAAAATATTGATGCTGTTGTCGTTGCGACAGTGACGGAGAAACCAAATCTTGTCATGCACTGGAATGGTGAAACCATCGTTGATTTGGAACGTCGTTTCCTTGATACAAACGGTGTACGTGTGGTTGTAGATGCTAAGGTGGTTGACAAGGATGTCAAGCTTCCAGAAGAACGTCAAACATCTGCTGAAACCCTTGAAGCGGATACTCTTGAAGTCTTGGCTGACCTGAACCATGCCAGTCAAAAAGGGTTACAAACCATCTTTGATAGCTCAGTTGGTCGTTCAACAGTCAATCACCCACTCGGTGGTCGCTACCAAATCACACCAACGGAAGCTTCTGTACAGAAATTGCCAGTTCAACACGGCGTGACAACAACTGCTTCTGTTATGGCGCAAGGGTTTAACCCTTATATCGCCGAATGGTCTCCATATCATGGTGCGGCTTATGCGGTCATCGAAGCAACCGCTCGTTTGGTTGCTGCTGGTGCAAACTGGTCTAAGGCTCGTTTCTCTTATCAAGAATACTTCGAGCGCATGGACAAGCAAGCGGAGCGCTTTGGCCAACCAGTAGCAGCTCTTCTTGGATCAATTGAAGCTCAGATTCAACTTGTTTTGCCATCTATCGGTGGGAAGGACTCTATGTCTGGTACCTTTGAAGAATTGACAGTACCACCAACCTTGGTTGCTTTTGGTGTGACAACAGCAGACAGCCGTAAGGTTCTTTCTCCAGAATTTAAAGCTGCTGGTGAAAATATCTATTACATCCCAGGTCAAGCTTTGGCACAAGAAATTGACTTTGAACTGATAAAGTCTAACTTTGCTAAGTTTGAAGCCATCCAAGCAACTCACAAAGTCACAGCAGCATCAGCGGTCAAATATGGTGGTATCCTTGAAGCTCTTGCCCTTGCAACATTTGGTAACCATATCGGTGCCACTGTAACCCTTGAAAATCTTGAGGCTGCCTTGACAGCTCAATTGGGTGGATTCGTCTTCACATCTCCGGAAGAGATTTCAGGGGTTGCCAAGATTGGACAAACAGCAGCTGACTTTACACTTACTGTCAACGATGTAAGGCTTGATGGACACAAACTTGACAGTGCCTTCCAAGGTAAATTGGAAGAAGTTTATCCAACGGAATTTGCACAAGCAACTGAGTTGGAAGAAGTACCAGCTGTGGCATCAGATGCTGTTATCAAAGCTAAGGAAACAGTTGAGACACCAGTGGTTTACATCCCAGTATTCCCAGGTACTAACTCTGAGTATGATTCAGCTAAGGCCTTTGAAAAAGAAGGTGCGAAAGTCAACTTAGTACCATTTGTCACACTGAACGAAGAAGCTATTGCCAAGTCTGTTGACACCATGGTTGACAATATCGAAAAAGCTAACATTATCTTCTTTGCAGGAGGCTTCTCAGCCGCTGACGAACCCGATGGATCTGCTAAATTTATCGTCAACATCTTGCTTAATGAAAAAGTACGTGCAGCCATTGACAGCTTCATCGAAGGTGGTGGTTTGATTATCGGTATCTGTAATGGATTCCAAGCTCTTGTCAAATCAGGTCTTCTTCCATACGGTAACTTTGAAGATGCAAACAGTACTAGTCCAACTCTCTTCTACAATGATGCCAACCAACACGTGGCTAAGATGGTTGAAACACGGATTGCCAACACCAACTCACCATGGCTTGCTGGCGTGAAAGTTGGTGACATCCATGCCATCCCAGTATCACACGGTGAAGGTAAGTTTGTCGTGACAGCTGAAGAATTTGCAGAGCTTCGTGATAATGGTCAAATCTTTACCCAATATGTTGACTTCGAAGGTAAACCAAGCATGGATTCTAAATACAATCCTAACGGATCTGTCAATGCGATTGAAGGTATCACAAGTAAGAACGGTCAAATTATTGGTAAGATGGGTCACTCAGAACGTTTCGAAGACGGTCTCTTCCAAAATATTCCAGGAAATAAAGATCAACATCTCTTTGCATCAGCTGTTAAATACTTTACTGGAAAATAAAAGGTATATAAAATGACATACGAAGTAAAATCTCTTAATGAAGAATGTGGTGTTTTCGGTATCTGGGGACATCCAGATGCTGCTAAGTTGACCTATTTTGGTCTCCACAGTCTTCAGCACCGTGGTCAGGAGGGGGCAGGAATCCTCTCCAATGACCACGGACAATTGAAGCGCCATCGTGATATGGGGCTTTTATCAGAAGTCTTCAAAAATCCTGCTAATTTGGATAAATTGACAGGGACTGGAGCGATTGGACACGTGCGTTATGCGACTGCGGGAGAAGCTTCTGTAGACAATATCCAGCCCTTCCTTTTCCGCTTCCATGATATGCAGTTTGGTCTGGCTCATAATGGGAATCTGACCAACGCAGAATCTCTCAAGCAAGAATTGGAACAAAGAGGAGCGATTTTCAGCTCAACTTCAGATTCAGAAATTTTGGCTCATCTTATTCGTCGTAGCCACAATCCAAACTTGATGGGTAAAATCAAGGAAGCACTTAGTCTTGTCAAAGGTGGTTTCGCTTATCTCTTGATGTTTGAAGATAAGTTGATTGCAGCCCTTGACCCAAACGGCTTCCGACCTCTATCAATCGGGAAAATGGCTAATGGAGCAGTTGTTGTTTCATCTGAAACCTGTGCCTTTGAAGTCATCGGTGCGGAGTGGATTCGCGATGTGAAACCAGGCGAGATTGTCATTATTGACGACAATGGTATCCAGTATGATAGCTACACAAACGATACTCAACTGGCTATCTGTTCCATGGAATATATCTATTTTGCTCGTCCTGACTCCAACATCCATGGTGTTAATGTCCATACAGCTCGTAAGAGGATGGGAGCTCAGTTGGCACGAGAGTTCAAGCATGAAGCCGACATTGTGGTCGGTGTGCCAAACTCCTCACTCAGTGCAGCTATGGGATTTGCGGAAGAGTCTGGGCTACCAAATGAAATGGGCCTTATCAAGAACCAATATACACAACGGACCTTTATCCAGCCGACTCAAGAATTGCGCGAGCAAGGAGTTCGGATGAAATTGTCTGCTGTTTCGGGTGTCGTTAAAGGCAAACGTGTGGTCATGATTGATGACTCCATTGTACGTGGAACAACATCACGTCGTATTGTCCAACTCTTGAAAGAAGCGGGGGCATCAGAAGTTCACGTTGCCATTGGGAGTCCTGCTCTTGCCTATCCATGTTTCTACGGAATTGATATCCAGACACGTCAGGAGCTGATTGCGGCCAATCATACGGTCGAAGAGACTCGCCAAATCATTGGTGCGGATAGCCTGACCTATCTTTCGATTGATGGCTTGATTGATTCTATCGGCATCGAAACAGATGCGCCGAACGGTGGTCTCTGTGTCGCTTACTTTGACGGTGACTACCCAACGCCTCTCTACGACTATGAAGAAGACTATCGTAGAAGTTTGGATGACAAGATCAGTTTTTACAAATAGACGGATAAAGACTCTCCATTAAAGGAAAGGAAGAGGAGACAAAGATGACAAATAAAAATGCGTATGCCCAATCGGGTGTGGACGTTGAAGCGGGTTATGAGGTTGTAGAACGCATCAAAAAACACGTGGCACGTACGGAACGTGCGGGTGTTATGGGAGCTCTTGGTGGTTTTGGTGGTATGTTTGACCTTTCAAAAACAGGTGTTAAAGAGCCAGTTTTGATTTCAGGAACTGACGGTGTTGGAACCAAGCTCATGCTTGCTATCAAGTACGACAAACACGATACTATCGGACAAGACTGTGTGGCTATGTGTGTCAACGATATCATCGCTGCAGGTGCAGAGCCCCTCTACTTCCTTGACTACGTAGCAACTGGGAAAAATGAACCAGCTAAGCTAGAACAAGTGGTTGCTGGTGTGGCTGAAGGTTGTGTACAAGCAGGTGCGGCCCTCATCGGTGGGGAAACTGCTGAAATGCCTGGTATGTATGGCGAAGACGACTATGACTTGGCTGGGTTTGCTGTTGGTGTTGCAGAAAAATCTCAAATCATCGACGGTTCAAAAGTAGCAGAGGGAGACGTCCTTCTTGGACTTGCTTCCAGTGGTATCCACTCAAATGGTTACTCACTCGTACGTCGTGTTTTTGCGGACTATACAGGTGAAGAAGTCCTCCCAGAATTGGAAGACAAAAAACTTAAAGACGTTCTTCTTGAACCAACTCGTATCTACGTCAAAGCGGCTTTGCCTCTCATCAAAGAAGAATTGGTGAATGGAATTGCCCACATCACAGGTGGTGGTTTCATCGAAAATGTGCCACGTATGTTCGCGGATGATTTGGCGGCTGAAATTGACGAAAGCAAAGTACCAGTCCTTCCAATTTTCAAAGCCCTTGAAAAATATGGCCAAATCAAACATGAAGAAATGTTTGAAATCTTCAACATGGGGATTGGTCTCATGCTTGCGGTGAAACCAGAAAATGTAGAGCGTGTCAAAGAACTTCTCGACGAACCAGTTTATGAAATCGGTCGGATTGTCAAGAAGACAGATGCGAGTGTGGTGATAAAATAATGGCTAAAAAGATTGCTGTTTTTGCCTCTGGAAACGGTTCAAACTTTCAGGTGATTGCGGAACAATTTCCAGTAGAATTTGTCTTTTCAGATCATCGTGATGCCTATGTCTTAGAACGTGCCGAAAAGCTAGGGGTTTTATCTTATGCCTTTGAACTTAAAGAGTTTGAGAATAAGGCAGACTATGAAGGAGCCATCGTCGAACTCTTAGATGAGCACCAGATTGACTTGGTTTGTCTCGCAGGCTATATGAAAATCGTTGGGGGAACCTTGCTAGCGGCTTATGAAGGCCGTATCATCAATATTCACCCAGCTTTTCTACCTGAATTTCCAGGCGCTCATGGGATTGAGGATGCTTGGAATGCAGGTGTGGACCAGTCTGGCGTGACTATTCACTGGGTGGATTCTGGTGTTGATACCGGTAAGGTCATCAAACAAGTTCGCGTGCCACGCCTTGAAGGGGATACCCTTGATACTTTCGAAACTCGCATCCACGAAACAGAGTACAAACTTTATCCAGAAGTCTTGGATAGTTTGGGAGTGGAGAGGAAAAAATGATTACTGACCAATACTATATGGAGTTAAAGAACAAGTTATCTAACAGACCAATCCTACTGGATAATACTAATGATTTTCTTTTTGTCTTAGCAAATACAGTGAAAGCTATGATAGAAAATACTGATAAAAGTCAGCTTTCAGAGTTAGATAAAATTTTAGATGGTGTCACAAGTCAAGAATTAAAACTTGCCTATGATTTCTGTCAAAGGAGATTCGGTCAAGCAGGTTTTTCTTATCGTAGGCACCCGAATTATTTTTATTTGTCCAGTTTAATTGCGACTTTTCCAGAATTTGAGTTGTCTAAATCAGACAGAGATTACCTCAAAGGAATCATAAATTTTGATAACTACCTTTTATATGAGTTAGATTAGTCTTTAATCACCTCAAAATCCTATTTATTCAAAAGGAGAAAAAATGACAAAATGGTTAGAAACACTTGCTTTGATCACCTTAGCAGTGATTTTACGCTTACTGGTTAATTTCTTATTCCCTGAGATTCCCTATTGGGGAAGATTTTTACTGACAATAATTTTGGGAGTCTTGGTAATCGTCTCCCTATACTTTATGAAAAGAAAATTACGTAGGTAGAAAGTTTGAACATGAAAGGAAGAAAAATGACTAAACGCGCACTAATTAGTGTTTCAGATAAAGCGGGCATTGTTGAATTTGCCCAAGAACTCAAGAAACTTGGTTGGGATATCATTTCAACGGGTGGTACCAAAGTGGCCCTTGATAATGCCGGTGTTGATACCATTGCTATTGACGATGTGACTGGTTTCCCAGAAATGATGGACGGCCGTGTCAAGACTCTCCACCCAAATATTCACGGTGGTCTCCTCGCTCGTCGTGACCTCAATAGCCACCTAGAGGCTGCAAAGGACAACAACATCGAATTGATCGACCTTGTTGTGGTCAACCTTTACCCATTCAAGGAAACCATTCTTAAACCAGACGTGACGTACGCTGATGCGGTTGAGAACATCGATATCGGTGGGCCATCAATGCTTCGTTCAGCAGCTAAAAACCATGCAAGCGTGACGGTTGTGGTAGACCCTGCTGACTATGCTGTTGTTCTTGACGAATTGGCAGCTAATGGCGAAACAAGCTACGAAACTCGTCAACATTTGGCAGCCAAGGTTTTCCGTCACACAGCAGCTTATGACGCCTTGATTGCAGAGTATTTCACAGCTCAAGTCGGAGAAAGTAAGCCAGAAAAACTGACCTTGACTTATGACCTTAAACAAGCCATGCGTTACGGTGAAAATCCTCAACAGGATGCTGATTTCTACCAAAAAGCCTTGCCAACGGATTACTCCATTGCTTCGGCTAAACAGCTCAACGGTAAAGAATTGTCCTTCAACAATATTCGCGATGCGGATGCAGCTATCCGTATCATCCGTGACTTCAAAGATCGTCCAACCGTTGTGGCTCTTAAACACATGAACCCGTGCGGTATCGGTCAAGCTGATGACATCGAAACTGCTTGGGATTACGCTTATGAGTCTGACCCAGTTTCTATCTTTGGTGGAATCGTCGTTCTCAACCGTGAGGTGGATGCTGCGACAGCTGAGAAGATGCACGGTGTTTTCCTTGAAATCATCATCGCACCAAGCTATACGGATGAAGCGCTAGCTATTTTGACCAACAAAAAGAAAAACTTGCGCATTCTGGCCTTGCCGTTTGACGCACAAGATGCTAGTGAAGTGGAAGCAGAATACACAGGTGTTGTCGGCGGACTTCTCGTACAAAACCAAGACGTGGTCAAAGAAAGCCCAGCTGACTGGCAAGTGGTAACCAAACGCCAACCAACTGAGACAGAAGCGACTGCCCTTGAGTTTGCTTGGAAAGCTATCAAGTATGTCAAATCAAACGGAATCATCGTGACTAATGATCACATGACACTTGGTGTCGGTCCTGGTCAAACCAACCGTGTGGCTTCCGTCCGTATCGCCATTGACCAAGCCAAAGATCGCCTTGACGGTGCTGTCCTTGCTTCGGATGCCTTCTTCCCATTTGCGGATAACGTGGAAGAAATCGCTAAAGCAGGGATTAAGGCCATCATCCAGCCTGGTGGGTCAGTACGTGACCAAGAGTCTATCGAAGCTGCTGATAAATACGGCTTGACCATGGTCTTCACAGGCGTGAGACATTTTAGACATTAAAAAACAAAAGGGAAGAAAACAGTTTCTTTCCCTTTTTTGCTTAAAAATTCTTAGTGAAACAAGATTAAAACGAACGATTATGGTATAATGATAGTAAATAATTCGCAAAAGAGGTTGAGAGATGAAACTGCTTGTTGTCGGTTCAGGTGGTCGTGAACATGCGATTGCTAAGAAGTTGCTGGAGTCTAAAAACGTAGAAAGAGTCTTCGTAGCTCCTGGAAATGACGGGATGCGATTAGATGGTCTAGATTTGATTAATATCGGAATTTCCGAACATTCTAAGCTGATTGACTTCGCAAAAGTCAACGATATTGCTTGGACCTTTGTTGGTCCAGATGATGCCCTTGCGGCTGGGATCGTGGATGATTTCAATGCAGCTGGTCTCAAGGCTTTTGGTCCGACCAAGGCTGCGGCTGAGCTGGAATGGTCTAAGGATTTTGCTAAGGAAATCATGGTCAAGTACGGCGTTCCGACAGCAGCCTATGGTACATTTTCTGACTTTGAGGAAGCCAAGGCCTATATCGAAGAAAAAGGCGCTCCAATCGTAGTCAAGGCAGACGGTTTGGCCCTTGGGAAAGGTGTTGTCGTTGCTGAAACGGTTGAGCAAGCAGTCGAAGCAGCTCACGAGATGCTTTTGGACAATAAATTCGGCGACTCAGGTGCGCGTGTGGTTATCGAGGAGTTTCTTGCAGGAGAGGAATTTTCACTTTTTGCCTTTGTCAATGGGGACAAGTTCTACATTATGCCAACGGCTCAGGACCACAAACGTGCCTATGATGGCGATAAGGGTCCGAACACTGGTGGGATGGGGGCTTATGCGCCAGTTCCTCACTTGTCACAGAGCGTGGTTGACACAGCGGTTGACACCATTGTCAAGCCAGTCCTCGAAGGCATGATCAAAGAAGGTCGTCCATATCTTGGTGTCCTTTACGCGGGTCTTATCTTGACAACTGACGGACCCAAAGTCATAGAATTTAACGCTCGCTTCGGAGATCCTGAAACGCAAATTATCTTGCCTCGTTTGACATCTGACTTTGCACAAAATATTACTGACATTTTGGATGGTAAAGAGCCAGCCATCACTTGGACGAACAAGGGTGTGACACTAGGTGTGGTTGTAGCATCAAACGGCTACCCACTGGCTTATGAGAAGGGTGTCAAGCTTCCAGCCAAGATAGAAGGCGACATCATCACTTACTATGCCGGAGCTAAATTTGCTGAAAATGGGCAAGACCTTCTTTCAAACGGAGGCCGTGTTTACATGCTGGTTACCACAGCTGATACTGTCAAAGAAGCCCAAAACATTATATACAAGGAACTCAACAAACAAAACACAGAAGGCCTCTTTTACCGAACAGATATCGGAAGCAAGGCGATTCGATAAAGATATAAGAAAAAGCGACGCAGTCGCCAAACACGATAATGGTCGACGTGGTGAAAAGACCAGAACAATTTCTGTTCTGGTCTAGGGAAAATTTGAGATTTGGGCTTAAATTTTAGGAATGAAACCGAAGGGTTGCTTCCGTCCCCACCACCTAAGACCATTATCAAAAAAGGAAGAAAAAGGATTAAAAATGAAACCAGTAATTTCCATCATCATGGGCTCAAAATCCGACTGGGCAACCATGCAAAAAGCTGCTGAAGTCCTCGACAACTTCGGCGTAGCCTACGAAAAGAAAGTTGTTTCCGCTCACCGTACACCAGACCTCATGTTCAAACATGCCGAAGAGGCACGTAGCCGTGGCATCAAGGTCATTATCGCTGGTGCTGGTGGCGCTGCTCACTTGCCAGGTATGGTTGCTGCCAAAACAACCCTTCCAGTCATCGGTGTTCCAGTCAAATCACGTGCTCTTAGCGGTGTGGATTCGCTCTACTCTATCGTTCAGATGCCAGGTGGGGTACCAGTCGCAACCATGGCGATCGGTGAAGCGGGTGCGACTAACGCTGCCCTCTTTGCCCTCCGTCTCCTCTCAGTAGAAGACGAAACCATCGCGACTGCACTTGCTAATTTTGCTGAAGAACAAGGAAAAATCGCAGAGGAGTCTAGCAATGAGCTCATCTAAAACAATCGGAATTATCGGTGGTGGCCAGCTTGGTCAGATGATGGCCATTTCTGCTATCTACATGGGTCACAAGGTTATCACGCTGGATCCTGCAGCGGATTGCCCGGCCTCTCGTGTGGCGGAAATCATTGTGGCCCCTTACGACGACGTAGATGCCCTTCGTCAGTTGGCTGATCGCTGTGATGTTCTCACTTATGAATTTGAAAATGTCGATGCTGATGGTTTGGATGCCGTTATCAAAGAAGGACAGCTCCCACAAGGGACCGACCTACTTCGTATCTCCCAAAACCGGATCTTTGAGAAGGACTTTCTTTCTAACAAGGCCCAAGTCACTGTGGCACCTTACAAGGTTGTGACATCAAGCCAAGACTTGACAGATATCGAATTGTCGAAAAACTATGTCCTCAAGACTGCGACAGGTGGCTATGATGGACACGGACAAAAAGTCATTCGCTCAGAAGCAGATTTGGCAGAAGTCTATGCGCTAGCTGACTCAGCAGACTGTGTCTTGGAAGAATTTGTCAACTTCGACCTTGAAATTTCTGTCATCGTGTCAGGTAATGGCAAGGACGTGACAGTCTTCCCTGTTCAGGAAAATATCCACCGCAACAACATCCTCTCTAAAACCATCGTGCCTGCTCGCATTTCAGAAAGTCTAGCTGAAAAAGCCAAAGCTATGGCTCTGCGAATTGCTGAACAACTAAACCTTTCTGGAACCCTTTGCGTGGAAATGTTTGCGACAGCTGATGACATCATTGTCAACGAAATCGCGCCACGTCCACACAATTCAGGCCATTACTCGATTGAAGCTTGTGACTTCTCCCAGTTTGATACTCATATCTTGGGCGTTCTCGGAGCACCACTCCCAGCAATTCACCTTCATGCTCCTGCTGTTATGCTCAATGTTCTCGGCCAACACGTCGAGGCTGCTGAAACATATGTCACAGAAAATCCAAGCGCCCACCTCCACATGTATGGTAAAATAGAAGCGAAGCACAACCGCAAGATGGGACATGTGACTTTGTTTAGTAGTGTGCCGGAAGAGGTTGAAGAGTTTGGGAAAGGGATTGATTTTTAAGTGAAAATAGCGATTCTAGGACTCGGAGTGATTGGGACCACTTATGCCTACGCCTTTCAAAAAGCAGGCCATCAAGTGGAACACGTATTGAGAGATAGTAAGAAAAACAATGCACCGAAGGAGTTGTCAGTTGATCTGCTAGATGGTCGCTATCATTCCAAAGGTGAGAACAAGCATGATACCTATGAGGTTCATGTGGCGGAAGCTGATTCGGAATATGATTTTATTTTTCTCAGTGTGCGTCATGGTTTTGTCAAAGAAGCTGTGGAAACCTTGCGAAAAAACAATATCAAAGGCACCCTTGTTTTCTTCTGTAATTTCTGGGATACTCGAAAAGAGATCCAAGAGTGGGCAGGGGATTACGACTATATTTTGGCCTTTCCGACAGCGGGTGGTCACATGCAGGAGAACCATTTGGATGGTGTCTTGTTTGATCATTTAATGCTAGAAGGTGAGCAAAAAGCACACATTTCTAACTATGCTGATCTGACGGCTTTACTAGTTTCTGCAGATTTGAAGTGGGAAGTGCCTCATGATATGGTCGAGTGGATTTGGATTCACATGGCGATTAACGCAGGTGTCACTTCGACAGCTGCTCGCTCAGGAAATTTGGAAAATCCAGAAGAACTGGCTTTGAACTTGATGAATAGTTCATCGGAATTATCATTGGCCATCAAGGCCATTCGAGAAGCTTTGAAAGTCGTAGAAGCGCGTGGCGTGAATTTGAAGCTTTACAAAGCAGAACTATTGCCATACAAAATTCCCGCTTGGATAGCCGGCAAAGCCATGAAAGTCATGTTTGCTAAAAATGAGCTGACCCGAAAAATCATGACCTTGCACAATGATAAACAGGACATTTTTTACTGCTGTCAAAGTGTTTATCAGACTGGTCAGGAGTTAGGTGTGAAAATGCCTATTCTGGAAGCAAATATGAAGGGAATTTCTATTTAGGAGGTTTTATGATTCAACTCATCGTCAACGCATTTGTTGAAAAAGATAAGACTGGAGCAGTCGTCGAAGTCTTGTATGCTAGTAGTGATCATGAAAAAGTGAAAGCTAAGTATGAAGAGCTAGTTGCACAGTATCCTGAAAACTATTTAGCTATCTATGATGTCCCGCTGGATACAGATGTGAATACATTAGATCACTACCCATCTATGTGGATTGGGAAAGAAGAATTTGAGTAAAGTGACTGTTGCTTGCCAACTGATGAGAAACATCAAAAGAAAGGAAAATTAAACATGATCGAACGTTACTCTCGCCCTGAAATGGCGAACATTTGGACTGAAGAAAATAAATACCGTGCTTGGCTTGAGGTGGAAATCTTGGCTGATGAAGCATGGGCTGAGTTGGGAGAAATCCCTAAGGAAGATGTGGCTTTGATTCGCGAGAAGGCGGATTTTGACATTGACCGTATTTTGGAAATCGAGCAGCAAACTCGTCACGATGTAGTGGCTTTCACACGTGCGGTTTCTGAGACGCTTGGTGAAGAACGCAAGTGGGTTCACTATGGTTTGACTTCTACTGACGTGGTAGATACGGCCTATGGTTACCTCTACAAACAAGCCAACGATATCATCCGCAAGGATCTTGAAAACTTCCTCAACATCATTGCTGACAAAGCCAAAGAATACAAGTTCACCATCATGATGGGGCGTACCCACGGTGTGCACGCTGAGCCTACAACTTTTGGTCTGAAATTGGCGACTTGGTACAGCGAAATGAAACGGAACATCGAGCGTTTCGAGCATGCGGCTGCTGGTGTGGAAGCTGGTAAGATTTCTGGTGCGGTTGGTAACTTTGCCAACATTCCACCATTCGTTGAAAAATACGTCTGCGATAAATTGGGTATCCGTGCTCAAGAAATCTCTACACAGGTGCTTCCTCGTGACCTTCACGCTGAGTACTTTGCAGTTCTTGCCAGCATCGCAACTTCGATTGAGCGGATGGCAACTGAAATCCGTGGTCTTCAAAAATCTGAACAACGGGAAGTGGAAGAGTTCTTTGCCAAAGGTCAAAAAGGGTCTTCAGCAATGCCTCACAAACGGAACCCAATCGGTTCTGAAAACATGACAGGTCTTGCGCGTGTGATCCGTGGTCACATGGTCACAGCTTATGAAAATGTGTCACTCTGGCACGAACGTGATATCTCTCACTCATCAGCTGAGCGTATCATCGCACCAGACACAACCATCTTGATTGACTACATGCTCAACCGTTTCGGAAACATCGTCAAGAACTTGACAGTCTTCCCAGAAAACATGATTCGCAACATGAACTCTACATTTGGACTTATCTTTAGCCAACGTGCTATGTTGACTTTGATTGAAAAAGGGATGACACGTGAGCAAGCATACGACCTTGTTCAACCGAAGACTGCCCAATCATGGGATAACCAAGTAGACTTCAAACCACTTCTTGAAGCAGATCCAGAAGTGACTTCACGTCTCACTCAAGAAGAAATCGATGAAATCTTCAACCCAACATACTACACCAAACGGGTGGATGAAATCTTCGAACGCATCGGTTTGGGTGACTAATGATAATAAAAAAAGCGAGATTCTATCTCGCTTTTTATTTGTGCTTAATCTTTTTTCTTGCTTAGTCCATAAGCTGTGAGAGCAGCCATGAGACCTGTAGCAATCAACCATTCTGAACCTTGGCTTCCTGTCTCAGGAAGTTTATTTTCTTTTGCTACAGGAGCTGGACCTTGAGGAAGTGCTTTGTTTTCCTTAGCAGGAACAGTTTCTGGAGCTGGTACATTTGGAATTTCTAATTTCGGTTTTTCTTCTGCGACAGGAGTTGGCACATTTGGAATCTCTAGTGCAGGTTTTTCTTCTGCAACAGGAGCTAGACCTTTTTCATTTCCCACATGTGTTACAGGAGTTCCGATTTCGATGATTTGAGTAACTGGTTCTTGAGCGACAACACTTGTAACCAATGTTTTAACTTCGCTTCCGTCAGCAGCAGTAGACACAGAATAGAAATGACTACGACGACCCTTGACGCCTTCAGTTACGACACGAGTTTCTCCTTTAGGTAAGACATCAGTTTCACGAGTAATAGTTGTAAACGGAATTTCTTCGTCCTCAATCACAACACGTGGTTTGGCATCTGCAACAGGAGCGACTCCTTCTTCGTCACCGACATGAGTGACTGGAGTTCCAACTTCAACCACTTGGTTGATAGCTTCTTTTGTGATTTTTTCTTCAAGAACTGTTTCGGTTTCTTTACCATTTTCAGTAGTAACTGAGACGTAGATTGTACGTTCGCCTTTGGCACCTTCAGTGACAACTTTTTCTTGTCCTGCTGGAAGGTTAGGATTTTCCTTCTTGACAGTCTCAAATGGAATTTCTTCCGTTCTTGTGATAAGCTCTGGTCGATTTTCAACGTTGGCAGCAACTTCATTTTCGTCAAGACTTCCTGAGTGAGTTGCAGCTGGTTTGAGGCCAAGTCTTGTAGCTTTAAGGTTGGCTACAAGCGTATCCAACTCAGCTTGTTTATTACGGTTGAGATTGTAGTTCAGAGCATCTTTAGCAGCCTTGAGAGCATCGAGGCTTTCTGTGCTATATCCTTCTAAGTTTTCAGGGATTTTAGCAAGTTCCTCACGTAGAGCCTTGTAGTCAGCACGGAAGTAGTCTTTGTTGTGGTCTGCAAAGGCAGTCATGAGCTCAAAGATTTCTTCTTCCTTGTACTCAGCTTGAGGTTTGTCTGCCCAGATGGCTAGCATACTACCAGTTGTTGGAAGATCGACTTCCGGATACTTGGTTGAAGCTAGTTGCTTGAATGGTACTTTTTCAGTATTTTCAATTGCTTTTGATAGAGGGTAGGCTTCGTCATTTTTATGATTGCCTAGAACATAGTACCAGTCTCCGTTAGTGTTAAGGATTTTGTAACCCTTACTTGCTAGATATTGAGGAGATGCAAGGTTGTAACCCCACCAGCCTTTAGACCAGTAAGAGATGATGACATCTTTATCAAACTCAACATCGTCATTATCATCGTAGTAGAAGCCATCGTTAAAGGCCATTGGTTGTAGACCTTTTTCTTTTGCCATAGCAGCTAGACTATTAGAGTACTCAGCAAATTTACCATAGAGGCCATACCACTTGAGGTAGTACCAACCTTGAGCGTTGGTAGCATCATTTGCATACTCATCTGTACCATAGTTAAAGATTTTAGTCTTGCCTGCAAAGAAGTCCATGTACTTGCCAATAAGGGCTTTTGTAAAGTTCATTGCTTCTTCGTTTTCAAGGTCCATGGTTGTTTTTGAAACCTTGTCAAAGTTAGCTTGAGGGTTTGCAATGCCTAATTTTTCCATAGCGACAAGCATAGCATCCATGTGGCCAGGACTGTTGATAGCAGGGATGATTCCAATACCTCTATCCTTAGCATACTGGATGAGTTCAGTGATTTCAGCCTGGTTCAAAGTTGTTCCATTTGGATCGTCGTAGTAAGATTTTGTTCCTTCAATGATGGCATTTTTTACATCGTCACTTGCATAGGTCTTGCCGTTTGCAGTGATTGTCATGTCATCCAATAGGAAGCGAAGTCCATCATTTCCAAGGAGGAGATGAAGGTCAGAGTAACCAAGTTCGCTGGCTTTATCTACGATACGTTTTAGTTGGTCTAGAGTGAAGTATTTACGTCCAGCATCGATTGAGATAACCTTGTTTTTCTCAAGTTTTTCAACTTCACGTTTGGCATCTTCTTCTTTTTGAGCTTCTGGTGTGAAGGTTAAGTTGCTAACAGCTTCTTGGAGTTTTGCAATTGCTTGGTCAATACTATCTTGTTCAGCACGACTAAGGTTGCTATCAAGAGAGCGAATGGCTTTTTCAGCTTCTTTAACGGCAGCAATACTTTCTGCAGTATAGCGACTAAGGTCAGTTGGCACTTCTTTAAGAGCTTGTTCAGCAGACTCGTAGTCAGCGGCGAAATATTCAGCATTTGAGTTCGCGAATTGACGCATGAGTTTGAAGAGGCGAGATGGAGAGTAGCGGGCAGATGGAGTATCGGCCCAAGCAGCTACCATACCACCGATGATAGGGATATCGGCACCTTCAGTTTTTGGAACAGAAGTAATCGGTGTGCTCTTAATACCGTTCAAACCTTGGTCTAGGTTATACCAACCTTGTCCATCAGCGTTACGGCCGAGAACGTAGTACCAAGCATCATTAGTGTTGAGGATTTCGTGCCCTTTTTCAACAAGTAGTTTAGAAGAAGCGACATCGTAACCACCCCAGCCACCAGTCCACATAGAGACGATGATATCTTTGTCAAAGGTGCCAAAAGTAGTGTCACTATTATAGTAGATACCATCATTAAAGGCCATTGGTTTCAGACCGTGAGACTTGACGATACGAGCTAGATCGTTAGCATAGGCGATGAATTTATCATAACCCTTATCTGGGAAGCCATCTTCTGGATACCATTTATAGGCTTGAAGCACACTCCATCCTTTGGCATCAGTAGCGTCATTAGCATACTCATCCAAACCGATGTTGAAGATTTCAGACTTGCCAGCAAAGTAAGCAGCGTATTTATCAATCAAAGCTTTTGTGAAGGCAACTGCTTTTTCATTATCAAGGTCAACAGTACGTGCAGATTCTTTACCAAAGTAGTTGAAGTTAGGCTTTTCAATGCCAAGCTCTTTCATGGCGTTAAGGATAGCATCCATGTGACCTGGGCTATTGACTGTTGGGATAAGTCCAATTCCTTTATCCTTAGCATAACTAATCAAATCAGTCATTTGGCTTTCAGTCAGATGATTGCCATTTGGATCGTTGTAGTAGGCATTGGTTCCATTTTCAACAGCACGTTTGACATCATCGCTGGCATAAGTTTTGTCACCTACAGTTAGAGACATATCATCAAGCATGAAGCGCAAGCCATCGTTTCCGACTAAAAGGTGAAGGTCAGTATAGCCATAGTGTTTTGCTTTATCGATGATTTCTTTCAGTTGATCTGGAGAGAAGTATTTACGTCCAGCATCGATTGAGACGATTTTCTTTTTAGCAAGTTTTTCATTTACTTGAGCTGCTTTCTCTGTAGCGCCTACAGGAGCCTCAATTGTAGCAACTTCTTTATTTTCTTCTTTTTCTTTTTCAGATTCTGTCTTCTTAGCTTCTTCAGTGACTTCTGGTTTAGCTGGAGCTACTTCGGTTGCAAGAGGCTCTTCTACAGCAGGTGTAGGAGCAA
This sequence comes from Streptococcus sp. KHUD_017, assembly GCF_054861245.1. Taxonomy (NCBI): domain Bacteria; kingdom Bacillati; phylum Bacillota; class Bacilli; order Lactobacillales; family Streptococcaceae; genus Streptococcus; species Streptococcus sp. KHUD_017. The sequence continues at coordinate 57,586 of NZ_CM142175.1, forward strand.
CTTCAACTTTTGGAGCTTCAGTAGTTGCTACTGGAGTAGCTGGAGTGACGTTTTCTGTTGTTGGAGTAGTCTCGAGCTTTTCTTCACTCGTTGGTGGAGTGACTTCTCCAGTAGTTTGGACAGCAGGCTGATTTTCTGCTGGAGCAGGCACAACTCCGTCGGCAGCAACAGCTTGAGCCTGAAAGGCAAAGCCGATCAATACAGAAGCTGCTCCGATTGCATATTTACGAATAGAGAAGCGCTGTTTATTTTCTGGTTTCATTAAAAAACCTCCCTTTTGAATTTTTTTGATAGCGTTTTCACATACTAATCCTATTTTATGTTCTAACTAAAATAAAGTCAAGTTTTTGAGGAAATTACTATAAAAAATAGAATAATTTATAAATTAAGATATATTTTTCTAATTTTGACTATTTTTTAGTAAAAAGGTTACTAATTAAAGAATTGCTTAAAATGCTATTCTCAGGGAAGGGAGCTGATGCTATAATGGGTATATAAAAAACCTGAGACAGTTGCCTCAGGATTTTTATAAATTAGTGACCACGGTCACAAGAAATGAATTTAATTTTGTAGAAATCAGAACGTTTATAAGTTTCGATGTATTCCAAAACTTGTCCAGTTGCTTCAAGCTGAGTTGTCTTAGTTTGGAAAACAGTTGGGAATTTAGTGTCGATTCCTAAAATAGAAGCGGCATGTTTTGGAGTCGGAAATACAATTTCGTTAATTTCTTCAAAATGCTCGTCATTCATGTGAATGTGGTAGTCCAATTTGAAACGAGTATAGATAGAACTATAGTATTCAAGATTTGGATAGTTGGCATTGATGTATTGTTCAGGTATGTATGAATTGTGATAGATATAGGTAACACCGTTTGTTTCACGAACACGTTCAATCTTATAATAGAATTGATCGCCACGTAGGCCGAGTTTTTCTAAATATTTAAGATCGTTTCCACGTTCTATAGAAAGAACAGTTACTTTATCATCTTTGGTTTCGAAGATTTCTACATCAGAAAATTCAACGAGTTTATGCTTACGTGCACGAGCTACGAAAGTTCCCTTACCTTGTTGGCGGACGATATATCCGTCTTTGGCAAGGTCATTCAAGGCACGAACTACTGTGATTGAACTAACATCATACATGGAAATCAATTCTGCTTCAGTGTAGAACTTATCTCCACTAGCAAATTGACCAGAAATGATCTTATTTTTCAATTCATCTTTAATGTATTGATACTTTGGAATTGCCATATTTTCACCTCATTTTTTTCCTTCTCCACTTATCATTTTAACATAAATTCTTAAAAATAGCTGAATAGCACTAAAAAAAATTAAAATATCAGGATAAGAAATTAGAATACATATAAATAATTCGTGTTTTGCTCCTTGTTTTAGTTAGTTATTCAGAATGCTGATTTTATGGGATTTGTGGAGATTTTTAGAAAAGATTCAGTAAAAAAATAGAAAAATTTTAAAGAAAATTTCAAAAACTATTGACATTATTCCCCGATTGGTTTATAGTTGATATAACAATAAATGAAAGCGCAAACTTTTCGCTTTTAGGGGAGGAAGAATGGCAAGATTTGAAATTAAAGATGATTTCTATCTGGATGGGAAACCATTCAAGATTTTGTCTGGGGCCATTCATTATTTTAGAGTTCCTGCGGAAGATTGGCATCATTCATTGTACAACCTCAAAGCATTAGGCTTCAATACAGTTGAGACTTACGTCGCTTGGAACATGCATGAACCTGTTGAAGGACACTTTAATTTTGAAGGTGCTCTTGATTTAGAGAGATTTCTTCAAACTGCACAAGATTTGGGCTTATATGCAATTGTACGTCCTTCTCCATTTATCTGTGCAGAGTGGGAATTCGGTGGTTTACCAGCATGGCTCTTGACCAAGGATATGAGAATTCGGTCATTTGACCCGGCTTTCATTGACATGGTTGGTCGCTACTATAATCAGTTGCTTCCACGTCTAGTTCCGAGATTATTGGAAAACGGTGGGAACATTCTCATGATGCAAGTCGAAAATGAGTACGGATCCTATGGCGAGGACAAGACCTACTTGAGGGAAATTCGACGTTTGATGGAAGAACGAGCAGTTACTTGTCCGCTTTTCACATCAGATGGACCATGGAGAGCAACTCTTAAGGCTGGAACCTTAATTGAGGATGATCTCTTTGTGACAGGGAACTTTGGTTCCAAGGCTGCTTATAATTTCTCACAGATGCAAGAATTCTTTGATGAGCACGGCAAGAAATGGCCACTCATGTGTATGGAATTCTGGGATGGCTGGTTCAATCGATGGAAAGAACCAATCATCAAGCGTGAACCTGAGGAATTAGCAGAAGCTGTCCACGAGGTTTTAGAGCAAGGATCTATTAACCTTTACATGTTCCACGGCGGAACCAACTTTGGTTTTATGAATGGTTGTTCAGCTCGAGGAACCATTGATTTACCACAAGTAACATCTTATGATTACGACGCTCTTCTTGATGAAGCTGGAAACCCAACTGCTAAATATTTCGCAGTGAAAGAAATGATGGCGACTTACTATCCTGAGTATCCGCAATCTGAACCGCTTTACAAAGAGAGTATGGAAGTAGAAAACATTCCACTGGTCGAGAAAGTTTCTCTTTTCGAAACCTTGGATAGCCTATCCAGTCCGATTGAAAGTCTCTACCCTAAGAAAATGGAAGAGCTAGGACAAGGTTACGGCTACCTACTCTATCGTACGGAAGCAAGTTGGGATGCGGATGAAGAACGCATTCGAATTATTGACGGACGTGATAGAGCTCAACTCTTTATCGATGGTAAACGAGTGGCAACACAGTACCAAACAGAAATCGGTGAAGATATTTTTTATCAAGGTAAAAAGAAAGCGCTCTCTAGATTTGACATCCTCATTGAAAATATGGGGCGTGTCAACTATGGACACAAATTCTTAGCAGATACACAGCGAAAAGGAATTCGCACAGGTGTTTGTAAAGATTTGCATTTCTTGCTCAACTGGAAGCAATATCCACTTCCTCTTGATAACCCAGAGAATATTGATTTCTCTAAGGGATGGACAGAAGGGCAACCTGCCTTTTACGCTTATGACTTTGAAATTGAGGCGCCAAAGGATACCTACTTAGACTTATCTGAGTTTGGTAAAGGGATTGCTTATATCAACGGACATCATCTAGGTCGTTTCTGGAATGTCGGTCCAACCTTATCTCTTTATATTCCACATAGCTATCTCAAAGAAGGTGCCAACCGCATCATTATCTTTGAAACAGAAGGGGAGTATAAGGAACACATACATTTAACTTGTAAACCTACACTAAAACTTATAAAGGGGGAAAACTTATGACAATTGTAGGATGCCGTATAGATGGGCGCTTAATTCACGGACAAGTAGCAAACCTTTGGTCTGCTAAACTTAATGTTTCACGTATCATGGTCGTTGACAATGATGTTGTGAACAACGACGTTGAAAAAAGCGGCTTGAAACTTGCAACACCACCAGGTGTAAAACTTAGTATTTTGCCAGTTGATAAAGCAGCAGCGAATATCCTTGCTGGTAAATACGATAGCCAACGTCTGTTGATTGTAGCACGCAAACCTGACCGTTTCCTCGGTTTGGTAGAAGCAGGTGTGCCACTTGAAACTGTCAATGTCGGCAACATGTCTCAAACACCAGAAACACGTCCTATCACTCGTTCTATCAACGTAGTAGATAAAGATGTAGAAGATTTCCGTAAATTAGCGGAAAAAGGTGTTAAACTCACTGCTCAAATGGTTCCAAATGATCCAGTTTCAGACTTTTTGAGCTTATTAAAATAGGAAAAAATTTTTAGGAGGTCATTGTTATGATACAATGGTGGCAAATTTTACTTCTCACTTTGTACTCAGCTTATCAAATCTGTGATGAGTTGACGATCGTTTCTTCTGCAGGTTCCCCTGTATTTGCTGGTTTCATTACTGGTTTAGTCATGGGAGATTTGACAACTGGTTTGTTTATCGGTGGTAGCTTGCAGTTGTTCGTACTTGGGGTAGGTACCTTCGGTGGTGCTTCTCGTATCGACGCAACTTCTGGTGCGGTTCTTGCGACAGCTTTCTCAGTTGCACAAGGTATTGAAACAGACCTTGCGATCACTACAATCGCTGTACCAGTAGCGGCACTCTTGACTTACTTCGACGTACTTGGTCGTATGACTACAACATTCTTCGCTCACCGTATTGATGCTGCGATCGAACGCTTTGACTATAAAGGAATCGAACGCAACTACCTTCTTGGTGCGCTTCCATGGGCTCTATCTCGTGCCCTTCCAGTATTCTTCGCCCTTGCTTTCGGTGGAGAATTCGTTACAGGTGTTGTAAATCTTGTTAAAGAATACCAATGGGTTGCAGACGGTTTGACTCTTGCAGGTCGTATGCTTCCAGGTCTTGGATTCGCTATCTTGCTTCGTTACCTTCCAGTTAAACGTAACCTTCACTATCTTGCTATGGGATTTGGTTTGACAGCTATGTTGACTGTTCTTTACTCAAACGTAATAAGTCTTGGTGGAGCAGTTGCTGGTATCATTGGCACTCTTCCTGCTGAAGTTGCTCAAACTATCGGTTTTGCTAACAACTTCAAAGGATTGTCTATGATCGGTATCTCTATCATTGGTATCTTCCTTGCAGTTGTTCACTTCAAGAACAGCCAGAAAGTTGCTGTAGCAGCACCTTCTACACAGTCAGAAAGTGGGGAAATTGAAGATGACGAATTCTAATTACAAATTAACAAAAGAAGATTTTAATCAAATTAACAAACGTAGCTTGTTCACTTTCCAATTGGGATGGAACTACGAACGTATGCAAGCATCAGGTTACCTTTACATGATCTTGCCACAATTGCGTAAAATGTATGGAGATGGAACTCCTGAGTTGAAAGAAATGATGAAAGTTCATACTCAATTCTTCAACACTTCACCATTCTTCCACACAATCATCGCTGGTTTTGACCTTGCTATGGAAGAAAAAGATGGCGTTGACTCAAAAGATGCGGTTAACGGTATCAAGACAGGTTTGATGGGACCATTCGCTCCTCTTGGAGATACAATCTTTGGTTCACTTGTACCTGCTATCATGGGATCTATCGCTGCAACAATGGCTATTGCCGGCCAACCTTGGGGTATCTTCCTTTGGATCGCAGTTGCAGTAGCGTATGACATCTTCCGTTGGAAACAGTTGGAATTTGCATACAAAGAAGGGGTTAACCTTATCAACAACATGCAAAGTACTTTGACAGCTTTGATTGAAGCTGCATCTGTACTTGGTGTATTCATGATGGGTGCTCTTGTAGCAACAATGATCAACTTTGAAATTTCATACAAATTGCCAATCGGTGAAAAGATGATTGACTTCCAAGACATCTTGAACTCAATCTTCCCACGTTTGCTTCCAGCAATCTTCACTGCCTTTATCTTCTGGTTGCTTGGTAAGAAAGGTATGAACTCTACAAAAGCAATCGGTATTATCATTGCTCTTGCAGTTGGACTTTCATTCATCGGAAAATTCTTGCTTGGAATGGGCGCATAATTTATGACTAAATCATTGATTTTAGTGAGTCACGGTCGTTTCTGTGAAGAACTTAAAGGTAGCACAGAAATGATTATGGGACCACAAGATAACATTCATGCGGTGGCTCTTCTTCCAGAAGATGGACCAGAAGAATTTACTGCTAAATTTGAAGCTGCTGTTGAAGGTTTAGATGATTTCCTAGTCTTTGCAGATCTTCTTGGTGGAACACCATGTAACGTGGTGAGCCGTCTGATTATGGAAGGTCGCGACATTGAACTGTATGCAGGGATGAATCTTCCGATGGTCATTGAATTTATCAATGCTAGCCTAACAGGCATGGATGCGGACTATAAGAGTCGTGCTTCAGAAAGCATTGTGAAAGTTAATGATTTATTGGCAAGCTTCGATGACGATGAAGACGAGTAAGATGTAACAGACCATCTTATAGAAAATATACATGGGAATGGGAGCGACTCCCATTCCCATGTTTTCAATCATGAAACAATATTAGATTAGAGGTTTTCAATGCTAGATTATACAAAAGAAGATTTGCTTGAGTTGGGAGCAGAGATCACCACACGCGAGATTTACCAACAACCAGATGTTTGGAAGGAAGCTTTTGAATCCTATCAAGCTTGCCGTGATGAAATTGCAGCATTCTTGCAAGGAATTGCAGATAAACATGACTACATCAAGGTTATCCTGACTGGTGCTGGAACTTCAGCTTATGTAGGTGATACCTTGGTTCCATACTTTAAGGAAGTCTATGACGAACGTAAATGGAATTTCAATGCTATTGCGACAACAGATATCGTTGCAAACCCACAAACTTATTTGAAAAAAAACGTGGCGACTGTTTTGGTATCATTTGCACGTAGTGGAAACTCACCTGAGAGTGTAGCAACGGTTGACCTGGCTAAGGCCTTAGTTGACGAGCTTTATCAAGTAACGATCACTTGTGCGGCTGAAGGAAAATTAGCACTTCAAGCCCATGGTGACGATCGTAACCTCTTGCTCTTGCAACCGGCAGCTTCTAACGATGCTGGCTTTGCTATGACATCAAGCTTTACTTCAATGATGTTGACAGCACTTTTGGTATTCGATCCAACTGAATTTGCTGTTAAAGCTGAACGTTTTGAAGTGCTTTCTAGTCTTGCTCGTAAAGTTCTTGACAATGTGGCAGATGTGAAAGAGTTGGTTGACCTAGACTTTAACCGAGTGATTTACTTAGGTGCAGGTCCATTCTTCGGACTTGCTCATGAGGCACAACTGAAAATTTTGGAATTGACTGCTGGTCAGGTTGCGACAATGTATGAAAGTCCAGTCGGCTTCCGTCACGGTCCAAAATCTCTTATCAATGAAGATACTGTAGTTTTAGTCTTTGGTACTACAACTGAATATACTCGTAAGTACGACTTAGACTTGGTTCGTGAAGTTGCAGGGGATCAAATCGCTCGTCGCGTTGTTCTCTTGAGTGATCAAACCTTTGGTCTTGAAAACGTGAAGGAAGTAGCACTTGGCTGTGGCGGTGTCTTGAATGACGTTTACCGTGTATTCCCTTATATTGTTTATGGTCAACTATTTGCTCTCTTGACTTCGCTTAAGGTTGGCAACAGACCTGATACACCATCCCCTACAGGTACAGTAAACCGCGTCGTTCAAGGTGTTATTATTCACGAATTCAAAAAATAAGGAGAAAAGGATGAAAACATACACAGAACGTGTATTTGGGAAAGTTGATGACAAGGATGTTGTCGCTTATCGCTTTGAAACAGAAGCAGGCTACCAACTAGAAATCATGACCTATGGTGCAACGATTCTACGCTATGTAACTCCTGATAAGGCTGGTAATTTTGCCAATGTTATCCTAGGCTTTGATGATTTTGACAGCTATGTAGGTAACAGTCCTAAACATGGAGCGAGTGTAGGTCCAGTGGCAGGTCGTATCGCAGGTGCGACATTCGAATTGAATGGGAAAACCTATGAACTCGAAGTCAATAACGCAAGCAACTGTAACCACAGCGGCTCAACAGGTTGGGATTCTAGCTTGTTTGAGCTAGTCGAGGTAAGCGACCATGGTTTGACTCTTTACACAGAAAGAACAGACGGTACTGGAGGTTTCCCTGGGAATCTTAAAATCTGGATTAGCTACCACTTGGAAGAAAATGGTGCTTACGAAGTTAGCTACAAGGTGACGACGGACCAGGATACCTTGGTTAATCCGACCAATCATAGCTACTTTAACTTGTCAGGCGATTTCACTCAGACGGTTGACCGCCATGTCTTCCAATTGAACACTGAGGGCATCTATCCAATCGCTCCTGATGGTGTTCCAGCTAAAACTCCAGATGCTAATCGTGATGTGGTTAAACATATCTATAATGGTACCTTGTTGAAAGATATCTTTGCAGACAAAGATGAACAAATCCAACTCGTATCTGGTTTGGACCATCCATTTGCTCTGCCTGCAGGACATGACAATGCTGGTTTCCTCTATGACCAAAACTCAGGTCGTTTCTTGCTCTTTAAGACAGAAGCTCCTTGCTTTGTAGTTTACACCGCAAACTTTGTGGATGAGAGTGTCATCATCGCTGGTCAGCCAATGATGCAGCACAATGGAATTGCTCTTGAAGCACAGGCTTTACCAGATGCTATTCACAGTGACCTGAAAGATCAAGTCATTCTAAAAGCAGGTGAAACTTTCACTAGCAAAACTCGTTACGAAATCATTGTTAAATAATAAAAATTCTCTGAAGTCATAGGATTTCAGAGAATTTTTTCTTATTCTTCATCTGGTGTGAGAATCATCGGAATGATGATTGGTTCACGTTCAGTATTTTCGTAAAGGAATGGTCGAATGGCGTTTACGATAGCACCATTGACTGATTGGACGCTGGCATCCTTGTTTTTCAAAGCGATACGAATAGCATTGAAAAGGATGCGTTGGCTTTGACGAATCAAGTCGCCAGATTCGCGCATGTAGACGAAACCACGACTAAGGATATCTGGTCCAGAAATAATCATCTGAGACTCAAAGTCTACCGTTGCTACGGCAAGTACGACACCATCTTCGGATAGGTCTCGGCGGTCTTTTAGGACTGCTGCTCCGATTTCACCGATCCGATTTCCATCGACGTAGATATCTTGAGCATTGAAATGACCAGCGATACGAGCAGAGTTTGCAGTAAGGGCAAGGACATCACCATTGCTCATGATAAAGATATTATCTTTTTCAACTCCAGTATCTACGGCAAGTCCAGCGTGGACTTTTTGCATGCGGTATTCACCGTGAACAGGCATGAAGTATTTAGGTTTGATGAGGCGGAGCATGAGTTTTTGTTCTTGCTGACCACCATGACCAGATGTATGGATGTTGTTAATCTTACCATGGATGACTTCAACACCAGCTTCAGAAATGATGTTAATCAGCTTGTTAACGCTAGTGGTGTTTCCTGGGATTGGACTAGATGAGAAGATAACCGTATCGCCAGGTTGGAGTTGCACTTGACGGTGGGTTCCGTTAGCGATACGAGAGAGAGCCGCCATAGGTTCACCCTGACTACCTGTACAGAGGATAAGAATTTCACCTGCAGGGTAGTCTTTGATTTCATTTGGTTCGATGAAGGTTCCCTTTGGCGCTTTGATGTAGCCAAGTTCGATTCCGTTAACAATAGCCTTCTCCATAGAGCGTCCAAAGACAGCAATCTTACGACCTGTTTTAACAGCGGCATCAGTCGCTTGCTGGAGACGGAAGATATTTGAGGCAAAGGATGCAAAGATGATACGTCCCTCGATACCTTGGATAATCTTCATAATAGACTGACCAACGACCTTTTCAGAGTTTGTAAAGGTTGGCACTTCAGCATTTGTCGAGTCAGAGAGTAAGCAAAGCACTCCGTCTTCACCTAGGGCTGCCATACGGTGCAAGTCTGCAGGTTCACCAACTGGTGTAAAGTCAAACTTAAAGTCACCGGTACAGACGATTTTTCCTTGAGGTGTGTGGATAACAATTCCCAAAGGTTCTGGGATCGAGTGAGTTGTTCTAAAGAAGGTTGCTTTAAGATTTTTAAAGGTCAACTCAGTGTTGTGGTTGATTTCGTGAAGTGTAGCATTGCGCAAAAGGCCATGCTCTTCGAGTTTTCCACGGATCAAAGCGAGAGCTAGTGGACCTGCATAGATAGGGATATTTGCTTGCTTGAGCAAGAAAGGAATCCCACCAATATGGTCCTCGTGTCCGTGTGTAATCAAGAGAGCCTTGACGCGGTCGATGTTTTCGACAATATAAGAGTAATCAGGGATAACGTAGTCGATACCAAGCAAGTCATCCTCGGGGAATTTAATCCCTGCATCAACAATGATGATTTCGTCTTGGTATTCGATTCCGTATGTATTTTTACCGATTTCTCCTAGACCACCAATGGCAAAAACTCCCACTTCTTCTGGTTTAAGAGTATAGGCCATATTAGAACTCCGTAATTTCGAATGCGCCAGTTTCTTTTTCGTAGTCTAGCAATTTGTCTGACAAGAGCTCGATATATTCAACGTTGAATTCTGGACGGTTTTTTTCAACAAGTTCACGGGCAATAATGCGTCCTTCAAGTTCTGAACTAGCATCGATGTCTAAGTAAAGTGAGCGTGTTGTTTCACGACGTGGGCTACGGTCTTTAGTTTCTTGATAAAAAACTTTGTAAATCATGTGTTTCCTTTCTGTTTTCAGGTCAGCTGTATTCAAAAAATTACCAGCTTGAAGCTGTTTGTTTCTATTTCATTTTCTGCCTGTATTGACCTTGATTCGTTACAATTATCTCAATTATAACATAAAAAGGGGAATTAGTAAAAGCAGGAAACATGAAAGTAAGGAGCTTGAAATGCGTTTCATTTTACCTTGTATAAGTATTTGAAGACATAAGATGCAAGTGCTATAATAAAGTTAGAAAAGAGGTTTTTCCTTATGAAGGAGGGCAGGATATGTTTCAACTAGCTATTATCATTCGTCTTCTGGCCTTTGCGGTATTCGTTGCCTGTGTTTACGGAGGAAATGTTTTGTATACTCGGCTAGAGTATCGGAAAGCCAAACTCATTTGGCAGATTGGCTTCGTGACCCTTTATTCGTTTTTCCTTCTCCTGGTGACCTATGTGGTCTGGTTCGTATTTTACTTTGGTTTGAATACTTAAGTGCTTGTCCTGTCTGTTTGGCAGGACATTTTTGTTTGGAAACAAAGAAAATTCCCATGTGGCGGCTTTTGTAGTATAATAGTAAGCAGACAAAAAGATAGGAATGTGTTATGAAAGTATTAGCTTTTGATACGTCCAGTAAGGCTCTGTCTCTAGCTATTTTAGAGGACAAGCAGCTTCTTGCTGAGACGACGATTAATATTAAGAAGAATCACAGTATTACCCTCATGCCTGCCATCGATTTTTTGATGACCAATCTAGATTTGACACCCAAAGATTTGGATCGAATCGTCGTGGCAGAGGGGCCTGGTAGCTATACAGGTTTGCGAATCGCAGTAGCCACTGCCAAGACCTTGGCTCATACCCTAAACATTGAGTTGGTTGGGATATCGAGCCTTCTAGCTCTGGTACCGAGCCAGCAGCAAGGTCTGGTTGTTCCCTTGATGGACGCACGTCGTAACAATGTTTATGCAGGTTTTTATGAACATGCTCAACCTGTCTTTCCAGAAGCGCATCTGTCCTTTGCGGAAGTCCTTGAGCAAGTCAAGGATGCTGACCAGGTAACCTTTGTCGGTGAAGTGGGTCCCTTTGTCGAGCAGATTCAAGAGCAATTACCACAGGCTAACTATCAAGAAACCTTACCAAATGCAGCGAATCTAGCTCTTTGGGCCTGGGATAAGAAAGCGGACTCCTTGCACGACTTTGTGCCGAATTACCTCAAACGAGTCGAAGCTGAGGAAAATTGGCTTAAGAATCACGCCGAGTCTGGCGAGTCTTACATTAAACGCCTATGATAGAAATCAAACGAATCCAACAGCAGCCTGATGTGGCACAAGCTATCTACGAAGTGATGACGGATGTTTATCCCGTCAGTCCTTGGACGTTGGAACAAATCCAAGCAGACCTGTCTCAAGACCAGACTTGGTATGCTCTAGCTTATGATGGGGAAGAAGTGATAGGTTTTCTAGCAATTCAGGAGAATCTTTTTGAAGCAGAAGTCCTGCAAATCGCTGTCAAGAAAGCCTATCAAGGACAGGGGATAGCCTCAGCCTTGTTTGCGACATTGCAAACAGACAAGGAGATTTTCCTCGAAGTCAGAAAGTCTAATCAACGAGCGCAAGCATTTTACAAGAAAGAAAAAATGGCGGTCATCGCTGAGAGAAAGGCCTACTACCATAATCCAGTTGAGGATGCCATTATTATGAAGAGAGAAATAGATGAAGGATAGATATATTTTAGCATTTGAGACATCCTGTGATGAGACCAGTGTCGCCGTCCTGAAAAACGACGATGAGCTCTTGTCCAATGTCATTGCTAGTCAAATTGAGAGTCATAAACGTTTTGGTGGTGTGGTGCCAGAAGTGGCTAGCCGCCACCATGTTGAAGTCATCACAGCTTGTATCGAGGAAGCTCTGGCAGAGGCAGGGATTACCGAAGAGGACGTGACAGCTGTTGCTGTTACGTATGGACCAGGATTGGTCGGAGCCTTACTTGTTGGTTTGTCAGCTGCTAAGGCATTTGCTTGGGCTCATGGACTTCCTTTGATTCCTGTGAATCACATGGCTGGCCACCTCATGGCAGCTCAAAGTGTCGAACCTTTGGAATTTCCTTTGTTAGCTCTTTTAGTCAGCGGTGGACACACAGAGTTGGTCTATGTTTCTGAAGCTGGTGATTATAAGATTGTTGGTGAAACTCGTGATGATGCAGTTGGTGAAGCCTATGACAAGGTTGGACGTGTCATGGGCTTGACCTATCCAGCAGGTCGGGAGATTGACGAGTTAGCTCATCAAGGTCAGGATGTTTATGATTTCCCTCGAGCCATGATTAAGGAGGACAATCTGGAGTTTTCATTCTCAGGTTTGAAATCTGCCTTTATCAATCTTCACCACAATGCCGAGCAAAAGGGAGAAAGCTTGTCCAAGGAAGACCTATCTGCTTCCTTCCAAGCAGCAGTCATGGATATTCTCATGGCAAAAACCAAGAAAGCCCTGGAGAAATATCCTGTTAAAACCCTAGTCGTAGCTGGTGGTGTCGCAGCTAACAAAGGCCTCAGGGAACGCCTAGCATCAGAAATTACCGATGTCAAGGTTATCATTCCACCTCTACGACTTTGCGGAGACAATGCGGGAATGATTGCCTATGCTAGCGTTAGCGAGTGGAACAAAGAAAATTTTGCAGGCTTGGAGCTAAATGCCAAACCTAGCCTGGCTTTTGATACCATGGAATAGAGAGTTAGCCTAAGGTTAACTCTTTTATCTTGGACAAATGCCTGAGTTTTTTAGTATAGTAGAAATATGAGATTTAAAAAAACAATGAGTGTTGTGCTTGCTCTTGGAGCTTTATTGCTCTGTATGTCAGCTTGCCAGCATATTCCAAAGATACAATTGATTCTATTTGAGTCACTGTCATTCAATATGCCCCTCAAATCTCTTGAAAAAGTGTTTGGAGAAGCTGATGAAGTGATAGAAGAAACGGAAACCGCCTTTCGGGACACTTGGCATGCAAGGGATCCTTATTTCTATAAAACAGGCCGGCTTTTCTATCATTACGAAAATATTGCATTGAATGGTTATACAGGTCGAGCAGATTTCACATTTTCAAAATCACATCGCTTGGAAGAAGTGACAGTTCATATTTCTGTAGCTTCAAAAATGGAGCAACAAGTGGCGCTCTACAATTTATCCCAGACTATAAAAAAAGAAATTGAAGCTCTTCCGACTTTCAAATCCGTAACTACCGAGACAGTAGGATTATACGATGATGGCTATCGCTATAAAGTCAAATTGCAAGGCCAAAGGAGAGAGCTCTGGGTTGATGTCTACCCGATAGAAGATGAATATACTGAAAAAAATGAAGGCTATAAGTATAGAATTCGAATTGATCAATTTCTCATGTATCCATAATGAACCATACTGTTCAGGGGCTGATACTTGCTATTAGTTTCAAATTCCAGACTATTTTCTCCTCTTTGATTGTGTTATAATAGTCCTCATTGTGACTGTTGATAAGCAGTCGATTGCTGAAACACTGGTAAGGAGTTTTATGAAAGAAAAAGGATTTTGGGAAGGTGTGCAGGCAGCCATGCCAACAGCACTGGGCTATGTTAGCATCGGCCTTGCTTGTGGCATTATCGGAGCTCCCTATGTAACACCTGTTGAGATGGGCCTGATGAGCCTCTTTGTCTATGCTGGGAGTGCCCAGTTTGCCATGATAGCCTTGATAGCAGTTCAAGCGCCTGTTGCAGCCATTGCTATGACGGTCTTTTTGATTAATCTGCGTCTCTTCTTGCTGAGTTTGCATGCGTCGACCTATTTCCGTCATACTAGCTTATGGCATAATATCGGAATGTCCAGTCTCTTGACCGATGAGACTTACGGGGTCTTGATGGGAGAGTTGGTTCATACGGATAAGGTCAACCCTATGTGGATGCATGGGAACAATCTTAATAGCTATGTAGCCTGGTTTGTTGGGACAGTAGTTGGGACAACCCTTGGTGGCCTTTTGCCAAATCCGGAAGTTTTTGGTCTAGATTTTGCCCTAGTGGGGATGTTTATCGGGATTTTCACTTCCCAGTTTCAGATTATGCAAAAACGGATTCCCTTACGGAAACTCTTCATCATTCTGGGAGTTGTTGCTGTTTCCTTTTTTGTACTCTTGACAGTAGTGTCTCAGTCGCTAGCTGTCCTGTTTGCGACCTTGCTAGGTTGTACCATGGGGGTGATTTTAGATGGTCAGTAAGTATATTTTAATGGCAATCGTTTTTTCTGGATTGGTGACTTGGATTCCGAGAATGATTCCTTTCATCCTTGCTAAGTACAAGGGGTTGCCGCCTATTGTCGAACGCTTTTTGAAATTTCTACCAGTTTCTATTATTTTTGCCTTGATTTTATCAAGCGTGGCGACAGGTAAGATTGGAGATTTCCCTCAAATCAAATGGCTAGACTTTTTAGCAGTCTTTCCGACAGCCTTTGTCGCCTTTCATTACCGCAATCTGGTGGGGACGGTTATCTTTGGAGTGGTCTTGATAGCAGTCCTACGCTTGGTTTTTTAATCAGCCATAAAGAAAACCTATGGCAAATATAGAAATCATATAATGGCGCAATTACTTTTTTTCTGTTAAGATAAGACTGTATCTTATTTTGGAGGAAATATCATGAAAAAAATCGTTAAATATTCATCACTTGCTGCCCTAGGGCTTGTTGCTGCAGGTGCATTAGCAGCTTGCTCAGGTGGTGAGAAGAAAGATGCTGCATCTGGTGAAGCAACATCTGGTAAGAAAGAAATCGTTGTAGCAACTAACGGATCACCAAAACCATTTATCTATGAAGAAAATGGTGAATTGACAGGTTACGAGATTGAGCTTGTTCGTGCTATCTTTAAAGACTCAGACAAGTATACTGTCAAGTTTGAAAAGACAGAGTGGTCAGGGATTTTCCCAGGACTTGATAGCGATCGTTACCAAATGGCCGTTAACAACCTTAGTTATACCAAAGAACGTGCAGAGAAATACCTCTACGCAGCGCCAACTGCTAAAAACCCTAACGTTCTTGTTGTGAAGAAGGACGACACTAGCATCAAGTCTCTTGATGATATCGGTGGAAAATCTACTGAAGTCGTTCAAGGAACAACCTCAGCTAAACAATTGGAAGCATACAACACAGAACATGCGGACAATCCAACTATCCTTAATTATACTAAGGCAGATTTCCAACAAATCATGTCTCGTTTGAGCGATGGACAATTTGACTATAAGATTTTTGACAAGATCGGTGTAGAGACAGTTATCAAAAACCAAGGTTTGGATAATTTGAAAGTCATCGAACTCCCAAGTGACCAACAACCTTATGTTTATCCACTTCTTGCCAAAGGTCAAGATGAGTTGAAGGCTTTTGTGGACAAACGCATCCAAGAACTATACAAAGACGGAACTCTTGAAAAACTATCTCAACAGTTCTTTGGTGGTTCTTACCTCCCAGCAGAAGCTGACATTAAATAAGTTTGTAAATCATCCACTCTCTCGTAGGTGGATGATTTTGCAACTTTTAGACATATAGTTTCAAACTATATGTCTGCCTATCTAATAACAATTTGCTAAATCAAATAAAGTATGAGATACTATTACGGTATTATTTTTAAAGGAGAAAGAATCATGAAAATCAAAAAATGGTTAAGCGTAGCAGCAATCGCTACAGTAGCAGGCCTTACACTTGCAGCTTGCGGAAATTCAGACAAGAAAGCGGACAATACAACTACAGTTAAAATTGCAACTGTTAACCGTAGCGGTTCAGAAGAAGCGCGTTGGGATAAAGTCCAAGAATTGGTTGAAAAAGACGGAATTAAATTGGAATTCACAGAGTTTACAGACTACTCACAACCAAACAAAGCAACTGCTGATGGTGAAGTAGACTTGAACGCTTTCCAACACTACAACTTCTTGAACAACTGGAACAAAGAAAACGGTAAAGACCTTGTAGCGATTGCAGATACTTATATCTCACCAATCCGCCTTTACTCAGGTAAAAACGGTGAAGAAAACAAGTATACTAAAGTGGAAGAAATCCCAAATAACGGTGAAATTGCAATTCCAAACGATGCTACTAACGAAAGCCGTGCCCTTTACCTTCTTCAATCAGCAGGTTTGATTAAATTGGATGTTTCAGGAACTGAACTTGCTACAATCGCAAACATCAAAGAAAATCCAAAGAACTTGAAAATTACTGAGTTGGATGCTAGCCAAACAGCTCGTTCATTGACATCAGTTGATGCAGCTGTTGTCAACAACACTTTTGTTACAGAAGCAAAATTGGACTACAAGAAAGCACTCTTTAAAGAGCAAGCTGACGAAAACTCAAAACAATGGTATAACATCATCGTTGCGAAAAAAGATTGGGAATCATCACCTAAAGCTGATGCAATCAAGAAAATTATCGCAGCTTACCACACTGACGAAGTGAAAAAAGTCATCGAAGAAACTTCAGACGGCTTGGATCAACCAGTTTGGTAATAAACACAGGGAGGTGGGAGAGATTTTTCCACCTCTTGCTTTTATATAGAGCCTAAAACAAATGAAATCAGCTTGTATTGATTCTAAAGGTACAAGTCCTAGTAGAAAGGTAGAGAGAAAATGGTTTTCCCTAGCCAAGAAGAACAAATTGAAAAGTTTGAAAAGGATCATGTAGCGCAACATTATTTTGAAGTTTTGCGTACCTTGATTTCTAAAAAATCAGTCTTTGCCCAACAAGTCGGCCTGAAAGAGGTGGCTCGTTATCTAGGTGAGATTTTTAAACGTGTTGGTGCAGAAGTTGAGATTGACGAGAGCTATACAGCGCCTTTTGTCATGGCACATTTCAAAAGTTCACGACCAAATGCCAAGACTATCATTTTCTACAACCACTATGACACAGTACCAGCAGATGGTGATCAAGTTTGGACCGAGGATCCTTTTACACTCTCTGTGCGTGATGGCATTATGTATGGGCGCGGGGTTGATGATGACAAGGGTCATATCACTGCTCGCTTGAGCGCTCTGAGAAAATATATGCAACATCACGATGATCTTCCAGTCAATATCAGCTTCATTATGGAAGGGGCAGAGGAATCGGCCTCTATGGATTTGGATAAATATTTAGAAAAACATGCGGACAAACTCCGAGGTGCAGATTTATTAGTCTGGGAACAAGGAACAAAAAATGCCTTAGAGCAGTTAGAAATCTCTGGTGGAAACAAGGGAATTGTGACCTTTGATGCCAAGGTCAAGAGTGCAGATGTCGATATCCATTCTAGCTATGGTGGAGTCATCGAATCAGCTCCATGGTATCTCATTCAAGCTTTGACTAGTCTTCGCGCTGCCGACGGCCGTATCTTGGTAGAAGGTTTGTACGATGATGTGCAGGAGCCAAACGAACGTGAGTTAGCCTTGGTTGAAACCTATGCCCAACGCAATCCAGAGGAAATCAGTCAGATTTATGGCTTGGAATTGCCACTTTTACAAGAGGAACGTACAGCCTTTCTAAAACGCTTCTTTTTTGAGCCAGCGCTCAATATCGAAGGAATTCAGTCTGGCTATCAAGGTCAAGGAGTTAAAACGATTCTACCAGCAGAAGCTAGCGCTAAGCTAGAAGTCCGTTTGGTTCCAGGGCTTGAACCTCATGATGTTTTGGAGAAAATCCGAGAACAACTAGACAAAAACGGTTTTGATAAGGTAGAATTGTACTATACCTTGGGTGAGATGAGTTATCGAAGTGACATGAGTGCGCCGGCCATTCTCAATGTTATTGAGCTAGCCAAGAAATTCTATCCACAGGGCGTATCTGTCTTACCGACAACTGCTGGTACAGGTCCTATGCATACGGTATTTGATGCCTTAGAAGTACCTATGGTTGCCTTTGGTCTAGGAAATGCCAATAGCCGAGACCACGGTGGAGATGAAAATGTGCGAATCGCAGATTATTATACCCATATTGAATTAGTAGAGGAGCTGATTAGAAGTTATGAGTAGAGACATTATCAAATTAGACCAGATTGATGTGACCTTTCATCAAAAGAAGAGAACTATCACAGCGGTCAAGGATGTGACCATTCACATCCAAGAAGGGGATATCTACGGGATTGTAGGATATTCTGGAGCAGGGAAATCAACCCTGGTTCGTGTTATTAATCTTTTACAAAAACCATCTGCAGGTCGAATTACTGTAGATGATGATGTGATTTTCGATGGTAAAGAAACCTTAACTGCCGGGCAATTACGTCGTAAGCGTCAAGATATTGGGATGATTTTCCAACACTTTAACCTGATGAGTCAGAAGACAGCAGAGGAAAACGTAGCTTTTGCCCTCAAACACTCTGGACTTAGTGAGAAAGATAAGAAGGCTAAAGTAGCTAAGTTGTTGGACTTGGTTGGTCTTGCAGACCGTGCTGAAAACTATCCTTCACAACTTTCTGGTGGGCAAAAACAGCGTGTGGCTATTGCGCGTGCTTTGGCTAATGATCCAAAAATCTTGATTTCGGATGAGTCGACTTCAGCTCTTGACCCTAAGACGACTAAACAAATCTTGTCACTCTTGCAAGAATTGAACCGTAAACTAGGCTTGACCGTTGTCTTGATTACGCACGAGATGCAGATTGTCAAAGACATTGCTAATCGTGTGGCAGTCATGCAGGATGGCCGCTTGATTGAAGAAGGTAGCGTTCTTGAAATCTTCTCAGATCCTAAGCAGCCATTGACCCAGGACTTTATCTCAACGGCTACTGGTATCGATGAAGCTATGGTCAAGATTGAAAAGCAAGAAATCGTGGAGCACTTATCTGAAAATAGCATTTTGGTACAACTCAAGTATGCAGGCGCTTCTACAGATGAGCCGCTTTTAAATGAATTGTATAAGCACTACCAAGTAACAGCCAATATTCTCTATGGAAATATTGAAATTTTGGATGGCACTCCTGTTGGTGAACTTGTGGTTGTCTTGTCAGGGGAAAAAGAAGCCTTGGCAAGCGCTCAAGATGCCATCCGTCAGGCTGGTGTGCAACTAAAAGTATTGAAGGGAGGACAGTAAGATGGCAGAATTGATTAAAGCATACTTACCAAACGTCTACAAGATGGGTTGGTCTGGTCAAGCTGGCTGGGGAACAGCAATCTACTTGACCCTTTATATGACGGTTCTTTCCTTCATCATCGGAGGTTTCCTAGGGCTGGTTGCAGGGCTTTTCCTTGTCTTGACAGCTCCAGGTGGTGTCTTGGAAAATAAAGTTGTTTTCTGGATTTTGGACAAGATTACCTCTATCTTCCGTGCGGTGCCATTCATCATTCTCTTGGCTGTCTTGTCACCCTTCTCTCATCTAATCGTAGGGACAAGTATCGGGCCAAATGCGGCTATTGTACCCCTATCTTTTGCAGTCTTTGCCTTCTTTGCCCGTCAAGTACAGGTGGTATTAGCTGAGCTAGATGGTGGTGTCATCGAGGCAGCTCAAGCTAGCGGAGCTACTTTCTGGGACATCGTAGGTGTTTACCTATCAGAAGGTCTACCAGACTTGATTCGTGTGACAACTGTGACCTTGATCTCACTAGTCGGTGAAACAGCTATGGCGGGAGCGGTCGGAGCAGGTGGTATCGGTAACGTAGCTATCGCTTATGGATTTAACCGTTTCAATCATGATGTGACAGTCCTTGCGACGCTCATCATTATCCTGATTATCTTTACAATTCAGTTCTTGGGAGACTTCTTGACCAAGAAATTAAGTCATAAATAAAAAAGAGCCTTCTAGCTCTTTTTTATTATCTAACTTTTATGTGTCAACTTCTTACAAAGTGCTTGTCCAATCAGGGCGCCAAGTAAAGCACCAATGAGGACACTTGCGATAAAAAGTAGGATATTACCGAGATTCGGTGAGACCATAATGCGGTCAATATAGTCCTGAGATTTCCCACGAGCTACTAGAGTTGCTATATAAGCTTGAGGGGTTATCCACATAAGTAGAATGGGACCGGTGGTGCCAAAAGCAAATACTAGAAAGGAAAGGAGGTTCTTGACCTTATCCTTGTAATGGCCAAGATGGGCGATGCCATCCGCCGCAAGTCCACAGATGATTCCTGGGAGAAAGGCTCCAGCACCATGCTTGCTCCCGAGGAAAAAGAGAGAAATCACAAGCCCAATCGTTGTAATCGCTCCAAAGCGAGGCACTTTTTCTAAAAGGATTATATAGACGCTACCGCCTACAAGAGCAGAAAAGGCAGGGGCGTAAAACATATTTCCAGTATGGTCGACAAGGCTTCCTAGTAGAACCCCCACCCCAATACAGAGAAAGTAGACAAGGGCAGCCACAAGAGTTGTCAAGATATTCTTTTTCATAAATTCTCCTTCGTATATCTGATGGTTTTCATTGTACCATGCCTTGCTTAGATTGTAAATGCTAGTTTGGAACTAGTATTTATTAGGAAATGTGGTAAAATAGGAAAAAATAAAAGATGAGTGGTAAGAGGATGAAGAATTTAGGAAAAGTTTTTAAAGAGCTACGAGAATCAAGAAAAATTTCCTTGAGAAAAGCAACAGGTGGACGCTTTTCAGCATCCTTATTGTCGCGTTTTGAAAATGGTCAGAGTGAAATATCTGCTCCAAAGTTAATCACAGCTTTGGAGAATATTCATGCGAGTATGGAAGAATTGTTGTTTTTGGCGAGAGGTTTTCATCAGGATGTCTATTCTGAATTTAGAAACAGAATAGTCGAGTCTATAGACCCACAAGATTTAACATCTTTGCGTACTCTCTACCAGAGAGAATATCAACAACTTCCTTTTTCAAAGGATAAACAAGAACACATTCTCAATGCGATTTTAATAAAATCCTATATGAAAGCCATTGATGAGACAGTTACATTGACCTCTGAGGAAGAAAGAGTCCTACATGATTATCTATTTTCTGTTGAAATTTGGGGGCTCTATGAACTTTCGTTCTTTTCTTCCTGCTCTCCTCTTTTATCAGTCCAGCTTTTGACAAAATATACTCGAGAAATGTTGCGGAAGTCAGATTTCTTGCAAGGAGTTGGGAAAAATCGGAATATGATGCACACCTTGCTCCTCAATGCTTTTATGGCCTGTATTGAAATTGATGATTTTACCAATGCCCTCTATTTTAAAAAACAAATTGAAAAGAACTTCTTTGAAGAAAATGAAACCTATTTTCGAATAGTCTACCTCTGGGCAGAAGGTTTGCTTGATAGTAAGCAAGGAAGAGTAGAGGAAGGGCAGAGAAAGATGGAGGACGCTCTCCGTATTTTCGAGATGATTGGTTGTAGCAAATCTGCAAACTTTTATAGAAGTGCTATGGAGTGTTGAATATCTGCAACTATATAAAACAACTTGAAACGATAGGACTGTGAAGATACTTATTAGCATTAGACAAGTTCTATCGTTTTCGTTATTCGTTTAATCTGTTGCATATATTCAAAAACATCTTCTCGTAAGACTCTTGATGCTATACTAGAGCTACCATAAAAGTAGTATGTGAGAGAGAGGAATCTATATGAAACTATTACTAAGAAACCAAGCTTACAGAGTTTTGAGTTTATCACGATTTTTCAATGCTTTTGGAGCTTCCATTTTTAATTTAGTGTTTGTGGTCTATGCTTCGACTTTACCAGGGGCTTCTGTTGCCGTTGCCATGGCGAATGTTGTGATGATGCTTCCAACTCTTTTTACAGTTTTTGTGGGGATTCGGGCAGATTATACGAGGGACAAGGTCAAATGGATGACCTATGTCGGTTTATTTCAGGCAATTTTATTTTTTCTGGTAGCCCTAGTTGTTCAGCAAGCTAGTTTCTTTGCCTTTTCGACCCTTTGCCTCATCAATGTCATTAGTGATGTAGCCAGTGATTTTGCTGGGGGCTTGCGAATGCCTCTCGTTAAAGAAAAAGTAGCAGAGTCAGATCTGATGGAGGCCTATTCCTTTTCTCAGTTTATTACCTATATTTCTGCTATTGGTGGCCAAGCTTTCGGTGTTTGGCTATTAGGGGTATCGACGCAGAACTTTTCGCTCGTAGCAGGAATCAATGCCATATTTTTCCTAGTGTCAGCTCTCATTCTCTTTTTAGGAAGGGCTGAATTAAGCTTATCAACTCCACTTGTTGACAGTAAATCACTGAAAAATGAGAAGCTTTCTATCAAAGAGCAGTTCCTAACAATTTACCGAAATTTACGTCTTGTTTTTCTTCAAAGTGGACAGAAAAACTTTGGTTTTATGCTCTTTGCTATCTTGCTTATCAATGCTTTGGGTGGTGCCTTAGGTGGTATCTATAACATCTTCCTTTTAAATCATTCCTTACTGAATTTTTCCTACAAGGATGCATTGTTTATCTTACAATTGATTACCTTATTAGCAGTTATCATCAGTAGTCTTACGGGAAATGACTATTTTGGGAAGCAATCTTTGCCTAGATTGATGATGTGGGTTACATTAGGAGCTAGTCTAGTTGGTCTATCTAATTTGTTAAACCAAGTCTTGTTTGGGATGCTTTTCGTCTTTTTTACCATGTATATCTCTGGTAAAATTTCCCCTAAAATTAGTGCTTTGCTCATGAAAAATCTTGCTCCAGAGGTTCTCTCTCGTACCAGTAATTTTTTAGGTTTGTTGTTTACTCTATCTATACCAGTGGGGACGGCCTGTTTTTCACTGGTGGCGGTATGGGATATACAGTTGACTTGGATACTTTTCGTAGGTCTTTCTCTGATAGCTATTCTTCTGACAAGTCTCAATCTCAAAAATGAAATTTAGGTGTTCGTCTTCTTTTCAGACTGTCCCAATCCTTTCATTTATGGTAAAATAGGACTATTAAGTTAGAAAGAGGATTCCCTATGAAATTACAAAAACCAAAAGGAACGCAGGATATCTTACCTGCTGAGTCTGCCAAGTGGCAGTACGTTGAAGGCTTTGCGCGTGAAATCTTCAAACGCTACAACTACGCAGAAGTACGTACCCCTATTTTTGAGCACTACGAAGTCATCAGTCGTTCTGTTGGAGACACAACTGATATCGTAACCAAGGAAATGTACGATTTTTACGACAAGGGAGACCGTCATATTACCCTCCGTCCAGAAGGAACTGCTCCAGTCGTTCGTTCTTATGTGGAAAATAAACTCTTCGCACCAGAAGTGCAAAAGCCAAGTAAGTTCTACTACATGGGTCCAATGTTCCGCTATGAGCGTCCACAAGCAGGTCGCTTGCGTCAATTCCACCAGATTGGTGTGGAGTGTTTTGGCTCTAGCAATCCAGCTACTGATGTGGAAACGATCGCTATGGCAGCCCACTTCTTGAAAGCAATCGGTGTTCAGGGTGTCAAACTGCATCTAAATACTCTTGGAAATCCTGAAAGTCGTGCAGCCTACCGTCAAGCCTTGATTGACTACTTGACACCTATGAAAGATAGCTTGTCTAAGGATAGTCAACGTCGTTTGGAAGAAAATCCTCTTCGTGTCTTGGACTCTAAGGAAAAAGAAGACAAGGCAGCTGTGGAGAATGCACCATCTATCTTGGATTACCTTGACGAAGAAAGCCAAGCCCACTTTGATGCTGTGCGTCAGATGCTGGAAAATCTTGGAGTAGACTATATCATCGATACCAACATGGTGCGTGGTTTGGACTACTACAACCACACGATTTTTGAGTTTATCACTGAAATCGAGGGTAATGAATTAACAGTCTGCGCAGGTGGTCGCTATGATGGCTTGATTGCTTACTTTGGTGGTCCTGAGACTGCTGGTTTTGGGTTTGGACTTGGTGTAGAACGTCTCCTTTTAGTTCTTGAAAAGCAAGGTGTGGCCCTACCTATCGAAAACGCCCTAGATGTTTATATTGCTGTCCTTGGTGAAGGAGCAAATATCAAGGCTTTAGAGTTGGTACAAGCTCTTCGTCAACAAGGTTTCAAGGCAGAACGAGATTACCTTAACCGCAAACTCAAAGCTCAGTTTAAGTCGGCTGATATCTTTAGAGCTAAGACACTTATCACTCTAGGAGAGAGTGAAGTCGAAAGCGGTCAAGTGCAGGTCAAGAACAACCAAACTCGAGAAGAAGTAGAAGTTTCTCTTGAAGCTATTAGTAAAAATTTCTCAGAAGTATTTGAAAAATTAGGCTCTTAATAGTAAAGTAATGAACCAGGGTTTTATTCCTGGTTTTTATTTAATAAAAAATCCGACCATTGAAGACTATTTTTATATAAAAAGTTGGGAAAACTGAACATTTTTGGAAGGAAAAGTGGAATATTATAATAAATAGCTTGTAAACGAATTCAAAAAATGCTATGATATATTTGATTAATCAAAAGGAGTCAACCATGAATTATTTTAAAAAGAACACGATGCGCGTGTTTGCATTTTTGGGTATAATCGTGTTATCTTTGACGGTACTGACAACAGTATTTGCAGCTGATGTTACAGACTATACCAATAAAACATCAATCACTGTTGATGGTCAACCATTGACATCGGACACTCAAATCGGAACAGGTAAAGTTTTGGAAGCAACCAATACCATTTCTTTCCCGGATACTCAACAAATTAACGAAGGCGATGTACTGGTACTTGACCTTCCGAAAGAGTTGGGCTTGATTACTAAACTAGAATTTCCAATTACCCATAGTAGTGGTGAAGTGATTGGGAATGCAGTAACAGACCCAAGTACTCAAAAAGTAACGATTACCTTTACCGATTATTTCTCTAAGAATTACAAAGATAAAGTAATGTCTTTGAAATATTCAGTGCGTCCAAACGTAACCAACTTACCAGAATCAGGTAACTATACTTTCCAATTCGGGACAGAAAAATATACCCTCAATTACAATAAAACAGACGGTGAAGCTGGTGACTATGAAATGAAATATGGTTACCAAGATTCAGAAAATCCTAACCGCATCAAGTGGCGTGTTGTTTTGAACGCTGTTCAGGATAAATTGAACAACATGGTCATCAAGGATGACTTTAGCGATAGTGGACAAGTATTGGTAGAAAGCTCTTTCCGTGCAGTTCGTTATGCGACTCAACCAGAAAAAATTCCAAATGAAGCAGCACTTCTTAAATTGGAACCAATCGATAACTTTAGCAAAAAAGCTGAATTCACTCGAAATGCGGATGGTAAAATCACAGGATTCACCATTAACTTTGGTGACAACTGGAATTGGGCGATGTACATTGAGTACACAACAGAGTTGACTTCGGAACTTCCAAAAGATACTCAAGTTGCCAATGTTTTGGAATGGACAGCAAGCAACTTCGAAAAGCGTACTCCAATTAAGGCCTTGACCCGTTTAGAAACAGGTTCAGGTGAGGGTAGTGGAGATAAGACTACTACAACTACAACTACGACCACAACAACCACAACGACAACTTCTACAACTACAACGACAGAAGAACCAACGACAACTTCTACAACTACAACGACAGAAGAACCAACGACAACTTCTACAACTACAACGACAGAAGGTCCAACGACAACTTCTACAACTACAACGACAGAAGAACCAACGACAACTTCTACAACTACAACGACAGAAGGTCCAACGACAACTTCTACAACTACAACGACAGAAGAACCAACGACAACTTCTACAACTACAACGACAGAAGAACCAACGACAACTTCTACAACTACAACGACAGAAGGTCCAGCGACAACTTCTACAACTACAACGACAGAAGGTCCAGCGACAACTTCTACAACTACAACAACAGAAGAACCGGCGACAACTTCTACAACTACAACGACAGAAGGTCCAGCGACAACTTCTACAACTACAACGACAGAAGGTCCAGCGACAACTTCTACAACTACAACAACAGAAGAACCAGCGACAACTTCTACAACTACAACAACAGAAGAGCCAAAAACTACTTCAACAACAGAAGGATCAACGACAACTTCAACGACCGCATCAACAGAAGGGCCAACAACCACTTCAACAACAGAAGGATCAACGACTACAACAGATGAGAAACCAAAACTTCCTAAAACTGGAGAAGCCGTAGGAACTGGCTTGGTATTTGCAGGAATCGTCATCTTATCAGGCACAGTTGTATTGAAACGTAAATATTCTAATAAGTAATAGTTGAGTTTCTTTAGATAGGGGAGAGCATGGCTCTCTCCCTTTTTTAAAAAAGTAGATATTATGGAGTATTTAGATGAAACTATCAATTCTTATCACTCTTTTAAATGAAGAATTAGTTCTCGCTCAAACGCATAAAGCCATCTCTGAGCAGTTAGAGAGTATGATTTTATCGGAAGAACTGTCTGACTACGAAATTCTCTATGTGGATGACGGCAGTAGCGATAGCACACTAGAATTAATCGATGCTATTGCCAATGAAAACCCACGGGTCAAGTATATCAGCTTTAGTAGAAACTTTGGACGCGAGAGTGGAATTCTTGCTGGTTTTAAGTATGCGACTGGTGATGCAGTTATGGTGATGGATGGTGATTTGCAACATCCGCCCTACCTTATCCCTCTCTTTGTAGAAGCTTATAAAGAAGGATATGACATTGTCAGCGGTCAGAGAACTCGAGAAGGGGAGTCATTTGTAGGAAGCTTCTTTGCTCGTAGTTTTTATAAATTCTCGAATCACTCCATGGACGTTAAATTGACAGATGGAAAATCCGAGTTACGTCTCCTCAGTAAGAGAGCTGTGGATGTATTTGTTTCACTGCCGGAGTACAATCGATTTAACAAAGGGCTTTATGAGTGGATCGGTTTTAAAGAGAAGGTTATTCCTTATCAAAATGAAGTTCGTAAGGCAGGAAAAAGTAAATTTGGCTTTAAGAAGTCTATGAACTATGCTTTCCAGGGGATTATCTCATTTAATGACCGACCGCTTAGAATTTGTATCCAATTTGGATTTGTCAGTATGGCTCTGTCTCTTCTCTATATTGTTTATGAATTTTGTAAATTTATCTTTTCTTCCGACTATACAAGTGGCTATTTCACGACAATAGCAGCTATCATCTTGTTTAGTAGTGTGCAACTCATTTTCATAGGAGTACTTGGAGAGTATATTGGAAAGATTTATTACGAGGTGAAGCAGCGTCCTCACTTTATCGTCGCGAAAAGCAATATTGACCAAGCTGAAAAAGATAAGATTGGTTAAGAAGACATAGGAGAAAACAAACATGGATAAGTGGTTAACGCGTTGGCAAGAGTTAAAAGGGAAACACCCTAAAGCCTTGCTTTATACGATAAGTGCCTTACTACCGATGACCATCATGCTGGTTGTTTGGTTCTTCATGGGTAGCTATCCCTTTGGGAATAAAAGTCTGATGGCAGTTGACTTTGGTCAGCAGTATATCAGCTTTTTTGGCTTACTTAAACATGCGGTACTTACTGGTGATTTGAGTAGCCTGACTTACTCTTTTACTAAATCTCTCGGTGGAGACATGATAGGGGTTTTGGGCTATTACTTGATGAGTCCCTTTAATATTTTTTATATTATTATACCCTTCAAACACTATGGTTTAGCAGTTTTCCTGACTATTTGGCTTAGATATGGAGCAATCGGATTATCTTTCTCTCATTTCCTGATTAAGCGCTATAAGGGAGCAGAATCTCGTGTGTGGTTGGTGCCTTTGTTTGCAACAGCCTATGCTCTTTCAGGGATGCTCGTTTCCTATCAGATGAACGTCATTTTCTATGATGCCATGATTATGCTACCGCTCGTTATCGTTTATCTGGAAGAGCTCTTGGATGGAGGAAGACCCTATCGTTATGCCTTTATTTTAGGGCTAACAGTCTTTCTGCAGTTCTATATGGGCTATATGATTTCGATTTTTATCGTCCTATACTCTTGCTATTATGTTTCACCACGCCTCTCTATCCAGGGAACTCTGAAACAGAAGCTGAAACACTTCTTGAGTCCTTTGGTAAAAACATTTGCCTTCTCTGTCATTGGGGTTGCTACGGCATCGGTTTTGATTGTGCCAGTTTTCTATAATCTCCTTGAGAGTAAGGGGCAGGTTGGAGATGCTATGAAGTTCTCCTTCGCCTTTCAGATCAATCCTGTGGATATCCTGTCGAAGTTAGCTATCGGTGGTTTTGATACTGCCTCAGGCTGGTCGGCTGGACCTAACCTTCCAAATATCTACATTGGTGCTTTAGGATTTCTAGGTTTTATCCTCTACTTTACATCGAAGCAGGTAGCCAAGGAAAAACGTTGGGCTGCAGGTGCGGTCACCCTTGTCTTCTTCATTTCCTTTGTCAATGAATTTGTAAGTAAAATCTGGCATATGGGAC
Organism: Streptococcus sp. KHUD_017; assembly: GCF_054861245.1. Lineage (NCBI taxonomy): Bacteria > Bacillati > Bacillota > Bacilli > Lactobacillales > Streptococcaceae > Streptococcus > Streptococcus sp. KHUD_017. The sequence goes on from NZ_CM142175.1 coordinate 86,073, forward strand.
AAAACCCAGCTGGATTCTTCTTCCGTTTCTCATGGTTATTCTCGTTCTTTATGCTCGTTTTAGCCTATCAGGTAGTTAAGGGACAAGTAGAAATTTCTCGCAGAGGGAAGTTGCTTTCAGTGGTGTTGCTCGTTTTATCAGCAATTTATCTCTATACAAAGAAATTCACCTATCTTCCAAAAACCCAGCCAGAAGCTTTGACTCAATTTCTATCAAAGAATGTTCTTGTGTTTTGGGTTTTACTAATAGCTATCACTGCAGCTTGCTCTTATCTCTATTGGAGTCGTTCTCGTAAAGCTCCTCAAGTGAAAAAAATGGTGCTATTGATAGCTGGTGCTGTCGTCCTTCTTTTAGGAATTCTTCTCCAAACAGGTTATTTCTTATCTCAGGTTGTATTAACCTTGTTGGTCTATTTGGCAGTTATCTTCTTATTGCGCACAAGAATGACCAGACTAGCCATTCTTGCCGTGTCTGCCCTAACAATCTTTGAGTTAGGCTATAATGCCTATCTTTCTCAAGTGACCTTTGGGTATGCAGATGTAGACAAGTTTGTAGATGCAACGGTATCTGTAAAACAAGTGACAGATGATGTTCAAAAACAAGCAGACCAACCATTCTATCGAATCGCCTCAACCTTTGCCTATTCAAAAACAGTGCCATCGCTTGTTTCCTACCCAGGTTTAAGTACCTTTAGTTCTAGCTTAGAGCGTACGACCATGGATCAATTCGCCTACATGGGTGATCAAGGGATTAATGCGGCGACAGAGTATGAAAATGGGACCCTCTTAACAGATGCCCTATACGGTGTTCGTTACTATATGGATGTCAAGGATCTGGATCCTACAGAGAAAGAAGCTCATCCTGAGAGAATGTATTTCACTCGTTTTGCAAGTCGTTTTGATATGCAACGTTATTTCACGCGTAAGGTATATGAAGATGAGCGTTATATTGTGTACGAAAACCCAAATTCTTTCCCATTAGCCTATGGAACAAATGATTTAGTAAGAAACATCAACTTTGGTAGAAATAACGCTATCCAAAATCAAAATATCATCCTTAACTCTATGGAAGGTGTGAAAAAAGGCGAAGAGAATTATCTCGACTACTTCAAGCCCCTAGCCTACGGAGATGTCGAAACAGAAAATCTTACTGAGGAAAATGTCGACAAAGAAAAAGGAACCGCAATTTACAAGCGGGTGGACTCTTCTAAGGATGCAGTGGTTCGCTACCGAATTACTCCGCGAACAGACTTGACTTATTACTTCTTCGTACCTGCAGGTCTAAATACAGAGAAAGATTACTCCGTTCTTTTGAATGGCAAGTGGTTTACTCATTCTAAGAGAAATACGCAACGTCAACTCTGGCAAATTGCAGATAATGCAGAGAATCAAGAATCTGTACTGGAATTCCGCTTTAAAACAGATAAGGTTGACCTTTCAAACGCAGGGGTTTATCGAGCAGAAATCAGTCAAATTCAAAGTGCTTTAGAAAAAAGGAAGGCACAAGGTCTACAAGTTGAGAAATTCTCGAATACTCATATCGTCGGTTCAGTGAATATTACTGACGACAGTAAATATATGATGACTTCTATCCCTTATAGCGAGGGGTGGAAGGTGAAAGTAGATGGTAAGGATGTACCTGTGACAAAAGCATGGAACAGCTTTATTTCATTCCCGATTACTTCTGGACAACACAAAGTAGAATTTGTCTTCTCACAAAAAGGAAGGGTTACAGGTGCTGTATTGACTCTCATCAGTCTAACAACACTTTATATTGTCAGAAGAGATTACAAAAAGGATGATAAAAACCAGCTGAAAGAAAGTCAAGACGCTCCATCAGCTGACTAAGCAATCTTTTATCAACTATAAAAAATACGGTCAGGATACCATTCCTGACCGTTTTCTTTTACAAAATGACAAAAATCTTAAACTTTTTGACAAATATGCTTGTCAAAAATAAAAAGATGTGTTACAATAAAATCAAGTTAAGAACAAAGGAGAAAAAAGACATGCTAAAAAATCGTCTAAAAGAGCTTCGGGCTCGCGATGGCCTGAATCAAACCGAGCTGGCCAAACTAGCTGGCGTGTCCAGGCAAACCATCAGTTTGCTAGAGCGGGATGAGTATACCCCATCCATCGTCATCGCCCTGAAGATTGCTCAAATTTTCCATGAACCAGTCGAGTCGGTCTTTCGCTTAGAGGAGGATGAGTGATGAACAGGTATAAAGTGATTTATTATCTATCTATAGTCGTGTTTATCGTAAATCTTTTGGCTATGATTGGAAGCCTATTTGGTTGGTTTACGATCGTCGAAAGTAAGTACCTCTTCTGGATTAATATAGTGCTACTATTAGTCTTTAGATGGGTAGAGAAAAAAATAAAGTTTAAAGAGATCCTAAAAGGGGAAAAGTTATGAAAGAATTTTTAGCAGGTTTTCAAGTTGATACTGAGAACAAAGCACTTGCAGGTGTTTGTGCAGGTTTAGGAAACTATTTTAACATTCAAGCCAACATTGTTCGTTTGGTGACAGTCTTGTTGTTTCTCTCTTCTACGGAGATTGGGATTATAACAGTTACAGCCTATGCTTATCTAGCAGGTTGGCTTGGCAATGAACCTTTGGGAGATGGAGCGAAGAAAGCAAGAAACCAAGCTATTCTCTTACTTGTTGTTTGTTTGCTTTTGGTATCACTTGGAGCAGAAGGCTTGACCGCTATTTTTGAATCAGGAAAAGCTTTTGGTCAATGGTTGTCTGGCTTGTTTTAGAAAGAGGTTAAAAGATGGAAAAGAAACATATCATTTTTGCACTGAAGATTTTTCTTGCAAGTGTTTTATTAGGAATATTTGCTGGTTTCCTTGGTCTTAATCCTTTAGGTATCAGCCAAGAGCAAGTAATTATTGCCTCGTACTCAATTTTTCTTGGTCTGGGGCTGATTACGGCAATCCTAACATTTTATTTCACTAGAAAAAGTCATCAGGCTTATCAGAAGTATCAAAGAGAGGAAGAGGATGAAGGAAATGAGCAAGACTACCTTGCTACGTATCGCTTCTTAGATTATGCTACAGTAGCTTGGAATGTTTGCCAAATTAGTATGCTATCCTGCCTACTTTTAGATTTAGGAGGTTTAGGCAAATCAGTAGCACCCATACTTTTGATGGTTGTAGGTATCTGGTCGGGTGTATACTGTCTCAAAATCACTAGCAAGGTTCGTAACTATAAACTTTCAATTATGGCGACTCCAAAGGAAGTTTTGGAATACCTGGATACTTATGATGAGGGAGAAAAACAGGCTGAGATGGAAGAAGCTTACTTGATCTTATTCAAGGTCAATCAGCTCCTCATTCCTGCTATCTATGTTGTCTTAGTCGTGTTATCTCTAGTATTGGGACAAGTACAGTTGGTTGCTCTGCTGGTGGCAGTGGTCATCCATTTGTACACGAATGTTGCACAGTTGCGCAAAACAAAACGTTATTTCAAATAGGAGAATATTATGAAAACACTTAAAAATATTGGCTGGTTTGCCCTTGCTTTCTTATCATTTATTATGATTTATACTTTCATTCAGGGTGTAGGTGTGGCAGCGATGAAGTTGGGAGCACCTGACTACGTTTTTGTCCCTGTTTATGTCTTATTAGCAGGAATCTTCACCTTCGTTACCTACAAGTGGTATAAGACAGGAACTGTTACGATTGAAAAAACAGCCCTTAACAAATACATCTGGTTACCTGCCTTAGTATTGGCCCTTGTCATTGTTGCTCAATTCTTTTTGCCAAATGATCAGTCAGTCAATCAACAGACGGCAGAACAATTGACTCATAATCAACCTCTCTTTTCTTTCTTTATGGTAGTTGTATTTGCGCCACTTACAGAAGAGTTAACCTTTAGAGGGATGCTAGCTCGCTATGTCTTCCCTCAACAGGATAATGTCAAGCAAACAGTTCTCTTTCTTCTTGTAAGTAGTATCATCTTTGCCCTCGTTCATTTCCCTGGCACTCCACAACAATTCCTAGTTTATGCTTCACTTGGATTTAGCTTGGGCTTGGCTTATATCAGTAAAGGTGGTCTAGCTTATAGTATTGCCCTACATGCTTTGAATAATTTAATCGCATTTTTAATGATAGTCATGCTATAATAGACTCAGGAGGAAGTCATGAAACGAGTAATATTATTAGCAGTAGTTCAGGCAGTTGTTCTTTTCTTTATCATTGGAGCGCTTGCCTATGCTTTAAAAGGGGATTTCTTTTATAACTATTTAGCAGTGATCTTTGCACCAATCGCAGGAATTATGCGATTTGCGACGGCTTATGCAACGGAGATTGTTCTCCCTAAGAAGGCAGCAGAGATTGCAGAAAAGCGTAAAAAATAAAGAAATACTAAATCCAGCGAATGACTTTGCTGGATTTTTTCATTTATGAGAGGAATCTCTCAACTTTTCTGATGATTTTCATGAAGAGCCTGCGCTTTTATGGTAAAATAGTAACAGAATAAAAGAGGAGAGAAAACATGAAACGTAGTATGTATGCTGGTCGTGTTCGTGAGGAGCACATCGGACAAGAAATTACCTTGAAAGGATGGGTTGCTCGCCGTCGTGACCTAGGAGGTCTGATCTTTATCGACCTTCGTGACCGTGAAGGAATCATGCAGTTGGTTATCAATCCTGAGAAAGTTTCTGCGGAAGTGATGGCAACGGCTGAAAGCCTTCGTAGTGAGTTTGTCATTGAGGTTACTGGGCATGTTGTAGCACGTGAGCAGGCAAATGATAAACTGGCGACTGGAGCGGTTGAACTGAATGTAACAGCTCTTACTGTACTCAATACAGCTAAAACAACACCATTCGAAATCAAGGATGGCATTGAGGCGAACGATGATACACGTCTACGTTATCGTTACCTTGACCTTCGTCGCCCAGAAATGTTGGAAAATCTTAAACTTCGCGCCAAGGTAACGCATTCGATCCGTAACTACTTGGATGAGTTGGAATTTACCGATGTGGAAACACCATTCCTTTCTAAGTCAACACCAGAAGGAGCGCGTGACTATTTGGTGCCATCTCGTGTCAATAAAGGGCATTTTTACGCTCTTCCTCAAAGTCCGCAGATCACAAAACAGTTGTTGATGAATGCGGGATTTGACCGTTACTACCAAATCGTCAAATGTTTCCGTGACGAAGACTTGCGCGGTGACCGCCAACCTGAATTTACCCAGGTCGACTTGGAAACTTCTTTCCTAACTGAGCAAGAAATCCAGGATATCACAGAAGGCTTGATTGCGCGCGTGATGAAGGAGACAAAAGGGATCGAAGTAACGCTTCCATTCCCTCGTATGAAGTACGATGATGCTATGGCCCTTTATGGCTCTGACAAGCCTGATACTCGTTTTGAGATGTTGCTTCAGGACTTGACAGCAGTAGTCAAAGGTGTTGATTTCAAAGTCTTCTCAGAAGCTCCTGCAGTTAAAGCCATTGTGGTCAAAGGTGCTGCAGATAACTACTCACGTAAAGACATCGACAAAATGACAGAAGTAGCCAAACAGTATGGTGCCAAAGGTCTTGCTTGGGTTAAGGTTGTTGATGGGGAATTAAACGGACCAGTTGCGAAGTTCTTGACTGCCATTCAAGGAGATTTAACAAGTGCGCTTGGTCTTGAAGACAAAGACTTGGTTCTCTTTGTGGCTGATACGCTTGAAGTAGCTAATGCAACACTGGGTGCCCTTCGTGGACGTATTGCCAAAGAGCTTGGCTTGATTGATAACGATAAGTTTAACTTCCTTTGGGTTGTTGACTGGCCAATGTTTGAATGGTCTGAAGAAGAAGGCCGTTATATGAGCGCTCACCATCCATTTACGCTTCCTCAGGCAGAGACTGCTCATGAACTCGAAGGGAATTTGGCTAAGGTTCGTGCTATTGCCTATGACATCGTCTTGAACGGTTATGAACTTGGTGGTGGTAGCCTTCGTATCAATCAAAAAGACCTTCAAGAACGTATGTTCAAGGCTCTTGGCTTCTCGGCTGAAGAAGCCAATGACCAATTTGGTTTCCTTTTGGAAGCTATGGACTATGGATTCCCACCACACGGGGGCTTGGCTATCGGACTTGACCGTTTTGTAATGCTCTTAGCAGGAGAAGAAAATATTCGTGAAGTCATTGCCTTTCCGAAGAACAACAAAGCGACTGATCCGATGACGCAGGCGCCATCAACAGTAGCTCTTAAACAACTAGAAGAACTCAATCTACAAGTAGAACAAGATGAAACAAACGGAACAAACTAAGAAGTGGCACTATTATTTGCGTCGCTTTGCTCATCGCGTAAAAATCTTACGTGTCTTACAAGGAATTTCTAAAGAAAAATACGATGAAAAAATCTCAGCTTCTCTGGTATATGGTTTTTTATCAGCTGTAGCCGTCAATTTCTTTTTCCAACCAGGACACGTTTATTCAAGTGGTGCAACAGGTTTAGCACAGATTATCTCAAGCCTTAGTAACTACTGGTTTCATTTCCACATCCCGATCTCTGTCGCATTCTATTGTATCAATATTCCACTCATGATATTAGCTTGGCGCCAGATAGGGCATAAGTTCACGATTTTTACTTTTATCACGGTATCCATGAGCTCGCTCTTTATCCAGTTTATACCAGTGGTAGTCTTGACAGAAGATCCTATCATCAATGCCCTGTTTGGGGGAGTCGTCATGGGGCTAGGAATCGGATTTGCTTTACGCCATAACATTTCCAGCGGTGGAACGGATATTGTCAGTCTTACTATTCGTAAGAAAACAGGTCGTAATGTCGGAAGCATCTCTTTCTTGGTAAATGGTACAATCATGCTGATTGCAGGATTGACCTTTGGATGGAAATATGCTCTCTATTCTATGATTACGATTTTTGTTTCAAGCCGTGTAACAGATGCAGTTTTCACCAAACAAAAACGCATGCAGGCTATGATAGTCACTAGCAATCCAGATGCAGTCATTGAGAAAATCCATAACAAATTGCACCGTGGTGCGACTATGATTCATGATGCTGAAGGGACTTATAACCACGAGCGTAAGGCGATTTTGATTACCGTTATCACTCGTGCGGAGTTCAATGATTTTAAACAGATTATGAAGCAAGTTGATCCAACAGCCTTTGTGTCTGTCTCGGAGAATGTCCATATTCTAGGACGATTTGTCGAGGTTGAAAACTAGCTGTTCAGATAAATAGAATACAAAAAAACCAACTCGAAAAAGAGAGTTGGTTTTTTATTTTTCAACGATTTTGTGCGCAATCACTTGTCTATAGCAGATTTGACGATTTTCTTTGACATCATTGATGATTTGAAGAATGGTTTCAAATGAAGTTCGGCCAAGAGCAAGGCTATTGATATCAACATAGGCAGCTAGATTCAATCTTGGATTCACCGAATCAAAGCTTAGAACAGGAACATCAAGCTGGTGTTCGTTGAGGTAGTTACAGACACCTTCAGCTAAGAGACTATCTGTTGTAATAATAGCATCGGTCTGAGGGTCGTGTTTAAAGAGTTGTTTACTAAAGTTATAGCCCTTTTCTTCTAGAAACTCGTCTGCAAAGAAGGTACGTTGACTATCAAGAGGTAGATCGTGTTCTTGAAGTGCTTGCTCGTAACCTGTCAGACGGTCCTGGGTAACGAAGAGCTTCTTGGGACCACCGATAAAGGCAATTCGACTGCATCCTTTTTTGATGAAATATTCGGTCGCATCAAATCCGGCTTGGATGTTATCATTATCAACAAGCGGAATGAAAGGAGAAAGTGATTTTCCAAGAATGAGGAAGGGAAATTGCTCATCGACAACTAATTGCACCAAGGGATCATTTTCTTGAGCATACAAGAAGATAAGCCCATCTACACGTTTTCCATAGACCATTTGTGAAATGGCGTTTAAACGCTCTTTCTCATCCTTACCAGTCGCAATCTGAATGGCATAGTGATTTTCCGAGGCAACCTGTGCAATCCCTCTAAGAACAGAAGGGAAGAAAGGGTTTTGGTAGAAAACGTCTGAGTCATCCGGAAGAACCAAGCCAATGACTTGCGTATAACTGCTAACGAGACTTCGAGCATTTAGATTAGGATGATAATTGAGTTCTTTCATTGCTTTTCGAACTCGTTTTTTGGTTTCGTCACTAATCGTTGATTTGTTTTGAATAACACGGGTTACGGTTGAAGGTGAAACTCCTGCAGCCTTGGCCACGTCTTTAATCGTAACAGGCATAATAATCTCCTACTTTTGGTAGTCTGGATCACGATAATGAGTCTTATAAAAGATAGTGACCAGGTATAGAACAAATAAAATGTTTTGAACAGTAATCAAAGTTGCCATATTCTGTCCCAAAAGACCTAGAATCAGGGTAATTAAAGTTGGTAATCCTAAACAGTTCAAAATAAAATGATAGCACTCTTTATAGGTCTTAAATGAGAAGAGACGAGATTTTTTCGTGAAGTAGAGCAAAAGGCTCGCACCTAAAGCTACAATGAAAAAATTAAGTCCAAAGAGGAAACTAGCACCTAAGACCAGGAAGAGGCTGATATAGACACGGTTCTGTTGATACCAGTCTTTAGAAATGGCCTGAGTCAAGCTCTCCTTGTTTTGAAAACTTTCAGTCGTGATAGCGTGATAGCGAATGCTGGTTAGTTCTTTTCCTTGCTTACTGATGACGAGATTCTCGGGTTCAAAGCTAAGGAGCAATTCCTCAGGGAAACTTGAACTAGAAGTATCTCCAATTTGAACAGAAGCTTGATGAGGAGTTGAACCCGTATAGCTTAGTTTACCATCTACAATCTGAGCATTCTTAGCTAGATCCTGAACGACTTCGTCCGTCAATGGAGCATAGACATCATCGATGAACGTCTCTAAAGGATAGGTTTCCTGAGAACTGTTCTGGATAGCAATAGGCACCATGGATAAGCTAATCAAGAAAATACTGGTAAAAATCAGTTGAAACCAGTTTAGACCAAAACGATGAGAGAGGGGCTTACGAAATCCCCAAATACTATTAAAATAAGAAAACGGATATGGTAACATAAATCTCTTTCTATAGGCATTTTCTATACGAGTATTATATAGAGAAATGTTTTTTATTTCAAGCGGGGATAGTAGAATCCTTGGTAAAAGTGAATGTTTGTTATGATTCATCCATTAACTAACAAGGAAATCTCAGCAAGCTCATGTTTCTCACCAGACAATCGATGTACAAGTTCAAAAATGAAAAAGGGTGGCGAGGGTATATTACCCCTTGTCGCCACCGCTTGTAAGTCCTGAAACGAAGTTCTTTTGCAAGAAGAAGAAAAGTGTACAGATTGGAAGAGCGATGAGGATGGCACCTGCTGAGAAGTAGGCAATCTTCAAGTTCTTCGCATTATTGACGAAGGTTTGTAGACCAACGGCAACTGTAAAGTATTCTTTTTCACGAAGCAAGAAACTAGAGAGGATATAGTCTCCAAAAGGTCCCATGAAAGCCCAGAGTGCTTGTACAGCCACCATTGGGCGAACAAGAGGGAGAACGATTTGCCAGAAGCGGCGGAAGTGTCCTGCACCATCTAGTTTTGCAGACTCATCAAGAGACATTGGCACGGTGTCAAAGTAACCTTTCATCAACCAAGCATTCATAGGGATACCACCACCGACGTAGAGGAAGATGAGGAACCAGCTATGGTTAAGGGCATTCAACATGAGGGCCATAACGAAGAAGGCAGTCAAAGCGGCCATGGTTGGCACCATTTGGATAATCAAGAAGAAGACCAAACTTTGCTTACGAGCCAAGAAGTTGTAACGGCTATAGGCATAACCAGCAAGTACGATAATACTTGTCTGAACGACCATAGTGACCAAAGCGATGATCAAGGTATTAAGGTACCATGTGCCGTACAAGGTTTCTGTAAAGAGCCCTTTGAAGTTATCAAGACTAAAGTTGACATTGCCGTCGAGTTTAAAGGCCACAACGTTACCAGCCTTGAAGGCTGACATAATCGTGATTAAAAGTGGATAGATAATGACGATTGAAAGTCCAATCAAGTAGAGGTAAGTGAGGGTTTGAGTCAGTCTACGTTTGAGTTTGATTGAGTTATTCATCTTAGACGTCCTCCATATCAAATGCGTGTAGTTTCTTGAATGCAATCATAGAAATAGAGATGACAATGATTGAAATAATCAAGGTAACGGCAGCTGCCATAGAGTATTGAGGAGCTGTACCAGTTGTCAAACGGTAGATCCATGAGATCAAGATATCGGTTGAACCAGCTCCACCACCGACACTACCAGGACCACCACCATTGAAGAGGTACATGATAGAGAAGTTGTTAAAGTTGAAGGTGTATTGGCTGATCAAAGTAGGTGCCGCAACAGCCAAAATCATTGGGAAAGTAATGTTGCGGAATTTTTGCCAAGCGTTTGCACCATCGATATAAGCTGCTTCGTACAAGTCGTTTGGAATAGACTGTAGGATACCGAGAGTCAAGACATAGATATAAGGGAATCCAAGCCAACCTTGCATCATAATCAAGGCAACCTTAGTCCAAGTTGGGTTTGTCTTCCAAGGGATAAGTGCTCCATCTAGGAAAGGAAGAACCTTAGCAAAGAGAGGGATAACTTGAGTATTGATAGCTCCGACACTATCGTTGAACATGTTTGAGAATGTCAAGATAGTGATGAAGGCTGGAACAGCCCAAGGGAGAAGGAAGATAACACCAAAGATACGTTTTCCTTTGATGAATGGTTGGTTAGCAATAATAGCTGTAAAGATACCGAGTACGATTTGCAAAGTAGATGCAGATAAAGCCCAGATAATAGTCCAAGAAAGAACAGAACCGAAGGCTGAACGGAAGGTACTCAAGCTCCAGATGTTTGTGAAATTAGTCAATCCAACCCAGTCCAAGAGTTTGTTTGGTGGTAAGTGTTGGAAATCATAGTTGGTAAAGGCAATCATCAAGGTTACAATAACTGGGAAGATGATCGCAAATGTCATGGCAACGTAAGATGGAATGATAAGCAAGTAAGGAAACCCATTTTCATAGATTCCTTTAATCATATCCTTCAATGTCAATGGGACAGGAATGCCATTATTAATACGTTTTGCAATAGTGTGAGCGTCTTTAATATTGAGAATATAAAAGGCTAGGTAAACAATTACAAAAATAGAGTGGAATGCACCACGAATCAACATGAAAAGAGAGTTGTCACGGCCAGGTTTTTCACCGAGCGTGATTAAGTTGCTCAATTCTGGTGCTGCAAGTACTATAAAATAGAGGACAAAAGCCAATGTTACAGCAAGGAAGATAAAACCTTTAGCTTTTTGTTTGTTGTAGATTTGTCCCAACCCAGGAATCAATGAAAGCAAGGCTGCTTTTTTTGGTTGTTGTTCCATGAGTGCTCCTTTCATAAGATACGAGCTCTGGGCTCGATGCTAATCAGCAAGTTTGTTGAAAACATTGTCAGTGTATCTAAAAATCAAGGGAGATGTTTAAATTATCTCCCTTGAATCAATCAATTAGTTACCAAATTTTTGTTGGATTGTTTCTTTGATCAATGTTACAGCATCATTAGCAGCTGTTTTAGCATCTTTCTTACCGCTTACAGCGTCAAAGAGCATTGTTTTAGCTGGGTCCCAAACTGTTGACATTTGAGAGATGTTTGGCATTGGTTGAGCGTTTTGGAACTGTTTGATAACAGCTGTAGTCAACTCATCGTTTTTACCTTCAGCGTAAGCACGAGCTTCAGTGTTAGCTGGGATTTCGTTAGTAGCATCGTAGAATGCTTTTTGTTGGTCAGTTGAAACAAGGAAGTCTACAAATTTTTGAGCGCCTTCAAGGTTCTTAGTGCTTGATGGGATAATCCAAGCTTTACCACCACCAAAGGCTGCATAGTTTTTGCCGTTTGGAAGAGTTGGGATAGTTGCAACACCGTAGTTTACTTTAGCGTCTTTGAATGCTTGAGCTTTCCAAGGACCGTCGATGATTGCAGCTGTTTTACCTTCTTGGAATTGAGTTTGGATCAAGTTTCCAGCACCTTCAGTATCTTGCATACCTTTAGGCCATTTGTCGTACCAAGTCTTAGCGTATTCGATACCTGCGATAGCACCATCGTTAGCAAGACCGATATCTTTAGGATTTTTACCGTTGTCGCCAAATACGTAAGCACCGTTACCTGCAAGAAGTCCGTATGCATAGTAGAAGTTAGTCCAGTCAGCTAGGAAAGCAGTAGTTTTTCCGTCTTCACCAGCGAAAGCGTATTTGCTATCTTTAGCAAGGTTTTCTAAGTCAGCAAATGTTTTTGGAGCTTCTTTAATCAAATCTTTGTTGTAGTACATAACAAGTGATTCGATAACGGCTGGAGCACCGTAAACTTTACCACCCACAGTTACAAGAGATTTAGTAGTGTCGTCAGTTTTAGCACCATCGCTCAAAGTAACTTCTGAAAGTTGTCCGTCAGTACCAAGGCTACCTACACGGTCGTATGGCGCCATCATGACATCAGCAGCTTTACCTGATTGGTTATCAAGTGAAAGATTGTCAAGTCCACCTAATTGGTCACCAGTTTTAATAGTAACTTTTACACCAGATTCTTTTTCGTAAGCTTTTGCAGCTGATTCAGCGAAGGCTTTATATTGATCTTCAACGTAGAAAGTGATTTCTTGACTTCCTGATGCAGATGAATCAGCAGCTTTATCTGCAGTTTTACTTCCGCAAGCTACCAAAAGCAAGCTAGCAAGAGTAGCAGTACCAAGTACAGCTGCGCTCTTCATGAATTTAGTTGACATAGTGTATTCCTCCTAAAGAATAACAAATTTTAATTTCGAGGAAACGCAAACGTTTTCCCTTATGACCCTAGTATAGCACAAACAGAAAACGGTTGCAAGCGTTTTTTTGAAAAAATTTTAAAAAGCTTAAAATTAAGAGAAACCGAAAACTGTCGATATAATAGGAAGAAAAAGTAAATAATTAAGAAAAAATTGTTCGGAAATGGACAAATGGAAACGATTGCGCAATTTTTTTGAAAAAATTATCAAGTTAAGAAAATAGGATATAGTAAATTTTATTTTTAATAATATAAATAAATCAAAAAAAGTTTTCTAAAAACGCTTGCATTTCTTTTTGAAATGGGTTATACTTTAATTAGCGCAAACGTTTGCGCAAAAATTGAAGTAATTAACAAAATAAACACTTGAGGTGCTAATATGAAAAAACGTCAAAGCGGTGTGTTGATGCACATCTCATCACTTCCAGGAGCATACGGAATCGGATCATTTGGTCAAAGCGCCTATGATTTCGTTGACTTCTTGGTTCGTACTAAGCAACGCTACTGGCAAATCCTTCCTTTGGGAACAACTAGCTATGGAGATTCTCCTTACCAATCATTCTCAGCCTTTGCTGGAAACACTCATTTTATCGACCTTGATATTTTAGTGGAGCAAGGTTTGTTGGAAGCAAGTGATCTTGAAGGTGTGGACTTTGGTAGCAACCCAACTGAAGTTGACTACGCTAAAATCTACTATGCACGTCGTCCGCTTTTAGAGAAAGCTGTCAAACGTTTCCTTGAAGTTGGAGCTGTCAAAGACTTCGAAAAATTTGCTCAAGAAAATCAATCATGGCTTGAACTCTTTGCTGAGTATATGGCTATCAAAGAGCATTTTGACAATCTTGCTTGGACTGAATGGCCAGATGCTGATGCTCGTGCTCGCAAAGCTTCAACTCTTGAAAGTTACCGTGAGAAATTAGCTGACAAGCTTGTTTACCACCGTGTAACCCAATACCTTTTCTTCCAACAATGGTTGAAATTGAAAGCATACGCCAACGATAACCACATTGAAATTGTTGGAGACATGCCTATCTATGTGGCTGAGGACTCAAGCGATATGTGGGCAAATCCACATCTCTTCAAAACAGATGAAAACGGAAAAGCAACACACATTGCAGGATGCCCTCCTGATGAGTTCTCTGCAGACGGTCAGCTTTGGGGCAACCCAATCTATGACTGGGAAGCAATGGACAAAGATGGCTACAAATGGTGGATTGAACGCTTGCGTGAAAGCTTTAAAATCTACGATATCGTTCGTATCGACCACTTCCGTGGATTTGAGTCTTACTGGGAAATCCCTGCTGGTTCTAAAACAGCGGCACCTGGTAAATGGGTGAAAGGACCTGACTACAAACTCTTTGCAGCTGTTAAAGAAGAGCTTGGTGACTTGAACATCATCGCAGAAGACCTTGGATTCATGACTGATGAAGTTATCGAGCTTCGTGAGCGTACTGGATTCCCAGGAATGAAAGTCCTTCAATTTGCCTTCAACCCAGAGCATGAAAGCATCGACAGCCCACACTTGGCACCAGCCAACTCAGTTATGTACACAGGAACACACGATAACAACACTGTTCTTGGTTGGTACCGTGATGAGATTGATGATCCAACACGTGAGTACATGGCACGCTATACAAATCGCAAGGAATACGAAACAGTAGTACATGCTATGCTTCGTACAGCCTTTTCATCAGTAAGCTTTATGGCTATTGCTACTATGCAAGACTTGCTAGAGTTGGATGGTTCAGCTCGTATGAATTTCCCATCTACTCTTGGTGGAAACTGGTCATGGCGTATGACAGAGGATCAATTGACTCCTGCTGTCGAAGAAACTTTGCTTGACTTGACTACAATTTATCGCCGAATTAATGAAAATTTGGTAGAATTAAAGAAATAAGACAATATCAGGAGACACAAAAATGTTACCATTAAAAGAATTTGTACAAAATCGTTACAATAAATCTATCGCAGAATGTAGTAACGAAGAGCTTTACCTTGCTCTTCTTAACTACAGCAAACTTGCTAGCAGCCAAAAACCAGTCAACACTGGTAAGAAAAAAGTTTACTACATCTCAGCTGAGTTCTTGATTGGTAAACTCTTGTCAAACAACTTGATTAACCTTGGTCTTTATGACGAAGTTAAAAAAGAACTTGCTGATGCAGGTAAAGAGTTAATCGAAATCGAAGAAGTAGAATTGGAACCATCACTTGGTAATGGTGGTTTGGGACGTTTGGCAGCTTGCTTTATCGACTCAATCGCTACACTTGGTTTGAACGGTGACGGTGTTGGTTTGAACTACCACTTCGGTTTGTTCCAACAAGTTCTTAAAAACAACCAACAAGAAACGATTCCTAACGCTTGGTTGACTGACCAAAACTGGTTGGTTCGTTCAAGCCGTAGCTACCAAGTGCCATTTGCACACTTTACATTGACATCTACTCTTTACGATATCGATGTTCCTGGTTACAAAACAGCTACGAAAAACCGTTTGCGTTTGTTTGACTTGGATTCAGTTGATTCTTCAATTATCAAAGATGGTATCAACTTTGACAAGACAGACATCGCTCGTAACTTGACTCTTTTCCTTTACCCAGACGATAGTGATAAACAAGGTGAATTGCTCCGTATCTTCCAACAATACTTCATGGTTTCAAACGGTGCACAATTGATCATTGATGAAGCAATCGAAAAAGGAAGCAACTTGCACGACCTTGCTGACTACGCAGTTGTACAAATCAACGATACTCACCCATCAATGGTAATCCCTGAATTGATTCGTCTTTTGACTGAACGTGGTATCGAACTTGATGAAGCCATCTCTATCGTTCGTAGCATGACTGCCTACACAAACCACACAATCCTTGCTGAAGCCCTTGAAAAATGGCCTCTTGAATTCTTGGAAGAAGTGGTTCCTCACTTGGTACCAATCATCAAAGAATTGGATCGCCGTGTTAAAGCAGAATACAAAGACCCAGCTGTTCAAATCATCGATGAGAGCGGACGTGTTCATATGGCTCACATGGATATCCACTACGGATACAGCGTAAACGGGGTTGCAGCTCTTCACACTGAAATCTTGAAGAACTCAGAGTTGAAAGCTTTCTACGACATCTACCCAGAAAAATTCAACAACAAAACAAACGGTATCACATTCCGTCGTTGGCTCATGCATGCTAACCCAAGCTTGTCTCACTACTTGGATGAGATTCTTGGACGCGAATGGCACCATGAAGCTTCTAAATTGGAAGACCTTCTTTCATACGAAGACAAGGCTGCTGTCAAAGAAAAATTGGAAAGCATCAAAGCTCACAACAAACGTAAATTGGCTCGTCACTTGAAAGAGCACCAAGGTGTGGAAATCAATACAAACTCTATCTTTGATATCCAAATCAAACGTCTTCACGAGTACAAACGTCAACAAATGAACGCTTTGTATGTCATCCACAAATATTTGGACATCAAGGCTGGTAACATCCCTGCTCGTCCAATCACAGTATTCTTTGGTGGTAAAGCAGCTCCTGCCTACACAATCGCTCAAGATATCATCCACTTGATCCTTTGCTTGTCAGAAGTAATTGCAAACGACCCAGCAGTAGCTCCACACTTGCAAGTTGTCATGGTTGAAAACTACAACGTGACTGCAGCAAGCTTCTTGATCCCAGCATGTGACATCTCAGAACAAATCTCACTTGCTTCTAAAGAGGCTTCAGGTACTGGTAACATGAAATTCATGTTGAACGGAGCTTTGACTCTTGGTACTATGGACGGAGCTAACGTTGAAATCGCTGAATTGGTTGGAGATGAAAACATCTACATCTTCGGTGAAGATTCAGAAACTGTTATCGACCTTTATGCGAAATCAGCCTACAAATCAAGCGAATTCTACGCTCGTAAAGCGATCAAACCATTGGTTGACTTCATCGTAAGCGATGCTGTTCTTGCAGTCGGTAAGAAAGAGCGCTTGGAACGTCTTTACAACGAATTGATCAACAAAGACTGGTTCATGACTCTTCTTGACTTGGAAGACTACATCAAGGTTAAAGAGCAAATGCTTGCTGACTACGAAGACCGTGACGCATGGTTGGATAAAGTCATCGTCAACATTGCGAAAGCAGGATTCTTCTCATCTGACCGTACAATCGCTCAGTACAACGAAGATATCTGGCACTTGAACTAAGATTAAACAAAAACGCATCTTTAATAGATGCGTTTTTTGATTTTAGATTCATTCACAGTACTTTCCCAATAAGAATCTCTGCTTCGATGGTAATCTCTGTCAGTTGGCTCCAGTCAATCTTGCTTTGATCGACGTGAAAGAGTAGGGGCGTCATGCTAAGCAGGGCTTGGCGTTGCTCTGCGGTGATGGGTTTGGTCAGAGAAGCTATCTGACTCGATTGGATGCTGAAGTGTTCTTGAAAATGTTCCTTGATATCTTGGTTGGAATAGTCCTTCTTTGTCAGCTGGTCTTGTACCATTTGGCGGATTTCCTTGAGGTGATTTTTAGTTGGGATGACCTTGATTAAGATACCATTTTGAGATAAAACGCGGCGAAATTCACCGTAGTTGGCAGGCGAAAAGATATCAAGCAGGATATCCATGCTGGCGTCTTTTATAGGAAGGCGAGCCAGGTCACCGACAAACCAGTTGACTACCCAGTTGGGTTCACTCTTGGCAGCGATTTGGACTGAGTCTTTCGAGATATCAAAAGAATAGAAGGTCTTGTCAGGATGTGCTTCTTGGAGTTTACGAGAGTAGAAGCCTTCGCCACAGCCAATGTCCAAGATGGTTTTTGCGGATGGGTTAGTGGTTAGTATGCCCGAGATACCTTCTAAGATAGCCTGATAAAAGCCAGCTTCTAGGATTTGCTGGCGATTTTGAAAGTTTTCCTTGTCGTAGTTGGCGGATTGCTTGATTTGAGGAGCCAGATTGACATAGCCAAATTTTGCCAGGTCAAAAGAATGACGATTGCTACACTTGAGACTGCCCTCTACCAAGGTCAGATTTTCTTGGCAGATGGGGCAGGCAAAGGCACTAGCAGAAGCAAAACGCTGGAGTTTAGGTTTGAGGTTTGTATTCATAGTTTTAGTCTAGCAAAAAAAGAACTGGATGGCAAATGCCTCCAGTTTGTTTTTTAGTATGTTAGAACGAAGTATTTTTTCTTACCACGGCGGATAACAGTGAGTTCGTTCTCTAACTTATCAGCATCACTCAAGACATAGTCAAGGTCTTGGATACGTTCGCCGTTGACGTAGATAGCTCCGTTTTGAACATCTTCGCGGGCTTGGCGTTTTGAGTTGACTACGCCAGAAGATACGAGCAATTCTACGATATTGTGGTTTTCGTCTGCTTGTACTTGGTAGTTTGGTACACCACGAAGTCCTTGTTTGAGTTCTTTGACAGAAAGGTTTTTGATATTTCCTGCAAAGAGTTGTTCAGTGATGTTAAGGGCTTCTTCGTAGGCTTCTTCACCGTGGACAAGTGTTACGACTTCACGAGCCAGGACTTTTTGAGCCAAGCGTTCGTGTGGAGCAGCTTCAAACTGTTTACGGATGTCTTCGATCTCGTCAAGTGACAAGAAAGTAAAGATTTTCAAGAAGCGAACAGCGTCAGCGTCCATGACATTCATCCAGAATTGGTACATTTCGTATGGAGAAGTCTTTTCAGGGTTGAGCCAAACGGCGTTCCCTTCAGATTTACCAAATTTCTTACCAGTTGCGTCTGTAATGAGTGGAACAGTGATAACGTGACCAGTCTTGTCAGCCTTACGGCGAAGCAATTCGGTACCAGCAGTCATATTTCCCCACTGGTCAGAACCACCGATTTGAAGGGTTACATTGTGCTCTTGATTAAGAACGAAGAAGTCATAACCTTGCATGATTTGGTAGGCAAACTCAGTGTAAGAAATCCCTGTTTCAATACGTTTCTTCACAGACTCCTTGCTCATCATGTAGTTGACAGTGAAGTATTTTCCGATATCTCGGAGGAAGTCAATGAAGCTGATGCTGCCAAACCAGTCGTAGTTGTTGACCATGACAGCTTTATTTTCACCATTTTCAAAGTCAAGAAAGCGAGAAAGTTGTCCTTGGATAGACTTGACCCAGCCACCCACTGTGTCTTTTGTTTGGAGACTACGCTCAGCATCTTTGAAGGACGGATCTCCGATGAGACCTGTAGCACCGCCAACGAGCGCATAAGGTTTGTGACCTGCTAACTGCAAACGACGACTTGTCAAGATTGCGACAAGGTGACCTAGGTGAAGGCTGTCAGCAGTTGGATCGTAGCCAGTATAATAAGAAACTTGACCTTCTTCTAGGGCTTTGCGCAAAGCTTCTTCATCAGTCGTTTGAAAAATCAAACCACGCTCTTTTAGCTCATCAAAAATGTGCATGTGTCTTTTCTCCTTTTTAAAATATTGTTTCTACCTATTTTACCACAAACTTGGCAAATAACCTAGTAAAATCGGGAAGAAAGTTGCTGCTTGGACTTTTTTGGAAACGAGTGAAATATGGTATAATAGCACTAGCATATTTTCAGAGAAATAGATAAAAATAGTTAAGAAAGGGGCTGAAAGATGTCTCATATTATTGAATTGCCAGAAGTCTTGGCCAATCAAATCGCAGCAGGAGAAGTGATCGAACGTCCTGCCAGTGTAGTTAAAGAGTTGGTTGAAAATGCTATCGACGCTGGCTCAAGCCAGATTATCGTTGAGATTGAGGAAGCTGGTCTTAAGAAAATCCAAATCACCGATAATGGTCACGGGATTGCCCACGATGAGGTGGAGTTGGCTCTCCGCCGTCATGCAACCAGTAAGATTAAGAATCAAGCGGATCTTTTTCGGATTCGAACCCTCGGTTTTCGTGGTGAAGCTCTGCCTTCTATCGCATCTGTTAGTGTACTGACTCTTTTGACAGCAGTGGATGGAGCAAGTCACGGGACCAAGCTAGTGGCTCGTGGGGGAGAAGTAGAAGAAGTTGTGCCTGCGACCAGTCCTGTTGGGACCAAGGTTTGTGTGGAGGATCTCTTTTTCAACACACCAGCCCGTCTCAAGTATATGAAGAGTCAGCAGGCAGAGTTATCTCATATCATCGATATCGTCAATCGTCTAGGTTTAGCCCATCCTGAGATTTCCTTTAGCCTGATTAGCGATGGCAAGGAAATGACACGGACAGCTGGTACGGGTCAACTGCGTCAAGCCATTGCTGGAATTTATGGTTTAGCCAGTGCCAAAAAGATGGTTGAGATTGAGAATTCGGACCTAGATTTTGAAATTTCAGGCTTTGTCTCATTGCCTGAATTGACGCGGGCTAATCGCAATTATATCAGTCTTTTTATCAATGGTCGTTATATCAAAAACTTCTTGCTCAATCGTGCTATTTTAGATGGTTACGGGAGCAAGCTCATGGTGGGGCGTTTTCCGCTGGCCGTTATTCACATTCATATCGATCCTTATCTAGCAGATGTCAATGTGCATCCAACCAAGCAAGAGGTACGAATTTCCAAAGAAAGAGAATTGATGGCGCTAGTTTCAGAAGCTATCGCAAAGAGTCTCAAGGAACAGACCTTGATTCCAGACGCCTTGGAAAATCTTGCCAAATCTACCATTCGCAATCGTGAAAAAGTAGAGCAAACCATTCTCCCACTTAAAGAAAGCAATTTCTACTACGAGCAAACGGAAGCAACAATCTCAATTCCAGCTGAGGTTTCAGACAGTCAAGTAGACTTGACTGAAGAGAAACAGGATTTAAATCTGTTTGCTAAGGAAACCTTAGACCAGATAACCAAACCAGCCAAACTGCATTTTGCAGAGAGAAAACTTATCAGCTACGACCAACTGGATCATCCAGAGTTAGATATGGCTAGTTTGGATAAGGCTTATGATAAGCTAGAGCGAGAAGAGTCTTCGAGCTTCCCAGAGTTGGAATTTTTCGGTCAGATGCACGGCACCTATCTCTTTGCCCAAGGTCGAGATGGGCTTTACATCATAGACCAACACGCAGCCCAGGAGCGGGTTAAGTATGAGGAGTATCGCGAAAGTATTGGCAATGTTGACCAGAGCCAACAGCAACTCCTAGTACCTTATATCTTCGAATTTCCAGCGGATGATGCCCTTCGTCTCAAGGAAAGAATGCCTCTCTTAGAGGAAGTCGGCGTCTTTCTAGCAGAGTACGGGGAGAACCAATTTATCCTAAGGGAACATCCTATTTGGATGGCAGAAGAGGAAATCGAGTCAGGTATCTATGAGATGTGTGATATGCTCCTCTTGACCAAGGAAGTTTCTATCAAGAAATACCGAGCAGAGCTGGCCATTATGATGTCCTGCAAGCGGTCTATCAAGGCCAACCATCGTATCGATGACCACTCAGCCAGACAGCTCCTTTATCAACTCTCTCAATGCGACAATCCTTATAACTGTCCTCATGGACGTCCTGTTTTGGTGCATTTTACCAAGTCAGATATGGAAAAGATGTTCCGTCGCATTCAAGAAAATCACACGAGCTTACGAGAACTAGGCAAATACTAATACTCTTCGAAAATCTCTTTAAACTGCGTCAGCCTTACCTTGCCTAACTCAAGTTATGCCTACGGTTAGCTTCCTAGTTTACTCTTTGATTTTCATTGAGTATAAATTGAAGGGAAAATTATGTACGAATATCTAAAGGGTATTATTACCAAAATTACTGCTAAATACATTGTTCTAGAAGCAAACGGAATCGGCTATATCCTACACGTAGCAAATCCCTATGCTTACTCGGGACAAGTCAATCAAGAAGCGCAAATCTATGTGCATCAAGTTGTTCGCGAAGACGCTCATCTCCTTTACGGTTTCCGTTCAGAAGACGAGAAAAAACTCTTTCTCAGCTTGATTTCGGTGTCGGGCATTGGCCCTGTTTCTGCTCTTGCCATCATCGCAGCGGATGACAATGCTGGCTTGGTTCAAGCCATCGAGACTAAGAACATCACCTACTTGACCAAGTTTCCGAAGATTGGTAAGAAAACAGCCCAACAGATGGTGTTGGACTTGGAAGGTAAGGTGGTTGTGGCCAGTGACGATCTCCCTGCTAAGGCTACAGTTCCATCTAGCAGTGACAACCAAGAATTGGAAGAAGCTATGGAAGCCATGTTGGCTTTGGGCTACAAGGCAACTGAGCTCAAGAAAATTAAGAAATTCTTTGAAGGAACTTCGGATACAGCAGAGAATTACATTAAATCTGCTCTCAAGATGTTGGTGAAATAGGAGAAGTCTATGCCAAAACGTTGTGGTTGGGTTAAAATGGCCAACCCTCTTTATATAGCCTACCATGATGAAGAGTGGGGCCAACCCCTACATGACGACCGAGCGCTTTTTGAGTTGCTCTGCATGGAGACTTATCAGGCGGGCCTATCCTGGGAAACGGTGCTCAATAAACGCCAGGCCTTCCGTCAAGTTTTTAATGGTTACCAAATTCAAGCTGTTGCAGACATGACGGATGAAGAGCTAGAAGTTTTGATGAATAATCCAGTAATTATCCGCAATCGTGCCAAGATATTTGCGACGCGAGCTAATGCCCAGGCCTTTCTACAAGTTCAGAAAGAGTATGGCTCTTTTGATGCTTATCTCTGGTCTTTTGTAGATGGGAAGACCATTGTTAATGATATCCCGGACTACAGTCAAGCACCAGCCAAAACGCCTTTGTCTGAAAAAATATCCAAGGATCTCAAAAAACGTGGTTTTAAGTTCACTGGACCAGTCGCTGTCTTGTCCTATCTGCAGGCTGCAGGTCTGGTTGATGACCATGAGAATGCTTGTGAATGGAAAAGCGGTAAGTAGTGAGTACAGATAGCGAAAGTATTTGAGAATATAGAAAAAGCTGAGAAATTCATCTCAGCTTTCTTTGTTATAGTCAAAGCGAATGACTTGCTCCGTTGCATCTACATACGCGTGGACTCCAAAGGGCACAATTGCTCTTGGTGTGGCATGGCCAACGTTTAGATTATAGATAATCGGGATATTGTTGTCAATGATATCCAATAGTGCTTCCTTATAGTCGTCATAGAAGATTTCATCCATAGGTTTTCCGACCAAGAGTCCACTGATGACTTCAAATATCCCAGTGTTCTTTAAAGTCCGCAACATCTTTTTGAATTCTTCAGGTTCAGGCTTTTCTTCGCTTGTTTCTAGCAAGAGGATTTTTCCTTCCCAGTCTGACAAGTCAGGGAAAAGCTTGTATTTTTGGCAGAGGTCTGTGCTATCTGCATATCGAGAGTTGTCAAAGATATCGTAGAGGGATTCGAGGCAACCGCCGAGGATTTCCCCCTCGAACTGTGCAGTTCCTTGTAACAAGTCAAAACCTGTATTTGTATGGCTGACACGAGGTGTTCCCAGAGCCTTGGGACTAAAATCAGTCCGTTCCTCATACCAAAGGTCGCTAGGGCGGATTTCTGAGATTTTTCCAGTCTCAATCAATTCTTTAAAGTAGTGGAGGCTATATGGCAACATTTCTTTGTCTAACTCACAAATGTCTGCTAAAAAGGATTGACCATAAAAAGTCTTGACCCCTAGCTTATGCAACATGAGGTGGTTCATGGTTGTATCCGAGAAACCGAGAAAAATCTTTGGTTTGATAACCTTCTGTAGTTGGTCATTTTCAAAGAGGTAGGGTAGCAAGCGATAGGTATCGTCTCCACCAATGGCGCATAGGATCATGTCGATGCTATCATAAGAAAAGGCCTGAATCAAATCCTCTGCACGAGCTTCAGGATGTTCTTTGATAAAATCTAAGCCTTTTAGCGAATGAGGTAAAAAGATAGGATTGAGTCCTAGGTCCTTGAGACGTTGAACGCCCAAGTCCACTTCGTGTTTGACAATATCTTCACCGATAATTCCACTAGATAAGCTCACAATACCAATAGTAGAAGTCATATATTATCCTCCTAAAAATAAATTGATGCTATTGTATCACAAAAGATGAAGGGAAACAACAAGAATTAGAGTCAGAAGAAGACTTTTAGATCGAGAAAATAGTAAAAAAGCAACCAATCGTGTGGTTGCTTTTTATAGTAGTTGCATTCTTATAGAGCAGTAAGGAAGGTCAGTCCGCCAAGGATAACCCCAGCCGAGTTTGGAATGATTAGAATCCAGTCTTTCTTAGGCTCTTTTGTCCATCCATAAATGACCCAGATTAAGCAAGAGACTGCTGCTGATAAAGGTTGGAATGGTTGAGCTTTATTTCCTTGTAAATTGGCAAAAATTTGGGGGATGTAGGCTATAAATACAATAATCCCGATAAAGGCACCAATTGAACCGACAATTTGATTAATTCTCTGTTTAGTCATATATATTTCTCCTTATTACTTTATTATCATAACAGAAAAACAACTTGAATTCAAGGATAAAACCTAGGGATTTTAAGGGGAGCCGTTACATTAGAACGTTTTTAGAAAATGTAGCTACTTTTCTTTGGAGAATCAAAAAATGCTTTGGAGCCATAATAAAAGTAGTCTGTCTGTAAAACACACTACTTTTTTTGTTTATCTTAATATCTAGCTGGTCCAGCACTTGCGCTCTTGATGTTGAAACGTTTTTTGAGGTAGAAACGTAGGGCAAGGAGAGCTCCTCCAATGACCAACAAAACAAGAGGTGGTAAGCTGATGTTGATGGCTTGTGGAAGGAAGTTACTCAAGAAGAGGATGAAGACCCAGGCAAACATGGTTGCTAACATAACCAAAAGTGATTTCCAGAATGGAGGGCGTTGGCTGCGGTCAGTATCTGGTCCGTAGTAGCGGTAGATGAAGTGGTAGAGCAGGTAAAAGGCAACTCCACCAAAGGCTCCTACACTGATAAGTGTTACCAATCCGTAGGCCACAGGTTGGTTTGAGAAGAAGCTCATCAAGGCGCTAACTACTGCAAATAATCCTGTGATGAAAAGGGCTGAATCCAACATCATCAATTTTGGATCGTCGTTTTCTTTTGGATGTTCTTTTTCGTATTGCTCTTTTTCGCTGAAACTATGAGCCCAGTGAGTTGGTGCTCCGTAGATAGAACGAGCTGTCACTCCTTTTGGTTGCTCCTCAAGGATATGAGGAATGACTTCTTCAAGGATAGCCTTGATTTCGGCATCGGTTTTCCCGTCCTTGAGAAATTGCTGGGTTGCAATATGGATAAATTCCTGGTTTTTCTTTGTTAATTCTTTTAAATCAATCTGTGACATAATAACTCCTGTTTAGAACCATTTTTTATGGATGAGGTAAAGAGTGAGAGAAACACTCATAGCAAAGGCGATAAAGACGATGAGCCAGAAAGCATGCGGTTCTCCGTTTAAAGGGATTTCATTGTCCTTAAAGTTCATTCCGTAAGCTGAGAAAATCATAGTCGGGATAGACATAACGATGGTCACGAGGGCCAAGGTTTTCATGATATTGTTCTGGTTGTTTGAAATGATAGAGGCAAAGGTCTCTGTCATAGAGTGAAGGACGTTTCCATAGATATCCGCCATCTCGATGGCCTGTTGCGTTTCAATCAATGTGTCTTCAAGTAGATCTTCGTCTTCAAGGTATTTCTTAATATTGCTAGTTGCGCTGGTCAATTTTTTAATCACGCGCTCGTTTGTCTTAAGAGAGGCCTTGAAGTAGACGATGGTCTTTTCCAACTCCATGAGTTCAATCAATTCTTCGTTTCGAGTAGACTTGTGAAGTTGACTCTCAATCTGCTCACTCTTACGTTCAATCGAACGGAGGGCAGTTAGGTAAATCTCCGCATTGCGGTAGAGGATTTGGAAGATGAAGCGCGACCGCATGAAGGTATAGAAATTCCGAAGTCTACGATTGATAAAGACATCAAGAAGTGGTAGAGGCTCCAAGCAGGTAGTGATGATAGCCTCTTCTGTGATGATAATCCCCAAGGGAATAGTCACGTAGTAGGTCTGGTTATTTCTTTCCTCTGTGATTGGGACGTCTACGATGATCAAAGTGTACTCATCTTCGATGGTGATACGAGACATTTCTTCCGCATCGAGCGGTGCACGGAGGTCAGCAATATCAATATCAAAGGCCGAGGCGATTTCCATCGATTCGCTTTGAGTAGGATTGACGAGATTGATCCAAGTGCCCGGCTGGAGCGTATCAATCTCTTTAAATTCAGTTGTAGTTGAGAGAAAGACTTGCTTCATATCTCCTATCCTTTCCTAATCTAATCCGTGTTACAGTGATTTTTGACACCGTACTATTATACTACAAAATCGGCTTTTTTGGTAATAGAATTTCACTTTTTTTGGTATAATGGAAAGCAACAATGGACTAGAAAGAAGTAACATGCAAGATAAGATTGTCATCCATGGGGCACGCGCCCATAATTTAAAAAATATAGATGTGGAAATTCCACGTGATAAGCTAGTTGTGGTGACGGGGCTGTCGGGTTCGGGCAAGTCGAGTCTTGCCTTTGATACCCTGTATGCAGAAGGGCAACGTCGCTACGTTGAAAGTCTGTCAGCCTATGCTCGTCAGTTTTTGGGCAATGTGGAAAAACCAGATGTGGACTCTATCGATGGTCTCAGCCCTGCTATTTCCATTGACCAGAAAACGACTAGTAAAAACCCTCGCTCAACGGTTGGAACTACGACGGAAATCAACGACTACCTACGTCTCCTCTATGCTCGTGTAGGAACACCCTACTGTATAAATGGACATGGGGCTATCAAGGCTTCGTCTGTCGAACAGATCGTAGACAAGGTCTTGGAATTGCCAGAGCGCCAGCGTCTGCAGATTTTGGCTCCTGTTATTCGTAAGAAAAAAGGGCAACACAAGACTCTGATTGAAAAAATTCAAAAGGATGGCTATGTTCGTGTCCGTGTCGATGGGGTTGTCTATGATGTGACCGAAGTTCCTGAACTTGAAAAGAATAAACAACATACCATCGATGTGGTGGTAGACCGTATTATCATTAAAGAAGGCATCCGTAGTCGTCTCTTTGATTCCATCGAAGCAGCCCTTCGTATCGCAGAAGGTTATGTGGTTATCGATACTATGGATGATTCGGAGTTACTCTTTTCAGAACATTATGCTTGTCCAGTTTGCGGCTTTACAGTTCCGGAACTAGAACCTCGTCTCTTCTCCTTCAATGCTCCGTTTGGTTCTTGTAGTGAGTGTGATGGTTTGGGGATCAAGCTAGAGGTTGATACGGACTTAGTCGTACCAGATGCTAGCAAGACACTTCGTGAGGGAGCCTTAGCACCTTGGAATCCCATCTCTTCTAACTATTATCCAAATATGCTAGAACAAGCCATGACAGCCTTTGGAGTGGATATGGATACTCCTTTTGAGGACTTGTCTGAGGAGGAGAAACATCTCATTTTCTATGGTTCAGATGGTAAGGAATTCCATTTCCACTATGAAAATGAATTCGGTGGAGTTCGCGACATCAACATTCCTTTTGAAGGTGTTATAGGGAATATCAAGCGTCGCTATCATGAAACCAATAGCGACTATACCCGCACACAAATGCGTCTTTATATGAATGAGCTAACTTGTGGCACGTGTCATGGTTATCGCCTCAACGATCAGGCCTTATCCGTTCGTGTAGGAGGAGAGGAAGGACCTCATATCGGAGAAATTTCTGACCTCTCCATCGCAGACCACTTAGAAGCTATTGAACAGTTGACCCTATCAAATAACGAAGCCACCATCGCTCGTCCGATTCTTAAGGAAATAAAGGACCGCTTGACCTTCCTCAATAATGTTGGTCTCAACTATCTGACCCTTTCTCGTTCTGCAGGAACATTATCAGGTGGGGAGAGCCAACGTATTCGCTTAGCGACCCAGATTGGTTCCAATCTCTCAGGAGTCCTCTATATCTTAGATGAGCCGTCAATCGGTCTCCACCAGAGGGACAATGACCGTCTGATTGCCAGTCTGAAAAAGATGCGGGATTTGGGTAATACTCTTATCGTGGTAGAACACGATGAAGACACCATGCGAGAAGCCGATTATCTGATAGACGTCGGCCCTGGTGCAGGGGTCTTTGGTGGAGAGATTGTAGCAGCAGGAACGCCTAAGCAGGTAGCTCGAAACAGTAAGTCAATTACAGGACAGTATCTGTCAGGGAAACGTGCGATTCCAGTACCGACGGAACGCCGTATAGGCAATGGTCGCTTTATCGAGGTGACTGGGGCGCGTGAGAACAACCTACAAAATATCACCGCTCGCTTCCCACTCGGGAAATTCATTGCGGTGACAGGGGTCTCTGGCTCAGGGAAGTCGACACTTATTAACAGCATCCTCAAAAAAGCCATTGCTCAAAAACTCAATCGAAATTCAGACAAGCCTGGAAAGTTTAAGACTATCTCAGGGATTGAGCATATCGATCGTCTGATTGATATTGACCAGAGTCCTATTGGAAGAACACCAAGGTCCAATCCTGCGACCTATACAGGTGTCTTTGATGACATTCGAGACCTCTTTGCTCAGACAAATGAAGCCAAGATTCGAGGTTACAAAAAGGGTCGTTTCAGTTTCAATGTTAAGGGTGGTCGCTGTGAAGCCTGCTCAGGTGACGGGATTATCAAGATCGAGATGCACTTCTTGCCAGATGTTTATGTGGCTTGTGAGGTCTGCCACGGAACCCGCTACAATAGTGAAACCCTAGAAGTTCACTACAAGGAAAAGAATATCTCGCAAGTTTTAGATATGACCGTCAACGATGCGGTGGAATTTTTCAAACACATTCCAAAAATTCAACGCAAACTCCAGACTATCAAAGATGTTGGTCTAGGCTATGTGACCTTAGGGCAACCAGCCACGACACTTTCTGGTGGAGAAGCGCAACGTATGAAGCTGGCTAGCGAGCTCCATAAACGCTCGACCGGTAAATCCTTCTACATTCTAGATGAACCGACAACTGGTCTTCATACCGAGGATATCGCGCGTCTACTAAAGGTCTTGTCTCGCTTTGTAGATGATGGCAATACAGTTCTCGTGATTGAGCACAATCTAGATGTCATCAAAACAGCAGACCATATTATCGACCTAGGCCCAGAAGGCGGTGTCGGTGGTGGTACCATCATTGCAACAGGAACTCCAGAGGAAGTAGCTGCCAATGAAGCAAGCTATACAGGACAGTATTTGAAAGGAAAGTTACATCATGAATAAACGTGTACAAGCATTTCTCAATAAAATGCAAGAAAAAGAACTAGATGGAATCATTATCAATAACCTTAAAAATGTCTACTATTTGACAGGATTTTGGGGTTCAAATGGTACGGTCTTTATCAGTCGTGACCGTCAAATTTTGGTGACGGATGCCCGCTATATCATCGCTGCTAAGCAGGAAGTTACTGGTTTTGAGATTTTTGCAGAACGTGACGAGTTGGCTACTATCGCAAAAATTGCGAAAGACATGGGTCTTTCTCGTATTGGGTTTGAAGATGAAATCTCGGTTTCTTATTATCATCGCATGAAAGCCGCTTTTGAAGGTTTGGAATTAATTCCTCAGACACAGTTTGTTAAAGCGCTTCGCATGATTAAGGATGAAACAGAGATTGCGACTATTCGCAAGGCTTGTTCAATATCAGACCAAGCTTTCCACGATGCCCTTGAATTTATCAAGCCAGGTAAGACTGAAATTGAAATTGCCAACTTCCTTGATTTCCGCATGCGTGAGCTGGGAGCGGCAGGTTTGTCTTTTGACACAATCTTAGCGAGTGGCATCAACTCTTCTAAACCCCATGCTCACCCAATGCACAAGCCAGTAGAACTAGGCGAAGCTATCACTATGGACTTTGGGTGCCTTTACGAGCATTATGTCAGTGATATGACACGTACCGTCTACCTAGGCCATGTCAGCGACGAACAAGCAGAAATCTACAACACTGTTTTAAAGGCTAACCAAGCATTGATTGACCAAGCTAAGGCTGGCTTAGGTTTCCGTGACTTTGATAAAATCCCTCGTGATATCATTGTGGAAGCAGGCTATGGGCAATACTTTACACACGGTATCGGACACGGTATCGGACTTGATATCCACGAAGAGCCATACTTTAGCCAAACTTCCAAAGAAGTTATCAAAACTGGTATGGTCTTGACTGATGAACCGGGTATTTATATCGAAGGTAAATATGGAGTTCGTATCGAAGATGATATCCTGATCACAGATACCGGTTGCGAGTTATTAACCCTTGCTCCAAAAGAATTAATCGTAATCTAAGAAAAATGAGATAAATCGTTGACTTTTACTAGTTAAAGGTTTATACTGAAAGGCGAAAACGGTAGGTGAGGCTACCATAGGGATACGGATGACTACCGCAAAGCAGTGGAGACACTACTCGTTGGTCAACAGTCCTGGTCGCGAAGGTCAAGACTAAGCTCATTACATCGCCCTATGGAGTTAAAGCTTGAACGAAAACAGATCATAAGTTTTTTAGTCCTGCCATTTTATGGCAGGATTTTCTGCTGTTTTAAAACAAAGAAAGGAGACAAACGATGCAAATTGACGATCATCCAGAACCGCACATACACAGCCAATCGCTGATTTGTGTCGTTCTGTCCCTATAAAGTGATTGGTCTCTGTGTATGATACTCTTCGAAAATCAAATTCAAACCACGTCAACGTCGCCTTGCCGTACTCAAGTACAG
Organism: Streptococcus sp. KHUD_017; assembly: GCF_054861245.1. Taxonomy (NCBI): domain Bacteria; kingdom Bacillati; phylum Bacillota; class Bacilli; order Lactobacillales; family Streptococcaceae; genus Streptococcus; species Streptococcus sp. KHUD_017. The sequence continues at coordinate 116,477 of NZ_CM142175.1, forward strand.
CCTGTGGCTAGTTTCCTAGTTTGCTCTTTGATTTTCATTGAGTATGAAATCACCATTCATACAGATAGGAGAAACCAATGAAAACTACCAAAGAAAGACTAGCAGCAGCTATTCAAACTCCATTTAAAGATAGTCTAGCTTTTTACCATACAAGTCTAAAAGGCTTAGACCAAGAACAAGTCGAAGAAAACCGTGACTTATATGGTGAAAACACCATTACCAAGGGTCAAGAGGATTCCATTTTTAAAAAGATTTATGAGTCCATTATCAATCCTTTCACAATCATTTTGCTTGTGATTGCCTTTATTTCTCTCGTTACAAACGTTTGGCTTGCCAAACCTGGCCAAGAGGACCCTACGACCTCTATTATTATCGTTGTCTTGATTTTGATTTCAGGAGGCATCCGTTTTGTCCAAGAGTTGCGGAGCGACAAGGCGACAACCAATCTTTCAAAAATGATTGTCAACACTGCAACTGTTATTCGCGATGGTCTTGAACAAGAGTTGCCAATCGATGAGTTGGTTGTGGGAGACCTCGTGAAATTGAGCGCTGGAGACATGATTCCGGCAGATGTTATCTTATTCGAATCCCGCGACTTTTTCGTTCAACAGTCAGGTTTGACTGGAGAAAGTGATGCAGTTGAAAAGCTAGCTTTAAATAAAGCCACTGGTCAAAATGTAGATAGCCTCTTAGAAGCAGAATCTTTGGCCTTCATGGGGACAAACGTTATCTCAGGAAGTGCTACGGCTATGGTTCTAGCGGTTGGTGATGACACCATGATGGGAGCCATCGAACAAACTCTCAACACCTATGATGAGCCAACTTCTTTTGAACGTGAAATGAACAGCATTTCCTGGCTCTTGATCCGCTTGATGCTTGTCATGGTTCCAATTGTGTTTTTCGCAAATGGATTGACCGACGGAGACTGGTTAGAGGCTGGAGTATTTGCCTTGAGCGTGGGTGTCGGACTGACACCAGAAATGCTGCCAATGATTATTACAGCCAGCTTAGCAAAAGGTTCCATTATCATGGCCAAGGAAAAGGTAGTCATCAAAAAACTCAATGCTATTCAGGACTTAGGAGCAATCGATATCCTATGTACGGATAAAACTGGAACTCTAACGCAAGATGAGATTGTCTTAGAATACCCTTTGGATATCCATGGTGATTTGGATATGGCGGTTTTAAGAAGGGCTTATCTAAACTCACATTTTCAAACAGGTTTGAAAAACTTGATGGACCGTGCCATCATCAGTAGAACTGAAAAAGAATCCAAGGAACATGTTATCCTACAAAATCTAGACACCAGCTTCCAAAAAATCGACGAACTACCATTTGATTTTGAACGTAGACGCATGAGTGTTATCGTCAAAGATGATAGCAATGTTGTTAGTATGGTGACCAAAGGCGCTTTAGAAGAAATGTTGACCATTTCGACACATGTGGAATATCGTGGAGAAATAATCCCTATTACGGAAGGTATTCGCCAAGAAGTACTGGCAGAAGTTGGTCAATTAAACCGTCAAGGGTTGCGTGTCTTAGGTGTTGGTTACAAGTCGGATCTACGTGAAGACTATGCCTATGCTGTGACTGATGAAAGTGACATGATCCTTACAGGTTACCTTGCCTTCTTGGATCCACCAAAACCATCTGCAGCACCCGCTATCCAAGCTTTGCTTGAGCATGGTGTTAGAACAAAGATTTTAACTGGGGATAATGAAAAAGTAACCCAAGCCATCTGTGAAAAGGTTGGTTTGGATGTTGAGCGGATGCTTTTGGGAGCGGATATCGACCAAATGACAGACCAAGAATTGGAAGAAGCGGTTGAAAGTGTAACAGTCTTTGCCAAATTGTCTCCTGACCAAAAAGCTCGAATTATTCTACAATTGAAGAAAAATGGTCATGTCGTTGGTTATATGGGTGACGGTATTAATGATGCCCCGTCTATGAAGGTGGCTGATGTTGGAATTTCTGTAGATACAGCAGTTGATATCGCCAAGGAAACTGCGGATGTTATTTTGCTAGACAAGGATCTCATGGTCCTTGAAACTGGTATCGTTGAGGGCCGCAAGGTCTACGCCAACATGACCAAGTACATCAATATGACCGTTAGTTCAAACTTTGGGAATATCTTCTCACTCCTTGTTGCGAGTATCTTCTTACCATTTTTACCAATGGCTCCTGTTCATCTTATTGTCCTAAACCTTGTCTATGATTTGTCTTGTGTGGCATTGCCATTTGATAATGTGGATCAAGACTTCCTTAAACAACCCCATACATGGGAAGCAAAATCTATTACTAGATTTATGGTTTGGATGGGCCCAATCTCATCTGTCTTTGATATTTTGACCTTTATTTTCCTCTACTTTATTATTGTTCCTTTGGTGACAGGCCACCATTATGTTCATGGGTCAGAATCTGCCCTTCAGTTTATTATCTTATTCCAAACAGGATGGTTCATTGAATCTATGTGGTCTCAAACCATGGTTATCCATATGCTTCGTACGGCAAAAGTTCCTTTTGTACAAAGCAGACCAGCTTGGCTTGTAATCTTGACAACCTTGGTTGCCGCAATTTTCGTAACTAGTCTGCCTTATGGACCGCTAGTAAATATTCTTCGTTTAGCTCCATTAGGACTTCCTTATTTCTTGTTCCTAACCTGTATTATTTTCTTGTACATGTTTAGCGTCACAGTTATTAAGAAATTTTACATTAGGAAGTACAAAGAATGGTTATAGTTCGGTTTTTGTCAAGAAAAAAGATAGAAAACTGGAGAAAAAGTTAAATTTTTTTAAAAATAGGTCGCAAGTCGGATGTTTTTTATGGTATAATAGAATAAACTGATAGTAACATGTAGCGAAAGGGGTAGGTACATGATCAAAATTTATACAGTCTCAAGTTGTACTAGCTGTAAAAAAGCTAAGACCTGGCTCAATGCCCACCAGTTAAGTTATAAAGAACAAAACCTCGGTAAAGAGGGGATTTCTAGAGAAGAATTATTAGATATTCTAACAAAAACAGACAATGGAATTGCGAGCATTGTATCATCAAAGAATCGCTACGCTAAAGCTCTCGGAGTTGATATCGAAGATTTGAGTGTCAATGAAGTGCTTAATTTAATCATGGAAACACCACGCATCCTAAAAAGTCCAATTCTTGTTGACGAGAAACGTTTACAAGTTGGCTATAAAGAAGATGACATTCGTGCCTTCTTGCCACGCTCTGTCCGCAATGTAGAAAATGCAGAAGCACGTTTACGTGCAGCACTATAAAACATAAAGGCTGGGAGTGACTCCTAGCCTTATTTGATAGATAAATAAGGAAAAATAAATATGAAGAAGATAGTTATCGGTACAGTTGCGCTCCTATTTTTACTAGCTGGCTGTGGACAGAAAAAAGAGTCTGCGGAACCTTCTAAAGATACAACGACAGAAGCTCTTCAATCAACTTTGCCTGTTCTAGAAAATGCCAATAACAATACAGTTGTAACCAAGACACTTGTTCTACCTGCTGACGAAAATGGGGTTCAACAAACCCAGACCATTACCTATAAGGGCAAACAGTTCTTGACCTTAACGATTCAGCAAAAACGACAAGTTTCAGAAGACCTCAAAAGCTTTATTGCAGAACATGGATTAGAGGAAGCAAAAAAGGCCTTGAAAGAAGGAGAAGACAAGGATGAATCGGTCCAAGAAGCACGGAAAATTCCTGGATTTAACCTTGAAACCAATCTTTTAAGTGAAACCGAGATTGAAACAAAAACAAGTTATGATTTTCAAGTTCTAGACGTTAAAAAGGCAAGTGAAAGCGAATATTTAAAAAATGTGGGATTGGAAAATCTACTAAAAAACGAACCAGAAGAATATATTGAAAATCGAGTTGCAAGTGGCGCGACTGTCCAGTAAGGAAGTCACAGAAAATCAGCAAAATCAGGCTGTGTCATTTGTAGAATGGCTGTGAATGTGCTATAATAGTACTATTCTAAGGAAAGAGGGTGTTAGAATGGGATTTACTGAAGAAACCGTACGTTTTAAATTGGATGATTCCAATAAAAAAGAAATTAGTGAAACATTGACAGAAGTCTATGCTTCATTGAATGAGAAGGGGTATAACCCTATTAATCAGATTGTGGGCTATGTTCTCAGTGGAGACCCAGCTTACGTTCCTCGTTACAATAACGCAAGAAATCAAATCCGTAAATACGAACGCGATGAGATTGTTGAAGAATTGGTCCGCTACTACCTTAAGGGACAAGGAGTCGATCTATAACCAATGAGAATTATGGGGTTGGACGTTGGTTCCAAAACAGTAGGAGTAGCGATTAGCGATCCGTTAGGGTTTACAGCACAAGGGCTTGAAATCATCCAAATCAATGAAGATCAAGGAGAGTTCGGCTTTGAACGACTCAAGGAATTGGTTGACACCTATAAGGTGGAGCGCTTTGTTGTTGGTTTACCTAAAAATATGAACAATACCAGTGGACCTCGGGTGGAAGCGAGTCAAGCCTATGGAGCAAAACTGGAAGAACTCTTTAGTTTGCCAGTGGAGTACCAGGATGAGCGCCTAACCACGGTTGCTGCTGAGCGCATGTTGATTGAGCAAGCAGACATTAGTCGCAATAAGCGTAAAAAAGTTATTGATAAATTGGCAGCTCAGTTGATTTTGCAAAATTATTTAGATAGAAAATTTTAAGACAGAGGAGAAACTATGTCACACGATCACAACCACGATCACGAAGAACGTGAACTTATTACACTTGTAGATGAGCAAGGAAACGAAACTTTATTTGAAATCCTTTTGACTATCGACGGAAAAGAAGAATTTGGTAAAAACTATGTTCTTCTTGTACCAGTTAATGCAGAAGAAGATGAAAACGGTGAAGTTGAAATCCAAGCATACTCATTCATCGAAAATGAAGATGGAACTGAAGGTGAATTGCAACCAATCCCTGAAGATTCAGAAGATGAATGGAACATGATTGAAGAAGTCTTCAACAGCTTTATGGAGGAGTAAAAACGTTCGGGGAACGTTTTTAGCCCTGCGCTAGAAAATAGAAACGCAGGTAGTCTGGTAGACTGTATCAGCCCAGTTCCTCGAAATAAGAGAGAACTGGTAAGTTCGGGGAACGTTTTTAGCCCTGCGCCAGAAATTAGAAACGCAGGAACGTCCGGGGGATGTTTTTAGCCCTGCGCTAGAAAATAGAAACGCAGGTAGTCTGGGGGACTGTATCAGCCCAACTCCCAGAAACTGGAGAGAGTTGGAACGTCCAGTGGACGTTTTTAGCCTGACGCTAAAAATAAAATTTAGCTAGTATCTAGCAAAATGAGTAAAAAGCGAAGAGAATCTTCGCTTTTTTGTTAAGGAGATAAGCATGATTGAAGTAGAAAAATGGCTTAATAGTCGGATTGGCTTGAATTTTAGATCAGGATTGGGACGGATGCAAAGGGCGGTAGATTTGCTGGGGAATCCTGAGCAAACCTATCCAATTATCCATGTGACAGGGACAAATGGCAAGGGTTCAACGATTGCCTTTATGAGGGAACTTTTTATTTCCCATGGCAAGAAGGTTGGAACCTTTACTTCGCCCCACATTGTCAGCATCCATGATCGTATCTGTATTAATGGTGAGCCTATATCGGACACAGATTTTATTCGTTTAGCAGATCAAATCAAAGTAATGGAGCAAAGACTTTTAGAAACCCACGATCAGCTATCTTTTTTTGAGTTGCTGACCTTGATTGCTTTGCTTTATTTTAAAGAGCAAAAAGTAGATTTGGTCCTACTGGAAGTTGGGATAGGTGGACTTCTTGATACCACTAATGTGGTGACAGGAGAAATTGCAATCATCACATCAATCGGCCTCGATCACCAGGAGACCTTGGGCGATAGTTTAACAGCAATTGCAGAGCAGAAAGCAGGAATTTTTAAGCCTGGGAAATCAGCTGTGATTGCAAATTTAGCACCGGAAGCCCAACTCGTTTGTCAAAAAACTGCTACTAATTTGGGTGTAAGTCTCTACCAAGCTAATAAAGATTTTTCTTTCCTAAATGGAAACTTTTCTTCTTCTCTAGCTGACTTTAACCACCTAATATTGGGACTGGAGGGAGTCTATCAGGAGGAAAATGCAGCTCTTGCCTTGCAGGCTTTTCTACTATTTATGGCACAAAGAGACGAGAAAGTAGACCAAGAAGCAGTACGTACTGCCTTGCGAGCTACCAGATGGGCAGGAAGACTAGAAGCTATCACTGAGCACATTTATCTAGATGGGGCTCACAATTTACCAGCTCTAGAGCGTTTGGTTGAGTTTATCCAAGAAAAAATCCAGCAAGGGTATCAGCCTCAAATTCTATTTGGTGCCCTAAAGAGGAAAGATTATAGTGGAATGCTTACTTATTTAACAGAGCATTTACCGGATGTAGCTCTCTATGTTACGAGTTTTGACTATCAGGGTTCCTTGGAAGAGCAAGATTTTGGAGATTATACAAGCATTGCTTCTTATCGAGATTTTATAGATAATTTTGAGAGTTCTGCAGGGGAGCAAGACTTGCTATTTGTGACAGGTTCTCTCTATTTTATATCAGAGGTTCGCGCTTGTTTCACGGGCTCAGAATCATTTGATTGACCCTCCTGTCTTTATTTGTTATAGTAAAGGTGTGGTGGCTCAGCAGGGTTATTCTGATTTTAAGCCACTAAAAGAAAGGAGACATGATGTCACTCAAAAAATTCACACTTTCTCTTGCTTCTTTGGCAAGTCTTAGTCTCTTAGTTGCATGTTCGCCAAAAGAGCAGGCAACTCCTTCAACTCAAGCTAGCACTAACACTAGCACTAGTACTAGTACTAGTACGGAAGTAAGGACTAGCCAGCAAGCAGAAACGACTGTTTCTAGTTCGACTGCTAGCTCAGTAACGAACATTGATGGGACCTATAAAGGGCAAGATGAGGGAGATAGCATTACTCTCGTTGTTACTGATAATACTGGAACATGGACAGAAGTAGAACCTGATGGCGATCAGGAAATAAAAAAGGTCACCTTCGAACCAGAGAGTCAGAGGGTCTTTATTGGAGATGATATCAAAGTTTATGTAGCTGATGGCAATCAAATGATCATTGATGATATGGATCGCGAAATTTCTGATCGTATCGTTCTAAAAAAATAGACATCTTTTGTAAGGATTTGAATCTCGTTAACACGGATTCGGGTCCTTTTTTCTTTAATCGATTTTTGGCATAAAAAATCCATACGATTAAGGTAGCTATTTTCTACCAAAAAAGTATGGAGGGATAGTTTTTATTAAAGGAACTGCTCTTGTAAAAAGTGAGCGACTCCGTCTTCTTCGTTGGTTAGTGATAATTGCTCGTCTGCGAAAGAAAGTAGAGCGGGATTAGCATTTTTCATGGCATATCCTCTACCTGCAAAGGAGAGCATTTCTTGGTCATTGTGTTCGTCACCAAAGGCAATCAGGTTTTGTCTGTCTATATTCATGACATTGAGGAGGTATTCAAGAGCAAAGGCTTTGTGAACACCTTTGGGTGCGCATTCGAGGATGTTTAAAGGACCACCCCAAGTATTAATGTTGAGTTGATGCTTGTAAAAACTGTTCATTTCTTCTGCGAGAGCATATTTGTCACTTGCGCGAGTCTGAAATAAAATGCAGTTAGGGTCCTTGGTGACAAGCTCAGGATTAAATTGATTTTCAGGTCTGAAGTTTTCAACACCAAATAACCTAGGGTCGGCAATCTCCTTGTCTGGAGCCGTAATGTAAAAATTTTTACGGTATTCACCTGCGATAAAGTCTGCCTCGATATCCTCTTTTCGTTTTACGATATCCAAGAGATATTTTTTGTCCACAGTAAGGCATTTTTCATATTTCCAAGCCCTACCAGGTAGGTGAGTGAGCGAACCGTTGAAGTTAATCATAGGAGTCTCAAGTTCAAGTTGGTCATAAAAATCTTTGGCCATACGATATGGGCGACCGGTTGCGATAACCACATGGTGGCCTTTCTTAGAAATTTTTTTAATGGTTTCTTTTGTAAAGTCAGAGAGTTTGCTTTCTCCATTAAGTAAGGTACCGTCTAAGTCCACGGCAATCATTTTTTTAGTCATAAAATCCTCCCGAATTTAGTTTCAGATAAGACGTTTCCTATTATATCAAAAAGCTGAAAGAAAAGCTGACTATAAGCAAAAATAAGAAGAATTATATCCTCTAAGAATTTTTAAAAATAGGAAAAATAGCTTGAAAATGTGAATGATTGATGATATAATAGTCATATTGTTCGTAAAATGACAAAGGAGATTAAAAATGGACAAATTATTTAAACTAAAAGAGCACGGGACAGATGTCCGTACAGAGGTGCTTGCTGGTTTAACAACTTTCTTTGCAATGAGTTATATTCTCTTTGTAAACCCTCAAATGCTTTCGCAAACAGGAATGCCTGTTCAGGGTGTATTCTTGGCAACAATCATCGGTTCTGTAGTAGGAACTTTGATGATGGCTTTCTATGCTAACTTGCCGTACGCACAAGCTCCAGGTATGGGACTTAATGCTTTCTTTACATTTACGGTTGTATTCGGAATGGGCTATACTTGGAAAGAAGCTCTTGGTATGGTCTTCATCTGTGGGATCATTTCTCTGATTATCACATTAACCAATGTTCGTAAAATGATCATTGAGTCTATTCCTGCAACTCTTCGTTCAGCAATTTCAGCTGGTATTGGTGTTTTCCTTGCCTATGTTGGTATTAAGAATGCTGGCCTCTTGAAATTCTCAATTGACCCAGGTACTTATACAGTAGCAGGTGAAGGAGCAGATAAGGCTCAAGCAGCGATTACTGCAAATGCAGCAGCTGTTCCAGGATTGGTAGATTTCAATACTCCAGCAGTATTGGTAGCTATTGCAGGTCTTGCAATTACAATCTTCTTCGTTGTCAAAGGTATTAAAGGTGGGATCATTCTTTCTATTTTGACAACTACAGTTCTTGCGATTGCGGTTGGTCTTGTTAATTTGTCAGGAATCGATTTTGCTAGCAACAATCTTTCAGCAGCAGTTAACGACTTAGGTACTTTGTTTGGTGCTGCTCTTGGTTCAGAAGGTTTAGGATCTTTGATTTCAAATACTTCTCGTTTGCCAGAAACTTTGATGGCTATTCTTGCCTTCTCATTGACAGATATTTTTGATACTATCGGTACTCTTATTGGTACTGGTGAAAAAGTTGGTATCGTTGCGACAAGTGGTGAAAACCATGAGTCAGCTAAATTGGATAAAGCTCTTTACTCTGACTTGGTGGCGACATCAGTTGGTGCCATTGCAGGTACTTCAAACGTTACAACTTATATCGAGTCAGCAGCAGGGATCGGTGCTGGTGGACGTACTGGATTGACAGCCTTAGTTGTTGCTATCTGTTTTGCTCTATCAAGCTTCTTTAGCCCACTTCTTGCCATTGTGCCTTCAGCTGCGACAGCACCAATTTTGATTATCGTCGGAATTATGATGCTCTCTAACTTGAAAAACATTCCTTGGGATGATATGTCAGAAGCTATTCCAGCCTTCTTCACATCTATCTTTATGGGATTCAGTTACTCCATTACACAAGGGATTGCTGTTGGTTTCCTAACTTACACATTAGCGAAGATTGTTAAAGGTCAAGTCAAGGAAGTACATGTCATGATTTGGATTTTAGACGCTCTGTTCATCTTGAACTACATTAGCATGGCTCTAAACTAAGGATAAAAACTTTAAAAAAGAAGGAGGAAACTCCTCTTTTTTTATTAGTGGAGATATCACAAAAGAAAACTTTTTGGTATAATAGTAGCATGCACACAAAAAATGAAGATGAACTCATTGCTCTTGGACAAGAGCTCGGCTCTCTGCTAGAGAAAAATGATGTATTGATTTTGACTGGTGAATTAGGTGCTGGAAAAACCACATTAACAAAAGGTCTAGCTAAAGGACTAGGGATTCATCAAATGATCAAAAGTCCTACTTATACCATTGTTCGAGAATATGAAGGACGCCTACCCTTATATCACTTGGATGTTTACCGCATCGAAGGAGATGCAGATTCAATCGACCTTGATGAATTTCTTTTTGGTTCAGGTGTGACGGTTATTGAGTGGGGACACCTATTAGGTGAGGCTCTTCCAGCCGACTATCTGGAATTAGAAATTCTTAAAGATGGTGAGGGCCGTGAAGTTGTCTTTCATGCCCACGGTCAACGAGCGGCAGAACTCTTGCAGAGGTTGACGGATGGAGTATGATCTTTTAATCCGTGAAGCGGAAGCCCAGGATGCTTCAGCGGTCATTGCTCTCTTAGATCAAATTGGTCAAGAGTCCAGTTTTACCAGTCTGGATGAAAATGGAATTGCAATGAGTGAATCCGAAATGCAGCGTTTTATTGATAAGCAGGCCCAGTCGGATAATCAGATTACTTTACTAGCTTATTTGAATGAAGAATTGGCAGGAGTGATCAATATAACGGCTGATCAACGTCCGCGAGTTCGGCATATTGGGGATATCTTTTTGGGTATCAAAAAAGCCTATTGGGGAAATGGTCTCGGTAGTATCTTGATGGAAGAAGCTATTGAGTGGGCCCAATCTAGCGGAAGTATTCGACGTTTACAATTGACAGTTCAAAAACGAAATCTGGCAGCTGTTCATCTATATAAAAAGCTGGGCTTCATCATTGAAGGCCAGCAGGAACGAGGCGCTTGTATAGAAGGAGGAGAGTTTCTTGATGTTTACCTGATGGGTCGACTGATAGACAAATAAATATATGGTAAAAAAAATAATCGGAATGTTTTTAGGCTTTGTTCTTGTGACAGTGCTTGGTGTGGGAGCTTATGCCTATACTATCTACCAACAAAGTACACAGACTTTAGCCAAAACTTATAAACAAATCGGAGAAGAAACCAAGGTTATCGAGGCAACTGAACCATTGACAATCCTATTGATGGGGGTAGATACGGGGAATGTCGAACGTACAGACCCATGGGCAGGAAATAGTGATTCAATGATCTTGGTAACAGTGAATCCTAAAACCAAGAAAGTCGTTATGATGAGTTTGGAACGTGATATTCTGACACAAATCCAACAACCAGATGGTAGTGTTAGAGAAGCTAAACTCAACGCTGCCTATGCTGATGGTGGGGCAGAGCTTGCCATTTCGACCATTCAAAAAATGATGAATATCCATATCGACCGCTATGTGATGGTCAATATGCACGGTCTTCAAAGAATGGTTGATGCTGTCGGAGGTATCACAGTAAACAACACTCTAGGTTTCCCAATCTCTATCCAAGACCAGGAACCATTTAACACGATTTCTATCGGTGTTGGGGAACAAACCCTAAATGGTGACGAGGCGCTAGTGTATTCACGCATGCGCTATCAGGATCCAGAGGGAGACTACGGTCGTCAGAAACGTCAGCGCGAAGTCATCCAAAAGATTGTTGAAAAAATTCTTAGCTTGAATAGTGTCAGCCACTATCAAGAAATTTTGAAGGCTCTTAGTGATAACATGCAGACAAATATCGAGATTACGACAACAACGATTCCTCAGTTGATGGGCTACCAAGATTCCTTTAAGAATATTGAGTCTCAGCAATTGCGCGGAGAGGATGCAATGATTGATGGGACATCTTACCAAATCGTGACATCTGAGCATATGTTAGAGATGCAAAATCTCTTACGCCGTTCATTGGATAAGCCAGAAGTGACCGAATTGGAGACAAATGTAGTCTTGTATGAAAATATTTATGGGCGTTTACCACAAACAACTGGTTCTGTTGCAGATCAAGAACAACAAGGCCAACAAGAACAATAAGAAATGCATACTAAAATCGTAGGAATTTTCCTGCGATTTTTTCAAAGAAATCCGAATAGATAGGTAGGAGGAAAAAATGAAAGCGGAAATAATAGCTGTTGGAACAGAGATTCTAACAGGTCAAATCGTCAATACCAATGCTCAGTTTTTGTCTGAAAAGTTGGCTGAAATCGGTGTTGATGTTTACTTCCAAACGGCTGTAGGAGATAATGAGTCTCGTCTCTTATCCTTGTTGGAGATTGCTAAGAATCGTAGCACTCTGGTTATCCTAACAGGAGGACTGGGACCGACAGAGGATGACTTGACCAAACAAACCTTGGCACAATTTCTAGGGCGTGATTTAACTTTTGATGCTCAAGCGCAGGCTAAACTAGATGACTTTTTTGCTCATCGACCGGACTATGCCCGAACTCCAAATAATGAACGCCAAGCTCAAATCGTTGAGGGTTCAATCCCGCTACCTAATGAAACAGGACTAGCAGTCGGAGGCATGATTGAGGTGGCTGGCGTGACCTATGTCGTCCTACCAGGTCCGCCAAGTGAACTGAAACCCATGGTTTTAAATGAACTGTTGCCAAGATTGACAACTGGAGCTAAGTTGTACTCACGTGTGCTTCGTTTCTTTGGCATTGGCGAGAGCCAGCTAGTAACGATTCTGTCGGATTTGATTGAAGAACAAACAGATCCAACCTTGGCCCCTTATGCAAAAACGGGAGAAGTGACTCTGCGTTTGTCTACCAAGGCTAATAGTCAAGAAGAAGCAAGAAAATCTTTGGATCGTCTTGAGGTTCAAATTCTTGCCCGCCAGACATTTGAAGGGGTTGCTTTAAAGGATATTTGCTATGGTTATGGTGAGGAAGCGAGTCTAGCTAGTGTAGTTGTTGAGGAGTTGAAAAAGCAGCATAAAACCATAACGGCTGCGGAAAGTTTGACAGCAGGGCTTTTTCAAGCAACTTTGGCAGACTTTTCGGGAGTGTCAGCTATCTTTAAAGGTGGTTTTGTCACTTATAGTCTGGAAGAAAAGGCTAAGATGTTAGATATTCCACAAGTAGAGTTGGAAAAACATGGAGTTGTTTCAGCCTTTACGGCGGAAAAAATGGCAGAGCAATCACGGCTTAAAACTCAATCAGACTTTGGAGTTAGCTTGACAGGAGTGGCTGGTCCGGATAGTCTAGAAGGGCATCCTGCTGGTACAGTTTTTATCGGTTTGTCTCAAGCCTCAGGCACAGAAGTTGTTCAGGTCAATATAGCTGGAAGAAGTCGAGCAGATGTTCGTAAAATTGCAGTCATGCATGCTTTTAACTTGGTTCGCAAAGCTTTATTAAGTGACTGACTTTTGATATAATAGAAGAAGGTTCTTAGAATCATTAAAATATAGGAGAACAAAATGGCGAAAAAACCAACAAAAAAATTAGATGAAATTGGGAAAAAATTTGGAGCTGATCGTGAAAAAGCTTTGAATGATGCTCTTAAATTGATTGAAAAAGACTTCGGTAAGGGTTCAATCATGCGCTTGGGTGAGCGTGCAGAGCAAAAAGTGCAAGTGATGAGTTCAGGCTCTTTGGCACTTGATATTGCACTCGGTTCAGGTGGTTATCCAAAGGGGCGTATCATCGAAATCTATGGTCCAGAGTCATCAGGTAAGACAACAGTTGCCCTTCATGCTGTAGCGCAAGCACAAAAAGAAGGTGGAATTGCAGCCTTTATCGATGCGGAACACGCTCTTGACCCAGCCTATGCAGCAGCTCTTGGAGTGAATATTGACGAATTGCTCTTGTCACAACCAGACTCAGGTGAGCAAGGTCTTGAAATTGCAGGAAAATTGATCGATTCAGGTGCAGTTGACCTTGTGGTTATTGACTCAGTTGCAGCTCTTGTACCTCGTGCGGAAATCGATGGAGATATCGGAGATAGCCACGTTGGTCTTCAAGCTCGTATGATGAGCCAAGCTATGCGTAAACTCGGTGCTTCTATCAACAAGACAAAGACAATTGCTATCTTCATCAACCAGTTGCGTGAAAAAGTAGGGGTTATGTTTGGAAATCCAGAAACAACTCCTGGTGGACGCGCCCTTAAATTCTATGCTTCAGTCCGTTTGGATGTGCGTGGAAGTACACAAATCAAGGGAACTGGTGATCAAAAAGATACGAACGTTGGTAAAGAAACGAAGATTAAAGTTGTGAAAAACAAGGTGGCTCCACCGTTCAAAGAAGCTCTTGTTGAAATCATGTATGGTGAAGGGATTTCTAGAACTGGTGAACTCTTGAAGATTGCTAGTGATTTGGATATTATCCAAAAAGCAGGTGCTTGGTACTCATACAAGGGTGAAAAAATCGGACAAGGTTCTGAGAATGCGAAGAAATACTTGGCAGATCACCCAGAAATCTTTGATGAAATTGACCACCAAGTTCGTGTTCAATATGGTTTAATTGAAGAGGAAGAAGGCTCTAAAGCAAGTGCAGCAGCTGATGCAGATTCTAACCAAGAAGTAACACTTGATTTGGGCGACGCTCTTGAAATCGAAATTGAAGAATAAAAAGAAAAGTAGCAGTAAAACTGCTACTTTTTGTTTCATGATGACTAGTGGTCACTAAAGCGTCGGTATTCGATACGAAAGTCGAAGTAGTTCTCTTCTTGCAATTTTTGAAAGATGTTCCGATAGGCCTCTTCATCAAAGTGGTCGCCACGATAGAGAATTTCGAAACTCATTCCCTCGTATTCCAAGAAGGCGTTGGCAGTTTTAAAGCCATTTTGTAAGTAAAAGTCCATGCGGGATTTTCTTTGTTCGAGATTGTCACAGTCTTCGTCTAATCGCTCCACTTCAAGAATCATGGTACGCTGGTAAAAATCAATGAGTTTTTCAATGATTTCTCTCCCGTAGCCATGACTGCGAAGATGGGGCATAATGGCAAAGAAGCTAATGTAGAAAGCTTTTTGATTAGAAATGGCAAAAGCGAAGCCGACAAATTCTTCTTCGTTATAAAAGGCGAAAAAGTGGGCGTCATCTCTATCCTGGTAACTTAAAAATTCCTCCAAAGAGACGCGTTCTTCTTCAGGGAAGGCCTCCTTGTTTAATTGTTCCACTTTCTCAAGATCTGGAAATACATCTGTAATTAACTGACTTGTTAAGCTCATACATACCCTCCTTTTCTGTCACGATTATACCAGATTGTTTACATATAGGCAACGCTTTCTTAAGGGAACTCCCTTGTTCCTCAACTTGAAAGCTGATATAATAGCCTTATGAATAAAAAATCAACGGTGGACTTGATTCATGGTCCCATTCTTCCTTCACTGATTAGTTTTGCATTACCGATTCTATTGTCCAACATCTTTCAGCAACTCTACAATACAGCTGATATTTTGATTGTTGGGCGTTTTTTAGGGCAAAATTCCTTGGCAGCAGTCGGAGCTACGACAGCCATTTTTGATTTGATTATTGGATTTGCTCTCGGAGTCGGAAATGGGATGGGAGTTGTTATTGCTCGGCTTTATGGCGCTCGTAATTTTACAAAGATTAAAGAGGCTGTCGCAGCGACTTGGATTTTAGGTGCAATCCTGAGTGGTCTTGTGATGCTGATGGGATTCTTCGGTCTTTATCCGCTCTTACAATATCTCGAAACACCTGCAGAAATCCTCCCCCAATCCTATGAATACATCTCAATGATTGTTAGCTGCGTGGGAGTTAGCTTTGCCTATAATCTCTTTGCAGGATTACTACGATCGATTGGAGATAGCCTTGCGGCGCTTGCCTTTCTTATCTTTTCAGCCATTGTTAATGTCATTCTAGATTTGTATTTTATTACACAACTGCAGTTGGGGGTTCAGTCTGCAGGTCTTGCAACAATCATCTCGCAAGGTTTGTCAGCTATTCTCTGTTATTTCTATATCCGAAAGAGTGTTCCGGAGCTTCTTCCAAGCTTGAAGCACTTCAAATGGAATAAGGCTCTCTATGTCGATCTCTTGGAGCAGGGGCTAGCCATGGGGCTGATGGGTTCAATCGTCTCTGTCGGAAGTGTGATCTTGCAATCCTCTGTTAATGGCTTTGGAGCAGTTATTATCAGTGCCCAAACGGCAGCACGTAGAATCATGGCTTTTGCCCTATTGCCAATGACGGCAATTTCGGCTTCTATGACGACTTTTATCTCTCAAAACTTTGGGGCAAAACGTCCAGATCGTATCGTCCAAGGTCTTCGTGTAGGGAGCTATTTGAGTATGGCTTGGGCAACCTTTGCTTGTGTGTTCCTATTTTTTGCAAGTCCTAGCCTAGTTTCTTTCTTAGCGAGTTCAACAGATGGTTACTTGATTGAGAATGGGACCTTGTACCTACGTATTAGTTCTGTTTTCTATCCCTTTTTGAGTCTTTTATTGATTTATAGAAATAGTTTGCAGGGACTCGGTCAAAAACTCTTGCCCCTCCTATCTAGTTTTATCGAGTTTATCGGGAAAATTGTTTTTGTAGCTTGGATTATTCCTTGGGCGGGTTATACAGGCGTTATCCTATGTGAACCACTACTTTGGCTTGTGATGACTGGACAGCTTTATATCTCACTTTCTCAGAATCCTTGGATAAAGGAAGGCAAGAAAATCTTGGCTGTTAGCGGGCAATCCTAGCTTCATTTATAAAAGAAAAATCCATTTCCTCTAGTGAAAATCGACTAGACTTGTGTTATAATAAGAAAGATTAAAATGTGAAAAAAGGAGATTCCTAATGGGACGTAAATGGGCCAATATCGTAGCCAAGAAAACGGCTAAAGATGGAGCTAACTCTAAAGTATATGCAAAATTTGGTGTAGAAATCTATGTAGCAGCTAAAAAAGGTGATCCAGATCCAGAATCAAACTCAGCTTTGAAATTCGTTATCGACCGTGCTAAACAAGCGCAAGTGCCAAAACACGTTATTGATAAGGCTTTGGATAAGGCTAAAGGAAATACAGACGAAACCTTTACAGAAGGACGTTACGAAGGCTTTGGGCCAAATGGTTCAATGCTCATCGTGGATACCTTGACTTCAAACGTTAACCGTACAGCTGCCAATGTCCGTGCTGCTTTTGGTAAAAACGGTGGAAACATGGGAGCTTCAGGTTCTGTATCTTACCTCTTTGACAACAAAGGTGTTATCGTCTTTGCTGGTGATGATGCTGATGCTATCTTTGAGCTTTTGCTTGAAGCAGATGTTGATGTAGACGATGTAGAAGCAGAAGAAGGAACAATCACTGTATACACAGCTCCAACTGACCTACACAAGGCTATCGTTGCTTTGCGTGAATCTGGTATTGAAGAATTCCAAGTAACTGAATTGGAAATGATTCCTCAATCAGAAGTTGAGTTGTCAGGTGAAGATTTGGAAACATTTGAAAAACTATACAGCGTACTTGAAGACGACGAAGACGTACAAAAAATCTACACAAACGTAGATGGATTCTAAGAATAAAAATAACCCCTTTGAAAATTCAATATTTTCAAGGGGGTTGTTTATCTTGTGATGACAAAAGGGGCAAGAAAGAGACAAAAATCTCTTTTGCCCAAAACGTTATTAGTTATCTATAATCGTCCATAATCCAATGGATTGTGGAAAAATCGTGGTGTTGGGATTTAGAAATCGAGACTTGGTCTACCGATTGCTATTCCCAGCACCTTTTTTGTTATGTTAAACTTTCACTCCATCATCAGTTTGCTCTTTTCTATCCAAGCCTAGGGCAAATTTACGGATGAGAAGAAACTGACCATTTTCCTGTTTTACGAAAGTCAGTACAACTGTCTTAGTATTAGAACCGAGTGAGACATAGGAGATTTTTTTAATCTCATAGTCGCCTGAAGTTGACTCAATTTCAGAATCTGGTAGTCCATGTTTGCTGATGATATCTTTGTAGTTGGAACCGCCTTTTCCTCTGTTTGCAGTGTCTCCCTCTATCAAAGCATCGAACTGCTCCTTAGTCCAAGTGAAGGAATCGGTATCTTCGTCGTCCTTATCCTCATCGGTGCTATTATCTGGTAGCGTTCCAAAATCGTCATCTTCTGTTAAAGAGGTTAGACTTCTGTAGGGGTGACGAAAGTTTTTAGCCAGGTCGGTAAAAAGCCCAGAAGGTAATACTTGCGTCATTAAGACAAGGAAAATAGATAGAATACCTAGGCTCGTTCCGATAATAGCCAATATTTTACGATTTTTGAGATTAAGGCCGATACCAAAAACTCCTAGAGCTATAGCGATAATGGCAAAGAAAAATGCTAGAATGCTAATGATTGGTAACCAGGAACCAAGAAGGGCCAGGGTTCCAAAGATGATGGCAAAGATTCCTAAAATTTTCTCTTCTTTATGTTTCATTTGTGATTTTCTCATTTCTAATCAAGGTGTATTCTTATAGGTGTGAGATAGTGTTTATTATAGATAAAATGAGAACTAATGTCAATTTTAAATAAAATAGTTCTCATGAAAACTTTTTTCTTGACATCTTTTCTGAAAATGATAAAATAGTTCTCATGGAAACTTAAATGTTCTCATGAGAACTATTTTTACTTAGAAGGGAGAAAGCATGGATAAACCGATGTTGGTCTTTAAACGTTTTGGTCACCAGTTACATCTGCTGGTACAAAAGGAAGCCAAGCGTTGTGGTATTGAATTTATGGGGGGACCGCAAGGGCAGGTCATTCGTTTTTTAGAACGTCGTGAGCATGAACAAGAATTAACACTCATCAAGGATATTGAACAAGAACTCAATATTACCAAGTCAGTTGCTAGTAATTTGGTCAAGCGTATGGTGCAAAATGGTTTGGTAGAGTTGGAGGTGAGTCCAAGTGATAAACGGGCGAAATTTGTTCATTTGACCGAAAAATCACGCTCTCAAATGAAGCAAGTTAAGTCTTTTTTTGATCGAATTGACCGTAGTTTGCTTGATGGTATTTCTGAAGAGAATCTCCTTATCTTTGAAGAAGTCCTTGGGAAACTACAAGCAAATGTTGAAAAAATAGGAGATAAGAATGAAGAAACTCGCTAAGCGTATCACAGGAAAAGAGTGGGGCATGATTCTAATAACTGTTCTCTTTACCTGTTGCTCGGTCTATCTAGAGTTAGAAGTACCGACTTACGTTTCAAAAATAACAGAATTACTCGGAACGCCAGGTACGGAGTTGGGAGACCTTTGGTCGCCAGCAACTAAGATGATGGGTTTGTCATTCTTAGCCTTCCTATCATCTGTAACAGTTGGATTTTTTGCCGCTCGAGTTGCAGCATCCTATACGGCTCAACTACGAAGCGATATTTTTAATCGTGTTTTGGATTACTCCCAGACAGAAATTAAACGTTTCTCAATCCCCAGTCTATTGACTAGGACAACCAATGATATCACGCAGATTCAGATGCTCTTTACCATGGGACTCCAAGTGGTCACTCGTGGTCCTATCATGGCTATTTGGGCCATTGGTAAAATCCTTGGCAAGTCTGAATACTGGATTTGGGCAGTAGTGGTGGCAGTCATTGTCAATGTTCTGATGACAACTGTCTTGATGACTTTGGCCTTTCCGAAACAATCTGTCATTCAAAAATTGACAGATAAACTGAACAGTATTACTCGTGAAAGCTTGACAGGGATTCGGGTTGTTCGTGCATACAATGCTGAGGAATATCAAGATAAGAAATTCGAAGAAGCCAATGATGAAGTCACACGACTCAATCTCTTAGTCAGTCGCTTAATGGCCATTATGAATCCTATTATGATGGCGATTTCTAGCGGCTTGGTCCTTGCCATTTACTGGATTGGTGCTTATCTTATCAACGACGCTAGCTTGACAGAGCGTCTACCCCTCTTTAGCGATATGGTGGTCTTCATGTCCTATGCTATGCAAGTGGTAATGGGCTTCTTACTCATGGGTGCTCTCTTTATCGTCTTGCCTCGTACCTTGGTTTCTGCAGGTCGTATCAATCAAGTCTTGGACCTTCATTCTACTATTGAAAATCCTAGTCACCCACAGACAGCAAACTCTTCTGTAAAAGGTCAAGTGGAATACCGCGACGTAACCTTCCGCTACTCTAAAAACTCAGAAGCAGTTGTGGAACATGTCAGCTTCAAGGCAGAAGCAGGGCAAACCATTGCCTTTATCGGCTCAACCGGTTCTGGTAAATCTACTCTAGTTAACCTCTTGCCCCGTTTTTATGATGTATCAGAGGGAGAAATTCTAGTAGACGGCGTCAATGTTCAGAATTATGACTTAGAAGATTTGCGTAATAGAGTTGGCTATATCCCTCAAAAAGCTGTGCTCTTTTCTGGAGATGTTAAGGGCAACCTCGACTTTGGTAAGAGTCAAGAAACGCCACTAAGTGAGACGGCCATGTGGCAAGCTCTGGAATTGGCTCAATCTAAAAACTTTATAGAGGATAAGGAAGCTGGTCTTGACTCAGAAGTGGCTCAAGGTGGGACCAATTTCTCAGGTGGACAAAGACAGCGTCTGGCCATTGCACGCGCCTTGGCTCGTAAACCAGAGATTCTCATTTTTGATGATTCATTCTCAGCCTTGGACTACAAGACAGATCGTATCTTGCGTCAAGTATTAGCTGAAAAAACACAATCCATGACCAAGTTAATCGTTGCCCAACGCATTTCAACCATTATGGATGCAGACCTGATCTTAGTCTTGGATCAAGGTAAAGTCGTGGGACAAGGCACCCATAAGGAACTTCTTGCAAGCAATGAAGTTTACCAAGAAATTGCCTATTCACAACTATCGAAGGAGGAATTGGAACATGGAAAATAAGAAAATGTCCTTATGGAAACAGTGTAGACCTTTTCTAGCAGGTCTCCAACTTCTCCTACTAATCGCAGTTGTGGCGGCTATATGTTCAAGTATTATCACGGTTTATGGACCAACTAAGATCAAAGAAATTACCAATTTGATTTCAGATGGGTTAATGACAGAGATTGACCTAGAGGCTGTCTCAAGTATTGCTAGCTTTTTGGTTATCCTCTATGTGTTTGGGATTATCCTGAACTATACGCAAGCCTACATTTTTTCAACTAGTATCCAACATTTCTCAAAACGTTTGCGGACAGCTATTGCTGAGAAAATCAATCGCTTGCCACTTGCTTATTTTGACCGTCATTCTCAAGGGGACACCCTTTCACGTGTAACTAATGATGTTGATACAGCAGCTCAGTCTCTTAACCAAAGTCTTGGGACAGTTCTCTCAGCTAGCTTCTTGCTGATTGCAGTTTTGATTACCATGTTTGGTATGAACTGGATTTTGGCACTAGTAACCGTTGTTTCAACACTTGTTGGATTTACGGCGGTTTCCGTAATTATGGCCAAGTCGCAGGGCTACTTTAAAGCTCAACAAAATAACCTAGCAGCTGTAAATGGCTATGTGGAAGAAATGTACTCTGGCCACAATGTGGTGACCAGCTATAATGCTGTGGAACCAACAAAAGATACATTTGCAGGCTTGAATCAGATTCTACATGATAGCATCTGGAAATCTCAGTTTATTTCTGGTATCATGATGCCTGCCATGGTCTTTGTCGGAAACTTTAGTTATGTTTTGGTTGTTATCGTCGGTGCTGCCTTGGCTCTTGAAGGCCATATCAGTATTGGGATTATCGTAGCTTTTATGGTTTATGTTCGTACCTTCTCACAACCCTTATCACAAATTGCTCAAGGGATTACCAGCTTGCAACAGGCTAGTGCAGCTATGACACGTGTTTTTGAGTTTCTAGGAGAAGCTGAGATGGAAGATGAATCTCATAAGGAAACACAATTGTCTGGTATGAAGGGTGAAGTAGTTTTTGATCAAGTTTCCTTTGGTTACACACCTGAGCGAACCATCATTCATGACTTTTCTGCGACAGCTCATGCAGGGCAAAAAGTTGCTATTGTCGGGCCGACTGGAGCTGGGAAGACGACTATTGTTAATCTCTTGATGAAATTTTATGAGATTGATAAGGGAAGTATTCGCATTGATGGTGTGGATACCAAGAAGATGAAACGCTCAGAAGTGCATGATGCCTTTTCAATGGTCTTGCAGGATACTTGGCTCTTTGAAGGAACCATTCGAGACAATCTCATCTACAACCAAACAGGGATTAGTGATGAACGAATGATCGAAGCAGCAAAAGCAGTAGGAATTCACCACTTTATCATGACTCTACCAGATAGCTACGATACTGTTTTGGATGATACAGTGACCTTGTCAGTCGGGCAGAAACAGCTCTTAACCATTGCTCGTGCCCTTCTCAAGGATGCACCGCTCTTGATTCTTGATGAAGCGACATCTTCAGTCGACACACGTACAGAGGAGTTGATTCAGAAAGCCATGGACCGTTTGATGGAGGGACGTACGTCCTTTGTCATTGCCCATCGCTTGTCAACTATTCGTAATGCTGATTTGATTCTTGTCATGAAAGATGGAAATATCATTGAGCAAGGCAATCACGATGAGCTCATGGCTCAGGGTGGTTTCTATGCTGACCTCTACAATAGTCAATTTACAGAAGACCAAGTAGAAGAATAAACTAAAAGAAGGCTTGACGGCCTTCTTTTTCTACACTATACTAGAGTAGGAGAAGCTAACAGGCTTCTTGTGTAAAGAATAGGAATATCGAGAAATAATGAAAAACTATCAAGAGTGGTATGATAAAAGGAAATCAAATCTCCTTAGACATCCACAGCTTTTGCAACTGATGCGTGTTTTTAATCGCATGATGACAGTCCTGATGCCCTTGGCATACTTGACCTTACTGGGAGCAAGCTTTATCAGCAAAGGTTTGGGGAAAGACCTTGCCACCTATATCATGGTGCCGGCTTCTGGCTTTGTCCTATTAACGCTAGTTCGTAAGTGGATCAATCAACCGCGTCCTTATGAGGCTTGGGGAATTATCCCGCTACTAGACAAGGATAGTGCAGGCAATTCAATGCCCAGCCGCCATGTCTTTTCAGCAACCATCATTTCCATGGCTTGTCTGCACGCAAATCTGCCTGCAGGGTTGATTTTATTAGTCTTATCAGCTCTTCTAGGTCTGGTGCGAGTCTTGGGTGGCGTTCATTATCCCAAGGATGTTCTAGTAGGCTATGCCTGTGGACTCCTCTGGGGAATTCTTTTCTTTATGTTGTAAAAATCAAAGCAAGTGGGTTTGGCCTCGTAACCACTTACGGGTCAAAAGTGACCACTTGCTTTTTTGCCCTTGTAAAGTCTGATGGGCTTTGGTATAGTAGATGCAGAAAGGAGATAGGATGAAGTTACGAATCGAGATTGATAGTGAATTAACTGAGACAGAGATTGTCATCAAGGCTGCAGCCCTGACAGATGAAATAGCTGATTTGCAACGACTCTTGCAAGAAACCAAGGCTCCTAGGTTGATTTTTTATAAGGGGACGGGGGAGTATTACTTAGACTTGTCAGAAATTCTCTTTTTTGAGACGGAAGGCAACAAGATCTACGCCCATACCCAGAAAGAAGCCTACGAGGTTCGACTCAAACTTTATGAGTTAGAGGCTATCCTGCCTCGCTATTTCAGTCGGGTATCCAAGTCGACCATTGCCAATCTTCGGCAGGTCTACTCGGTGGACAAGTCCTTCTCAGGGACAGGAACTATTTCCTTTTATCAGACCCACAAGGAGGTGCACGTGTCACGACACTACCAATCCCTCCTAAAAGAAAATCTAAGAAACATGAGGTAAGAAGATGAAAAAGAAAGCATTTGGTATTGTATTGCTAGTATTGGCAGCCTTAGTATTGTTGCAGGGGAATTTTGGAATTCCTTCATTTGGAGGGCAGATTTGGCCCTTGATTGGTATTGGATTTTTTGCCTACCAATCAATTGAAGCTTTGCTTCGTCGCCACTTTACTTCAGCCTCAGTTACAGCCCTAGTGGCCCTCATGATTGCTAATCACTTTTATGATATTTTACCGATCCCCAATCAATCACTGTTCTGGGCGGGAGTTCTAATCGTGCTTGGAGTAAGTATGCTGACTCATACTAATAGAACTTGGAATGGGAAAAAATGGTGGTATGACGGTGAAAAGACTATCCTTACAGAAAAGGAAGTAGCCTTTGGTAGCGGAACTTTTTACAAGCAGAACCAAGATTTGGTAGAAGACGAGTTTGAAGTCGGTTTTGGGAATGCCAAGATTTATTATGACAATGCAGAGATGTTAGGCGATAGCGCAACCTTGAAAATAGAAGTCGGATTTGGGAATGCAGTTGTCTATGTTCCCCAACACTGGAGAGTAGATCTTAAGGTGGAAACTTTCTGTGGTGCAGCCAAGGCAGATGCTCCTGTAGCCCCAACCAGCAAAACCTTGATTATCCGTGGAGACGTAGCTTTCGGGAAACTTGGTGTCGTCTACGTCAAATAAAAAAAGTCTTCCCTAAGTGTCTAGAGTTTTGGGAAAGTGAAAAATTAAATATCATATAACTTGAGAGAGTGAGAAAATCGCTCTCTTTTTTCGTTGCAAAAATTAAAGAAAGGAGAAAAAATGTCAGATAATATTGAAATTGTTATGGATATTGATTCGTTAGAAATTTTCGATGTAATAGATCTTGATAAGAATGAAAATATGGTTGATTGTATCCCTGAAGGAAATTCTGATGAAAAAGTATCTGTATACGATGATCTCAATAGAGTTTGGCTTGGAGATGGCTATTACTATAGACCTTCTAGTCTTCTCTGGAGAGTTATGAAAGATGATGTTATTCATGAATTAAAGTCCAGAAATAAACATGGCAGTTATCCTTACTCCAGAAGAGCGAGAGATGGAACTTGGGGACAAACTAGCCAATTGACTCAGGATGAAGCCTTGTGGTTGACTCTAGAGTTTAATCCAGAATTGATGGGATATGTGTAGGGGAAAATAAAAGGGCTTAGAGAGTGAGGAAATTTAGGGTGCTCCAAAATCGTTTAAAACTTTTAATGGTTAAAAAACATAAAACAATAAAACAAGTCAGTCAAGAAACAGGAATTAAAAAAGGTTCTCTAGAAATGTACGTTTTAGGTAGAGATATTATGGGTGATGATCTTACTATTCTCGCTCGCTATTTTGAAACCAACACCTCCTATCTATGTGGAATTTGGGATCTTATGGCCGATGAAAAACATTTTAGTCATTTCAGGAAGTTATTTAGAGATAAGAGTTACTACTATATACCAGATATTAGTGATATTTTCGAGGATTTGGATAACTGTTTCTATAATTTTTGGATACAGGCTATAGAATTTACGGTTTTAGAAAATAATTTCAAAGCTGAAAAATTTTTCAAAGCATTAATATTTAAGGAAAAGGATGATTGTGTTTTTATTACCATTTCAGATAAAGATGTTATCAAGTCTTTAGAATGTTACAACAGTATTATTCGATATCATTATCCTGAAGGCGGGGAATACACTCCGATATTATCTTTTAAAGGTAATACCATAGAATAAACCAGTATGTAGAAAGGACACACATATGACAAGACAGGAGTTAATTCAAGAAATAATGTCTTTGAGACAGTTGACAAGCCATGAAGCAGATGTAGTTATTTCACTGTTAGAAAGACAAAAGATGATTACTTTCACACCACAAAATCAGCTTGCGTGTAATCTGAACTCATTCCAGGTGGGGTATTGATTTATGGCATATGGAAGAAAAAGTTTAATTCAAATTCAAGCTACAGAGATTCATTATCAGCTTCCTAAAGTCTTGGTTGGAACAACTTATTATCAAAAATTATGTGCTGAAGCAAAATTTGTCTACATGTTAATCAATGATCGCTTGAAATTATCACTTCAAACCGCTAAAGATACTGGAAATTTTGTGGATAAAAATGGTGATGTATATGTCATCTATCCGAATAATGAACTATGTCAAGATACTGGTTACGGGAAGGATAAAATTATCAAGTTGAAGAAAGAATTGATTAAATATCACTTGCTTGATGAGGAACGTCAAGGCATGAAACAGCCTAATAGATTGTATCCGAAAAATGTAGTTTCAGATCCAGAATTATTGAAGATGTCTTTTGAAATAGCTCCAAGTCCTTGGGAAATCTATGAACTCGGAAATACCGAAATCAAGAACTCGGAAATACCGAAATCAAGAACTCGCCAAAGCCGAAATCAGGAACTCGGAAATACCGAACCAAGTAATAATAATCTAATTAAGAATGATAAAAGAGATTACGATACTAATCGATACGAGGGCGAGTCATCTTTATCTGAATTATCAATTTCTGAAGCATTCAAAATGGGACAACATGGTTTTCTTTCTCCTCAACTAGTTCAGAAACTCAGTTTGTTTGGAAAAGATGCAAAAATTCTTGAAAATAAAATCTATCAATCAAAACGTCAAGTTGAGAAGAATTACAACAACCTCTTAGCTGATCAGGAAATTTATGGAGAGGTTTGGCTGCAAGATCTTGAACGTGAGCTTGATAAATTGATTTTCAAAATTAAAACAGGAGAGGCTGAAGGAAAACCAATCCAGAATGTCCCAGCCTACTTCTACAAAATGATGATTCGCTTCTGGAAAATGGCTCTGCTTATCGAAAAAGAACAGGGTTTTATGGAGCTATCAGGACAAAGTGAGCACGCTAGAAAATTCCCTGATGAGTGCCCTAGTCTGATTGCATACTATTATCCAGATAAACTGTCGGAGACGAAACTCAATAGCTATTTATCAGAATTGTCTAAGGGAGTTGAAACATGTTAAAAGATGAATTTAGACCAATTGATGGTAAAGTGCTAACGATAGGTCGTAGCCCGAAGGAGAAAATCTACATGGTTCCTAAAGCTGTTTTTGATTTACCGAAAAAAGAAAGAGCTGAGAAACTCAGCCAAATTTTCTTATCATAGCAACAGAAAGAGGATAGTAATGTTTAAACTAGTTACAATAGCTTTCTTATTGGTCTTAGCTTATGGAATAGGGCTGGTCATGCTGGAAATGAAGAATGCTCCTCTAATGGATGATGAAAAACTATCAAGTCCAAATAATGAAGGAGACAAGTAGATGTGAGTAAACAAACACAAAATCGTATTAAAAAATTACGAAAACAGGCTAAGTTATCACAACAGACTTTGGCTGATCAGATAGGAGTGTTTCGCAACACAATATCTAACTGGGAGACAGGATACAGTCAGATAAGTCTTGAAAATGCTAAAAAAGTAGCCGAATACTTCGGGGTAACTATCGAATACCTGTTAGAATCAGATAAAACTTAGTACAGAAAAACCATATTGACCGAGAAGTCGTTAAACTATAGACCTTTGAAAACTGAATACAAGGCTTGCCCTGATGCAGCGTGGCTATGGATAAAAAAGAAACGGGGGCGAGTAGCAAACTAGAAAAGGATATCTAGTCCAGCCACTGAACGAAAAAGCATGACAATGGTCATAAGCTGAAGGAGTATGGGTTACTAGACTATAAACCCAGCGTATAAAATACCGATGTAAAAATACGTTTTTACACAGCACAGCGTAATTTTCGCTTTTCAACTTCAAGGAGAAATCTATGACAGATGAAATAACCGTCCGCCTAAAGGACTTAAAAAACTTAGGAAAACAAGGAGGTGCGACAGCTCGCTTAGAGGACGGCACAGACCTTATCCTGAAGCCAGACTATGCAGTCAAACAGGCTAGAGGATATGTAGATGGGCTTTTAAGGGATGTTGAATTTCATTTGCCTTATAAAAAGGTTTATGATCAAATTCGCACTATTAAGAGAGATGCTCAAGTTATAGCTCGAAAAGTTAAGACACCATCAGGAATGGAACTTCGTTTAACTGGAAAAGGCTATAATCCCCAAAATAAAGAAAAGGAAAAATTAAAATGAACAAGAAACAAGTTTTAGCAACACTAGCACTATCAACAATCGCACTTGCACAAGCTGGATTTGTATCAGCAGACGAGCTTGCACCAATTGATTCTTCTGCTCCAGCGACAGAAGTTGTTACGCCAACAACACCTAGCGCTTCAACAGAAACAGAGGCACCAGCAACTCAGCCAACAGAGCCTTCAGTTACTCCAGTTGACCCAACAACGCCAAGTGTACAAGACAAAGACAATGCAGGAAGTCTTGACGGGGTACCAACAGACAAACCAGCACCTTCTGATAAGCCACAGGATAAAGACAACGCAGGTAGCCTCGATGGTGTACCAACACCATCAGATAAACCACAAGACAAAGACAACGCAGGAAGTCTTGACGGAGTGACAACTGATAAACCAGCACCTTCAGACAAGCCACAGGACAAGGATAATGCAGGTAGCCTTGATGGAGTCCCAGCTGAAAAGCCAAAAACAACTGATCAAGCGAACCAGCAAGGTAAGTCACAAATTGGAACTACTTCAAGCTCAACAGGACAGGTGGTTCACGATGTGATAAAAGATCCTGTTGAAACAAATACAGGAGTTGCAATTGTCAGCACTCAAAATGGTAACGTAGTCCTTTCGGATGGTTCTGTAGTGGCTCCAGAAGAAGTTGGCGGAACAGTTAACGAAGATAAGACTATCTCTGTTACTGACAAAGATGGCAAACTCAAAACACTCCCAAATACAGGGACAGCAGAAAGCATTCTGGGTGCAATCGGTGGCTTATTGCTTACAGCAGTAAGTTATTTTTACAAGAAACAATTATTTTAATTAAAGGAGAAAAGAAAAAATGTTTAAATCTAATGAATATAAGGCTTTTGGTTCAATCCGTAAAACAAAATTTGGAGCGTGTGGGGTTATCCTTGCACTTGCTATGTTGGGTGTTGCTTTTGGAAGCAACAACGTATCGGCTGATGAAGTAAAACCTACTACACCTGTTGCTGTAGAAAAGAAAACAGAAGTAGAAGTTCCGATCTCACATGAAAATCTTGACAAAGCTGTAGCAGAAGCTAAAGACGCAGGTGTAAAGGTTGAAGTTGGAGCTGTTCAGGACAAAGGTGTTGCAACCTCTGAAACAGTCGCAGAAAAGCAAAAAGAAATTCAAGCTGATTATGCGAAACAGGAAAAAGAAGTCAAAGCCGTGACTGATAATTATTCTTCTAAGGTAGATAAAACTACTAAAGAACGTGAAGTAATTGAAAAAGAAAACAAGGATAAACAAGAAGCGTATGACAAAGCTGTAACGGATCATAAAGCAGAAGTCAAACGTATTGAAGCTGAAAATAAAGCTATTCTTGCTGACAATTCTAAAAAAGAAGCTGCTACCAAAGCTGAAAATGAACGTATCGCAAAGGACAACGCTGAAAAAGAAGCTACCTACAAGAAAAATGTAGCAGACCAAAAAGCCTACAATGAAAAGGTTGAAAAGGACAATGCTGATTTAAAAGCCGATTATGACAAAAAACAAGCAAAATATGAAAGCGATCTTGCTAAGTACAACAAAGAAAAAGAAGAACTAGCTAAGAAGGGCGTAAAAGCTGAAAAACCTCATATCACGCTTTATGGCGATTATGACAATAGCAAACGTGGTAGTGTCAATTATTACAAAAAGCTGACTGCTTCCTTTGAAGGTGTTGACGGTCTAACTGCGGTTAAAGACTACATTGGATTGCACTCTGATTCAACTATTAGTGGAAGTCGTGCGAACTTGCTTGCGAAAAATCCTGACTATTTTGCTGAAATCGTAAATCCAAAAGCAGGAGATTCTTTCACAATTCATAACATTGCTGAAAGTAAAGATGGTAAGAAAATCTCTGCTAAGTTTACTTTCAACAGCGCAGAAGCTGAGTGGGTTAAAGATGGGAAGCCATTAAGTGATACAAGAATCTATATCCGAAAAGACAACGGAAGTGGTTCTTTCAACTTTCTTTTTGGTAATTTAGTCCAATTTGATACAAAAATTGATTTGTTTTATGAAAAAACAAATAAGAACGCTGTGACTGCGATTGCAAGTGCTTTTAATGACATTGATTATGGTCAAGAGTTGCGTTTCACTTATCAAGACGGTTCAGAAGGCATTGTCCTTAACCCTAGCGGTTCAGAAGTTAAGAAAATCACTCGTGATGGTAAAGAATACTACAAGGGCGAACATAAATTGGCTTATGAAAGTGATCATCCTTCAATGGGGGTTAAAAAAGGTGATTTGTATTATGCTAATGTAGGTGATGAAAGTGATATTCCACTTGGTTCGCTTCTTTCTGTAGGATACGGTTCTACTTTAAACTTTGCTTACCATAATGGGCAAGGGGTTCATAGTGAAGAAGAAATTGACGGAAAACGAGCAGAAGTAATCAGACAAAATGGTGGTAAGAGCCTAGCAGACAAGGACATTTTCTATAAAGACGGTTGGGCTGTCGGTATCTTTGGTAAAGCGAGTGCAACTGTTCCTGTTACTATTTTAACTAATCCTCCTGTTAAGCCTGAATTGAAGCAAAAGGATACTAAAGAAATTCCTAAGCCTAAATTGGAAAAACCAAAAGAGTTTGTGCCTCGTACAACACTTCCAACTCCCCCAGCACCAACTCCTCCAGAGAAGAAGAAAATCCCTGAAATGCCTGTTGTTCCAACTGTAAAAGTGAACTATTCACGCTTGCGTGTTACTCCTTCAACTCCAAAACCTAAGAAGGCTATTACAGATAACTATGCAAACAACATTGATGGCGCAAATACATTTGATAAAAATGTGAAATTCAGTTTGACAACTGACTACAAGCCATATTCAACATTTACTGCTGATTCTAAGACTTATGGTAAAACATGGGCTATGGCAGATGATGTTCAAGATGGAGCATATAAAGTAGATGACAGCAAAATCACTATGAAGGATTCTACTGGTAAAGACGTTAAAGCGCTCTTTAATATGTATCATGTTTTGTCTGAAAAAGAACGTACAAAAGAAATCCAAAACATTTTGAAAGAAGCTGGATTGAACCCTAAAGGTGAGTTTTACCTTTGGGTAGCGAAAGATTCTGCTTCATTCTATAAAAACTATGTGAAACCAATTAAGAATATCACGATTGAGCTTCCTGCTCGTTTATTGGTAGAAAAAGGACAGATTGTTAAAAATGATTTCCATCAAATTGATTTTGGAAATAGTTTTGTATCTAATCTAGTAACTGTTCAAGTTCCTGATTTGAAGCCTGAAAAACACGCTTTGGATCACAAAGATAACTCTAAGGTTCGTGATGGTCAAGAAATTCAAATTGGCGAGTTCTTACGCTATCTTCTTGACGGAGTAACCGTGCCTTCTAAACACGATACACTTTACCAATATGACGGTATTGATATGCTTGACTTGAAGCATGACAGATACACAGGTAATTGGTCTGGTATCATTCGTGGTACAGAATATGTTGCCCAAAAAGAGCTTACATTGCCTTATGATGTAGTCTTGTCTAATGGAAAAGTGGTTAAGGCAGGAGACAAGATTGCTAAAGGTAGCTCTTATGCGTTCCAATTTGAGTTCAACCAAAGCACAAACTCAGACTTTATCAAGAAAATTGTTAAAGTAACATGGAACGAAAAAGACGGTAAGTGGGCTTACACTATTGACAAAGATTTCTTGAACTCTCTAGGTGTTAAAGGTACGTTTGACGCTGATTTCTATATCGAAGTTGAACGTATCGCAAGTGGAGAAATTGAAAACAAATTCGTGAACATTGTGAACGGTCAAGAAATGGTAGCGAAGGTAACAACTCATACTCCTGAACAACCTAAACCACAAGAACCGAAAAAACCAGCTTTACCGAATACTGGAACAGCTTCTAGTATGCTTGGATTCGTTGGTACTGGTATCTTGTCTATGCTAGCACTAGTTGGTTTGAAGCGTAAGAAAGAAGTGGAATAAAATAGATTAGTGCGCTGCAAAGGTGGTAGAGTAACAGGAACTGCCACCTTTTTTTAAAAGTAGATAGGAAAATAAAATGAAAAAAACTGTACAACTAACAGTTGGAGTAGCATCAGCCCTTGCTCTAGGTTTAGGAGTTACGAACGTACACGCAGAAGAAGTAACAACAGTAGCGCCAACAACTACCGACCAGACTGTTTCTAAGGAAGAAACAAAACCAGAAGTCAAAAAGGAAGTCACAAAAGGTCAAGTTGACGAAGCAAAGGACAAACTTGATAAATCTACTAAGAAAGTAGAAGAAGCACAAGCTAAGAAAAACCAAGCGCAGAATGAAAAAGACCAAGCACAGACCGAAAAGGATAATGCTCAGTCTGAAGTAGATAAGGCGCAAAAAATCAAGGACGAAGCTACACCAGAAAACATTGAAAAGCAAAAGCAAGCTGTTGCCAATGCTGAAACTGGTAAGGGTAATGCTGAAAAGCAAGAAAAAAATGCTAAGAATGACCTTGACAAAGCTAAACAAGTAGCAGCAGACCAAGAAAAAGTGGTTAAGAAGTCTGAGGACAAGGTAGAAAGTGCTGAAACTGAGGTCAAAGACGCTCAGACTAACGTAAATAACGCACAAGCAATCCTTGACGGTACAGGACAAGCACAAGTTATCGCTGAAAAGGATAACGCTGAAAAAGCGCAAGCACAAGCGCAAACTAGTGTATCAAACGCTGAAAATTCTTTGACGCAAGCCAAGGCTGATGATAAGAAACTTGCTGATGATATTTCAAGCACTCAGAAAGAGTTGACACAAGCTACTAACACCGTAGCAAGCACTCAAACAGTCTTGACGAATGCAACCAGTAAAGCGGAACAGACCAAGGCCAATCTTGAAAAAGCGCAAGATACGTTTGTTAAGTCAGAGAGTGACTACAAATCAATTAACACTTTCCAAGTTACTGATGAATATGTTAATGCCTTGAAATCCTATGTAAATAATCCTTATAGCATTTTGGATGAACCTACTAAGTGGGACGAGCATGATGAAAAAGCTAGAGAAAATTTGAAAAAAGTAAATCAATCTAATGTTGATTTAAACAATTTCAAATCTAATTCTAGTGATAAAACGATTGCTGTAAATGTTAATCATTTGACAGATGAGCAAAAGATAGAACTTTCAAATTTTGCAAGTGGTCTAATAAACCAAGTTCGTGAACGTTTTGGAACTCCAAAAACAGTAGTAACTAAGGGAATGATTGATGTTTCAGACAAAATTACTGCTGGATATGTGGCAGATAATTGGGAATTTGGAGCAGGGCATCATAACAAACTTATCAATCGGATTGCACGTGAATATGGCTTACCTGCTATTGATGATGAATCTGGACAAACTTTAGAAAATTTGAATAGTATCAATAGTGGTACTGAAGTTGAGAATATGGATGATGCAAAAAGATGGATTTATCAAAGTCTTAATTCTCTTCTATTTAATGGTTGGGAGTGGTTACATGCTCAAAGTATTACAGGATTGACTAGCCAAGGGGCAAACAAAGAGTATTTTGCATTAGGACTGTCTAGTGGAACTGGACGAACTAGCGCTCATTTCTTGTCTGTATCAGATAAAGATGTATCTGGCAACAAGCTAGATAAGACTGAAATACCTAACGCTAAATCAGCAGAAAACATTGTAAAAGCCTACAATACTGCTAAAGCTACTCTATTAAATGCTCAGACTGAAAACTCTAAGGCGCAACGTGAGAAAACAAGTGCCACAACAGAGAATGTCAAAGCTAAAGCGAAACAAGCGACTATTGAGAAACGCTTGAATACTCTTAAAGCGACACCGCTTAAAACACCGACTGCTGACCGCAATCTTGCAAATGCAAAAGACACGCTCGCTAGTGCGAACAAGCGCTTAGAAAATGCTAAAAAAGCACTAGAGGCCTTGACTGCTGATGTTAAAATCAAGCAACAAAACCTTGCTAAAGCGAAACAAGAACTCGCTAATAAGCAAACTGCCCTTACTAACTCTAAAAACAACCTAGCAAATGAAAAAGCTAAGTTGGAAGAGTTGAAAACTCTAATCAAGATCGCCGAGAAAAATCTGGCGCTATCTAAAGAGAAAGTAGCACAAGCAACTAAAACTCTTGAACAAGCCAAGGCTGATCTTGAAAACTTGCTCAATGCAGAGCCTAACTTAGTTAAAGCTAAGAAAGTCCTTGCTCAAAAAGAAGCTACTCTTAAAGAGAAAGCAACTGCCTTGAAAGAAGCACAAGCTATCCTTGATAAGTTGTTGCAAGAGCAAAAAATCGACCAAGAGGCCTATGACAAACTCTTTGCCTTGTATAGCGCACAAGTAGAAGCTAAACGTTTAGCTGACCTTGAAGCACAGAAACAAGCAATTCTGAATGCTGGAGAGACACCTTTAGAAGTTTATGATGAAACAGGTAAACTTGTGTCTTATGTAGCACAAACTAAAACTGTAAATACTCAATTACCTGTTTCTTATAACTATTCTTGGAACAAAAAACAAGAAACGAGTTTGCCAAATACAGGATCAGCAGCAAGCATGCTTCCAGTTGTGGGAATGATTTTGGGATTATTGAGTCTTGCAGGTCTTCGTAAGTATAAAAAATAGAACATCTAGAAATTCCCCCTCATCTATGGTATAATGAAGCCATAAAAAAGAGGGGGAAGAGAGATGAGAAAGGACACGAAAATGGATGCACATGTGACTAGAAGTGGATACAGATACTATACCCCAACTAAAACAAAATCAGAAGTAACCAAACCTGAAGAAGAGAAGAAGTGGAAAAAAGGCCTGCGTTGGCTAGGAAAAGCCCTCTGGTCAGGAGTAAAGAACCTACCGAGTGTGATTGCGAGAGCTGCCGTTTTGATGGTTGCGACTCCACTCATGTTTCTCCTCTTTATCTTTAATCTGATTAAGAGCTTGATTGCGACAGCAATTGGTTGGTTTGTGTTTAAGATTGTAGTTTCATTTTTAGTAGTATGCTATTGGGCATTTCTGACAAAAGAAGGTACTATTCCATCCGAAATAGAAACCTGGTATACTAACTGGGTATTGCCTGAAGGTGTTCCAATCTATCACTGGTGGGAAACGACCATCATCGTTGTCTTAGCTGTAATTACAGCCCTCTCTCTAACCTTTCGTCCAGAGGATGAAATATAGTATTAAATAAACAAAGTAGGTACTAGGAATCTTTCTTAGTACCTTTTTTATAAAAGAAAGTGAGAAAAAAATAATGGATGCAGTTGTAGATTTTATTAACAAAATTGGGAATATCGGTGGGATTATCGGTATTGGTTGGGCCGCTTGGGGTGCCTGGGACTTAGCAGTAGGAATCAAACGTGAATTGGATGACAAGAAGGATAAAGGGATTCAAAGTTTGATTTTAGGCGCTCTTCTTGGTGCCGTCCTAAAAGCCCTCTTTACAGCTTTGGCAACAGGTCTTCAATCTCTTGGTTAGGATGATGAAGAAAGAGGAGGTGGTTTCATGAACCAATCCACACTTGATCAACTAACCATGAGTCTGAAGGACTATAATGTGACAGCTTATGAATTGATGGAAACTATTTCGGGTTCGATGGAGAAGGTAGCCATTTTGCTTCTTCTCCTTTTTATGGGGATCAACCTCATGAACTGGCACCAGCATCTTAAAAGCAATGGTGGAGAGCTGTCTTTTCAGCTTTGGATTGAAGAAATCCTCAAGTATGCTATTGCACTCTTTTTTATCCTCTATGTGGATGCAATTTTTGATGCCTTGTCATGGTTGTTCAATGTTATCATTAAGTTAGTAGCTAAAAATGCTACAGATCCTTTCAGTTCTGAGGCACCAGATTTTAAAGGCTTAGGTGCTATGGAAAAATGGTTCTTTAAGATTATTTATGGGGTTGTTGATTTTGTCGGTCAGATATCGACTAAGTTGTTGATCTTGTTGCGCTCTTTTACACTTTACACGTATAAGGGAATCGCTAAAATTATTGTCGCTTGTTACATGGTGGATAGCTTACGTCCGATCTGCCTCGGTTTCTTTAAGCTCTATGCTGCTGCTGTCCTTCAGGGCTTGATTTTAGTGGTTGTGATCATGCTTTACCCAGCTATTGTCACGAATGATCTCTTGACAGTTGAGAAAACTGGAGCTTTTATAACTGCGTTAGTTGCGATAGCTAAAGGAATTATTTACATTGTCATACTCTTTGGCAGCCAACGTATGGCCAAGAATATCATGCAGGTGAACTAGGATATGGTATAATAAAAGGAGAATGAGTGATGATTGAAAGGAGTATAATAATCCTATGAGATCTACTATAAAAAATTATTATGAAAGGTGGACGAAACGGCATGAACGCCGATACAAGGAAGCCTTGAATTACTATAAAAAGCAGTCAAAAGAGTCATTGTTAGCAGAATTGACAGAGCTGGAAATAAAAAAAGAGAGAGCTTCTCGTAGCTGGAAATTGTTGGTAGGTCTCGTATTAACGATTATTTTTTCGGATGATTTGAAACGCCTTCTTGCGATTTTATTCTCACCTCTAACAGGCGTACCTACCAAGGAATTGAACGAAAGTGTATTACTGAGTATCATTATAACACTGTTTATAGTTTTGCTATTTTTGACTATTTTAGTTTATAATTTTAGTTACTCGTTGGTATTAAGACGGTATCTCATTTTAAAACGTTACATAGAAGAACATCATACCTGAATATAGGAGACGAACTTGTATAGAAATCGATTTTTTGAAGTATTAGAAAGCCCTTATACACCTTATATTGCAGTAGAGTTAATCTACGCAATAGTTACCATTTGGTTTAATATCAGTCTTGGTAATTTGAATAAGCAACTAACACATCATTTTGATATTGATAAAATGATAACTCGGAAAGATGTGACGATTGCTTCACATGTTATGTCATATAAGGATAATTCCTCTTGGAACTATTTACTATTTGGTATTGTGTTGATTATTATCGGTTTTATGATACCTATAGTTTATTCAGTGATAAATAAGTCTAGTTATAAAATAGAAACAATCAAAAATTTTATTTGGTTTATTATCGTCATAGTTTCAGTGGTTAATTTCTTTTTAATTACTTCAATTTCGAAAGCTCTATTAAGTCCGATAATTATAGCAACTTTAATAGTGTGCGCAGTAGGAGCAATATTTGGAACTTTTGCAATTTCTAACACTTAAAAGTATAAGGCAGCCATTATGGCTGTTTTTTTAATGAAAGGAATAGAATGACACGTTTAGGCAGTGAATTTTTAAAGGCTTTAGATAGCTACGAAAGGCCAGTTTTAGGGTATATGACACTGAGACAGTTAGTGCTACTATTTGGTATCGCATTGACAGTAGTTGTCACTACTATCCTCTATTGGCTGAAGGCACCTGATATAATCCTTTATGGCGTTGATATTTTATTATTAGCGCCTTTTGTTATTTTCGGGTGTTATATTGATGAAAAAATTAAAGATGAGATCCGTTTCCTTTTGACTAAACAGGAACGCTCTTATCAGACAGATTATGACAGAAAGGAATATACAAGAAATGAATTTATTCGGCCGAAAGAAAACCCCGAAACTCTCTAAGGAAGAACGGGAACGGGCCAAACGTCTAAGACGTACCATGACGGCATCTACACAGAATAGTCTTAATTATCAATGGTTGATGCCTGATGGGCTCATGAAAATTACAAATGATCAATTTTCAAAGACCTATCGCCTAGGTGATACCAGCTATATTACTGCAACAGATGATGAGCGAATTGATATCATTGAAACAAACGCTGATATTTTTAATTCGCTGGATATTGACAATGATATGCAGCTATTGATTCTGAATCGTCGAGTAGAAAGTAATAGCTTATCTTCTATCCGCTATGATTTGGTTGGAGATGGATATGACGATTATCGTAAAGAATACAATGCGATGATCAATGATCGTTTCTCTCAGGAACAAAATACCTTCAAGGTAGAAAAATATCTGACGATTACAACCCAAACAGACCAGGATCATCAAGCTAGAAGAATCCTCGATGATACAGCCAGCGTTATTGAAAGTCAATACAGTGGCTTAGGAATCTCCTTTAAGGAGTTAGAGGGATTAGATCGTCTTCTTATCTTCCGAAAACTCTTGAGGCGAGAAGGTTTTATTGATTTTAACTATGAAGACATCGCTATTTCTGGATTATCTACCAGGGACTTTGTAGCTCCAAACTATCTGAAGTTTGAAAAAGATCATATGAAAATTGATGATTGTTTCGCAAGGGTGATGTATGTTAGACAATATCCTACCTTCTTGAATGACAAACTGATCAAGAATATCCTGGATACAGGAATTGAATTGGCTATCAGCCTACATGCTAAGCCCTATGATACTGCAGATGCCCTGAAGAAAATCAAGACAGTTAAGTCAAGTGTACGCAGGGAAATGATCAAAAGTCAGAAGGCTGCCGCAAAAGAAGGCTATGGAAGTGACCTGGCCGTTGGTGGGAAGGCTGTGGAGACATCTCGTGAAACAGAGAAATGGACTGAAGAACTCCAGGACAATGACCAAAAAATGTTTTCAGGTGTGATGACGATTTTCTTCATGGCTGACACTCTGGAAGAGTTGAATATCTACACAGAGCAGGTTCAACGATCTGTCCGTAAGAATACGGTAGAACTGGATAAGTGTTACTTGTACCAGGAAGAATCCTTGAATACGATTCTACCGATTGGGATTCCATTTATCAACGTAAAACGCCGTTTTATGAGAGATATGACTACTAGTAACTTGGCCACACAAGTCCCATTTACTAACGTAGATCTTCGATCTAGCAGTCCACGTGCAATTTATTATGGCCAGAATCAGCTATCTAAGAACGCTATCACAGTTGACCGTAAGAAAGACTTGAATACAGGTTCAGGTTGTATCTTTGGGACTTCAGGATCAGGAAAGTCTGTTCTTGCTAAAGGAGGAGAGATTATTCCTACAACTCTACGTTACCCTGAAGATAATATTATTATCGTCGATCCTGAAGATGAGTACACTGGTATTGGTCGAGAATTGGGTGCAGAAATTATCACAATCGCTCCTGGGTCGCAACATCACTTTAACTTGTTGGATCTTCCTGATAAGGATAAACTGCAGGCAGAAGATAGTGACCCGATTGGCCAAAAATCAAACCTCTTATCAACATTGTTTGAGAATATATTCTCTGAAGTATCAGACGATGAATTTGCGATGATTGACCGTGTAACGAGAAAGACTTATGAGGAATTTGAAAAACCAACATTTAAGGATTGGCAATCAGTTTTAGAACGTCAACCTGAAGATGTAGCCAAGGAGCTGGCGCTGAAGGCAGAACCTTATACTGTCGGCTCAAACGATATCTTTGCTCACCCTACAAATGTCAATATGAATAGTCGCTTTATTATCTTCAATCTCAAGCAGTTGAGTGGTAAATTGAAGCCATTCGCCCTCCTGGTGATTCAGGACTTCATCTGGAACCAGGTAGTCAATAATCAAGGGAAAGCTATTACATGGTTGTACTTTGATGAGTTGCAGCTATACTTTAAAAATAAGCTGCAAGCAACCTTCTTTACAGAACTATACTCACGTATTCGTAAGTACGGGGCTATTCCAACAGGGATTACACAAAACCCAGAGACTGTTTTATCTACAGAGGAAGGTAGAAAGCTAGTTGCAAACTGTGAATTTCTAGCCCTCCTGAAGCTGAAGCGGACAGACCTAGAAGCCCTGGAGCAGGTAATTCCTCTTACACCTTCACTGGAGCGATTTGTTTTGCGACCAAAAGCAAAAGGTACAGGTTTGATTGTGGCTGGAGATACGATTGTTCCATTTGAAAATCCTATCCCTAAAGATACCAAACTGTATCAATTGGTTGCGACGGATAGTTAAAAATTAGAAAGAGAGGTGATTTCTTTTGTTTGAAAGTGATCCCAATCAATTAAAACAGG
Organism: Streptococcus sp. KHUD_017; assembly: GCF_054861245.1. Taxonomy (NCBI): domain Bacteria; kingdom Bacillati; phylum Bacillota; class Bacilli; order Lactobacillales; family Streptococcaceae; genus Streptococcus; species Streptococcus sp. KHUD_017. Next base: position 156,006 of record NZ_CM142175.1, read on the forward strand.
AGCGTAAGCGGAGAATCAAAGAAGGATCCTCCCAGAATGCAGAAAAAAATCCTAAAGAAGCACGTTTAGACTCGAAATTTGCATTTAAAGAAGCTAAGAAGAATTATCGCTTAGCTAACAAAGATTATAAACTACACAAAGGACCTCAAGCAACAGCTAGAGGTCTTTTCTTTAAGCAACAACGTGATCGTGCAAAGTTGGAAAAGCAAATTGCCACAACGCTCTATAAACGAGCTAAAAAGGCTGATGACAGTTATATCCCTAACCGCCTGAAGAAACGTGCAAAACAAAGTGCCCGAATGAAAGTGAGACACGACGTTGAGAAGACAGTCAGAGATAATGAGATTCTTGGAGACTGGGTTCAGGCGAGGCAAAATATTCGTCAATTTAAGTACCAGGTAAACGCCTCTAAAAGAGCGTTAAATGCTGTAGGTAAATTATCCAAGTATTCAATCAAGCATAGCTATGGACAGGTCAATAGGAGCTATAATTTCATCAGAGGGCGAGGATATACTCGAACACCAAAAGAGTTCTCCTGGGAAGGAAAACTCGGAAAAAAAATGAAACATGCCAAAAAGCGACTTGCACGTTCAAAGTTTGGGAAGGTGTCAAGAGGGACAGGAAAGGTTTTGAAGGTTGCGACAAAGCCCCTGCGTTCCATCTTATCCAATCCTTTAGCTGTCAAGTCCTATTTCTTAATGTTCCTCATCTTTGCAGTATTTGGGATATTTATGTCTGTTTTTGGAGGAAGTGGTCCAGTCCAACAAAATGAATTTGACTTGAACAAATCCTGGCTTCAAATCAGTAAACGAGATCGAGAGAAGTCCAATGATAAGGTAGACTATTGGACAAACATCGATGACATGATTTTTTTCATGAACTTTCGCTACGGTAGCGATTGGAAACCAGAAAGTAACTGGAATGAGGGGACTGGTGGTGAATGGGCTGGGGCGTTAGGTTTTAATCACTATTCCGATGCCTTGAATAATCTTTGGAATCATTTGAATGATGACCCTCACAACTTGAAAAAGATGGTTGACTTATATGGTCCCTCGTCAGATTTAAAGTGGACTAAGTTGAGTGATAGCGAGCTAGAAGAGTATAAAGAGCTAGAGGAGTTGACTAAAGAGGTTGGTCGATACCCCTCTTATCAAGAACTAGCTAACCCTTTTTACCAGGAGGACGATCCTTCTTATCAAGCCCCTTTAGTTATCCTGAAGCGGTTTGGTTATACCTCTAAGAGTGAAATTTATGAAAAAACACAACTGAAAGCTTCCACAGGGCAAGCTATAAGAGCTCCTATTGATGGTAAAGTCAGTGTGACAGATGATACTACTGTATCAATAAAAACTGATAAAGCTATCTTTACTTATGAAGAGGTAGGAAATGTCCGTGTTTCTGATGGTGACCAGGTCAAAGCTGGAGACGAGGTTGGAAAGGTAACGACAAATGGTTACCAAGTCATTCAGTATCAAAAACTGGAGGAAAAAGAGACAAAGGATAAGAAAGAAAAGTGGACATCAGTCAATCCAGGCTTTTACTTTCAATCTGTCACGTACAATCAGACAACCTCAGTCATTACTACACTTGATGGCGATTTGGGGCAAAAATCACGAGCGATAAAAGACTACTTGAAGCAAAAGCTCCCAGCGCTAACAGATAATGGTTTGGCAGCCATGCTTGGGAACTTTGCAACAGAAAGTAATATCAATCCTAAACGTGCCGAAGGAGATTATCTTAGCCCACCAGTAGGGGCTGATTCTTCTTCCTGGGATGATGAGTCCTGGTTAGCTATAGCAGGACCTGCTATTTATAACGGGAGATACCCAAACATTCTTCATCGAGGTTTAGGATTGGGACAGTGGACAGATACAGCGGATGGCTCTACGAGACATACTCTATTATTAAACTATGCAAAATCTAAGAATAAAAAGTGGTATGATTTAGAACTGCAGTTAGATTTTATGTTAGAGGGAGATAGTCCCTATTATGTCACTGAATTAACATCAATTCTGACTAGCACAGAAGACGTAGCAACACTTACAGAGCGTTTTTTGGTCAACTGGGAAGGAAATTCTGGAGACAAGGTCATAGAGCGCCAAAATAATGCTAAACAGATCCATGCCTTTCTTACACAACAAGTTAGAGGAGGCGGTGCCTTAGCATCCTCCTGGGATTTCCCTGCAGAGTATCAGTCGAAAGTTGAGCACCCTCCTACACAGGCTTCTATGACCACACAACAAGGAAGTGGCTACCCAGTTGGTCAATGTACTTGGTATGCGTATAACCGTTTAGTCGAACTAGGAACGATTACGGACTTATCAGGAGCTTATGGTTACCTTGGCAATGGTCAGGATTGGGTAACAAGCCTGGTCGCAAAGGGATGGAAGTATAGCACGTCGCCAACGAAAGGAGCTGTTGTGTCAGTTCTAGGTGGATTTGGTGGGACACCAGGTGGATATGGGCATGTTGCGATAGTGGAAGCTGTAAACTCCGACGGGTCATTCCTTGTTTCGGAATGTAATGTCCGAGGAGTACAGGATAAGGTCCATTTTTCTGTCCTCTATCCAGCTTACTACTATACATTTGCGACACCGAATTAAAAAGAAAGAAGGTAAATCATGAAAATGATAGATATGGAGAAATTAAAACTCCTTAAAATAGGGGGAATTTTTATAGGAGCTGTATTAGTTCTGGGACTCGTATTCTGGATTGGTGCAGCAACTTCAGCGCAAAATAAAGCTAAGCAGGAAGCTGCAACCACGCAACAAGAAACCAAAGCAGAGGGAAGCGAACTAACGCAAGAATATGTGAAGGAATTTTTGACGGCTTACTTCAATAAGCAAGATCTTGGAGAAAATAGAAATCGCTATTTGCCCTATATGACAGAAGCTGCTTACAATCAGGAAGTGAACTCTGAAGAAGAACCATCGGTACAAACCTACAAGGGCTATGTAGTGGATACACAGATGAAGTCTTCAACCATCTACATCGATAAAGAAAACAATGTTGCCTTAGCTCAAGTGAGATACACTCAGACACAGTTACAGAAGAAGTATGATTATACAAACGCCCAAACAAACGTAGGCTCTTCAAGAACCATACGGATTCGCTTCAGCAAGCAAGATGGGAAATACCTGGTAAATCATATTGACCCCATTTTGATTGTGGATAGCTTGAACGCCAGCGAAAAGGCGAGTATTCCATCATTAAACAAACCAAGCACTAACCAAACACAAAGTACAGAAGGGAAAAAGGAAGAATGACAAAATTAGAAACTTTGGAAAAACAAAAACAGAAAGCAGAGGCCCGCTTAGCTGATTATATGACCAAGGCCAAGAAGGAAGAAGAGAAATTAAAGGATCTAGAAACTCAAATCATTCTGGCCAAACATGAGGAACGGTCAAACTACTTGGCTAAACATAATTTAACCTGGGCTGATATTGAAACAGCTCTTGCTGAAGGAAAATTGAAAGGAGCTGAAAAAGATGTACCGTTTAACCAATCTGACACAAAACACGACCACAACGTATAAGAATCGAGACCTTGTGTATCAAGCCCTGGAGCGAGAAAATGCCAAGGTTAAGCATGAGGAGGCAGAGGCCGTTTTATTGGTAGAGGAGCTGGATAAAAAGAATGTAGTGATCTACCAAGAAGATATCTATTTGCCGTTTGAGGGAATCGCAGACAGCCTCTTCCTGAAGCCTGGTACGTTGAATAACCAGGAGGCTGCAGCAAAAGAAGCAAAAACCTCTTTCTTTAAGCGCCAGACTAAAACAAAACATCTAGAGAAGACTCCCGAAGAGAAAGTTGAAGCCTCTTCCTTGAAACATGAAACTCCCAAACCTCAAACCTCTTCTAAACGCTCTTTTTGGGTGTATTTAGGAAGAGTTTTGGTGCTATTGGGTCTGGTAGGAAGTCTGACATTTGCTGGCTTATCACTTACGCTAGTTTACCATCAAGAAAAGCAACTCACGGACGTATCCAAGGAACTTTCAAATCTAAAAACCATTCAGTTAAAAACAGGGGAACTAGATGCCTTTTCACGTTACTTTTTGCCAGCCTTTTACTCTGATAAAGGGAAAATGGCTGATTTCGTAGCTCCTCAATTAACGATAGATAGACAAGCAGGTCAACTGCAGTCTGTGATTTTGGAATCTAACTTGATTGTCGATGATGCAACTTATCAGCTAACTTATGTAGTAGCCGTGAAAGATGGTGAGAACAGAAGTCAGAAACGCTTGGTAATTACTGTAAAGGAAGAACCTTCAGCACCTTACGGATTCCAGATTATTGCTAAGCCAGAACTATCCAATTATCCTAAATAAAGGAGGTCTTACATGGATCAAGAAAAAGTCAGTCATTCTCTGGCGTTAAAAGGGAAAATTACCCTGGAGATGACGATACAAGCTCTGTATGCCCTCGCAAAAGCCCATTATGACAAGAAACAACATAAGGTGGCAAATCAAACTTTTGAAGGGGAGACACGTTTTAATGACTTTATGACCACAAAATCAAAAAAAGATGTAGAGAAGTTATTAAATAGTGAAGTTCACTTGGCTAAGTTGAAGTATTACCTGGAGGAGTATAAGGTAGGTTTTACTTATCATCAAAAAGATGGTGCAACCTATCTCTTCTTTGAAACAAAAAATCGTACCTTGGTAGAAAAGGCTCTCAAAGAGATGTTAGCAGACATCACGAAAAGTCCAGAAAAATTGGAAGAGTTTGCGAAAAAGGTGCTGAAGAAACCACATGAAATGACTCCTGAAGATAAAATCAATTACTATAAGACAAATAAGGTCTATAAGGGAATGATGCCAGTAGTTACGAAGGAGATTGGAAAGGAGAAAGCACGATGATTAGAAAACCTATATGGCCCTACTTGGTGGTGGGGCTATTTTCATTTGTTATTTTCCAGTCCTTTTACCATTACTACCAACTTTCGACTGCAGCAGTACCTTTTATGGGAATGTTGCGACTTCGTTGGTTGCTAGAACACTGGGAACGCTTCTCTTTTGGGGTTTTCTTTGATTCAGGAGCCTTATATGCAGGGTTAATTGGATTCGGTCTTCCAATGCTTGTCTATGCTTCTATTGATAAGAATTTATATCGTCAGGGAGAAGAACAAGGTAGTGCTCGTTTTGCGACTTTGAAGGAAATGAGACGGTTTGAAGACGTTGATTTTGAGAAGAATATGATTTTTTCAAAACAAGTCAAAATGGGCCTATTTAACTTTCGCTTAGCCTACAATGTCCAGCTCAATAAAAATGTGATTGTCATTGGTCTTCCAGGAGACGGTAAAACCTTTACTTTTGTATTGCCAAATTTAATGCAGATGAACTCAAACTTTGTTGTGACAGATCCTAAAGGAAACCTGGTACACGAAGTTGGGAAGATGCTTGAGAAAGCTGGCTATGCTGTTAAAATCTTTGACTTGATTCGACTCAAGAATTCAGATCGGTTTAATCCTTTTCATTACATGAAGTCTGAGCTAGATATTGATCGTATCTCTGAAGCAATTACTGAGGGAACGAAGAAGAGTGAGCATACAGGAGAAGACTTCTGGGTTCAAGCAGAGTTGATGCTGCAACGTGCATTGATTGGTTACCTCTATTTTGACTCTAAGGATCCTGAAACTGGAGTCCAGTTATATATGCCAAATCTGGGCCACGTTGCGGATCTATTAAGAAATATGTATCGAGAGGACCCAGATGTACCAAGCCCTGTTGAGCAAATGTTTGAAGAACTGAACGAACATCAACCTAACAACTATGCTTATAAGCAGTGGAAATTATTCCAAAACTTTAGAGGTGAGACAAGAAACAGTGTGGTAGCTATTTTGTCTTCTCGCTATTCTATCTTTGATCATGAAGATGTACGAAACTTGATCAGTGAGGATACCATGGAAATGGATACCTGGAATACGAAAAAGACAGCCGTTTTTATTGCTATTCCTGAAACCAATAACGCCTTTAATTTTCTTTCCTCAATCTTATTTGCGATTGGTTTTGAGGTTCTCACACATAAGGCTGATGATATCTTACAAGGTAAAGTACCTGGCTACAGTAGAAAAAATCTTCGCCACATTCAGTTTATCTTCGACGAGTTTGCGCAAATTGGCCGTATTCCAAACTTCGCCCAGGTTCTCTCTTCGATTCGTAGTCGTGAGATGTCTATTAAGATTATTATTCAAGCTGTCAATCAGCTAGAATCACTATATAAAAGCGATTGGAAGACAATTTTTAATAACTGTGCTACTCACCTATTTTTAGGGACAAATGACAAGGATACGATGGAATACTATTCCACAAGGTCAGGTAAGCAGACTATACGCACTCGATCCACTTCAAAATCGCATAGTTATCGGAACGGATCCTCAAGTGAAAATAAACAAATTCAAGGTCGTCCCCTTCTAACTCCAGATGAAGTCGCAAGAATTGGGGTAGAAGAAGGATTGGTCTTTATTTCTAAACAGAATGTCTTCAGAGATAAAAAAGCAAGTGTCTATGATCATCCTAGAAAGGCTGAGATTGCAAGTTCTCCTGAAGACAAAGAAAACTGGTACGAATACACTCGAAAAGGAACAGACATCGATGGCTTGCTTTTATATGCCAACGATTTGACACCGCAGCTAAAAGAATTATTCGTGGCCTAACATACAGAAAGGACAGTAGGATGGAAACACCTAAAACACAAATAGGATACCTGGAGAGTATCTCGCAGGTTCTAGCATTAAAGCTAGAAAATTTAGCCACAGAACGTTATGCTATTTGGCAACTACTTAAACAGGCAGATGAGGAGACTTTTTATCAATTAGCTCCTCATCTTTTTGTGACAACAAGTCAGGAAGATCCATTAGTTGTTAATGAACTAGAAGCAACTTCTGAAGGTTATCTTTTATTCAAGGAATTGGTCGAGGAGGAAATAGGATGGTTTTAACAAAAGCACTGGCAAAATCGCTGGATATTTTAGAAGTAGCTCGTAGCCTTGGAATGGAGATGAAGCGAAAGTCGCATCGAGAGTATTATTGGGCCGAGCATGACTCATTTAAGATTGATACTGTGAAAAATACCTGGCATTGGTATTCTCAAAACCTCTTTGGCGATACTATCAATCTCGTACAGCAAATGCAAAATGTCAGCTATAAGGAAGCCATGGTATTCTTAGAGACAGGTTCCTTCCCTGAAGCAAAACCAGTAGAGGAAGAACGTAAACCTTTCAACTATACACTAGCACCTTATGAGCAACCATTTGTGGAGGCGAGAACCTATCTCAAGGAGATTAGAGGTCTCTCTGATGATACAATCGACTTCTTCCTAGAAAAGGGAGTATTAGCCCAAGCTAAACGTAAGGATAAAGATGGTGTTATAGAAGATGTCTTGGTTTTTAAATACTTGGACAGAAATCAGCAACTGGTAGGGGCGAGCCTTCAGGGACTTGTTCCTGATCAAGAACGTCATCCTGGCAAAGGATACTTGAAACAAATCATGTATCAATCAGAAGCTATCAGCGGATTAAACGTTTCTATAGGGTCTCCTAAACGTTTAATTGTAACGGAGGCACCCATTGACCTTATGAGCTATTATGAGCTTCATAAGGGCGAATTAAACGATGTTCGACTGGTTGCGATGGAAGGATTGAAAGAGGGAGTATTATCCCACTATGTTCTTGAAATTTTACAGGAGCGAGGGGATATTTCTATGGATGAAAGGGATTATACCAAGTCTAGTGAGCTAGCACGTACCTCAAGATTCTTATCTGTTGCAGCGGAAACTTCCACACTTTTCCAAGATCACAAATATGATGATCTTATCACGCTGGCAGTTGATCGTGATAAAGCAGGTACAGACTTTATGACGAAACTACGGGAGAAAAAAATCCCAGTTGTCGATGCAAGACCACCAAAACGTGAAGGCCAGGAGAAGACAGACTGGAATGAAATCCTGAAGCAGGAAAAACAGCTGGAGCAAACGGAGGAAATTCAAGCATCAAGTAACTTTCCTGATACCAGCCACCTCTCTCCTGAAGATGCAACATGGTTGAAGGAAAACTGGAATAATATAGGTTTTTCAGTAGAGCCTAGAAAACAAATGATCATTGATTCGGACAAAACAGTGACCTTTGAAAAACCTTCCAATCCTTTTGGAAGTGATAGGGAGCCAAAAAAACAAATTCAGAGCACAGAAAAAGCTCCTGAGAACTCCCAGGAGCAAATGAATGATAGGACCAGTGGTGGCACGGGTTCTTTACAGCCTAAAGCTGAAGGCAGTACCTCACCTGTACTTGAAACAAGTACCTTTGAGCAAACTGTTACCAGTCACCCGACATCATCCTATCCTTACTTACAGTTTAGCACAAATTATGATAAAGTGCAACGGAGAATAGCGAATTATCATCCGATTACACCAGCAGATTTAAGACGATTAAATCAATATGCGCCGTCTATCCAAAGTACAGCGTTCTGGTATTTAAATGAACTGGCTGACAGTAAGATCAGCTTTGTTTATGCGGATCATGGAGAGGAGAATGTGCTTCAGGTGACTTTTCAAAAGGATAACTTTATCCATCTTTCAGGGATCAGACCTTTTGAAGAGGGAAAGGGAGCAGCAAATTTCCTAGATGATATTGCAAATGGTCGGGGGCATTATGACGGTATGTTGATTAGTAATGCAATTAAGGATAAATTGCAGGTTCTTCCTATGTTGCGTGATATTTTAGATCCACATTCTTTTGTTTTAGATGATTTGAGCAGTGTTGAAAAGCTTCACAATATCAATATGAGTGAAGCTATTAAAGCAAAAGATGAAGATTTCTTACTACTGTTTAAAGATATTGGAGATGAAAAAATTCCAGCCTCTCTTATGAAACTCAAGGGAGAGCTTGAAACTAACGTTAAATTGTTGGATGAAAAAATCATTCTCGGTGTTTATAGAGAAAGAGATGGACACATTGAGCAACTTTCAATCAATGAGAAATATGTTAAAGACAAAGGTGCGAAAATGCTATCAGTTTTGAAGAATAAACAGTATGAAGAAGTTTCTAAAGAAATTGAACAAACTCCAGAGAACACACTGAATAAACCCCTACTTGATTCGGCTACGTTTACTCAAGTCTTAGATACTGTCTATAATTTAGGTGTGCCAGGTGATATCTCAAAAACTCCAGAAGAATTTCATCAAGCCTGGAATCAGTATCTTGACTATGCAAAACAGCACAATGATAATTTTGATCAGATTGTTGCTGCAGCTGGTGCAGATCATCTCCTAGATACAAATTCAGATTTTTATAAAGAATGGCAACAAGATCACATCTATAAGGATAACTACCATGTACGTCTTCAATGGGCTGAGGAGCGACCAGATGGGCCTAAATTGCCATTTAAAGAAACCGAGCTGATATCTTATCAAGATTTCGCTAGGGAGCTATATAAGGCCAACCAGAGCTTTTATCCGTTACATCAGGAAGGGCTAAAACAAGTGACTGGTGGTCATCCAGAAGGCTACATCGCTCCAACTAAGATTCAGTTTAGTATCTATGCTCCTGATGGTGAACTGATCCAGGATGGCATCCGTTACTATATTGGGGATGAGATTAACCCAATCGCTCATAAAGAAAGACTTGGTACACGAGAAATGAGAGAGTACCCAGAATTGATGAAGATAGATGGAGCCATATTCACTCCGTATCATCTGGAGAGATTGGCGAGTGAGTTAGATATTTCTCAGTTTAGTTACGCTTTGGAAGATACTCCTTACGCAGAACAACTTTTATCTCAAGTACCTTACGGAGTGTTAGAAAATAGTCCGATTGGTTTTTCGGATAGTAGTCATGATAGTCGTCTAGGATTTATTTCTTTTGATGGAATGGATAGTGTTGAGACCGAAAATCTATCTGCTTGGTTTGAGAAGTTGGGTGTCAAGGACTCACCTATGGAACAAGTAGCTCTTGTAGAAAAATGGCAAAAAGAGATTAAAGATTTATCAGAAAAAGTTGAACAAACTATCGAAAACATTCGAGATGAATTTGAAAAAACACAAGAGGAAGAAATCAAACTAGAAGAACAAGACCACAACAAACAGGAGTTGAAACGTGATGCGGATGCTGACGGAGTTTCTGATGATGAGGAGTTGCTGCAGGGAACAAATCCGTATGATTTTAGATCGAAACCAGGTTCTAAACCAGATGTCGAGGAGGGGCTACAAGCGGAAGAAGTTGTTTTAGCAGCTGGTAGTCTTGCAGTCGCAGATTTAACTCAAAATACAGATATAGGACTATACATTCGATTTAATTGGAGTGAAAACAAGGCTATTCGAGATAGGTTTGAAGAAGATGAACTAGTACCATACGAAGAATTTATAGAAATTCTATATTTTGAAAATGAGCGTTTAAGACCTGAAGGAAATGGATATTATAAAACCAGTTTTGATATTGAAAATGAAAAAGGAGAAAGTTATACATTCGGTATAAGATACGATATAGGATCTGAACTATACCCACTTTCTGAGATGATGGATGAAAGATTTTCAGAGGAATATATAGAATATGCTAGTAAATTAGATAAAAAAGCTATAGAAAAGGTTCAATCTGAATTAGATGAAACTAAAAATAATCGGAAAGAAATAATAGATGCCGACGAGGAGCTAAAAGCTGAAGAAGTTGTTTTAGCAACTAGCAGTCTTGCAGTCGCAGATTTTATTCAAAATAAAGATATGGCAGGATTAAGCCGTCATCTTAAAGAAGGAATTAAGGAGTTCCTGGACTCAGATAAGTACAAAGACTATCTAACGAAAATGAGTCAACTAAATAATTATTCTAATCGCAACTTACGCTTAATTCTTGCACAAAATCCTGAAGCAAGGCAAGTAGCTTCTTTCAAACAGTGGAAAGAAAACTTTGGCCGTCATGTAAAAAAGGGCGAGAAGGCTTTACGTATTTTTAAACCTATGACGAAGATCAAAAAGGATGAGAATAACCAACCAATATTGGATAAAAACGGGAAACCAGAAACAGTTACATTCTTTGGTTTAGTACCAGTTTTTGATGTTAGTCAGACAGAAGGAAAGGAGATGCCAAAAGCTGCAGAAGTTAAAGAACAGCTGACTGATTTGGACTATGCGAATCTTTACCGTGCCCTGATGACTATTGCGAAAGAAAATGATGTATCAGTTCGATTTGAAGAGATGGAAAATAATAAGCACGGATATTATTCTGTCCCAGAAAATCAAATTGTTTTGCGTAGTAATGAGATGAACAAGGCCCAAATTATTAAAACTTTCTTACATGAAATGGCTCATGCAGAGTTGCATCATGCAGATAATCCTCAGAAGGAAAATCTAACTAGAAGCACAGCTGAACTTCAGGCTGAAAGTGTCGCTTATGTTGTTTCTTCATACTATGGTATTGATACGTCAGAGTACTCTTTTAACTATCTATCTGGGTGGTCTGCTGATAAGGAGACACTTGCTGATTTAGAAGCACAGTTGGATATTGTCCAACAAGAAGCTAAAAGTTTAATGGTTCGGATGGATCAAGCATTGGAACAATTAAGATTGAGTCAGGAGAAACAAACGAAGCGTAGTTTTGAACAAAAACTGGAGAAGTTTAAAGATCAGAGCAAGCAGGCTGTCGAAGATCACAAGCAGGAGTTGAAAGAAGATGCACAATCAAAAAAAGAGAAGGGTTTCTCGAAATGACCGAACGGGACACCCCAAATAAACCCAAGGTCAAATTAAAAACAAATCATCATCAAGGAGGACAACACTCATGACTAATGAACAAGAAGAACAACTGATCATCATCCTTTCAGACTTTATTCCAATCATGGATGGAGACAGAGTTCAAGGAGTATCGCCAAACGCTAAAGACTTGACTCGCCAAAAAGTTCTGGAGCAACTAGAGGAAGAACAGTCTCAACTACCTGAAGGAGATCCTGCTCTTTTGGAGTGGGAAGAAGAAAATATTGAGCTACTCAAGATGATTACAGATGAAGAATTTCAAGCTGTACTCACAGAAAAAATCTTACTGACAGAAATACAAATTGGGCAGTCGATTTTCCAGCCTCTAACTGCTCAACAACTTTCTGTCCTAGCTGAAAAGTTACAAGGTCAGAAAGAAAAAAGTGTAGAAAATAGTGATAAGCAATCATCTATTTTCAAAAACATCTTCAGTTGGTTGCGATAAATTGTTAGAGGTTGTACTCCAAAAGATATAGGAAAGGGGCTTGGGGATTTCCCCAAAACTGAGAAAATCAAGAAGGAAAACTACAAGGTTCTCCTTCTCTGATTTTTTTAAATTTCGCAAATGGATATCCATTTGCTACGCTTGCCACAAGGAAGTCAGGTGCTGATGCCTGGTCAGAAAATGCCAGAGACTTTGAGAGAAAGAGGATAAAAAAAGTAATGCAGAAACGAGAAAATAGAAAACGCTATATACAAAAATTGATACGACTAACACCAGAGGAAGATCGTCAAATTAAAACTGCGATGGCTCAAATGGGAGTTCCATCTTTTCAATACTATGCGAAGAATCAATTGGTGCAAGGGAAGGTGGTTCAAATTGATTTTTCCGAATTGAAAGACCTTCGAGTTGCTATCAATCGAGTGGGTACGAACATCAACCAAATTGCCAAACATGCCAATGAAAATCAAGGAGTTACGCCAGAGGAAGTGGCACAAGTCATTGACTATCTATCTGAGTTGAAAGAGATGGTGGCTGTCAAACTTTCTAGTGCGGAGAAGAAAAGTTTACAGGAACGAAAAGCGAAAACAATAAGGACGTATGACGAATGGTAGTAATCAAAACACCCAAACAAATTAAAACTCCTTCCAATTTAAAAATAGCTGTACGCTATATTCTGAATGAAGCGAAAACTCTTGTATCAGAAACTGCAGAAAGTGATCTTGATTTTCCTCTTGTCTATCATAATGGTGAGCTTCAAATGAAGCTAGTATCTGGAAATGGGATCTCTGATTTTAGTGTAGCAGATGAAGAAATGGTCATGACAAAATTAGCTGCAGCCTTTAAAAAAGGAGATGATGACTTGAAAGAATTATCTTCAGGAAAACAAGTATTAGCTCATCACATTATCCAGTCTTTTTCTCCAGATGATAACTTGACTCCTGAGCAGGTTCATGAAATTGGCCGTCAAACGATGTTAGAATTGACAGGTGGAAATTATGAGTTTGTGATCGCAACCCACACGGATAAAGATCATCTTCATAACCATATCATACTTAATACCACCAATACCTCAACGCTCAAGAAATTTCGCTGGGAAAAGAAAACCTTGAAAAATTTGAGAGCCATTTCGGACAAACATGCGGCACGATATGGCGCTAAAATTATTGAGCCTACTATGAAAAATTCTTATACAAAGTATTCTGCTTGGCGGAGACAAAATAATTATCGGTTTGAAATCAAGGAACGTCTTGATTTTCTTCTGAAGCACTCTTTGTCGTTAGAAGATTTCAAACAAAAGGCAGCTGCGCTTAATCTTCAGATTGATTTCTCTGGAAAATTTGTGAAGTATAAATTGCTCGATCAGCCCCAACAAAGAAATGTCCGAGATGATACATTATCGAAGAAAGGACTCTATTCTCTTGAAAAAATAAAAGAGAGAATTTCTAAGAATCAGTTAGTTTTTGATGTGGAGGAATTGAAAGAACAATATCAAGAATCAAAAGAAAAAACGGCAAATGATTTTGAATTGAAATTGGAAGTGGAATCCTGGCAGGTCGAGCAAGAAAGCAAGCAAGGCATTTACGTGCAGATGGATGTGGGAGCTTTAAATAGTGGTACAATTTTAATACCTTCTCATAAAGTTGATAAAAATGAGGATGGAAATTATACCATCTATATCAAAGAGAAAGACTATTTTTATTTTCTCAATCCTGATCAATCTCAAAAAAATAGGTACATGATGGGCTTGACTGTCGCAAGGCAATTGGCCAAACAAAATGGAGAAACACTTGTAACTAAAAACGCTCAAATTTCCTCTATGCGTGAACTGATTAAGGAATATAATTTCTTAGTCGAGCACGGCGTGACAGATGGAACACAATTTCAACATCTGGAGGAGCGCTTTAATGAAAAGATAGAGGCTACCCAGGAAGAATTAAGACAGCTAGATGAGCGACTGGGACGTTATCATAAAATTGAAGGAGCACTTTTAGCCATCCAGCAATCTCCAGAAAATAGTCTTGCGGCGGTACAACTATTGGATGATTTAGGAGTTCCAAAAGATATGGGACTGGAAGATGTCAGTCAACTGATCAAACAATTCCAAATTGAAAAAGGAGCCTTACAAGAGTTCTTTGACGATACTCTAAAACATTACACAGATTATAGAGATATTAAGGAGCACGTGCGTAGTCGTGAAGAGAAAGTTGACCGACGATTTGAGGATGAAAAAGTCTTGTAGAAGTTTCTGATGTTTTTAATCTAGTCATGATTTCAGTACAGAGAGAACAGTTCTCTTTACATTTGGAGAGATAACCTTTTCTAGGAATTGCTGGCGAAAGGGAAGGAGAAACTTCATTATAAAAATAATTATAAATATAATTATAAACATATTGACAAATATAATTATAGTGATATAATAGAAATATAGAAAAACAGGAGGATATCAAATGAAGATTATCACATTTGCTGCTATTAAAGGCGGTGTTGGAAAAACAACTTTAACTTTTAATTATGGAGAATGGCTGGCTAAGAAAGGTCATAAGATTCTCTTTATAGATTTAGACCATCAGTGTAATTTGACTCAGTGCTACAATATTTACGAAAGTAAGAATACGATTGCGAATGCCTTCAAAGGAGGCGACGTGGATATTAAGCAAGTCAAGGAAAATATCAGTCTAATTCCAGGTTCGGTGCAACTTGACACGGTGGAACGAGATCTGGAGAACAGCGATAAGAAAAATATGCTACTTTATCTTTGGTTAGAGGATAACTACGAAAAGAAGAAGTTGGATCAGTTTGACTATATCTTGATTGATTGTAGACCAGACTTTGCGACAGCTACTAAAAATGCTGTTGCGGTCAGTCACGCAATCATTAGTCCTTTGACTCCTTCAGAGTTTGGTTATAATGCCAAATTCAATCTATCAACTCGGTTAGAAGCATTCAGAAAGGATGTAATTGACTATCGTACAAGGGAATCATACATTACTGCTGAGTTATATTTCTTAGCAAATATGATTCGACCAAACTATGGATCATCAAGAGAATTACTGGAAGCCCTGGGACTTGAAGCTAAAGAAAAAGGAACAGATAACCTTCTAGGAATTGTACCAGCAAAAGAGTTATTCAATCATTCCACGATTGATAAGATCTCTATTGCAGATATGGAGGAGAATCCTGAACTTTATCAAAAACACAAAAAGTTTTTCACTGAGCTGGAGCAGACTTTTTTAAAAATTTATGATACAATATAATTATATTTATAAACACAAATACATTTATAAATATAATTAGAAGGAGATTGTCATGGCATTCACACCAAAAGAAAAAGAGATTTCGCAGATTATCGAAGCAACCCATCAACCTGAGCAGATTTCTGATTTAGCTAGCTTTGAAAGTTTTGAACGTAAGAAACAATTTCAGTTTACTTTAAAACCAAGCAATCGGAGAAAATTGGATAAAATTGCCAAAGCAGCTGGCGCAAAGTCTGCATCAGATTACCTTGATAAACTAATCGAAAGTTTATCATTATAAATATAATTATACTTATAATCAAACAACCTTCCCAATAAGGGAAGGCTTTTATTTTTGCTGACAAAAAACATTTGAACCTCTGAACTAAAATCTTTATACTTTTTATTATGATTTCAGTACAATAGAGAGTATGTTTAGATTTGATGAAAAAGAATTTGTCGCAGAACTAGATCGCAAACGTGAGCAGCAATTCCTGAAGCGAGTAAGAGATTATGACGAGAAGATAGCTCCCTCCATGAGACAGAAGGGGTATAAAAGGATAGATAGTATAGAGAGGACGGTTGTCTTTACATTTGGAGAAATAACCTTTTCTAGAAATCGCTGGCGCAAGGGAAAGAGAACCTGTTATCCCGTAGATGAGTGGCTAGGATTAGAAAAGTATATACGTTATTCTCCTGAGTTGATTTTTCACATTGCAAAACACGCTTCTGTTTTATCCTACCGTGAAGTTTGTCGAACAGTTAAGATGGCTTATCGTCTAGAGATAACAAAGGATGCTGTGTTGAAGTCTGTAAAAATGGCAGGTAGACTCTTTTCAGAGAGGGAACGCTATCGACTTTTTAGATGCGATGAGCAACCGAAAAAAATCCAGGCAGAAAAAATCTACCTGGAGGGGGATGGTGTGCTAGTTAAGACAACATCAAGTAATGATGAACGGCGTAATACAGACTTAGCACATTTTCTGATTCATACAGGAGCAAAGAAGATTGGAAAGAATCGGTATGTACTGGAGAATAAGCATGAAATTATCCATACAAGCCATGAACAAGCAAAGGAAGAATTGATAGACTATCTCTACAATCATTTTGAGATTACTGACCAAACTATACTTATCACAAATTCGGATAATGGTAAAGGATATACTCGAAGAATATTTCAAGAAATTAAGAAGGTCTTACGAATTAAACGTCACGAGCATTTTTGGGATGCTTATCATGTCAATGAAGAACTAAAAAGATTCCTGAAGCCATACCCATCTACGCTACTTAATCTGGCTTTTAAGGCTATCCAAAATCACAATAGGGGCCAGCTTCAGACCGTACTAGATACAGTCGAATCTCTCATAGATAGTCAGGAGTCTCTTGATAATTTTTACAATTTTCGCAAGAAATTGTTAAGAAATTTCTGTGATACTAGATCGCCTAAACTAAGAGGGTTGTCCTCTCGTGGTATTGGTGTAATGGAGAGCCAGCACAGAAAGGTCACTTATCGCATGAAACATCGAGGAATGTATTGGTCCATCGAAGGAGCTTGTACTATGTCCAGGATGATTCTTATTGAACGAATTGATAAGCTATATGAGCTATTTTTTGGAGCTTGGAGACAAGAGTACGAAGAATTTAGGGTAACGGGACTAGGTGCAGGATTTCGTATTAACCATAGGCCACACGGAGCCGTTATCAGAAAAAGAGGACATAAATGATGTAAAAAGGCAGACAAAAGCCTCTAAAAAAAGAGAATTTTTAGAGGTGTTTTTGTCATGTTTTTATGCAAAACAGTTGCTTTTTTGTCTAATGTGTGTTACAATAATAAAGTAAATAAAAACGAAAAAGGTGTAGAAGCAGCAACTCCTACACCACCGATTAAGACAAACACACACTTTGCTTAATCAGTCAAACAATATTGTAGCATAAATAGTGCAATATAGTCAAGGGCTGGGGTAAAGTGAGGAACTTTTTCCAGTTTTTTTTGTCTGAAAAATCTCGCTTTATTATTGAGTTATAAGGATATTTGATTGTTCCCAAAAATTTAGACACAAACAAGTCTTCCAATTCCCTTGCCAAAATGGAGAAAGTGTGATAACATAGTACGGTATGTGGTGCTAGCACATCCGCTATATTAGATCTAATAGGAGGAAAACACAATGGCTAAAGTATGTTACTTTACAGGTCGTAAGACTGTATCAGGAAACAACCGTTCACACGCGATGAACCAAACTAAACGTGCCGTAAAACCAAACCTTCAAAAAGTTACTGTTCTTATCGATGGTAAACCTAAAAAAGTTTGGGCTTCAGCTCGTGCTTTGAAATCAGGAAAAGTAGAACGCGTTTAATAAACATGAAAAGACCTAATAGGTCTTTTTCTTTTGCTCGAAAGCTGAAATCATTTGAAAAATCAAGCAAATATCCGATGATACATCATTCTGCTTTTACAGTTGGGCTGAAATATGATAAAATAGAGTATCAACTATTTGAGGTAAAAAAAATGACTGTAAAAATTAATACAAAAGATGGTCAAGTCGAACTGACAGATGATGTGATCGCTACTGTCGTAGGTGGTGCAGCAACTGAAATTTTTGGTGTAGTCGGTATGGCTAGTAAAAATGCCCTCAAAGATAATTTCCAAGCCCTTCTTGGTAAGGAAAATTATTCAAAAGGTGTAGTCGTTAAAGCAGCTGAAGACGGTAGTATTGCAGTTGATGTATATACTGTATTGAGCTACGGTACAAAAATCAGTGAAGTTTCAAAAAACATCCAAGAGCGTGTTCGCTTTAGTTTAGAGAACCAACTTGGAATCACTGCGCAAACTGTGAATGTCTACATTCAAAATATCAAAGTTGTAGGAGAATAATCGTGTCAAATATTACTACAAGCTTATTTCAAGAAATGGTACAGGCTGCTTCAACTCGTTTGAACAAGCAAGCCGAATATGTCAATTCATTGAACGTCTTCCCAGTTCCAGATGGAGATACAGGAACAAACATGGGGATGACTATCGAAAATGGTGCTAAGGAAGTCGCAGACAAACCAGCTTCAACAGTTGGTGAGGCTGCAAGTATCTTGGCTAAAGGTCTTTTGATGGGTGCGCGTGGAAACTCAGGAGTTATCACTTCTCAACTTTTCCGTGGATTCTCACAAGCTATCAAGGAAAAAGATGAACTTACAGGTCAAGATTTGGCCCTTGCCTTCCAATCTGGTGTAGAAGTAGCCTACAAGGCTGTTATGAAGCCAGTTGAAGGAACTATCTTGACTGTATCACGTGGAGCTGCCATCGGGGCTAAGAAAAAAGCAGAGCAAACAGATGACGCAGTTGAAGTTATGCGTGCGGCCTTAGAAGGAGCTAAAGCAGCTCTTGCTAAAACTCCTGAAATGCTTCCAGTCTTGAAGGAAGTTGGAGTTGTGGACTCAGGTGGTCAAGGTTTGGTCTTCATCTATGAAGGTTTCCTTTCAGCTCTTACTGGTGAATACAGCGCTTCTGAGGACTTTGTTGCTACTCCCGCAAACATGAGTGAAATGATCAATGCTGAACACCACAAGTCTGTAGCTGGACATGTGGCAACAGAAGACATTACTTTTGGTTACTGTACTGAAATCATGGTTGCCCTCAAACAAGGCCCAACTTATGCTAAAGACTTTGACTACGAAGAATTCCGTAACTACTTGAACAATCTTGGGGATTCTCTACTTGTTGTTAATGACGATGAAATCGTTAAAGTTCACGTCCATACAGAAGATCCAGGACTTGTCTTGCAAGAAGGTCTTAAATACGGTAGCTTGGTCAAGGTTAAAGTCGATAACATGCGTAACCAACACGAAGCGCAAGTAGAAAAAGAAGCGCAAGTCAGCAAGCCAGCTGAAGAAAAAGAATATGCTCTTATCGCAGTAGTAGCTGGACAAGGCTTGGCAGACATCTTCCGTGCACAAGGTGTGGACTATGTCATCGAAGGTGGACAAACCATGAACCCTTCGACAGAAGACTTTGTCAAGGCTGTTGAGAAAGTCAATGCTCGCAACATCATCTTCTTGCCAAACAACAAAAATATCTTCATGGCAGCTCAATCTGCAGCTGAAGTATTGGAACAACCAGCTGTTGTAGTAGAAGCTCGTACAATTCCTCAAGGATTGACTAGCCTTCTAGCATTTGACCCAAGCAAGTCTATCGAAGAAAACCAAGAACGCATGACTGCGGCTCTTGGGGACGTTGTCAGCGGTAGTGTAACAACAGCCGTTCGTGACACGACTATCGATGGTCTAGAAATTCATGAAAATGACAATCTTGGTATGGTGGATGGTAAAATCCTCGTATCAAACCCTGACATGCACCAAACCTTGACTGAAACATTGAAACATATGTTGGACGAAGACAGTGAAATCGTAACTTTCTATGTTGGAGAAGACGGAAGTGAAGAATTGGCTAACCAAATTGCTCAAGAAGTCGCAGAAGAATTCGAAGATGTCGAAGTAGAAATCCACCAAGGTCAACAACCGGTTTACCCATATCTTTTCAGTGTGGAATAAAGATTAAATAATAGAAAAAAGAAAGTTGAGAAATCAACTTTCTTTTTTTGTGACATTTGTCATATTTCCTCATGACAGAAGCTTCTAGTGGCTCATGCTTCAAAGAATTATAATAGATGTATCAAATGGAGGAAGAAAAAAATGAAACATAAAGTAATTATCGCAATGAGTTTAGTAGCAGCAGGAGTCATGACTTATCTCATGTTCTCAGGATTGGACGAAGGCTTCTATCATTTTCCTTGGGAGTTATTTGCAGGATTTGGCATGATGTCTTGGTTAATCCGAGAAGGTTTGAAATTGGTCTCAGATGTGAAAAAGGAGCTTGAAAAATGAAACATAAAGTAATTATCGCAATGAGTTTAGTAGCAGCAGGAGTCATGACTTATCTCATGTTCTCAGGATTGGACGAAGGCTTCTATCATTTTCCTTGGGAGTTATTTGCAGGATTTGGCATGATGTCTTGGTTAATCCGAGAAGGTTTGAAATTGGTCTCAGATGTGAAAAAGGAGCTTGAAAAATGAAACATAAAGTAATTATCGCAATGAGTTTAGTAGCAGCAGGAGTCATGACTTATCTCATGTTTTCAGGATTGGACGAAGGCTTCTATCATTTTCCTTGGGAGTTATTTGCAGGATTTGGTATGATGTCTTGGTTGATCCGAGAAGGTTTAAAATTGGTCTCAGATGTGAAAAAGGAGTTTGAAAAATGAAAAAAGCGATTCTCTATCTTTTTATTGCACTATCACTAGTGGTATGGTTGGTCGAAATGTTTACAGGGTGGTTTGACCAAGCCTTCCTTCACCAAGTCATTCGTGGTGCCTGGAGTCTAGGATTTATGATTTTTATCGCCTTTCCGATGGGGAAGGAGTGGTTGAAAGGAGAATATCATGAACATGATTAAGGTAGAAAGCCTAAATAAAAGCATCAAGGGCAAGGCTATTTTGAAGGATATTTCCTTTGAGGTGGCTGAAGGCGAATGCGTCGCCTTGATTGGTCCAAATGGTGCTGGAAAGACAACACTCTTAGATTGTTTACTTGGAGATAAGCTAGTTACCAGCGGTCAAGTATCCATTCAAGGCTTGCCAGTGACGAGCTCTCAGTTAGACTACACAAGATCCTACCTCCCTCAAGAAAATGTAATCGTTCAGAAATTAAAGGTTAAAGAGTTGATTGCTTTCTTTCAAAGTATTTACCCAAATCCCTTAAACACTCAGGAGATCGATCAACTATTGCAGTTTGACAAGCAACAAAAAGAACAATTGGCAGAAAAATTGTCAGGTGGGCAAAAGCGTCTCTTTTCATTTGTCTTGACCTTGATCGGCCGACCAAAGCTTGTCTTTTTAGATGAGCCAACTGCGGCCATGGATACTTCAACCCGTCAACTTTTTTGGGAAATTGTTCAGGACCTAAAAGCGCAGGGAGTCACCATTCTCTATTCGTCTCATTATATTGAGGAAGTAGAGCATACAGCGGACCGGATTTTGGTCTTAAATAAGGGAGAGTTGATTCGTGATACGACACCTCTAGCCATGCGCAGTGAGGAGATTGAAAAGCACTTCATCCTACCTCTAGCTTACAAGGAAGTCGTCGAACAGTCTAACTTGGTTGAAAACTGGTCACAAAAACAAGATGCCCTGCAAGTAGTTACACGCGAAGCAGATGCTTTCTGGGAACTGTTAGTCCAGGCAGGCTGTAGGATACAAGAAATTGAAGTCAATAACCGTAGCTTGCTAGATACAATCTTTGAAGAAACACAAAAGGGAGATGACTAAGATGAAACGATGGATCGCACTAAACAAGATTGAATTTCTATTGACCAAACGACAACTAGTCTATTATCTATTATCCGTAGGGATGCCGACGGCCTTCTATTTATTCTTTTCAGGCATGTACCAGGATACACCAGGTGGGCCGGCTAATTTTATGCGCGACTACCTTATCTCCATGACGGCCTTTTCCATGATGTCGACAGCTATCTTTTCATTCCCAGTTGTTTTACATACCGATAAAATAAACAACTGGCAGAAAACATTACGCCATACTCCAGTAAATATGGTAGAATATTATCTATCAAAGATAACAAGTATGATAGTTGATTATTTGGTTTCAATCCTGGTTGTTTTCTCAGTTGGGCACTTGGTCAGAGGTGTGGATATGCCTTTAGGAAGCTGGATTGGGGCTGCGCTCTTGCTGATTGCGGGAAGTATAGCCTTTGTAGCGCTTGGCTTGATCCTGACACTCTTACCGTCTAGTCAGCTGATGTCTGTCGTGGGCAATCTCCTCTATCTAGGATTGGCTGTTTTAGGCGGACTCTGGATGCCCATCTCTTTATTTCCAGACTGGATGCAAGCAATCGGTAAGTGCCTGCCAACTTATCAGTTGATGGAGTTGCTCAAAACCTTCTTAAACGAGGGTGGCATCAATTTATCAGCCACAGTTTATCTACTTGTTTTTTCAGCAGTTTTATTTGGTTTGACTATTTACCTTCAAGGTCATAAGGAGAATTCTTAATGCTTGAAAGACTGAAAAGCATAGACTATATGTACTGGGCCAGTTTGATTTTTATGGTTTTTCCCATCGTTCCTGTAATGACTGGGGAAATTCCTAACTGGCATTTATTGATTGATATTCTATTTGTAGTGGCTTACTTAGGCGTTTTAACCACCAAGAGCCAGCGCTTATCCTGGCTCTGTTGGATTATCATGCTAGCCTATGTAGCTGGGTATACCGCCTTTGTTGGTGTAAATTATATCTGGTTCTTCTTTTTCCTTGCTAATCTCTTAATTTATCATTTTGGCGTACGTAGTTTTAATTCTTTACATGTCCGGACTTTTCTCCTTGCTCAATTCCTTGTTGTAGGGCAACTTTTGATTTTTCAGGAAGTTGAAGTTGAGTTTCTAGTTTATCTGCTTGGAATTCTTACTTTTGTCGATCTTATGACATTTGGATTGGTTCGGATTCGCATTGTCGAGGATTTGAAAAAAGCACAGGCCAAGCAAAATGCCCAGATAAATCTATTGCTTGCTGAAAATGAACGCAGTCGTATCGGTCAGGATTTGCATGATAGTCTGGGACATACCTTTGCTATGCTGAGTGTCAAGACAGATCTAGCCTTGCAGTTATTTCAGATGCAGGCTTATCCACAGGTGGAAAAGGAATTAAAAGAAATTCACCAGATCAGCAAGGATTCTATGAATGAAGTGCGAACCATTGTGGAAAATCTGAAATCACGGACCCTAGCTTCAGAACTTGAAACTGTCAAGAAGATGCTGGAGATTGCTGGGATTGAGGTTGAGGTTGACAATCAATTGGACAAGGCTAGTTTGACCCAGGATGTGGAGTCGACGGCTGCTATGATTTTGTTAGAACTGGCGACCAATATCATCAAGCATGCCAGCGCTAATAAAGCCTATCTAAAACTGGAACGTACAGATCAGGAATTACTCCTGACAGTCAGAGATGACGGGAAAGGTTTTGCAACTGTAAAAGGAAATGAACTCCATACAGTCCGTGACCGTGCTGCAGCCTTCTCAGGTAAAGTAGAACTGGTCAGTTTGAAAGATCCCACAGAGGTGCGCGTGCATCTGCCTTATAAGGAGAGAAAGTAGATGAAAGTATTAGTCGCAGAAGATCAAAGTATGCTTAGAGATGCCATGTGCCAGCTCTTAAGCTTTCAACCAGATGTGGAGGCCGTCTTGCAGGCGAAAAATGGAGCCGAGGCTATTGAGGTTTTGGGGAAAGAAGCAGTAGATATTGCTATCCTTGACGTCGAAATGCCAGTCAAGACAGGACTCGAAGCACTTGAGTGGATCAAACAAGAAGTGCCTGAAACCAAGGTGGTTATCGTTACGACCTTTAAACGGCCAGGTTATTTTGAACGAGCGGTCAAAGCAGGAGTTGATGCCTATGTCTTGAAAGAACGGAGCATCGCTGAGCTCATGCAAACCCTACATACGGTGTTAGAGGGACGTAA
This sequence comes from Streptococcus sp. KHUD_017, assembly GCF_054861245.1. NCBI lineage: Bacteria > Bacillati > Bacillota > Bacilli > Lactobacillales > Streptococcaceae > Streptococcus > Streptococcus sp. KHUD_017. The sequence goes on from NZ_CM142175.1 coordinate 179,930, forward strand.
GGAATATTCCCCAGAGCTCATGGAAGTCATGATGACCCATCCCAATCCCTTGACCGAGCAAGAAGTCGCTGTTCTACATGGAGTTGCCCAGGGCCTGTCCAACCAAGAAATTGCAGATAAGCTCTACCTCTCAAACGGGACTGTCCGTAATTACATGACCAATATCCTCTCCAAACTAGGCGCCAGCAACCGAACCGAAGCAGCCAAAACTGCCGAAGAAGAAGGCTGGTTGTGAGGAAATAAAGAAAAACCTCCTGAATAAATCAGGAGGTTTTTCAAGAGTAGGAAAATTGTAAAATTCTAATATAAATCTTCAAGACTTCTGTATTCTATGACTTCGTTTTTTATGATACTCTTTTTGAATTCAAAATGATTCAAAGGATTATCGATTAACACTAGCTTTGGAATGTCATCTAGGTTAGTGACCAAGGATAAAATAAAATCTGATTGAAACTCTTTTGCTTTCTCAAATTCTCTGGCAGTCAAACGAATCCGTCCTTTAGGTTTTCGAATACCTTTAACTTCAGCAAGGTAAGAATGTTCTTGAACATCTACTTGGAAATCATATCCATCGCCATAAAGGCGGGCATCGGTTAATTGTCCACCTTGAAATTTTTCTTCTTTATCAAAATGGAGTATAAAGTAATTTTCTGCTTCCATTCCAGTTTCTTGTAGATGTTTGAATTTAGTTCGGACTATTGGCTTTTCAATGACTGCTATGCCTGTTTTCTTCCCTTCGCTTGCAAGTAGCATTTTAACGATTTCTGAAAAACTGTGAACATCTTCATTACCAAACATCATGTCAATTAAATCTTTTCTAAAACGGTAGACTTCAGCTTTTTGCCACCAGCCTTTTCTATTGTTATCAAAATAAGGGTCGAATAAATCCATTCTATTTTTAACTACCCCAGTTGTTTCTGCGATACCCAAAGAAACTATATAACGATAAAACTCAGATTTACTAGAGCATTGAAACTCTTTTATAAATAACTTATCAAATTTGGCAAGACCATAGCCAATTAAATTTAACAATTCATAATGAGGGTGTTTAGACATAACTTTCTCCATCAATAGATATTGATTTCATTATACCAAAAAAACACGGCATTCCGCCGTGTTTCTGTGTTTATTTCACCAACTTCTTCATCTCATCAATACGTGCGACGGTCGCGTCGTATTTGGCTTGGTAGTCGGCTTGTTTGTCGCGTTCTTTTTGGACGACTTCTGGTTTGGCATTGGCTACGAAGCGTTCGTTAGAGAGCTTCTTACCGACCATGTCCAGTTCTTTTTGCCATTTAGCGAGTTCCTTGTCGAGACGAGCGAGTTCTTCTTCGACATTGAGGAGGTCTGCGAGAGGCAAGTAGATTTCTGCTCCTGTGATGACGCTTGACATCGCGAGTTCAGGTGCAGGGATGTTTGATGCAATTTCCAAGTGCTCTGGATTTGTGAAGCGTTTGATGTAGTTGACATTGCTGTTAAAGAAGGCTTCCAAGTCACCATCGCTTGTCTTCACAAGGATGGTGATTGGCTTGCTTGGTGCAACGTTTACTTCTGCACGCGCATTACGAACAGCACGGATCAAGTCTTTGAGGCTTTCGACACCAGTGTGGGCAGCAAGGTCTTCAAAGGCTGGGTTAACAGTTGGGTATTCCGCTGTAACGATAGAGCCTTCTGAGATTTGCCCAAAGATTTCCTCTGTCACGAATGGCATGATTGGGTGAAGAAGACGAAGGATCTTGTCCAAAGTATAAAGGAGAACAGAACGTGTGATGACTTTCTCTTCTTCGTTATCGCTATAAAGGACTTCCTTGGTCAACTCAACGTACCAGTCCGCGAACTCGTCCCAGATGAAGTTGTAGAGGATGTGTCCAGCAACACCAAATTCAAACTTGTCAAAGTTTTCAGTGACTTTTCCGATGGTTTCATTGAGGTTGTGGAGAATCCAGCGGTCTGTGACATTTCCAGCTTCCTTGTTAACAACTTTTTCGACATTAGCCGTTGCTTGCTCAAGAGTCAAGCCTTCATTGTTCATGAGGATGTAGCGAGAGATGTTCCAGATCTTGTTGATGAAGTTCCAAGATGCATCCATTTTTTCGTAAGAGAAGCGCACGTCTTGCCCTGGTGCAGATCCGTTTGAAAGGAACCAACGAAGGGCATCGGCACCGTATTTCTCGATAACATCCATTGGGTCAATCCCGTTACCGAGAGATTTCGACATCTTGCGTCCTTGCTCGTCACGGATGAGACCGTGGATAAGGACATTTTGGAATGGTTGACGACCAGTGAATTCCAAAGATTGGAAGATCATACGAGACACCCAGAAGAAGATGATATCGTAACCTGTTACCAAGGTTGACGTTGGGAAGTAACGTTTGAAGTCTTCTGAGTCGACATCAGGCCAACCCATGGTTGAGAATGGCCAAAGGGCAGAACTGAACCAAGTATCCAAAACGTCTTCGTCTTGAGTCCATCCGTCCCCTTCTGGAGCTTCTTCGCCGACATACATTTCACCCTCAGCATTGTACCAAGCAGGGATTTGGTGACCCCACCAGAGCTGACGAGAGATTACCCAATCGTGGACATTTTCCATCCATTGGAGGAAGGTATCGTTGAAACGAGGTGGGTAGAATTCTACCTTGTCCTCTGTGTCTTGGTTGGCAATAGCATTTTTAGCCAATTGGTCCATCTTCACGAACCATTGCGTAGACAAGCGTGGCTCAACCACGACACCTGTACGCTCTGAGTGACCAACACTGTGGACACGTTTTTCGATTTTAACGAGGGCACCGATTTCTTCTAACTTAGCAACGACTGCCTTACGAGCTTCAAAACGATCCATACCTGCAAATTCGAAGGCCAAGTCATTCATGGTTCCGTCGTCGTTCATGACGTTGACTTGTGGCAAGTTGTGGCGTTGACCAACCAAGAAGTCATTTGGATCGTGGGCAGGTGTGATTTTCACGACACCAGTACCAAACTCAGGATCTGCGTGTTCGTCTCCAACGATTGGAATCAATTTATTAGCGATAGGAAGGACGACGTTTTTACCGATCAAATCCTTGTAGCGTGGGTCTTCTGGATTGACCGCAACGGCAACGTCCCCAAACATAGTCTCAGGACGAGTTGTCGCAACTTCAAGGGCGCGTGAGCCGTCTTCCAGCATGTAGTTCATGTGGTAGAAGGCACCTTCGACGTCCTTATGGATCACCTCGATATCAGAAAGGGCTGTGCGAGCTGCTGGGTCCCAGTTGATGATAAATTCACCACGGTAGATCCAACCTTTCTTGTAAAGGTCCACAAAGACCTTGCGCACGGCTTTTGACAAACCTTCGTCAAGAGTGAAACGCTCACGAGAGTAGTCTACAGAGAGCCCCATCTTGCCCCATTGTTCCTTGATAGTGGTGGCATATTCGTCTTTCCATTCCCAGACTTTCTCAAGGAATTTCTCGCGACCGAGGTCATAGCGGCTGATGCCCTCACCACGCAAGCGCTCCTCAACCTTAGCTTGGGTGGCAATCCCAGCATGGTCCATACCAGGAAGCCAAAGCGTGTCGAAACCTTGCATGCGTTTTTGACGGATGATGATATCCTGTAAAGTCGTATCCCAAGCGTGACCAAGGTGAAGTTTCCCAGTTACGTTTGGTGGTGGAATCACGATTGAATAAGGCTTAGCCTTTTTATCGCCTGAAGGCTTGAAAACATCTTCGTCAAGCCATTTTTGGTAACGACCAGCCTCAACCTCGGCTGGATTGTATTTAGGTGAAAGTTCTTTAGACATGTGTGTTCTCCTTAATTTAAATTGTTTTTAATATAATCAATTAGGTTCATATAATTTTCTTCCTCACTATTAGTATTTATAAAAATTTTGAATTCTATACTCATTATTAATACTGATATCAAAAGTGTGACAAGAGAACTATTTAAATCCATTTTTACATGAGGGATTACCCAATATAATAGCCCTTTTATACTATAATACATAGATAGAGAAAGTAGCATAATATAAATATTATTACGTATAAGCTTTTTTTTAAAGTTCCTAGTAACTTTTTCAAGATAGAATATACCAGCCACCATAACATAAGAGGATATTGCAAGAACTATACTTTGACTTAAATCGTTTATTTTAAAGAGTAGTAAGAGAGAATTGGATAAAGAGCCGATAATAAGAATAAAGTATATAAAACTACTAAAAACATCGACTTTTATTTCACGTTTTGATCTTTCCCAATCATATTTTAAAAGTATTTCTAGATATTTAGTTAATAATTTTACACTTTGATTTGAATAATCAAAATTATCAACCAACTCCCAAATGTGGCCATCATTCATGTAAAAGTTATATCTATCTTCTTTAGAGATATATCTCCCATACGGATTTAACTGTGTTTCAAGCCTTTTTATTGCAGAAAATCGATTATTTCCACCTAATAAATCAACTATAATTGACTTAATTTCTCTCCTCCACTCTGAACGCTCTTTAGTTATAAAATCAAGTTTATTCTTTTTGCTACTATTTATGAAGGTTAAAAATGCACTTAGGACAGCTCCTATACCAGCTCCACTGATCAGAGTAATAATCTGGCTTGTTTCCAATTTTTCACCTCGCTTTCGAAATTATTTAATAAGTCCCAACTGTTCGAAATTATCGAACAGTTTAACTAACAGTTATTACTGTCCTCCCACTCACTCTTCAGCAAGCCGTATCTCAAATCATCACAACGATTGCCCTGAGCATCTTTCCGGTCTCTTATCCGAGCTTCGAGGGTAAAGCCTAATTTTTCCGCGACTCGTTGACTTTGAAGGTTGTAACCAAAGCAAGACAATTCTATCTTGTGAAGTCCCAATTCTTTAAAAGCTAAATCAATCAAGGCACGCGCCGCTTCAGGAACATAACCTCGACCCCAATAGTCTGGGTGCAAGGTATAGCCAATCTCCAAAACATCGTCTTCGTGGCGATGATTGAAATCAACAGAGCCGATGATTGTATCAGTCCCTTTGACCACAATTCCATAGCCTGCTGGGAGATTGTCCTTTTGATTACGCTCGGGAAGGATATGATCTAGATAGTAAATCTCATCTTCCAAGGTCTTGACGGGTGGGAAGCCTGCTGGGTAAGAAACCTCTGGGAGACTAGCGTAGGTGTAAATATCCTCAGCATCCGCCACTGTACGGACTCGTAAGACTAGACGCTCTGTTTCGATTCGTTCAGGTAATGTTGCTCTTGTCATTCTTCTGCCTCGCTTTCTTGATAAAGCTCCCCATAGGGTCCACTCGGTCATCTAGATAACGATAAACACGCTGGTGGCCGTCCCCCATAAAGTAAGTCGGTGCAAAGCGGTCATTTATAAAATGCCCCTTGTCATCTAAGAGCTCTGGATCAGCCAGTCGTTCGAGAATCTTGGCAAAGATATGGCAGATGCCATCTTCCTCGATAATTCGATCTACCTGACAATCCAAAACGACTGGACAAGCCTCCAAAATCGGAGCCTGAGTCCGTTCAGAAATCTCATAGTCAAGCCCCAGGTGTTTCAATTTTTCCCGATGACTGATAAAGCCAGCCTGCTCCATCTCAAGCATGAGGTTTTCGTCAGGGATGTTCACTGTGAACTTCTGGTAATGCTTAATCTGGTTAGCTGCATTTTCCTCAGCACCAACACCGATGACCAGCCAATCGCCCAGACTATATGAGGAACTGCAGGTTGTGATATTGTACCCAAAGTTCTGGTCCTGATACCCTAAGATGAAGATAGGAAAACCATAGTAGAGTTTACTTGTTTTGAAAGATTGTTTCATGACAACCTCCTTTTGCTAGGCCGCAACAAAAAAATCGTCCCTGCCATCTACATGACAGGGACGAATGTGTTTATCCGCGGTACCACCCAATTTCGGGCAGAGCCCGCAACTTTAATCTTCTTGTTTCTCTTTTGTTATGACAGCTTAGTTCGCTTTGGCCTACTTTAGTACAGCCTGCAATTCGCTGCCTAGTCTTAAAAGGAAACAAAAAGATTTATATTTCAATTTTTAATTTCAACTCACTAGCAACCAGTTTTGACACATTTGTGGACTTCTCAGCTCCGCCACTTTCTGTAAAATGTGGGACTCAAAACACCTCTAATGGCTTTATTTTAACAAGTTTTTCACGGAAATGCAAGGGACAAGAAAGATTACTTGAACTTGATGCCGTTTTCTTTTAATTTCTTGATAGTAGCTGGACCGATTCCTTTCAAAGCAAGGAGTTCATTTTCTGTCCAGTTTTTGAAGTCAGCAGCAGACTTGATCCCTTCATCGTAGAAAGTTTTAGCACGGTCAAGTGGAAGTCCGCCTAGGTCAGCTGCGAAATCTTCAACAGAAGTTGTAAGCTTGTGGGCTTGCTCTTTAGTTGCTTCTACAGCTTTTTCTACTTGCTTAGAGACTGCTTTTCCTGCCTCACTTGCTGCTTTTTCAGCATGCTTCACAACTTTTTTTGTTTCTTCGACAACCTTGTTTACAGCATTTGAAAGTGCACCTGAGCGACGAAGGTTGTTTCTTAATTGTTTTTTACGTTGTAGTTTTTTTGACATGATAAGATCCTTTCAATAAAAAACCCCTGTGAATGAACAAGGATAAATCTTTATGTTTTATTGTATCAACTTTCTTTGGGAAATGCAAGGCTTGTTAGTTTAGAAAGATAGGAGTCCTATAGGGAATTCCGCCTTAGAATAAGAGAATATGATAGAAGAAAAGCGAAAAATATGGTATAATGAAACGATAGATTTTTGAATAGGAATACAATCATGTTTGGATTTTTAAAAAAAGATAAAGTAACAGAAACACCAGCAGTGGTGCCAGCACATATCGGAGTTATCATGGATGGCAATGGTCGTTGGGCTAAAAAACGGATGCAACCGCGTGTTTTTGGTCATAAGGCTGGGATGGATGCTTTGAGAACGGTAGCCATTGCTGCTAGTGATATGGGTGTCAAGGCTATGACTGTTTATGCCTTCTCTACTGAAAATTGGACACGTCCAGACCAGGAAGTCAAGTTTATCATGAACTTGCCTGTTGAATTTTATGATAAGTATGTCCCCGAATTGCACCAAAAGAACATGAAGATCCAAATGATTGGGGAAACCGATCGCTTGCCAAAACAAACTTTTGAAGCTTTGAAAAAGGCGGAAGAGTTGACCAAGTTGAACACAGGTTTGATTCTTAACTTTGCCCTTAATTACGGTGGACGAGCTGAGATTACACAAGCGGTCAAGTTGATTGCACAGGATGTTTTGGATGCTAAGGTGAATCCAGGCGATATTACGGAAGAGTTGATTGGGGAATATCTCTTTACAGGGCATTTGCCTAAGGTCTTGCGTGATCCGGACTTAATCATTCGAACGAGTGGGGAGCTTCGCTTGAGCAATTTCTTGCCTTGGCAAGCAGCTTATAGTGAACTTTATTTCACAGATGTTTTGTGGCCTGACTTTGATGAGGAAGCTTTGAAAGAGGCTGTTGCAGAGTATAATCGCCGCAATCGTCGATTTGGAGGAGTTTAGGAAAAGTTATGAAAAAGGATTTATTAAAGAGAACCATATTTGCCGCTCTGGCCTTAGCAATCTTTATCCCTCTCTTGGTGATTGGTGGGCTTTGGTTACAGATTGCTATGGGACTTCTAGCTATGCTAGGGGTGCACGAGTTGCTTCAGATGAAAGGGTTAAACACCATGACTCCTGAGGGTTTGCTGACCTTATTAGCGACTTTCGCACTGACAATCCCCCTAGAAAACTACTTGACATTTTTACCTGTAGATGGGAATGTTGTCGCATATGGTGTTGTGATTTTTATCATGTTAGGCTGCACTGTTTTTAGCAAGAATTACACCATTGAAGATGCTGTATACCCGATTGCCATGAGTTTCTATGTTGGTTTTGGATTCAATGCTTTAGTGGATGCTCGAATCGCAGGTTTGGATAAAGCCCTCTTGGCCCTCTGTATCGTATGGGCCACTGATAGTGGTGCTTACTTGGTAGGGATGAATTTCGGTAAGAGAAGACTGGCTCCGAGAGTCTCTCCGAACAAATCAATCGAGGGAGCCTTTGGTGGAATTTTAGTTGCCATGCTTGTCACTCTTATCTTTATGTTAGTGGATAGTACGGTTGCCCTTCCTTACGGAATTTACAAAATGACGCTCTTTGCTATTTTCTTTAGTATTGCTGGTCAATTGGGTGACTTGATCGAGAGTGCCATAAAACGCCATTTTGGAGTCAAGGACTCAGGGTTCTTTATCCCAGGACATGGTGGAGTAATGGATCGCTTTGACTCTATGTTGGCTGTTTTCCCTATTATGCACCTCTTTGGCTTATTTTAAGGAAAGGTGAACAGATATTAAATGTTAGGATTATTAACCTTTATCCTTGTCTTTGGAATTATCGTGGTGGTCCACGAGTTCGGCCATTTCTACTTTGCTAAGAAGTCTGGAATTCTGGTTCGTGAATTTGCCATTGGTATGGGGCCAAAGATTTTTGCCCATATTGGAAAAGACGGGACTGCTTACACGATTCGTCTCTTGCCGCTTGGTGGTTATGTCCGTATGGCAGGTTGGGGCGAGGATGCTACAGAGATTAAGACAGGAACTCCTGTGAGTTTGACTTTGGCTGAAGATGGCAAGGTTAAGCGCATCAATCTTTCTGGTAAGAAGGTCGACCAAACGGCTCTTCCTATGCAGGTAACCCAGTTTGACTTTGAGGATAAACTCTTTATCACAGGTCTGGTTTTGGAAGAGGAAAAAACTTTCTCAGTAGACCATGATGCGACTATTGTAGAAGCTGATGGGACGGAAGTTCGTATCGCTCCGCTAGATGTTCAGTATCAAAATGCGACTGTCTGGGGCAAGTTGATTACCAACTTTGCAGGTCCTATGAATAACTTTATTCTAGGAGTTATCGTCTTTTGGATTTTGATTTTCATGCAAGGTGGCGTTCGTGATACGCAAACGAATAACTTCAGTATTCTTCCCGACAGTGCATTAACCAAGGTCGGTATTGAAAATACGGCACAAATCACTAAAGTCGGTTCACACGAAATCAGTAACTGGCAAGATTTGATTCAGGCGGTTGAAGCAGAGACCAAAGATAAAACAGCACCTGTATTGGATGTCACAGTCTCTGAAAATGGAACTGAAAAACAGGTCAGTGTGTCACCTGTTGAGAACCAAGGACGTTATATTCTAGGGGTTCAACCGAGACTTAAATCAGATATCTGGTCTATGTTTGTAGGTGGATTTACCAGTGCGGCTGACTCAGCCTTGCGCATTCTCAATGCCTTGAAAAGCTTGATCTTCCAACCGGATTTGAATAAATTGGGTGGACCTGTTGCTATCTTTAAGGCAAGTAGTGATGCTGCTAAAAATGGTCTTGAGAATGTTTTGTTCTTCTTGGCTATGATTTCCATCAATATCGGGATTTTCAACTTGATTCCTATCCCGGCACTTGATGGTGGAAAAATCGTGCTCAATATCATCGAGGCTATTCGCCGCAAACCGCTGAAACAAGAAATTGAAACCTATGTTACTCTAGTTGGAGTTGTGATTATGGTTGTCTTGATGATTGCCGTGACTTGGAACGACATCATGCGTACCTTCTTTTAAGAATTAGAGGAAAAATATGAAACAAAGTAAAATGCTTATTCCAACGCTTCGCGAAATGCCAAGCGATGCTCAAGTTATTAGCCACGCCCTTATGTTGCGTGCTGGTTATGTTCGCCAAGTATCAGCAGGTGTTTATTCATATCTGCCACTTGCCAACCGTGTAATCGAAAAAGCCAAGAACATCATGCGTCAAGAGTTTGACAAGATGGGCGCTGTTGAAATGTTGGCTCCTGCCCTTCTCAGTGCTGACCTTTGGCGTGAATCTGGCCGTTATGAAACCTACGGTGAAGACTTGTACAAATTGAAAAATCGTGAGAAGTCAGACTTTATCTTGGGTCCAACTCACGAAGAAACGTTCACAGCGATTGTCCGTGATTCTGTCAAGTCTTACAAGCAATTGCCTTTGAACTTGTACCAAATTCAGCCTAAGTATCGTGATGAAAAACGTCCACGTAATGGACTTCTTCGGACCCGTGAGTTCATCATGAAAGACGGCTATAGCTTCCACGCTAACTACGATAGCTTGGATGTAACCTATGATGAGTACAAGGCAGCTTACGAGCGTATCTTTACTCGTAGTGGCTTGGACTTCAAAGCCATCATCGGTGACGGTGGAGCTATGGGTGGTAAGGATAGCCAAGAATTCATGGCCATCACACCTGCTCGTACAGACCTTGACCGTTGGGTTGTTTTAGACAAGTCTGTCGCATCATTTGATGAGATTCCTGTAGATGTACAGAAAGAAATCAAGGCAGAATTGCTCAAATGGATGGTTTCTGGTGAAGATACCATTGCCTACTCAAGTGAGTCAAGCTATGCAGCTAATTTGGAAATGGCAACTAACGCCTACAAACCAAGCAACCGCGTTGTGACTGAAGATCAAGTAGCTCGTGTGGAAACACCAGGTGTCAAATCAATTGATGAAGTTGCTGCTTTCTTGAATGTCTCAGAAGAGCAAACAATCAAGACCTTGGTTTATATCGCAGACGAGGAGCCAATTGTAGCTTTACTGGTTGGCAACGACCAACTCAATGAAGTCAAATTGAAAAACTACCTTGGTGCAGACTTCTTAGAACCTGCAACCGAGGCGGAAGTGAAAGAATTATTGGGAGCGGACTTTGGTTCACTTGGCCCAGTCAATCTTCCAGAAAATGTCAAGATTATCGCAGACCGCAAGGTGCAAGATAGTCGCAATGCTGTTGTAGGTGCTAACGAAGATGGTTACCACTTGACTGGTGTCAACCCAGGTCGTGACTTCACTGCTGAGTATATCGATATCCGTGAAGTTCGTGAGGGTGAAATCTCTCCAGATGGACAAGGTGTTCTCAATTTTGCCCGTGGTATCGAAATTGGTCATATTTTCAAACTGGGAACTCGCTACTCAGCAAGTATGGGAGCAGATGTCTTGGACGAAAACGGTCGTGCAGTTCCAATCATCATGGGCTGCTACGGTATCGGTGTCAGCCGTCTCCTTTCAGCAGTCATGGAACAACACGCTCGCCTCTTTGTTAACAAGACTCCAAAAGGTGAATATCGTTACGCTTGGGGAATCAACTTCCCTAAAGAATTGGCGCCATTTGATGTGCACTTGATTCCAGTTAATGTCAAGGATGAAGCAAGTCTTGCATTGACAGATCGTATCGAAGAAGCCTTGGTCAACAAAGGTTACGAAGTTTTGACAGATGACCGTAACGAACGTGTCGGTGTTAAATTTAGCGATAGCGACTTGATTGGTCTTCCAATCCGTATCACTGTTGGTAAGAAAGCAGCTGACGGTATCGTAGAAGTGAAGATCAAGGCGACAGGAGATACAATCGAAGTTCACGCAGATAACTTGCTTGAAACTCTTGAAATCCTAACAAACAAATAAAATCTATAATCAGAAGAAAAACAAGACAAAAATGTAACTAGTTTTTGCCTTGTTTTTTCTCTATAATGAGATAAAATAAAGATAAAAAGAGTAAATAAAGAGGTAGAGCTATGCTAAAATTTCCAAAGGATTTTGTCTGGGGTTCCTCAACTTCTGGGCCACAGACAGAAGGGCGAGTGCCTGGTGACGGCAAGGGAGATAATCTCTGGGATTATTGGTACCAAGTAGAACCAAACCGATACTATAATGGCATTGGACCAGATAAGACATCGACCTTTTATGAAAATTGGGAAAAAGACATCGAACTATTGTTAGAAACAGGGCATACAGCCTTTCGGACCTCTATCCAATGGTCTCGTATTTTCCCACAGGGTCGTGGAGAAGTCAATCCTCAAGGTGTGGCTTTTTACCGTCAGGTCTTTGAAGCCATTAAGGCTAAGGGCATTCGTTTGTTAGTCAATCTTTATCACTTTGATCTGCCTTTTGCCCTTCAAGAGGATGGCGATGGTTGGGAAAATAAGGCAACCATTAAAGCTTATGAAGACTATGCGCGTTTCTGTTTTGAAACTTACGGAGACTTGGTTGACCAATGGATTACATTCAATGAGCCTATCGTTCCTGTAGAGTTTGGCTATTTCTATGATGCCCATTATCCTCATAAGGTGGATGCCAAAGCAGCAGTTAGGGTTGCCTATAACACTCAACTGGCCAGCACTCTTGCGGTGAAGGCCTGTCATGAAGTCTTACCAGGCTCTAAGATTGGAATTGTCCTCAACTTGACTCCGGCTTATCCACGTAGTCAACATCCTGCGGATGTCAAAGCTGCACGCATTGCTGATCTATTCCAAGCTCAATCTTTCCTAGATCCATCTGTCTTGGGAACTTATCCAGAAGAATTGGTGGAAATTTTAGCTGAGCATGATTTGCTGCCAGATTCTACGGCTGAGGAGTTGGAACTTATTCGTGAGCACACAGTAGATTTCCTTGGAGTCAACTACTACCAGCCTTTGCGTGTCATGGCGCCACGTTTTGCTAAGCATCCTGACAGTCCGCTTTTGCCAGAGCATTTCTATGAACCTTACATCATGCCTGGTCGTAAAATCAATCCCCACCGTGGCTGGGAAATCTACGAGCAAGGGATTTACCATATCGCTCAAAACATCAAGGAAAACTATGGCAATATCGAGTGGATGTTGACCGAAAATGGGATGGGCGTTGAAGGTGAAGATAAATTCCGCGAAAATGGAATGATTCAGGATGATTATCGTATTGACTTTGTCAAAGGTCACCTTCGTGAACTTCATCGCGCCATTGAAGACGGTGCTAACTGTAAAGGCTACTTGATTTGGACCTTTATCGACTGCTGGTCATGGCTCAACAGCTATAAAAACCGCTACGGTTTGGTCGAGCTTGACTTAGAAACACAAGAACGTCGCTTGAAAAAATCAGGCCACTGGTTCAAAGAACTCAGTGACAATAATGGATTTTAAGCTACTTTTTATAAAGATCCAAAAAACCATTGAAACTTCTCAATTTGAGAACTTCCAATGGTTTTTCTTGTTCTTATAATAGTCCGATAAAAAGTAGTAGAGCTGATAAAGCAATAAAGGCTAGGGTTGCTAGACCACGTTGGCCTGGGCTGTAAATCTTTCGTTCTCCTCGAACTGGGAAGACGATAGCCAGTAATGCACCCCCGACAGCACCCCCGACATGTCCAGCAAGGCTGATTCCAGGGATTAAGACACTACCTACTAGGTTAATCACTAAGAGGGAGAGGTAGGATTGACCAAGTTGTTGGAGATAGGGATTGCGTGAAGCATATCGGAGAACAACAATTGAGGCAAACATACCGTAGAGGGCAGTTGAAGCACCTGCAGTAATAGCATTGGGACTAAAAACTAGGACAAAGAGATTTCCCATCATTCCTGATAGAAGGTAGATAAAGAAAAACTGTTTGGAGCCAAAGATTTGCTCCATCTGGCGTCCCAAAAAGTAGAGGGATAGCATATTGACTAAAAAGTGCTGCAAGCCAATGTGGACAAAGGTTGCGGAGAATAAGCGCCAGATTTGTTCAGGCATGGCCTTGATAGCAGGGGGATACACAGCTCCGAATTTATACAAGGTGGCTGCGCTGGTATAGTTGAAACCACTGGTTAGAAACATGAGTACAAAAACCAGGGTTGTCACGAGTAGAAAGAAGCTCGTGACAGGATAACGACGATCAAAAATTTCTTTCATAGATGAGTACCTCCTCAATAGGAATATCGTAGTGCTCAGGTTGAAAATTCTGAATCTGACATGGATAAATCGTACTAATAGTAGGACCTGGGAAATGCTCCAAGTAGCGGTCGTAATAGCCACCACCGTAGCCAATTCGATAACTAGAAGGATTGAAAGCTAAACCAGGAACATGGATCAAGTCAATCTGAGACGGCTCAAAGACAATAGTTTTCCCCTGTGGTTCAAGAAGTCCAAAAGAATTTCTTTCGAGTTTCTCTGGTTCATATAGAACAAAGTCCATTTTCCCATGTGGATAGGTTTTGGGAATGAGGATAGTTTTCCCATCTTTTTGAGCTTCTTCAATGAGTCTAGCTGTCTGAAATTCATGAGGAAAAGACAGGTAAGTGGCGATGTTTTTTGCTTCCTTGTAGAAGGGATGTAGAAGTAGTTGCTCAGTCAACCAAGCGTCCATGACTTCCTTTTTTTCTTTAGAAAGAGCTTTGAGTTCTTGCAAGACCTGCTTGCGTAAGCTTTTTTTCATAGTTTACTCCGCAGCTTTCTTTGCTAAAAAGCTTGATACAGCTTCGACACCGATAGCTAGAGCTTCTTCTTTAGGGCTCATCTTTGGATGGTGAAGGGCGTAGGGACTATCAATACCTAGCCAGAACATGACCCCAGGAACCTTGGAGAGAAGGTAACCGAAGTCTTCCCCTGTCATGGCAGGTTCGATATCGATTAGTTCAATGCCCTCTCTTTCATCAAAGAAAGTCATCAATTCCTGGGCTAATTTAGGGTTGTTTTCGACAGGTAGGTAACCTCCCTGCTTGAGTTCAACTTCCACATCCATATCAAAAGCAGCTGCGACACCTTCAGCGATGGCTTTGACACGTTTTTGAACTAAGAGGCTCATGCTATGTGTGAGAGCTCGAATGGTTCCATGCAAGAAAGCTGTATCAGCGATGACATTATTGGTTGTACCAGCTTGAAAAACACCGAAAGTGACGACAGCTCCCTCGATAGGATCGACATTACGGCTAACGACTGATTGGACTTGGGTCACAAAATAGCTAGCTGCAACCAGAGCATCGTTTGCTTCATGTGGAAAGGCAGCGTGTCCGCCTTTACCCTTAAAGCGAATCTTAACTTCACATGTTCCAGCAAAGAGTGTATGGGTATTGGTCGCAATCTGTCCGACTTTTAGGTCTGGACGAACATGAAGCCCATAAAATTGATCAGGCAACCAGTCACCAAATGCTCCATCTTCATACATGAGCATACCACCTGCTTCGTTTTCCTCGGCAGGCTGGAAGAGAAAGAGGAGATTGTTTTTAGGTTGGTTTTCTAGAGCACGTTCGAGACTTCCTAGGGCAATGGTCATGTGAAAATCATGTCCACAAGCATGCATACGGTCTGGGTGCTGAGAGGCAAAGGCAAGACCTGTTTGTTCAACGATTGGGAGTCCGTCGATATCTGTCCGCCAACCGATGGTACGTTCTGGCTGACTTCCCTGTAAATACACTAAAATACCTGTTCGCCAAGTGAGAATTTGAACAAAATCTTTACCAACTGTTAATTTCTCAATGACACTGAGCAAATAAGCTTGAGTCTTGACTTCTTCTAAACCGATCTCAGGAATTTGGTGAAGATCGCGTCGAGTTTGAATCAAATCTAACATATCTAATTTCCTTCTATTGATACGATAAAGAGGCTGGAAAGTTTCCGCCTCTGTTACTATTTACAAGGTACGAAGCGCATCTTCTAGCGCTGTTTTTTGTTGGGTTTGGCTATCGATTTCTTTGATAACACGAGCCGGGACACCAGCAACCACAACATTTTCTGGAACATCTTGAGTGACGATGGCACCTGCTGCAACAACAGATCCGCTACCGATTTGAACACCTTCGATAACCACAGCGTTAGCACCGATGAGTACATTATCACCGACACGGACAGGCTCTGCACTAGCTGGTTCGATAACACCTGCAAGAACAGCACCAGCACCTACGTGACTATTTTTACCGACAATAGCACGTCCGCCTAGAATAGCACCCATGTCAATCATAGTGCCAGCACCGATTACAGCACCAATATTGATTACAGCACCCATCATGATAACAGCGTTGTCGCCAATCTCAACCTGGTCACGGATGATAGCCCCTGGCTCGATACGAGCATTGATGTCGCGTTTATCAA
This sequence comes from Streptococcus sp. KHUD_017, assembly GCF_054861245.1. NCBI lineage: Bacteria > Bacillati > Bacillota > Bacilli > Lactobacillales > Streptococcaceae > Streptococcus > Streptococcus sp. KHUD_017. The sequence continues at coordinate 195,832 of NZ_CM142175.1, forward strand.
GGAGAGGTACAGCTGAATTACGAGCATCTTGCTCAACAACATAGTCTTTATTTTCTGTTAGTCCTTTAAGAAGAGGTGAGATATCCTTCCAGTCTCCAAAAAGAACATTTCCAAGCTTGGTAACAGAAGCAGGGATGGATCCATCAAGTTGCCCTTCAAAGGTCACTTTTACACTTGTCTTTTTTTCAGCATTAGCGATAAATTGGATAATTTCTTGTGCATTCATTTTTGTAGCAGTCATAGGTGTCTCCTCACTCTTTGTAATGCTTACTATTCTACCAAAAAAGGCTTCAATTTTGAAGCCTTAAGTGTTAAAAGAGGATTCTTTCAGTTTATCTTTTGATTCTTCAATGGATAAGAAGATCATGGGAATAATAATCAAGATCATAGCCAGAAGCAGATACCCATCTAGGACCAGACCTAGAAATAGAACACTTAGAATAGCTGATGACAAAGGTTCGCTTGCGCTGACAACGGATACTACCAATGGGGAAACGAGCGAGACAGCCTTCATGGATAGGAAGAAGGCAAAAGCTGTCCCCAAAAAGGCAATGGTCAAACAAATCAGGATACTCACCCAATCAAGCTGAAAACTAATTCTATAAACAGGATAGAGAAAATTACTAAAGAGTCCAGCCAGCAACATTCCCCAACCAACAGTTGGCACAAAACCATATTTTCGAGCAAATGGCTGGGGCAAGATAACATTAAACATAACTCCCAGAGCACTGAGAAGTCCTGTCAGCAATGCGAGGGGAGTGATGGATAGTTTAGACAGATCGCCTTTAGTAGCCATCAGAAAGACTCCGAGCATAGCAGTCAAAACATAGAAAATTGCTTTTTTAGAAGCTTTTTTCTTGTAGATAATACGGTTGTATATGAGAATGAAAACAGGACTGATAAATTGTAGGATAGTTGCCGTTGTTGCATTAGAGTATTCTACACAGAGATAGAAGAAATACTGAACGGAGAAAATTCCTAAGATAGCATAAGCCAGAAAAGGCAGATAGTTGTTGCGGTTTCTCCAAAGGTCGAATAAGTGTGAACGAAACTTAAAGCCGGACAAGATGAGTACAAAACTACCTGCAAGACTTAGTCGCATAGAAGTGATCCACCCAGAGGAGACTGGATAATGCGTAAAGAAGAATTCTCCTAAAATGCCACAAATACCCCATATTAATCCGGAAAGGAGGGAATATATGGTTCCTTTGAAAATATTCTTTTGATACTGATTCATATAGAAAGGTTAACGTTGTAGTCTATTTGAAGATGAGTCGTTGCTATCACTGGTAGTATTATTGTTATTATTACCGTTATTACTGTTGTTGCTATTATTATTGTTGTTATTATTTCGATTATTGTTATTATTGCTATTGTTGTTTGAGTTATTATTGTTGGAATTAGATGATTTTGGTAGACTTCCCAAAATCGTATTCCAAGCTTTTTGGTAATCAGAGTCACTTCCACCAATTGCAAAGTGGAAGGTCGTAGTTGGGGCACCAGCTTGGTTGGCCCAGTAACTTGTAACAGTCTCTCCGCCAATTTCGTAATCTTTTCCGTTGAGGTTAACTCGTCCTGGCTTTTGGCCAGTTGATTTAAGAACTTGAGAAGAAGTTACGCTTGAATCAAGGCTGAAACGCTCAGTTCCCCAAGCAGAAGGAGAAGCTTGTTGAATAGCATTTACCAGATTAGCCATGTACTTAGCATTACGGAAGTATGCGCCGTTAGCTAGGGGACTATTATCATCGTGACCAACCCAGCCTCCAAGAGTCAATCTTGGAGTTGAAAGCATGAGCCACATATCACCTTCTTCGTTAGTTGTACCAGTTTTACCAATCCAATCAGCACCTGCTAACTTAGAATTGATGGAAGCAAGATCGCTTTGGAAGCTTGTGGTTACCCGTGATGAAAGAACGTCTCTCAGTAGACTTTGCATAATGGTTGCAGTAGCTTTAGAGTAGACCTGAACAGGTTCGTCTTTATGCTCATAAATGACCTCGCCATTGCTTTTTTCGATTTTCGAAATCATGTATTTTTTATGGTAAATTCCATTATTAGCAAGTGTCTGATATCCATTTGTATGTTGAGCTACAGTAACTTCGATTCCTCCGCCCATAGGAAGGCTTTCAATACCGTATTCTGGGATTTCATACCCCATTTTTTCCATGTAAGAACGGACATCAACTCCTTTTTCACGGAGCATACGATAGGTCCAGTAGGCAGGGATGTTCCATGAATAATTGAGGGCTTCCTTAAGGTTTATCATAGCTGTTCCTGGACTGTTGACGTGCATGATAGGGGTTCCGTTAGCAAAGTTGGTAGGATAGTTTGATAGGATACTAGCACTTCCCATCAATCCTTGGTCAATAGCAATACCATAAGCTAATAGTGGCTTAGTAGTAGAGGCAGGAGAGCGTTTAGTATCAAAAGCATGATTATTTTGATTGTTTTGGTAATCTCGTCCTCCTACAAATCCTATGATGGCTCCTGTTTTATTATCCATTAAGACATTTCCGACTTCAGGTTGACCACTACTATCATTTAAAAGGTAGCCATAATTTGCCACAGCATCTTGCATGGCAGCGTGGATTGTTTTGTCGATTGTAGTAGTGATACGGTAACCACCATTTTGAATTTCTTTTTCAGCTAATTCACGATAGGATTTTTGGATAGACTCGTTTTTGAGTTCTTGGGCAGAGACGTTGTCTTTTTGTACCAAGTAGTCATACATGAGATTAGTTGCTTCATCGAGAGCAGTAAAGTAGAGATAGCCCTTAGCAGTTATGTCTACATTTTCTGCTGGCAAGAAGTCTTGCTTAATGTCATATGCCTTATAGGTTTCGTAGTCTTCTTGACTGAGCACTCCAGTTCTGTACATATTGTAAAGGACATCTTTTGAACGTTTGATACCTAGTTCCATATCCTCTTCGCTCTTCATTTCCCCAGTTGATTCATAAGGTGAGTAGGAGATAGGACTTTGTGGCAATCCTGCTATGAAGGCTGCTTGAGGAATCGTTAGCTGATTGGCGTCAACCCCGAAAATACCCTTGGCTGCTTGTTGAGCTCCTGCGATGTTTTGACCTTTATTGTTACGACCAAAAGGAGCAACATTGAGATAGGTTGTTAGGATTTCGTCCTTGCTCATAGCTCTTTCTAAGGCCAAGGCATCCACGATTTCAGTAGCTTTACGGGTTAGTGTAGGAGCATCCCCAACTACTTGCTGCTTGATGAGCTGCTGGGTTAGTGTAGAACCTCCACTAGAAGAACCAAGTCCGATAAAGTTTCCTAGACTGGCACGAATAACCGCTTTAGGAACGACCCCATTGTGTTCTGCAAAATGTTCATCCTCGGTCGCAACGATAGCTTGCTTGAGATTTTCTGAAATAGCATCTGATGCGACAGATGTCCGAAGGAGGTCGCTTTCAATAGCGCCAATCATGGAACCGTCAGCATAGCGAATTTCAGAGATGGATGAAATATCGTTCACTTGTTTGACTAAATCTTCTGTTTGAGGGACACTTACTTTATCAAACAGGGAAACTGCATAACCGAAAATAACTCCAGTACCTAAAAGTCCACCAAGAAAGGCGATAATGAATAGGGTATTAAAGGTTGCCTTGATTCCCAGTAAGATATTAGCAAAGATAGTCCAAATATTAGTCTTTGTTTGCTTTTTCTTTTTAGAATTTTTAGGACCTTTTTTTCCTAGATGTATATTTTTTAGTTTTGTTTTAAGGGACTCCAGTAAGGCCAGTCCTTTTTCTTTCATAGATAATAATTTATTCTTCATTTCTTTCCTCACTCTTATTATACCATAAAAGCAATGATTGCAAGAAATAAGTCTTGGACGAGCTTTAGATGGGGTTAGGCAACAAAAAAACCAGGTATTTTCAACCTGGTTTAAGGTCTTATTTTTCTCCTGAGAGTTCTTTCCCAAGGTTAATCAAATAAGTTTTCAAGTCATCTTTGACTTGAGGATGTCTAAGTGCGTAGTCGATGGAAGTTTTCATAAAGCCAAACTTGTCTCCAACATCATAACGAGCCCCCTTGAATTTACGAGCGAATACTCGTTGGGTTTTGTTGAGGGTATCAATAGCGTCTGTTAGCTGGATTTCATTTCCCGCACCAGGTTTTTGATTTTCAAGAATACCAAAAATCTCTGGTGTGAGGAGGTAACGACCAATAATGGCTAGATCACTTGGTGAGTCCTCAGGTGCTGGTTTTTCAACGAAGGTTTCAACACTATAAAGTCCATCTTTTCCTTCACCTTGAGGTGCGATAACACCATAGGCAGAAACTTCTTCGTGTGGTACAGGCATCACAGCGATGGTAGAAGCGTGAGTCTCTTCGTAATCATTCATGAGCTGTTTGGTCAATGGGATAGCATTGTCATCAGTGATATCCATGAGATCATCTCCGAGCATCACCACAAAAGGTTCATTCCCAACGAATGCTTTGGCTTGTAAAACGGCATCTCCGAGTCCACGTGGGTGTGTTTGACGGATGAAGTGGAGGCGCATACCAGTTGTTTCATCAACTAATTTTAAGAGATCTGTTTTTCCTTTTTCCTTGAGGTTATATTCTAGTTCAAAGTTTGAGTCAAAATGGTCTTCGATAGAACGTTTTGATTTCCCTGTTACAACAAGAATATCCTCAATTCCAGACTTGAGAGCTTCTTCAACGATGAATTGAATAGTTGGCTTATCCACGATTGGCAACATTTCTTTTGCCAATGCTTTGGTTGCTGGTAGGAAACGAGTTCCAAGTCCCGCAGCAGGGATAACAGCTTTTCTAACTTTTTGCTTCATGAGCTTCCTTTCTAACGGTGATTATGACCACTCGTTTTCTGCCTTGAACTCGTTACTCATGAGTTCAGAAACAGCATCTTTAATATTAACATTTTCATAAATAACTTGGTAAATAGCCTGGGTAATAGGTATATAGACTCCAAGCTCTTGCGCCAATTCGTAAGCAGCTTTGGTTGTTGAAATTCCTTCGATAACCATTCCCATGTTGGCTTCGATATCTGCCAAGGCTTCACCACGCCCAAGAGCATCACCTGCTCGCCAGTTACGTGAGTGGATAGAAGTTCCGGTAACGATTAGATCCCCAACACCTGAAAGTCCGCTATAAGTCAGTGGATTTGCTCCAAGCTTGACTCCTAGACGAGTGATTTCCGCAAGCCCGCGCGTGATAATGGCAGCCTTAGCATTATCACCAAAGCCAAGTCCATGAAGAGCCCCTGCACCAACCGCGATGATATTTTTAAGAGCACCAGCTGTTTCCACTCCAATCACATCTGTATTGGTATAAAGACGGAAGTAGTGGTTGCTAAAGAGTTTTTGGACATATTGAGCAGTTTGTAAATCTTTCGAAGCAGCAGTGATCAAGGTGATGTCGCGGACGATCGTTTCTTCCGCATGACTAGGACCAGATACAACCACAATTTCACTGCGTAACTCTTCAGGAATTTCTTCTTCAAGAATGGTTGAAAGACGTTTGTGACTATTTGGTTCAAGACCTTTCGAAGCATGCATGATGACGACTTTATGGTCAAGAACAGCAGCCACTTGTTGAGCTACCAGTCTGGTCACCTTAGTTGGGACTACGAACAAAACAGCGTCAACACCTTTCAAAACTTCTGCCAAATCATGGTAGGCAACAATCTTTTCGTCTAAAACAGCATCCTTAAAATAGCGTTTGTTGGTATGTTGTGTATTGATTTCGTCAATTTGGTCAGGAATATTTCCCCAGATACGAACTTCGTGTCCATTGTCATTTAAAACTTGTGACAGAGCAGTACCCCAAGAACCAGGCCCTAAAACAGCGATGGTTTGTTTGTTCATTTTCCCCTCCTTCTGAGAAAGCACTTTCCTATATTCTACCATAAAAAGCACTAACTTGCATTAATATTATTTATTAAGAATTGTTTGAATAGTAAATTATATAAATTGGAGAAATTTGAGAAACTATCAGTATAAATGTCTAGTATTTATAGGTCAAAACGATAAAAAATGACGAAAAGAGAAACAATGACGAAAAGAGAAACAATATTTCCTTTAAAAATGGTATAATAGTAACATCATAAAATTGGAGAAATAGCATGAGTTTTTACAATCATAAAGAAATCGAGCCTAAGTGGCAAAAATACTGGGCTGACAATCACACTTTTAAAACAGGAACAGATGCCTCAAAACCTAAGTTTTACGCATTGGACATGTTCCCTTACCCATCTGGAGCGGGTCTTCACGTAGGACACCCAGAAGGCTACACAGCAACTGATATCCTCAGCCGTTTCAAACGTGCCAAAGGTTACAATGTCCTTCACCCAATGGGATGGGATGCCTTTGGTTTGCCTGCTGAGCAATACGCTATGGATACTGGTAATGACCCAGCAGAATTCACAGCGGAAAACATTGCCAACTTCAAACGCCAAATCAATGCGCTTGGATTCTCTTACGACTGGGATCGTGAAGTCAATACTACAGATCCGAACTACTACAAGTGGACGCAATGGATCTTCACTAAGCTTTACGAAAAAGGTTTGGCTTATGAAGCTGAAGTGCCAGTAAACTGGGTTGAGGAACTAGGAACAGCTATCGCCAACGAAGAAGTCCTTCCTGATGGAACATCTGAGCGTGGTGGCTATCCAGTTGTCCGCAAACCAATGCGCCAATGGATGCTCAAAATCACTGCCTATGCGGAGCGCTTGCTCAATGACTTGGATGACCTTGACTGGTCAGAGTCTATCAAGGACATGCAACGCAACTGGATTGGGAAATCAACTGGTGCCAATGTCACCTTCAAAGTGAAAGGGACAGACAAGGAATTCACAGTTTTTACCACTCGTCCTGACACCCTTTTTGGTGCGACCTTCACTGTCTTGGCTCCTGAGCATGACTTGGTAGATGCCATCACAAGTCCTGAACAAGCTGAGGCTGTAGCGGACTACAAACACCAAGCCAGCCTCAAATCAGACTTGGCTCGTACTGACCTTGCCAAGGAAAAAACAGGGGTTTGGACTGGTGCTTATGCCATCAATCCTGTAAACGGCAAAGAAATTCCAATCTGGATTGCCGACTATGTTCTTTCTAGCTATGGAACAGGTGCTGTTATGGCTGTACCTGCCCACGACCAACGTGACTGGGAATTTGCTAACCAATTCGGCCTTCCAATCGTAGAAGTACTTGAAGGTGGAAATGTTGAAGAAGCTGCATACACAGAAGATGGCCTTCACGTCAACTCTGACTTCTTGAACGGTCTCAACAAAGAAGAAGCGATTGCTAAAATCGTGGCTTGGCTAGAAGAAAAAGGCTTTGGTCAAGAAAAGGTTACCTACCGTCTCCGCGACTGGCTCTTTAGCCGTCAACGTTACTGGGGTGAGCCAATCCCAATCATTCATTGGGAAGATGGAACTTCAACAGCCGTTCCAGAAAGTGAATTGCCACTTGTCTTGCCAGTAACCAAGGATATCCGTCCTTCAGGTACTGGTGAAAGCCCATTGGCTAACTTGACAGATTGGCTTGAAGTGACTCGTGAGGATGGTGTCAAAGGTCGTCGTGAGACGAATACGATGCCACAATGGGCAGGTTCAAGCTGGTACTACCTCCGCTATATCGATCCACACAACACAGAGAAATTGGCTGACGAGGACCTTCTCAAACAATGGTTGCCAGTCGATATCTACGTGGGTGGTGCAGAACATGCTGTGCTTCACTTGCTTTACGCTCGTTTCTGGCACAAATTCCTCTATGACCTTGGTGTTGTACCGACTAAGGAGCCATTCCAAAAACTCTTTAACCAAGGAATGATCTTAGGAACAAGCTACCGTGACCACCGTGGTGCTCTTGTGGCAACTGACAAGGTTGAAAAACGTGACGCTTCCTTCTTCCATGTGGAAACAGGCGAAGAGTTGGAGCAAGCACCAGCCAAGATGTCTAAATCCCTCAAGAACGTGGTTAACCCAGACGATGTGGTGGAACAATACGGTGCTGATACCCTTCGTGTCTATGAAATGTTCATGGGACCACTAGATGCTTCTATCGCTTGGTCAGAAGAAGGTTTGGAAGGAAGCCGTAAATTCCTTGACCGTGTTTACCGTTTGATTACAAGTAAAGAAATCGTTGCGGAAAACAATGGCGCTCTTGACAAGGTTTATAACGAAACCGTTAAGGCTGTCACTGAGCAAATCGAGTCGATGAAATTCAACACAGCCATTGCTCAGCTCATGGTCTTTGTCAATGCGGCGAATAAGGAAGACAAACTCTATGTAGACTACGCCAAAGGCTTTATCCAATTGATTGCCCCATTTGCCCCTCACTTGGCAGAAGAACTCTGGCAAACAGTCGCAGCAACAGGCGAGTCTATCTCTTATGTAGCTTGGCCAACATGGGACGAAAGCAAATTGGTTGAAGACGAAATCGAAATTGTCGTTCAAATCAAAGGAAAAGTTCGTGCTAAACTCATGGTTGCGAAGGATCTTTCACGCGAAGAATTGCAAGAAGTCGCTCTAGCTGACGAAAAAGTCAAAGCAGAGATTGATGGCAAAGAAATCGTGAAAGTAATTAGTGTACCTAACAAGCTTGTAAATATCGTAACGAAATAAATTTAAAAGTCCTTCAGAGCTAAGTTCTGGAGGATTTTTGTATTGCTATATGCTATAATAGTTCCAACTAAGATAAAAACACAGTTCTGGTTGGTAGTCCAGACGTAGGCAAGCCTATCAGTAACCTTCCTCCTTGGTTGTCCATTCTTAGGGATAGATTTAAGGAGGTGCTGTCGTGGAAACAATTTCAATTGGATTGACAGTTTATTTTGAAGATGGATTTTGGCATGGTTTGTTCGAACAAGTGTATCGAGAAACTTATCAAGTTTGTCGTGTGACATTTGGTCAGGAGCCAAAAGATGATGAAATTCTAGAGATGTTACAGACTCAGTTTACTCAATTATCTTTTAGTCCAGAAGCTACAGTTAAGCAACATGTAAAAATAAAGAATCCTAAACGATTACAGCGAATAGTGAGGAAACAAGTAAAGCAAAAAGTTTCTTCCAAGTCGAAAGAACTATTGCAGTTGCAGTATGAGGAAAGGAAAAAGATTTCAAAACATCAATCTAGTGTCCAAAAGCAATTGCTCAAACAAGAGAAATTCGAACGCAAACAGCAAAAACGAAGAGACAAGCATAAAGGACATTAACTCACTCGTTTCCATATTTGATCAATCCTCCATAAACTGGAGGATTTTTTGTAGATTCCCTGTGAGATGTGATATACTATTTACATCTTTAAACTTATAAGAGTAGGACAAGGAGAAAGCTATGCCAGTAAATGAATATGGTCAGATGATTGGTGAACCTGTAGACGACACACCTGGAGTTTTGCCTTCACTTGTACGGATAGAAGGACAGTATACGATTATCGAAGCTTTATCAGTAGAAAAGCATGCGGAGGATTTGCTGGCTGTTTATGGCCCAGAATCACCTCGAGAGATGTGGACCTATCTCTTTCAACCACCAGTAGAAAATCTCGAAGAATTAATCGTAGCTTTGAAGCAGATGCTTGAGCGCAAGGATCGCTTCTATTATGCGATTATCGATAAAGCGACTGGAAAGGCGTTGGGGACTTTTTCTCTCATGCGTATTGACCAAGCTAATCGCGTGATTGAAGTTGGCGCGGTAACCTTTTCTCCGGCTCTCAAACAAACCAGGATGGGAACAGAGGCTCAATATCTCCTAGCACGCTATGTTTTTGAAGAGCTCAACTATCGTCGTTATGAGTGGAAATGTGATGCACTAAATCTACCTTCTAGAAAAGCAGCAGAACGTTTGGGTTTTATCTACGAAGGCACTTTCCGTCAAGCTGTTATTTATAAAGGGCGTACCAGAGATACGGATTGGATGTCTATGATTGATAAGGATTGGCCAAGGGTTAAGGCTCGTTTTGAAGCATGGTTGAAGCCAGATAATTTTGATGAAAATGGACAACAGATTAAATCTCTACGAGAATGTTAGGAAGGTTTGTTATGATTAAGATTACAAAAGAAAGATCTGTTTCAATTGATGACGTTTTACATCTCTATCAGGCAGTTGGTTGGACAAATTATACAAATCAACCCCAAATGTTGTCCCAGTCTCTGACTCATTCACTAGCCATTTATCTTGCTCGTGATGGTGAGAAAATCGTTGGTTTAGTGCGTTTGGTTGGAGACGGATTTTCATCCGTTTTTGTCCAGGATTTGATTGTTTTGCCTAGCTATCAGCGCCAAGGGATTGGAAGTTCTATGATGAAAGAAGCCTTAGCTGACTATAAGGGTGCCTACCAAGTACAACTAGCGACTGAACAGACAGAAAAAACATTGGGGTTTTACCGTTCTCTGGGGTTTGAAACCTTATCTACTTATGATTGTACAGGAATGATTTGGGTGGATCGAAAAAAATTAAAATAATTCTTTTATCTTAAGTTAACTTTAAGTTTACTCATGTATTATGTAATCATTAAGTAAAGACCTCCTAACTTTATTTAATAGAAATCCTAAACTTTTCTTTTTCATAATAATCTCCCTAAAGAAGCCACCAAATTCGGTGGCTTTTTTGTTTGAAAAAAATTCTCCCTAGTGAGTCACTAAGGAGACATGTAGTTAGGATTCTTTTTTGAGTTGTTGGTTTCGATATTGTCTAGGAGTTAGTTGGAAGTGTTGTTTGAATTGTCGATTGAAATTTGAGAGGTTGGTAAAACCGACCTGGCTTGCTATTTCTTGAACACTTTGATTGGTCTGAACGAGCTTTTCGCAAGCTTTTTCCAGGCGCAATCGTATGAGATATTCCATACAACTTGTCCCGGTGTGTTGTTTGAAAATATTCATAAAGTGATTTTTGCTGTATCCAAATGTAGCAGCAAGCTGGTCAATTTGAATGGGTTCTGCATAGTGTCGCTCAAGATAACCTATCATTTCTTTTAATTTCTGGTATTTTTGATAGGTATCATCCGTATAGTGGCGATTGACATACCTGTACTTAAAGAGAAGATAGAGAAATTCATAGAGTTTTGCCTTTAAAAGGAGATCATAATAAATACTCTGCTCTTCAAGGATAGAAAAAAGAGATAAAAGACAATCGCGAATCAGTTCATAAGCATGATCATCTGACGAAATCCGAGGAGTGAGATAAAAATGCCCAGAGTATATAGGTTGAATATAGCGTTGGCTAAAGCTGTCAATTTGACTTCTACCTAGGAAATCGAGATGGATACGAAAAACTGTAGAAATTTGTTCTTGATTTTCAATAGGGTAGATAGCGTGAGGAGAAGTTGGCTGAATTAGAAAAATATCGCCTTCATGACTTTCAAAGCGCTCAGAGTTGATATAGAAGGTAGCAGGTCCTTTTTTGACATAGACAATCTCGAGTTCAGGATGCCAATGATAGATGGTATTAGAAGATTGCTTAGATAAGATTTGTTTTTCAAAATCATAGGGAAAATCAGATGGGTTATCTCGTAAAAGTCTTGACTGCTGAACCATGATAAAACCTCCCAATAAGCTATTTCTAGTTTTATTATACCAAAAAAAGGGCGGGGCAAAAAATCCCGACCCTACCTTAAATTAGTAATGAGTATTTGATGAGAAGTTTTTTCTCTAACCTTTCTTCTTCATGTAAAGGAGATTGAGAAGAAGCCCAACAACTGCGAGAGCGATAGCAACGTAGAATGCGGCACTGTAATTTCCATTGTTAGCTGCTGCCATTTGAACCGCAACTTTAGGTGCAAAAAATGCAGCTAAAGAATAACCTGTGAAGACGATACCGTAGTTGACTCCCTGATTAGCAGATCCGTAGTTCTCCATGACAATAGATGGGAAGACACCCATAACACCGCCGAAGCAGATGCCAAGACCGATGATTCCTAGAGTAAAGCCAAATTGACCAGGGACGATAGTTAAGGAGAAGAGCGCCAATACGATAACAGAATAGATAATCAATAAGGTCTTAGAACGACCAATTTTATCAGAGAGTGATCCCCAGATAAAGCGTCCGCTAGAGTTTGCGATTGAATAGAGAGAGACATAGAGAGCTGCTGTACCAGCAGAGAGTCCAAACATGGATTGACCAATTGGGGATGCTTGAGAGGCAATCATCAAACCAGAGAAAGCACCGACAAAGAACATGCTAATAATAATGTAGAATAGTGGACTTTGTAGCATTTCTTTCCAGTTTTTATTAGCAGGTCCTTGTTTAGTCTGTACGGGAGCTTTCCAACCGGCTGGTTGGTAGCCACTTGGTGCAGCCTTGATGAAGAAAATTGCAGCGATAATAACAATAATATAGACTAGCCCAATTGTTCGAAAAGCAAAGAAGGCATCTTGTTTTTGAATGAGACTGCTTGCAACTGGTGACGCGATAACTGCGGCAAATCCCATACCTCCTGTTAGAATCCCAGAAGCTAAACCACGCTTATCTGGGAAAAGGCGAAGAGAATTTGAGAGGGCTCCTGAATAGGAAAATCCTTGTCCGAGACCTGCCATCAAACCGTAGGTCAGATAGAGCATGGCTGGTGAACTTGCATAACCAGTTAGGAAAAAGCCACTAGCAAATAGAAGGGCACCAAGTGCAATTGTCCATTTCACATATCCCTTGTCTACCAGGTAACCTCCAAGAATCATCGGAATCGGTCCGATAGCTGAGTTAATAGCAAATGCGAGCATAATCTCGGACATAGACCAACCTGTTGAGGAGCTTAAAGGTCCAGCAAAAACTGAAAAGGAATAGACAGCACCTGTACAGAGAAGAATAGCAGTTGACGCAGCTAGAACTTGCCAACGATTGAATGTCTCTTTCATAAGAAGACCCTCCTTTAACTTAATACATTTTTCACAAAGACTATAACATAGTTAAAAATGAGGGTCAATACTTTCTAAGAAAATATTGTTAATTTTTTCACTAAGTTATACTAAGATAAGATAAACTGATAGAATAACACAATGTTTTAGTGTCATGAATGTCGAAGATAATTTAAAGTAGTATAATGAAAGTGAATAAAACAAAAAAGGGGGTAGCAAGATGAAATTAGTTGCTATCGTTGGAACAAACTCTGACCGCTCAACCAATCGGAAACTTTTGAAATTTATGCAAAAGCATTTTGCAGATAAAGCCGACATTGAGGTGTTGGAAATCAAACACTTGCCAGCATTTAACGAACCTGAGGACAAGCTGGCGCCTGCCGAAGTTCAAGCTTTTTCAGAAAAAATCCTTGCTGCAGATGGTGTGATTATCTCAACACCTGAATATGACCATACGATACCAGCACCTTTGGCTTCAGCCTTGGAATGGATTGCCTATACTAGTCGCGCTTTGATCAACAAACCAACGATGATTGTCGGAGCTTCTCTTGGATTGCTTGGAACATCTAGAGCCCAAGCGCACTTGCGTCAGATTCTTGATGCGCCTGAACTAAAAGCAAGAGTCATGCCAGGGACAGAATTTTTCCTAGGTCATTCTGAACAGGTGTTGGACGATGACTATAATTTGAACAATCCTGAAAAAGTCGCAGAGTTGGAAGAACATTTTGCAGAATTCCAAAATTTTGTTGAACTAACAAAAGCCTTGGTCAAACCAGAAGATACAAATCGTAAGAAATCTTTCATCTGGGAAGAATGGTTAAAAGCATAAGTATCTCAAGAAAGGAGAATAATCCATGAAATTAGTAGCTATTGTTGGTACCAATGCCAAACAATCCTATAACCGCAGTTTGTTGCAATTTATGCAAAGACATTTTGCAACAAAAGCGGATATTGAGATTTTAGAAATTACCGATGTACCGATGTTCAATGAAACCGATGATCAAACAGATACACCTGTTATTCAGAAGTTTAACAAAGCGATTTCGGAAGCTGATGGTGTCATCATCTCTACACCTGAACACAATCATACAATCCCATCAAGTTTAAATAGTTTGTTAGAATGGTTGTCTTTTAACATTCATCCACTAGATGGGAAACCAACCATGATTGTAGGGGCTTCCTATGATGTTCAAGGATCTTCGCGTGCCCAACTTCATCTTCGTCAGATTCTTGATGCACCCGGGGTAAATGCAACAGTTATGCCAGGAAGTGAATTTTTACTTGGTCGAGCTCATCGAGCATTTGATGCAAATGGAGATTTGATTAATGAGCGAACTGTTGATTTCTTAGATAGCTGTTTCTATCGTTTCCTTCGCTTTGTATCTGTTGCAAACCAACTAAACCTTCCTGAAGAAATCCGATTTGAACCAGGAACTTATCATGTTACAACTGAAGGTCACAATGGTAAATTACCGATGGACGTCACCGTTTCTGAAGACCGTATTGAAAAAATTGAAATCGATTCTTCTGGAGAATCTTCAGGTATTGCAGATGTTGTATTTACCCGTATTCCAGCGGAAATCATTGAGGGGCAAACCTTAAATGTTGATGCGGTGTCAGGAGCTTCTGTGACTTCAAATGGTGTCTTGGACGGAGTTGCGCGTGCGGTTAAACAAGCGGGTGCAAATCCAGATGTTTTACGTAAACGTTCAAAAGCTCCATCTGCTTTGGATAAAGAGGATAAAACTTATCAGGCAGATGTTGTCATCGTCGGAGGCGGAGGAGCTGGTTTAGCTGCAGCAGCTGCAGTCTTGCAAGCTGGTAAGAAGCCGATTATTGTTGAGAAATTCCCAGCAATTGGAGGAAATACGGTTCGTGCAGGTGGTCCAATGAATGCGCCAGATCCAGCATGGCAAGGGACCTTCGCAGCTCATCCAGGTGAGGCACATACGCTTCAAGAATTGATTGCGACAGATGAATCAACGATTGACCCAGAATATTTAGAGGACTTTAGAGCCTTGAAGGTTGAGATTGAGCAGTATTTGCAGGATCCAAGCTATTTGTTTGACTCGACCTTACTTTACCGTATCCAAACCTATATTGGTGGAAAACGAAAAGATTTACAAGGGAATGAAATTCATGGCCAATATGATTTGGTTTCTGTATTGACTGAACGAGCCCTAGAGTCTGTTCGCTGGTTGGAAGATATCGGTGTTGAATTTGTTCGTAGTGAAGTCACAATGCCAGTTGGAGCCCTTTGGCGTCGTGGTCATAAGCCGGTTCAACCAATGGGTTATGCTTTTATCTCGGTTCTACAAAAATATGTTCTAGAAAATGGAGGCACGATTTTGACGGACTCTCCAGTCAAAGAATTGCTTGTAGAAGAAGGGGCTGTCAAGGGTGTCAGAGCAGAAGGCCGAAACGGTCAAACCATCATCGTTCATGCAGATGCCGTCGTTCTAGCTTCTGGAGGATTTGGTGCCAATACCAAGATGTTACAAAAATACAATACCTACTGGACTGAAATTGCGGATGATATTGCCACATCTAATACACCAGCCGTAACAGGGGATGGAATCGTCTTGGGTCAAAGTGTAGGTGCTGACCTAGTGGGTATGGGCTTTAGCCAAATGATGCCAGTATCCGATCCAGTGACAGGTGCTCTCTTCTCAGGACTTCAAGTTCCTCCAGCTAACTTTATCATGGTAAATACTGAAGGGAAGCGATTTGTGGATGAGTACGGTAGCCGAGATAAGTTATCTCAAGCAGCGATTGATAATGGAGGTTTGTTCTACTTGATCGCGGATGACCGCATCAAGGCAACAGCCTACAATACTAGCCAAGAAAAAATCGATGCCCAAGTCAAAGCAGGCACTCTCTACCGTGCAGATACGATAGAAGAATTGGCAGTTCAGATTGGTATGGATCCACAAGTTTTAGCGGATACAATCAAGAAGTACAACTCTTATGTTGATGCAGGATTTGACCCTGAATTTAACAAGGGTAGTTTCGATCTCAAGTGTGAGGTTGCACCGTTCTACGCAACACCAAGGAAACCCGCTGTTCACCATACAATGGGTGGACTCAAGATTGATACTTCAACACATGTTTTAAATGAAAAAGGTCAGATTATCCCTGGTTTGTATGCTGCTGGAGAAGTTGCAGGAGGACTTCATGCAGGTAACCGTCTAGGAGGAAATTCACTTACGGATATCTTTACGTTTGGACGTATTGCAGGTCAAACAGCTGTTCAAGAAAATTGTTAATAATGGATTTAAAATCTTAAGCTAATTTTAAGTATTGTCTTATATCATATAGTTATTAAGTAAAGACCTCCTAACTTTATTTAATGGAAATCCTAAACTTTTCTTTTTCATAATAATCTCCCTAAAGAAGCCACCAAATTCGGTGGCTTTTTTGTTTGTAAGCTGGATTTTTGCTATAATAGGAACATGAGTAGAATTTTAGATAATGAAATCATGGGCGATGAGGAGTTGGTAGAGCGTACCCTCCGTCCCCAATATTTACGTGAATATATCGGTCAAGACAAGGTCAAGGATCAGCTTCAAATCTTTATCGAGGCGGCTAAAATGCGTGATGAAGCGCTGGACCATGTTCTTTTGTTTGGCCCTCCAGGTCTCGGGAAAACAACCATGGCTTTTGTCATTGCCAATGAATTGGGAGTCAATCTTAAGCAGACGTCTGGTCCTGTCATCGAAAAAGCCGGTGATTTAGTAGCGATTTTGAACGACTTGGAGCCAGGCGATGTGCTCTTTATTGATGAGATTCATCGCTTGCCCATGTCGGTGGAAGAGGTGCTATATAGTGCCATGGAAGACTTCTACATTGACATCATGATTGGTGCGGGAGAAGCTAGCCGTAGTGTCCATCTAGACTTGCCACCTTTTACCTTGATTGGTGCGACGACACGAGCTGGGATGCTTTCAAATCCACTTCGTGCACGTTTTGGAATTACTGGTCACATGGAATACTATACCCATGACGACTTGACAGAGATTGTCGAGCGGACGGCAGATATCTTTGAAATGGAAATTACCCATGAGGCAGCTTCGGAGTTGGCTTTACGTAGCCGTGGAACTCCTCGTATCGCCAATCGTCTCCTCAAGCGCGTGCGCGACTTTGCACAGATTATGGGCGATGGCTTGATTGATGATGTGATTACGGATAAGGCTTTGACCATGCTGGATGTAGACCATGAAGGTTTGGACTATGTAGACCAGAAAATTCTCCGCACCATGATTGAAATGTACGGTGGCGGTCCTGTCGGTTTAGGAACACTTTCGGTAAATATTGCTGAAGAGCGTGAGACGGTAGAGGATATGTATGAACCTTACCTGATCCAGAAAGGCTTTATCATGCGAACTCGTTCAGGACGGGTCGCGACTGCTAAGGCCTATGAACATTTAGGGTATGAATACATTGAAAAATAAGATTGAAATCTTAGATTCTTTTAGAGAAAATCATGATATGATGGCTATTCTGACTATCATCCGTGACCTGGAATTGAAAGATTCCTGGTTGGCAGCTGGTTCGGTCCGAAATTTTATCTGGAATCTTTTGTCCGATAAACCAGCCTTTGACCGTGAAACAGATGTGGACGTGATTTTCTTTGACCCAGATGTGAGTTATGAAGAAACGCTGGCTCTAGAGAGCAAGCTGAGAGAGGACTTCCCCCGGTATCAGTGGGAGTTGAAAAATCAAGTCTATATGCACCAACATAGTCCCCACACACCTCCGTATAGAAATTCCTGCGATGCCATGAGTAAATATCCTGAACGTTGCACGGCAGTAGGACTTCGCTTGCATGCTGACGAAACTTTAGAGCTTTTTGCGCCTTATGGTTTGGAGGATATTTTGAACTTTCAGGTTCGTCCAACTCCTCATTTCTTAGAAAATCAAGACCGAATGAAGCTCTATCAAAAGCGTTTATCCAAGAAAAATTGGCGAGAAAAATGGAAAAATCTCATATTTAAAAATACTTAAGGAAACTTTAAGATAGGAGCTGTATACTTATCTCATAAGTTAAGAAGAACTTAACTTATACTCCTAAAACTTTTTCATAATAATCTCCCTATAAAAAAATTAAGTCGCCCAATCAGGCGGCTTTTTTTGTTGCGAACTTGAGGTGAGAATGGTTGCTAATCAAGTGTAAACACCAGAGAAATGTTGACAAAGGTCAAAGATTTCTCTAGTATAAGAAGTAAGGCTAGAGATTTTCTGAGAATAGAGTAAATGGAAGTCCAGTGGTTGAGAAAGAGATGTTGAAAAATGACTAAAAGAATGAAAAACAATAGGAAACTAGTTAATCTAGGATTGTATCAAAACAAAATAGTCTATTATGACTTAAAAGAAAAGAGACTTTACTTTTCAATTCTCGAAAGAACATCTAAGAATCACCATTACTACACTCTTGGACTCACTTTGCTATCTCTCCCCATTATTCGATTGCTGAATGGTTTAACCGTTTTTGATATCCCTACTATCAAATACTCTAGCTTCATTCTATGTACTTGTCTTTCCTTGCTCATAGGGAAATTTGTAGTGGACTACTCTAACAAAGACTTGGACTTATATCCTGCATTATTTACAGATATTGAGTACTCAGAGTTCTTAGAAATAGCAAAGAAAAATGGAACTCTTGCTTTCGTATTTAATAGTATTAGTAGCGTCAGTTTGATAGGCTCCTTGATAGTTTACCTGGTCTATGCAAAGTTTTTAGGATTGCTGATTTATTCTGTTTTCTTGTTCATTCTTTACATCTGTGTGGTCAATAATGTCCATAGGAGGAATAAAGTGATTAAAAAACTAATTTGGTTAACGATTAACTAGCTAAGACCTTTCGTATTTTCCATATGATTTGGTTGCGGAAGACGCGAAAATATAGGAGGGGTTAAAACTAGATATGATTCAGATAGTATAAGTCCTCAAAGGAGATATGATGAAAAGAGATAATATATTTATAGAAGAAAAAATTAATGAACTAATTCAAATTAATAAATCATCCATAGATGAGTGGACTGAAGAATTGGAAAAACTAAAGCAAGGTGTCAATCCATACAAGCGCCCGATAGAAAAAGTTATCAGATCAATACAGCTTGATAACTCTGTTTGCCAAAAAGAAAATATGATAGCCACCTACACTGCAGGATATTCTTTTGAGAGATTCAAAGAAGAGTACCTTAAATATGTCGATAGCCTTCTCCCTATTTGGTATAGTAATTCAGGATATGATGCAATGCTCTGGGCTCTTTCCATTGGTATTTTATTAGAGGTTGATGAAACGACTTTTGATAAATTGGTAGATTTAGTAAGAAAAGATGATCCAGAGGACTATTTGATCGATTACCTTATCCAGTCTCGTCATCCAGAGTGGACAATTCGGATAAACTATAATTTCCCAAGACCTTATGGATTTACCCGAAAGATTATAGAGGAAGAAAATTCTGAAAAGGCTGTATCTCTCTTGAAAGAATACTTGACTAAAAAGTGGTATCAGGGATGTAGAGATGAAGGTTGGTATGATTTGCATAAGCGCAACATTGATAATTATTATGGCTACTGGTCCTTTGAGTCGGGGGCTCTCTGCAAGCTCAAGGGCTTGGATTGCAAGGAATTGGAAGGTGTTCCGTATTTTCCATATGATTTGGTTGCGGAAGTTGAGAAGGAATAGTAAGTCTCGTGGAGTACTATGAATAAAATTTTTAAAAAAGATTGGAGTAAATATGAGTAACAAAGTATCAATTATGCAAGAGATGTTTAAAAAAGAAGATTCAGATGAACTCGTTCCTGCAGTAACCATTATATTAGATGGTCAAATTAGAAATATCATCGACGCTCTTTCAGAATAGAATGGCTATGAAGGTTATCCAGAAGCTATATCAGAAATTCTTTTCAAAGGAATAGAAAGTATGATTAAAAAATAAATCCGGGAAAGCAAATACAAGAAAAAGAGAGCGAAAGGCGCTCTCTTTTTATGATATAATAGCCCTATGAGATTAGATAAATATTTAGTTGCCTGCGCTGTTGGGAGTCGGACTGAGGTTAAAAACTTTCTCAAGTCAGGGCGCGTGACGGTCAATGGTAAGAAAGAAAAATCTGCCAAGCTACAAATCAATGAAGATACGGACGAGATCTGTTTTGACGGTAAAAAATTAGAGTACGAAGAGTTTGTCTACTATATGATGAACAAGCCCCAGGGTGTTATCTCAGCGACTGAAGATCCTAAACACAAGACAGTTTTGGATTTGTTGGATGACTATGCACGTGCCAAGGAAGTTTTCCCAGTAGGGCGCTTGGATATCGATACGCATGGACTCTTGCTCTTGACCAATGATGGCAAACTGGCTCATGCCCTTCTTTCACCTAAACGCCATGTGGATAAAACCTATCTTGCGCAGGTTAAGGGAATCATGACAGATACAGATGTTGAGACATTTGCCAAGGGAATTCCACTCAAGGACTTTACCTGTCAGCCTGCCAAGCTGGAGCTTGTGTCTATTGATACGGAAAAGGAAGAAAGCCTGGTCCGAGTGACCATTGCAGAAGGGAAATTCCACCAGGTCAAACGGATGGTGGCCTACTGTGGTAAAGAAGTTGTGGACTTGCAACGTTTAACCATGGGAACTTTGACCTTGGATGAGGATTTGAAAAGTGGAGAATGGCGTCGTTTAAGCAAGGAAGAGCTAGAAGGCTTGCTTAAAAGTGTTCAATAAACTGGATAATAGGAAAAGGTAGGGGAATGTCCCTGCCTTTTTCAGTTTTTGGTTGCTTCCTTTGTGAAAAGAGTTATAATAGACAGTAAGAAAAAAGGAGGATTTTATGAACGCGATTCAAGAATCATTTACAGATAAATTATTTGCTAACTATGAAGCAAATGTAAAATACCAAGCTATCGAAAATGCTGCCAGTCACAATGGAATTTTTGCAGCCCTTGAGCGTCGTCAAAGCCATGTAGACAACACACCTGTTTTCTCACTTGACTTGACTAAGGACAAGGTCACTAACCAGAAAGCATCTGGTCGTTGCTGGATGTTTGCGGCTCTCAACACTTTCCGCCACAAACTCATCTCTCAATACAAACTTGAAAACTTTGAATTGTCACAAGCCCACACCTTCTTCTGGGACAAGTATGAAAAATCTAACTGGTTCTTGGAGCAAGTCATTGCGACAGCTGACCAAGAATTGACAAGCCGCAAGGTTAGTTTCCTGCTCCAAACTCCACAACAAGATGGTGGTCAGTGGGATATGGTAGTTTCTCTCTTTGAGAAATACGGTGTCGTACCTAAGTCTGTTTATCCAGAGTCTGTTTCATCTAGCAGCAGCCGTGAGCTCAATGCAATCCTTAATAAATTGCTTCGTCAAGATGCTCAAATCTTACGTGACCTCTTGGCTTCTGGCGCAGACCAAGCGACTGTTCAAGCCAAGAAAGAAGACCTCTTGCAAGAAATCTTTAATTTCCTTGCCATGTCACTAGGTCTCCCACCACGTCAATTTGACTTTGCTTATCGCGATAAGGATAACAACTACCAAAGCGAAAAAGGCATCACGCCACAAGAGTTTTACAAGAAATATGTCGACCTTCCACTAGAAGACTATGTTTCTGTGATCAATGCTCCAACTGCTGATAAACCTTACGGTAAATCTTACACAGTTGAGATGTTGGGAAATGTCGTTGGAAGCCGTGCAGTTCGCTACATCAACGTACCGATGGAACGCTTGAAAGAATTGGCCATTGCCCAAATGCAAACAGGAGAAACTGTCTGGTTTGGTTCAGATGTCGGCCAGCTCAGCAACCGTAAAGCAGGAATCCTTGCGACAGATGTCTATGATTTTGAATCAAGCATGGATATCCAACTCACTCAAGACAAGGCTGGACGTTTGGACTACAGCGAAAGCTTGATGACCCACGCTATGGTCTTGACAGGTGTTGATTTGGATGAAAATGGTAAATCAACTAAGTGGAAAGTTGAAAACTCATGGGGAGACAAGGTCGGTACAGATGGTTACTTTGTTGCTTCAGATGCTTGGATGGACGAATATACTTACCAAATCGTTGTACGTAAAGAATTACTAACAGCAGAAGAACGAGCTGCTTACGAAGCAGAACCAATCGTCCTTGCACCATGGGATCCAATGGGTGCCTTGGCAGAATAAATGAGATATAAAAAGAATGTTTCTATAATTTTTAGGGTTGGTGGAAATTTTCCACCAACCCTATTTTAGTGTATACAAAAAGGCCAACATCCATTATATTAAAAGCGCCTAAACCTAAAACAAAAGAATGATGACCATATGAACAATATACTAGAAGCTACACTACAAATCAAAGATAAAAACATTATTTGGGATAATAATGTTCAAGAGAAGATATTAAAAAATAGAAAATCTTTATTTTATTCAGCTACATATACGCATAAACCAGAATTTTGTGCCGTTTGTGGGTGCGTTAGCCAAAATAACAATATAGTTAAAAACGGGACGAAAACTTCTCGTATCACTCTCTGTTCTGTTTCAGGCCTTCCAGCCTACTTAAATCTACGAAATCAGAGATTTCTCTGTAGAGAATGTGGTTCTTCATTTACTGCAGATACTAGTCGAATTGTAGAAAAATACTGTCATATCTCGAAACGATTAAAAAATGAAATTAAGGCAAAAATAAGTGAAACAGTATCTGAAACATATATTGCCAAAGAAACAAATGTTTCAATTCATACCGTTAGACGTATCATAGATGATACAGCACGATTATTAACGATTAAACCATTACATGATTTACCCGAGCATTTGTGTTTTGATGAATTTAAATCCGTCAAATCTTCCGATAGTAATATGAGCTTCATTATTTGTGATAGCACTACACACAAGCTGGTCGATATTGTACGAGATAGAAAATCTTATAGTTTGAAACAATATTTTTATCGTTTTGAGCCTAAGACTAGATTAAAGGTAAAAACCATTTCTATCGACATGTACGTACCATACATTCAATTAATAAAAGAAATGTTTCTTAACGCAAAAATTATCATTGATCCTTTTCACATCGTACAAGCCTTGAATAGAGAATTAAATCGAACTCGGGTACGTGTCATGAATAAGCATCGTTATAAAGACCCTAAATTATATCGAAAGTTAAAACATTATTGGAAGTTAATTTTAAAGAATCCTAATGAACTTCAGAACTATAAATATAATCGTTATAAACTTTTTGAAAGCTTCATAACAAGCAAAGGAATCGTAGATTATATCTTAGAAAATAATCCATCTCTTAAAAATGATTATGAGGTTGTACATTCACTTCGTGAATGTATTCAGGACAGAGATTATATAGAATTCAAGGAAACGATTGAAGCAGCTACGCAATTAGACCTATCTCCTGGTTTAAAAAGAGTATTAAAGACATTAATTACTTACTTGCCCTATATTCAAAATACTTGTGAGTATCCAACTAGAACAAATGGCCCCATTGAAGGAATAAACAATAAAATAAAAGTACTCAAAAGGAATGCTTATGGCTTTAGAAACTATTACCATTTTAGGAACAGGATTATTTTAATAACAAAAATGTTTGGCCCAAAACAAAAAGGAATTAAGCAACAATTAGTTGCTTAATCCCTTCCTAAATTTCTTCATCAACACTATTTGACAAAGAGCCCTTTTTTAGTGCTCAAAATAGCACTCAATTTTAAATGGATTTGGTGTTCAAAAAATATAATCAAATGCAACAAACTAATTTCATTTTTAATAGGCACAATTAATTTTAGAAGATAGTACGAAAAAATATTGACTGTTTTCTTTAGAATGTGTAAAATTTAGATAGATTATTTAAAGTGAGGTTTTTTTATCTTGTCTATATTAAAGAAGAAATTTAATAAGTTTAGTGTTCTATTGAATCTGGTATTAATAGCTATTATAGCTATTGGAGTGCTATTTTTCTTACCTAAGGAACATAAATCAGAAGTCAAATCGTCAATTAATATCGAAAGTATTGAAAAAGTGAATGAAGTTGTATTTTTGAATGCGGGAATTAATGAAATTATTTCTGAAACAAAAACAACTCAAGTTTTTGGGTTTGATGTGCCGTTCTCTAAAAAAGCAGCATTAGTAATTTTAAATTATAACGCTAAATTTGGAATTAAAAGTAGTGTAAAGGTTGAACAAATAAGCGAAAAAGAATATAAGGTTATTGTTCCAAAATTGGAAGTAATTGGTGTTGAACTTTCAAAAGATGATCCTTATGATTTATATGATAGTCATGGAGAGTTATTAAGTGGGACTACAGAAGATGTTGATACTGGGAAATTGGTCACAAACCAACTTTCTAGTGATAAACAAGCAGAGTATTTAGATAAATTTAAGAGTGAAATTAAAGAATCTGCAATCAATTATTATAAAACAATATTTTCTTCAATGGATTCTGAAGTAAAAGTAACTATAGAATTTACAGAATAATTTTTGAAATACAAAACCCTGACCATCTCTGGTCAGCGTTTTGTGTGGTTCTATAATTTTTAGGGTTGATGGAAATTTTCCACCAACCCTATTTTAGTGTATACAAAAAGGCCAACATCCATTAAATCAAAGATGCACACAATGAAGGTGTTACATTCCATTTCTTAGAGAATATTAAAGAAGTATTGCGTGATGAGAGTGGGAAAGTAACTGGTGTAAAGGTTATTACAATGGAACTTGGTGAATCAGATGAAAGTGGAAGAAGATCAACGCATGAAGTGGCAGGTAGTGAACATATTATTCCATGTGATCTTGTCGTTGCAGCAATTGAACAAAAGTAGACTTTAGTGTTCTAGATGAAAGGTAAAAATTTGACTTTCGGTCAACATCAGAATACAATAGAAATAAATAATAACAGGTGATGCATATTTAGGTCCTCAATCTATCGCAACCGCAATTAAAGGCGGGCGAGAAGTTGCGACAGAAGTACATGAATCGTTTAAAGAAAACATATAAATAACTTGTGGTGCCTTTCGTTTTTTTACTGGAAAAATTAAGGAACTATAGTTATAAATACTTAAAGATATTAACATATTAACATGCGTATATTTATAGGAAGATTAAATAGAAATATTTGATATTAGCAAGAATATCTACATCTTATAACATATAGGTATTAATATATTCATAAAATATTAGGAGGAGAAATAATGAACAAGAAACTATTATCAGGCTTATGTGCAGCAGTACTCTTATCAGGTTTAGTAGGATGCGGACCTAAGGAGTCAAAACAAGATACCACAACAAGTACTTCTACAATAGAAACAAAAAATACCACAACAAATAACTCTGAAGTAACTGAGAAGAACTTCAAAGACTTCCCAGAGACAGATGAAAAGTACTTCACATATGAAGAGTGGCAGGAAGGCTACGCAATATATAGTTGTACTTCTGATGACAAGGTTGTTCGTGTACCAAAGACAATTAAGGGCAAACCTGTCATTGCAATAGGCCAACGTGGCATGGCAAATTTGAAGAATTGCGAGGCAATTGTTTTACCGGATACAGTAAGATATTTAGGCGAATCTGCTTTTGTGAATGACAAAGCGTTGAAATATATTGATCTTGGAACCGGAGTGGAAACGGTAGATGAACATGCTTTTCTTGGTGCTAGTTCATTGGAGTCAGTCTCATTTCCGAAGGGTACAAAGTCAATAGGTGATTTGGTGTTTTCGTATTCATCATCACTTAAATCTATCACAATTCCTGAAAGTGTCACAGAAATTACAGCGGCTTTCTATGGAAGAACAACATCTAATTTAGATGTAGAAATTCATACACCAAAAGGTTCTAAAGCAGAAGAAGTAGCTAATAGTATTGGACTAAAAGTAGTAAATGACTAAAGGGGAATAGTATGAACAAGAAACTACTATCAGGCTTAGGGACTGACCCCAAAAAGTGAGAATTTAATAAAAACACCCTAGGGCTACCGTCTTCGGTATTCAACCGGAGACAGGTAGTCCAATTTTTGTTGGATTCTTTTTTCATTAGGTTCTTCATCAACACTATTTGACAAAGAGCCAAAAGAATCAGGTGATAAACCTGATTCTTTTTTGTTTGTATATTCTCACCGAGATTACATGATACCGAAGTAACGAGCTGCGATACCAACTGCAAAGAGTGCAAGGATGATTGTGATTGGAGATACTTTTTTCTTAAGCAACCACATGCAAAGGAAAGTAAGGAGAAGTCCCATCAATCCTGGGATCAATGAGTTCAACTGACCTTGAAGCGTTTGTGGTTGAACGCTATCCAAACTCAAACCGCTAAGTGCTTGGCCGAGGATTCCCTTCAATTCTCCACCTGTAACAGGACCTTCTGGGAAGACGATGTAAGCACCTTCTGACAATTGTTTACCTGGAAGGTTGATAGTGAAGTTGATTGATACCCAACGTTGTACAAGAACGGCAAGGATGAACATACCAAGGATAGAAGCTCCTTTAGTGATGTCTTTCAAGATACCACCTGACATGTCTTTGGTGATTTCAGATCCAGCCTTGTAACCAAACTCTTGTGTATACCAAAGGAAAGACATACGGATTGCATTCCATCCAAAGAAGAAGAGAAGTGGTCCAACGATATTACCAGTTGCTGCAAGTGATGCACCAAGGGCACCAAGGATAGGACGTACTGTAAACCAGAAGACTGGGTCACCGATACCAGCAAGAGGTCCCATCATACCAATCTTAACACCTTGGATAGCAGCATCATCGATGTCAGTACCGTTTGCGCGTTCTTCTTCAAGTGCAAGAGTAACCCCCATGATTGGAGCAGCTACGTATGGGTGAGTGTTGAAGAACTCAAGGTGGCGCTCAAGAGCAGCGGCTTGGTCTTCTTTTTTAGTGTAAAGTTTCTTGATAGCTGGGATCAAAGAGTAAGCCCAACCCAAGTTTTGCATACGTTCGTAGTTCCATGAACCTTGAAGGAATTGTGAACGCCACCAAACTTTTTGGCGATCTGATTTTGATAATTGAATTTTTTCAGCCATGATTGTTCCCCTTTCTAGTAGTCTTCTAGGATATCACCGATTGGATCGTTAGAAGTTGCAGCTCCTCCGCCACCGTTTCCACCTTGTTTAGAAAGGTTGAGGTAGATGAAGGCAAGGGCAACACCGATGACACCAAGGGCAATCAAAGTCAATTGAGAGATTGCTGCAAGAGCAAAACCGATAGCGAAGAATGGCCATACTTCACGAGTAGCCATCATGTTGATAACCAAAGCGTAACCAACGGCAACGACCATGGCACCACCGACAGCCATACCACCTTTAAGCCATTCTGGCATAAGTTCCAATACTCCTTGAACGGCTTCAGTTGGCATTGCAAGCAAGAGTGCAGCTGGGATAGCAATACGTAGACCTTGAAGAGCAAGGGCAAAGTAGTGAGCGCGTTCAACAGCTGCAATGTTTCCTTCTTTAGCAGCAGCATCTGCAGTGTGAACCAAACCAACTGAGATTGTACGAACAATCATAGTCAAGAAAAGTCCAGCTACGGCAAGAGGGATTGCAGTTGCAGTTGCGACTGCGATACCTTCAGTAGTAAAGTTACCACCTTTGATCATGATAATTGCAGCAGCAACAGAAGCAAGAGCCGCGTCAGGAGCTACGGCAGCTCCGATGTTAGCCCAACCAAGGGCGATCATTTGAAGTGATCCACCAAGCATAACCCCTGCTTCGAGGTTACCAGTTACAAGACCGATAAGGGTACATGCTACGATTGGTTGATGGAATTGGAATTGGTCGAGGATACCTTCAAGACCTGCGAAGAAGGCAACAACTACAACCAAGATAGCAGAAATGATTGAAATATCTGACATGGTTTTATTCCTTTTCTATTTAATGTTAATTATTGAACGTTAGCTTTGCTAATCAAGTCAAACAAATCTTTTTTAGTGTCGTTTGGTACTTTACGTACGTCAAATTCAACACCAAGATCACGCATTTTTTCAAATGTAGCAACGTCGTCTTTGTCCATTGACAATACGTTGTTGATCATTGTTTTACCAGTTGAGTGAGCCATTGATCCAACGTTAAGAGTCTTAATTGGCACACCGCCTTCGATAGCACGAAGGGCGTCTTGAGGTGTTTCAAACAAGATAAGGGCGTGTGTGTTACCAAAACGAGGATCTTTTGCAACCTCAATCAATTTTTTGATTGGAACAACGTTAGCTTTCA
The DNA here is from genome assembly GCF_054861245.1 of Streptococcus sp. KHUD_017. Taxonomy (NCBI): domain Bacteria; kingdom Bacillati; phylum Bacillota; class Bacilli; order Lactobacillales; family Streptococcaceae; genus Streptococcus; species Streptococcus sp. KHUD_017. The sequence continues at coordinate 223,861 of NZ_CM142175.1, forward strand.
CTCCGTTAGGAGCAGCTTGTTTGATCAACTCTTTACGCAATTCGTCGTTTGCAACGTTATCTGAAGCAACGATGATACGGTCTGCTTTTGAATCTGGTGTCCAAGCAGTTGCGACTTGTCCGTGAAGAAGACGTGTGTCAAGACGAGCAAGATTGATTTTCAATTTACCGTCTCCGATAACTGTTCCTTCTGGGATAGCAGCTTGGGCTACAGGAGCAGCTGCAGCAGTTGCAGCAGTTGCAACTTCCTCAGCTGGGTTTAGCTCTTCTGGAAGAGCCTTGATGCCATCTTTAGCTTCTTTAATGATGTTCGCAGCGACTTTATCCACTCCAGCATTCGCGTCCATAAGACGCTCTGTGTAGGCTTGGATCAACATCGGCAAGTTAAGTCCAGTGATGATGGCAAATTTACGCTCAGGATTTTCTCCCATTACGCGACTAGCTTGGTTAAATGGAGAACCACTCCAAAGGTCAGCCAAGACTAGAACCTCATCTTCTGCGTCAAATGCAGCCACAGCATTGTTGAATTTGGCGTATAAATCATCTGGACCTTCGTTTGGCATAAAGGTTACAACTTGAACCTTTTCTTGTTCACCAAAGATCATAGATCCTGACTGATGAATACCCGCGGCAAATTCACCGTGGCTCGCAATAATGATTCCGATACTCATTATTGTCATTCCTCCTTATAAAATGTTTGACTTGTAGTTTAAGAAAACTTTAAGACTCTTTAAGTATAAACCGTTTTCAGCAAAAAATCAACTACTTATAATAAATCCTAAAAAGTGGAGGGAGAAGGCTGTTTTAGAGATGTTGATATATCAACATCTAGTGGTTTTATCTAGAGAATAGTAAAAAAATTTAATATAAAAAAGTCCTAGTACAGAAATCGACGAACCAAATCGATATCTTATTTCTAGCCCCCTATACTTCAACCATTGGATGCTTAAAGAATGTGGATAGTAAAATGACGTTTTGTCAATAGTGTTCTTGAGCGTTAAAAAAAAAGAACTTTAAGTTCAATAAATTGCTATGTCAAAATTTTATTGCTAAAAAACGAGGTGGGGTCTTTTGTCCCTACCTCGTTTTGGAATTTATTATCTATCTTAATGAGTAAAGTCTAGAACCATGCGACCTTGGATGGTACCAGCAGCCATTTCATCAAAGACAGCAATGGCATCTTCGACAGGCCGTTTTTGAACAATTGGAACAACGAGACCTTCAGCACCAAATTGGAAAGCTTCTTCCAAATCTTTACGTGTACCAACAAGGGAACCGATGACCTGAATACCGTCAAGAACTGTTTTAACGATACTTAGATCCATCATTTCTGAAGGGAGTCCGACAGCTACTACACGACCACCTGCACGAACAGAGTCAACTGCTTGGTTGAAGGCAACTTTTGATACAGCTGTTACGACAGCTGAGTGAGCACCACCGTTTGTTTTTTCTTTGATAAGGCCTGGAACATCTTCGACTTCAAGACCATTAATCACGATATCAGCACCGACTTCTTTAGCTAGAGCAAGTTTATCGTTGTTAATATCTACTGCGATAACGTGAGCGTTGAATACTTTTTTAGCGTATTGAACAGCTAAGTTACCAAGTCCTCCAGCACCATAGAGTACAACCCATTGGCCTGGCTCAACTTTTGCTTCTTTAATAGCCTTGTATGTAGTAACACCGGCACAAGTGATTGAAGAAGCTTGGGCTGGATCGAGACCTTCTGGAACCTTAACGGCATAATCTGCAGTTACGATACATTGTTCTGCCATACCACCATCAACTGAGTAGCCAGCATTTTTTACTGTACGGCAAAGGGTTTCGCGTCCGGTTGTACAATATTCACACATGCCACACCCTTCAAAGAACCAAGCTACGCTGACACGGTCACCAACTTTTAGACTCTTAACATCAGGAGCGATTTCTTTTACGATACCAATCCCTTCGTGACCGAGAACACGTCCTGGAACTTTTCCAAAGTCACCATGGGCAACGTGGAGGTCTGTATGGCAAACACCACAATACTCAACTTCAACAAGTGCTTCGCCAGTTTCGAGCGGACGGAGCACTTTTTCTTCAATAGCAACACCAGTGCTTTCTGGATTTACAACAACAGCTTTCATAGCTATCCTCCTTGGTTAGTAGTTGAGGTGCAGAGGAAAAGGGGCTTGCCTTAAATCGTGATTCAAGTGAAGTCAAATTTGAACTGCCCTCTTTTTTGTTTATATGTGAATTATATCACGATATTTAATATAATGCAAGGAGATTTATGCAAAAATACATGAAATCGCTTAACCGGTTGATGAGACTGTGAAATTTGAACAATGATATCTAACGTATTCGTATAAAATTTCATATAAATAGGAACTTGTTTGGCCTCAAATCTAGGGGGCGAGCTTGCAAACAGATTTTCTAAGATCCATCTCTAGGAGTTTTTGGTATAATAGAGAGTAATTTATTTTCTAGTATGAGAAGTTAGAGTGAGAGGTATGTATGTCCCCTTCAATTCAGTTATTAAAAGACCGCTATTTAAAAAATATCAAAGAAAATCCAGATCTCTACATCGGTATTGAGTTGGAGTTTCCTATCGTTCATACGAAAGGCCAACCTACAGATATTGAAGTCAGCAAGGATTTGTTGCGCTTTTTGGTTGATGCTCTCAGTCTGGAAGTTGAAAAGGTAGACCAGGAGGGCAATCCGATTCAACTTGTAGAACCGTTGAGTCAAGATCGGATTCTGTTTGAAGTTTCCTACACAACCTTGGAATTTGCCTTTGGTAGGGCTCAGAATATCCAAGAGGTTGAAGGACGTTTTCAGGCCTATATGAAGGTAATCCAAGAAAAGCTAGGCGAAAAGAATCATGCTATCCAGGGTTGGGGGATTCACCCAAACTGGAATCAAAATGACAATCGACCTGTGGCTTATCCACGCTATCAGATGCTGATGGATTATCTGAGTATGGGGAGTCACCAAGAAAGTGCGCATTTACATGACTTTCCACAATACGGAGCCTTCATCTGCGGGAGTCAAGTCCAGTTGGATGTTTCGACCGCTAACTACCTACGTGTCATCAATGCTTTCACACAGATAGAGGCAGCCAAAGCTTACCTGTTTGCCAATTCTGAGTTTTCTGGAGCAGACTGGGACACCCAGATTTCACGAGATATTTTTTGGGAAGAATCCATGCATGGAATTTATCCAGAGAACGTCGGCGTCAATGCAAAACTCTTCAAAGATGAGGATGATTTCTTTGATTATCTAGACCGCTCTGCGATTTTTACAGCAGAACGAGATGGGGGAACATATTATTTTTCTCCGATTCGGGCTAGAGATTACCTAGATACTGATGAGATTCCTGCCTATACTCTAAATGGGAAAGAAACTCTTCTTGTTCCTCTAGAAAAGGATTTCCAAACGCACCGTAGCTACCAATTCCAAGATTTAACAACTCGAGGAACGGTCGAATTTCGGAGTGTTTGTACCCAGCCACTAGACCGAACTTTTGCTTCAGCAGCCTTTCATCTAGGTTTGTTGGTGAATCTTGACAAGTTTGAAGCTTACCTAGAAACAGCTCCTTTCTTTGAAAGTTTTGGTCGTGACTACAAGTCTTTGAGAAGACAATTTTCTAAGAAACACCTCACAGATGAAGAAACAGCTGGGATTGTCCAGTTCTCCAAAGATTTGCTAGCGATAGCAGAGCAAGGTCTTAAGATGAGAGGTCAGAGTGAAACGACTTATTTAGAACCTCTGAAAGAAGAATTGGGCCTATAATTTTCTTATAACGGAAGAATTTTCTGAAAAATCATGTTATAATGAATGAGACTATAGATAAAGGATAGAGATTTATGACATTAGTTTATCAATCAACGCGTGATGCGAAAAATACAGTGACAGCCAGCCAAGCGATTTTGCAAGGTTTGGCAACAGATGGAGGCTTATTTACTCCAGTTAGCTATCCAAAGGTTGATTTGGATTTTGACACATTGAAAGACGCTTCTTATCAAGAAGTGGCCAAGCTTGTCTTGTCAGCTTTCTTGGATGACTTTACAGCAGAAGAGTTGGACTACTGTATCACCAACGCCTATGACAGCAAGTTTGATACACCAGCAATTGCCCCTCTTGTAAAACTTGATGGTCAATACAACTTGGAACTTTTCCACGGTTCAACCATTGCCTTTAAGGATATGGCCTTGTCCATCTTGCCATACTTTATGACAACAGCTGCCAAGAAACATGGCTTGGAAAACAAGATTGTCATCTTGACAGCAACATCTGGAGATACTGGGAAAGCTGCTATGGCAGGTTTTGCAGATGTTCCAGGAACTGAAATTATCGTTTTTTATCCAAAAGACGGTGTCAGCAAGGTACAAGAGTTACAAATGACCACTCAAACGGGCGAAAATACCCATGTTATCGCTATTGATGGAAATTTTGACGATGCTCAAACAAACGTGAAACATATGTTCAATGATGTGGCTCTTCGTGAGAAATTGGCAGCCAACAAGCTCCAGTTCTCATCAGCTAACTCTATGAATATTGGTCGTTTGGTCCCACAGATTGTCTATTATGTTTATGCCTACGCTCAGCTTGTTAAAACTGGCGAAATTAATGCAGGTGATAAGGTTAACTTCACCGTACCGACAGGAAACTTTGGAAATATCTTGGCTGCCTTTTATGCCAAACAAATCGGTCTACCAGTCGGCAAGTTAATCTGTGCTTCAAATGACAACAATGTCTTGACAGATTTCTTTAAAACTCGTGTTTATGACAAGAAGCGTGAGTTTAAAGTGACCACTAGCCCATCTATGGATATCTTAGTGTCTTCAAACTTGGAGCGCTTGATTTTCCACCTTTTGGGTAATGATGCGGTTAAGACAGCTGAACTTATGAATGCTTTAAACACTCAAGGTCAGTATGAGTTGACAGATTTTGATGAAGAAATCCTTGACCTTTTTGCAGCTGAGCATGCCACTGAAGCAGAAACAGCTGCAGAAATCAAGCGTGTTTACGAATCAGATTCTTATATTGAGGATCCTCATACAGCGGTTGCCTCAGCTGTTTATAAAAAATACCAAGCAGCGACAGGTGATGCGACTAAGACTGTGATTGCTTCAACAGCTAGTCCATACAAATTCCCAGTCGTTGCAGTAGAAGCTGTGACTGGACAATCAGGTCTTAGTGACTTTGAGGCCTTGGCTCAATTACATGAAATCTCAGGAGTAGCAGTGCCACCAGCAGTTGATGGTCTCGAAACAGCTCCGGTTCGTCACAAGACAATTGTTGCAGCAGCAGATATGCAGGCTGCAGTAGAATCTTATCTAGGACTTTAAAACAGAGGAAGTAAACTCGGTTGGGCAACTAACTGAGTTTCTTTTCATCAGGAGGAAGGATTGTTTAAGAAATATAAAGATATTCTCAACATAGCCCTGCCAGCCATGGGTGAAAATTTCTTGCAGATGCTCATGGGAATGGTGGATAGTTATCTGGTGGCCCATCTAGGTTTGATAGCCATTTCGGGTGTGTCAGTAGCTGGTAATATTATTACCATTTACCAGGCAATTTTTATTGCTCTAGGAGCTGCGATTTCAAGCGTCATTTCAAAAAGTTTGGGGCAGAAGGACCAGTCTAGACTGGCCTACCATGTGACAGAAGCACTCAAAATCACCCTACTCTTGAGTTTATTTTTAGGAGCCTTGTCCATCTTTGCAGGACAAGAGATGATAGGTCTTTTGGGGACGGAAGAAGCGGTCGCTGAAAGTGGTGGACTTTACCTAGCTTTAGTTGGGGGGACAATCGTTCTCCTGGGCTTGATGACTAGTCTGGGTGCCTTGATTCGTGCTACTCATAATCCTCGGCTGCCGCTCTATGTGAGTCTCTTGTCCAATGCCTTGAATATTGTCTTTTCAAGTGTCGCCATTTTTATCCTTGATATGGGGATAGCTGGTGTAGCTTGGGGGACTATTTTGTCTCGTTTGATCGGGGTTGTAATTTTGTGGTCACAATTAAAACTTCCATATACGAGGCCAAGGTTTGGACTGGACAAAGACTTGCTGACCTTAGCTTTACCTGCAGCGGGAGAGCGTCTCATGATGCGAGCTGGAGATGTGGTTATTATTGCCCTAGTTGTTTCCTTTGGGACAGAGGCTGTCGCAGGAAACGCGATTGGTGAAGTCTTGACTCAATTTAACTACATGCCTGCTTTTGGTGTTGCTACGGCAACAGTTATGCAGGTAGCACGAGCAGTAGGGGAGAATGATTGGACAAGGGTGGACAGACTAAGTAAGCAAACTTTTTGCTTGTCTTTCTTTCTCATGTTGCCCTTAACGCTTAGTATCTATGCTCTCGGGACACCACTAAGCTATCTCTACACCAGCGATCCTGTGGCTATCAAAGCCAGTGTTTTAGTGACTCTTTTTTCACTTTTAGGGACTCCTATGACAACGGGAACGGTCATTTATACAGCTGTCTGGCAAGGTTTGGGAAATGCTCGACTTCCCTTTTATGCGACAAGTATTGGAATGTGGTGCATCCGTATTGGGACTGGTTACCTGATGGGAATTGTTCTTGGATGGGGTTTGCCTGGTATCTGGGCAGGAACGCTTTTGGATAATGGTTTCCGTTGGATTTTCCTGCGCTATCGTTACAAATCTTATATGACATTGAAAGGATAAGAAATGCAAGAAACGGCTTTTATTTGGGATTTAGATGGAACCTTACTGGATTCTTATGAAGCCATCTTAGCAGGAATTGAGGAAACCTATCGTCAGTTTTCTCTTCCTTACAATAAGAAAGAAGTTCGAGCTTTTATCTTGAAATACTCTGTTCAGGATTTGCTGGTGCAAGTGGCAGAAGAAAGAGGCTTGGATGCTGATAGGCTCAATCAAGTTCGTGCTCAGAGCTTGGCTGAAAAGAATGCCCAGGTCATCTTGATGCCGGGGGGGCGCGAGGTTTTAGCCTGGGCAAATCAGCAAGGAATTCAGCAATTTGTTTACACCCACAAAGGCGATAATGCCTTGACTATTTTACGAGATTTGGGCTTGGATGTTTATTTCACAGAAATCTTGACTAGTCAAAGCGGTTTTGCTCGTAAACCAAGTCCAGAAGCAGCGACCTACCTTATCAGCAAATACCATTTAAAACCAGACCGCACCTATTATATAGGGGACCGTACTTTGGATATCGAGTTTGCTCAGAATAGTGGCATTCAGAGTATCAATTTCCTTGGAGCTCCGGTGGATTGCAATCATCAGATTTCTTGTTTAGCGGATATTCCTTCTCTCTCTTTATGAAAGTTTTATGAAAGAGAATATGTCAGCTTTGTGACAAAATTCATACGAACTATTTCAATTAATGTGCTTTGTTACAGAGTTTAGACAGTTTTATTAAATAGCCCCCAAAGGGCTTTTTTAATTTTTTCTTTATGTTATGATAGACAGGTACTACATTTGAAAAGGAGTTTGAATAGTATGAAGAAACGAATTATTTTAGCATCAACAGTGGCTCTATCACTTGCCCCTACCTTGGCAACTCAAGCAGAAGAAATTGTATGGTCGCCACGTACAGTTGAGCAAATTCAAAACGATGTTGCTAAAAGTGAAAACAAAACAAGTTACACAATCAAGTACGGAGATACCCTAAGCACGATTGCAGAGGCCTTGGGAGTGGACTTAAATGTCCTTGCAAACTTGAACAAAATCACTAATATTGATTTGATTTTCCCAGAAACTGTACTGACTACAACTGTTAACGACAATGAAGAAGTAACAGAGGTTGAGGTTTATACACCTCAAGAAGTTGGTTCTGATGTAGCAAGTGCAACAGCAGATTTGACAACGAATCAAGTAACGGTAGATGAACAAACTGTTCAAGTCGAAGATTTGACACAACCAGTTGAAGAAACCGAAGCTGTAGCAGAAACTACAGTATCGTCAGAAGAAGCAACAACAGAAGTTGTAACAGAAACACCTGCTGCTGAGGAAACAGCTACCACAGTTGAAGAAGCAACAACAGAAGTTGCAACACCGGCAGAAGAAGCAACAACAGAGGCTACAACGCCTGTAGTGGAAGAAACAACTACAACAGAAGCTACTACTGAAGAAGTAACAGAAGCTCAATCAGCTCCAGCAACTTATCAAGCTGAATCAAGCCAAGGTGCATCAGCAACTTATACAGCGCCAGCGGCTCCTGATTATGCAAGTATTGCAGCTTCAAAATCAGAAAATGCAGGTCTCCAACCACAAACAGCGGCATTTAAAGAAGAAGTTGCGAACTTGTTTGGTATCACATCATTTAGTGGTTACCGTCCAGGAGATCCAGGTGACCACGGAAAAGGTCTAGCGATTGACTTCATGGTCCCAGTTAGATCGGCTCTCGGTGATCAAATTGCAGATTATGCTATCCAAAATATGGCTAGCCGTGGCATCAGCTACATCATCTGGAAACAACGTTTCTACGCATCATTTGATAGCAAATACGGACCAGCTTACACTTGGAATCCAATGCCAGACCGTGGTAGCGTAACAGAAAACCACTATGACCACGTTCACGTATCTATGAACTAAGAATAATAAGAAGCTATACATTTAAAAGTGTAGCTTCTTTTTTTATAAAAATAGTATTTACAAGTGAAAAAAAATATCAAACATGATAAAATGTAAGCGAATACAAAACTATACCGGCAATTTTAAGCATAGAGAGAAAGGATGATAAAGATGACAAACCGATTAAAAACTCCATTTGAGAAAACAAGAGATGATTTTGAAGAGGAATTTTGTGGTGAAATTGTCGAACTCTTGATTTTTACCCTCCAAAATGTAAATGGAGCTGCTTCATTAAAAGATGGTTGTCTCATGCCGTCCGTTCATTTTAAAGCTAGTGTCAATGTCGCAACCCAGGAGTTCTCTGAACTTGAAGGACGTTTGGAATGGCTCCTGACTAAGGAAGAATTTGAAGAAAAGCATTGGGGTTTTAGCTTTGAGCCCTACAAAGTTCACCGTATCAAATGTCAAAAACGTCCCTTCATGGAGTTAGAGCCTTATATGTCAGAAGTTGCTAACAACTGCTACCATTTGCTGGAATATTTAGATGACCAATCCACGGATGCTAGATTAGAGACCTTGATTGAAACCTATCAAAAACCAGTCATCATTCAAGACGATATTGGTGAATTCACCTTAAATAGAGCCTATTCTTGGTTTGAAGGCTTCATCACTTATGAGGGCGGTAAGATTCATGCTATCTTTGTTGCGGATGCAGATGAAAGTCTTCCTCCAAGTTCTTTCGATGATCTAAAGAAATTTATGGAAACCTTCCAAGTCCAAGATGCTCGGATTAAAGACTATATTGTCAAAGAACTGTGGGAAGCAGCTCAAGACTGGATAGATTCGGATGAAAATGATGTGGAGTTAACAGAAGAGTATTTCACCAACTCTCTTTCCTTGAGTGAACTATCGATCAACGAAGATGGGGAATTGACCCTCTACTATGATGATAGCGAGGAAATTTTTGCAGGCCATGCCATTGAAGTCGTCATTGATAAAGAGGGAGAAATCCTTCGAGCAGATTTGGTAGGTTAGTGCTGGATTTTATCTAGAATATAAGAAACATAGCCTTTTGGGATTGAAACCAAGAGGCTATGTTTTCGGAGTGAGCAAAATAGTTGCGTTTTTTAACCTGCTTGTATTATGCTTGATAAGTCAATTATTGACAAATCAAATATCAACAAGGGAAGAACAATGTCAGAAATCAATGAATTACTCTACCAGCTCCATTTAGTAGATCAGACCATTACTCAACTTTTTGAGAAACAATTGGGAATTAGTTTGACCCGCTATCAAATTCTGCAGTTTTTATTGCAAAAGTCACCGTGTAACCAAACTGCCGTTCAGGAGAAGTTACAGATTGACCAGGCAGCTTTGACCCGTCATTTTAAGATTTTAGAGTCAGAGGGCTATGCCAGTCGTACGCGTAATCCAATCAATCAGCGAGAAGTCCTAGTTGAATTAACCCAAGAAGCTAAGAATCAACTATTAGTTAATCCACCTAAATATCATTTGAATGTGAAGGAACAGATGGAGGGCATCTTATCGCCTGGTGAGCAGAAAGAACTGACAACCTTACTGACAAAACTAGTCTCAGGTTTAGAAAAAATAGAATTTTAAGGAGAACACTATGTCAATCATTACTACTGTTTTAGCAACTATGGTTGCCCTCGAACATTTTTATATCTTTTATTTGGAGAGTATCGCAACCCAATCAGACGCAACCAGTCGAGTCTTTAATATGGAAAAGGAAGAGTTGATTCGACCATCTGTTACCTCACTGTTTAAAAATCAAGGTATTTATAATGCTTTGATTGGGGTGTTTCTTATCTATGGGATTTATTTCTCGCATAGCTTAGAAATCGTAACAATCTTTGTGTTGTTTGTCATAGGAGCAGCGACTTATGGTGCCTTAACAGCAGATAAAAAAATCATTCTAAAGCAAGGCGGACCAGCAATCCTAGCACTCTTGAGTATCCTTTTCTTGAGATAAAAAGCGGAAGTGGAAAAAGTATTGGATTTAAGAATCCATTATTATAAATCCTTATGCTTGATAAATTAAATAAAAAAGCGGACAAGATAGAATTCTGAGTATCAGAAACAAGTATGGTTCGCTTTTTTATTTACGATTAGACTTTTATACGAATTTTTGTTTTTAAGTTGGTTTACTTCAGTGTGGTTAAGGAAGTGCTATTTGTAAATCTTTAAAAACTTATGGAAATGCGTGGTCATGTTATTCAAGACTACTTCTTTACTATTAAAGTTTATTGGGATAATACTTGACAAAAGCGACTGTTCATACTATAATTTTTTTAAACAAACATTGAACAAAAAGAGGTTATCAATATGATTTCAGAAAAACAATTTAAACTACTGTCTTTTTTACAAGAGCATCCACAGGAGGAGTTTACACAAAGACAGTTAGCGGAACAATTGGAAGTTTCTTTAGGAACAATTAATTCCCTGCTTAAAGAAATGAAAGAAGCTAATTGGATTGATCAAGAAGGTCACCTATCTGAGTTAGGAAAAGAAGCTTTAGAGCCTTTTCGTGTTCAAAATGCAGTCATTATGGCTGCTGGAATGAGTAGCCGATTTGCACCATTGTCTTACGAAGTACCAAAAGGATTGTTAAAAGTCAAAGGACAACGTCTGATTGAAAGAGAAATCGAACAGTTACAAGAGGCAGGTATAGAGGATATTACAGTTATTGTAGGATATATGCAGGAAAAAATGTTTTACCTTGCAGAAAAATATGGTGTAAAAATCGTTGTAAACAATGACTACTACAAATACAACAACTGTTCATCACTAATGCTAGTCAGAGATCAGCTGTCAAATACCTATATTTGTTCGTCAGATAATTATTTTGTTGAAAACCCATTTGAAAAATATATCTATAGAGGCTACTATTCAACAATATTTGTGGAAGGCGAGACAGACGAATATTGTGCTACCGAAGACTCCAACAACATGATTGTTGATATACAAATTGGTGGGAAAAACACTTGGGCTATGGTAGGCCATGTGTATTTTGACCGTGCCTTTAGTGAAAAATTCGTAAAAATTTTAGAAACTGAGTTTAAACACGAGCCCTATAAAGAACAGCTCTGGGAAGATTACTATACCCGTAATGTTCATGAATTGCATCTAGAAGCTCGTCATTATTCAGCGGATATTGTTAAAGAATTTGATTCCTTAGATGAGTTGCGTCAATTTGATGACCGCTACTTGATGAATTCTAATTCTGAGATTATTGATAACATCTGCAAGACCTTGAATTGTGATGCTTCGGATATTGTTCATATTAAACCACTCAAAGATGGTTTGACCAATACATCCTTTAGTTTTGATTGTCTTGATAAAAAATATGTTTACCGTCATCCTGGAAGAGGAACTGAAAAATATATCAACAGATCAAGCGAAGCGGCTTCTATGGAAATTGCAGCAAAACTGCAAATAGACAGAACATTTGTTGCAATGGATAAAAACGAAGGGTGGAAGATTTCAGAATTTATCCCTAACGCTAGACCGCTTGATTATGATAATTGGGATCATGTAGAAAAAGCTATGGGGCTCTTGAGAAAACTACATCAGTCTGGAGAGAAGACAACCCATAATTTTGATTTATTTGTAGGGATTGATGATTTTAGAGAAAAATTGAAGGCTAGCAATCGTTTTGAGTTTGATGGACTTGATGAACTCGATAAAAACATTTCAACTATTAGAGAATTTTTAAAACAGGATGACACTGAGAGAGTTTTATGTCATGGAGATTCCTATAGCCCTAATTTTCTCCTAAACGAACAAGAGGAGATGAGTCTGATTGATTGGGAGTATTCTGGTATGGGGGACCCTGCAGGGGATTTAGGTACCTTCATTGGTTGTTCGAATTATACTGTTGAACAAGCTGAGAAAGTACTTGAGATTTACTTGCAAGAAGTTCCAGATACAAAAACAAGACGTCATTATTTAGCCTATGTGGCAGTGACATCTTATTATTGGTTCTTGTGGGCCTTATTCCAAGAGAGTGTTGGAAAACCTGTGGGAGAATTTCTTTATACTTGGTATCGATTTACCAGACAATACGGACAACTTTCATTAGAGTTATATCTAGGAGAAAAATAAGATGAAATCTGTATCTGAAATTGAACAATTGGTAGCAGATGAAACGAAACGAAGACTGGAAGAAATGGAATCTCCAGACTATGATTTTGCGCAACCATTCTTAAAAAAAGATTTTGCTTTGATTGGTGTTATCATTGGAATTAATCTAATCTTGATTATCTTAGCTATGACAGGAGGAATTAAATAATGTCGAAAACGACCGACTTTATTCAACAAGAAACCATAACTGGGATTGTTCCAATGACTAGTAAGGATCGGCAATATTCTTTCTGGGATCTATTTTTATCAACAAGTGGTTTTGCGATTGCAACTTGGTGTTACACACAAGGAGCGTATGTTGCTCAATATTTGACCTTCAGCCAGATGTTAATCAATATTTTTAGCTTTAATATTATTTGGGTCTTTATCGAGTGTCTTCCCACCTTGTTTGCAGTGAGATACGGAATTGATTTATGGATTTGGCTTCGAGCGGTTTTAGGGAAGCGTGGAGTGGCATTTTTGTCAACAACTATCAGTTTAGCAAATTTTGGTTGGTATGCAGTTACTGCAAATCTTTTTGCCAGTTCTATGATTCATCTAGCTAATAATTTCGGCCTTGGACTGGAGAAGGGGATTTGGGCACCAATTCTTGGGACACTTTGTGTCTTATTGGGGACCTTGATTGCTCTTGGTGGACCAGAGGTTATAAAAGGTATTAATCGGTTTATGGTAATTGCTTTACTAGTTGTTGGATTGATTATCGTTGGAATTTGTTTTGTAGCAGTTCCGATTACTGACATTATGAACGTTCAACCAGCAGTACAAGGAGATTTGAGCCCGCTAGAGCGATTTATGATTTCAGGAGAGGGGAATGTAGCGACTGCCTTTTCTTGGTCGACGCAAGCATTAATTTTACCACGTTTAGCAAAATCAGAACGTAGTGGGTATTGGGCTACTTCTTTATCTTATGGCGTGGTAGCACCATTCTTTGCTGCGACGGGTGGTGTTATGGCTCTAGCTATGTTTGTAAGAACAGGAGTTTACGAGAGTGATCCAACTGCGATGCTTTCAACCTTGAGTACTCCTACCTTTGCTCTTCTTAGTTTATTGCTAGTAGCTTTTGCAAATATTGGAACTCAAGGGACAGGATCCTATGTGAACTGTATGATTGTTAAAAGCGGTATGCCTAAGGTGAGCTATAAACTAATGGTTTGGATTGCCATGATTTATGTGAGTGCGTTAACAATTTGGGGTGGCGTAGAAGAATATTTTGGTTCTTTTATCTCGCTTGCAGCTTATATTCAAGGACCTATTATTGGAATGATTGTTGTTGATTATTTCTTGATAAGAAAACGGAAATTAGATTTACGATCAGCTTATTTCTTAGATGGACATCAGGCTTATGAGTTTACTAAGGGATTTAATTTAGTTGGTTTGTCTTGTGTATTCGTATCTCTGTTAGTTGCGGTACTCTTTGTTTACAATCCCCTAACTAAACAAATTCAAAGTTCGATCTTCTTAATCACAACAGGTAGTGGCTTTACGGCGATTTTTGGTGGCTTCCTATATTGGTTGGCAAGCCTAACTCCATTAAAACACTACATGATTAAAGACAGAGATCAAGTGACCATTTAATTAAAAAACCAGCACCTTCCATAGAAGGTGCTGGTTTTTAATCACTAACATTAAACTTTTCTCCGCTTGATCTCAAGCAGCCTTTGATAGAAGAAGATTTGGCTACTATAGATATAAGGGAAGATAGAGATACTTGCAATTCCAAAGCTAATCCAGATAAGGATATACCAAGGAAGTAGTTGTAAATCAAGTACAAAGCGTTGGAACTTATAGCCTTTCATGAGAAAGCGGCTGGTATGCAGCACGCGGCTCGGTTTGGCAATTCCGATTGCAAGGGTGTCACATAAAAGTAGTTCAACTTGGGAATAGGCATAATATTGTGGCAGATAGATAATGGTTCCTAAAATCATTACTAGGACGCTACCAAAGAAATAGAGAGCGAAAGTAAGTAGGAAGTGTTCGATATCTGGATTGGTCACGTCGACAGATGGAAACTCGGGATGAAGTTCCACGAATTTACGAGCCATTGCACTGCTATAAAAAAGCAAGTAAACTCCAAAAAGATTAGGAATGCTCCATAAAAAGAGGTAGAAACGCTTGAGTAAGAGCGTTAGAAATGTCTGGGTAAAGAAGCGGTTGTCAAGCAAGGACAGGCTATCTTTAAAGGACAGCTCTATCTCAGAAATTCTGTAAAGATTAATCGTGGTAAAGAGAGCACCAGCTAGGATGATGGAACTTGTAAATCCAACGGCTATCGGAAAGAGAGCAGACTGGATTGTAATCCCTAGAAAACTCAAGAAGGACTGTTCAAGAATGCCTTCATCAAGTAGGGATAAAGGTCTGATAAAGCTCGATAGAATAAAGAGAATACTTGGTAATAAAAAGACAAGCAGCAAGCGAGGATGCTCGGCTTGAAATTGTCTAGCCTGCTGGCGAACTTCTTTTAAATTAATTTTTGGGTACTTCATTCTTTCATTATACCATAGTTCGTGACAGTTCCTGTTTTTTTTGATAGAATCATACAGTATGCCCTTAGGCGCAAAGTAAGAACTGGGACTGTCTTTCCCAGCTTCGGAGGTAAAAAATGTCAGATTCGCCAATCAAATATCGATTGATTAAAAAAGAAAAACACACAGGAGCTCGTTTGGGTGAGATTATCACACCCCATGGAACCTTCCCGACGCCTATGTTTATGCCAGTAGGGACTCAGGCAACGGTCAAGACTCAGTCGCCAGAAGAATTGAAAGAGATGGGGTCAGGAATTATCCTATCCAACACCTATCACTTGTGGCTTCGCCCTGGGGACGAACTCATTGCCCGTGCTGGAGGTCTTCACAAGTTCATGAATTGGGACCAACCAATCTTAACGGATAGCGGTGGATTTCAAGTGTATTCCCTAGCAGACAGTCGTAATATTACAGAAGAAGGGGTAACCTTCAAGAACCACCTCAACGGTTCTAAGATGTTTCTTTCACCTGAAAAGGCCATTTCTATTCAAAACAATCTAGGCTCAGACATCATGATGTCTTTTGATGAATGTCCTCAATTTTATCAACCTTATGATTATGTGAAAAAATCGATTGAACGTACTAGCCGTTGGGCAGAGCGTGGTTTAAAGGCTCATCGTCGTCCACATGATCAAGGTCTATTTGGGATTGTACAAGGGGCAGGATTTGAAGATCTTCGCCGTCAATCAGCTCATGACCTTGTAAGTATGGACTTCCCAGGATATTCTATCGGAGGACTAGCAGTTGGAGAAACCCACGAAGAGATGAATGCAGTTTTGGACTTCACAACCCAACTGCTTCCTGAGAACAAACCTCGTTACTTGATGGGAGTGGGAGCGCCAGATAGCTTGATTGATGGGGTGATTCGTGGTGTCGATATGTTTGACTGTGTCTTGCCGACTCGTATCGCTCGTAACGGGACTTGTATGACCAGTCAAGGTCGTTTGGTTGTCAAGAATGCCCAGTTTGCGGAGGACTTCACACCACTTGATCCTGAGTGTGATTGCTACACATGTAAGAACTACACCCGTGCCTATCTTCGTCACTTGCTCAAGGCTGATGAAACCTTTGGTATCCGCTTGACAAGTTACCATAATCTCTACTTCTTGCTCAACCTCATGAAGCAGGTTCGCCAGGCTATCATGGATGACAATCTCTTGGAATTCCGTGAGCATTTTGTTGAAAAATATGGCTATAACAAGTCTGGACGTAATTTCTAAATTTAACTTAATGTTAGCTAAAAATCCTAAGTTTTATCTTAGGATTTTTCTGTTTTTTTTGATAAAATAAAGGTATTATGGATTGAGAGTTAGATGGCTTTTTTGCTAATCTAATGAATGGAGAATAAACTCGTATGCGTATTAAATGGTTTTCCTTGATTAGGATTACAGGTTTGCTTTTGGTACTCTTGTACCATTTCTTTCAGACGCTTTTCCCAGGAGGTTTCTTTGGTGTTGACGTCTTCTTCACGTTTTCAGGTTTTTTAATTACTTCACTATTATTAGAAGAATTTGGACAAAAAGGTAAGATTGATGTCCTAGGATTTTTTAGACGACGCTTCTATCGGATTTTTCCGCCGGTTGTTTTGATGGTTCTCGTCGTTATGCCCTTCACCTTCTTGGTTCGTCAGGATTATGTGGCAGGAATTGGTGGTCAAATTGCTGGTGTTCTAGGATTTATGACTAACTTCTATGAAATGCTGACAGGAGGAAGTTATGAATCTCAGTTTATCCCTCACCTCTTTGTTCACAACTGGAGCTTAGCTGTTGAAGTTCATTATTATATCTTGTGGGGTTTAGCAGTCTGGTTCTTGTCCAAACATGCAAAGACAAGTGGACAACTACGAGGAATGATTTTCCTACTTTCCTCAGCAACCTTTATGATTAGCTTCCTTTCTATGTTTATTGGTAGCTTTATTGTTAGCTCCTACTCAACACTCTACTTCTCAACTTTGACTCATGTCTTTCCATTCTTCTTAGGAAGTATACTTGCGACCTTGGTAGGTGTTCGCCATGTAACGCCTCTTCTCAAACGTTTAAATAGAAGCTTGGATTTGAGACAAACCTTACTAGTCTTTGGGGCGGGTCTAGGAGTCTTGCTCTTATTGACCTTCTTTGTAAAATTCAATTATCTCTTTGCCTATTTGTTTGGTTTCTTGTTGGCAAGCTTGGCTGCGCTTCTGATGATTGTTGCAGCACGACTGTTGCACGAGAAAACTCCGACAATCGAAGAACCAAAGGTTATCAGTTTTTTAGCAGATACCAGCTATGCTGTTTATCTTTTCCACTGGCCGTTTTATATTATTTTCTCTCAATTGATGGGGAATATACCGGCAGTGATTCTAACAATTATCTTCTCTTATCTCTTTGCTACCCTTTCTTTCTATATGATCGAACCTTTCATTGCAGGGAAGTCTAGTAAACTCTTGCGAATGGCAGAAGAAATTCCGCACATCAAACCAATCTTTGCTGGTAGTGTTGGAGTTCTTAGTTTGATTACCTTGGTTGTGATTCTGATAGCTCCACAAGTAGGTGCCTTTGAAACGGATTTGATGGTTACTGGGCTCAATCAAGCCCAAACTAATATTACTCGAACAAAAACGATGGCCGATCAAGCAGAAGCCAGTCGCTACAACATAGCTGATGGCGTGTCCATCATTGGAGATTCTGTCACCTTGCGTGCTTCAGAAGGGCTGAAAGAAATCTTACCAGATGCTCAGATTGATGGTCAGGTCAGTCGAAATACTAAACAAGCAAATGCATTGATGCTGAATTACAGTCAGAATAAAGCCTTGCCTAAAATTGTAGTCATCGCGACTGGCGTTAATAATCCTGAAGATTATAAGGCTGATTTGGATCTACTGATAACAAATCTTCCGAAAGGGCATCAGCTTGTTCTAGTGACTCCATATGAGGGGGATACAACACAGGAAACGCAACCTTATGTAGAACAATATGCAAACTATGCGCGTGAATTGGCACAAAAATATCCATATATTGCACTTGCAGATTGGAATCAAGTATCCAAAGATCATCCAGAGATTTGGAAAGGGACAGACCAGGTTCACTTCGGTAGTGATACGACCAAGCAGGATGAAGGAGCTAAACTATACGCAGAAACCATTAATGCTGCCGTTAAAGCTCTCGCAGACAAACCTGTCAAATCAAAATAATCACTAAAAAGTAGAGATTGTATCTCTACTTTTTGCTTTAACGAGAATTGGGAAAAACTTGCCAAATTGTCAGAATTATGAGAAAATAGGAACAATCAAAAAATGGAGGGAATGCAATGAGAGAAGACATCAAGATTAATGATCGTGCTCTAGCATTGGAAGATCAAATCATTGAAGTACTCGAAAAAGTTTATGATACAGATGTAGAGTTAGATGTATACAATCTTGGATTGATTTATGAGATTCATTTAGATGAGGCTGGCCTTTGTACAGTTGTTATGACCTTCACTGATACTGCCTGTGACTGTGCAGAAAGTCTGCCAATCGAGATTGTGGCAGGTTTAAAACAAATTACTGGGATTGAGGATGTCAAGGTTGAGGTTACCTGGTCTCCAGCATGGAAGATTACACGCATTAGTCGTTATGGGCGTATAGCTCTAGGGCTACCTCCACGATAATGATTTATTTTGAAAATATAAAAAAGCAAGCCAGTTGAGGCTTGCTTTTGATTTGCTTATTTTTTACCAGATTGTTCCATATTCCAGAAATCTGTAACGGCACCACGTGATGCAGAAGATACGGTATGGGCATACTTACCAAGGACACCACGGCTATAGAGTGGTGGCAAGGTTGTTTCTGCCTTGCGTTTCTCAAGTTCTTCATCGGAAACGGCCATGGAAATTTCTTTTGTATCTTGGTCAACCGTAACGATATCGCCTGTACGAAGGTAGGCAATTGGTCCACCATCCTGAGCTTCAGGAGCGATATGTCCAACAACCAATCCATAAGTACCACCAGAGAAGCGTCCGTCTGTCAAGAGGGCAACCTTGTCTCCTTGGCCTTTACCAACGATCATTGATGAAAGTGATAGCATTTCAGGCATACCAGGACCACCCTTAGGTCCAACGAAACGAACAACGACTACGTCGCCATCAACAATTTCATCTGACAAGACAGCTTGGATAGCATCTTCTTCTGAGTCAAAGACCTTGGCTGGACCAACGTGATGACGAACTTTAACACCTGACACCTTGGCAACTGCACCGTCAGGAGCAAGATTACCGTTCAAGATGATAAGTGGACCGTCCGCACGTTTAGGATTTTCAAGTGGCATGATGACTTTTTGACCTGGAGTAAGATCTGCAAAGTCAGTTAAGTTTTCAGCGACAGTCTTACCAGTACATGTGATACGGTCTCCATGAAGGAATCCATTTGCCAGCAAGTACTTCATAACCGCAGGCACACCACCAACTTCGTAGAGGTCTTGGAAGACATACTGACCAGAAGGTTTCAAGTCGGCCAAGTGAGGTACACGTTCTTGAATGGTATTAAAGTCCTCAAGTGACAAGTCAACATTAGCTGCGTGGGCGATAGCAAGCAAGTGAAGAGTGGCGTTAGTAGAACCACCTAGAGCCATTGTCACTGTAATGGCATCTTCAAAGGCTTCACGAGTCAAGATATCTGAAGGTTTGATACCAAGTTCAAGCATTTTGACAACTGCACGACCGGCTGCTTCGATGTCTTCTTTCTTATCAGCAGATTCAGCTGGGTGAGAAGAAGAACCTGGCAAACTCATCCCCAAAACTTCGATAGCAGTCGCCATAGTATTGGCAGTGTACATACCACCACAACCACCAGGGCCAGGGCAGGCATTACATTCCAGACGTTTGACGTCTTCAGCTGTCATATCGCCGTGATTCCACTTACCGATTCCTTCAAATACAGAAACCAAGTCGATGTCTTTGCCATCCAGTTTTCCAGGGGCGATAGTACCACCGTAAGCGAAAATAGCTGGGATATCCATGTTGGCAATGGCAATCATGGAACCAGGCATGTTCTTGTCACAACCCCCGATAGCGACGAAGGCATCCACGTTGTGACCACCCATAGCAGCTTCGATAGAATCCGCGATGATATCACGAGACGTTAGGGAAAAGCGCATACCCGGTGTTCCCATGGCAATACCGTCGGCTACCGTAATGGTTCCAAACTGCACAGGCCAAGCACCAGCAGATTTAACACCTTCTTTAGCCAACTTCCCAAAGTCATGCAAGTGAATATTACACGGTGTGTTTTCTGCCCAAGTCGAGATGACCCCAACAATCGGTGTTTCAAAGTCCTTATCTGTCATACCAGTCGCACGAAGCATGGCACGGTTAGGTGATTTTACCATGCTGTCATAGATGCTGCTGCGGTGACGTTTATCTAATTCTGTCATTCAAGTCCCTCCCATTTCAGTTTGTTCCATTATAGCACAATTTTTACATGAATAACAGAAGAAAATTTTTAAATTTTCAGACAATTCAGCAGTGTACGATAAAAAAATACAACTTTTTTTGTCAAGTAACTTTACTTTACAAAAAAGTTTTGATATACTATTAAAGTTGATGAAAATCAAACCTAACTGAAATTATATCTTAAAAGGAGAAAAACGAAATGGCAGTACCTGCACGTCGCACATCAAAAGCGAAGAAAAACAAACGTCGTACACACTACAAAGTAACAGCTCCATCTGTAAACTTTGACGAAACTACTGGAGATTACTCACGTTCTCACCGTGTATCACTTAAAGGATACTACAAAGGACGTAAGATCGCTAAAGCTGCATCAGCTGAATAATAGAAGGGAGATACCATGCGCGTAAATATTACACTTGAACACAAAGAATCTGGTGAACGCTTGTACCTTACTTCTAAAAACAAACGTAACACTCCAGACCGTCTTCAATTGAAGAAATACTCACCAAAACTTCGCAAGCACGTTGTGTTTACAGAAGTGAAATAGTGGGTCATTACGTTTCAGTAGAAACGAAAAAACCTTGATTTAACGCGATTCTTGAATTTTCAAAATTCAATGTATTGCAATAAAAATCAACCGAATGACTACATTTTTGACTACATTTTTTGTGAAATAAATTAGATGTTCGGATATATAGAAAACGCTCTAGTCATATTGTCTAGAGCGTTTTTGTGTTGTTAAAAAATAGATGGTGGTTTATTTTATCTAACTATAGTTTCAGATTCTTAAATTGATTGATAAATTTCATGTGATCAAATCTACTTTGATAGTGATTGAAACTAAAAGTAATGATTTTAAACAATAATTTTTGAATGAACTATTTTTTAACACCTTTTTCGCTCAATTTTGAGAGTTGGGACACATTCGATATCTATCTTTATCAAATAACGAAAAGTCTAGAGGAATATCAATAAAATATTTTATTGAAAGTAATAGAAATCGCTTGACAAAGGCATTCGGGGGGGGGGGGTATAATGGAACTATCTGTATGAAAAAAACAATGAAAAATCGGATTATGACCATAGAGGGACATTGAATCAATATGAATAAATACAATAGGGAAGAATTGCTTTATATGTTTGGGTATTGTTTTCAAGTTTTAAAAACAGTATCGGATTTGGATCAGGCTATTTCGGCTGAACAAAATAAAGCCTATGATAGTATTATAGGTAAATATTATA
The DNA here is from genome assembly GCF_054861245.1 of Streptococcus sp. KHUD_017. NCBI lineage: Bacteria > Bacillati > Bacillota > Bacilli > Lactobacillales > Streptococcaceae > Streptococcus > Streptococcus sp. KHUD_017. The sequence goes on from NZ_CM142175.1 coordinate 245,740, forward strand.
GAATTAAAAAAGTATTTAACATAATTATTCTCAGTATTCTTGTAATAGGTTTTATATATGAGTCTATTAAAGAAAGTGTAGCGCCATCTTTATTATCTATTTTCCAAATAGCTCTAGCTTATGTTTTCTTACAGTTACCGTTTATTCCTATTTTTGCTATTGTAAAAGCATTTTATAAGCATTCTGCCAAGAAGGAAGCTTCAAATGCTTATGATAATGATGCTTCTAACAAATATCGTCAAAAAGGTGTAGCACTGTTGAGAGATAAGCAGTTCCTTGACTATAAAGAAGAAATTCCAGAAGATTATTTTAATATGGATGACCTATATCTCTTATATAGTTATCTAGAAACTTATAGAGCTGATAACTTTAAAGAAGCAGCTAATTTACTGGCGGAAGAAAAACACCGTGAAAGAGTGGAATACAATCAAGAAGTGATGCAAAGTAGTTTAGCTACTATCCAAGATAATGTTCGCTATCAATCTGTAATTCAGACAATTCAATTATTAGAGACCAGGACTCATCATAGGATTATAGAAAACAGATAATGAGAGAATTATAAAACCAAACTTTGTTTTTCTTTGGAGAACAGTTTATAATGTGGAATTGAATCATTTTGAATTTTATACTAGGAGAATATATGCAAAAGAAAGATATTTTATTAGGTGCTAGTTTAACTTCTGTTCTTGTCGGTGCTGGTGTTGTTAATACAACTGTTCAAGCAGACGAGCTTACACAACCTAGAACATCAGCAACCGTACAAAAAGCAGCAGTGACAGGTCAAGATTTGACTAAGGCTCAAGAAGTCGCTAAATCAGCACAATCGACAGTCGACCAAAAGACAGTTGATGTGAAAGTCGCTGAAGACCAACAATCAGTTGCTACAAAAGCTGTAGCGGATGTCAAAGAAGACATCAAGACGGCGCAAAAAGCAGCTACAATTGTTGAAGAGCAAAATAAGGTTATTGGCACCAAAAATGAGCAAAAATCACAACTCAATGCTGAACTTTCAGACGCAAAAATCGCCGAACAAACAGCAAAAAATGAATTCGTAGCAGCTCAACAAGCCCATGATAACGCTACAAAAGCTGTTACAGTTGCAGAAAAAACTGTTGAAGATAAGAAAGCCGCTTTGAACCAAGCAACTGCGACAACTAATCAAGACCCTAAAGAAATCCAAAAAGAATTGGATGACGTTACTAGCCAAGTAACTGCAAAATCTGCACAAATTGCCGCTACAAGCAGTCGTATCGACGCCAAACAGCAAGAAGTGGATAATTATAAACCAGTTATCAAAACGATTGATTTGAACCCGTCTGAACGTAATGCGGTAGCTCATGATAATCTTATGGATTACGCACATAACCGTAACAACACACCAAAAGACCCATCAGGTAACCCAACAATGGAACCTGTAAACTTCCAAGGTGTTAAAGTTGTTGAAATCGAAGCTACTAAAGACATGTTGGATTTCCAAAAAGCTCTTGAAGAATACCGCAAGGCACCATATGACTTTGCGACTCGCACTTACAAGAAACGTCCAGTATTCCGTTACAAAGTGGATAACCGCGGATTGTCTCAAGCATTTGTGAAATTGCTTAACGAGTTGCGTGAAGCAAACGGTGTTGCTGGAAACATGCAAGTGGACGATGCTTACTTGGATTATGCTCAACAACGTGCTAATGAAATGCAACGTAACGACAAGTTGAGCCACAGTACAACATTGACGGCACCTGGTAACAAGAATGAAAAAGGTCTTGAAAACGCCATTGCAAAATACAGTGATTCTACAAATGTGGAAGACGGATACATCAACTTTGACCATATCGAAACCAACGAAACATTGGCTTACGATATGTTGTTGAACTGGTATGACGACTACACAAACGTGACAGGTGCCAACCACGGACACCGTCGTGCCCTCCTAGCGCCTATGGGTGGTAAAATGGGTCTTGCAATCGCTAATATTGTAGGTTCTAATAATGCATCACGCTATGCAGCGTTCGAAAACAACGCTCACACAGGTAGTACATATTCAACTGACGAAGATGGGACAACTTATCTTGAAGAAGAGAGTGAATCTAGCAAGAAGTTCTGGGACAACATCCATAATTTCAAAGATGATGCACTCAACCCAACCTTCTATGGTCGCAAAATGAAATTCCTTGCTGACCACCACTTTGTATTTGTGACTCACAAACAAGAAGGTGATAATAGTGCTCTAGTCAGTGCTCTTAACGATTTGAAAGCCCTCAAAGCTCGTCAAGACGGTGAACGTAGTAAACTTGTTACACGTCAAACGGCGTTAAATAGCCAATTGGTGGCGGCTACACGTAGTCAAGAACAACGTGCTGCAGCTATCACAAAGGCGACAAGTGAATTGAACAATGCGACTGCGACTCTCGCAACTGCTAAGTTGGCTGTTAAAGCGACTGCAGCAACTCTTGAAGAAAAGAAAGTTGCAGCTGACCGTGCTACAGATTATGCTGACCATTTGGCTTATCGCCTATCAGCTATCCAAGGTGAAATCAATAAAGCAATTGAAACTCGTGATAAGGCTGCTCGCTTGCAAGGTCAATTTGGTAACTTAACTGCTAAATTGGCTAAAGCTGAAAGTGATAAGGCTACTGCTGACAAACGTGTGGCAGACGCAAAAGTGGCTCTTGCACAAGCTCAAAAAGCACTTTCTGACGCTAAATCTCATGTTCAACGTTTGACTGATATTCTTGCAATTGACAAAGCTCTTGCAGTTTATCAAGACACAACCGGTGCTGTTTCTGCAGTTGTTCGTGAAACACCAACTGTAACGCCAGTAGAACGTCCAGCTTTCGATTTGAATGCTGAATTAAATGGTTACAAAGTGACTCAAAATGAAGACGGAATTGGTGCCACAACAGTTGACACACCAACTGTAACACCAACAGAACTTCCAGCTTTTGATTTGAATGCCGAATTGAAAGGTTACAAAGTAACCCAAAATGAAGATGGTATTGGTGCTACAACAGTTGACACACCGACTGTAACGCCAGTAGAACGTCCAGCGTTTGACTTGAATGTTGAATTGAACGGCTATAAAGTGATTCAAAACGCAGATGGTATTAGTGCTACAACAGTTGATGCACCAACTACAACACCAACAGAACTTCCAGCTTTCGACCTAAACGGCGAATTGACCGGTTACAAAGTGACTCAAAATGAAGACGGAATTGGCGCAGTTCTAAGTGACACTTTGACCCAGACATTGCCTACATTTGATCCAAATGTTGTCAACAATCATGAACAACAAAACGTGAATGTTTCAACCCCAAAACCTGATTTAACATCTAGACTAGCTATAGAACAGGTACAGTTAGTGGCAGGAAATAACAAAAAAGAAAATGAAAGCATAGAAACTGTATTGGTCAACAAAGATTCGAAAAAACAGGAGTTGCCAAATACTGGTAGTTATTCTCGAGTGGAACGTCAGATTGCTCTTGGTGGGTATACTATGTTGGGATTAAGTTTAGGAATCTTGGGCTTTTCGATTCCACGTAAACGTAAACGCTAAAGCTAAGATATCTGCTATTTTTATAAGTCTACTTTAGGAAAAAGATAATCATACATAATAGTAATGTAGAAAACGCTCTAGTCATATTGTCTAGAGCGTTTTTATCTTGTTTTGAAAAAAATCTCAATTTTATCAACTTGTTATTTATTTGCTCAATGCACGTTTTATAGAGAAAAAAGAATACAGGACGAACAAATTCCTGTATTCTTAAAATAACTTAGAACAGAAGTAATAATGAAGCGACTAAACAGATTATAGCACAAATTATTTTTGCGATTTTTACATGTTGTTGTTTGAACAATTTATCAGAGAAAAGAGTCAATACAATCGCAACACAAAACAAAGTAGTGCTTAAAATAGAAATATTCATAGCTAGTACTCCCTTCGCTATTTTGTAAAGACAATAATTGATTTGAATAGTGATGATTTAATCTGCAAATATGTGCATTTTCTTTGGTAAAACTTTTGTTCTTTAATCATTAATCGGTATCTCTATCTATCTTTATTATAGTACAAATATCGTTATTACACCAATAAATGTATTTATTTTTTATTGCTCCTATTTTTGAGAGCGCTTGAAATATGTTATAATAAAACTAGATTAATGTATAGGAGGAAAACCGTGGGAAATTTCATTGAGCTAGTCTTTCATCGTTTCTTTTTGGGGATGATTGCGACGGCTTATTTTTGGTTATTGACATTAGCAGGAGGAGTGGTCTTTGGTATAGCACCCGCTAGTGCAACCCTCATGAGTTTATATGCAGAACACGGTTATTCTTATCGTGCTTATCGTTTCAAGGATGCATGGGCTTTATTTAAGAGCAATTTTGTAAAAAGCAATCTTAGTTTCTACACCTTTATAGGGATTGACTTAATTTTGATTTATGGTTTGTATCTGATGATTCAGTTGCCAAACCAGACCATTATCCACTTGGCAGCAACCTTTCTAAATATCTTTTTAGTAGCCTTGGTATTTTTGGCCTATACGGTATCTTTAAAGTTGCAGGTATACTTTGAATTATCCTATAAAAACACCCTAAAGCTTGCCTTTGTCGGAATTTTTATGAGTTTATCAGCAGTGGCCAAGGTTCTTTTTGGTAGCGTCTTGTTAGCCATTATTGGTTTCTATATGCCAGCCCTCATTGCTTTTGTAGGTATTGGAATGTGGCATTTCTTTATTAGTGATTTATTGGAGCCTGTTTATGAAAGTATTCATGAAAAATTGGCAACCAAATAAGACCAAACAATTTCGCCTCCATTCACTCCTAAGAATTTATAGTCTGGTAATGATTATCATCATTTCCTGCTTTGCTCTCTTGATTTCTTATGCAGACTGGGATATGCGTGAAAGGGAAGCCAATCGTGTCGGTCAGCGTGTTCTCGCTCGAACAGTTGATGAGGTTGAATACTATTATCGAGAGTCAACCCGCCTAGCTCAGGGATTGGTCGAGAATCAAGCCCGCATCGAAGGGATTTACAAATATTTTAGCCTCAGTACGCCGGATTATTTTTACTGGCAGTTAGAACGCAAGGCGTCGCCTTATATTTCTGTTTCCATTTATGAAAATATTGATGATATATACGTGCGAAACGATTTTGTAACGGGTGTTTCGATTGTTCTACAGGATTCAACAGATGTATTTGTTTCCAAAAGAGGAAACCGAGGTGGACAGAAGATTCCAGCTGATAGCTTTAAACCGGATGCCAATAGTTTCGCTGTTCCAGTGTCTGATCCCATCTCGGACCAAGCTATAGGGGTCATTTATATTTCCGTAGAACCAGAATTCCTCTATAAGGCGATTGACAATACTAGGGGAACAATTCCTGTAGCAGTAACTGTCATTGCACCATATGAAACAGATATGTTCTATATAGGGGCAAAAGGGACTAATGAATCTTGGTTAGTAGGAACAACAGCCCATGGTTATCAAGTTCGAGTAGCTGTACCAAAGGATTATGTTTGGAGTGGGACCTTAGCAAGTTCGGCACTTATTTTAGGTTTGAGCGCCCTCTTTATCATCATTTTATATATGACCTTAAGAAGGACCTTTTCTGACTATCAAAGTCAGGTTGTGGACTTGGTGGATTCCATTCAAGCCATTACTAAGGGAGAGCAGACCAAGAGGATCAATACCGACAAAAAGGATCAGGAGTTGCTTCTAATTGCTGAGTCGACAAATGATATGTTGGATCGACTGGAAAGTAACATTCACGATATTTATCAGCTGGAACTCAATCAAAAAGATGCCAACATGCGAGCGCTACAAGCTCAGATTAATCCGCATTTCATGTATAATACTTTGGAATTTTTGCGGATGTATGCAGTTATGGAGAACCAAAATGAATTAGCAGATATCATCTATGAGTTCAGTAGTCTCCTGCGCAATAATATCTCTGACGAGCGAGAAACGACACTCAAACAAGAAGTGGAGTTTTGTCGGAAGTACAGTTATCTCTGTATGGTTCGCTATCCAAAATCCATTGCCTATGGATTTAAGATTGACCCTGAATTGGAAGAAATGCGTATTCCAAAGTTCACCCTCCAACCGTTAGTGGAAAATTATTTTGCCCATGGAGTTGATCACAAAAGAACAGATAATGTTATCAGTATCAAGGCTTTGAAAAAAGATGGCTATGTCGAAATCTTAGTAACCGATAATGGCCGTGGGATGTCTGCTGAAAAATTAGCAGAAATTCAAGCTAAACTGGCTCAAAGAACCTTTGAACACACAGCAGATTATAAGGGGGAACAACAGTCTATTGGGATTGTTAATATCCACGAACGCTTTGTGCTTTACTTTGGAGACCGCTATAACATCAATGTAGAATCAGCTGAACAAAAAGGTGTTCAATATAGAATCACCATTCAGGATGAAGAGAAAGGATAAACATGTATAAAGTACTATTAGTTGACGATGAGTACATGATTACAGAAGGACTTAAGCGTTTGATCCCTTTTGAAAAATGGGATATGGAAGTCGTTGCAACAGCCAATCATGCTGACGACGCTTTGGACTATGTTCGAGAACATCCCGTAGATATCGTCATTTCTGATGTCAACATGCCTGACAAGACAGGACTTGAAATGATTGGGGAAATGAAGGAACTCTTGCCAGAGGCTTACTATATCCTTCTTTCCGGCTATCAAGAATTTGAATATGTCAAGAAAGCCATGAACCTCAATGTTGTAGATTATCTTGTCAAACCAGTTGATAAGGTTGAACTGGAGCATTTACTTGAGAAAATCCTTGGTCAGCTTCGTGAGAAAGGGCATGAACCAGAAATGTTGAGTCAGCAATTAGATGAAGAAGCATTCAAGACTCATCTCACCCAAAAAGAAAACTGGTGGATTGGGCTTTCAAAAGAAAAACAAGGGGATTTTGTCATTCCCTACTATGTTCTCGGTCAGGACTGGCAAATTGTGATTGCGGACCAGAAATTCAACGGTTTACTCGTTCTGCCTTTTGGGGCACCTTATCAGGCCAACTTTGAGAAATGGAAATTTAATGTAGAAAAAGCACTTTTCTATGGAACTGTAAACCTCGATCAGTCTGAAAGTCTCTTCTCATATTATGAACCCATCTATCGGGTGATTATCCAGGGAAATCTTCAGCAGATTATCGATGAGTTAAACCTACTCGAGAAGATTGTGCTAGAAAACACACCGAGGGTATCCATCACCAAGCAACTCTTTACTCAGTTTGTTATGGATGTCTTCCATCTCTTCGAGCATCTGAAAGCAGACGACATGACAGATATTGTCAAGAGGATTCATGCTATTACTAACTTTGAAGACTTAGTGGCTTATACAAAAGAAACCTTGACGTCCTTCTTTGGTCAATACCGCATGAATGAAAATGTCGTCAGTGTACTCGAAGTCATTGGAAGAGACTATAAAAAAGAGCTTTCTCTCAAGGATATCAGCAAGGATCTCTTTATCAATCCTGTTTATTTAGGTCAGTTAATCAAGAAGGAAACCAATTCAACCTTCGCTGAGCTTCTCAATAAGCAACGTATCAAGGCGGCCCAGCAACTCTTACTATCTACAAATGATAGTATTGAGGACATTTGCTATACGGTTGGTTACAGTAATGTAGGCTATTTCTACAAGGTCTTTCGAAAACTATGTGGAAAGTCTCCTAAGGCCTACCGCAAGCAGATTGAAGTCACCCTCTAACTTTTGTCTTCCATCTTAAAATATGCTATAATAAATTCAAAAATATGAGGAGGTTGCTTTTATGAAAAAGAAACCAATCTATCTATGGGTTTTATTGGTGTTATCAGCGATTAGTTCATTCTTGGCAGTAGTTGGAATACTCACTCCAGTACCTAGTAAGGACGCCCTTCGTGCTAGCCAAGAAAATGTTGGGACACTTAGTGCTCAACAAATAGAAGATGCTGTTAACTATGCCCACCAAGTGTCTGAGTCATCTCACTCTATTTTTAACACGATACTCATTATTCTATCTGCTATCCTAGTTGTAGTAGCCTTTGTTTTCTTAATTCGTAAGAACTTACAGTTGGCAAACTACACTTATGTTGGATATGCCTTGCTAGCCATTGTTGGACTAGTCCATGACAATATGAATCTACAAGATGCTATGCAATTGATTAAAGATGACACCCTTCGTTTAGGAATGGAAGTCATGTCAAAAGTAACCACTATCATATTCATCGTCATCAATGTTATCTTTTTGGGAATCGTCTTTTATAAAATATGGCGTCAGCAAAAAGAACTAACAGAATCTCAAGAGGAAGAACTCGCCTAAGAGTTGACAAAGGATAACTATCAAGATACAATCTTGGTAGTTATTTTTTTGGATTCGAGAAAGAGGGAGGAAAAGATGAAAAAAATTTCCTTAGTTTATATCAGTCTGAGCGGGAACACGGAGAGTTTTGTGACACGTTTGAAAGCTTATTTGTTGGAGCAGTATGCGAATATTGATGTGGAAAAAATTCATATTAAAGACTTGGTCAAGGAAGGAGAAGATTTCTTTGAGATGACCAATCCATATGTGGCTTTTCTACCGACTTACCTAGAAGGTGGCAATGGCGTTGACAATGGAGATGTGGAAATCTTGACCACTCCAGTAGGTGACTTTATTGCTTATGGTGACAATGCTAGCAAGTGTTTTGGTGTCGTAGGATCTGGGAATCGTAACTTCAACAACCAATACTGTCTAACTGCAAAACAATACAGTCAACGCTTTGGTTTTCCAGTCCTGGCTGACTTTGAGATGCGCGGCATGCTAGGAGATATCAAAAAGGTTGCAGGGATTATTGCAGACTTGTATGAATTAGAAGCTTTATAAGAGGCTAGATTTTCTGAGGAAGAGTTTTATTCTATGGATAAAGGATTTACTTCAAAGGGGACAATCGAAATGAGTAAACTACAGAGATCATTTTTAAAGTATATAAAACGCAAACCAAGCTTCAAGGATATTATGCTATGCAGTGCTTTGTTGCTCTTGGCAATTAGTCTGATGATGTTTTCTGATAAAATTTTTGATGAAGATGCGGCACCATTTGGAACCATGGTATCCTTAGGGATTGTTATCCTGGTAGAAATCTTAGCTGTCAGAAATAAATAAAAAGACTCGAGAAATGGTATCTCGAGTTTTTCTTATTTGCGAATTTCGTCAACGATTTCTTTTGAAATGGGAATTCCTAAACGGTAACCTTTGTTAATGTAGTCAATGACATCATTGATGTTTTCTATCGTTTGGATTTTCTCTTTGATAGTTGCACGAAAAGCTTGATCTTTCAATAGTTGGTTCTGAAGCAGTCTTTGAAGTTTCTCTTTTTCATATTTGTTGACAAGAAAGAGAAAAAGAAGACTGATAACAACTAGAATATAAGCATACTGGCTCATAAAAATTCTCCCTAAGTGATAAAGAAGTAGGTGGTAAGATAAAAGCAAAGTTTTTCACTTTTTGAGTGATGATACTGTAAAGCGCCTAGCCAAAGCCCGAATAGGATTTGGCGTTAGTTACTTAGCTTGCTTAGTAATAAATTAAATTAATAGATCACGACATGCATCCAAATAAGTCGATATTATTTATTTGGATGCATTAGTAAGGCGTTTAGGCAAATCGCCCGATAGCGATTGCCGTCAAGAGACTAGGAACTTTAGTTTCAGTCTCTTGTAACGAATCACATCTTATCTGGCGCCTCTACACCCAACAGACGAAGCGCTTCTTTGAGGACAACTGCTGTTGCATAGCTAAGGGCTAGACGGCTGTCACGTTCTGGACTTTCATCTAAGATACGAGTGTGGGCATAGTATTTGTTAAAGGCTTGCGCTAAGCTGATTGCAAATTTAGCGATGATAGAAGGCTCGTAGTTATCAGCTGCACGTTTAATAATACGTGGGAAGTCTTGGATTAGCTTGATGATTTCCCAGCTTTCAGCATCGTTCAAGCTATAGTTGGCACCTGCTTCAGGTTTGAAATCGGCTTTACGCAAGATTGATTGGATACGAGCGTAGGCGTATTGAACATAAGGGCCGGTCTCCCCTTCGAAGGATACCATAGCTTCAAGGTCGAAGTCATATCCATTTGTACGGTCAGTTTTAAGGTCATAGAATTTAATGGCCCCAACTCCAACAGCATGAGCGACCTGGTCTTTGTTTTCAAGTTCTGGATTTTTGGCTTCGATCTGCGCTTTAGCACGGCTGATGGCTTCTGCTACAGTTGGTTCTAGCAAGATAACATTCCCTTTACGAGTAGAAAGTTTTTTCCCTTCTTTTGTAACCAAGCCAAACGGAACATGGACAATATCTTGGCTCCAATCGTAACCCATCTCTTGCAAGACAGCCTTGAGTTGTTTAAAGTGAGCAGATTGTTCTTGACCAACGACATAGATAGATTTGGCAAATTGGTATTCGTTTTTACGGTAAAGGGCTGCAGCCAAGTCACGTGTGATGTATAGAGTTGCGCCGTCAGATTTCTTGATAAGAGCTGGGTGTTCAATTCCATATTTTTCAAGATTAACAACTTGGGCACCTTCTGATTCGACTAATAGTCCTTTTTCAGAAAGGATGTCTACAACTGCATCCATTTTATCATTGTAGAAAGCTTCTCCGTTATAGCTGTCGAATTCAACTTGTAGCTCATTGTAGAGACGGTTAAATTCTACCAAGCTTTCATCGCGGAACCATTGCCAAAGAGCGAGAGCTTCCTCATCACCGTTTTCAAGTTTGCGGAACCATTCGCGTGCTTCTTCATCCAAGCTTGGATCGTTCTCAGCTTCAGCATTAATGCGGACATAGAGTTTGAGAAGTTCATCAATTGGATGTGCTTTGACAGCTTCTTCATTGCCCCATTTCTTGTAGGCAACAATCAACATCCCAAACTGTTTCCCCCAGTCTCCCAAGTGGTTGACCTTGACAGTTTTATAGCCGATTTTTTGGAAGATATGTGACAAGCTATCTCCGATAACTGTTGAACGAAGGTGACCGATTGAAAATGGTTTAGCGATATTAGGGCTAGACATGTCAATGACAACATTTTCTTGATTGCCAATCTCTTGGTCAGCGTAGTGCTCTTTTTCAGTGATAACGTTTTGTAGAACTTGATCAGAAATGGTAGCCTTATCAAGGAAGAAGTTGACGTAAGGACCTGTTGCTACAACCTTTTCAAAAGCTTGACTATTGATCTTTTCAGCGATGTCAGCAGCAATCATTTGAGGAGCTTTACGTTCGACCTTTGCCAATGAGAAGGCAGGGAAGGCGATATCTCCCATATCTGAGTTTTTAGGTGTTTCTAGTAAATTTAAAATAGCCTCTTGGTCCAGGCTATCAATGACGCTAGCCAACTCGCTAGCAATCAATTCTTTTGTATTCATTTAGTGCTCCTTTAGGGCTTTTCTACTATTTTATCACAATTTACTACATTTTTTTTGAAAGAAGAGATATTTTTTGAAATATCCAGTTTTTTTGATATAATGTTCTTACTAAAAAAATGTAAAATGTAATAAATATGCAATCGAAAGGATCTTATGAGAAAAAGAGAACGTCATCAGCTCATCAAGCGAATGATTACAGAAGAAAAATTAGGCACTCAAAAAGAAATCCAGGATCGATTGGAAGCTTGTAATGTCTTTGTGACACAGACGACCTTATCCCGTGATTTGCGAGAGCTTGGCTTAACCAAAGTTAAGAAAAACGATGTTGTTTACTATGTGCTAGCAAATGAGACAGAGAAGATTGATCTGGTCGAATTCCTTTCACATCACTTAGAGGGTGTTGCAAGAGCCGAATTCACCTTGGTTCTCCACACTAAACTTGGAGAAGCATCCGTTTTAGCCAATGTAGTAGATTCAAATAAAGATGAATGGATTTTAGGTACTGTTGCCGGAGCGAATACCTTGTTGGTTATCTGTAAAGATCAACATGCAGCCAAAGTCATGGAAGAACGCTTGCTAGAGTTAATGGAAGATAGATAAGGTCTTGAGAGCTTCTCTCAGGACTGTTTTTACAAGGAGAGAATGAATGACTACTGAAAAATTATCACCGGGTATGCAACAGTATGTGGATATCAAAAAGCAATATCCAGATGCTTTTTTGCTTTTTCGTATGGGTGATTTTTATGAGTTATTTTATGAGGATGCAGTCAATGCTGCCCAGATACTAGAAATCTCATTGACCAGTCGTAATAAAAATGCTGAAAATCCTATTCCCATGGCTGGTGTTCCTTACCACTCTGCCCAACAATATATCGATGTTCTAGTGGAGCGTGGCTACAAGGTTGCTATAGCTGAACAGATGGAAGATCCCAAACAAGCTGTCGGCGTTGTCAAACGTGAGGTTGTCCAGGTTATTACACCAGGGACAGTGGTTGATAGTAGTAAGCCAGATAGTCAAAACAACTTTTTGGTAGCCATTGATCGTGATGGGGCTCAATATGGTTTAGCCTACATGGACCTAGTAACAGGTGATTTTTATGTAACGGGGCTATCGGACTTTTCTCTAGTCTGTGGTGAAATCCGCAATCTCAAGGCCAGAGAAGTGGTGATTGGTTACGAATTATCTGAAGCGGAAGAACAGATTCTCAGTCGTCAAATGAATCTAGTCCTTTCCTACGAACAGGAAGCATATGAAGACCTTCATCTGTTGGGTTCAGGATTGGCGCCTGTTGAACAAGTTGCTAGCAGTAAACTACTCCAGTATGTTCATCGGACGCAGATGAGAGAGTTGAATCACTTAAAACCTGTTATTCGTTATGAAATCAAAGATTTCTTGCAGATGGATTTTGCGACCAAGGCTAGTCTGGATTTGGTTGAAAACGCTCGCTCAGGCAAGAAACAAGGCAGTCTTTTCTGGTTGCTAGATGAGACTAAAACTGCAATGGGGATGCGTCTTCTACGTTCTTGGATCCAACGTCCTTTGATTGACAAGGATCGTATCGTAGAACGTCAGGAAGTTGTACAAGTCTTCCTGGATTATTTCTTTGAACGCAGTGATTTAACGGAAAGCCTCAAGGGAGTCTACGATATCGAACGTCTGGCTAGTCGTGTATCTTTTGGGAAAAGCAATCCTAAAGACCTCTTGCAACTAGCGACTACCTTAGCTAGTGTTCCACGAATCCGCGCAATCTTGGAGGGAATGGAGCAACCAGCCCTCGCCTATCTGATTGAACAACTGGATGCGATTCCTGAGTTGGAAAGTCTCATTAGCGCAGCCATTGCTCCGGAAGCTCCTCACGTGATTACCGAGGGTGGTATTATCCGAACGGGCTTTGATGAGACCTTGGATAAATACCGTCGTGTACTGAGAGAAGGGACCAGCTGGATTGCTGAGATCGAGGCCAAGGAAAGAGAAAACTCTGGCATCCATACGCTCAAGATTGACTACAATAAAAAAGACGGCTACTATTTCCATGTGACCAACTCGCAGCTAGGCAACGTACCAGTCCACTTTTTCCGCAAGGCTACGCTGAAAAACTCTGAGCGTTTTGGGACAGAGGAGTTAGCACGTATCGAAGGTGAAATGCTAGAGGCGCGTGAGAAGTCGGCTAATCTTGAATATGAAATTTTCATGCGTATCCGTGAAGAGGTTGGTAAGTATATTCAACGTCTGCAAGCCCTAGCCCAAGGGATTGCGACTGTTGATGCCTTACAAGGACTAGCAGTGGTAGCTGAAAATCAACACCTGATTCGCCCAGAGTTTGGGCAAGAGTCGCGGATTGATATCCAGAATGGTCGTCACGCAGTCGTTGAAAAGGTCATGGGAGCCCAAACCTATATTCCTAATAGTATCCAGATGGATGAAGACACCAGCATCCAGCTGATCACAGGACCTAACATGAGCGGGAAGTCAACCTATATGCGTCAGTTGGCAATAACAGCAGTCATGGCACAGATGGGGTCTTATGTCCCTGCAGAAAGTGCCCGCTTGCCAATCTTTGATGCAATTTTTACCCGTATTGGGGCGGCAGATGACTTGGTTTCAGGCCAATCTACCTTTATGGTAGAGATGATGGAAGCTAATAATGCCATTAGTCATGCGACAAAGGATTCCTTGATTCTTTTTGATGAGCTAGGCCGTGGAACCGCAACTTATGACGGCATGGCTTTAGCCCAGTCTATCATCGAGTACATCCACGAGCATATTGGAGCCAAGACTCTTTTTGCGACGCACTACCATGAATTAACCAGTCTGGAAGCTAGTCTTGAACATCTAGTAAATGTACACGTGGCTACGCTTGAGCAAAATGGTCAGGTCACTTTCCTTCATAAGATTGAACCAGGTCCAGCAGACAAATCGTACGGTATTCACGTTGCTAAGATTGCAGGATTGCCAGCAGACTTGCTAAAAAGAGCGGATGCGATTCTAACTCAACTAGAGAGCCAAGGTCAGGAAAATCCAATTTCTATCAATCAAAGGAATGTTGTCAATGAGCAAATGTCTCTCTTTGATGAAAAGGAAGAAAATCCTATCCTAGCAGAATTGGCCCAAGTAGATGTGTACAATATGACACCGATGCAAGCCATGAATCTCTTATTAGAGCTAAAACAAAAATTATAAGCAAAAACCCACTCCGTTTTGTGAGTGGGTTTTTAGGTCTTATTTTTTCTTAGCCAATAATTGGTTGATATGGGCAACCTTCTTTGATTCTCTCTTGTAGAGAACGACCCAGATGATGAGGTAGACGATTGCAAACTCTGGGATGAGTTGGAGGATGAAGAGCCAGTTTAATGGGAACCAGCCTGCTAGGATTGCTAAAGGTACAAAGCCTAGTAGCATGAGGAAGAAGTGAGTGACAGTCGCACGAAGAAGGCTCCAATCTTGAGCGAATAGACGGCTACCAAAACTAAAGAGAACTCCAATAGCTGCCCAGATAACCGTAGAGTAAAGCAAGACTAGAGAACCATGGACTTGATGCTCTCTCATGAATTGACCAACGGGCGATTCATAGCTTAGAGGTGCGTAGTAGCTTGGCGAATAGATAAAAGAAAAGATAATAGATAGGGTGAGGCCAATGAGGATACCAGTTGTGGCATCGTGGAATACTTGTTTTTTCATAGTTCTAATTTCTCCTTAATGGTTTTGAGGTAACGGCGAGATGAGTAGGTAAAACTTTCGTTTTTTAGATAAATTTCAATCAAGCCGTTAGAGGTTAGTTTTAGATGACTAATTGCATCAATGTTGACAATTTCCGATTGGGAAATTTGGATAAAGGAAGCAGGTAGAATTTCACTTGCTTGGTAGAGACGAATGTCGAGAGCATAGATTCGACTGTCCGTTTCAGCCAAGACTTTACGATTCTCGATGTAAATCCGTTGAATCTTTTGAATTTCGATAAGAAAAACCTGATCTTGAAATTTTCCTTTAAGTGTTTCTTTTTGATCTAGCGATTGAACAAAGTCTTGAACTTTTTGAACTCTAGGGGACAAAGTTGGTGCTTCTATGATGATTTGTTCTTCAATATACTGCAGATCAATGTCGAGTTTGACTTTCATAATTTCTCCTTTATCTAGTTGTAATAGAGATCTCTTACTTACAAGTCTATTAAACACCATTTTTTTGACAATTACAAGAAGCTTTGTCTATGTGGTCGGTTGAAGAGTCTATCTGGTAGGTGACCGTTTTCAAAGAGATTTTAGAGTAAAGAAGTCAAAAAATAAGAAGAAATATATTGACAAAAATAGAAAAAAAGTGGTACAATGTTAGACGGTACTTTTTACTTTTGGTCTCTCAAGAGTGTACAGGGACGTGCTGACAAATGTTGCAAAAGTACACACAGATGATAGCTGTCACCAAGTGTATCATCACCAAAAATAAAAAAACACAGGAGAATGTAGATGCCTACAATTAACCAATTGGTTCGCAAACCGCGTAAATCAAAAGTAGAAAAATCTAAATCACCAGCTTTGAACGTTGGTTACAACAGTCATAAAAAAGTTCAAACAAACGTTTCTTCACCACAAAAACGTGGTGTAGCAACTCGTGTTGGAACTATGACACCTAAAAAACCTAACTCTGCCCTTCGTAAATTTGCTCGTGTACGTTTGAGCAACCTTATCGAAGTTACTGCCTACATCCCAGGTATCGGACACAACTTGCAAGAGCACAGCGTGGTGCTTCTTCGCGGTGGACGTGTAAAAGACCTTCCAGGGGTACGTTACCATATCGTCCGTGGTGCACTTGATACTGCAGGTGTTAACGATCGTAAACAAGGCCGTTCTAAATACGGTACTAAACGTCCGAAAAAAGCATAAGGAAAGGGGATAAAGAGAAATGAGTCGTAAAAATAGAGCTCCAAAACGTGACGTATTGCCAGATCCGCTTTACAATTCACAACTAGTTACTCGTCTTATCAACCGCGTTATGCTTGACGGTAAACGTGGTACAGCTGCTTCAATCGTTTACGGTGCTTTTGAACAAATCAAAGAAGCTACTGGTAACGATGCACTTGAAGTATTTGAAACAGCTATGGAAAACATCATGCCTGTACTTGAAGTACGTGCACGTCGTGTTGGTGGATCTAACTACCAAGTCCCAGTTGAAGTTCGTCCAGAACGTCGTACAACACTTGGACTTCGTTGGTTGGTAACAATCGCTCGCCTTCGTGGTGAACACACAATGCAAGACCGTCTTGCAAAAGAAATCTTGGATGCTGCTAACAACACTGGTGCAGCAGTTAAGAAACGTGAAGACACTCACCGTATGGCTGAAGCTAACCGTGCCTTCGCACACTTCCGTTGGTAATAAAATGATACCAAGAGCGGCAAAGGCCCAAGGCAAAAATAGGAAACTGATGCAGTGTTCCGTGAACACAAAGCAGTTTATCTTTTTTGCACCGGGCCTCGCTCGGGTTCAAATCAGTTAACTTGAGCTTTTAGCCCGGGTTCAATTGAGCTAATATCGGCTAACTAACTTTAGCCCGAGTTCAATTCAACTTCCCATCTCACAAGTTGAAACCAACTAAACAAGATAAACATTGAGAACGGGTGGGTCCTGCCTATCCGTTTTTATTGAAATCGTGTTATAATAGAATAGAAATAAAAAATATAGGAGAAACAAACCTCATGGCACGCGAATTTTCACTTGAAAAAACTCGTAATATCGGTATCATGGCTCACGTCGATGCTGGTAAAACAACTACAACTGAGCGTATTCTTTACTACACTGGTAAAATCCACAAAATCGGTGAAACTCACGAAGGTGCGTCTCAAATGGACTGGATGGAGCAAGAGCAAGAACGTGGTATCACTATCACATCTGCTGCGACAACAGCTCAATGGAACAACCACCGCGTAAACATCATCGACACACCAGGACACGTGGACTTCACAATCGAAGTACAACGTTCTCTTCGTGTATTGGACGGTGCGGTTACAGTTCTTGACTCACAATCAGGTGTTGAGCCTCAAACTGAAACAGTTTGGCGTCAAGCAACTGAGTACGGGGTTCCACGTATCGTATTTGCCAATAAAATGGACAAAATCGGTGCTGACTTCCTTTACTCAGTAAGCACACTTCACGATCGTCTTCAAGCAAATGCACACCCAATTCAATTGCCAATCGGTGCTGAAGATGACTTCCGCGGAATCATTGACTTGATCAAGATGAAAGCTGAAATCTATACTAACGACCTTGGTACAGATATCCTTGAAGAAGATATTCCAGCTGAATACCTTGAACAAGCTCAAGAATACCGTGAAAAATTGGTTGAAGCAGTTGCTGAAACTGACGAAGAATTGATGATGAAATATCTCGAAGGTGAAGAAATCACTAACGAGGAATTGAAAGCTGGTATCCGTAAAGCGACTATCAACGTTGAATTCTACCCAGTACTTTGTGGTTCTGCCTTCAAGAACAAGGGTGTCCAATTGATGCTTGATGCGGTTATCGACTACCTTCCAAGCCCACTTGATATCCCTGCGATCAAAGGTATCAACCCAGATACTGAAGAAGAAGAAACTCGTCCAGCATCTGATGAAGAGCCATTTGCAGCACTTGCCTTCAAGATCATGACTGACCCATTCGTAGGTCGTTTGACATTCTTCCGTGTTTACTCAGGTGTTCTTCAATCAGGTTCTTACGTATTGAATACTTCTAAAGGTAAACGTGAACGTATCGGACGTATCCTTCAAATGCACGCTAACAGCCGTCAAGAAATCGACACTGTTTATTCAGGTGATATCGCTGCTGCCGTTGGTTTGAAAGACACTACAACTGGTGACTCATTGACAGATGAAAAAGCTAAAATCATCCTTGAGTCAATCAACGTTCCAGAACCAGTTATCCAATTGATGGTTGAGCCTAAATCTAAAGCAGACCAAGATAAGATGGGTATCGCCCTTCAAAAATTGGCTGAAGAAGATCCAACATTCCGCGTTGAAACTAACGTTGAAACTGGTGAAACAGTTATCTCTGGTATGGGTGAGCTTCACCTTGACGTCCTTGTTGACCGTATGCGTCGTGAGTTCAAAGTTGAAGCGAACGTAGGTGCTCCTCAAGTATCTTACCGTGAAACATTCCGCGCTTCTACTCAAGCACGTGGATTCTTCAAACGTCAGTCTGGTGGTAAAGGTCAGTTCGGTGATGTATGGATTGAATTTACTCCAAACGAAGAAGGTAAAGGATTCGAATTCGAAAACGCAATCGTCGGTGGTGTGGTTCCTCGTGAATTTATCCCAGCGGTTGAAAAAGGTTTGGTAGAATCTATGGCTAACGGTGTTCTTGCTGGTTACCCAATGGTTGACGTTAAAGCTAAGCTTTACGATGGTTCATACCACGATGTCGACTCATCTGAAACTGCCTTCAAGATCGCTGCATCTCTTGCACTTAAAGAAGCTGCTAAGACTGCACAACCAGCTATCCTTGAGCCAATGATGCTTGTAACAATCACTGTTCCAGAAGAAAACCTTGGTGATGTTATGGGTCACGTAACTGCTCGTCGTGGACGTGTAGATGGTATGGAAGCACACGGTAACAGCCAAATCGTTCGTGCTTACGTTCCACTTGCTGAAATGTTCGGTTACGCAACAGTTCTTCGTTCTGCATCACAAGGACGTGGTACATTCATGATGGTATTCGACCACTACGAAGATGTACCTAAGTCAGTACAAGAAGAAATCATTAAGAAAAACAAAGGTGAAGAATAATTCACCGTCACTTTAAAAGAAGTCACTTTGTGGCTTCTTTTTCTGTTTGGTAGAAATAGCTAAAATGGCCTCAAATATGGTAAAATAGAAGGAGTATATTGTGAGGAAAATGGATGTCAACCACTTTTGAAATTTTAATGAATCAGTTGGGAATCCCCGCTGACATAAGAAATCATGAGGCCTTCTCCCAGGCTGAAATTGAACAAGTTATTGTACACAAGCAAAGTAATATTTGGGAGTTTCGTTTTGTCTTTGAGAATATCCTCCCCTTTGAACTCTTTTTAGCGTTGAAGAAGGGATTGAAAGAAGAATTTTCAAAAACAGGAAATCAAGCGACTTTCAAAATTAAAACGAAAGATCAAGATTTTTCAAGAGAGCTTTTACAGGCCTACTATCGGGAGGCTTTTTCAGACGGGCCTTGTTCTAGCCAAGGATTTCGGACCATGTATCAGGATTTTCAAGTCCGATTTGAAAATGATCAGTTGATTATTGAGGCTTCTGAAGCAGCAGATACAGAACATTTTAGAAAAAACCACCTACCAAATCTTAGCAAACAACTTGAGCTCTTTGGTTTTCCTAAGTTTACATGCCATTTAGAGAAAAATGAACATTTGACCAAGGAAGAGCAAGAAGCTTTCCATTTGGAAAATCAAATGATTGTTCAGGCTGCTAATGAAGAAACACTTCGGTCCATGGAACAGTTGGAACAGATGGCGCCACCACCTCCAGTAGAGGACAAGCCTGTCTTTGATTTTCAAGCTAAGAAGGCAGCTGCCAAGCCAAAACTAGAAAAGGCAGAAATTACTCCAATGATTGAGGTCAATACTGAGGAGAACCGTCTGGTCTTTGAAGGAGTTGTCTTTGATGTTGAGCAGAAGGTGACTAGAACAGGTCGTGTTTTGATTAACTTCAAGATGACCGACTATACATCTAGCTTCTCCATGCAAAAATGGGTCAAAAATGAAGAAGAAGCTCAGAAATTTGACATGATCAAGAAAAATTCTTGGCTTCGTGTTCGTGGGAATGTTGAAATGAATAATTTCACGCGAGACTTGACCATGAATGTGCAAGATGTGCAGGAAGTTGTCCACTATGAGCGTAAAGACTTGATGCCAGAGGGAGAACGTCGGGTTGAGTTCCATGCGCATACCAATATGTCGACCATGGATGCTCTACCTGAAGTCGAAGAAATCGTTGGAACAGCAGCCAAATGGGGACATAAGGCAGTAGCAATCACAGACCACGGGAATGTTCAATCCTTCCCTCATGGCTATAAGGCAGCTAAGAAAGCTGGTATCCAGCTGATCTATGGGATGGAAGCCAATATCGTTGAAGACCGTGTTCCTATCGTCTATAACGAAGTGGAGATGGACCTTTCTGAAGCTACCTATGTAGTCTTTGACGTGGAAACGACAGGACTTTCAGCTATCTATAATGACTTGATTCAAGTTGCGGCTTCTAAGATGTATAAGGGTAATATCGTCGCTGAATTTGATGAATTTATCAATCCTGGGCATCCTTTGTCAGCCTTTACGACTGAATTGACTGGAATTACGGATGACCATGTAAAAAATGCGAAACCTTTAGTTCAAGTTTTAAAAGAGTTCCAAGAATTTTGTAAGGATACCGTTCTTGTAGCCCACAATGCAACCTTTGACGTTGGCTTTATGAATGCCAACTATGAACGTTATGGACTGCCCAAAATCACTCAGCCTGTCATCGATACGCTAGAGTTCGCAAGAAATCTCTATCCTGAATACAAGCGCCACGGTCTAGGACCTTTGACCAAGCGTTTTGGAGTTGCCCTAGAACACCACCACATGGCCAACTACGATGCGGAAGCAACTGGCCGTCTGCTCTTTATCTTTATCAAGGAAGTGGCAGAAAAACACGGTGTGACAGATTTGGCACGATTAAACCTTGATTTAATCAGTCCAGATTCGTATAAAAAAGCTCGTGTCAAGCATGCGACCATCTATGTGAAAAATCAGGTGGGCTTAAAAAATATCTTTAAGCTGGTTTCTCTCTCAAATACCCAGTATTTTGAAGGAGTTCCACGAATTCCACGTACGGTTCTGGATGCCCATCGAGAAGGTTTAATCTTGGGATCGGCTTGTACGGAAGGAGAAGTCTTTGATGCAGTCGTGTCACAAGGAGTAGATGCGGCAGTCGAAGTAGCTAAATACTATGACTTTATCGAGGTGATGCCTCCGGCTATCTATGCACCTCTGATTGCCAAGGAGCAGGTTAAGGATATGGAGGAACTCCGCACCATCATCAAGAGCTTGATTGAGGTTGGAGAGCGCCTTGGGAAACCCGTTCTGGCGACAGGAAATGTCCACTATATCGAACCTGAGGATGAGATTTATCGTGAGATTATCGTACGAAGTCTAGGTCAGGGAGCTATGATTAACCGGACTATCGGCCATGGAGAAGCTGCCCAACCAGCTCCGCTACCAAAGGCACATTTTAGAACGACCAATGAAATGTTGGACGAATTTGCCTTTCTAGGAGAAGATTTGGCTCGTAAGATTGTCATTGAAAATACCAATGCCTTGGCAGAAATCTTTGAGCCTGTGGAGGTTGTAAAGGGTGATTTGTACACGCCTTTCATTGACAAAGCCGAAGAAACAGTTGCTGAATTAACCTATAAAAAAGCCTTCGAAATCTATGGGAATCCACTCCCAGATATCGTTGATTTGCGGATTGAAAAGGAATTGACCTCTATCTTGGGGAATGGTTTCGCCGTGATTTATCTGGCTTCACAGATGCTAGTGCACCGTTCCAACGAACGAGGTTACTTGGTTGGTTCCCGTGGGTCTGTTGGATCTAGTTTCGTTGCGACCATGATTGGGATTACCGAGGTCAATCCGCTCTCGCCTCACTATGTCTGTGGCCAGTGTCAGTACAGTGAGTTTATCACAGATGGTTCTTACGGTTCAGGATTTGATATGCCAGATAAAGACTGTCCTAACTGTGGGCACAAGCTCAGCAAGAATGGACAGGACATTCCTTTCGAGACCTTCCTTGGTTTTGACGGGGACAAGGTTCCCGATATCGATTTGAACTTCTCAGGGGAGGACCAGCCGAGTGCCCACTTGGATGTTCGTGATATCTTTGGGGAAGAATATGCTTTCCGTGCAGGAACGGTAGGTACGGTGGCTGCTAAGACAGCCTATGGATTTGTCAAGGGTTACGAGCGTGACTATGGTAAATTCTACCGGGAAGCCGAAGTAGAGCGCCTAGCCCAAGGAGCTGCTGGTGTTAAACGGACGACTGGTCAGCACCCAGGGGGAATCGTTGTTATCCCTAACTATATGGATGTCTATGATTTTACTCCAGTGCAGTATCCTGCAGATGATGTGACTGCTGAATGGCAGACCACTCACTTTAACTTCCACGATATCGATGAGAACGTCCTTAAGCTTGATGTCCTGGGACATGACGATCCGACCATGATTCGGAAACTGCAGGACTTGTCTGGGATTGATCCTAATGAAATTCCTATGGATGATGAAGGCGTGATGGCCCTCTTTTCAGGAACTGATGTTCTTGGGGTGACTCCTGAGCAAATCGGTACACCGACGGGGATGCTGGGGATTCCAGAGTTTGGAACCAACTTTGTACGTGGGATGGTAGACGAGACGCATCCGACGACTTTTGCAGAGTTGCTTCAGCTCTCAGGTCTATCCCACGGTACCGACGTATGGTTGGGAAATGCCCAGGACTTGATTAAGGCTGGAATTGCGGACCTATCAACCGTTATCGGATGTCGGGATGACATCATGGTTTACCTCATGCACGCTGGTCTAGATCCAAAGATGGCCTTTACCATCATGGAGCGAGTGCGTAAGGGAATGTGGCTCAAAATCTCTGAAGAAGAGCGTAATGGATATATCGAGGCCATGAAGGCTAATAATGTCCCTGAGTGGTATATCGAATCTTGTGGGAAAATCAAGTACATGTTCCCTAAAGCCCACGCGGCTGCCTACGTTATGATGGCCCTTCGTGTGGCCTACTTCAAGGTTCACCATCCGATTTATTATTATTGTGCTTACTTCTCCATCCGTGCCAAGGCCTTTGATATCAAGACCATGGGTGCAGGCTTGGATGCTATCAAACGCAAGATGCAAGAAATTGCTGAAAAGCGCAAGAACAATGAAGCTTCTAACGTAGAAATTGACCTTTACACAACACTTGAAATCGTCAATGAGATGTGGGAACGTGGTTTTAAATTTGGCAAGTTAGACCTCTATCGCAGTGATGCGACTGAATTCATCATAGATGGAGACACCCTCATCCCACCGTTTGTCGCTATGGATGGTCTAGGAGAGAACGTTGCCAAGCAACTGGTTCGTGCTCGTCAAGAGGGAGAATTCCTCTCTAAAACAGAACTCCGCAAGCGTGGTGGGCTCTCATCAACCTTGGTTGAAAAGATGGATGAGATGGGGATTCTCGGAAATATGCCAGAGGACAACCAGTTGAGTTTGTTTGACGATTTGTTTTAATAGTTTGAAATGTCTTATGTAGGTTTGAGGTTAGTTAATGATGCTAAAGAAAAACAGAGCAACACCTTGGAAACCAGGGAAAGTTATTTCCATACGCTTGCGAAATGGCGTTTACGTATTAGCACAAATGGTGCGTGATCCCTATCTGGTATTTTTCAACCATTTTAACGAAGAAAATAACTGGAAGGGAGTGACCTTGAAAGAGGAAGATATCCTTTTTTGTAAAGCAGTTACTCGTCAGTTTCTACGCTATAGTTCTGTAGCGATTGTCAAAGAAATTAACCCCCTGTTAGATTATGGACTACCCAAAGAATGGATCTATAGCCATATTGGAGGGCATCCTATTACTGTTTCGGTAAAGGGACGGGAGCGCCAAGTAGCTGGTTTTGGTCGACGCTGTTCTTTAGTTCTAGCGGATAAGGACAGTGGTCAACCGGAGGATAATCCACTTATGGGCCTCTTCCAAGCTTATATCATACCAGATATCAAAGAACAGGATTGGGAACGAGTAGGTCAGGCTGAACACATGTCCATTGAAGTATTTCCAACACTCAATGAGCGTCTCTACCTTTGCTATCTTTATGGGAAAAATATAAATCCAGAACAAGATATCTCTTTGGGAAAGCCCCTGCTTGATGACTATGAAACTTATGTAGATATCCTCACTAACAGCCCAGAGGCTCGACGTCTCTATCTAGGAGAGTACGAAGAATAAGAAAGGACTTTTGATGAAACTCAGAATTTTTGCGGAAGACAAACCTGCTCAAAAGGTTTTTGAATATCAGTTAGAGCTTGCTGATCAGACAATTCTTCTATCGACAGCACTCTTGTCGGGTGCTATTGCTTTAGCAGGATTATTTTCTGCTTTGAAAGAAAAATAAAAATAGAAAAGAGAAACAAGATGGTTTTACCGAATTTTAAAGAAAATCTAGAAAAATACGCTAAGCTTTTGGTTGCAAACGGAGTGAACGTGCAACCTGGTCACACTCTGGCTCTCTCTATCGATGTGGAGCAACGTGAGTTGGCTCACTTAATCGTCAAAGAAGCTTATGCACTTGGAGCGCACGAAGTTATCGTTCAATGGGCAGATGACTTTGTAAACCGTGAGAAATTCCTCCACGCGCCAATGGAGCGTTTGGACAATGTGCCAGAATACAAGATTGCTGAGATGGACTACCTTCTTGAAAATAAAGCAAGTCGTCTCGGTGTTCGTTCTTCTGACCCAGGTGCCTTGAACGGAGTGGATGCTGAAAAGCTCTCAGCTTCTGCTAAAGCTATGGGAATTGCCATGAAGCCAATGCGTATCGCAACTCAATCTAACAAGGTTAGCTGGACTGTAGCAGCCGCTGCTGGACTTGAGTGGGCTAAGAAAGTCTTTCCAAATGCTGCGAGTGACGAAGAAGCAGTGGATCTCCTTTGGGACCAAATCTTCAAGACTTGCCGTATCTACGAAGAAGATCCAGTTAAGGCTTGGGAAGAACATGCAGCTATTCTCAAGAGCAAGGCGGAAATGCTCAACAAAGAACAATTCTCAGCTCTTCACTACACTGCTCCTGGAACAGACTTGACACTTGGCTTGCCTAAGAATCATGTTTGGGAATCTGCCGGAGCGATCAATGCTCAAGGCGAAGGTTTCTTACCAAATATGCCAACAGAAGAAGTCTTTACAGCCCCTGATTTCCGTCGCGCAGATGGTTATGTAACGTCTACAAAACCTCTTAGCTACAATGGAAATATTATCGAAGGCATCAAGGTGACCTTTGAAAATGGTCAAATCGTTGATATCACAGCTGAAAAGGGTGACCAGGTTATGAAGGACCTCGTCTTTAAGAATGCTGGTGCGCGTGCCTTGGGTGAATGTGCCTTGGTTCCAGATCCAAGCCCAATTTCACAGTCAGGTATTACCTTCTTTAACACTCTTTTCGATGAAAATGCTTCTAACCACTTGGCTATCGGTGCAGCCTATGCAACGAGCGTTGTTGGTGGAGCAGAGATGAGTGAAGAAGAGCTGGAAGCTGCAGGACTTAACCGTTCAGATGTTCACGTCGACTTTATGATTGGTTCCAACCAAATGGATATCGATGGTATTCGTGAGGATGGAACACGCGTACCACTCTTCCGTAATGGAGATTGGGCAATTTAAGGAGAAACTATGCTTGGAAGTATGTTTGTCGGTCTTTTGATCGGACTATTAGCAGGAGCTATCACCAATCGTGGAGAACGGATGGGATGCTTCGGGAAAATGTTCCTCGGTTGGATTGGTGCCTTTCTAGGACAATTACTCTTTGGTTCTTGGGGGCCAAGCCTAAGCGGTACAGCCATTATCCCATCAGTTTTAGGAGCCATGATTTTATTAGCCATCTTCTGGGAAAGAGGAAGCTAGTTTTAACTTGCTAGAACAGATAAAGAGGTTGGAAATCTTCCAACCTCTTTTTTATGAACTGCAAAAAGACTGATATGCGACTAGTTTGGCTTTCAGTGACTGGTTCTTTTTATATTGCGTCAAGTATGGTACAATAAAAACATGAGAATTCAACAATTACACTATATTATCAAAATCGTAGAGACTGGTTCCATGAATGAGGCTGCCAAGCAACTTTTTATTACACAACCTAGTCTATCAAATGCCGTTCGTGACCTAGAAAATGAGATGGGAATTGAGATTTTTATCCGCAATCCTAAGGGAATCACCCTCACACGTGATGGGATGGAGTTTTTATCCTATGCTCGTCAGGTTGTCGAGCAAACTCAACTTCTAGAAGAACGCTATAAGAACCCAATCGCTCATCGCGAGCTTTTTAGTGTGTCTTCGCAGCACTATGCCTTTGTGGTTAATGCCTTTGTTTCCTTGCTCAAGAAAAGTGATATGGAAAAGTACGAGCTTTTTTTGCGTGAAACCAGAACTTGGGAAATCATCGATGATGTCAAGAACTTCCGTAGTGAAGTAGGGGTCCTCTTTTTAAATAGCTATAACCGAGATGTTCTTTCGAAGATGTTGGATGATAACCATCTCGTTGCCCACCATCTCTTTACAGCACAGCCCCATATCTTTGTCAGCAAGTCTAACCCTCTTGCCAAAAAAGACAAGGTAAAGTTGGCAGACCTAGAAGACTTCCCATACTTGAGCTATGACCAAGGAACCCATAATTCCTTCTATTTCTCAGAAGAGATTTTGTCTCAGGAACACCACAAGAAATCCATCGTGGTTAGTGACCGTGCGACCTTGTTCAATCTCTTGATTGGTTTAGACGGCTATACCATTGCGACAGGTATCCTCAATAGTAATCTTAATGGAGACAATATTGTTTCGATTCCACTAGATATTGATGATCCCATTGAACTGGTTTATATCCAGCATGAGAAAACTAGCCTATCTAAGATGGGTGAACGCTTCATCGAGTATTTGCTTGAAGAAGTTCGTTTTGATAAGTAATTTGAATAAATGAGAAGAGAAAAGAAGAATGACGACATTAAATACAAATGATTTTGACTTTCACTTGCCGGAGGAATTGATTGCTCAGACTCCTTTGGAAAAGCGCGATGCCTCTAAACTCTTGATGGTCAATCGTAAAACAGGGGAATTTCAAGATCGCCATTTTCACTCAATTATTGAAATGCTAGAGCCAGGTGATGCCCTGGTTATGAATGACACCCGCGTTTTGCCAGCTCGACTTCATGGTCAGAAGGAAGAAACAGGTGGTCACGTTGAACTCTTGCTCTTGAAAAATACAGCAGGAGACGAATGGGAAGTCTTGGCAAAGCCAGCTAAGCGTCTCAAGGTTGGTACCCGTGTTGTCTTTGGGGATGGTCGCCTAAGCGCAGTCGTGACCGAGGAATTAACCCATGGTGGCCGTATTGTTCGCTTTAAGTATGAGGGAATTTTCCTAGAAGTGCTTGAAAGTCTGGGAGAAATGCCTTTGCCTCCTTATATCCACGAAAAGTTGGATGACCGTGAACGGTACCAGACCGTCTATGCCAAGGAGAGTGGTTCAGCCGCTGCTCCGACTGCAGGACTACATTTTACCAAAGAACTACTAGAAGAGATCCGGCAAAAAGGAGTTCACCTAGTCTACTTGACCTTGCACGTTGGTCTTGGTACCTTTAGACCAGTTTCAGTCGATAATCTAGATGAACACGAAATGCACTCAGAGTTTTACCAATTATCTGAGGAAGCCGCTTCGACCTTGCGTCAGGTCAAGGAAAATGGTGGCCGTGTCATTGCTGTGGGGACAACTTCTATCCGTACGCTCGAAACCATCGGAAGCAAGTTTGATGGTCAAATCCAAGCCGACTCTGGCTGGACCAATATCTTTATCAAACCGGGCTATGACTGGAAGGTTGTGGATGCTTTTTCTACTAATTTCCACCTGCCTAAGTCTACCTTGGTCATGCTTGTTTCTGCCTTTGCAGGCCGTGAATTGGTCCTCGAAGCTTACCAGCATGCTATCGAGCAAAAATACCGTTTCTTTAGCTTTGGCGACGCCATGTTTATCTACTAAAAAACGAGCAAATCAAAACTAGAAATAAAAGGGCTAATTCCTACTTGGATTAGCCTTTTTCGATGTATGATAGCTGTTGAATTAAAGCAAAATAAATGATACACTGAAGACTACGAGACAGCCGTCAAATATATGCAAAATCTGATGAGCTACTTTTATCTTTGTCTATTCCAAAGGAGATTTTTATGAAAAACAAAACATTGCGCTATACGAGCCTATCAGTTCTGACCTTGTTGACTGCCTTGACCTTGGCTGCCTGTGGTGGAAAGACTGACAAGAACACTTCAGCTTCAAACCAAAAGGAAACAACAAGCAAGATGACTACAGAGTCCGCAAGTAAAACTGAAGCAGGCCAAAAAGAGGAGCAGAAGTCAGAAACAAATAGTGCGACAGAAGCTACAACCACTCAAGCAGAACAAAAGGAAGATAAGCAAAAATCACAAGAGGCTTACGCTAAGTTTGTAGGGACTTGGGAAAACTACGCGGGAACCACTGCAACAGTCACAGCGGATGGAATCGTGACCATTCAAAGCTCAAAAGGCACCTTTAAATATGAGATGGACAAAGTAGAGGAGAAGGACGGTTACTATTTGACAGGAATTCATCTTGTTGGTGGTGGAGAAGGAGCACGCCTTATCTTTACCCCAGCAGGCGTAGCAAATGAATTAACTGGTACGGATGGTAGCCAAGACGTCTTGGCAATCGGCCAATCTGTAAGCGACAAAGATAGTCTTTTTTACCGTAACTAAGAATACCAGTAAGAAGTAAGGGTGTAGAAACGTCCTTGCTTTCTAACCAATTTAAAATATAACAAAGGAAATAGAAAGAGGTAAAGGTGTTTTTTCTAGGACGCCGTCGTGTCTTTATCGGCGAATGCAATGGACAGGCTGTTTATTATGACCAAAAGACAGGAGAGGCTTTAGCTGCTCCAAAGAGTGTCTTGCTCAATACTGCAGGCGCTCGTGACACGAATTCCTTTATCCCTGAATTGGTAGTTCTCTTTCTAGCAAAATGGAAAGAGAATTTTTTTTCTAATTAAGCAGAGCATATTTCTGTTTAAACAACTCAATTTTATCATTGCAGTAATTGATTAAATCTTGTGCTTTTTCAAATGTGTAGCCTTTTTCAGATACAGACTTGACTTTCTTTTCATCAAAATAGTAGCCAGTCAAGCCCCTGACTTCCTCTGATAAGGTGAGATAATAGCCTGTTTCGATTCCCTGATCTAGATCTTTCGAGAGAGACTTCATCAGGCGTCCGAAGAGAGACTTTTTTGTCTTTTCATCACTAGAATTATTCCCCAAGTTAGTCGAGATAAGACCTGGATGGTAGGCATTAATAGTGATATTTGAACCTTTTAAAAAGAAATCTCTTGCTAGATAGCGTGTCATCCAAATAGTGTAAAGTTTGGAATTATTATAGGCCAATCCTGGATTGTATTCTTTCTCAAATCCAAAGTCCAAATCCTTGACCTTGGCAAAATGATGCATATAGGAAGAAGTATTAATGACACGACCGTCAACCGATTTTTCTAACAAGGGGCTTAGCTCAGTTGTTAACAGATAGGGAACGAGAACGGATAACATAAAAGTCAACTCGACATTTTCAGCACTCGCTTTTCGTTCTTTTCCCGCATACAGTCCTGCATTGTTAAACAAAACATCGATACTTTGAAAGTCACGCTTGATTTCCCCTACAAATCGGTAAACATTATCTAATTTTGAAAAATCTGCCAAGTAGCTCGAAACTCTGCCACTCAAGGAAACGGCTCGAACCTCTTGAAGCGCCAATTCCAGCTTTTGAGGATTTCGTCCATGAAGGATAACCTGATGGCCTTCACTGGCTAATTTCTTTGCCAAGTGCTTTCCAATGCCATCCGTAGCACCTGTTATTAGAATGGTTTTGACCATCTTAGTCCTCCAAGAAAGCAATGAGTTCTTTTGAGAATTCCTCTGCATATTGAAAGATCGAACCGTGACCAGCATTTGGATAGATGATAAGCTTACTATCGTTTATTTTCTCATGCATATCATAAGAATTTTCTGTTGGAACCTGCATATCCTTGTCGCCGTTGACGATTAAGGTTAATTGGGTGATAAATCTTAGGTCGTCTTGAGAATCTTTCCCCCAACGTTTAATAGCTTTGAGTTGAGTCAAGAAACCAGGCACACTCATGTCTTTGTCCGCAAATTCCTTGGTGCGCATCCCCATTCGTCCGAGAACTTTCAAGGCTTCGATTTTTCCTTGTTCATTATGGTTATAGAAGATATAGCGTTTAGGATCGATGCGCTCGAGTCCAGCTTTAAACATATAGTTAAATGTTTTCCCTGTGACCTTATCGACCTCTTTTCCACCTCGAGGTCCTGTTCCTGCCAAGATGAGACGGTTGACCAAATCAGGCTTGATTCGGACCATTTCTTGGGCAATCATGCCTCCCATAGAAAGACCTAGGAGATTGATTTTATCGTAACCAAGGGATTTTACAAAGGCAATTGTCTGCTCAGCCATTCCAGGAATGGTTGGGGCCACTTTTCCTTGACTGGCTCCCACACCAGGAAGGTCGACCACAATCACATGGTGCTTTTCAGCAATCAAGTCCAAAAGTTTTGGATCCCAGTTGTCGAGGGTTGCTGCCAAGTGGACCAGCATCAGAAGAGGTAGTTTTGATTTGCCTTTGCTGAGTTCGCGATAGGCAATTTTGTTCCCTTCAACAGTGATGTATTGATTTTTAGTTGTAAGATATGACATTGTCTTTTCCTTTTTATTTCTTAAAGCTGAGGACAGTTTTTCCACGTGAGCGACCATTAGCGACCTTGTCTAAGGCGCTATTCACTTCTTCAAATGGATAGACTGTATCGATAGATGGCTTGATTTCTAATTTGCTAAAGAGGTCAGCTACCTCTTGTAATTGAGCACCATTGCTTTCCACAAAGATAAAATGGTAGTGAACGCCGTATTTGTCAGCCATCTTATCAAATTTGCGACCAGCTAAGCCAAGAATCATCTGTTTCCATTTTGGCAGGTTCATGCGTTTGGCAAAGTCACCATTTGGCATAGCACGGAGGGAAACAAGCTGACCACCTTTTTTCATGATAGACATTTGTTTTTCAGTCTCAGCGCCACCAAGGGTATCGAGGACATAATCAACCTGGCTAACAGTTTTTGTATAATCCTCTGTTTTATAATCGATAAAGCGGTCTGCTCCTAGGTTCAATACACGCTCAGCGCTATCTCCAGCCCCATTGGTAATGACCTTCAAACCTTTAGCCTTAGCAATCGGAATGGCCATACCGCCGACACCGCCTGTACCACCAGAGATAAAGATGGTTTTGCCAGCTTGAGCCCCCATGAGTTCTAAGGCTTGCATAATGGTTAAGGCAGTCAAAGGAACAGCAGCGGCTTCCTCGTCAGACAGATAGTCTGGAACCTTGGCTAGAGCCTGACTATCGACAGCTACGTATTCTGCAAAGGCACCAATATGATTAAGTGGTAAACGCCCAAAAACTCGGTCTCCGACTTTGAGATTTTTGACTTGTCTACCTGTCTCTTCAATGATACCGACCACTTCATTTCCAGCAGTTTGTGGAAGTTTGTAAGGGACGATCACCTTTACTTCACCACGGGAAATCATGTTATCCAGAGGATTAACACCAGCTGCGGTGACTTTGACCAAAACTTCTTTGTCTGTGATGCTTGGTTTTGCGATTTCTGTGATGTTTAGTGTGATATTGTTTTTGTTATAAGTAGTATGTTGTGCGACTTTCATTGTCTACCCTTTTCTATTTTTTGTTGTATCCGATAGAGATACAAGCATAGTCTTTTTAAAACGGATCTGCATGCAAATCAGTTTCGTTTTTGTTTGGCATCTTTATAAAGATTGTTAATGACATCTTCTAAGGTTTGCTGGGCTAGTTCCTTCTCAAGTTGAGCTTCAGCGCTAGCAAATAGTGGCGAAATGGCAGCTTGAATATGTTTCCCTACTGGGCAATCCGGATTGCTATTTTGGTGAACGGGAAATAAGCTGATGTGGTTGACTTCTTGTGTGGAAAAATAAATCTCAAGTAAGGTCACTTCCTTTGGGGACTTACTGAGTTGATAGCCTGTTTTTCCTTGATGGGAAGTAATTAAGCCAGCGTTTTTCAATAAGGCAATCACCTTACGAATATAACTAGCGTTGGTTCCGACGCTCTCAGCCAGAGCTTGTGAACTTAAGGTATCCTTGCTCTCGCTAATCATGGTTAGGATATGTAAGGCTACTGAAAATTTTGTATCCATATAAACTCCTTTGGATAACTTGTATCTAATATGAGAACAAGTATATCACAAATAAAATGAAAAGCAAGACTTTTGTTTTAAATTTTTAAAATATTTTTGAAGAGTGTCATCAGATTAGAGATGTCTGGAAAGGCAGTTCATAAAAAATAGTGAGATAAACTTGTTTTAAAGAAACAGCATCTCCCCTCTCTGCTTGATCAAACATATCTTAGTTTGTGCCTAGTAAACTTTGTTTAATAATCTAATTATATGTTATTTCATTCCGTTTTTTTGTTCTTTTCAAAGCGTTATGAGGACTTGAAACTTCTTTTATGATTTTTAATTAGTAAAATGTTGAACTATAGTGAGTATTGTGTCATAATAGATAGTATATAAATCATTAATAGAATAGAAATAATATTTTCTTACCTTTACAAGTAGTATTGGTTATACATTTTTTCGTCGCAATTGTGTCTATCTCTCGAGTTTAGCTAGTTTTTATAAGCTCTGTTTTCGAATCAATAAAACAAATTTCAGAAGTGCAAAAGACAAGATGGTGACATTGCTACAGTCAGTCGCCATGTCTTGCTGGCACAGGCTGTTTGTGCCGTCAGCTATTTACCAGTCAATTTGATCAAAGGGCTTAATTATTATTTTTGAAAGGTCTTTTATGGAAAAAATTCTTTCTTTAGGTCTGACAGGTAAGAAATTACTTGTTCAGGGTTTCTTGTTTGTTCTGCTAGGTCTTATCTTGATGGTCACGGGAACTTGGTTGCCAGTGACGGTTATTCGACTGGTTCTGTTTTTAGCTTGGATAGCAACGGTCTTAGATTTAGTATTACGTATTTTCAAAAAAAGTCAGTCAACGGACACCTTGGGAGTTGCACTGGTTAAATTGTTAGTGATGGGATATTTGCTAGGCTCGAATCTTGCTACTGATGTGCCAATTTATATTTTGGCTCTTGTGATTGGAATTTCTCAGATTTTTCATGCTAGTATCAACCTTGTCACCTATGTTCTCTACCGCAAAAACAAAATTCGACCTCGTTTTCGTTTCTTACTAGATGGTCTCGTACTAGTTTTTCTTGGTGGGACTAGTCTTTTGTCCTCTACGGGAAATTCTGTCTTTCAACTCTTTGTTTTAGGGGCTTATTTTTGCCTTTATGGTGTGTCCAATATCCGTGACGGTTTCTTATTTGAAAAGGAAATTGGGAAAAACCATCTCAAACGTCGTGTCAGAATGAGCTTACCTATTGCCCTAGCCGCTCTCATCCCTGCAAGTACTTTAGCAAAAATCAATAAATTCATGCAGGAAAATGCTGATGAGGAAGAGGAAATCTATCTTGGAATGGTGAAGTTTGGTAAGACAGCAGATCTTGAAATTTTCGTTCATACAGCGGAGACTTCTCTATTTTCAGCTATTGGTCATGTGGACCTTTGTTATCAAGGACGTGTGATTTCTTATGGAAACTATGATCCGTCATCTGAGACCTTATTTGGTATGGTTGGAGATGGTGTTTTATATTTTTGCGACCGTGATAAGTACATTGACTTATGTAAACGGGAGAGTCAAAAAACGCTATTTGGTTACGGAATAGATTTGACACCGGAAATGGAAGAAGCGGTTCAGGAAAAATTAGCTGAATTAAAACAACTAACGATTCCTTGGGAGCCAAGCGCAGATAAAATTAAAACGGAAGATGGTAAGGAAGACTACACCTACGCTTATAAAATCAGACATGAGACGGATGGGGAACTTTATAAATTTATCAAATCTAAGTTTAAATCCTACTTTGTCTTATCTACAAACTGTGTGCTCTTGGCTGATACCATAGTCGGTCAGGCTGGCACCGATATCCTCTCACCCAAAGGATTTATCGCTCCAGGAACTTACCAAGCCTACCTTAATCGAGAGTTTGAAAAACCAAATAGTATAGTCGTATCTAAACATGTTTATTAAGGAGAATTTATGAACTTAGTAAAAAAATACACCCCGTTAATACTTTTTATAGGGCTGGTTGCTCTTGTAATTCTGAATGCATCGAGCTTTATATCAGGAGCAATCTCTCTCTTTGATGTAATATCAACCTTGATTTATGGTGCTGTTATTGCTTTTGTGCTCAATGTTCCCATGAAAAAAATTGAACAGTACTTAGTTAAATTGAAGGTAAAGGCAGAGTTGCGTCGTCCGATTGCCATGGTACTTGTTTTCCTAGCTCTTATCTTAATCGTGATTGCTCTTTTGGTTTTGGTGCTGCCAACCCTAGCCCAGACTATTAGTCAGCTGGGAACAGTCCTTTCAACAGTCCTTACTCAACTTGGGAAATTGCTAGGCAGCTCGGAATTTGTAACCAAAGACATGTTGTCAACTATCGTATCAGGAATTCAGGGACAGTCTAGCTCTATTAGCCAAGCTTTGATAGGTTTTTTATCAGGTCTGACTAGTAATATCGGCAATATTTTTTCAAGTTTGATGAATGCCTTTTTGATTATAGTCTTCACCTTTTTATTTTTATCCAGTAAGGAACATTTGGCAGCGATGACGAGTCGACTTCTAAAAGTTTTTCTTCCAGAGAAGGTGGTGATAAAGTTGGCTTACATCGGACAAATAGGACTAGAAACTTATGATCAGTTTTTGATGAGTCAGCTGATTGAAGCAGTTATCATAGGAGTTATGATAGCGGTTGGTTACAGCGTGTTTGGGATACCCTATGGAGTAATGACAGGTATCTTTGCAGGAGTGCTATCGTTCATTCCTTATGTAGGGCCTATGATTGCTTGTGTTGTGGGAGCGATTTTTATCTTCACAGTGAGTCCTACTCAAGCCTTACTTTCTCTTCTTCTATATCAAGTTATACAGCTGATTGAAGGAAACCTTATTTATCCTAGAGTTGTAGGTCAGTCTATTGGTTTGCCAGCCCTTTTCACGCTTGCGGCTGCTAGTATTGGAGGCAATCTCTTTGGCTTACTTGGGATGATATTCTTTACACCCATATTTGCTGTTATCTATCGATTGGTTAAAGAATTTGTCGTTGCAAAGGAAAATCAGGTAGATTGAGAAAGACTGAATTTAATAAGATATACTAAGAAGAGAGTGAAAGATTCTCTTCTCTTTTATTTCTAAATGACTTGCTCTTGTTCTGTTGCGAAAATTTATGAATTCATAATAGCCCATTTTAATCTCTATGCGGATTGGCCATGTAATATGGGCACAAATTAGTATAGTTTAGTTAATTATAGACTAGCTCTGTACTGTAAAAAACAGTTGGTCTTATCAAATATTGCTAGCAATTGATTGAGAATAAATGATAAGTTTGATAAGGTTGGAAAACCTTTATAATGATTTGCTACAAAAAGTTATTTGACATCAAAAAAGCCTTGAAATCAAGGCTTTTTCCTGTTGTTTAGATGCCCCCTGCATGAATTTGTAAGAACTTTTCATATTGAAAATAAACAAAAGTGTTGAAATATAGCTGATTTTAGGGAAATACTTTTAGGTGTTTTCAATGTCAGGATTTAAAAATGGGGCAAAAGTGGGGCAAAAACGAATGACTCACATTTGGTTTGAAAACCTATAATACCTAATGATTATGCCATACTAGATATATAGTGTTGTTATAAATAAATGTCAGTGCGAGTTCAAATCGGAGGATAAAATGGAAAAACAAATTAATGAAAAAAAAGCCTTGGTTCCCAAAGCTTTTTAATGTTATAAACTCATTAAAATATCCCCCAGTTAGATTTGGAATATTTTTTATTCTGTGTCATATAAAAATAAATAAAATGAATGGTTATAGCTAGAGCTAAAATGGTTGTTATACTCACTACTATTATAGGATTAGAAGCAAAGATTAAAGAGAGAATCAAGGCAGCCAGATAGAGTGTCGCTTGGACACAGTAGTAACTTTTCGAATAGCGAAGATAGTGTTTGTTATGGGGCCCATTTACTAGGACAGCAGCTTGAAAGAGGCCAAATCCGATATAAGAGAAGCTGGTTGCAAAGAGACGATTAGCTTCAGGATTCAGAAGAAAACTCATCGATACAGTCATCATCATAAGCCCAATGAAAATAGGATAGTGACTGTAAATTAGAAATAGCCCCTTTTGATTAGATTTTTCATCAATAGCATGGTCGAATTGACCAAAATAAAACAAGAACAGAGAAATCATAATAATGAAATAAAGAACCGAATAAATCGAGAAATTCTCGATTGTAAAGAAGTTAGCTAGCTCCGTAATCATCTCTCCAAACATAATAATGACAAGAAGGGAGATGCGCTCGATTAAATGGGGGAGATTTACCTGGTAATGCTTATCTTTATTAAGCAAGATACTTGGCATAATAAATGTTAGCAGAATACTAGCAAATAAGACAGAGACTCCAACGTAAATAGGAAGAAGAGCTGCTAAATAGACTCCTAAACTTCCTAGACCTGTTATCCATAGAAAACCTTTGATACTTTCCCGATGAACATCATCGGTTGATTTTCTAAAAAATTCAACCAAATATTGAAAAAATAAGGTAAGGGTTAATGTACCAATAGCCCAACAGAGATAATGAAAATATTGTTGCCAATCAGGTCCAATCATATTGGCTATAAAGAGTAAAATTCCCATTTTGATAAACATGATTACTATGTTAAATAAAGAGTTCTTTCCATAGCGATTGGTATAATCGGTTTGAATCATCCAGGAATCGATGAGAAGCAAAGAAGCAATGAAAAAATCAAGGAAAGAATTCCAAGTCAAAATACCGTTATGAAGATGGTCAATTAAAGTAGTTACTTTTGAAATTGCAAAAACAAAAACTAAGTCATAAAAAAGTTCTGAAAATTCTACACGTTTATGCTTAATAAGAGTTGTCATATTAATATCTTTCTACTTTAGAAATACAATACATTATAACAGAAAATGGTAATGAAAGAAAAGGATATGCTTAAATAATTTCATGTGGCGCGAATTGTCAAAATCTTGACTTCTTTTGTCATTTACTTGAAAAAGCAACCCTGACGAGTTGATTAAAATCCTATTAAAAATTAACTTTGTCAGGATCATCCTGAGTTTTGATGCCTTGAATCTTATCCAAGACCGCCATATCTTCCTCTGATAAGTCGAAGCCGAAGATATCCAAGTTAGCTTTTATATTTTTAGGTGTCACAGACTTAGGTAGTGGCAAGAAACCTTTTTGAAGGCTCCAACGCAGAGCAACTTGTGCTACAGATTTACCGTTACGTTCAGCCACTGCTTCAACATCTTCATTTCCAAAAATACCACCTGTACCTAGTGGACTATAGGCTTCAAGAAGGATATCGCGCTCTTGGCAATAGGCAACTAAGTCTTCTTGGTCACAACCTGGAGCCAAGAGGATTTGATTGACATGTGGAACAATTTCAGCTGTTTCAATAAGAGCTTCTAGGTGATGTTGCATAAAGTTAGACACACCGATAGCGCGCACCTTACCTTCTTTGTAAGCTTCTTCCATAGCCTTCCATGCACCCGCATTGCCAGCCTTCCAAGCATCATTCTCACGAAGCGCCTTTGGATTAGGCCAATGGATAAGCAAAAGATCCAAATAATCCACACCAAGTCTTTCGAGAGACTCATC
Source organism: Streptococcus sp. KHUD_017 (assembly GCF_054861245.1). Lineage (NCBI taxonomy): Bacteria > Bacillati > Bacillota > Bacilli > Lactobacillales > Streptococcaceae > Streptococcus > Streptococcus sp. KHUD_017. The sequence continues at coordinate 283,765 of NZ_CM142175.1, forward strand.
GATAGAAGTCTTAGCCAACTCGTAATCGTGCTTATCATTCCAAAGTTTGGTAGTTAGGAAAATATCCTCACGTGCCAAATCACTATCAGCAATCGCCTTACCTACAGAAACTTCGTTACCGTAAATTTGTGCGGTATCAATATGTGTGTAACCCGCCTTAAGTGCGAAGCTAACGCTGTTATAGGCTTCTTCGCCTTCAGCAATTTGCCAAGTTCCAAAACCAATTTTAGGAATAGTAACCCCATTTGCAAGTGTATATGTTTCCATGATTTTCACCTTTTCTTTTTTTAATAGTACTATCTTAAATAAGATAAGGCAAAAATGCAAAGATTTGCTACGGCTATTATTATGAATAGTTCCTTACTTCTTTTTCCGATGTTCGTAACAGCCTTTGGAGATATTATTACTTGGGAAGAGAATGAATTTGTTGGTATTGTAAAATACAATCTTCAAAACTGCGACATTATTATCAAGAGCTTGAAATATTTTCTTCAGTATTTAGATAACTCATATGTGACTGATAACTTTGAACTGGATTTATATAGACAGGCTGTGTTAAAAGATGGTCCCTTGTCTTATAACCAATGTTTCGGTTTTGTTCCTTTACTAGCATTAGGTGCCTTTAAAGATGTGGAACATATGGATAAGCTAAAAACCTTGGAGCACATTTATCTCATGTACCAACTTACAGGCGGAGTAATGGACGATTGATAATAAGTAATCACCGTGAGGTGTTTTTTTCTATTAAATCGAGGTGTTAGATAAATAGCGAGTCTTTGATGAGAGTCGCTTATTTTGTGAATATAAACTTTTTGGTACAAAAAACAAAATGACAAGCAAAAAAGCCTTATAAATCAAGGCTTTTTCCTGTTGTTTAGATGCCCCCTACATGGATTTGTAAGAACTTTTCATATTGAAAATAAACAAAAATGTTGAAATATAGCTGATTTTAGGGAAATACTTTTAGGTATTTTCAATGTCAGGATTTAAAAATGGGGCAAAAGTGGGGCAAAAACGAATGACTCGTATTTTGTTTGAAAACCTATAATACCTAATGATTATGCTATTCTAGATATATAGTTTTGTTATAAATAAATGTCAGTGCGAGATCAAATTGGAGAATAAAATGGAAAAACAAATTTCTACGCAGAATGGAATGCGAAAAAGTGATAATTAAAGAGACAAAAAAGCTGAGAATATGATTTCCCAGCTTTTTTGAATGCGATAGAAATAGCAACTAGACTATTTACGAAAGGCCTCAATAATGTAGGTGAAGCCAGTAACTAAAACTGAAAAGGCAATGACATAAACGACAAAGACACCTGTAGCCACTGGATTGAACAGAATCACTAGACCTAGTAAAAATTCAAGCAAGGCTACCCACGTGATATTGCTACCAATAATAGGGAAAATCAATCTTAGACGATTGCCTTTAAAGAAAGCAATAATGGCTTCTACAATTAACCAAATTCCTACAATGGTCGGAATGACGACCGGCAGGGTCACAAAGCCATAAGCAACGAGGTAAAGAGCTAAGAGAAGACTAACAAATCCTTGGAAAAGATAAACAGGTGAGCGAAGCTCTTTTGGTGCAGAGAAATAGCCTAAAATAGCTGCTATAGAAGAAACCAGTAAACCAAATGAAATCCACCAGCTGTAAGCAACAAGATTAGCTACTGGGTCTGTAAATAGAAAGAGTGCTAAAAGGACAAAAATAACTCCTGCAAGGAATAGCGATAAACGATTAGAAAATTTCATTTCAAGACCATCCTGTTATATAGTATAGTTTAATAGTAAAAATATTATACACCTTTTTAGAGGAAATATCAATAAACTAAATGGAAAATTTGGAAGTTTCAGTCTGATTCATGAAAAGAAAATCAGTTTTTATTATTTTGAAAATAAAAAGAGAAGATAAAATTTGTCTTCTCTACATGAAAATATTGTATGGCATCAAAGCAAAAGTAACTGGCTTTACACTATTTGTTAAGATGTAATTTGATTCAAAAAGAAAAGATAGATTTAAAAGTGGGGCAAATGATGGGGCAAATCAGTTACAGACAAGCAAAAAAGCCTTGTAAATCAAGGCTTCTTCCTGTTGATTTAGATGCCCCCTGCAGGACTCGAACCTGCGACCCATAGATTAAGAGTCTACTGCTCTACCAACTGAGCTAAGGAGGCAAATAAAAAGCTGTATTGGTGCCGAAACTTCACGGTTTGTATTGAACCCGCGCAATTAAGCAGGTGGGCAACTCGCTCTAACTGAAGCTGTTTCCGTGTGAGACGGCCTACATGCTGTTAGAAGACTTTTGTTTCCCTAATAATACAAAAAATAGTCGGTCAACACTTAAATGTGAAGTCGTACACCACAGCGTTTCTATGATTATATGATACCACTTTTTCAAAAAAAATCAAGGGAAAATTAAAAATTTTGAAAAGGATTTCATAAGTTTCGTAATTTATCAATGGTTTCCTTGCGTTGAGCCAGGGCCCGTTCGTATTTTCCACTATCTTCTGGAGAAAAGTAGTGGTGGTCACGGATTTTTTCTGGTAGGTATTCTTGCTTGACCCAGTGACCAGGATAATTATGTGGATAGAGATAATTTTGGGCGTTACCTAATTCCTTGCTGCCGCTATAATGTCCATCTCTCAAGTGACGTGGAATCGGCAGATGCCCCGATGTTTTTAGGTCAGACAAGGCCTTATCTATAGCCACGTAGGCTGAGTTGGATTTTGGAGAAAGGGCCAAATCAATCACAACATTGGCAATGAGGATGCGGGCTTCGGGGAATCCAATCCTCTGTGCTGCATCCAAAGCAGTTACGGTATGAATCTGAGCTTCGGGATTGGCTAGGCCGATATCTTCATAAGCAATCACAGTCAAACGACGAGCTAGGCTAGGAAGGTCACCCGCCTCTATCAAGCGAGCAGCATAGTGGAGACTAGCATCGACATCGGATCCACGGATGGATTTTTGCAGGGCAGATAGAACATCATAGTGTCCGTCTCCATCCTTGTCCATAGTGATGTAGTTTCTCTGAAGACTATTTTCCATGATGTCGAGCGTAATGTGACGGACACCATCATCATTTTCTGGAGTGGAGAGAACTGCCAAATCAAGCGAATTGAAGGCAGAACGGAGATCTCCATTGGTAGATGTTGCGATAAAATCAAGGGCATCATCATCTAACTCAACAGGGAAATCAAAGCCTCGTTCAGGGTCAGTCAGGGCGATTTGAATGGCTCCTTTAACATCTTGGTTAGATAAGGGATCCAACTCAAAAATCTGAACACGACTGCGGATGGCTGGAGTGACAGAAAAGAAAGGATTTTCAGTTGTCGCCCCGATCATGATGACTAGACCACTTTCTAAGAGAGGAAGGAGGAAGTCTTGTTTCGTCTTGTCAAGACGATGAATCTCATCTAGTAGCAGTACAAGGCCACCTGAGAATTTAGCTTCCTCAGCGATTTCTTGGAGACGTTTTTTACTATCAACAGTGGCATTGAAGGTCCGAAAAGCATACTTGGTCGTTCCAGCGATGGCCGAGGCAATACTGGTTTTACCAATTCCTGGAGGTCCGTAGAGGATCATAGAGGATAGGCGATTGGCTTCCACCATACGGCGGATAATCTTGCCAGGTCCAACTAGATGCTCCTGACCGATGACCTGGTCGATGGTTTTGGGGCGCATACGAAGCGCGAGATTGTCTGGCATAGCAGTCCTTTCTAACATGGATTTTCTGATACGAATGTGGTAAGATGGTAGTATCTATTTTAGCATATTTCCGAGTATTCGGGGCGATTGAAGAGTCGTATAGAAAGAGGACAAAATGGCAGCATATGGATTTTTAGATGTTTTACAAGAAGAGTTGGATAAGAACTTTCCTTTTGATTATGAGATTAGCTGGGACAAGCGCAATCATGCGGTTGAAGTGAGTTTTCTATTAGAGGCACAAAATGCTGCAGGGGTGGAGATGTTAGATGAAGACGGAGAGGTTTCGTCAGATGATATCCTTTTTGAAGAAGCGGTACTTTTTTACAACCCTGCCAAGTCAACAGTTAATGCAGAAGACTATCTCACAGTCATCCCTTATCTGCCCAAGAAAGGCTTTTCTCGTGAATTTTTAGCTTATTTTGCGCTATTTCTTAAAGATACTGCAGAGGTTGGACTAGATGCTCTCATGGACTTTTTGGAAGACCCAGAAGCAGAAGAATTCGTCATGGAATGGAACCAAGAAGTCTTTGAAGAAGGGAAAGCAGGCTTGGAAGAGGGAGAATTTTATCCTTATCCGAGATATTAGGAGTCTAGCATGGAAATAGAACTTACTGATTTCCAAGGTTGCAAGATTGCTCTATTTTGCGGAGATAAGCTACTGACCATCTTGCGTGATGACAAGGAAAATATCCCTTGGCCCAATATGTGGGAGTTGCCGGGTGGTGGTCGTGAAGGGGACGAAACTCCTTTTGAATGCGCAGCGCGTGAAGTTTTTGAAGAGTTAGGGATTCATCTAACTGAAGATAACCTGCTTGGGAGTAAGGTCTACCCAAGTATGCTTTTTGAGAGGAAGCAGTCGGTCTTTATGGTTAGTCAGTTAAGTCAAGAACAATTTGACAGTATCGTCTTTGGAGATGAAGGCCAGGGCTATAAATTGATGAGCATTGATGAATTTCTTGGCTCAGATAAGGTTGTACCTCAGTTGCAAGAGAGATTAAAAGATTATTTAAAAGTAAGTGATTAGAAAGGACGGTTCGGTTAAATTTCTAAACTGAACCCGCCCTAAACACTGTGCCAAAAAGATAAACTTCTCTTAAACATAAGTGTCTTAAGAGAGTTTCCTATTTTGGCTTTGTGTTTTATGGGCTTGGTATCTTAATTATGGAAACATGGCAAGAGTTAAAAGTAACGGTTAAGCGTGAGGGGGAGGAGCTAGTCTCTAACCTCCTGATTGAGCTAGGCGCCCAAGGGGTTGCAATCGAAGACAGCATGGACTATGTGGGTAATGTGGACCGCTTTGGTGAGATTTTCCCAGAGGTCGAGCAACAGGAAGAAGTCGTGGTGACAGCCTATTATCCTGAAACGGTTGATGTAGCAGTGGTTGAGGCAGACTTACAGGCTCGCTTAGCAGAATTGACGGATTTTATGGACTTGGGAGAAGTCAAGATGGGGACAACTGCCTTGGCTGAGGAAGACTGGGCGGATAATTGGAAGAAGTATTATGAACCGGCCCGCATTACCCATGACTTGACCATCGTGCCGTCATGGACGGATTATGAGGCGACGGCGGGAGAAAAGATTATCAAGTTGGACCCTGGCATGGCCTTTGGGACAGGTACGCATCCAACCACTAAGATGAGTCTTTTTGCCTTGGAGCAGGTTCTCCGCGGTGGGGAAACGGTGCTAGATGTGGGGACTGGTTCAGGGGTTCTTTCCATTGCTAGCTCACTTCTGGGTGCCAAGGAAATTTTTGCTTATGATCTCGACGATGTAGCGGTTCGTGTCGCTCAGGAAAATATTGAGCTCAATCCTGGTATGGAAAATATCCGTGTGGCGCCAGGTGATTTGCTTAAGGGTGTGGAGATTGAGGCAGATGTTATCGTGGCTAATATCTTGGCGGATATCCTCATTCATCTGACGGATGATGCTTATCGCTTGGTCAAGGATGAAGGCTATCTCATCATGAGTGGCATTATCAAGGACAAGTGGGACATGGTCCGTGAGTCGGCAGAAGCAGCTGGATTCTTTCTAGAAACACACATGATCCGAGGGGAATGGAATGCCTGTGTTTTCAAAAAAACGAAGGATATCTCTGGTGTGATTGGAGGCTAGCATGCAACAGTATTTTGTAAAAGGTTTGGCTAGTTCCCCTGTCACTATCGAGGACAAGGAAACCAGCAAGCACATGTTTCAAGTTATGCGCTTGAAAGAGGATGACCAAGTGACTCTAGTCTTTGATGATGGGATCAAGCGTTTGGCGCGCGTGCTAGATGTCGAGGCTCGTCAGTTTGAATTGGTTGAAGAACTAGCTGACAATGTAGAACTGCCAGTCCAAGTGACCATCGCTTCAGGCTTTCCCAAGGGGGACAAGCTGGAGTTTATCACTCAAAAGGTGACTGAGTTAGGTGCTAGTCAAATCTGGGCCTTTCCTGCCGATTGGTCAGTTGCCAAGTGGGATGGCAAGAAATTGGGTAAAAAGGTTGAAAAACTAGAAAAAATCGCCCTTGGAGCAGCCGAGCAAAGCAAGCGAAATCTTGTCCCAAGTATTACCCTTTTTGAGAAAAAAGCAGACTTTCTAGCTCAGCTGGACCAGTTTGACCGCATCGTGGTAGCCTACGAAGAGTCGGCTAAAGAAGGAGAAAGCGCTGCTCTTGTACAAACTGTAAGTGGTCTTGAAAAAGAAACTCAGTTGCTCTTTATCTTTGGTCCAGAAGGCGGTCTTTCACCTGCGGAAATAGAAGATTTTGAAGCCAAAGGAGCTGTTCTGGCAGGACTTGGTCCTCGAATTTTGCGAGCAGAAACAGCACCGCTTTATGCCCTATCAGCTATTAGTGTTTTGCTAGAATTGGAAAAATAAGAGACTATGAAAAAATCACCTAGAAAAGGTGATTTTTTGTTATGATAAAGCTTACTCAAATTTTCCTTTATTGGCTTCATTTGAAGCCTTCATGCTAATTTGTAAAAGGTTGGCGAGATTTTCATTATCAAGGCTAGCATCTCCGTTGCTATCAACTTTTATCGCTAGATAATGTGGATTTCGATCAAGATAGTCCATTCCTTCTAAATCTACGTAATTGTCTGCATTAAAATCAAGAGCGGCCAATCGATATACAAAACGAATATTCATGGCTTTAGCATAGTCTGTTTCAAGAACCTTTTGTTGTTCTTCCACCAGTCCTTGAAAGAAATCGAAACTGGCTGTGTGATAAGAGGCTTTCACTTCGTATTGGTAGGTGTCTACAGCTGGGGACATAAATTTCAAATAAACCATGTCACCTTCTACTTTATAATCTTCAAGAGTATAGGCTCCGGCTTTTCCTAGAGCATTGGTGTTGACCTTAAAAAACATTGGTGCATAAATTTTGAGAGGATATTTTTCTCCCTTATACTCAAAGACCGTATCATTTGAAAAATTCGGACGGATTTTAGTTAACTCAGGGACTAAATATTCGTTCCAAACCTTATCAAATAACTCTTCTTGATTGCTAGCACCCGCTGCTTTCACAACTAGGTCAAGATTTTCTTGATTGACAAAGACGGCATCCACTAATTTGAGGGCTGTTTGAACCTTAGGCTCCGAAATTTCCTTTTTCTTTTTTTCAAGATTCTCAGCTGCTTCTTTAGTACGGTCTAAAGTTTTATTAAATTGACTGCCACTGTTGGTTTCAACAAAGGTTCTCTCATAGTTCGTAGGTTCAACTTTGGCATTCCAATCAAATGAAGCAGCAGGACCAGTTACATCTTTCTTATGGTATGTGGAAGCCTGATTATTTGAATTATTTGTAGAACTAGTAGATGGCTTTGATGAGCAAGCGCCAAGGGCTAAAGCTAGTGTTGTCACACAAGCTAGGCAACAAAGTCTAAACGATTTTTTCATACATTTCTCCTTTAAGTAATGCTTGTTATTCACTGCCTATTATATCATGACTTTTAGGATTACAGTGCTTTAAAATGAATTAGACAGGGATTCTACGTGAGCGAGGGAACAGTCATATCAGTCTTTTATGATATACTATATGGGAACTACGGTTAGTTGTTTAATTGAATGTTATAAATAAGGAGAAGGTTATGAAAAAACGCATATTTCTCACAATAGTACTTTTAGGAGGATTGATCATGATAGGATTGGCAGGGTGCGGAGAAAATAAGAACAGTCGAGAATGGATTGAGAACAAAGTCTCTGAGATCAGTCGTGTCTATCCAACCGAGAATCTATTTGACTTGTTTAAGCAATTTCCGGAAGGGTTCAAAGTAAATCAAGTATATATAAAACGTGGAACCTATATTATAGAGATAACTTTACAAGGAGATAGTAGTAACCAAACAATTTCTGGAGTTCTAACTAAGACACGTGCTTCTGAAGATATTACTGAAAAGCCCGAAGAAACTATAAAAGTAGATTATATTAACGGGGAATTTATCTTTTCTGATGAGAAGAAGGCGAAAGAACTGTGGCCTTTTGATGGATTTTTATTTCAAAAGTTAACAGTTAATCACTCTTTTCTATCTTCATTGTCTATGAAATCTAAAAATTATAATGGTAATAATGGGGCATTTGATATTGATTATTTAGTTCGGAATCAAACTATCAATCAGTATTTTAAAAAAGATGAAAATGAACAAGCAACATTAAGTTTTGGAAGCTCATACCGAAACGACGATTATTACTATTATTCAATAACTGTTCACTATGATAATGTTTATACATTTATAGAAACGGTATCGAATTAAAAGGAAATAAAATGAAAGATGAAAAATATGTGAACAGTGGAATTGCTACTTTAGATGCAGCAAATATTACTTTTGATGATTTTGAGATGCCCTTTCCTTTGCAAAAAAATGGATATCCAAACTGTTCCTAATCTTGTGCTCTATTAAAACAGGGCAAATCACACTATTTAGAGCAGAGAGTATTCCTAGTCTTGATGAAAGATTAGTTTAACTAACACAAAATGACTCTGGAAATTGGAATCATAGAGATGATAAAAGAGGTTGGATTATTTTCCAACCTCTTTTTTTTATCTTAATGGAATTGCATACCACCATCGACGATAATGGTTTGACCTGTAATGTAGTTTGAATCTGGTCCAGCAAGGAAGCTAACAGCTGCAGCGACATCTTCTGGCTCAGATAGGCGTTTCAATGTAATATCTTTTGCGAATGTTTGCATACCCCATTCGTCGTCTTTTCCTGCATTTTTCCCAACTTCGTGAGCGATATCATACATCATTGGTGTTTTAACGATACCTGGAGCATAAGCGTTAACAGTGATGCCTGAATCAGCTAAATCACGCGCCAATGTTTGAGTAATGCCACGAACAGCGAATTTTGTACCACCATAAACAGTCAAGTTTGGATTTCCAACAACACCTGCTTGAGAAGTAGCATTGATGATTTTACCACCGTGACCAAGTGCTTTGAATTGAGCTTGAGCAGCTTGTGCTCCCCAGATTACCCCACCGACGTTAATAGCAAAGGTACGATTGAACTGTTCTTCTGTAATCGTATCTAGAGGTGTAGTCGGAGCGACACCAGCGTTGTTTACCACAACGTTTAAGTCTCCGAAATGGTCTACAACTTTTTGGAAAGCTGCAGCAACCTCTGCTTGTTTAGACACATCAGCCACAACAGCAAAAGCCTTGTCTGCTGACAATTCAGCAACTGCTTTTTCGGCTGTTTCAGCATTGTAGTCTAATACTCCAACCTTAAAACCATCTTGGACCAAGCGTTTTGCGATTGCAAAACCGATTCCTTGACCTGCACCTGTAACAATAGCTACTTTAGACATATGATTCCTCCTTTGGTATCCGTGATACCATTTCAACGTTCATAAAAGAACAGCAAAGGGTTATAAGTGAGTTGTGATAGACTCTAAAAGAAGTCCTATCGCTTTTTAGTATACAACTTTGTGAAATTTGTGTCAAACAAAGACTGGTTTTGGAAAAAATTAACCCTCTAAGAGTGAAAAAACTATCTGAGACTGGAGCTGAAGACTGGCTCAATCTCCTCAAATCAGGTGCCACTTGAGTCTGCTATGATTATCGGAGCAGATATCTCAACTAATAAACCTCTCCGCGATACCATTCAGTTCTTGTCTAATACTGTTGATAAGATTATCGCCTACAGTGCTGAGTTATGAGTATAAGCAAAACAGATTGGATTTTTCCAATCTGTTTTGCTTATCCCCAAAAGCTATCTTCTTCAGCTTGATCTGAAGAGAAGAGCCAAACTTCTTTGATTTTCCCGTCTTCAATACGGAAGAGGTCAATCCCGTTCATATTGAGTTCAGTACCATCAGCCCGTGTTCCAAGAAAAGTAACATTAGCTGCGATTAAATCCTTATTGTCAGAAACCCAATTTGTTATCACCTTAAAGGTTCCATTAGTTTTCTCAGCAAATGTAGCTAGGTGAGTTCCTAGCTTGTCCTTACCAACAACTGTACCAGATATACTATGAGTACCAGGTTGATGCCAGACAATATCGTCTGCCATCGTTTCAAAGACACCAGGAAAGTCACCAGCAATTAGAGCTTGGTTATAAGTATTGAAAATTTCTAAGTTTGTTGACATATCTATTCTCCATTTCTTTTTTATGATATAATTGTAACAGTTACAATCAAAAAAACAAGTAGACACTTTTTCGATAGCTGGTATCAAAAGTAGTACTATTATTGATACTAAAAGATTAATTTTTTTTAAAAAAATAGAAAGAAGATATTTTATGCCAAATAAAGTGAGTGAGTATGGTATTTGTCCATTTGCGACAACGCAGAGGGTTTTAACGGGGAAATGGGCACTGGTAATCATTTATCAGTTGAGTACGGGTACTAAACGATTTAAAGAATTGCAGAGATTATTGCCTGGGATTACTCAAACTATTTTGACACGTCATCTCCGTCAATTAGAAAAGGATAAGATTATTCAACGAAAGGTCTATGCAGAAGTTCCCCCACGAGTTGAGTACAGCTTAACAGAAATGGGACAGGAATTCAGAGTTGTTTTAGATGCTGTCGAGAAATGGGGTCTGGATTATATCAAGTTGCTAAATGCTAGTGAGATAAGCGACTGATAAGCTCTATAGAGGAAATGTATTTTTCTGTTTAATTCCTCAATTAAAAGATAGTAAGGTAAACCATTATTTTCCAAGCACATTTCTTGAAACCCTTTCCTTCTTCTGATAGACTAATACATAGTTTGAAAAAGGAGACTTATCATGAAAAAATTTGTTGCTGAATTAATCGGTACTTTTATGCTTGTGTTCATCGGAACAGGAGCTGTTGTTTTTGGAAATGGTGTTGAAGGACTTGGGCACCTTGGGATTGCTCTTGCCTTTGGTTTAGCAATCGTAGTCGCAGCCTTCTCAATCGGAACTGTTTCAGGTGCTCACTTGAACCCAGCTGTTTCTATCGCTATGTTTGTGAACAAACGTTTGTCATCTTCAGAACTTGTAAACTACATCCTTGGTCAAGTAGTTGGTGCTTTCCTTGCATCTGCTTCTGTATTCTTCCTCTTAGCGAATTCAGGTATGTCAACTGCAAGTCTTGGTGAAAATGCCTTGGCAAACGGAGTAACTATCTTTGGTGGTTTCTTGTTTGAAACAATCGCAACATTCTTGTTTGTTTTGGTTATCATGACTGTAACATCAGCAAGCAAAGGTAATGGCGCAATCGCTGGTTTGGTAATCGGTTTGTCATTGACAGCTTTGATCCTTGTTGGATTGAATATTACTGGTCTTTCAGTAAACCCAGCTCGTAGCTTGGCTCCTGCTGTATTGGTAGGTGGCGCAGCTCTTCAACAAGTTTGGATTTTCATCCTTGCACCAATCGTTGGTGGAGTTCTTGCAGCCCTTGTTGCTAAAAACTTCCTTGGAACTGAAGAATAATTGAAACTCTAAAAACCTACTCTTCACATTGGAGAGTAGGTTTTTTATATATTCAAATCCCCCACATGAGAAGTGGGGGATTTGTGATTAACTCAATTCAGCAACGATGGCTTTGATTTGTTCTGCAGTGTGGACACCAGCCACTTGTTTAACCACTTGTCCATCTTTCTTGAAAAGAAGAGTAGGGATAGACATAATGCCGAATGAACGAGCTGTATTCGGATTTTCGTCAACGTCCATTTTAACGATCTTCAAGACATCTTCTGAAAGTTCTTCAGACAATTTGTCCAAGATTGGACCTTGCATACGACATGGGCCACACCAAGTAGCCCAGAAGTCTACCAAGACCAATCCGTCTTTAGTTTCTTGTTCAAATGTTGCATCTGTAATTGCTTTTGCCATAGTATTTCTCCTTTTTAGTTATATTGGCTTAAATCTTGTTTCATGAGATAGAAGAAAACATCCCCATAAGTCCCATGGTAGTCCAGAACATGACCATTGTAGGTTAGTTTTTGGACAGGGTAATAGTCTGCGACACCAATCAGGCAGGCATGTTGAGAACGTTCAAATTCTTCGTATGACTCGAAGGTCATTGTTCTCTCTTGCTTGCTGGCATCCAGATAAGTGATTTCAATCATAGGATTCTCCTTTGCTAAATCATGTCTTCATTTTACTCCTTGGAAAAAGGAATGTCAAGAAAATTGATTGCGCACGCAAGTTTTTTTGAAAAATTTAGAACAACCAGTCTGCTTTTGTAGATAGGCTTTCTTCAACAGCTTTTTGTAAGTAGGCGAGAGTCGTCTGTCCTTCGCTAGTGAGGCAGATAAAACTAGCTCGCTTGTCCTGATCGCAGCATCTCCGACTAAGTAAAGCACAGTTTTTTTCTTCTAGGCGTGCCACCATACGTGAGACAGCACTTGGGCTCAGATGGAGTTTGTCAGGCAGGTCGATCTGTCTCAAAGATTTTTCTTGAGATTGATTTAAAAAGTGCAAGAGATAAAATTCCTTGAGCGTAAGACTCTGTTCACTCTGCTCGGCGATCGTTTGTTCTAAAATAGCTTCTAATTCTACTTGTCGGCGGTTGAAGTCAAACCATTTTTCTAAGTAAGTCACGTCAATCTCCTTTCTTCTATAATAGATGTAAATGGATTTTTGCATCTAAGATGCTTGCGCACGCAATTAGTATACAACTTTTTAGATGAGATAGCAAGAAGGATGTTTCTTGTGTATTTCCTTGAAATTTTCTGAAAAAGTAGTAAACTGGTATGCAGAAAGTCTATTTGTGGAGTAAACGATGAAGTTATATGTTCAGTTAATGATTCTCTTTGTCATTTCACTGATTGGTGAGGGAATCTCTAGCTTTTTCCATTTGCCTATCCCTGGAAGCATTATTGGTTTGATTATTTTATTTTTAGCCTTGCAGTTCAAGTGGTTGCGGGTACGTCATGTCAACATGGTTGGGAATTTTCTCCTGGCTAATATGACTATTCTATTTTTGCCTCCTGCAGTTGGGATTATGGAGAAATTTGATGTGATTGCTCCCTATTTATTGCCCATTGTCTTGATTGTCTTTTTCGCGGCGGTTATCAATATTATCCTAATTGCGCTGGTAGTTCAGTTTATCAAGAAGCGTTATGAAGGAGATTACGAAGAAAGAGGTGCCAAATGAGCGAATTTGTATCCAATCCACTGTTTGGGATAGCCTTGTCCATTCTGGCTTACCTTGGAGGCATGATTATCTTTAGAAGGTATCCTCACCCTCTGACAACTCCCTTACTCTTAGCGACTTTATTTATCATTGCTTTTCTAAAATTGACGGGTATTTCTTACGCTGCTTATTATGAAGGTGGGGTTTATCTTAATAACTTGATAGTTCCTTCAACAGTAGCCCTAGGGATTCCTCTTTATAAGAGCTTTCACCTTATGAAGCACCATGTTAGAAGTATTTTACTCAGTAGTTTCCTAGCGGTTGTTGTGAATACCACTTTTACGGCTTTAGTTGCAAAATTCTTCGGTATGGATTTCTTCTTGGCGATTTCGCTTTTCCCAAAGTCTGTAACGACGGCCATGGCAGTTGGAATTACGGATAAGCTACAAGGGATAGCGACGATTACCTTGGTAGTTGTGGTAGCAACTGGCATTTTGACTAGCGTTATTGGACCAACACTTTTAAAATGGCTCAAGATTGACGACCCAGTAGCTGCTGGTCTTGCTCTTGGAGGAACTGGTCACGCAGTTGGGACTGGAACAGCTTTTAGCTATGGACCAGTTGCAGGTGCTATGGGAGGACTAGCCATCGGTGTCACCGGTATTCTCTATGTATTTGTAAGTCCCATAGTAGCAGGTTTGATATTGAGTTAAAAAATAAGAATGTTATATTTCCTTGTGTAAAAAGAAGCCCCTAGCTTTATTTGCTAGGGGCTTCATTCATTATTGTAAGTTTACTTTGTTCTTTAATATATAGTAGGTTCCGAGATAAAAGATAGCTATGAAAATGAGTTCTTCAACAATGCTTACGCTTGCTCCCATATAGAAATTATCATTAAATCCTACAAGTGAATTGACATAGAAGTTAGCACTGGTATTGAAGAAGACTTCTATAACTCCAATGACGATTCGGATACCAATGTAGGCTGCAACAGCGAGTGCAGTACGATATTCATTGAAAAGTTGTCCGATGGATATGGCCAAGTAAATGCAGAGGATCCCTGAAATTGTACTAAGCAGGAAGGATAAGACAGTAAGACCAAAGCCTGTAAAATGTTCTCCAACAAATGATAGAAGAGTAGAAAGTTGAACTTCATAATAATTTGTTGACAGTAGGATAATATAGATACATAGGAGTAAGACAGCAGTGCTAAACATCGACCAGATAAAAGCACCGATTAGTTTGGCTGTGATGATATGGTGTTCAGAAACTGGCAAGGTTAAAGTCAGATAGCCTTGTCGGTCATAGACACTTCCTTTGAATCGTTTAATAATCAAGAAGATAGTTGAAATCACAAGTGTAACCATCAAACTACCAAAGACAGTAGATAGAAAAACAAGTAGAACAGATAGATTTTTTTCAGGTAGTTTGATTAAGGATTGTGTCTGTACCCCGATAAGGGCAGAAAGGATGATCACAGCACCATAGAGGGCTAAATACCACTTGTTAACATTTTTAAATTCATAACGAACTAAATTCCAAAACATAATAATCTCCTTTATCTAGGCTTTGAATTCATGACGGAAGAGCTGGTCGATTGACTCACCTGACTCATAACGAATATCATCCACATTTCCTTGACGGACGACTTTTCCGTCCTTGAGGAAAATAATCTCATCCAAGATTGGTTCGATGTCGGAAATCAAGTGAGTTGAAATCAAGACAGTCGAAGTTGGAGAGTAATTGTTGATGATGGTGTTCAAGATGTAGTCACGAGCTGCGGGATCGACACCACCGATAGGTTCGTCAAGGACATACAAACGAGCATCACGACTCATGACAAGGATCAACTGAACTTTTTCTTTGTTCCCTTTTGAGAGTTTCTTGAAACGGCTATTCTCGTCGATACCAAGGTCACGAAGAAGACCTTGAGCACGTTCCAGATTAAAATCTTTATAGAAGGTCTTGAAAAAGGTAAGAGCTTCTTTGACCTTCATCTGTTCGTTGAGATAGGTCGTATCAGGTAGATAAGAAACGATAGCCTTAGTTGCAGGACTTGGTTCCATGCCATTGATGAGGATACGCCCTTGCTCTGGTTGGAGTAAACCGTTGATTAGTTTAATCAGGGTTGTTTTTCCGGAACCGTTTGGGCCAAGGAGACCCACAATCTTTCCTGCCGGGATTTCAAGGGAAACATTTTGAAGAGCAGGGCTTGCTCCATAGAATTTTGAAACATTTTCAAACGTTAACAAGGTCATAGTCTAAACTCCTTCAATATAATCTCTCAAAACAGTTGGTAGTTCTTCTTTTTCATAGCCAAATTCTACCATGCCTGTTACAAACTGCTGCAGTTGTTCTTCAGATAGTTGTTTCCGGGATTGGAGGATTAGGTCCAAATCCTCGGTGACAAAACGCCCTGCAGTCCTCTTGGTGTATACGAAGCCTTCTCTTTCTAGGTCGGATAGGGCACGTTGGATGGTATTAGGATTGACGCCAGCCTCACTAGCCAGTTCTCTGACAGTTGGAAGTTGTTGGTTGGGTTCTAGTTTATGAGAAACGATTTGCAGTTTGATCTTATCCATTATCTGCAAATAAATGGGTTTGTTGTTATCAAATGTCCAGGACATCACGGTCTCCTTTCAACAATTTCCTTTTGTGTCACTTAAATAATACAACTAAACAAAAAACTTGTCAAGCTAAAAGGAGAATTATTTTGGGAATTGCTTAAAAAATGGTATAATGAAAAGAAAACGACAAGGAGGGGAAGGCATGCGTTGTCCAAAATGTGGCGCTACAAAATCAAGTGTTATCGATAGCCGTCAGGCTGAAGAAGGAAATACGATTAGAAGAAGACGTGAGTGCGAAGAGTGTCAACATCGTTTCACAACCTATGAACGAGTTGAAGAGAGAACACTGGTAGTTGTCAAAAAAGATGGAACTCGAGAACAATTCTCAAGAGATAAAATCTTTAATGGAATTATTCGTTCAGCTCAAAAACGTCCGGTGTCTAGTGATGAGATTGGTATGGTGGTCAATCGTATCGAGCAAAAACTCCTCAGTCGCAATGATAATGAAATTCAAAGTGAAGATATTGGTTCTCTTGTTATGGAAGAGTTGGCTGAACTAGACGAAATCACCTACGTTCGTTTTGCTAGTGTTTATCGTAGCTTTAAAGATGTGAGCGAGCTCGAAAATCTTCTCAAACAAATTACGCAATCTTCAAAGAAGAAAAAGGAAAAATAAATGAAGCCTAATGATCGTTTTTCTTTTCTAAAGAATAATCGGGTGTCGCAAGATC
The DNA here is from genome assembly GCF_054861245.1 of Streptococcus sp. KHUD_017. Taxonomy (NCBI): domain Bacteria; kingdom Bacillati; phylum Bacillota; class Bacilli; order Lactobacillales; family Streptococcaceae; genus Streptococcus; species Streptococcus sp. KHUD_017. Next base: position 300,307 of record NZ_CM142175.1, read on the forward strand.
CCACAACTTTGGTGCAGTGCTACCTCCCGATTATCGGTCAGGATGCGCTGAGTCTTTACCTTTATACCTTAGCTTTTTGGGATGATGGACAAAAAGAACACCTGTTTGCAGCTATCCTCAACCACCTCAATTTTGGGATGGACAGACTCTTAAAGGCTTTTAAAATCTTAACAGCCTTCAATTTGGTTACCCTCTATCAAAAGGGTGACGGCTATGAACTTGCTATTCATCCAACACTTTCTCAATCTGACTTCTTGCATCATACAGTGTATCGTACTTTGTTGGAGAAAAGGATTGGCGATACAGCAGTTTCTGATTTACGTCAAGAGGCTGCAGACGGAGAAGCTTTGACGGTTCATTTGAGTCAGGCCTTTCCAGAGATAGAAGAATTGGCTAGTCATGATGAGACACCAGTAAAAGCTGATTTTAAAAATGATTTTGATTTGGAGCATTTTCGTCAGCTCATGGCGAGAGATAATCTCCGTTTCCAAGATGAACAGTCAGATGTTTTAGAGTTATTTAAAATCGCTGATGAGAAAAAATGGACCTGGTTTGAGACCTATCAGCTAGCAAAAGGAACAGCAGTTTCTCAAGTCATTTCTATCAAGCGTATGCGTGAAAAATTAGCGCAAGAGTCTGTTTCATCGGATTTTAGTCCTAAGGAAGCGACCATTATCCGAGAAGCTAAAAGTAAAACGGCCCTAGAATTTTTAGCGGGAATCAAACAAACCCGAAATGCAGGAATTATCCAATCTGAACGCGATTTGCTAAAACAGATGGCAGACCTAGGCTTGCTTGATGAAGTTATCAATGTCGTTATACTTTTGACCTTCAACAAGGTTGATTCGGCCAATCTCAATGAAAAATATGCCATGAAAGTGGCCAATGATTACTCTTATAACAAAGTCAGAACTGCTGAAGAGGCTGTGCTTCGAATTAGAGAAAAAAATCAAAAGGGGCAAGAATCAAAAACAGCGAAGACAAGCCAGGCAAAAACCAATGTTCCTAAATGGAGTAATCCAGAATATAAAAACACGTCATCAGCTGAGGAATTGGAAGAAATGGAACGCCAAACCCTAGAATTATTAGCGAAATTAGATAATGGAGGTGAATAGATGGAAAGTGTAGGAGATGTGCTAAAAGGTCATCCCAGCCGTTTTCAATACCAGGACCTGGTCCATCAGATTGTAAAAGATCCTGATGTTGCGGCTTTTATCCAGAAGGAATCTCTCAGTCAAGAGGAATTGAATCGTAGTATCTCTAAGTTTAACCAATACATCACCGAGCGTGATAAGTTCCTTCGCGGAGATACAGACTATATCGCGCGTGGTTACAAGCCTATCCTGGTCATGAACCATGGTTACGCAGATGTATCCTATGAGGAAACTCCGGAACTGATTGCGGCTGAGAAAGAAGCGGCGATTAAGAAGCGTCTTAACTTAATTAATTTGCCATCTAGCCTGAAAAATGTCAGTTTTTTAGATGTTTATCGTGATGATGTTGCTCGTTTAACTGTTTTAAACAAAATGATAAAATTTGTTAATGACTACCCAAACAACTTAAAAGGTCTCTACCTCTATGGAGACTTTGGAGTTGGGAAGAGCTTTATGGTGGCTGCCCTAGCCCATGATTTGTCTGAAAAACGTGGTGTTTCATCTACCCTTCTTCATTATCCGAGCTTTGTCATTGATGTCAAAAATGCTATCGGTGATGGGAATGTTAAGAATTTGGTGGATGAAATTAAGCAAGCTGAAGTTTTGATTTTTGATGATATCGGTGCTGAGCAATCAACACCTTGGGTACGTGACGAAGTCTTGCAAGTCATTCTCCAATATCGTATGCAAGAAGATTTACCGACCTTCTTTACTTCAAATTTCAGTTTTGAAGATTTGGAAAAACATTTTGCCAAAGGCAAGAATGGAAATGATGAAACCTGGGAAGCCAGACGTGTCATGGAGCGTATCCGTTATTTAGCTGAAGAAACAAGATTAGAAGGAGAAAACCGTCGATGACAGAAACAATTAAATTAATGCAGGCTCATTCGTCAGTTCGTAGATTTAAGGAGCAAGAGATTCCTCAAGAACACTTGAATGAGATTTTGAAAGCTGCCCAAATGGCTTCTTCTTGGAAAAATTTCCAATCTTATTCTGTGATTCTAGTCAGAAGTCAAGAAAAGAAAGATGCTCTTTTTGAGCTGGTTCCTCAGGAAGCGATTCGTCAGTCTGCTGCTTTCCTTCTCTTTGTAGGAGATTTAAACCGTGCAGAAAAAGGGGCTCGTCTCCATACCGATACTTTCCAACCTCAAGGGGTGGAAGGACTCCTCATTACTTCAGTAGACGCAGCCTTGGCTGGGCAGAATACCTTGCTTGCGGCAGAAAGCCTTGGCTATGGTGGAGTAATCATTGGTTTGGTGCGTTACAAATCTGTTGAAATAGCAGAATTGTTCAACCTTCCTGACTATACCTACCCAGTTTTTGGGATTGCACTCGGTGTGCCGAACCAAAAACATGATGTAAAACCAAGATTGCCACTAGAGAATGTTGTTTTTGAGGAAGAATACCAAGAACAAACAGCTGAGGCTATTGAAGCCTATGACCGTGTGCAGACCGAATATGCAGGAGCTCGTGCGACTACCACTTGGAGTCAACGTCTTGCAGAGCAATTCGGTCAGCCTGAACCAAGCTCAACTAGAGAAAATCTTGAACAAAAGAATTTATTGTAGAAAGTGAGAAAACATGGCCTTACCAACTGTTGCCATCGTAGGACGTCCCAATGTTGGGAAATCAACCCTGTTTAACCGTATTGCAGGGGAACGCATCTCAATCGTAGAAGATGTCGAAGGAGTGACACGGGACCGTATCTATGCTACTGGTGAATGGCTCAACCGTTCTTTCAGTATGATTGATACTGGAGGGATTGATGATGTTGATGCTCCATTTATGGAACAAATCAAGCACCAGGCAGAGATTGCCATGGAAGAAGCTGATGTCATCGTTTTTGTAGTTTCCGGTAAAGAAGGCATCACAGATGCTGACGAATACGTAGCCCGTAAACTATATAAAACTCATAAACCTGTTATCCTTGCAGTTAACAAGGTTGACAATCCGGAAATGAGAAATGATATCTATGATTTCTATGCTCTTGGATTGGGAGAACCATTGCCAATTTCATCTGTGCACGGGATTGGTACAGGGGATGTATTAGATGCCATCGTCGAAAATCTTCCACATGAAGTCGAAGATGAAAATCCAGATGTCATTAAATTCAGCTTGATTGGTCGCCCGAATGTCGGAAAATCTAGCTTGATCAATGCCATTTTGGGAGAAGATCGCGTAATTGCCAGTCCTGTTGCTGGTACAACTCGTGATGCCATTGATACACATTTTACAGATGCGGATGGCCAAGAGTTTACCATGATTGATACGGCTGGTATGCGTAAGTCTGGTAAAGTCTATGAAAACACAGAGAAATACTCAGTCATGCGTGCCATGCGAGCTATTGACCGTTCAGATGTAGTCTTGATGGTCCTCAATGCCGAAGAAGGCATCCGTGAGTATGATAAGCGTATCGCTGGATTTGCCCACGAAGCTGGTAAAGGGATGATCATCGTAGTCAATAAGTGGGATACTCTTGAAAAAGATAACCACACCATGAAAAACTGGGAAGAGGATATTCGTGAACAGTTCCAATATCTACCTTACGCACCGATTATCTTTGTTTCGGCTTTGACCAAGCAACGTCTCCACAAACTTCCAGAAATGATTAAACAAATCAGCGAGAGTCAAAATACCCGTATCCCATCAGCAGTCTTGAATGATGTCATTATGGATGCTATCGCCATCAACCCAACACCGACAGACAAAGGGAAACGTCTTAAGATTTTCTATGCGACTCAAGTGGCAACTAAACCACCGACCTTTGTGATTTTTGTCAACGAAGAAGAGCTCATGCACTTCTCTTACTTGCGTTTCTTGGAAAATCAAATTCGCAAGGCCTTCGTCTTTGAAGGAACGCCAATCCATCTGATCGCAAGAAAACGAAAATAAAATGATAAAAAGAAGAAGGTTTACAGACCTTCTTTTTTGTAGAGGATACCAAGAGCGTAGATCTAAATTTGTCATCAAATTAACATCATTTTCCTAGTCCTTGTCACAGTTTTGTAATGGAAACGTACTTTCTTTGTAAGATTCAAAATGCTATAATGCTCTAAACAATTTTCCTTGCATAAGGAGGTTATTATGAAAAAAGATAGATTGTTAAAGAATCCTTTCTTGGTGCGTCTACTTGGATTGCTGATGGCATTTTTCTTCCTATCAGCATTCACTGCACCTGAAAAACCAGACTATGGTATCTATGACCCAAATCATTATTTGACAGAGGAAGTAGTTACTCAGATTCGTGATTTGAATGAAACTAATAGTCAAAAGGCAGAAAAGCTTCAAATAGGTGTCTATATCGTAGATAGTCTGGAAGGAGAAAGCATTGAAACAGTGGCTAATGAAACTGCCAGGGCTTGGAAGATTGGCTATTCAGGAGATAATTTTGGAAGTCTCATTGTAGTAGCCGTTCAAGACCGTAAATCAAGAATTGAAACCAGTAATAACACCGCCATTAGAATAACGGACTATCAAACCAAGCAGATCTTGGCAACCAGCCGTACAGATTTTAAAACTGGTGACTATGGTAAAGGAATTCTAGCGATTGCCAAAGGCTTGGACAATCAGTTTTATAGAGGAAGTGGAACATTTCCATCTGATGACTCCTCTGATATCAAACGTTATTCTGATAGCATCAGTGGTAAAAAATCGAGTCGCAATAGTAGCTCGTCTAGTCATCGTAAGAACAGTGACCCTATGGACAATGTGTTTGGAGTCGGGATAATCATTTATTTCATTATCGTATTTATAGCCATTATTAGAGGAGGAGGCGGCGGACGAGGAGGAGGTTCCTCTGACGGAGGATGGTGGTTTAGTGACTCTTCCGACTCAGGTTCTTCTTGGTCCGACTCAGGATCAGACTCTTCTAGTAGCTGGGACGGTGGTGGCTTCGATGGCGGTGGATCATCCGATGATTGGTAATGTTCGTGCAAAAATTAAGGAAATAAGTAGGTTTAGATATGAAAAATAAAGGAATTATTTATGTGTTGGGCATTTTGCTGGCTATTATCTTGCTTGGCGGTTGCTCAGTAGTAGGCACTTATAACGGACTTGTCTCTGAACAAACCAAGGTCGAACAAGCGCAAGCTGATGTAGCGACAGCTCTTCAACGTCGTTCTGACTTGATTGGAAATTTGGTAGAGTCTGTAAAAGGCCAGATGAACCATGAGACAGAGGTTTTCACCAAGATTGCGGAAGCTCGTGCTAAAATTGGGAATGGCTCCGTAACTTCAAAAGAAAATCAAGAGGCTCAAGGAGAGTTGAGTTCTGCCATCTCACGCTTAATCTCCTTAACAGAAAATTATCCAGAACTCAAGAGCAATCAGAATGTGGAACAACTTATGACAGAACTGGCTGGAAGTGAAAATCGGATATTTGTAGCCCGCAAGGATTACAACAAAGTGGCAACAGAATACAATCAAAAATTAAGAAGCTTCCCAACAGTTCTTTTCGCCAATATGATGAACTTTAAAGAGGCAGAAACCTTTAAAGAAAGCGAAGAAGCTAAGACAGCTCCAAAGGTTGACTTTGGCAATTCTACAACCAAAGAATAGTCTTGAAATTTCTAAAAGAAAATCAATGATTAGCAATAGTTTGAACATTTACAAAAAAAGGCTCTAAATGAGCCTTTTTTAGCTTGTATAAACACGGATTCTTTCTTGAAAAAGCTGGGCAAATATGCTACAATAAAAAGAACATTCTAAAATATTCAGAATTTAAAGTAAGGAAAAAAATGGCAAATTTATTAAAAACAATCATCGAAAATGATAAAGGGGAACTTCGCCGCTTAGAAAAGATGGCTGATAAAGTCCTCAAATACGAAGATGAAATGGCTGCTTTGACAGACGAGCAGTTGCAAGCTAAGACAGAAGAATTTAAGCAACGTTATCAAAATGGTGAAACGCTCGATCAACTCTTGTACGAAGCCTTTGCGGTTGTACGTGAGGGAGCTAAGCGTGTTCTTGGACTCTTCCCATACAAGGTTCAGGTTATGGGTGGTATCGTTCTTCACCACGGTGACGTTCCAGAAATGCGTACAGGTGAAGGGAAAACCTTGACAGCGACAATGCCGGTATACCTTAATGCCCTTTCAGGAAAAGGTGTACACGTAGTTACGGTCAATGAATATCTAACAGAACGTGACGCGACTGAAATGGGTGAGTTGTACTCATGGCTTGGTTTGTCAGTAGGGATCAACTTGGCTGCGAAATCTCCAATGGAGAAAAAAGAAGCTTATCTCTGTGATATTACTTACTCAACGAACTCAGAAATTGGTTTTGACTATCTTCGTGACAACATGGTTGTTCGTGCAGAGAACATGGTTCAACGTCCGCTCAACTATGCCTTGGTCGATGAGGTTGACTCTATCTTGATCGACGAAGCTCGTACACCATTGATTGTTTCAGGAGCTAATGCAGTTGAAACAAGCCAACTTTACCATATGGCTGACCACTTTGTGAAGTCTTTGGATAAAGATGACTATATCATTGATATTCAGTCTAAGACAATCGGTTTGTCTGATTCAGGTATTGACAAGGCTGAAAGCTTCTTCAAACTAGAAAATCTTTATGATATCGAAAATGTGGCTTTGACTCACTTTATCGACAACGCCCTTCGTGCCAACTACATCATGATTCTTGATATTGACTATGTGGTTAGCGAAGAACAAGAAATCTTGATTGTCGACCAATTTACAGGTCGTACCATGGAAGGTCGTCGTTACTCTGATGGCTTGCACCAAGCGATTGAAGCTAAAGAAGGTGTGCCAATCCAAGATGAAACTAAGACATCAGCATCGATTACCTACCAAAACCTTTTCCGTATGTATAAAAAATTGGCAGGTATGACAGGTACTGGTAAAACAGAAGAAGAAGAATTCCGCGAAATTTACAACATCCGTGTTATTCCAATTCCTACTAACCGTCCGATCCAACGTATCGACCATTCAGACCTTCTTTACGCTAGTCTCGATGCAAAATTCAAGGCTGTCGTTGAAGATGTTAAGGCGCGTTACCAAAAAGGTCAGCCTGTCTTGGTAGGTACTGTTGCCGTTGAAACCAGTGATTTTCTTTCTAAAAAATTGGTTGAAGCAGGCGTACCTCACGAAGTATTGAATGCTAAGAACCACTACAGAGAAGCGCAAATCATCATGAATGCTGGTCAACGTGGTGCTATCACTATCGCAACCAACATGGCCGGTCGTGGTACCGATATTAAGCTTGGTGAAGGTGTTCGTGAGCTTGGTGGACTTTGTGTTATCGGTACAGAGCGTCATGAGAGCCGTCGTATCGATAATCAGCTTCGTGGACGTTCAGGTCGTCAAGGTGACCCAGGTGAGTCACAATTCTACTTGTCGCTTGAAGATGATTTGATGAAACGTTTTGGTTCAGAACGTTTGAAAGGTGTCTTTGAACGTCTTAATATGTCTGACGAAGCCATCGAATCTCGTATGTTGACACGTCAGGTCGAAGCAGCGCAAAAACGTGTTGAAGGAAACAACTACGATACTCGTAAACAAGTCCTTCAATATGACGATGTCATGCGTGAACAACGTGAGATTATCTACGCGCAACGTTATGATGTCATCACTGCAGATCGTGACTTGGCTCCTGAGATTCATGCTATGATTCGTCGTACGATTGGACGTATTGTAGATGGCCATGCTCGTTCTAAACAAGATGAAAAACTCGAAGCAATCTTGAACTTTGCGAAGTACAATTTGCTTCCAGAAGATTCAATTTCACTTTCAGACCTAGAAGGTTTATCAGATCAAGCTATCAAGGATGAACTTTACCAACGTGCATTGAAAGTCTACGATAGCCAAGTTGCGAAGCTTCGTGACGAAGAAGCTGTGAAAGAATTCCAAAAAGTATTGATTCTACGTGTAGTTGACAACAAATGGACAGACCATATTGATGCCCTTGATCAGTTGAGAAATGCTGTTGGTCTTCGTGGTTATGCCCAAAACAACCCTGTCGTGGAATATCAAGCGGAAGGCTTCCGTATGTTTAATGATATGATTGGTTCGATTGAGTTTGATGTGACTCGCTTGATGATGAAAGCACAAATTCATGAACAAGAACGACCACAAACCGAACATCATATTAGTACGACAGCAACTCGAAATATTGCTGCTCAACAGAAAAATCTTCCAGCTGATTTGGACCTCAGCCAAGTAAAACGTAATGACTTGTGCCCATGTGGATCTGGTAAGAAATTTAAAAACTGTCACGGTAAACGACGTTAAGAACGACTAATTTTCAGGCGGATGCCTAGTGAAAAGTGAATTTTCGCTTGGCGTCCGTTTGCTTTATAAGGAGATGAATAATGGTATTTACAGCAAAAAGCCCTAAAATTAATATTGATGAAGTTCGTAGTTTGTCTAAACTAGAAGGACAAGTACTTGCGAACAAACTCCAACGTGATCAAGAGCTTGAAGCAATTATTCGTGGGGAAGACCAACGTATTTTGTTGGTAATCGGTCCTTGCTCGTCTGACAATGAAGAGGCCGTTCTTGAGTATGCTAAGCGTTTGTCAGAACTTCAGGAAGAAGTCAAAGACCGCGTCTTTATGGTCATGCGCGTCTATACTGCTAAACCACGTACTAACGGTGACGGATATAAGGGCTTGATTCACCAACCAAATGCCAAAGAAGCACCTAGTCTCATCAATGGGATCAAGGCAGTTCGTCATTTGCACTACCGTGTTATTTCTGAAACAGGAATGACAACAGCAGATGAGATGTTGTACCCAGAGAATCTTCCTTTGGTAGATGATTTGATTTCTTACATGGCAGTTGGAGCCCGTTCGGTTGAAGACCAACAACACCGTTTTGTAGCTAGTGGAGCAGATTTTGCAACAGGTTTTAAAAATCCAACCTCTGGGAATCTCAATGTTATGTTCAACGGTATTTATGCGGCTCAAAACAAGCAGAGTTTCCTTTTCTTAGGGAAAGAAGTCGAAACTACTGGAAATCCTTTATCTCATGCTATTCTCCGTGGAGCTCTTAACGAGTACGGGAAAAACATTCCAAACTACTACTACGATAATTTGATGGATACTATTGCTCAGTATGAAAAGATGGGACTTGAAAATCCATTCATTATTATTGATACCAACCATGATAACTCAGGTAAACAGTATATGGAGCAGATTCGTATCGTTCGTCAGACTCTGATTAACCGTGATTGGAATGAAAAGATTAAAAAATATGTCCGTGGTTTCATGGTTGAGTCTTATCTAGAAGACGGTCGTCAAAATGAACCAGAAGTCTTTGGAAAATCTATCACCGATCCATGTCTAGGATGGGAAAATACTGAAGCTCTTGTTCGCGAAATCTACCAAAGACTAGGAGAATAATATGGCATTTATCGAGAAAGGTCAAGAAATCGATATTGAAGCGATTAAGGCGGAAACACAGCTATCTGCAGAAGCCTTGCAACATAAGGAAAATCGTGATCAAGAATTAGCAGATATCCTTTCAGGTAAGGATGATCGTATCCTTTTGGTCATTGGGCCTTGTTCGTCTGATAATGAAGAAGCAGTACTTGAGTATGCTCGTCGTTTGGCAGACTTGCAGAAAAAAGTGGCGGATAAGATTTTCATGGTTATGCGTGTATATACTGCAAAGCCACGTACCAATGGAGATGGCTACAAGGGCTTGGTTCATCAGCCAGATACTTCGAGGGCTCCAAGCTTGATTAATGGTTTGCAGGCTGTTCGTCAACTTCATTATCGAGTGATTACAGAAACCGGATTGACTACAGCAGATGAAATGCTGTATCCAGCCAATCTGGTCTTAGTTGATGACTTGGTGAGTTATCATGCAGTAGGTGCGCGTTCAGTAGAAGACCAAGAACACCGTTTTGTAGCTTCGGGAATTGACGCACCAGTAGGGATGAAAAACCCAACTTCTGGGAATCTATCTGTGATGTTTAATGCCGTTTATGCAGCACAAAACAAACAAACCTTTCTCTTTCATGGCCAAGAAGTTGAAACCTCAGGAAATCCCTTGGCTCACGTCATCCTTCGCGGTGCTTTGAATGAATACGGGAAAAATGAACCTAACTTCTACTACGAAACTCTTCTAGATGCTATTGGACGTTACGAGTCTATGGGGCTCGAAAATCCCTTTATCATGATTGATACCAACCATGATAATTCAGGGAAACAATATATGGAGCAAGTTCGAATTGTTCGTCAATCTTTGCTCAATCGTGACTGGAATGAAAAAATCAAGAAGACAGTTCGAGGCTTCATGATTGAATCCTACTTAGCAGATGGTCGCCAAAACCAGCCAGAAATCTTTGGACGTTCCATTACAGACCCATGTTTAGGATGGGAAAACACAGTTGCCTTGGTAGAAGAAATCTATACTACCTTAACAAAATAAGTGAAAAGGATGGAGTTGGGGGTATCTCAACTCCTTTTGATAAAAATGATAGTTGGACACGGAATTGATATTGAAGAATTAGCTTCCATACAAAATGCAGTTGAAAAAAGAAAAGGTTTTGCCCAGCGTGTCTTGACAGACAAGGAAATGGAGCGCTTTTCCAGTCTCAAAGGTCGCAGACAGGTCGAGTATTTGGCTGGTCGTTGGTCAGCTAAAGAGGCTTTCTCAAAGGCTATGGGAACGGGAATTGGGAAGTTGGGCTTTCAAGACTTGGAAATCTTGAACAATGAAAGAGGAGCTCCCTACTTCAGCAAATCCCCGTTTTCAGGAAAAGTTTGGCTATCAATCAGCCATACAGATCAGTTTGTGACAGCTAGTGTTATTTTGGAGGAGAATCATGAAAACTAGTCCACATAGACCAACTAAAGCCCTCATCGATCTGGGAGCTATCCGCTACAATATCCAACAAATGGGAGCGCACATTCCCAAAGATACCCTCAAATGGGCAGTTGTAAAAGCCAATGCCTACGGACACGGAGCGGTAGCTGTTGCAACAGCCATTCAGGATGATGTTGACGGCTTTTGCGTTTCGAATATTGATGAAGCCATCGAACTCCGTCAGGCAGGTATCGCTAAGAAGATTCTTATTTTGGGAGTATCTGAGGTTGAATCTCTTTCACTGGCTAAGGAGTATGCTATTACCTTAACAGTGGCAGGATTGGGATGGGTCCAGAAACTCATAGCTACAGAGCCAGACTTAGCTGGTTTAACCGTTCACCTTAAGATTGACTCAGGTATGGGACGAATTGGTTTTAGAAGTGCAAGCGAGGCCGCACAAGCTCAAACTTTACTCAAGGAACATGGAGCAAATGTTGAGGGAATCTTTACCCATTTTGCAACTGCAGATGAAGAGTCAGATAGCTACTTTAAACAACAGTTGGAATGTTTCAAGGGAATAATCGCAGGCTTGCAAGAAGTCCCTGAACTAGTCCATGCGAGTAACTCCGCAACTACTTTATGGCATGCGGAAACGATTTTCAATGCTGTTCGCATGGGGGACTCTATGTATGGTCTCAATCCAAGTGGACAAGTTTTAGAATTGCCTTATGAACTAAAACCAGCCCTGACTTTGGGAACAGCCATCGTTCATGTCAAAACAGTAGAGGCTGGAGCTTGTATGGGCTACGGAGCGACCTATCAGGCAGACAGTGAACAAGTTATTGCCACCTTGCCAATCGGTTATGCGGATGGTTGGACACGAGATATGCAGAATTTCTCAGTGCTGGTGGATGGACAATTGTGCCCCATTGTAGGGCGTGTATCCATGGACCAAATCACCATTCGCTTACCTAAGCTTTACCCATTGGGTACCAAGGTAACTTTAATTGGCTCAGACGGTGACAAGGAGATTACTGCAACAGATGTGGCAGTCTACCGAGGAACGATTAATTATGAGGTAGTTTGTCTCCTCAGTGATCGAGTTCCAAGAGAATATTATTAAGAAACAGAAGGAAAGGAGAGGAGCATGAATTTACATCAACCCTTGCATGTCTTGCCTGGTGTGGGACCAAAATCTGCAGAGAAATATACCAAACTAGGAATTGAAAACCTGCAAGACCTCTTGCTTTACTTTCCTTTCCGTTATGAAGATTTTAAGACCAAGCAGGTGCTAGAGCTAGAAGACGGTGAGAAGGCAGTCCTGTCTGGTCAGGTGGTGACGCCAGCTAGTGTTCAGTATTATGGTTTTAAGCGCAATCGCCTACGCTTTAGCCTCAAGCAGGGGGAGGTTGTGTTTGCCGTTAACTTCTTTAATCAACCCTACCTGGCTGATAAGATTGAGCTAGGAGCGACTCTAGCTGTCTTTGGCAAGTGGGATCGTGCTAAGGCTAGTCTAACAGGGATGAAGGTTTTAGCCCAAGTGGAGGACGACCTTCAACCAGTCTATCGTCTCGCACAAGGTATCAGTCAAGCAGGACTTGTTAAGGTCATCAAGACCGCCTTTGATCAAGGACTGGATCTCTTGATAGAGGAAAATCTCCCTCAGTCTTTGCTAGATAAATACAAACTCATGCCCCGAAGTCAGGCTGTGCGTGCCATGCATTTTCCCAAGGCTTTGGCAGAATACAAACAGGCCCTTCGTCGAATCAAGTTTGAGGAACTCTTTTATTTCCAAATGCAATTACAGACCCTCAAGTCTGAAAATAAGGTTGATGGAAGTGGTCTGGTCTTGAATTGGTCCCAAGAAAAACTAAGGGCAGTAAAAGAAAAGTTACCCTTTGCTCTGACCCAAGCCCAAGAAAAAAGCCTGCAAGAAATCCTAACAGATATGAAGTCGGACCATCACATGAATCGACTCTTACAAGGGGATGTTGGTAGTGGGAAGACAGTGGTTGCAGGTCTTGCCATGTATGCTGCTGTAACGGCAGGGTATCAGTCTGCCCTCATGGTTCCTACAGAGATCCTTGCAGAGCAACATTTTGAAAGTCTAGAAAGTCTCTTTCCTGATTTGAAACTAGCTCTCCTAACAGGTTCATTAAAAGCTGCAGAAAAACGTACGGTTTTGGAAACTATTGCTAAGGGTGATGTTGATGTAATTATCGGTACCCATGCCCTTATACAGGATGGGGTGGACTATGCTAAACTCGGTTTGATTATCATCGACGAGCAACACCGTTTTGGAGTCGGACAAAGGCGTATTTTACGTGAAAAAGGAGAAAATCCAGATGTCCTCATGATGACGGCAACTCCCATTCCACGAACCTTAGCCATCACAGCCTTTGGAGATATGGATGTTTCCATTATTGACCAGATGCCAGCTGGACGTAAGCCAATCGTGACACGTTGGATTAAGCATGAGCAACTGCCACAGGTTTTGACTTGGTTGGAAGGTGAGATTCAAAAAGGTTCTCAAGCCTATGTTATTTCGCCCTTGATCGAAGAATCTGAAGCCCTGGATCTTAAAAATGCCATTGCACTCTCAGAAGAGTTGACGACTCATTTTGCAGGGAAAGCAAAAGTTGCCCTCTTACATGGAAAGATGAAGAGTGATGAAAAAGACCAGATTATGCAGGAATTCAAAGAGAGAAAGACAGATATCTTGGTTTCTACAACGGTTATCGAGGTCGGGGTCAATGTTCCAAATGCAACAGTCATGATTATCATGGATGCTGATCGCTTTGGACTTAGTCAACTTCATCAACTTAGAGGTCGTGTCGGTCGTGGGGACAAGCAGTCCTACGCAGTTCTAGTGGCCAACCCAAAAACTGATTCTGGGAAAGACCGCATGCGTATCATGACAGAAACGACCAATGGTTTTGTCCTTGCAGAAGAAGATTTGAAAATGCGAGGCTCTGGAGAAATCTTTGGGACCAAACAGTCGGGTCTACCAGAGTTTCATGTAGCTGATATCATCGAAGACTTCCCAATCCTTGAGGAAGCTAGAAAGGTAGCAAGCTATATCAGTTCTCTCCCTAACTGGCGAGAGGATCCAGAGTGGCACATGATTGCCTTACATCTAGAAAAGAAAGAATATCTGGATTAAGCATTTTCTAAGATAATATTAAGTTTGCTTTTAGGGTGAGTATCTATACTAGAGTCATCAAAAAGAAACGAGGACTCTCTCATGACAATTGAAGTAAATTACCAAAAGACATTTCAAAAGGAAATTCAACCTTCTCCTAAATACTAAGAAAAGAGCGAAATCGCTCTTTTTTATTTTTTTAAAACTACTTTCAGAGGGATTCTTGCAGGGGTCAGACATTAAATCCACTTTCCGTTTCCCTTTCTTTCTTGCATTGCTTTCCCATATGTGCTACAGTTATGATAACGGTTACAAAGTAAAGGAGGGTTTTATGAGAAATCCAGCATTAGTAGAAGAAATGAAAACATATAAAGGAAGAGATGAAGTTCCACAGGATTTTGATGCTTTTTGGGATGGTGAGATTGACAAGGTTTTGGTCTTGCCAGATTACCAACTAGAGGAACGTGATTTTCATATTCCAAATGTTAAGTGCTATGAGTTAACCTTTAAAGGTACACGTGATGGCCTTGTCTATGCGCGTGTGGTCTTACCAAAATCAGATAAGAAAGTACCAGTTATTTTCCACTTCCATGGCTATATGGGACGTTGTTGGGATTGGACAGATATGCTAGCCTTTACCGTCGCTGGTTATGGGGTTGTATCGATGGATGTTCGTGGGCAATCTGGTTACTCACAAGATGGCTTGCGTTCGCCTCTCGGAAATACAGTTAAGGGGCAAATCATCCGTGGTGCAGTAGAAGGAAAAGAGCAACTCTTCTATAAGGATGTTTATCTTGATATTTATCAATTGATTGAGATTGTAGCTAGTCTCCCGCAAGTAGATGAAGAGCAGTTGGCTAGTTACGGAGCTTCGCAAGGAGGAGCGCTGGCTTTAGTGGCTGCAGGGCTCAATCCACGTATCAAGCGAACAGTTGCCATCTATCCATTCTTGTCAGACTTTAGACGAGTGCTAGAAATTGGCAATACCAGTGAAGCCTATGATGAACTCTTCCGCTATTTTAAGTTTCATGATCCATTCCATGAAACAGAAGAACAAATCATGGAGACGCTTGGTTATATTGATGTGAAAAACCTTGCCCATCGCATTAAAGGTGAGGTGAGAATGATTACAGGGCTTGATGACGATGTCTGCTATCCAATCACCCAGTTTGCCATTTACAATCGTTTGAGTTGTGAAAAGAGCTATCGTCTCATGCCAGAATATGCCCACGAAGCTATGAATGTCCATGTCAATGACCAGGTTTACAACTGGTTGTGTGGTAGTGAGATTCCCTTTACCTATGTAGGTCATTAAAAAAATGAAAAATAGCCCTGCTAAAACAGGGCTTTCTTTGTTGAGGAGTAAAGAAAGTAGTTTCAAAAAGTTTGAAACATAGAAATATATCTGAAAGTAAATTCTATTATAGATTACTAAGGCTAAAACTTGGAATATTTATTATATAATAAGTGTAGTATCAATTTGAAAGGAGTAAAATTGTTGCTTGCTTTAAGATATAAAGTAGAAAAATGCAACAGAAATTCAGATGAAAAGAATGGGAAAAACCCATCAACAATACAGTTTCTTTCTTGCTCAAAGCCCTAGGGGCAAAAATTTTTAAGCAAAAAAGAAAGCGCTTTATTTTTGTGGAAAATGGAAGGAAATATATGACACAGAGAGATTTTGAACGGAAACAACGTTTTGGGATTAGAAAATTTACAGTAGGAGCTGCATCAGTAGTCATTGGGGCAGTTGTTTTTGGTGCTTCACCAGTTTTAGCTCAAGAAGCTCCAGCAACCAGTGGTGAAACAGCTGGACAAGCTTTGCCAGAATTGCCAAAAGAAGTAGAATCAGGAAATCTAGCTAACCTTGATAAGGAACTTGCTGATAAGTTGGCAAAAGCGACGGATAAAGGAACTGAAGTAAACCGTGAAGAGCTGAAAGCAAACCCAGGTTCTGAAAAACCGACAGAAACTGAAAACCCGACAGGAACTGAAACTCCAGCAGAGACTCCAGCAGCTGAAACTGAGAATGAGGAAGTTGGTAGCGTCCCACGTGACTTCTACGCAAGAGAATTAGAAAATGCCAATGTTGTCGTTGAAAAAGAAGATGTAGAGACCAATGCAACAAATGGTCAACGAGTTGATTTGAATGATGAACTTGATAAACTGAAAAAACTTCAGAATGCTACCGTTCATATGGAGTTTAAGCCAGATGCATCTGCTCCACGTTTTTACAACCTCTTCTCGGTTTCTAGTGATACCAAAGTAAATGAGTATTTCACTATGGCCATCCTTGATAACACAGCTATCGTTGAAGGTCGTGATGCAAATGGAAACCAATTCTATGGTGATTATAAAACTGCTCCTTTGAAAATTAAGCCAGGTGAGTGGAACTCTGTAACCTTTACAGTTGAAAGACCAAATGCTGACCAACCAAATGGTCAGGTTCGCGTCTATGTAAATGGTGTCTTGTCGCGCACAAGTCCTCAGTCTGGTCGCTTCATCCAAGACATGCCAGATGTTAATCATGTACAAATCGGAACAACAAAACGTACAGGCAAAAACTTCTGGGGTGCTAATCTTAAAGTCCGTAATCTAACTGTTTATGATCGTGCCCTTTCTCCAGAAGAAGTTAAAAAACGTAGCCAGTTCTTTGAAAGAGGTGAATTGGCGAAAAAACTTCCTGAAGGTGCAGAAGTAACTGAAAAGTTAGATGTATTTGAAGGTGGTGTGAACCGCAAGCCAAATAAAGATGGTATTGCAAGTTACCGTATACCTGCACTTCTAAAGACAGATAAAGGTACCTTGATTGCCGGAACGGATGAAAGACGCTTGCATCACTCTGACTGGGGTGATATTGGTATGGTCGTTCGTCGTAGTGATGACAATGGAAAGACATGGGGAGATAGAATTACCATCTCTAATCCTCGTGACAATGAGAAAGCTAAAAATCCAGAATGGCCATCACCAGTTAATATTGACATGGCTTTAGTCCAAGATCCGAAAACCAAGAGAATCTTCTCAATTTATGATATGTTCCTCGAAGGGAAGGCAGTATTCTCTCTACCAGGGAAAGCACCACAAGCCTATGAGCAAATCGGTGATAAGGTTTACCAAGTCTTGTACAAACAAGGTGATGCGGGACGTTATACTATCCGTGAAAATGGTGAAGTTTTTGACCCTGAAAATAGAAAAACAGAATACCGTGTTGTAGTTGATCCTAAACAACCAGCTTATAGCGATAAGGGTGATCTATACAAGGGTGAAGAACTAATTGGCAATGTCTATTTCGAATACAGTGACAAGAATATCTTTAGAGTTTCAAATACCAACTATCTCTGGATGTCTTATAGTGATGATGATGGGAAAACATGGTCTGCACCTAAAGATATTACATACGGTATTCGCAAGGACTGGATGCACTTCTTAGGTACTGGACCTGGTACAGGGATTGCCTTGCACTCAGGACCTCACAAAGGTCGTCTCGTTATCCCAGTCTATACTACAAATAACGTATCTTACTTGAGTGGTTCTCAGTCTTCACGTGTTATTTACTCAGATGACCATGGTGAAACTTGGCAAGCAGGTGAAGCAGTCAATGATAACCGTCCAGTAGGTAACCAAACAATTCACTCTTCAACTATGAATAATCCAGGTGCTCAAAATACTGAGTCAACTGTTGTTCAGTTGAATAATGGGGATCTCAAACTCTTCATGCGTGGATTAACAGGAGATTTGCAGGTTGCAACAAGTAAGGACGGTGGAGCAACTTGGGAAAAAGATGTAAAACGTTATGCGGATGTTAAGGACGTATACGTTCAAATGTCTGCTATTCATACTGTACAAGATGGTAAGGAATATATTATCCTCAGCAATGCAGGTGGGCCAGGACGTTACAATGGTTTGGTACACTTGGCGCGTGTGGAAGCTAATGGGGATCTAACTTGGCTTAAACATAATCCAATTCAAAGTGGTAAATTTGCCTATAACTCATTGCAAGATCTTGGGAATGGTGAATTTGGCTTACTTTATGAACACGCAGATGCCAATCAAAATGAATATACTTTGTCTTATAAGAAATTCAACTGGGATTTCTTGAGCAAAGATATGGTTGCACCAACTAAAGCAAAAGTAAAAAGTGCAGTAGATATGGGTAACAATATTGTTGCACTAGAATTTGATTCAGAAGTCTTGGTAAACCAAGCTCCTGTTCTTAAATTAGCGAATGGAAACCTAGCAACCTTCTTAACTCAGTACGATACAAAAACACTGCTATTTGTTGTCAAAAAAGAAGATATTGGCCAAGAAGTTACAGAATTAGCTGGTGGTGCAATTGAAAGTATGCATAATTTACCAGTTAGCCTTGAAGATGCAGGAATCCCTGGTGGAATTAATGGTAAAGAACCTGCCATTCATGAAGTTCCAGAGTTCACTGGAGGTGTCAATGGTGACGAAGTGGCAGTACATGAAGTTCCAGAATATAATTCAGTGGAGACCTCAAAAGGGGAACCGGCAGTTCATGAAGTCCCAGAATTCGAAGGTGGCGTAAATGGCGAAGAGGCAGCTGTAACAGAGACACCTGAGTATACAGAAGCTATTGGAACAGCAGGTGAGGAACCAGCACCAACTGTAGAAGTCCCAGAATTCGAAGGTGGCGTGAATGGTGAGGAAGCGGCTGTAACAGAGACACCTGAATATACAGAAGCTATTGGAACAGTGGGCGACGAGCCAGCACCAACAGTAGAAGTTCCGGAATCCACAGGTGGCGTAAATGGTGACGAAGCAGCTGTAACAGAGACACCTGAGTATACAGAAGCTATTGGAACAGCAGGTGAGGAACCATCACCAACTGTAGAAGTCCCAGAATTCGAAGGTGGCGTGAATGGTGAGGAAGCGGCTGTAACAGAGGCACCTGAGTACACAGAACCTAGTGCAACAGTAGGTGACGAAGCAGCACCAACGGTGGAAATCCCAGAATTCGAAGGTGGTGTCAATGCAGTCGAAGCTGCAGTTCATGAGCTTCCAGAATTCACAGGCGGAGTAAATGCAGTTGAAGCGCTCAAAAATGAGCTTCCAGAATTCACAGGTGGAGCAAATGCAGTTCAAGCGCTTAAGCATGAACTTCCAGAATTCACAGGCGGAGTAAATGCAGTCGAAGCAGCCAAGAATGAACTTCCAGAATATAAGGGTGAAGAAAAACCACTTGTCACTTTAGTGGCACAGCAAGATAAGACATATCAAGCTCCAGCAGCACAACCACAACAACCAATCCTCCCAGCAACAGGAAGTGAGGTTTCTACTCCTCTAGTATCTGTAGGAATGGTTGGAATGCTTCTCGGCTTGTTTGGAATGGTTAAGAAAAAAGAAGATTAATGGCAACATTGAATCTAAAAAGTCTCTATAAAAAGGTTTAGACTTATATTAGAAGAGTCTGTAACGTTCATTCGTTACAGGCTCTTTTGTTTGCAGAAAGCGAAGATTCTAGTGGAAATAAGCGGATGAAAGGAGAATTTAACTCGGGCAGTTCTCCCTGAAACTACTTTCAGGAGATTCTGTTTCATAAAATTGTTTTGAAACTTCAATCTATTCTAGTACAAGTTCTTGAAAGCGCTTTAAAAATGATATATAATAGGCTCATAAGAAAAAAGAAAAGGAGGAAAGTAGATGCCACAGATCAGTAAAGAAGCTTTGATTGAGCAGATTAAAGATGGAATCATCGTTTCTTGTCAGGCACTTCCTCATGAACCGCTTTATACAGAAGCGGGAGGTGTAATGCCCTTGCTAGTCAAAGCGGCTGAGCAGGGTGGAGCAGTCGGTATCCGAGCAAATAGTGTTCGGGATATTAAGGAAATCAAAGAGGTCACAAATCTTCCGATTATCGGAATTATCAAACGTGATTATCCACCACAGGAACCATTCATCACTGCTACTATGAAAGAAGTTGATGAACTAGCGGCTCTAGATATTGAGGTGATTGCTCTTGATTGTACCAAGAGAGAACGCCATGATGGCTTGGGAATTCAAGAATTCATCCGTCAAATCAAAGAAAAATACCCAAATCAACTCTTGATGGCTGACACAAGTACCTTTGAAGAAGGGCTTACAGCAGTTGAAGCAGGAATTGACTTTGTTGGAACAACCTTGTCAGGCTACACATCTTATAGCCCGAAATTGGATGGTCCAGACTTTGAATTGATTAAGAAACTTTGTGATGCAGGAGTAGACGTCATCGCAGAAGGTAAGATTCACACACCAGAACAGGCTAAGCAAATCCTAGGTTACGGAGTGCGAGGCATTGTAGTTGGTGGCGCTATTACTAGACCAAAAGAGATAACGGAACGATTTGTTGCGGGTCTCAAATAAGACAATTAAAACACGAGGAGAGTGGTTGATTAGTAAAACAAAATGTAAACGTATACAAAGTTGTCAATACTCATTATCCGTTTCGGATACGCTTATCATCATTTAGGAGAATACTAATGAAATTTAGAAAACTAGCTTGTACAGTACTTGCGGGTGCTGCTGTCCTATCTCTTGCTGCTTGTGGCAAATCAGACGCTAAAAAAGACGCTGCAAGTGATGCAGGACAAACTGAAATCACTTGGTGGGCTTTCCCAGTCTTCACTCAAGAAAAATCTGGTGACGGTGTAGGAACTTATGAAAAATCTATCATCGAAGCTTTCGAAAAAGCAAACCCAGATATCAAAGTTAAACTAGAAACAATCGACTTCAAATCTGGTCCAGAAAAAATTACGACAGCTATTGAAGCTGGAACTGCTCCAGATGTACTTTTCGATGCACCAGGTCGTATCATTAATTACGGTAAAAATGGTAAATTAGCTGAATTGAATGACCTCTTTACAGATGAATTTGTTAAAGATGTTAACAATGAAAACATCATCCAAGCAAGTAAGGCTGGTGATAAAGCATACATGTATCCAATCAGTTCTGCACCATTCTACATGGCTATGAACAAGAAAATGTTGGAAGATGCTGGTGTAGCTGACCTTGTTAAAGAAGGTTGGACAACTGATGATTTTGAAAAAGTCTTGAAAGCACTTAAAGATAAAGGATACACTCCAGGTTCATTGTTCAGTTCTGGTCAAGGGGGAGACCAAGGGACACGTGCCTTCATCGCTAACCTTTACGGCGGTTCTGTAACAGACAAAGAAGTTACTAAATACACAACTGACGATCCTAAGTTCGTCAAAGGTCTTGAAAAAGCAACTAGCTGGATTAAAGATGGTTTGTTGAACAACGGTTCACAATTTGACGGTGGAGCAGACATCCAAAACTTTGCAAACGGTCAAACATCATACACAATCCTTTGGGCACCAGCTCAAAACGGTATCCAAGCTAAATTGTTGGAAGCAAGTAAAGTTGAAGTGGTAGAAGTTCCATTCCCATCTGATTCTGGTAAACCAGCTCTTGAGTACCTTGTAAACGGATTTGCAGTATTTAACAACAAAGATGAAAAGAAAGTTGCTGCTGCTAAGAAATTCATCCAATTCATCGCTGATGATAAAGAGTGGGGTCCTAAAGACGTAGTTCGTACAGGTGCCTTCCCAGTTCGTACTTCATTTGGTAAACTTTACGACGATAAGCGTATGGAAACTATCAGTGGTTGGACTCAATACTACTCTCCATACTACAACACAATCGACGGATTTGCTGAAATGAGAACTCTATGGTTCCCAATGCTTCAATCAGTATCTAATGGTGACGAAGAACCTGCTGCAGCTTTGAAAACATTCACTGAAAAAGCGAATGAAACAATCAAAAAAGCAGCTAAATAATAAGCCCTAAATAAAAGTAAAATCCCCCCTTTTCCCTGTGCACCTCTGTGTACGAAAAGGGGGAGTTTTGTTTAAAAAATGTAAGGAACTGACAGGTCAAAATTAAAATGAAGTTCTTACATAGGCTTTTCTTGGAAAAAATTTCATTTTGATTTTACATCAATGTCAGACAACAATCAAAAAAACAAAAACTATTTGAAAGTGAGGTGCCGACTGTGAAAGTCAATAAAATTCGCATGAGAGAAACAATTGTTTCTTATGCCTTCTTAGCACCAGTATTAATCTTCTTTACCGTCTTTGTCCTAGCTCCAATGATCATGGGATTCATCACTAGTTTCTTTAACTACTCGATGACTAGCTTTGAGTTTGTGGGACTTGACAACTACATCCGCATGTTTAAAGACCCTGTCTTTACAAAATCTTTGATTAATACCGTAATCTTAGTTATCGGATCTGTACCAGTCGTTGTACTCTTCTCACTATTTGTGGCATCACAAACTTACCAACAAAATGCAGTTGCTAGATCCTTCTATCGTTTCGTATTCTTCCTTCCTGTTGTAACAGGTAGTGTTGCCGTAACGGTTGTATGGAAATGGATTTATGATCCTCTATCAGGTATTTTGAATTTCGTGCTTAAGTCAAGCCATATCATTAGCCAAAACATTTCTTGGTTAGGAGATAAAAACTGGGCTTTGATGGCGATTATGATTATTCTTTTGACAACATCAGTTGGTCAGCCAATCATCCTTTACATCGCTGCAATGGGTAATATTGATAACTCTCTTGTTGAAGCGGCGCGTGTCGACGGAGCAACTGAGTTACAAGTTTTCTGGAAGATTAAATGGCCAAGCCTTCTTCCAACAACTCTTTATATCGCAATCATTACAACAATCAACTCATTCCAGTGTTTCGCTTTGATTCAGCTTTTGACTTCAGGTGGTCCAAACTACTCAACAAGTACACTTATGTACTACCTATACGAGAAAGCTTTCCAATTGACTGAGTATGGCTATGCCAATACTATTGGTGTATTCTTAGCAGTTATGATTGCAATTGTCAGCTTTGTTCAATTTAAAGTACTTGGAAACGACGTAGAATATTAATAGAAAGGAGACAGCTATGCAATCTACACAAAAGAAACCTTTAACAGCTTTCACTGTTATTTCAACCATCTTCTTGCTTTTATTGACTGTACTGTTTATCTTTCCATTCTACTGGATTTTGACAGGTGCATTCAAATCACAACCGGATACCATTATGATTCCACCGCAATGGTTCCCTAAAGCTCCAACAATGGAGAACTTCCAACAATTGATGGTGCAAAACCCAGCCTTACAATGGATGTGGAACTCAGTCTTCATTTCATTGGTAACAATGTTCTTGGTTTGTGCAACTTCATCCCTAGCAGGTTATGTATTGGCTAAGAAACGTTTCTATGGACAACGCATTCTCTTCGCTATCTTTATCGCTGCCATGGCTCTTCCAAAACAAGTTGTCCTTGTACCATTGGTACGTATCGTCAACTTCATGGGAATCCATGACACTCTTTGGGCGGTTATCTTGCCTTTGATCGGATGGCCATTTGGGGTCTTCCTCATGAAACAGTTCAGTGAAAACATTCCAACAGAATTGCTCGAATCTGCTAAAATCGATGGATGTGGTGAGATTCGTACTTTCTGGAGCGTAGCCTTCCCTATTGTGAAACCAGGATTTGCAGCTCTTGCAATCTTTACCTTCATCAATACATGGAATGACTACTTCATGCAGTTGGTTATGTTGACATCTCGTAACAACTTGACCATCTCACTCGGGGTTGCGACTATGCAGGCTGAGATGGCAACTAACTACGGTTTGATCATGGCAGGGGCTGCTCTTGCAGCTGTGCCAATCGTAACAGTCTTCCTTGTCTTCCAAAAATCCTTCACTCAAGGTATTACTATGGGAGCCGTTAAAGGTTAATACTCTGCGAAAATTGAATATAGTACAATCTGTTTATCAGTATGCAGAAGTATAGTTGATAGACTAAGAGAATACAGGATATATAAGTGTCTACAAAATGGAGAGGAGTTAGTTGCTTCACGAAGTTTTGTTAGACACTTATAAACTTAATTTTTGACTTTTTAGATACTATTTAGAATAGTTATTTCCCATCTTAGTGGTATTCAAGATAAGTATGTTGTACTTATCTTGGACGGAGTTTTTGAGAGTAAAATAGTTCGGGGAACTATTTTAGCCTGAGCCTAGAAATGAATGAGCGAGGAGTTCAAAAATTAGGTCTTTCATTTCATGGTTTTCTAAAATCATCCACTGGATAATTTAACCTTCCGTCCGCACTATTTAAGGGAAATTATAAAAAGATAAATCAAATTGGAAATAAGCATCAGAAGCGAAGGAAATTACTATGATTTTTGATGATTTAAAAAACATTAGCTTTTACAAGGGAATTCACCCAAATCTGGACAAAGCTATAGATTATCTCTATGAGCATCGTAAGGATACTTTTGAATTAGGTAAATACGATATTGATGGGGATAAGGTCTTTCTAGTTGTGCAGGAAAATGTTCTCAACAAAGAAGAAAATGATCGCTTTGAGCATCATAAAAACTATGCAGATTTGCATTTGTTAGTTGAAGGACATGAGTATTCTAGCTACGGTTCTCGCATCAAAGATGAGGCTGTAGCCTTTGATGAAGCCAGTGATATTGGCTTTGTTCATTGTCACGAACAATACCCACTTTTGTTGGGATATCACAATTTTGCAGTTTTCTTCCCAGGAGAACCTCATCAGCCTAACGGTTATGCAGGTATGGAAGATACAGTTCGCAAATATTTATTTAAAATTTTAATCGATTAGTCAGTTAGGAGGAGCAAACAATGGCACATAAAGGATCTGGATTGATAAAAGCGGCATTCGATACGGATAACTTTCTGATGCGTTTTTGCGAGAAGGTTTTAGATATTGTGACGGTGAACCTACTCTTTGTTGTGTCTTGTTTGCCTATTGTGACTATTGGAGTAGCTAAAATCAGTCTCTATCAGACAATCTTTGAAGTGAAGCGCAACCGTCGCATTCCTGTTTTCAAAATCTATATTAGAGCCTTCAAGCAAAATTTGAAATTAGGTTTTCAGTTAGGTTTGCTGGAATTAGGAATCTTTTTGATCAGTGTGGTTGACTTATCACTATTTTGGAGTCAAACTGGTGTTGCCTTTCAACTCATTAAAGCTATTTGTTTGGGAATTCTTATATTTTTAACACTAGTTATGTTGGCTAGCTATCCAATTGCTGCACGCTATGAATTAACTTGGAAAGAAGTGCTCCAAAAGGGCTTACTTTTGGCAAGTTTTAACTTCGTGTGGTTCTTCTTGATGCTTGCGATTATTTTGTTAATCATTATGCTTCTCTATCTATCAGGCTTTACTCTAGTGCTTGGTGGTTCAGCATTTCTACTCTTTGGCTTTGGTCTTCTTGCCTTTTGCCAAGCTGGATTAATGGAAAAATTGTTTGCTAAATATCAAGCAGATTGAAAATAATATGAAACTACTTTCAAACAAGAAAAGCTATGGGAGATGAATAGAAATTAAAATCTAAGTGGCTGAGATGTATTGAAAGCGCTTTTTACAAGGTGTATACTAAAATTGTAAAAAATCAACTGCTCAAAGCAGAAAAAAGAAATCTTAGGAGAAATCTATGTCAGATTTAAAAAAATATGAAGGTGTCATTCCTGCCTTCTACGCATGTTATGATGATGCAGGTGAAGTTAGCCCAGAACGTACTCGTGCCTTGGTGCAATACTTCATTGATAAAGGTGTTCAAGGGCTTTATGTCAACGGTTCTTCAGGTGAATGTATCTACCAAAGCGTAGAAGACCGCAAATTGATTTTGGAAGAAGTCATGGCAGTAGCTAAAGGCAAGTTGACTATCATTGCTCACGTGGCATGTAACAATACTAAAGACAGTATCGAACTTGCTCGCCATGCTGAAAGCTTGGGAGTAGATGCTATCGCAACAATCCCTCCAATTTACTTCCGTTTGCCTGAGTACTCAGTAGCAAAATACTGGAACGACATCAGTGCAGCAGCACCAAATACAGACTATGTTATCTATAACATTCCTCAATTGGCAGGAGTTGCTTTGACTCCAAGTCTTTACACAGAAATGTTGAAGAACCCACGTGTGATTGGTGTTAAAAACTCTTCAATGCCAGTTCAAGATATTCAAACTTTTGTTAGTCTTGGTGGCGAAGATCATATCGTCTTTAATGGTCCAGATGAACAATTCCTCGGTGGTCGTCTCATGGGTGCTAAAGCTGGTATTGGTGGTACTTATGGTGCTATGCCAGAACTCTTCTTGAAACTCAACCAATTGATTGCAGATAAAGACCTAGAAACAGCGCGTGAATTGCAATATGCAATCAACGCTATCATTGGTAAATTGACTGCTGCACATGGAAACATGTACGGTGTTATCAAAGAAGTCTTGAAAATCAATGAAGGGCTTAATATCGGATCAGTTCGTTCTCCACTTACACCAGTGACCGAAGAAGATCGTTCAGTTGTAGAAGCAGCTGCTCAATTGATTCGTGAAACTAAGGAGCGTTTCCTCTAATCAACAGGAGGCTTTATGACTAATTTCGTTGCAATTGATATTGGTGGAACTAATATCAAATACGGTTTAATTGACCAAGATGGACAACTTGTAGAGTCTAACGAAGTAGCGACTGAGGCTCATAAGGGTGGTCCACACATCTTACAGAAAACAAAAGATATCGTAGCTAGCTATCTAGAAAAAGGACAAGTGTCAGGTGTAGCCATTTCCTCAGCGGGAATGGTTGATCCTGATAAGGGTGAAATTTTCTATGCTGGTCCACAGATTCCAAATTATGCCGGAACCCAATTTAAAAAGGAAATTGAAGCTAGCTTTAATATTCCTTGTGAAATTGAAAATGATGTCAACTGTGCAGGGCTTGCTGAAGCTGTCTCTGGTTCAGGAAAAGGTGCAAGTATTACTCTTTGCTTGACAATTGGGACTGGTATCGGTGGTTGCTTAATCATTGATGGACAAGTTTTCCATGGCTTTAGTAATTCTGCCTGTGAGGTTGGTTATCTGCACATGCAAGATGGAGCTTTCCAGGATTTAGCGTCTACGACAGCTCTTGTTAAGTATGTAGCAGACGCACATGGAGATGAAGTGGAACAGTGGAACGGTCGCAGAATTTTCAAAGAAGCTACCGAAGGCAATAAACTCTGCATGGAGGGGATTGACCGTATGGTGGATTACCTTGGTAAGGGTCTCGCAAATATTTGTTATGTTGCCAATCCAGAAGTTGTCATCCTTGGTGGTGGTATCATGGGGCAAGAAGCAATTTTGAAACCAAAAATCCGTAAGGCTTTGAAAGATTCGCTTGTTCCAAGCTTGGCAGACAAGACTCGACTTGAATTTGCCCACCATCAGAATACTGCTGGCATGCTCGGTGCTTATTATCATTTCAAAACCAAACAGTCCTAAATTGGCTTTGCCAATTTAGGGTTTTTTGGCAGGAAAAAAGCTAGGTAAAAGTTTAATAAAACTTTGGGAACCCTTGCATTTCTTGGGATAATATAGTATATTTATTATACTGAGAAATCTCGAAAAAGCGGTTGTAAAATCAAGTCATTTTTTTATTCAGAAAAATGTAAGCGATTTCTAAAATGAATTTAAACAGAAGATAAGAGTGGGAGGAAGAAGAGTTTTAAAGTAGGTACTGAGAAATAAGATTGTCGCCAGAGAAACTGGGCTCTTGCAGTAGCTGACTGCTTTTGTTCATTAGGAGAATTTGATGAAACAGTATTTTTTTGAAAGAAGTCGTATATTTAGTATTCGTAAACTAACGGTTGGTGTAGCCTCTGTGGCAGTTGGACTGGCTTTTTTTGCATCTGGAAATGTTGCCGCTAACGAAGTTGTGACAGAGCCAAAACTGGAAGTAGAAGGTCAAGCAAAAGAAGTAATCGATGTTGATAAAGAAAAAGCGGAAGCAGTTAAGGAAACTAAAGAAGTAGTGAGTCCTGTTAATGAAGAAGTTGCTAAACAAGCAGCTCCTGCTATAGAAAAAGTAACAGAAGAGGCTAAAACTACTGAAGAGGCTGGAGATTTACTTCCAGAAGAAATTCCTGACCGTGCTTATCCTGATACGCCAGTGAAAAAAATTGATACTTCAACTATTGTATCAGAAAAGGATAGCCCGAAAGTAGAAACTAAGAGTATTCTAAAAGCTGAAGAAGCAAGTGCAACTGGAGGAGAGAAAGAAAATAGAGCCATTATCAATGGTGGTCAGGATCTCAAACATATTGACTATGAAGGACAACCAGCTACATCTGCGACTATGGTTTATAGCATTTTTAGCTCTCCACTTGCAAATGGTGGAAAGCAGGATTATCTCAATTCTGGCTCTGGTATCTTTGTTGCACCAAATATTATCTTGACAGTAGCACACAACTTCTTAGTCAAGGATGCGGATACCAATGCGGGATCTATCCGTGGTGGTGATACTGCTAAATTCTACTACAATGTTGGTTCAAATAGTCCCAAGGTAAGATCTTTGCCAAACTCAGGAAAGACGGTTATTTTCAAGGAAAAGGATATCCATTTTTGGAATAAAGATAAGTTTGGTGAAGGTTACAAGAATGACCTAGCCTTGGTCGTAGCACCTGTTCCACTTCAAATCGCTAGTCCAAATAAGGCCGCAACCTTCACTCCTCTGGCAGAGCATCGGGAATACAAAGCTGGAGAACCTGTTAGTACCATTGGTTATCCTACAGATTCAAGCTCACCAGAATTGAAGGAGCCGATTGTTCCAGGACAGTTGTATAAGGCTGACGGTGTTGTTAAAGGTACTGAAAAATATGATGATAAGGGAACAGTAGGTGTTACCTATCGTTTGACTTCTGTATCAGGCCTTTCTGGTGGCGGTATTATCAACGGTGATGGCAAAGTCATCGGAATTCACCAACGTGGTACTGTTGACAATATGAACATTGCTGAAAAAGATCGTTTCGGAGGAGGTTTGGTCTTGTCTCCAGAACAACTAGCTTGGGCTAAAGGCATCATTGAAAAATACGGTGTCAAAGAAGGCTGGTATCAAGGTGACAACGATAATCGCTATTACTTTGATTCAAAAGGACAATTACTCAGAAATACCACAGCTGTCATCGGTGGAAACAAGTATGCCTTTGATAATAGTGGACTTGCTACCCTAGTTGAAGGTGTTGACTATGGTCGTGTAGTTATCGAACATGTGGACCAAAATGATAACCCAGTCAAAGAAAACGATACTTTTGTAGACAGGGCAGAAGTTGGAGCACAATTCAATTATAACTACAAATCGGAAATTGAAAAAACAGATTTCTACAAGAAGAATAAAGAAAAATATGAGATTGTTTCAATTGGTGATTCTCCAGTCAATAAACAATTGAAAGACGCTTGGGATGAGGATCATAGTGTTGTGAGCAAGGCTCCCGCAGGAACTCGTGTCATTAAAGTAGTCTATAAAGTTAACAAAGGTTCCTTTGAGGTTCACTATCGCTTGAAAGACTCTAATAAAGAGTTAATAACTGCAGATGTGGACAATAACGAAGGCAAGGAGTACGATGTTTCCTTTGTTCATAGATTCCAAGCTAAAGAAATTGCAGGTTATCGTGCAGTCAATGCAAGTCAAGAAGCAACTATACAGCATAAAGGGGTGAATGACGTTATTTTTGAATACGAAAAGATTGAAGATCCAAAACCAGCAACTCCTGTAACTCCAGTGGTTGATCCAAAAGATGAAGAAACAGAAATTGCTGCTTACGGTCCACTTCCAAGCAAGGCTCAATTGGACTACCATAAAGAAGAATTGGCTGCCTTCATCCACTATGGTATGAATACCTATACTAACTCTGAGTGGGGGAACGGTAGAGAAAATCCTCAAAACTTTAACCCGACTAACCTTGATACAGACCAGTGGATTAAGACATTGAAGGACGCTGGATTCAAACGAACAATTATGGTTGTTAAACACCATGATGGATTTGTAATCTATCCTTCTCAATATACAAAACATACCGTAGCTGCTAGTCCATGGAAAAATGGTAAGGGTGACCTTCTTGAAGAAATCTCAAAATCAGCAACTAAGTATGACATGAATATGGGTGTGTACCTATCACCATGGGATGCAAATAATCCAAACTATCACGTGAATACTGAAAAAGAGTACAACGAATACTACCTTAACCAACTCAAGGAAATCCTTGGCAATCCTAAATACGGGAATAATGGTAAATTCATCGAAGTATGGATGGACGGTGCGCGTGGTAGTGGAGCTCAAAAAGTAACCTATACCTTTGACAAGTGGTTCGAGTACATCAAGAAAGCTGAAGGGGATATCGCTATCTTCTCTGCTCAACCGACAAGCGTACGTTGGATTGGTAATGAACGTGGGATCGCTGGAGATCCAGTTTGGCATAAAGTCAAGAAAGCTAAAATCACCGACGATGTGAAGAATGATTATCTCAATCATGGAGATCCAGAAGGAGATATGTACTCAGTTGGTGAAGCAGACGTTTCTATCCGTTCAGGTTGGTTCTACCATGACAATCAACAACCAAAATCAATCAAAGATTTGATGGATATTTACTTCAAGTCTGTTGGTCGTGGAACGCCACTTCTACTCAATATTCCACCAAATAAAGAAGGTAGATTCGCAGATGCAGATGTCGCCCGCTTAAAAGAATTCCGAGCAACCTTGGATCAAATGTATGCGACTGACTTCGCTAAGGGTGCAACAGTTACTGCAAGCTCTACTCGTAAGAATCACTTGTATCAAGCAAGCCACCTAACAGATGGTAAGGATGATACCAGCTGGGCACTAGCAAATGATGCTAAGACAGGTGAATTTACTGTCGATCTTGGTCAAAAGAGACGCTTTGACGTAGTCGAACTCAAAGAAGATATCGCTAAAGGTCAACGAATCTCTGGGTTCAAGGTTGAAGTTGAACTCAACGGTCGTTGGGTACCATACGGTGAAGGATCAACTGTTGGTTATCGTCGCCTTATCCAAGGTCAACCAGTAGAAGCACAAAAAATTCGCGTGACCATTACTGGTGCACAAGCGACACCTATTTTGACAAACTTCTCTGTTTATAAGACACCAAGCAGTATTGAGAAAACAGACGGCTACCCTCTAGGATTGGATTACCATTCAAATACAACAGCTGATAAAGAAAATACAACTTGGTATGACGAATCTGAAGGTATTCGCGGAACATCTATGTGGACAAACCAAAAAGATGCAAGTGTAACCTACCGTTTCAACGGAACTAAGGCTTATGTCGTATCTACAGTGGATCCAAACCACGGTGAAATGTCAGTTTACGTAGATGGTCAGAAGGTTGCAGACGTGCAAACCAATAATGCAGCTCGTAAACGTAGCCAGATGGTTTATGAAACAGGTGATTTGGCTCCAGGTGAACATACCATCAAACTTGTTAACAAGACTGGTAAACCTATTGCGACTGAAGGTATCTACACTCTTAACAATGCCGGCAAAGGTATGTTTGAGATGAAAGAAACAACTTATGAAGTTCAAAAAGGTCAACCGGTTACTGTAACCATTAAGCGTGTTGGTGGTAGCAAAGGAACAGCAACAGTCCATGTTGTAAC
This sequence comes from Streptococcus sp. KHUD_017, assembly GCF_054861245.1. Classification (NCBI taxonomy): domain Bacteria; kingdom Bacillati; phylum Bacillota; class Bacilli; order Lactobacillales; family Streptococcaceae; genus Streptococcus; species Streptococcus sp. KHUD_017. The sequence goes on from NZ_CM142175.1 coordinate 331,844, forward strand.
AGAACCAGGAACAGGGGTTCATGGTAAAGTGTACAAGGACACAACAGCTGACTTGACTTTCCAAGATGGTGAAACTGAGAAAACAATCACGATTCCAACGATTGACTTTACAGAGCAAGCTGATTCAATCTTTGACTTCAAAGTGAAAATGACTAGCGTTTCTGATAATGCCCTCCTTGGTTTTGCTTCAGAAGCTACGATTCAAGTGATGAAGGCAGAACTACTCCAAAAAGACCAGACAAGCTATGACGATCAAGCAACTCAGCTTGACTATAGCCCAGGTTGGCACCGTGAAACCAATTCATCAGGTAAATACCAAAACACTGAGTCTTGGGCATCATTCGGTCGATTGAATGACGAGCAAAAGAAAAATGCTAGTGTAACAGCCTACTTCTACGGAACAGGTCTTGAAATCAAAGGTTTTGTTGATCCTGGACATGGTATCTACAAGGTTACTCTAGATGGTAAAGAACTTGAGTATCAAGATGGTCAAGGAAATGCCACTGATGTAAATGGCAAGAAGTACTTCAGTGGTACAGCAGCTACACGTCAAGGCAATCAGACTCTCGTTCGTTTGACTGGACTCGAAGAAGGTTGGCATGCTGTGACCTTGCAATTGGATCCAAAACGTAATGATACTACGAGAAATATTGGTATCCAAGTTGACCAGTTCATCACTCATGGTGAAGATAGTGCTCTTTATACCAAAGCAGAGTTAATTCAAGCCATGAAGAGCTGGAAGGATGAATTGGCTAAATTTGACCAAACAAGTTTGAAGAACACTCCAGAGGCGCGTCAAGCCTTCAAGTCAAACTTGGATAAATTATCTGAGCAACTTTCAGCAAGTGAAGCCAATGCACAAGAAGTTCTGAAGACAGCAGCAGCTTTACAAACAATCCTTGATAAGGAAGAAAATTATGGCACAGATGATACGCCAACACCAGATCAGCCAGAAGAACCAAACTATGACAAGGCTATGGCAAGTCTGACCGAAGCGATTGAAAGAAAAACAGCTGAGCTCGGTGATGACAAGGAAGCTAAGAAGAAGCTAGTTGCACTAACAGAGCAAGCCTTGGCAGCCATCCAAGAAGCTAAGACTCAGGATGCGGTAGATAAGGCCTTGCAAGCAGCTTTGGCATCTATCAACAGTCTTCAGGCGACTCCGAAAGAGGAGCCGGCTCCAGAAGAACCAAAACAGCCAGAAGAACCAAACTATGACAAGGCTATGGCAAGTCTGACCGAAGCGATTGAAAGAAAAACAGCTGAACTCGGTGATGACAAGCAAGCTAAGAAGAAGCTAGTCGCACTAACAGAGCAAGCCTTGGCAGCCATCCAAGAAGCCAAGACTCAGGATGCAGTAGATAAGGCCTTGCAAGTTGCTTTGGCATCTATCAATGAGCTTCAAGCGACTCCGAAAGAGGAACCAGCTCCAGAAGAGCCAAAACAGCCGGAGGAGCCAAGTAAGCCAGAAGAGTCTAAAGTTGACTACCATAAGGCAATTGCAGATTTGACTGAAGCTATCGAGAAAAAAGCAACAGAACTTGCCGATGATGTAGCTGCTCAGGAAAAACTCGTTGAACTAGGAGAACAAGCTCTTGCAACTATCCAAGAAGCGAAGACCCAAGATGCTGTTGAAAAGGCCTTGCAAGACGCTTTGGTATCCATCAATAAGCTTCAAGCAACTCCAAAAGAGGAGCCAGCTCCAGAAGAACCAACACAACCAGAGGAGCCGGCAAAACCAGAAGAACCAAGCAAGTCAGAAGAACCAACACAGCCAGAGGTACCAAGCAAACCAGTAGAGCCTAAGCTTGACTACGATAAAGCTATGGCAAGCTTGTCCGAAGCCATTAAAAGTAAAACAGCTGAGTTGGGTGATGACAAGGAAGCTAAGAAGAAACTAGTTGAACTAGCAGAACAAGCCTTAGCTGCTATTGAAGAAGCCAAAACTCAGGATGCAGTAGATAAGGCCTTGCAAGCAGCTTTGACATCTATCAACAATCTTCAGGCGACACCAAAAGAGGAACCAGCTCCAGAAGAGCCAAGTAAACCAGAAGAGCCTGCAAGACCAGAGGAGCCAAGCAAACCAGAAGAGTCTAAGATTGACTACGATAAAGCTATGGCAAGCTTGTCCGAAGCCATTAAAAGTAAAACAGCTGAGTTGGGTGATGACAAGGAAGCTAAGAAGAAATTAGTTGAACTAGCAGAACAAGCCTTAGCTGCTATTGAAGAAGCCAAAACTCAGGATGCAGTAGATAAGGCCTTGAAAGACGCTCTGACATCTATCAACAATCTTCAGGCGACACCAAAAGAGGAACCAGCTCCAGAAGAGCCAAGTAAACCAGAAGAGCCCGCAAGACCAGAGGACCCAAGTAAGCCAGAAGAGGAAGTGAAACATTCAAATCTTCCAGCTGAAGGTGTTAAAGAATTGAGTGTAACTCAACCAAGCCTTGAAGTAACGACAGAGCCGATTGCCTTCAACACTATTCGTCGTGAAAATTCTCTTCTACCTAAAGGTAAGGAAAAAGTCGTTTCTGAAGGAAAAGACGGACAAGTAACGACCTATGTAGAAGTTGACGGCAGCGTTCGTAAAGTTGTTAAGGTTGAACGTGAGGAAGCTCAAGACCGCATCGTTGAAGTCGGTACTCAAGAAGGAACTGCTATGCCGACAGAAGGCGTTATGAATTTGGACTTTAATCTACCAAATCTAAAAGTAGAGAAAGAACCAATCGCCTTCAAGACTGTTCGCCGTGAGAATGCTGATTTAGCTAAAGGTAAGGAACAAGTTGTTTCTGAAGGAAAAGACGGACAAGTAACGACTTATGTAGAAGTCGATGGTGACAACCGTAAGGTTCTTAAGGTTGAACGTGAGGAAGCCCAAGACCGCATCGTCGAAGTTGGAACCAAGGAAGAAAGTCCATCAACTGATAGCACATTGAAGGTCTTGAAAGATTCATCAACAAACTTGAAACTGATTGCTCGAGAAGGGGACCTCAATGGTGGTTCTGTTCTAGAGGTCGATAAGGTTGCTAACCAGGTCTTGGAAGGTCGCCGTTTCGATGCTTATCAAATTCAATTGAAGAATGAGAAAGGAGAACTTGTTCAATTGAAAGGTGCAGCCCTTGTTCAAGTTGCTGTGGCGTCTGATGTAGCCAATGTCTATGCTATGAATGCAAATCAAGAATTGCAGGAAGTGAAGTTTGAACAGAAAGGTTCAGCACTTGAATTTGTAGCTCCACACCTAGGTGTCTATGCGGTAGTCTACAAGGATGCAGCTCAACCAAGTGCACCAGCAAATGTAGAAACTCCTGCTCCACAACCTATGGGAGAAGATAAGCCTTTAGCAGAAGCGAAGGGAACTGTAGCAGATTCTGCTAGCAAACAGTTGCCGGCAACAGGAGAAGAAGTAAGTTCAGCTCTCTTGCCTGCCCTCACTCTTGTTTCAGGAATGATGCTATTCTTCTTCAAAAAAGATATGAAGGATTAGCAGAGACTAAATCAAAGAAAGTGTTTTAAACACTAAAAAAGGGAGTCCCATAGTGGACTCCTTTTTGTGGGGAAAAATATTTTAAATAGAAAACCCTGAATGGTTTTCAATTTCAGGGCTTTCTATGTCTTGTGTTTCTACGATAACCATTCAATCTATTATTCTCCCAATAGCTATTAAAGATTTTTTCTTTACTTTCGCGATCGATCTCTAGGAAATAAGCGTAGAGTAAATCAATGATAATCAGCATTGGAATCTGAGCAGAAATTCGTTGAATATAAGATGCTTGGTTTTGGCTTGCGACCAAAATGGTTTCTGTAAATGCTTTAGTATCCTTATTCGGTGAACTTGTAAATAGAACTGTCTTAGCTCCCATATCCTGGGCATCTAATAAACTATCGATGATGGACGGTGTTGTTCCTGAGAGGGAAAAACCAAAGACCAAACATTTTTCATCAATGATACTAGTCGTCCAGGCAAAACCGTCTGGATCTGTTAAGGCTTCACAGACGACACCCAATCTCATAAAACGTAGCTTCATCTCACGTGCGACTAGACCAGAACTCCCAGTTCCGAAAAAATACACTCGTTCTGATTGTTCAATCATCTGAGCTACACGTTCCAACTGCTCATCGTCAATCAATCCTTGAGAAATTTCTCGCACATTTGCATAGCTTCTGAGAACTCGTTGAGTCAAAGGGTTCATATCCTGTTGAGGAGCAGAAAGAGTGTCTTTTTGTTGTTGATATTTGAAGATGAATTCTCGATAGCCCTTAAAACCACACTTCTTGGCAAAACGAGTGAGCGCCGCCTGGGAAATATGAAGTTTTTGCGTGACTTGTTGAGAGGATAAGTCATCGTTTATGGTATCTGCCTGCAGAAAATAGCGAGCAATTTCTTGCTCTAAATCGGTCATTTCTTCAAAGTGAAGCTCAATGATTGTAGAAATATCTTGCTTATTCATGGGACTCCTTTGATAGCTATTTGCCAGAACTTATTTGATAAATCTAACAAATAAAATATCGCTCACTTCCATTATATCATAGAAAATAATTTTTGGACCAAAAAGGGAAAGTCTTTTCTTTTTCCATAATTTTCTACCTAAATTATGGTACAATGAAGAGTGTGATTTTGATTAGAAATGAGATTGATGTGTATGAGAAAATTCAATAGCCACTCGATACCGATACGGCTTAATTTGTTATTTGCAATCGTCATTTTGCTTTTTTTAACAATTATTGGCCGTTTGCTTTATATGCAAGTTCTTCATAAGGATTTTTATGAAAATAAACTAGCTTCTGCTAGCCAAACTCGAGTAACCATGGGTTCCGCTCGTGGAGAAATTTATGATGCAGCAGGAAAACCTTTAGTCCAAAACACCGTTAAACAAGTTGTTTCCTTTACACGAAGCAACAAGATGACTGCGGCTGATTTGAAGGATATTTCTAAAAAATTGTTGACTTATGTCACAGTCACTTCTCCAGAGTTGACGGACCGACAAATGGCAGACTACTACTTGGCGGATGCCGAAACTTATAAGAAAACAGTTGAAGCTCTTCCAAAAGATAAACGGTATGATTCAGATGGCAATCAACTTTCTGAATCTGAACTCTATAACAACGCTGCTAATAGTATTGCAGCTAATCAGATGGACTATTCCGAGGATGAAAAGAAGGCCATCTATCTCTTTAGCCAGCTCAATTCAGTTGGAAATTTTGCTACAGGAAATATTCAAACAGATCCTTTGAGTGATACACAGGTAGCTGTAATTGCTTCTGCTTCAAAGGAATTGCCAGGTATTTCTATCTCTACCTCATGGGATCGAAAGGTCTTAGAAACTTCTCTTTCATCTATTGTCGGAACTGTTTCTAGTGAAAAATCAGGCCTTCCTGCAGAAGAAGTAGATGCTTATTTGAAAAAAGGCTATTCGCTCAATGACCGCGTCGGGACTTCCTATCTTGAAAAACAATACGAAGAAGTCTTGCAAGGGAAACGGACCGTCAAGGAAATCCATTTGGATAAGCATGGAGACATGGAGAGCGTAGAGAATATAGAAGAAGGTAGCAAGGGAAAAAACATCAAATTAACCATTGATTTGGCCTTCCAAGATAGCGTAGACAGCCTCTTGAAGAGTTATTTTAATTCTGAACTTGCAAATGGTGGTGCTAAATACTCAGAAGGTGTTTATGCAGTAGCCCTTAATCCTAAGACAGGTGCTGTATTGGCAATGTCAGGAATGAAGCACAATGTAGAGACTGGAGACTTGACACCAGACTCACTAGGAACAGTGACCAATGTTTTTGTACCAGGGTCTGTCGTTAAGGCGGCAACCATCAGTTCTGGTTGGGAAAATGGGGTCTTGTCAGGCAACCAAACCTTGACAGACCAACCAATCGTCTTCCAAGGTTCTGCCCCTATCAATTCCTGGTATACCCCTTATTACGGTTCCTTTCCGGTTACAGCCGTTGAGGCTCTAGAATATTCATCTAATGCCTACATGCTTCAAACTGCGCTAGGAATGATGGGTCAGACCTATCAACCAGAGATGACAGTCAAAACCAACCAACTGGATTCTGCTATGGGTAAACTTCGTGCTACCTTTGGAGAGTATGGACTAGGAGTTTCTACTGAGATTGACTTGCCAGATGAATCGACAGGATTTATCCCCCAAAAATTTGACTTGGCTAATTATTTAACTAATGCTTTTGGCCAGTTTGATAACTACACACCGATGCAATTAGCCCAGTACGTTGCAACTATTGCTAACAATGGTGTTCGTCTAGCTCCACATATTGTCGAGGGAATATACGACAACAATGATAAGGGTGGCCTTGGGGAATTAATCCAAGCAATAAATACCAAGGAAATCAACAAGGTCAATATTTCTGAATCAGATATGGCAATCTTGCACCAAGGATTTTACCAAGTATCGCATGGAACTAGTCCCCTAACGACAGGACGGGCGTTTTCAGATGGCGCCACTGTTTCTATCAGTGGTAAGACCGGTACAGCTGAAAGCTATGTAGCTGGTGGTCAAAAAGCTAATAATACCAATGCCGTGGCCTATGCTCCAACAGAAAATCCTCAAATTGCAGTTGCAGTAGTCTTTCCTCATAATACCAATTTAACCAAAAATGTTGGGCCAGCAATTGCTCGCGACATTATCAATCTATACAACCAACACCATCCAATGAATTAGAAAGGAAGCCATGCTTTATCCAACACCTATTGCTAAGTTGATTGACAGTTATTCCAAACTTCCTGGTATTGGGATCAAGACAGCAACCCGTCTAGCCTTTTATACTATTGGAATGCCGGATGATGACGTCAACGAATTTGCTAAAAATCTCCTTTCAGCTAAAAGAGAGTTGACCTATTGTTCTATCTGTGGACGTTTAACCGATGAAGATCCCTGTTCTATCTGCACAGATCCAAGTCGGGACCAAACAACTATCCTCGTCCTAGAGGATAGTCGAGATGTAGCTGCTATGGAAAATATTCAGGAATACCATGGGTTATACCATGTATTGCATGGGTTGATTTCACCCATGAATGGAATTAGTCCGGATGATATCAACCTTAAGAGTCTTATGACTCGTCTTATGGACAGTGAAGTTTCTGAGGTCATCGTAGCCACCAATGCTACTGCTGATGGTGAAGCGACCTCTATGTATATCTCTCGACTTCTCAAACCTGCAGGGATTAAGGTTACTCGTCTAGCGCGAGGTCTAGCAGTTGGAGCTGATATCGAATATGCGGACGAAGTAACGCTCTTAAGAGCTATCGAAAATCGTACAGAACTCTAGTCTGTAAGATTAATGATAGAAGCAATTAGCTAGTAGATAAGATTTTAAGAAACATAGAGACTGGATTTGTTTTTAATCCAGTCTCTTTTTTGCTATTCAAGTTTAAAAAAAGAGACAAATGTGATATACTAAAGAGCAAGTATTCTAGTAGAAATAGGACAATCATATGAAACAAACAATTATTTTATTATATGGTGGACGCAGTGCAGAACGTGAAGTGTCTGTATTGTCAGCTGAGAGTGTCATGCGTGCGGTCAACTATGATCGTTTCGCAGTCAAAACCTTCTTTATCAGCCAGTCCGGTGATTTCATCAAAACCCAAGAATTTACCCAAACTCCTGGCCAAGATGAACGTCTTATGACCAATGAAACGATTGATTGGGACAAGAAAGTTGCTCCAAGTGCCATCTACGAAGAAGGAGCTGTTGTCTTTCCAGTTCTTCATGGACCTATGGGAGAAGACGGTTCCGTTCAAGGTTTCCTAGAAGTCTTGAAAATGCCTTATGTCGGTTGCAACATCTTGTCTTCAAGCCTTGCTATGGACAAAATCACGACTAAACGTGTCTTGGAATCTGCTGGGATTGCCCAAGTCCCTTACGTAGCCATTGTTGAAGGAGATGACTTGACTTCTAAGATTGCAGAAGTTGAGGATAAATTAACCTACCCAGTCTTTACCAAACCATCCAATATGGGTTCTAGTGTCGGTATTTCTAAGTCTGAAAATAAAGAGGAACTCCATCAAGCTCTCGAGCTTGCCTTCAAGTACGATAGCCGTGTCTTGGTAGAACAAGGAGTCAATGCGCGTGAAATCGAGGTCGGTCTCTTAGGAAACTATGATGTCAAGAGCACGCTACCTGGTGAAGTTGTCAAAGATGTAGCCTTCTATGACTACGAAGCAAAATACATCGATAACAAGATTACTATGGATATCCCAGCCAAGATTAGTGATGAAGTAGTAGCAGTCATGCGTAAAAATGCAGAAGCCGCCTTCCGTGCTATTGGTGGACTTGGTCTATCACGTTGTGACTTCTTCTACACAGATAAGGGAGAAGTTTTCCTAAACGAGCTCAACACTATGCCAGGATTCACCCAATGGTCTATGTATCCCTTGCTTTGGGACAATATGGGTCTTCCTTACCCAGAACTAATTGAGCGTTTGGTTGATCTTGCTAAGGAAAGTTTTGACAAGCGTGAAGCGCACCTATTGTAAAGACAGACATAAGGGCGGGGAAGGACTCCTTGCCCCTTTTTAAAGGAGTAAACATGAAACTTACGATTCACGAAGTTGCGCATGCCGTCGGTGCAAAAAATGATGTGACAAGCTATGCGGATAACCCGTTAGTCAAGGCAGAGTTTGATAGTCGCTTGATTGGAGCTGGGGATCTATTTGTGCCACTCAAGGGGGCGCGTGATGGTCATGACTTTATTGAGACGGCTTTTGAAAACGGTGCTGCTGTAACCCTGTCAGAGAAGGCAGTAGCAGGTCATCCTTACATTTTAGTAGAGGATGTTTTGACAGCCTTTCAAGCTCTTGCAGCTTATTACCTTCAAAAGACAGGAGTAGATGTCTTTGCTGTTACAGGTTCAAATGGGAAGACAACGACCAAGGATATGTTGGCTCATTTGCTTTCTACAAGCTACAAAACCTACAAAACGCAAGGAAATTACAATAACGAGATTGGCCTCCCTTATACGGTTCTCCATATGCAAGATAATACTGAAAAGCTGGTCTTAGAAATGGGGCAGGATCACCTAGGAGATATCCATCTTTTATCTGAACTCGCTCATCCAAAGACAGCTATTGTAACCTTGGTTGGAGAAGCTCATTTAGCCTTCTTCAAGGACCGTTCTGAGATTGCCAAAGGAAAATTGCAAATCGCTGATGGTATGGAGAAGGGGGCCTTACTGTTAGCACCGGTTGATCCCATTGTTGAGGATTATCTACCTGCTGACCAAAAAGTGGTTCGTTTTGGCCCAGGTGCAGAACTCGAAATTACAGAATTGATTGAGCGTAAGGATAGCTTAACCTTCAAGGCTAATTTCTTGGAGCAAGCCCTTGATTTGCCAGTAACTGGTAAATACAATGCGACCAATGCCATGATTGCATCTTATGTAGCTCTTCAAGAAGGAGTGACTGAGGAGCAAATTGGTCAAGCCTTCCAAAATCTTGAATTGACCCGCAATCGTACCGAGTGGAAAAAAGCTGCCAATGGAGCAGATATCTTGTCAGATGTCTACAATGCTAACCCAACAGCTATGAAGTTGATTTTAGAAACTTTCTCTGCCATTCCAGCCAATGAAGGTGGCAAGAAACTCGCAGTTCTGGCAGATATGAAAGAACTTGGAGACCAGTCTGTTCAACTCCATAATCAGATGATTTTGAGCATTTCACCTGATGTACTTGATACCGTTATTTTCTACGGTGAAGACATTGCTGACTTGGCTCAGTTAGCTAGTCAAATGTTCCCAATTGGTCATGTTTACTACTTCAAGAAAACAGCTGAGGAAGACCAGTTTGAAGCTATGGTTAAGCAGGTCAAGGAAAGTCTTGGTGCACATGACCAGATTTTGCTTAAAGGTTCGAACTCTATGAATCTAGCCAAGCTAGTAGAAAGTTTAGAAAATGAGTGCAACTGATTTCGCTAAAGCTATTCAGAGAATGTTGGCCATTACTGACACTGGACTGACCTATACCAAGGATCCTTTTGAGCGTGAACGTTATGAGGATTTACGGCAGATTTTATCAAGTATCTTGCAGGATCAAACAGAGCTCGATCAAGAGGAATTGACTGCAATTTTAAAACCAACAGGTAGCTATGCAACTCCCTTGATGGATGTGCGGGCATGGATTGTTCAAAATCAGAAGATTTGCCTGGTTAGAGGACAAGGAGAGGATACTTGGGCATTACCTGGTGGCTTTGGCGAGGTAGGATATTCTCCCAAGGAAAATATCCGAAAAGAAGTTCAGGAAGAAACAGGATTTTCGGCAGAAGTAGGTTCTTTATTGGCGGTTTTTGATACCAACCGCTTTCAACTTCAGAACAAACAGTATGCCAAGTTCGTTTTTGACTGTCAGTTATTGGATGGACAATTTCAAGAAAATCAAGAAATTGCAGAACTTGAATTTTTTGATATCAAGAATCTCCCACCCCTATCTGAAAAACGGATAACCCAAGAACAAATGGAAATTCTATGGCAGGTTTATCAGGGTGAGCGGGAACAATATGTCGATTAGAAGCTTTGCTTTATATTAAGATCGACAGTTTCTTTTACACAAAATTATAAGAAATAAATGTAAGCTAGGCTCTATAGAGATGAGTAAGAGGCCTGCTTATATGAAAATGAGGAAAGTTACATGAATGTTTGGGATGCTTTATTTAGCACGCAGCCGACGGAGCCACCCCGATTTGATCTTCTTTGGTATGGAAGTCTATTTAGTTTATTGGCATTGACTGTATTTCTTGCCTATCGCTATGGTGATAAAAAAGTTTGCCAACGATTTTTCCAGATTTTACAGGCTCTGCAGTTAATCCTGCTCTACGGTTGGTATTTGGTCAACCAGATGCCTCTAACAGAAAGTCTGCCCTTTTATCATTGCCGTTTAGCAATGTTTGTAGTGCTTTTGACCCCGGGTGTCTCTAGAGTCAAACAGTATTTTGCTGTTCTCGGAACCTTTGGGACTTTGGCGGCCTTTGTTTATCCAGTGCCAGATCCCTATCCCTTCCCCCACATCGCTATCCTGTCCTTTATTTTCGGGCACTTAGCCCTCTTTGGAAATTCCTTGATTTATCTTTTGAAGGACTATGATGCTAGCTTATTGGACTTCAAACGAATCCTAATCATCACATCTTCGCTTAATGCGCTGATCTTTGTGGTTAATCTAATGACGGGTGGAGATTATGGCTTTTTGACAAAACCACCATTGGTTGGAGACCACGGTCCTTTGATCAATTATTTAGTCGTTACCCTATTCTTGACTTTCGCCATTTACATAGTCTCTAAAGCTTTTCAGACCATGCTTGAGGAGAAGGGTGAAAGAAGATTACGAATCTGGCAGAAATAAAAAAATATTTTCCCAACCGCTTGACTTTTATCTGAGAATTTTGATACAATAGTAGGCGGTATTGTTTACCCCATTTGTAAGGCCCCGGAACCTTTCAAATAACTTGCGGACCGGAACATCCGCCCTGTAAACAAAAACGACATTCATATAGGAGAAATCATGAACAAAACTACATTCATGGCTAAACCAGGCCAAGTAGAACGCAAATGGTACGTTGTTGACGCAACTGATGTACCTCTTGGACGCCTTTCAGCAGTTGTTGCTAGCGTGCTTCGCGGAAAAAACAAACCAACATTCACACCTCACACTGATACAGGTGACTTCGTAATCGTTATCAATGCTGAAAAAGTTAAATTGACTGGTAAAAAAGCAACTGATAAGATCTACTACACTCACTCAAACCACCCAGGTGGATTGAAATCAATCTCTGCTGGTGAACTTCGTTCTAAAAATGCAGTACGTTTGATCGAGAAATCAGTTAAAGGTATGCTTCCACACAATACTCTTGGCCGCGCTCAAGGTATGAAATTGAAAGTATTCGTTGGAGCTGAGCACACTCACGCTGCACAACAACCAGAAGTTCTTGATATTTCAGGACTTATCTAAGGAAAGGAACAATAAAGTATGTCACAAGCACAATATGCAGGTACTGGACGTCGTAAAAACGCTGTTGCACGCGTTCGCCTTGTTCCAGGAACTGGTAAAATCACTGTTAATAAAAAAGATGTTGAAGAGTACATCCCACACGCTGACCTTCGTCTTGTAATCAACCAACCATTCGCAGTTACTTCAACTGCAGGTTCATACGACGTTTTCGTTAATGTTGTAGGTGGTGGATACGCTGGTCAAGCAGGAGCTATCCGTCACGGTATCGCTCGTGCCCTTCTTCAAGTAGACCCAGACTTCCGCGATTCATTGAAACGCGCAGGACTTCTTACACGTGACTCACGTAAAGTTGAGCGTAAGAAACCAGGTCTTAAGAAAGCTCGTAAAGCATCACAATTCTCAAAACGTTAATCAATACGATTATATCAACGTTTCAAAGCACTCACAGGTTTGCCCTATGGGTGCTTTTTTCTATGCTTTCTACGAGAATTTGCCCTAAAAATTGCCCTAAATTTGCACTATTCATTTTTAATGTGTTGATAGGCGACATGTCCAGCAGATAGGGGAACAACGTTTGAAGTATTGACATAAGTCTTGGTTGTAATCGTATCACTATGGGTTAATGCTTCTGAGATAGCTTCTAAGCTCATACCAGCTTTCTTAGCAAGTGTCGCTCCTGTATGTCGCAATTTATGCGGTGTAGCGTGTTTTAACTTTGGGTGTCGCCTTTTTACGGAGTTCATTTTGTTATTGAGATAATCAACATGTAGAGGGCTATTTACATTACCTTTCGTATCTATATAGGTAAAGACTAGTTGATCAGGTGTTTGCATTATACCAAATTTCGCTAACTCGTATTTCTGTTGTTTTTTCCATTCTGAAAGAAGTGATACAAGGTAATTAGGAATTGAAAAAATTGTTTTCTTATTTCCTTTTGTTGACTTTACATTCTTGTATTTGTCAAGTGCATGTCTTAAGTCAATTTGAGCATTTTCCAAGTCTATATTTTTCCAATGTAGAGCATAGGATTCTGATTTTCTATCGCTCAGAATAAAGGTTGTAAAGAATAGGACATAATCTTTCAGTGATAATTTATCGTTCTCCAAATCTTCTCTAAAAGCATCAAACCAGTCTTGTAAATCTTCACTAGACAGATATAGATCTTCCTCATTTTTAGCTTCTTGGAGTTTTAGCTTTTTGGTGTCTTTAATTCGTTTAATTGTCTTGGATAATCGATTTGATTCTATATACTCTAATTCTTCAGCCCAATCGAAAATTGAGTTTACATAGCTTCGAATAACCTTGAAATTAGCATACTCTTCAGCTTTAGCAGTCATTAAGTTTAGGACGACTTGCTTATTCTGATTTAGAAAATTGATTGAATAATTGCCGAACATTGGTAAGATATGCTTTCTAAAAACAGTTTCAGTATTATCAATAGTAACTTGAGTTGGAGGCTTAGTTGTTGAAGTTGTTTGACCAGCTTTGTATGAATCCCACCAAATATTATTAAAGAACTCAGAGAATAGAATATCACTGGTTTTAGAAAGTGGTATATCTTCACCACTTTCAAGTTGATGTATCTTAGTTAAAATCTCTAGTTCAGTTTCTTTAGCCTCCTTTCTTGTTTTATATCGTTTAACAAAGTGATTCCCTTTAATCCCCATTTTAGATCGGATTTCTTTAGGTATATACACTTTAAGATTGTAAGTGTTACTATTTGTTTTTGTAACAGCCATGATGTTCTCCTTTTACGAGCCAGGATATATCATTAGAGATATTATAGCATAGCTTTTCTACAAAGCCATTTATCAATCTCATTTTTATTGAATCGAACAGTCTTACCAATTTTAATAACGGGAAGACCTTTTTGTATCCAGCCATCTAATGTGTTGTTAGAAATACCTAGATATTGGCAAGTTTGTATTTTGTTGAGATAAGGGCTATCTAGTCCCAAATCTTCTTTGAAATGAGAAATCTCATGTTGCAAGAGTTTAGTAATCATCGACTGTATTTCTTGAACTTGTTCTGTTGGTAGAATGACTTGCATTTCTTCGTTACTCCTTACTTAACTTTATTTTTTTGTATTTGACTTTATTATCAATTAAGTGTCCATTACGGAATACTTTGCTAATATAGTTGCTTTCAAATAGGATATCTTCATTTTTAACAAGGTCATCTAAAGATTCACTTGTAAAAAATTTTATCTCTTCAGGCTTTTGTAAATTACGAGAAGAATAAAAAGCCTTTTTTCCTAGACTCTCTAATAATTCCTGTCCTATGCCTTTTTCCATGTATTTTGCAACATAACGGCCAGCATTAGAAGAATCATCTAAGCTATTTAGTTTGTTTATCCGAACTGCACCTAATCCCCAAATTGTCAATAATTCTTTATGAGGGATAAATGGAAAAGAAAAAAGGAGAATGTGTGCATGCCACGCTCCCCTTTTTTGTCGTTCTAATACTGCAATATATTTAATAAGTCTTTTTTTGGAATGGTATATGTGATAGTTTAAACGTTTAATAAATTTATCAAAAAGTAAATTAAATTCATATCTGTTTTGTATATTTTCTTTAGTAGTAAGGGTAAGGAAACTAGTTCTTTCATCAAAATTTGTATCTATTAGGCGTTGAAGTTTCCATTTAGAATTTTTACGAGTATTAGAAATTCTTTTTATTCGTTCATCTTGTTCAGCAGTTGTGAGTTCTTCAAAAGTTCTACGTTTCTTCTTTTCTTTTAATGAAATGTGTTCTTCATCAATTTGAGTAGTGTCATTTGAAAAAATTGGAGATTCGTATTCCCATATTTCAAGGTACGAAGAAGTTCGGATAATTTTGCGATTGTAAGTCACAAAATCATCTCCTTTTCTCGTAATGTTTGCTTATATAATAAATAAACTAGGAGGAGCAAAGCTCCTCTGCACTTCTATCATGTGTTTCTAGGCATCGCTCCACTAAACACGCTTCCAGCTTGCCGACCTCCAGTCGGCAGTTTTGCCTAAGAGCACATGATTAAAAGTTATAGAAAGTGATATTTCTTAGTAATTGTATCATAGCAAAGAACAGGTATTGTTTTGCTATGATTTACATCACCGTCAATGAAGTAATGGCTTTTACTATCAAAGTAAATTTTACCTTGGTAAGTTTTATTTTTAGCTACTTCCCAAGAAGCAACATGACCGGAAATAATATCTTTTAAAAAATCACCAATAGTAATAGGAAATTTATTTGTAAATATCTCAGGACTCGTTAGCTCTTTCCAAAATTTGCCAGCTTCTTCATCAATACCAGCATGAACAAAAATTTGGGTATCAGTTTCATAATAACGTTTATCCTTATATCGTTTTTTTAACCAGTTTATGAATGGGATGAACTTGATATTATTTTTAATTTCATCTCTAACACCTGTTTCAAAGTTGTTAGGATTCGATTTTAAGATATAGTCCAATTCCTCTAGAGAGAAGAAACTCTTTATTGTTTCTGGAAATGCAGAAGAAGTAGGCTTTTCTAAAATCAACCAATCATAAAACCATTCTTCATGATTTCCTAAAAGAGTAATAATTTGATTAGAATAAAGTTCCTCAAGTTCAATTATTTTTGAAATAACTTGAAAAGATTGAAGTCCATTGTCAATATAGTCTCCGATTAGAATAAGACGGTTATTTTTATCAGATAGATCTACTTTACTGAGAGCGCATAAGAACTCATCTAGGTAACCGTGTATATCAGATATTGCAAAAAGTTTAGTCATAAATAGTATCACCGAATTATTTAGAAATAGGGACTACATCGTTACAAGAAAACCATAAATTCCCGTTAAATTGTCCAACTGTTAAATTAGATAATTTAATGGGGCATGTTTTTTTATCTGATAATAATTGAGGAGTAGCCGTAGGAGATAACGTATTAACTTTTATCTGGATCATTTCCATAAAGAAATCAGAATCCTCATCTTGAATTGAAACATTAAGACGTAGTGCTACAGGTTTATTTGTTTCTCTGTCTAAAACTTCTGTATATCCTTTTACTGCCACGAATTTATTTCCTAATAATTCTGGTTTAAGAAAATCGTTAATTTTCATATAATACCTCGTTTCTTTTTGTCATCGCTTAAGCGATGAGGAATAGATATTTTTGCTGAAAATCTATTGAATTTAAGCAAAAATATCTATTGAAATCATTTTGACTTTGTTATGTATAATTGTAGTTCTTTTATAAAATCGAATTGCGTTGTATCAAGATAAGGACTTTCCCAATATTGAGCTTTTTCTTTCCCTGAGCCCTGCATATAAAGATATCCTGCTCCTTTTTCTTCAATAGATTTAAACTTGTCAGGAGTAGCCGTGCCAAATACCATGCGGTATCCCTCTATTGAGTTTTCTCCTAAAGCTATCCTCAGTCCTAAATTATCTCTAAGATCAGTGTTTAGAGTTTCAGCTCTCATTTGTTGAGCAGATATAAGAATAAATACTCCTGCTTGTCGACCTAGTAGGATAATTTGTTTGATACCGTCCATTACTTCGGTGATAACTTCTTTAGATTTTTTATCTGTTGCTGAAGCTTGAAATGCTCCCATCTCATCAAATATAAGCCATACTGGTTTAAAGCCATGGTCGGCAAAATTTGAACCGTAATGAAAGTTTTCACGCATGGTTTGATATCGTTCCTGCATTTGTTCAACTACCAAACGTACAATACGAGCAATATTATTGGGAGTTGTAGCTACATATTTATCGCTTAAATAATGAGATAAACTACCTAAATCACTGTTCTTGGGATCTGCAATATATAGTGTTGAGTTTCTTTTAAGAAGCTCAATAATTAAGAAAGATATAAATATAGATTTTCCACTACCTGTACCACCTGAAACTAAAATATGAGGACATTTTATAGGATTATAAGTTATATCGTATCCTAAGTCTATATCAAGATTATCTATCTCTTTTTTATGACTGTGGGGTGATAATATTAGTCTATCAGGTTTCTTGTAATAAAAGTGATATTCCACAATGTTAGGATGATTAATTTTTTCTTCTAGTTCAAGTTCGAGAACTCCGGCTAATACATCATCAAGTGTTTGAACCTTTTTACTAAATTCGTCACCTCTGATAAGAGCTTTAATAATAATACGACCGTTTTGATTATCTAATTCATATTTTAAAATCGCGCTTCTGATTATTTTTTCGTAACCTGAATTATCCATTTCCGAAGTGTAGAGATGATTTGTATATAAAACAAATAGTAAGCTTTCTCTGATAATTAAATCAAAATCTAGAACGTATCTAAAATCTTTTAATGTATTATTTATTTTATAGATTGCTAGAATACTAAGGACGATACAGAGGATTTGAATAAAAGCAGGTGCTCTAATACTTACTATTAAACCTAATAAAGCAAAGATAGAAAAGACAATTATTATCAGATGTAACCATTTTAAACGTGAACTTGTAATAACATAATTTCTTTTTAAGTTAGCTTCTTTTTTTAGTTTAAACATAAACAAACTCTTTTCTAGTAGTAAAACAACTATACAAATATTTATATAAGGAACCTAAGCAAGATCTGCTTAGGTTATTGTTGTGTCTTCCAATAGGAATATACAACAAGTTTAATGATGTAGCTAAGTCTTGGTAATCTAGTAGCGCCATCTTCTTTCATTAAATGATATCGAAATTCATCAAGACCATTTAGAACATTTTCATCTAAATAGAGTCTAGGGGTTACTGATGTTTCTAGACTAGGATTGATATTTTTGATATCTTTTTCCATTTCTTGACGTAGTTTTTGCCATTTGTCAATGGAGTAATGTTTTGTGTTTCTATATGCTTCTTCAATTACGCTTCCAATAGAAGCTTTCAAAACAATATTGAAAGATACACCATTTAATTCATCGTAATGATTTGATAGAAGTGTTTGTTCTAGTGTACTTAGAAAATTATTTTGATTTAGTTCTTTGATTTTACGTTCTTTATTTTGAATAAGCTCGTCTATCCACACTTTAGCTTCATATGCAAGACGAACACTTTTATATACTCTGACCATAAATCCTCCTTTTTAAAATTCGTTAGAAAATTTTATTGTATCCATATTTTCAATTTCTTTATAGAAATTGAAATCTTTTTGATCTAATTGATCACAGATTTGTTTAATAATAAATTTACCTCGTTCTTCAATTCGCTCATTGACTTTTTTGAGGAAAATTGGAAAATCTGTTTCTTTAGGTAAGAGCTTGTCATCATGATTATCCCAAAATAAATCTACGTTATAATCGCTATTAACATATGGTTGAAGATAGTACATCTTTATGAAGTTTGGCCATGCTTCAGGAGATAAAATATTTAAAAATTCTTGAAGTGACATTAAAGTAATGTCCCAGTAGTCATATAGGCACATGCCTCGGCCGCAATTCATCCAGTTAGGTAAAACAGTGAAATTTCCAATTGTATGAGTCAATTCTGCAAATTTTTCAAAATTATCTTTATTTTGACTCATAATATCAAATTTTTGGTAATTCTCATTATAGTATAAAATTGTGTATTGTTTATTTAGATATTCTTTAGGGTTAATACCAATTTCTTTATATACTTGATCACGATTTGAACTTTTCATAATAGCTTTAGTAAAAGTAGTTGAAAAAGAATTTATAGTTTCTCCTCTAATGATACTATATTGTGACTCTTGCCATCCCAAAAGTTTATATAGATAGAATGCTTCCTTATCGCAGTCGGCAGATTCACCAATTCTGTCTGTTGCTCGAAAAATAGTAGGATTAGTAAGTTCATTATTTCTATATTTTAAAAAGTTTGTTATACTATCTGATGTTAGTTTATCAGAATAACAATTTTTAAAATCCCATTCCCATGGTTTGATATTATTTTCGTCACAATATTTCAACCAATCAATAACTTCTTGATGTTCCATAAGTTTTTCCTTTCAGTTTTATTACGGTAATATTTAATTTTGAGAATCTTAAGCGATTGTTTGAAGAGTATTTTTTACTTTATGATGATCTAGTGCTTACAGCGTAAATGTATGCTAAATAATTGGCGAAATCTCCCTGGCGTTGTCGATCTTCTGTAATTTTATCAAACCAGCTAGTATTTCCTCCTGTAGATTCGATTTCGCTTTTTAGTGCATTCAATTGTATGATGAAAGCATTATGAGAAGAGGTTCTAAGAGTTCCATGCTTATCTTGTTTTTCTTTTGATACTGTTGCTGATTTGACACGAATCTCAGTATACTCTGCAGCTAACTCAATCAACATTGTCCAGTCATCGAGAAAAATTGGATCTTTTATGTCAAATGAACTAATTAGTTCATTATAAATCTTATGTGCATCTTCAAAAGTCAAAGCAGTTTTCTCTTGAAGAAAATCTGAGTAGGTAGAAATTTCCATAAGTAACCTCTCTTTGAAAAAAATAATTTGTCTAACTACGACTATACTTTCATTGTAATCTTATTTGAAAATAAAGTCAAGGATTTTTGTAAGTTTTTTAGCAAAAATTTTTTCAATAGTGATGTATAACTAGTACTGGTTGATTTCACTAGTTAGGGCAAATTTCTGAGATATCTGACTCGTATTTTTTTATTTGATAAAAAAATTTGCCCTATTTAAATGAAATTATTTAAAAATAGATAAAATTTAATTGATAATTGAACGTAAAAAAGTCCTTGTTTATAACTATTTGCGACACTTTATTTTAACAGTTAGCCAAACCAGGCTTGAAAAAAGCTCGTAAAGCATCACAATTTAGTAAACGTTAAAACTTATTTAAACTTATTGAAAGCATTTCGTATCAAAAATACGGGATGCTTTTTCTGTTCACCCCAAATTTTTGTAACTAGGTGATACTTGAAATTAATACAAATTTGGTTGTTTTTGATAAATCTAAGCAACACTAAATGATGAAGTGAAAGGGGATGAATCTTTGATAGTATTCATTTATTGTGAAATATGATATATTTATTAATTAGATGGATGAATACTTCTAGAGTTAAATATAGCATAATAGGGACAGACTTTTTGGTTTATTTTTGTTTGTAGTCGGATTATGAAAGAATATCCAATATTATGCGATAAGATAGAATGTTACAAAAAAGAAAGGGGATGCAATCCGATGAAGAAAGACAGATTAATTGTATTGACAGATGCTGTTCTAGCAATTATTATGACCATCTTGATTTTAGAGTTAGAAAAACCAACAACACCAAGTCTTGAAGCTTTTTGGGATTTACGGCAAAATTTCTTTGCTTGTTTTCTTTCCTTTTTCTGGTTGGGATCGTTATGGATGGCACTAAACACATTATGGGAAAAGGTTGAGAAAATTTCCTCAGAAATTATTTGGTGGAATTTGTTTCTACTCTTGGAGCGGCAGGAGTTCTCTTTGGAGAATTTCATGCCATCCAAGATACCAGTCTGAATGATGTGGTGGACCGGATCTATATAAATGTCAAGGATTTACCGTTTCAGTCCTTGGGAGCTTTAGCTAATATCCTGTCTGATGTTAAGAAGGGACTGATTCAAGACAGTCATATCTGGTCTTTCTTCCAGTCATTTTTCAAACAATATCAGTTGATAATCAGCTTAAATCAGATCTATCAGTTTGTCTATCTTTCTCTGATGGAGATCATGTCCTATCTTCACTTTGATTATTGGAAAAAACGGCTCGGTCAGGAGCTAGTATGAATAAGGAGAACAAATGAGACGTTTAAAAATGTTATGGCATATTATACAGGTTACGGGTTTTACTCGGTTTGCTCTGAGTTTTGTGACCTTTGTTTTTGGGTCAGGAGGCGTGCTTTTCCTAGTTGAACCTGCTATCACAAATTACGGAGACGGTCTTTGGTATGCTTTTGTGACTTCGACGACTGTCGGCTACGGGGATCTCCTAGCTGTGACCTTGATTGGAAGGATTACCAGTGTCTTCTTGACGATTTATGGGCTCATATTTTTTGGCTGTTTATCAGCTGTTATTATTAATTATTATACCGATTTAAATAAGGAAAGAGGAGAGGACAAATGACTGCCAATTATTCAACACGGGAATACCGTGAGAAATTATACGATGACCTTCATGTTCGATTGAGAGATACAGCGATTTTGATGTGTGCAATTTTTATTGCCTCTATCGGTCTAAATATGAATTCAACAGCTGTTATTATTGGAGCCATGTTAATTTCACCTCTCATGACACCGATTGTTGGACTGGGATTCGGTTTAGCTATTTTTGATACGCGTTTAATCAAGCAATCTCTAGAGGTTTTATTGACTCAAGTGTTGGTCAGTTTGCTTGTCTCGACTCTGTATTTCTCCCTTGTCTTATGCAAGTAGCGAGTTGATCGCACGAACCTCTCCAACCATTTGGGATGTTCTCATTGCTATTGCTGGTGGGATTGCTGGTGTGATCGGTTCAAGGAAAAAAGAAGCAAACAATATCGTGCCAGGAGTAGCCATTGCTACAGCTTTGATGCCGCCTATCTGTACTGCTGGCTATGGTTTAGCTAATGGGAATGTACGATTTTTATTGGGGGCTCTCTATCTTTTCTTGATCAACTGTGTCTTTATCATGCTAGCCAACATTGTTGGAACAAGAATTTTGATGAGAAAATCTCCTTTAACTTCATTTAAAGAGCTGAGCATTAAAATGAGAATTGGCTTGATTTCTTTGATTGTATTGTTGATTCTTCCAGCTAGCTATTCGGCAGTTACTCTGACAATAGAACAAGCGCGCAAAGAAGGGATCAAACAGTTTGTAGGAAAAGAGTTCGCCAATTATACGGTTATTAATCAAGTCTACAAGTCAAGTAACAATGAATTGGTCTTGACGGTTGTTGGAGATCCGATTTCAGAAGAAGAATTAGAAACACTCCACCAAAAACAAGCCTCTTACGGTATTCAATCTGTTCAATTGAAAGTGAATCAAGTTCAGAACTCGCCAACATTAGATAGTGAAGCGACCAAGGAATTTTATGAAAACATTGACAAGTATATTGATCAAAAACTCTCTGAAAAAGATTCACAAAACGATCTCGTAAAAGAAAATGAAGCAGACAAGGATTGAGGACAATGAACTGAATCGGTTTTTACGCCGTGTTTTTCTTGTATCTTCCTCTTTCTTACTTATAGCAGGTTGTTTTTGCTTGAATAAGAAATAAATTAGAAGTTCTATCATCTAAGAAAAATGATGAAAAAAATCATTTAACTAATGGTGTGAACGTTTAGTGTTTATCAGCTCCATTCTCTGTAATTTTGGGGGTAAAATCCACACCATTTAGATAAAAATAGTTGAATTTGATTGGAAAAACGCTTTTATAAAAGCGGAGAAAAGTCTTGATATTACGCTGTTTTTAGTCCAACTGAAATTCATACTTTCCAAACCAGGCTTGAAAAAGGCCCGTAAAGCATCACAATTTAGTAAACGTTAATTCGTTACTGGACAGCAGAATACAAACGAAAACACTTTGCATCTTGCAAGGTGTTTTTTTCTATGAGAACTGGCGGTGCGCAATTAGGATAGCTCTAGCGACTTTAGTCGCATAGAGATATGCTATGCACAGTTGCCTCAAGAAAACAATGCTTCTTGGTCCACCCTGTTAGACAAGCTTCAAAACCAAGGAATCCAACAGATTTCTCTTGTAGTTACAGATGGCTTTAAGGGGCTTGAGCAGATTATCAGTCAGGCTCACCCATTAGCTAAACAACAATGTTGCTTAATTCATATTAGTCGAAATCTAGCTAGTAAAGTGAAACGAGCAGATAGAGCGGTTATTCTGGGGCAATTTATAATGATTTATCGTGCTGAAAATTTAGAAATGGCAGGACAAGCTTTAGAGGACTTTCTCGCCGAATGGAAACCAAAGTATAGGAAAGTCATGGAAAGTCTGGAGAAGACGGATAATCTTTTAACTTTTTATCAGTTTCCCTACCAGATTTGGCACAGCATGTATTCGACAAACCTCATTGAGTCTCTTAACAAAGAAATCAAACATCAAACGAAAAAGAAGGTTCTTTTTCCTAATGAGGAGGCTCTGGAACGTTACTTAGTTACGTTGTTTGAAGATTATAATTTCAAGCAAAGTCAACGAATCCATAAAGGGTTTGGTCAATGTTCTGATACACTTGAAAGCTTATTTAATTAACACTCCGTAACTCTACTTAAGTGTTTACACATAATTATTGACAGTATCAAAAAATAAAGTATATTGTTTTCATCATAATATAATTAAATATCAGTATAGAGAATTTTATCTATATATCAGATATCAGCAATTGCTTTTGCTGTCATTTTTCGCTACAATAGTTACAAGGAGGAAATAAACATGTTAAAAGAAGTATTAAACGTCGCAAAAGTTGCGAAAAAATCATCTCTCTTCTTAGGAGGGGTAGCATTTGGGACGCTTGGCTTGAAAGTCTTAGCAAGTAAAGAAGCTAAGAAAGGCTATTCTAAGGCCTTGGCTAAAGCTTACAAATTGAAAGATGGACTGGATGCATCTGTTTCTGTTGTAAAACAACACGGTGATGATGTTTTACAAGACGCTAAATATTTATACGAACAGGAAAAGAAAGAAGAACAATTAGATAGCCTGACAGGTGAATAATATGTCTTTTAAAGTGCTACACAGAGGATATCAACATATCCGATTATCGTCCTCGTTTTCACTGACCTTGGATATTCAAGATTATCTTCGTTCCTTGGCTAAAGATGAAAAAGGGATCGACTCTATTCAGTTTTATATGGATCAGCAGCACTTTACTCTACGTATGAAAGAAGGCTTCTCTGTATTAGAAAATGCAGAGGCCTTTTTAAAAAAAATTGACAAGGGGAAAGTTTCGGACTTGATGACTCTTCCCATTCGTAGAGAAGAGAGTGCTTATTCAATTGTATCGGGTGCAGCGATTAAGCGTTTGCTGTTTCGAAGTTTTGTACCCTACCCTATTCGTTATATTTGGACTTGTTATCAGGCTTTGGGTTATGTCAAAGAAGCCTATCAAACTTTAGCGCGCAAGGAACTAACCATGGAGGTCTTGGACTGTTCGGCCATTTTGTTGTCCTTGTTTATGAACCAATCCAAGACAGCTAGCAACATCATGTTTATGCTTGATTTGGGTAATCATCTGGATCAGTGGTCTTTAAAAAAAACAGCAACAGATTTGGAACAAAGCCTTCTTGCTAAAGAAAGTGATGTTTTCTTAGTGCGGGGAGACATGGTCATCAGCATCAAGAGTTCTGATGTTCAAGTAGGTGATGTATTAGTTGTCTCCCAAGGTAATGAAATCTTGTTTGACGGCCAAGTGGTTTCAGGATTAGGCATGGTCAATGAGAGTTCCTTGACTGGAGAGAGCTTCCCTGTTGAAAAGAAAGAGGGAGATTCTGTATGTGCGAATACTGTTTTGGAAACAGGAGAGTTAAGAATTCGTGTGACTGATAATCAGATAAACAGTCGTATTTTGCAACTCATCAATCTGATGAAAAAATCTGAAGAGAGTAAGAAGACAAAACAACGTCATTTTATTAGGATGGCAGACAAGGTTGTAAAATATAACTTCTTAGGTGCTGGTTTGACTTATCTGTTAACAGGTTCGTTTTCAAAAGCCATTTCCTTTTTATTGGTGGATTTTTCATGTGCTCTAAAAATATCCACACCTGTAGCCTACCTTACGGCCATAAAGGAAGGTCTAAATCGAGAAATGGTTATTAAAGATGGTGATGTATTAGAAAAATATCTGGAAGTGGATACTTTCTTGTTTGATAAAACGGGTACCATCACGACGAGTTATCCTTTGGTTGAAAAGGTTCTTCCTTTCGGAGATTATACTGAGAAAGATATTTTAAGAATAAGTGCATGTTTGGAGGAACATATCTATCATCCTATTGCCAATGCAATTGTTAAACAAGCTGAAATTGAAGGCATTGAACACGAAGAAATGCATGGCAAGCTTCAGTATGTTGCAAGCAAAGGGATTAAATCGCAAATTGATGGTCAATCGGTTGTCATTGGAAATTATGTACTAATGCAAGACGAACAGGTAAGAATTAGTTCTGAGCAGCTGGCCTTGATTGAGCAATATAAGACTCATTACAATTTATTGTTTTTGGCTTATAAGAAAGAATTAATTGGGATGTTTTGTATCCACACTCCCTTGAGAAGCGAGGCGAAAGTTGCATTGAAAAAGCTAAAGCGCCAAGGGAAAAAACTGATTCTGGCAACTGGTGATACGTTGGCTAGAACAGAAGAGTTGGTTAAAGATCTGCCATTTGACAACGTTTATACTGATTTAAAACCAGATGGTAAGTTTCAGTTGGTTCAGGAATTACAGAAAGCTGGCCGAACTATTTTGATGGTTGGAGACGGGTTAAACGACTCTGCTGCCTTGACGCTTGCAGATATTGGGGTTGTGATGAATGAAAGTGCTGATATTTCTAAGCAGATGAGTGATATTTTATTATTAGATAATCGTTTAGATTTCTTCGAGGAATTGAATTCTTTATCTGAATCGTTGCAGAAATTAATTCAAAGAAATATTCAAGAAACAGTTGTAATAAATGGAAGTTTAATTGGATTTGGGTTGTTAAATTGGTTAAGCCCATCTAATCTTTCGATATTGCACAATCTGACTACTTTAAGAATCGTCCTTCGTAGTCTTTCTATTAAAAGTAGGTAAGAGACCGAGAAGCTGAGGTTATAAAAACTAAAAGGAGTTGTCTCATTTGAGAATAACGGCTCTTTGTCAACTGTAGTGGGTTGGTGGAAAATTATACCCTGGAGAGGACCAAATTGGTTCTCTCCTTTTAAATATTGAAAAAACCATTGGCAGTGGACATACTTTAAGACTGTATATTTCTGAAACTAGTTTCACAATACAAATATTGACATGCAATTATTAATTGGTGGATTTTAAGTTGACATCTACAAAGTTTAATGTTAAAATACATTCAAAAATATATTTGAATGAGGTGTTTTATGATTCAAAATGTTGTTACTTCAATAATCCTATATTCTGGGACAGCCGTAGACTTACTTATTATCCTAATGTTATTTTTTGCCAAAAGAAAAAGCAGAAAAGACATCATTAACATCTATTTAGGACAATTTCTAGGCTCTGTTAGTCTAATATTGCTAAGTTTACTTTTTGCATTTGTCTTAAATTATATTCCTAGTAAAGAGATTTTAGGTTTGCTCGGTTTGATTCCAATTTTCCTAGGACTCAAAGTTTTGCTTTTAGGAGATTCTGATGGAGAAGCTATTGCAAAAGATGGTTTGCGCAAAGATGATAAAAACCTGATTTTTCTAGTCGCTATGATTACTTTTGCAAGTTGTGGTGCTGACAATATTGGTGTTTTTGTCCCATATTTTATTACCTTAAATTTAGCGAATTTGATAGTGGCTTTACTTACTTTTCTAGTCATGATTTATCTCCTGGTTTTTTCTGCCCAAAAATTGGCACAAGTCCCTTCTGTTGGAGAAACTTTGGAAAAATATAGCAGATGGTTTATTGCCGTTGTTTATTTAGGATTGGGGATGTATATCCTGATTGAAAACAACAGCTTTGACATGCTAAGGACTGTGTTCGGTTAGGAGAAAAAATTATGAAAAAAGATAGTATATGCCAAGTGAATATTATAAATCAACAAAATGTTACAACCGCAACGAACTACCTTGAAAAGGAAAGAGTCCAAAAATCACTTCGTATTTTATCAAAGTTTACCGATAATAAACAGATAAATATCATCTTTTATCTTCTTGCTGTTGAAGAACTCTGTGTCTGTGATATAGCCTGTTTACTAAATCTCAGTATGGCATCTGCCTCCCACCATCTTCGTAAACTAGCCAATCAAAACATCTTGGATACTAGAAGAGAGGGGAAAATTATATATTATTTTATAAAAGATGAGGAAATCAAAGACTTTTTTAATCAACTAGGATAACAACTATTTTTACTACTTTTCCATGATTATAGGGAGATTATATATGAAATTTTTTGATGAAAATTACTCACAAGAAATACCTACTCGTATTAAATGTTTAAGAAAAAAGTATAATTTAAAGCAAAGCGACCTAGGTAATGCAGGTCAAGTTAGCCAAGTTGAAAAGGGAGGAATTTGAAAGAATTTGTATCTTTTATTTTTTGTTTCATTTATGCCCTATGCTACTGGAATCGTTAGTAGTCATTTCATGAATCATACGGCACAGCTCTTTTATGGACTGATCGTTATTGTTTCAACGGTAGCAAACTGGTTTTTACATAAAGTAATTGATAAACCCAATATAGATCAGAAAGAATTACTTGAAGCTACCGCACAATATAGGAAGTTATTGATACCTGACCTAATAATTAAAGGAGTGGGATTGATTCTGTCCTTAATTCTCTATCCTCCGATTATGATGTATAGTGTTTTAATTGCGGCATTTTACATCATAACTTTAAAAACACTATCCGAAAAAAGAGTGAATAACTAAAAAACGGTGACCAAAGTTAGGTGTATTATTTTAATGCTTAGAGACCTAAACTATTCCCTATTTTAAAAATATTGATTCAGATTTTATGAAATTAAAAAGTAGATATTGTTCAGAAAATCCTTGATATTACGCTGTTTTTAGTCCAACTGAAATCCATACTTTCCAAACCAGGTCTTAAGAAAGCTCGTAAAGCTTCACAATTTAGTAAACGTTAATTCGAAAGAATTACGATACTTACAAAGAGCACCTTTCGGGGTGTTCTTTTTTATGCTTCCATACTAAATTGGTGCAATTGACACAGTTGTTGCGACTTTAGTCGCTTACAAATGTGGCTGCAACCTGACAAAGTCAGTTGCCTCAAAACTTTAATCAATACGATTATATCAACGTTTCAAAACACTTCATGGTTCACACCATGGGGTGTTTTTTTGATGATTACAGAAATTTGACTTCACTGCTCGCCACTATTGACATAGATTGCTTAGAAATTTTTATATTCATGATATAATATACTTAGATTCCACTATATAGGAGGAAAGAGATGAAAAAACGTACTTTACTTTGGCTGGTTTTAGTCCTTGTAGTATTTGGAGGAGGCGCATGGATGGCACAAGAAACAAATTTATTCCTAAGCCCACGGGCTAAGCAGTTGGCTTATCTAAAGGAACATGAAGAGGAAATGGCGAACTTCGTTAAATCTTGGAATTCAAAAGTTGAGAGTGTCCAGTTTGATTGGGATAGTATGAAGGTTGGTCAGATAGGAAATGGAACTCCTCAAGGCGGAGGTTATATGATGACAGTGAACGGTAGAATCAATAATAATAAGGATACTCAATTTACATTAGGTTTTCCACTAAAACGTAATTTAAATGAAATCCCTGAGAAACTTGTTATTATTCAAATGCAGCCTATAAGGATTTTACGCGATGGTGGGTGGTTCTTATATGAGTAATAGTAACTTAAAAACTTTTGATAATTTTTATGCAGATTTAGCACAAGCTGCCTACACTTTTCGACCAAGTAATTTTCCACCACAAAATAATTCGGGAGAATTCAGAGAATTTGATTTCTCAAATGATGTATATATGTTGGATGAGGATGGTAATGTAAAAGAAATCACTCCCGGAGGCAAACATCTTCCTCATGGTGGTAAAGTTTACTTGCAACCGGATCCTGAGTTGCGAGATACTTATAAAGTCACATCGACACCAGTTCCGGATACGAATGGGATGAGGCAAGATACTCACCACAAGCGCTATCAAAAAGGATTGTTAACTGATGATGAAGCTGGTTTTAGTGCCTACTACTTAACGGATACGCCTACCTTAGGGTCAGATACTACGAAAACCTATATGACCATCCGTGGAAGTGATGCTATCAGTATGGAGAATTGGAATGACTGGGTTGACAATGATGCGAAGTTTGCCCTTAACCATATCCATATACCGCAAGCCAAGTTAGCGACGGTAGGTATGAAAGCTAAAATCGCAGAGATGCATGAAAAAGCTCCGCTTGCTACGATGGACATCACAGCTCACTCCCTAGGAACCATTGTCTCTGCGCAAGGGATCGCTGGACTCACTGATGAAGAACTGAAGAAAATCGGCAAAGTTGTTCTCTTTGACGGTCCAGATACGACAAAGAGCTTAAAGAAAATGGGCCTCAGTGATGAGAAAATCCAAAAGATTAGCGAAAAAATCGAGTACTATGTCAATCCTTTCGATATCGTGGGCATGCTCAATCGTGAGCACACCATTACCAAATTACCTGGGGATTCCGATGAACCCCTCAAAAAACCAGTCGGTAAAGTCAATGTCCTTGTCCCCTTGCACTATACCCAGATTTCTGATCCGGAAAGTTCCCATGACTTTGGTGTTTTCCAATCGGATGGAGAGGGGAACTTATTAACTGCTTCAGAGGACTTTCACCCAGAATTGCTCAGGGCAGGTGAAAAGCTAGCTCGGTTGATTGCGACATCTTTGGATTCTCTCAGGGCTTTAGGAGTTGACGAAAATGTAGCAACTAATGTTTTAAATTCCATTATGAGAGGTGAGTTTAAAATAAAGGCAGCTATTGGTTATGCCGTTTACGAGAATTTTACAACTGAATATAGTAAAATCGTCGAAGAAGCCCGTCAGGAATCTATAAAGTGGGATCGTGAGGCTATTCCTCGTTATCAGGAACAACTGAGAAACGGCAATCTTTCAGGAAATCAAAGAATCTTGGTTCGAGCTCAACTGCTTCAGACAGCAGCCCAATTGGCGAATTTTGATATGGAAGATAAAGTTAAAAATGTGAAAACCTTACTTTTAGATGCTAAGGAAGATATTCAAAACATGGTAAAAGAAACAAGACAGACAGCGTTTGACATGGTTGGATACTTGTCAAGTTCAGAAGTTACGAATCTACTTTCTGGATTTGATACTGCAAATTTTTGGGATCAAGGCGTTGCGAATGATACGGAGACAGCAGCAACATCCTTCCTGACACAAATTGAGCAACTGGGGGAAAGCTTGGTTAAAGCTAGTGGCACCTTTAAGACCATAGATACAGATAGTGCTGAGGATTTTAATAATCTATTGGCGGATGTAAAACAAACATGGAGGGGGAAAAATGTTAGTCCTAACGGATGAGGATACTTTAATTACAAGAGAGCAACTCGACAGAGGCTTCAAAGAAAGAATGAAAGAACAAGAGCGGCAAGCAGTCAGGGCCTTGGTAACTGCAAAAGAGTTGTCAATCCTTGCTAAAGGAGCTGAGTTAGCTAAAGAGTTGCAAGAAGCAGCTACAGATATGAAAGAGTATGCTTCTAAGACCTATGTGAACAATATTAAGGGTGGATTTGAGGGGAAAGCGGCAGATGCAGCCGAAACTTACTTGACGCAGACCTTGCAAACACCTACTTTACAAAGTCCAATCAAAAACTAGGAGAAAACTCGTCATGGATAAAAAGGAACTTCAGGAACTAGAGGATGAGCATAATCGTAAATTGCGAGGCTTAGAGCGTTTGGAGATGGATTTAGATGACTATTATCACAAATTTAGCAGGGAAACAGATATGCTCCTAGAGGAACTTTCCAATGCTTGTAAAGATAATAATTTTGCTGAAATCCAACCTTATATTTACGAAATAGAGAACAATTTGGACAGTTATCATCAAGAATATAAGAATCATATTGAGGATGTATTAGAGGCTCGATATCGGGAGAATAAAAACTATTGCAAACAAATGGAAGAAAGAAAAGTCTAAAATAGTTTGTAATAAAATAAGTTGGTTTCTATAGTTTTTAGTTAGAAACAAAAAGTAAGTATGCAAAGAAAAACTGTCAATCGATAGTTTTTTTCGTTTGTGCCAAAATAATTAAAATAAAACAGTATAAAAATGAATAAATGCTTGCAACCGTCAGCATTTATTGATATAATAAACCTATAAAACTAATTTAAAGGAGTTCCACATGGCTTTAATTCAATTAACAACAGAAGAACTACGTACTTCTGCTCAGAAATACACTAATGGTGCTGAGGAAGTGAGACAAGTGCTTCGTACATTGAGTCAAGAACAAGATACTATTCGCGACAACTGGAAAGGTTCTGCTTTTGAGAGTTTTGATCAACAATTTACAGAATTGTCTCCAAAAATTGAGGAGTTTGCTGCTTTGCTCGATGAAATTAATGCACAGTTGAATAAAGTTGCTGAAATTGTTGAACAAAATGACCAGGATCTTGCAGCACAAATTCATTAATTTGTTATAAGTGGCTTTAGGAGGGCGAGAGCCTTCCTATTTTTGTTATGGAGATGATTAAAAGAAAAAATGGGAAAGAATAAGATTTTTAAATATGTAGGAAGTAGTCTGTTAGCACTATTATTGCTCGCTTCGATGATTTTTTTGAATCTGTCTGTTCAAAAAAATACTACTATTAGCAATGAAAGCAATCAAAAAGCAAACCAACAGACTAAATTAAATGTGGCTATCGTAAATGAAGATAAGCCCGTATATATGGATACGAAAGAGTATAATCTAGGTGCGAGTTATGTAAAAAACATTGAGCGGGATAATTCGCAAAATTGGTTCGTTGTACCTCGCGGAACAGCAGATGCTGGATTAGAAAGTGGGAAATACCAACTAGTTTTAACGATTCCTAGTGACTTTTCTGAGAAAGTATTGGATATCAATAAGATTAATGTAGACAAGACCATTATCAATTATAAGATCAATGCACAAGGAAATTTGCAGGTTGAGAATGATGCCAATAAACTAGCAAAAGATATTGTAGCAGATCTGAATAGCCAACTAGTAGATATGTATATGGCTAGCATTTTGAGTAATCTTTATACTGCACAAAAAAATGTCCAAGCTAGCTCACAGATACAAGCGACCAATATCGGAAGTTATCGTACCAACTTATATGGGACAGCTATCAACTCGAAAAATCTTTTTCCAACTCTTTATAGCATGTCTAGTTCTTCAGTAGAATCAAACAATGCTTTAAAGACAGGTTTGGAAAGCTATACGCAAATTTTTGACCGCTATGATGTCTCACAGACTGCTTATGGTAATAAAATTGCTGACTTGCTTAAAGCTAGGGGTTCCGAGAAGGAAAATCATGCGGATGTTATTACGAGATTAATCGGTCAGAGTCACATAGAAGTTCAGAATCAAATTGAAACTTATAAGAAATTAATTGACGCTCAAGGTAGTCTGACTTCTAATATAGATGGAACAACAGCCTCTTCTGATGGTACGTCATCAGGAGTTGGACCTTCCTATAAAACAGTAGCAGAAAACATCAGCAAAGAAATTGATGCACTACAAACTAATTTGACTGAAGAACGAACGAAGTTTGAAAATCATAAGAAGGATATTAATAACTTTATTGATGAAAAATTAGTGGCTTATTACGGAACAACTGAAAAGGGTAACATCACTCTAGCGCAATTCCTAGACAAAGCTGAAAACAAGGATCTAGAAAATGCTGAGAAAACCATTGTAGATTTGTTGGGAACTGCAATATCTGAATTGCCAGCAGAAGATTTTAGTGGAAAAGTATTTGATGGTTTTGGAATTTCACCTGTAACAATACCTTCCCTAGACTATAGCAAATTAAAAAGTTTAGGCACACCTAGTGGGGCAACAACTCTAACGGATTTGAAAAATCTGGAAAGTCAAGCCATTACAAGTACAACTCCTGTAGGTACAACGGGTACAAAAGCCAAAGTTTCATGGAAAGCCGAGACAGGAGTAACTGTTGTATCAGTTACTTATGAAGGCACTCCATTAGTTCTTGGTCAAGAAATTGATTTGAAGACTGGTGGGACCTTCAAAGTAGTGTACAATGTTACGGAAACATCTTCAGCTGCAACTCCAGATCCGACTCCAACTCCAGCTCCAGCTCCAACATCTACACCAAAATCAATCGATATTTCATTGAATGATGTTCAAGCAGTTAGCGCTCCGGTGGATGTGGCAAATGTTCAAAAAGCTGCGGTTTCTTACGGACAAAAGGTTCAGAAAATAGAGTCTACTTATCAAAAAGTGGATTCACTATTAAAAGCACATAATGCTATTAAAGAATTGCGAAACAGTAATGTTTCTACAGCTTTAACAAATATTTGGTACGAAGCGATTACTTCAAATTTGAAGAAATATGAAGATAGTCTATCTACTCCTGCCAGTGCTACAGATACGGATGGTGCTAAGGACAAAGTGGATAAGGCCTTAACAAAATTGACTGAGTTGAAACCTGTATTAGAAAAAAATGTGCAAGATGTCTTGGATACAAACAAGGAGTTGGATACCAAAATCCAGGACCAACTTGAGAAGTACAAACAGTTAGAAAAGGAACTAGAGAATTTGGAAAAAGCTCAAGCAGACGGAAATACTGCTTTTGAGACTACTAATACGCAATTGACAACTCTAAATACTGATTTTGCAGCTCTGTTAGCAGAAACAGCAGGTGTAAAGACTTCTTCTCAAAGCAATGTGAAGGCGGCTGAATCAGTGAATGAGACTTTGAGTAATTTTAACCGTGAATTATCAAATGCGCAAACTAGCACTGAAAAACTTTCGCAGGATGCTGATTCGTTGATGACCCAATTTAACGAGGAATTAACAGCCAATGGCAACTTTGTTGAATCTTTCTTGAAAGTTTTAAATAATGCTTATGAAAATGGAGTGCCAAATGAAGTCTTGCTCAATTTCCTATCAAATCCAGTTGCGCAAAATTCATCTTCTGTAAAAGCAACAGTTAATGTATATCGTCCGTTTACATGGATTCTACTTTTGGAAATTGTGAGTCTCTTTACAGCTTATCTCTTTGCAACTCAAAACATTATTCGTAAGGTTAAAGATAAATTTAAGTTGGATAAACTACATGATACAGATTTTGTGACTGTAACGATCTTATCTGCGCTAAGCCTTGTTGTTGGACTAGTCGTTGGTATCGTTTCAAATATTCAGCTACAAGTTGGTCGTGAGTACCAACCATCATGGGTTTTATTAATTGTTTTAGCGGGATTCGTGCTGATTCAAGGACAATATTTCTTACTGAAACATTTTCGTGTAATTGGTATGGGGCTTGCCTTCTTTATGATGATTAGCTTTGTGTACTTATCAAATGCTATCGGTACAACAGCTAGTCTAACAGGCTTCCCAGCATTTATCAAAAACCTTAATGTTTTATCAATATTAGAAGGCTTACTCTCAGGATATTTTGATGGACACCCAGCCACAATTATAGTTTTTGTCGCAACGATTTTTGTGATAGCAATTCTAATTGTTATGAACGTTTTTATCAAAGCAGGAAGTTTGTGGTTTCAAGTAAATCAAACTGAGAAAGTATAGAAATTAAGAATATGAAAAAAGTATTTCTTTTGCTTCTTACCTTGATAGCGTCTGCAGTAGTTTCAACAGCTACTGCAGATGATATAAAGGATAATAGTCTGCAGCTTGATGATTCTCGACTTGAGAAGAAAGAAGGATTGAAGTTTGGTATTCAGTCCGAACAAGTCAAAGACCTTTTTAATGAAGCGACTCAAAAGAAGTTGCAGGAGATGCAACATTATCAAGAAGAACAGTTGATCACAGAAAGGGGACAACTGTTTTCTGCTATACAGGGACCAGTAAAAAATAATTTGCAAGAACAACTATTTCAACCAAATTCCGGAAAATTATCTAAATTTCAAACAAATTTAGATAAGGGTACTGGAGGAGAATTGAATAATTTTATGCCAGAGATGTTCTATGTAGGAGTCGTTCTATTGCTGATGGGTGTCACTGGTTTGATGAGTTACCGAGTGATGGCAGATAATTTGGATTGATGTTTTAACCGTTCGTCCAAGAAACATAGAAAAAGGATAAATCAGACAGGAGATACAAAAGTAATGGAGCAACATATCAATATTACCCTGCGGTTGAAAGATAGGGATGTGGATGTTCGAATTCCCCGAAAGATTGAAGTACGTCGTCTAATCCGAGAAATTGATACGATTTTTAATCCAGGAATAAAGCGAAAAAAATACCAATTAAGAATAGTCAATAAAGGTTTGTTGATTGATGAAGGAAAATATCTGTCTGATTATCCAATGACGACAGGAGATTTAGTAGAAATTGAGGAAATATAGGTGACTGAAGAAAAATTTGTATTTGGTGGACAACCATTTATCTATGAAAAAAGTGAAACTACCTGGGAATTAAAACTTAAACGTTCAGATGTAGCTAGTCAAGATCTACGAGAGCTTTTGTTGTTGGATTTACACCATCCATTGTTTTTGGAGCAATCCATGGTATCTGATGAGGACAGTGTGACTTTTTCTTACCAAGTAGAGCCTTATGGATTAAGTTATGATGAAGTGAAGAACCGTACAATCTCAGAGAGAATTCGTTTGGCTCTAAACGTTTTTAGTCTAGAGGGAGCTTTAGAGTTACCGGTAACCTTTCTTTTGCATCCATTGAATCTGTTTATTACGAAAGATGCACAAGCTAAAATTGCTTATCGTGGAATTCCAGATTTGATGGTTCCTCAGGCTATATCTCCAGAAGATTTTCTACGTCAAGCCAAGTGTTTTACAGTAACTTTATTTACCGATTTGGACTTTATGGATCTCTACAATGGTTCTCTGGAACTAGAAACTTTACCAGATTTCCTAAATGATTTGTGCCAAGCTAATGATATTGCATCTGCAGTTTCAATTCTTGAAAAATATTATGTCGAGAAATACACGAAAGAACAGGCTGATTTGGTATTGGTTCCAAGTAGAAAACATCGTGTTTTTAAGTTGGCTACAATCTGGTTGTCAGCTAGCGTAGTTTTGTTGGCCATTCCACTTATTTATTTGATTTTTGTGCAAAATCCATTCAAAGAAAAGATGCTACAGGCTGACACTGCCTTTATAAAAGTGGATTATAGTGGGGTTATTACGGAACTGGAGGGTGTTACTCCGTCTAGTTTACCAAATACTCAAAAGTATGAACTGGCATACTCTTATATTCAGGGATTGGAATTTTCTGATGACCAAAAGAAAGTCATTTTGAATAATGTGACTCTCAAGTCAGATGAACTTTATTTGACTTACTGGATCCAAATTGGGCGCAACCGTTTTGAGGAAGCTCTCGATATCGCTAAACGGATTAATGATAGTGACTTGATTCTCTATGCGTTGACTCAAGAAATCAAGCAAGTTCGAGAAGATGATAAGCTATCAGGAAAAGATCGTGAAAGTAAGTTGAATGCATTGGAGAGTGAGTACAAGAAATACTGGGATAGTCGAAGTCAGTTATTGACAAATGATTCTAGTGCTAACAAGTCCACTACTACAAATCAACAAGATAAGACTTCTGAAAGTAAGCCTTCTTCGGAAAAGAAATCTAGTCCTAGCACTTCCTCTAACAATTAAAGGAGACCAAGAGAGAAATTATGAAAAAACAAATCATTTTCTACAGCCAAGGTCTACGTTATGAAGTAGAATTAGGTACGGATAAAACTGTCTTGATTGGTGCAACTGAAAAGGCTCAAGTCTATCTTTCACAACAGGAGATGCCAATTCAACTAAAAGTTGACGGTGACGAAGTGTTTTATCAGTATGGTGACGAAGTAGGCCTACTGAAAAATGCTCTAAGTTTGGGGGTAGTTGTCTTTTATCTCCGAGAAGGAGAAACAAAAATTTATGATCTTTTGGATTTGTCAGAAATTCAGATAGGTTCTCATAAGGGTGCTCTTATTACTCTAGATGCAGAGATTGAGCTATTATTGCAGAAAACTCAAAATCAATGGATTTTGACTCGAATGCAAGGGGAGTTCTATAGAAATAATCATTTGGAGCAAAACGATCAACAACTAATTAGTTTTGGAGATGAATTGAGTTTAGGAGCGGTGACAATTAAACTCTATCCAGATGAGATTTGGATTCAAGGGCCAGCTCAAGTTGGGAAACAATTGACATTGAGAGAGCCATCGCGTTATGCCTTTTATGAAGAGTATCCTGATTATCATCGTTCGCCAAGAATCATCTATCGTGGTAGTGAAGATAAAATCTTGATAAACCCTCCAGGTCAGGAACCAGTTAAACCTAGTGACGAACTATTGAAATTGATCATTCCTCCTCTTATGATGATTGGGGTAACAATCCTGATTACTTTGATTCAACCTCGAGGAATTTATATTCTTGCGACAGTAGGGATGTCGATCACCACAATGATTTTCTCTATCCGAGGCTTTTTCAAAAATCGGAAAAAGTACAAGGCTGATAAAAAAGAGAGAATTGATCTCTATCACCTTTATCTAAAGGACAAGGCCATGGAATTGACTCGTCTGGAGCGGGAACAAAAAGAAGGGATGAACTACCATTTTCCAACTGTTTTGGAGTTGACTGACCTCGTTGAGAGTTATAATCACAGGATCTATGAAAAGACCCCCTTGCACTTTGACTTCCTTTATTATCGTCTAGGATTAGGAAAACTCCCAACTAGCTATGAGTTAAATTATGGGCAACGAGAACGAAGTGGGAAGAAAGATGCTTTAGAGGAAGAGGGATACGCCCTCTATAGTCGACATAAAAAAATCCCGGATATGCCGATTCCAGCCAATCTAAGCCATGGGCCGGTGGGGTATATTGGTCCAAGAAATCTAGTTTTAGAACAACTTCAGTTGTTGGTCATGCAGATAGCTACTTTCCATTCTTATCATGATGTGCAATTTATCACCATCTTGCCTGAAGAGGAAAAAGAACAGTGGTCTTGGATGCGTTGGCTTCCACATGCCAAACTTCAAGAGCTCAATGTGCGAGGATTTGTATACAATCAACGGACACGTGACCAGGTTCTCAATAGTTTGAATCAAATCTTGAAACTACGTCGTAGTCAAAAGGAAGAAACATCACATAAAGAAAGTACACTTTTCCACCCTCATTACGTAGTTTTAGTGACAGATGAAAAGCTAATATTGGACCATGTCATTATGGAATTCTTTACAGAAGACCCAACAGATTTGGGTTGTTCTCTCGTTTTTGTAGAGGATGTGATGAGCTCTTTGTCTGAAAATATCCAGACAGTGATCAACATCAAGGACCGCAATACAGGACAACTTGTCATGGAAGAAGGAGTTTTGAAAGAAACAGACTTCCGCTTGGATCATTTTCCAGTCGATTATGACAAGGAGCGCATTGCTCGAACCTTGGCACCTCTCAATCACCTTCAAAATCTCAAGAGTTCGATTCCGGATTCAGTTACCTTCATGGAAATGTATGGAGCAGAAACATTTGAAGACTTGCAGGTATCTAGCCGCTGGGAAAAGAACGCGCCTTACAAGAGTTTGGCTGTTCCGATTGGTTTACGAGGTCAAGGCGATCTGGTTCAACTCAATCTTCATGAAAAAGCTCATGGTCCTCATGGTTTGATTGCAGGGACGACTGGTTCAGGGAAGTCAGAGACCATCCAATCCTATATCCTGTCTCTAGCTGTTAATTTCCATCCTCATGATGTGGCTTTCTTGCTGATTGACTATAAGGGTGGTGGGATGGCCAATCTCTTTAAAAACCTACCCCATCTCTTGGGAACTATCACTAACTTGGATGGTGCCCAATCCATGCGTGCTCTAGCTTCAATCAATGCAGAGATCCATCGTCGTGAGCGACTCTTCAGAGAATTTGAAGTTAATCATATCAATCAATATCAGAAGAAATTTAAAAATGGAGAAGCGAAAGAACCTCTCCCTCATCTCTTCCTCATCTCTGATGAATTTGCGGAGCTCAAGGCCAACCAGCCAGACTTTATCAAGGAGTTGGTATCTATCGCTCGGGTCGGACGTTCTCTAGGGGTCCACTTGATCCTAGCAACTCAAAAGCCATCAGGAGTAGTAGATGATCAGATCTGGTCCAACTCACGCTTTAAGATTGCCCTCAAAGTGGCGGACCGCTCTGACTCGAATGAAATGCTTCATACGCCTGATGCAGCTGAAATTACGCAGACTGGACGCGCCTATCTGCAGGTCGGAAATAACGAAGTCTATGAACTCTTCCAGTCAGCATGGTCAGGAGCAGATTATCAGCCAGAAAAAGATGATATGGGGATTGAAGACCACACCATCTACCTGATCAATGAATTGGGACAATATGAAATCTTAAACGAAGACTTATCGGGCTTAGAGGATGCGGATGAAATCAAGGAAGTTCCGACAGAGTTAGATGCGATTGTGCACAACATTCAACTCATGTGTGAAGAACAAGAGATTCCTCCAGTACCGCAACCATGGTTGCCTCCGCTCAAAGAGCGAATTACGCTTGAGGAGTTAGAAGAAGTGCAACCGACAGTAGCCTGGGAACAAGAGAAACCACTCTCTGTCCTACTTGGAATGGCAGATATTCCACAGGCGCAGAAACAGGAAGCTGTCTCTATCAATCTCGCCAAGGACGGACATGTCCTTCTCTATGGAAGTCCGGGTACTGGGAAAACGACCTTCCTTCAGTCTGCAGGTATGGACTTGGCTCGTAAGTTCAGTCCGAAGGACCTGACTATGTACTTGATGGACTTTGGAACCAATGGTTTGGCTCCACTATCTAAACTTCCGCAGGTGGCTGATACCATGCTTTTGGACCAAACGGAGAAAATCTCTAAATTTGTACGAATCATGGAGAAAGAACTTAATCGTCGGAAGAAACTTCTCTCTGACTATGGCGTTGGGACCTTGGAACTCTACCGTCAGGCCAGTGGTCAGAAAGAACCAGCTATTGTCATTCTTTTAGATAGCTATGAAGCGATCAAAGAAGAGGCTTATGAGGCGGAACTCTTCAAACTCCTAGTGAGAATTTCCCGTGAAGGTCTCAGCATCGGAGTTCACCTCTTGATGACAGCTGGCCGTCAGACAAACCTGCGAGCTCAGCTCTACTCGAACTTCAAGCACCAGTTGAGCCTGCCACAGAATGAAGCGAGTGAAGTGCGTGTGATTGTGGGAGCTACACCACTCGCCATGACCATGGAGGACATCAAGGGACGTGCGCTTATCAAACGTGAGGAAGTCGATGTCATTCAGTTGGCACTCCCAGTTTCTGGAGCCAATGACACCCAAGTCCTCAATAACCTCCGCCAAACAGTCGCTTCCCTCCAAGAAGCTTGGACAGGACAACGTCCAAGTGCCATTCCGATGGTGCCAGAGGAGTTGACAGAGGCAGACTTCTATAGCCGAGCCAGCGTGCAGACTGCCTATGAACATGGACTCGTGCCATTAGGACTTGACTTGGAGACAGTTGAGCCCGTTACTTGGAACCTAGCTAAAGGAAATCTTCTCTACCTAACAGATAAAGAAGAGCAGATGACAGCTTTGGTGAAACACATTGCCAAAGGAAAACAAAAAGTTATCGTCTTGGCACCGAAGTATCATAATTTGCCTGAAATGGAAGGTGTGACGATTCTCGCAAGTCCAGAGGAATATCTAGAAGGCTTAGATATGATGGAGTTCAAGATTCAGGAACGTTTAGAAGGCAAACAGCGAGAACACGTCGCAACAGTAGTTGTTTACAATTTAACTGAATTGGTGGGAGAATTAAACTCAGAAGCACTTGAGGCTTTGGCTTATGTCCTAGATAAAGGAATTCGAGCTGGATATGGTTCAATTGTAATGAGTTCGTCGTTGATTACTAAACACATTGATGTGGTTTCAAAGGCAGTTCGTACCTATAAGCAGGCTATTGTAGCACTTCGATTAAGTGATCAATCAGTTCTGACAGTAACCAACAGACCTGTTCGTGAGCCGCAATTAGAAGAGCAAGAACACTACTATGTTTCCGATGGGTTAGCAAGTAGAATGAAAGTATTAATGATATAGAAAAGGAGGATAGCTATGGCTAAAGATATTGAAACTATTATAGCGTTGACCAATGCCTTGTATAGCGCTACGTCAGTAACAAGCCAAGCGGCTAGTAGGAAAGCAGAATTAGAAGCAGAACGTAATAATGTTCAAAAGCAGTCTACAGATATCTGGACAGTCTCGTCATTGTCATCTTATATTGCTGGTGAGAAGTATGATGATGAAGAAAAACAAGAACGACAAGATTTGGACAAATTAGAGAAAATGCTGTCTGAAAAAAAGAATGAGATTTTGTCTTTGCTGGATAGTAAGATTTCGGAAGCAGAATCAAATTTACAAAGTGCTCAGTTGGCAGAATCAAATGCCCGGTATGCCTTAAATATGGCTTTAAATGGCAACTAGAAAGGATAGGTAGATGTCGATACAAGTGAAAAATATAGCTGGTTTAAACAGCTATGGAACTAGTATTCATACTTTTGGCGGTCGTTTTGACGAAGCGGCGAGTGATACAGTCCGAGAGTTTAATACTAGCCTTGAAGGTGAAAAGGCAGAGGCCATTAATGCATTCTTTGAGAAGTTGAATAAGATACAAACAACGGTATTTAAAGATGCTCCTAAAGATATCATGACCTATGGTCAACAAGTTTTCACCTTTACGGGAGAATTGAAAGGTCTGGGTTTTTCTACCTTAGCTTATACAGATGATGAATCAATAACAACTTTAACGAACTCTTTGGAAGGTCAACAACGTGATGAGATTAATGGAGTGAAAAGTAAAGTGATACAAACACTCCAGCAAGCCGTTGATGTATTGGGAGAAGGGGATGCCACGATTTCTAATTTTGATCCCACAGTTGAAAACTTGATTTTAGAAGAAGTGAAGCTTAGAAAGGAAACACATGAGGGAATTAAAACTACTCATGAAACTTTAGAGAAAGCTGTTACTAATTCAGGAGAGCGCTTTGAAGCTTTAACAACGATGACTCAAAATGCTAAGGCAATAACTTCTATTCCAGCTTTAAATATTTTGGATGCTATCCAACGAGGTGACTTAAGACAGGATAATGTCAATTATCTTGATGCGGCTTATACCTCTGATGATGTTGAAATCATAAAGGTTTTAATTTCTGAATCTAGATATAAGACAAAACAAGACTTTTTTGAAAAATTAGCTAGGGCGAAAGTAGATAAAGCTAGTATCCCAACAACGATGCTAGTTGCTAGTCGTCTAGAAAAAGCTGCTGATAAAGGTGAAGTTGATGGCTTAGGGGCATTCTTTGAGGTTCTTTCTAATCGAGATGTGAAAGAGGTTCAAGTCTATACAGCGAAATTATCATCTAGTATTGATACTATTGTAGATGGTATTAATGCCAAGGGGCAATCGTTGAGAAAGCCTATGCCAAAAAACTACAATAGTGAAGAGTATCAAGAATGGTTAAATAACGAAGAAGGGGTTAAAGAACGCTTAAAAGCATTAAAGGAAAGCTCCGTTCGCTATGGTCGTCTAAATAATATTTTAACGTATATGAATACTGAAAAAATTGGAAAGGATACCATAACAGTTAAAGATGTCGCCCAAGAAAATGGGAAGACTGGTGACTATACAGCGACGATTACACGAAATATTAAAGCAGGAAGTTTTGCCTCTTCGAAGACTGATGGTGAATATACCTTTACAGTTATAGGAATAGACCATAAGGACGGCTCTGAAACGATTAGTGTAAGTAGTTATAAGGAGAAGAGTCAGATTGGTAATTTAGATACAATGGAAAAACTTAAAGCACAAAAAGAGCGCTTATGGGTGGAATCGGCTTATAATACAACTAAGAACATTGTATCTATGAATCCAGTTACAGGTTTCTTTTGGGATATGGTAGAAGCAGCAGCGACAACCAAAGAGGATAAAAATCTACTTGCTGATGTAGCTAAAAATGGTACAAAGGCACTGAGTGAAACTGATTTCAAAAAATATAAGGCTCTAAAAAATGCTGGTTCGCATGTTGTTGGTGGCGTCATTGAACATTTTGAAAAAGCTCAAAAGATTCAAGAAGAGTTGGAAAAAACTGATAAAGCTCTTTTGAGTCAAGAAATGGATGTTGGTGGTACCGCCATAAAAGAAGGAAATCGCTATAAGCATATTTCTGGTCAAACTCGTTATGACTTCGAGGCCAATCTTCGGATGGCAGACCTCCAGCAGAATGGGATGAA
Organism: Streptococcus sp. KHUD_017; assembly: GCF_054861245.1. Lineage (NCBI taxonomy): Bacteria > Bacillati > Bacillota > Bacilli > Lactobacillales > Streptococcaceae > Streptococcus > Streptococcus sp. KHUD_017. The sequence goes on from NZ_CM142175.1 coordinate 374,766, forward strand.
AGGTTATTATTTCCGTAAGATTTTAAAGGAAAACCCAGGTGATATAAAAGGAGCAGTTAATGATTTAGAAATTCTAGAAAAAAAATTGAATGCGATTGAACCATCAGGGGACTATACAGAGGAAGTGAAATCTCTTTTCAGTGGAGACGGTAGCATTTCTCCTGTGCAACTGGGGGGAGAAAAGCTCGTCAAAGGATTGAGAGAATTTGAAAATGTAACACAAAATATTAAAGATTATAATTTTAATTATGATGATTATGGTAAGAATGAGGATCTTTATTTCAATCATTTAGTTGGAATAGGAGGGAACTAATAGTGAACAAACAAGTATTTAAGAATCGGAAGGTCATCTGGTCACTCCTTCTTCTTTTTCTAGTCGTAACGGGCTCTTGTTTCTTACTTTTCTTAAAGCCCGGTCAACCCCAAAAAGAAAAAGAGTATAGAATGAGAACTGCTATGGGAAAATCAGACTTTCAACTATTTGGAGATAAGAATCAATATGTTCTTGCACCTACAAACAAAGGGAGTTTCTTTGTCAGTAAAAAATATGCGATCACTGATGAATATAAGTTCTTTTTAGAAGAGGATAAAATTAACATTCCTCATCACCAGAGGGAGGGAGAGTATTGGAATTTAGTCCTATATAATTTAGACGAGAAGGGATTGCCAGAGCGAAAGATAGACCTGTATCAGGCAGTGCGAAACTACAATCAGAAAAGCATTCCTAGAAATCTGCTCGACTCCTATTACGTTGAGGACACTCACTACTTTGGGTTAGAAATTGTAGATTTATCGGATGAAGAAAATCCAATTTATAAATATGCCTATCTCAATGTGGAGACGGAAGAAGTGGTTGAACTTCCAAAAGATACCAAGTTTGGAATGGACTCTCATATTATTGATACGGAAAGAGCGACAAATTTTGATAAAGTCTTGGATTCTAAGGGTTATTTTCCTCCTTCAAATGAGATACTTGCAGATAATTATGAAGGGAGCATCCCAGACCCTAATATCAACCTCTATAGCCTTTATCCAGATATACAAGATAAACTCATCAACCAGAATTGGTCACTTTATGTCCGTACAGATAAGGTTACTCCGGATGAGTGGTTTGACACCCTTCTTCATTGGTTCGCCCCAAAAGGGGAAGATATCCTCACTGTTTATGGACGTAATGATGATGGGAAAGCCTCAGATGTTCAGATACATAACAGCCAAGAGGCGAATGCCTGGTTGGAACAACATCCAGTCCTTCGGAAAATATAAGAAGGTTGTTAGAAATGATGGAGTGAAATTGAATGAGTAATAAGAAAATTAATCCAGATAATCTCAGCCGGGTGAATGGTGCATTTAAGGATATGAGTGGAGAGTTAGAACATAACGTTTCGGATCTCATTTCTTCAAGTGCCACGGAAAAGCTTCAAGCTGCGACCGATGGTATTAAGAAACTCTCTAAGGAAATGGTGGAGACGATTAGTTCCTTAGATGAGTATCTTGGGGCGGTTGGCGAGGCTTTTAAAAGCGCAGATGCGAGTATGGCTCAGTCCATCGGTCAGAATATGTATACGAAAGCTCCTGAGTCACGAGCAGAACGTAGAGAGCGCTATATCCAAGGAGGAAAAGATTCCAAGGAACGCCACCATCGAAGAAAAATGGCTGATATCGCAGAGAATCAATACAAAGATTTTCCATAATTATAGGAACTCACCTGAATTTATGTTCAGGTGGGTTTCTTTTGTATTTCTCTTCTTCTCACGGTATTACTCATATGGTATAATGGATTAAGGATTAAAACGTATTAAGGATTAAAACGTATTAGGAAATACTTAGGAGAATCATTATGAAAAAATATAGGAAAAGAATACTAATCATTCTGGGAGTTTTAAGCCTCTTAGTCATAACGGGATCTTGTTTCTTTCTTCTCTTGAAGCAAAGTCAGAAACCCAAAGAGCTAGAGTATTTAATGCGAACTGCCAGGGAAAAATCAGATTTTCAACTATTTGGAGATAAGAACCAATATGTCCTTGCGTCTAGAAATAAAGGTAGTTTCTTTGTCAGTAAAACATATGCGATCACAGATGAGTACAAGACTTTTATAGTGAAGGAAGAAGGGAAGATACATGAAACACCTCATCTTCAGATGGAGGGAGAGTATTGGAATTTAGTCCTATATAATTTAGACGAGGAGGGATTGCCTGAACGAAAGATTGACCTTTTTCAGGCAGTGCGAAGCTACAATCAGAAAAGCGTTCCTACAAGACTGATTGACTCCTATTACGTTGAGGACACTCACTACTTTGGGTTGAAAATTATAGATTTAACGGATGAAGAAAATTGGGTAATCAGAACAGTCTATCTCAATGTGGAGACGGAAGAAGTAGTGGATTTTCCAAAAGATACAAAGTTTGGAAGGAACTCTGATATAATCGCTACCGCAAGAATAACAAACTACGATAAGGTTCTAGACTCTAAGGGTTATATTGGTCCTTTGAATGAGATTGTCACAACTAGGTCTGAAGGGCAGGTCCCAGACCCTAACATCAACCTCTACAGTCTTTATCCAGACATCGAAGATAAACTCATCAATCAGAATTGGTCGCTTTATGTCCGTCCAGATAAGGTTACACCGGATGAGTGCTTTGACACCGTGTTACACTGGTTCGCCCCTAAGGGAGAAGACCTTCTAACCGTTTATGGACGTAATGATGATGGGGAAGCCTCAGATGTTCAGATTCATAACAGCCAAGAGGCAAATGCCTGGTTGGAGCAACATCCTGCCCTTCGAAATATAGACTATTATAGACCAGACGGGAGTGATAAAGAGTGAGTAATAAGAAAATTAATCCGGATAATCTCAGCCGAGTGAATGGTGCATTTAAAGATATGAGTGGCGAGTTAGAACATAACGTTTCGGACCTCATTTCTTCAAGTGCGACGGAAAAAATAGGAGCTGCGACAGATGGTATTAAGAAACTCTCTAAGGAAATGGTGGAGACGATTAGTTCCTTAGATGAGTATCTTGGGGCGGTTGGTGAGGCCTTTCGAAGCGCAGACGCGAGTATGGCTCAGTCCATCGGTCAGAATATGTATACGAAAGCTCCTGAGTCACGAGCAGAACGTAGAGAGCGCTATATCCAAGGCGGAAAAGATTCCAAGGAACGCCACCATCGAAGAAAAATGGCTGATATCGCAGAGAATCAATATAAAGATTTTCCATAATTATAGGAACTCACCTAAATTTATTTCAGGTGGGTTTCTTTTATTAATGGTGTGAACTTTTTGGTAAAATCTAGCTCAATTTGTGTATTTTTAGGGTAAAATTCACACCAATAGTCTTTGTCTTATACAAATTCTTCCTAGTATGAATTTAGTATGATATAATTAAATACGAATAATTTAAAGGAGTTATAAATGAAAATAGGAAAAGGCATCAATTGGATTTTGATTCTGTTTAGTTGCTTAAGTGCTATAGTACTGATAAGTTTTGTGTTCTTCTTTAATCATAAGAAGCAAGATGCAGAAGTAGTGAATGCCACAACGGAACAGGTTTCTACTACTAGTACGGCTACGACTAGTTCGACAACCACTAGTTTAACGACTACCCAAGATAGTGTTACGACTACTGAGGAAAAACTCTCGACACAAGAAGAGCAAACGAATGCTAAATCACAAAAAATAGATGAGCAAGCCATTCTAAATGGAGATTTCTCGACTCTAGTTGGAACATGGAGAAATGGACTTGGGCAAGAGTTTACATTCGATAAAAATGGACTAGTAAACAGTGGAAACATTGAAAAAAAGAGAATGGGTAGCCATGGAACGATTGAATTCAGCATTAGAGATGGTATCTCAGGCTATGGAATGAGTATTTATCCTGCTGGACTTATTATGGATGGGTTAGATACTGATTTAACTAAAAATAGGCTTATTGCTGGTCAAGCAGCTCCAACCAGATCAGAACAAGTTTTTTATAAAGTAGACTAAATGATTAACCATCTCATCAAATTTGAGATGGTTTTCTTTTTTATTTGTGAGTCATGATCATTTTATGAAGGTGAAGTAAACAGGGTTTAAAGTTGGATTTTTCCACTAGACATTCGTCTACTTTTTTTATATAATAAAACTAAACCAAAATGGTTGAATTTTGAAAATAGAGTCAACCTATGATGAAAACATCACGCTAGGAGGTAAGTCATGTACCAACCAGAAAAACTCAAGGCTCGGAGAAAAGAGCTAAAGCTAACACAAAAAGAGATTGCAGAGCGACTTGGGATTAGTTTTCAGGCTTATTCGGCTTGGGAGCGTGGAGTCAAGGAGCCTTCCGAAGAAAAGGTTGCTCAGTTAGAAGATCTTTTAAAAGTACCAAAAGGCTATTTTACCCAAATCGAAATTGTCCGTCTCTATAATAGCCTCTCTAATCAAGGGAAAGAGAAGGTGGTGGTCTATGCTCGCGATCTGGCTCAAGAAGAACAAGCCAAGAAGGTGACGGGTATGCCAGAAAAACTTTTCGAGTATCATGTTTATGAACGCATGTCGGCTGGTATCGGTGCTTCGGTTTATGATGATCGTAACTTTGATACGGTTTATTTCAATGAAGAACTGGCTCATGATTTTGCTTCCTGGGTATCAGGGGATTCTATGGAGCCCAAATATCAAAATGGTTCCGTGGCTCTGATTCGAGAGACCGGATTTGATTACGACGGAGCAGTTTATGCAGTGGTTTGCAATAACCAGACCTATATCAAACGAGTCTATCGAGAAGAGGATGGCTTGCGTCTGGTCTCTATCAATCCTAAATACAAGGATATCCTCATTTCTTACGAAGAAGATCCGCGGATTGTGGGCATTATCGTAGGTAACTTTGTACCCATGGAGGGATAGTCTATGGGCTACTTTGATTATTCCAGAGAGCCCAAAAGTGATATTGCCTTTGTCGATATGAAGTCCTTTTATGCCAGTGTTGAGTGTGTGGAAAGAGGACTCCATCCCCTTAAAACCTCCCTTTGTGTTATGAGTCGGGCGGATAATTCTGTTGGGCTTATTCTTGCCTCCTCGCCTATGTTTAAAAAGGTTTTTGGGAAAGCAAATGTAGGCCGTGCCTATGACCTCCCCTTCGATATCAAGACGCGTAAATTTTCCTACTATAATGCCAAGAAACAAGGCTTACGGACAGATCCGGACTATGTGAAATTTATCGAAGATTGGGCTCGGGTGACCGTCATTGTCCCTCCTCGGATGGATAAGTATATCGCAGTCAACATGGAAATTCAGCGCATTTTCCAGAATTACGGCAGTCCAGATGATATTTATCCTTATTCGATTGATGAAGGATTTATTGACCTAACCAGTTCGCTCAATTATTTTGTTCCGGATCAGCAGATTTCTCGCAAAGATAAGCTAGATATGCTTTCGGCTCGTATCCAGAGAGATATCTGGCGGCAGACCGGGATTTACTCGACAGTCGGTATGTCGAATGCTAATCCTCTGCTTGCTAAGTTGGCCTTGGATAATGAAGCCAAGCACACACCGACCATGCGAGCCAATTGGTCTTACCAGGATGTGGAAGACAAGGTCTGGTCTATTCCAAAGATGACCGACTTTTGGGGGATTGGGCATCGGATGGAGAAGCGCTTGAATAGTTTGGGGATTTATTCAATTAAGGAATTAGCCAATAGCAATCCTGATGTCCTGAAGAAGGAGCTTGGTCAAGCTGGACTACGCTTGTGGTTTCATGCCAATGGAATTGATGAGAGTAATGTTCATAAGCCCTATAAAGCCAAATCTCACGGCTTGGGCAATTCGCAAATTTTACCGAGAGATTATGTCAAGCAGCGAGACATCGAAATTATCCTTCGAGAGATGGCTGAACAGGTGGCTGTCAGGCTTCGGCGGGCCAGAAAAAAGACGACAGTGGTGTCTATCCATCTTGGCTTTTCTAAGCAGGAACAAAAACGCTCCATCCATACCCAGATGAAGGTGGAGCCAACCAATAACACCAGTATTTTGGTCGGGCATGTCCTGCAATTATTCCATAGCAAATATACTTCTGGGGCTGTCAGGAGTGTTGCCGTTAGTTATTCAGGTTTTTTGGATGAATCCTTTGCGTTGATTTCCCTTTTTGATGATGTTGATAAAGTAGAAAAAGAAGAAAGGCTCCAGACTGCCATTGATTCCATTCGAGAACAATTCGGCTTTACTTCCCTTTTGAAGGCGACTGCCTTAGAGGATGCATCGAGAAGTATTGCCAGAAGTAAGCTCATCGGAGGGCACTCTGCTGGAGGATTAGATGGATTGAAATGATTGATCGTTCTTATTTGCCCTTCCAATCCGCGAGGGACTATCAAGATCCAGGCATGCAGAAGTGGATGGGCTTTTTTCTATCGGAGCATACGACCTCGCTCAGTGCAGAAAAAAATCGTGTCGATTTATCAACAGATTTGAATCCAGTCGAGAAGTTGTTGCTACTTTCCCAGCTCTACGTTGGACGCCTAAAAGGCTCTTTTGTGGTCAAGGAGAAAAATCATAAAAGCACGATATTGGGTGAAGTAAGAGAATTATCTCCTCAAGAAATCTCTATTAGCACGGATGAAGGCTATCGATTAATCAGGGTAGATGATATTCTCACAATCCAACTTTGTCAGGAGGAAGTTGATGACTAGAAAAGAGTTATATGAAAACAAATTGCAGATGGATTATTTTTCAGATGACTACATTCGTTTTGAGGAAGACTTTCAAAAATACTCTGCCATGAATGTACCCTTGACTTTCTTGATTGATGATATCCTACGAACCATGGCCATTAACCAAAAGGACTACTTTGTCTTAAACAAGGAAAATGCCAAGGACGGAAGGGAACATCGATTTTATTTTAGAGTGAAGATGGAAAAAGATTGTCCACGAACTCGGACTTATGCTTATCTTGGATTTGTGCGAAATCATCAGTAAAGATTCTTGTCTTAGATATATGTTGTTGCAACAATAACAATACAAACAACTATCATTCCTAGCCGTTCAAGAGCTATTTCTTGAATGGTTTTTTGTTTGCTGTTTAAAAACAATTGAACTATACCAATTTTTATTCTTGACAAGTAAAAGAAACAAGTATATACTGTTTTCACTGATTCTAAAAACAGAAAATCAGACTATACCAATTTCGATAAGGAGAAAGCACAGCTTGTCTGTGTCGTATATACTATGTGTGGAATTGTTGGTGTTGTTGGAAACTCAAATGCAACTGATATTTTGATTCAAGGACTTGAAAAACTCGAATACCGTGGTTATGATTCGGCTGGAATTTTTGTTCTAGGTGGTGCTGAAAGCCATCTGGTCAAGGCTGTTGGTCGTATTGCAGAATTGTCTGCCAAGACAGCAGGCGTTGAGGGGACAACTGGTATCGGACATACTCGTTGGGCCACTCACGGGAAGCCAACAGAGGACAATGCTCACCCGCACCGCTCTGAGACAGGACGTTTTGTCTTGGTGCACAACGGGGTGATTGAAAACTACCTTGAAATCAAGGAAGAATACCTTGCGGGTCACCACTTCAAGGGACAAACAGATACAGAAATCGCCGTTCACTTGATTGGAAAATTTACGGAAGAAGATGGCTTGTCAGTTCTTGAAGCCTTCAAAAAAGCTCTTCACATCATCCGTGGTTCTTATGCCTTTGCTTTGATCGACTCTGAAAATCCAGATGTCATCTATGTTGCCAAGAACAAATCACCTCTCTTGATTGGTCTTGGAGAAGGCTACAACATGGTCTGCTCAGACGCCATGGCCATGATTCGTGAAACTAACCAATACATGGAAATCCATGACCAAGAATTAGTAATTGTGAAAGCTGATAGTGTCGAAGTTCAAGATTATGATGGGAATAGCCGTGAGCGTGCTAGCTATACAGCTGAGCTTGACTTATCTGATATCGGTAAGGGGACTTATCCTTACTACATGCTCAAGGAAATCGATGAGCAACCAACAGTTATGCGTAAGCTCATCCAAGCCTACACAGATGAGGCTGGTCAAGTTGTCGTAGATCCAGCTATTATAAAGGCTGTTCAAGACGCGGACCGCATCTACATTCTTGCAGCTGGAACTTCTTACCATGCAGGATTTGCTTCTAAAAAGATGCTAGAAGAATTGACGGATACGCCGGTTGAACTGGGTATCTCCTCAGAGTGGGGGTACGGTATGCCACTTCTCAGCCAGAAACCACTCTTCATCTTTATCAGTCAATCTGGTGAAACAGCGGATAGCCGTCAGGTTTTGGTTAAGTCCAATGAAATGGGGATTCCAAGCTTGACAGTGACAAACGTGCCAGGATCAACGCTGTCACGTGAAGCTAACCATACTATGTTGCTTCATGCAGGTCCTGAAATTGCCGTAGCATCAACCAAGGCTTATACAGCCCAAATCGCAGCCCTTGCCTTCCTTGCAAAAGCGGTTGGTGAAGCAAATGGCAATGAAAAAGCCAAAGCTTTCGATTTGGTTCATGAGTTGTCTATCGTGGCTCAATCTATCGAATCAACCCTTTCCGAGAAAGAATTGATTGACGCTAAGGTTCGTGACCTTCTTGAAACAACACGCAACGCCTTTTACATCGGACGTGGTCAAGATTACTATGTGGCTATGGAAGCTAGTCTCAAACTCAAAGAGATTTCTTACATCCAATGTGAAGGTTTTGCGGCTGGAGAACTCAAGCATGGAACCATTGCCTTGATTGAAGAGGGGACACCTGTTTTGGCCCTCTTGTCAGACCCAGTTCTAGCCAACCACACTCGTGGAAATATCCAAGAAGTGGCAGCGCGTGGTGCTAAGGTCCTCACCATCGCAGAAGAAAATGTTGCCAAAGATACAGACGATATCGTTCTTACGACCGTACACCCTTACCTCTCACCAATCTCAATGGTCGTACCAACGCAATTAGTCGCTTACTTTGCAACCCTACACCGTGGACTCGATGTGGACAAACCACGTAACCTTGCTAAGTCTGTAACGGTAGAATAACAAAAAAGTCTAGTTTAACTAGACTTTTTTTATTATAAATCTTGCATGGAAATCTTATTGAGTTCGTTGACAACTTGCAGAATAGATAGTCGGCTAATGTTCATGATTCGCTTATTATTAATTTCTTTAATATCAAAATTAGTGATAATAGCGTCATAGTCACTTTGCCTAATTTCTTCGATATTTAGGGTTTCTTTATCCCAAGTTTCATACTGGATGTTATTTGCAGTATGGAATTCGTATAGAGATATCAAGAATTCTGGATGAGCAAAGTCATACTCACTGAGAACTAAGACTTTGACTTTCTTTTTATGTTCAAATAATTGATCTGTAAGCCCCTCTGCGTGGGTAAATAGGGTGTAGATTAGGTGAGAAAGAGCAGGTATCTTCTCCTTTTGTCCCATAATATTCTTATAGCGCATCATTTCAAAGACGGTTGCTTCATAAAAATTAGGGAAGAATTTTTTAATCTTTCCAAGTGTATAGTCTTTATTTTGTGAAATGATCGATTCGGAGTTGATTTCTCTTCGCTCAAGCAAGGCAGTGTTATGCAGATTCCAAATCAAGGTATCCGTATTTGAAAATTGAACACCAAATCTTCGAGTCAAGTTGTCCAGAATGTCTCGTGCAGCATGATAGGACAAATTAACTTTTTCGTCAGATTGACGAGCAGCTAGAAAGTCTTCGACTGTGAAGAAGAGGCTAGGTTCAGCAAATGGACTGAAGATTTGATAGAGATTTTCCGGATTGATATCAATGTTAAGTCCTTGGGCCAATTCTTGTAACTGATGCTGAAAATCGGGTAGTTGGTCGAAAATAGGATTTAACCAGGAAATGTTTTGTTCGGATAACTGAACGAAATATCCTCTCTTCATTCGGTGCAAATCGACTGTAGCCTGTGTTCGGATTTGGTAAAGATTTTGATATTTTGCAGGGAATTTCGCCAAATTGATGAAGAAAGAAACAAAATCATTAATATTCTCTTCCTTAACCTCCTCAAAGGGCCAGTCCAGAAAATTATAAGCTTCGTGGAAAAATTGGGAGAAGAAAAATCGAATATCTTTTTCATCTCCAATGATAGATATTGGGGTTACCTTGAGCTTAAAGCGGTAAGTTCCATCAAGTGTCTTATTGATATCCGCAATTTTCTTTCGCAAGGAAGGAAGGGAAATATCCAAAGATTCAGCAAGATGCTCATAGGTAAAGGGGCTGTCCAAAAGGAAAAATGCTTTTAAAATTTGAAAATATTCAGACGTCTGTAAAAAATATTGGTAAATTCGCTCAATGCCATTATTTTTCGTATTCACCATCATTATCCCCGCAGTTGAGTGTCGAATATCAAAATCAGGAAAGATTTCACGTAATTCTTTGATATCACTTTTAATGATGCGAGCATTGTGTCCAATGGTTTTAGATAAATCATCTAGGTAAATCCAGTCAGGATTTTCAAACAAATATTCTAAAATCTTTAATTGCCTTTGCTCTTTTTGACTGAGTAATTCTCTCATTTTTAATAAACTCCCGAAGTAATGTTAGAATAATTAGAAAAGAAGATAGTCGGAAATCGTCAGAATCATAAAATAAAGTCACCCCTTAAGAGAGATTCGAAATCTATCGAAGAGGGGTGATACTTGATAAGAAGTTCTTACTAGTTTTCAATCTACTTACGATATAAACGGTCGTATTGGTAGTAGGGATCAAAGGTTACGTTAATTCCCAATTTACGGAGAACATTCTTATCTTCGTCCGTTAAGATGATCGTAGAATGAGCTTCGCTACCTTTGAGATTTCCGAGTTCTTTCATAGCACGGTCTGCATCAGGATTCTGCATAGCTGTAATTGCAAGAGCGATGAGAATCTCATTAGAATGAAGACGTGGATTGCGACTACCTAAGTGATTAATTTTCAAACCTTGGATTGGTTTCACCACTTCTGGTTCAATTAATTTTGTTTCGGCATCGATGTTAGCTGACTTTTTGATTGCATTGATCACAGCAGCAGCTGTTGGACCAAAGAGTTCCGAGTTCTTACCAGTGACAATTTCACCAGAAGGTAACTCAAGTGCTAGAGCGGGTCCATCTGTTTCTTCAGCTTTTTGTCGAGCAGCAACAGCTACCTTACGGTCAGCTGGTGTGATGCCGAGATCATTCATGAGAAGTTCGATTTTCTTGACAGCAGACTCAGCAACTTTTTCGGCTTTAAAGTCGAGAACTGTTTGGTAGTAGCGACGGATAATCTCTTGTTTTGATGCTTCAATTGCAGCATCGTTATCAGTGATTGCAAAACCAACCATATTTACACCCATGTCAGTTGGAGATGCATAAGGAGATTCACCCAAGATACGTTCGAGCATACGCTTAAGAACAGGGAAAATTTCGATATCACGATTGTAGTTGACTGTAGTTTCTCCATAAGTTTGGAGATGGAATGGGTCAATCATATTGACATCGTCAAGGTCTGCCGTAGCAGCTTCATAGGCTAAGTTAACCGGATGATGGAGAGGGAGATTCCAAACTGGGAAGGTTTCAAACTTAGCATAACCAGATTTGATGCCATTCAGTTGGTCGTGGTACATGTTAGACATACAAGTTGCCAACTTACCTGAACCAGGTCCAGGAGCAGTCACGACAATTAAATTGCGACTAGTTTTGATATAGTCATTTTTCCCCATACCTTCAGGAGAGATGATATGATCCATATCTGTCGGATATCCCTTGATTGGGTAGTGGAGATACGAGTCAATCCCATTTTTTTCTAATTGATTACGGAAGGCATCAGCTGCAGGTTGACCAGCATATTGGGTAATAACCACAGAGCCAACAAAGATACCAAGTTCGTTAAATTTATCAATCAAACGAAGCACTTCTTGGTCGTAAGAGATACCCAAGTCACCACGAGCTTTTGAGTGCTCGATATTGCTAGCGTTAATGGCAATGACAACCTCGACTTGTTCTTTCAACTCTTGCAAGAGTTTGATTTTGTTATCCGGCTCATATCCAGGAAGGACACGGGCGGCGTGGAAATCTTCCAACATCTTGCCCCCAAACTCCAAGTATAGTTTGCCGTCAAATTGATGAATACGCTCCAAAATATGGTCGCGTTGTAAGTTTAGATATTTTTCAGAACTAAAAGCTTGTTTTTTCATTTTTTTACCTCTGTTTTCTATTATATAAAAAAAATAAAAGATAAGAAACTACAGAGTAATAAAAGTAAGAAAAAAGATAGAGCAAACGCTTGCACAAATCATAAAAAAAGTCTATGATGGAGTAAAGTTAAGTTAAAAGAGGTGAAAAGATGCAAGAAAAATGGTGGCATAATGCAGTTGTCTATCAAGTTTATCCAAAAAGTTTCAAGGATAGTAATGGAGATGGGTTTGGTGATTTACCCGGAATAACTAGCAAGTTAGACTATTTAGCTAAGCTTGGGATCACAGCAATTTGGCTTTCGCCTGTCTATGATAGTCCTATGGATGATAATGGTTACGATATTTCAAATTATCAAGACATCGCTTCTATCTTTGGAACCATGGAAGACATGGACCAGCTGATCGCTGAAGCCAAAAAACGAGATATTCGAATCATCATGGACTTGGTTGTCAATCATACCTCAGACGAGCATGCCTGGTTTATCGAAGCGCGTGAAAATCCTCAAAGTCCCGAACGTGACTACTATATTTGGCGAGATAAACCCAATGATTTAACCTCTACTTTTAGTGGTTCTGCTTGGGAATACGATGAAAAGTCTGGTCAATATTATCTGCACTTTTTCAGTAAGAAACAACCAGATCTCAACTGGGAAAACGAAGAGCTCCGTCATAAAATCTATGAGATGATGAATTTCTGGATTGATAAAGGGATTGGTGGATTCCGTATGGACGTTATTGACATGATTGGGAAGATACCTGACCAGAAGGTTGTCAACAATGGTCCCATGCTCCATCCCTATCTCAAGGAGATGAACAAGGCAACCTTTGGCGACAAAGATTTGTTGACTGTTGGTGAAGCCTGGGGAGCAAATCCAGAAGAGGCCAAGCGTTATTCAAATCCAGAAGGTCAAGAGTTATCTATGGTCTTCCAGTTTGAACATATCTGTCTTCAGTATCAAGAAGGACAACCTAAGTGGCATTACCAAAAAGAGTTAAATGTAGGGAAATTAAAAGAGATTTTCAACAAGTGGCAGACAGAATTGGGGGTTGAAGATGGTTGGAATTCCCTCTTCTGGAACAACCATGACCTTCCACGAATCGTCTCTATCTGGGGCGACGAAGACAAATACCGTGAGAAATCAGCTAAGGCTTTTGCGATTTTACTTCACTTGATGAGAGGGACGCCCTATATCTATCAAGGTGAAGAAATCGGTATGACCAATTTCCCATTTGAAAGCTTGGAGCAAGTAGAAGATATTGAATCTATCAACTATGCCAAAGAAGTGCTAGAACAAGGTGTACCGCTAGAGCAAATTATGGATAGCATTCGTGTGATTGGACGTGACAATGCGCGTACCCCAATGCAGTGGGACACGACAGATTATGCTGGTTTTTCAAGTGCAAAACCTTGGCTATCAGTCAATCCAAACTATGCGAAGATTAATGTAGAAGAGGCTTTAGCAAATCCAGATTCTATCTTCTATACCTACCAAAAACTAGTTCAGCTACGCAAGGGAAATAGCTGGTTGGTTCAAGCTGACTTTGAGTTGCTAGAAACAGCTGAGAAAGTCTTTGCCTATATCCGTAAAGAAGGAGACCGTCGTTTCCTAGTGGTAGCCAATTTATCCAACCAGCAGCAAGAGTTTACAGTAGAAGAGCCAGTCAAGTCTATCTTGATTGAAAATACCTCAGTAGAAGATGCTTTAGAGAAACAACTCTTGGCTCCTTGGGATGCTTTCTGTGTCGAATTAGCTCATTAGACCTAAAAAAAACTCAAGTATCTAAGATGCTTGAGTTTTTTCTAAAATAAGTGTAGAAATTTCTTTAAAAAATATTAGTTTGAATTTTCTAAAAAATTCCATGAAAACCCTTGCTTTTATATAAAAATAGGGTATAATGGTGAAAAATAGTATTTTAAAGGAGAATACCGATGAAATCGAAAAAGTGGCTTGCAATAGCAGGGATAACGATGAGCGCAGCTCTTCTTTTGGCAGCTTGTGGCAAGACTGAGAAAAAAGCAGATGCTCCGACAACATTTTCATACGTATATGCCATCGATCCGACAACATTGGACTATAGCATTACTAGTAAAAGTTCAACATCAGACGTCATCGCCAACTTGGTTGACGGACTTTTGGAAAATGACAAATACGGGAACTTGATTCCGTCGCTTGCTGAAGATTGGTCAGTCTCACAAGACGGCTTGACTTATACTTACAAGCTACGTAAAGGTGTCAAATGGTATACTTCTGAAGGAGAAGAGTACGCTGAAGTCAAGGCCCAAGACTTTGTGACTGGCTTGAAGCATGCTGCAGATGGTAAATCAGATGGCTTAACACTTATCCAAGACTCTATCAAAGGTTTGGCAGAGTATGTTAGCGGTGAGACAAATGACTTCTCGACAGTCGGTGTCAAAGCAGTGGACGATTATACAGTTGAGTATACCTTGAACAAGCCAGAAAGTTTCTGGAATTCTAAGGTGACAACAGCGACTATGCTCCCAGTTAATGAAGAATTCCTGAATTCTCAAGGTAAAGATTATGGTGCAGCAACACCTTCAGGTATTCTCTATAATGGACCATATATTTTGAAGAACTTCACTTCAAAATCAGTGATCGAGTACGAAAAAAATCCAAATTATTGGGATAAAGACAATGTTAAGATTGACCACGTCAAATTGACTTTCTACGATGGATCTGACCAAGAATCATTGATTCGTAGTTTCTCATCAGGAGCTTATACAACAGCTCGTCTCTTCCCAACAAGTTCAAACTTTGATTCAACTAAGCAAGAATACGGGGATAAGATTGTCTATAGTCCGCAAGAAGCGACCAGCTATTACTTTACTTTCAACGTGAATCGTCAGTCTTACAATAAAACAGCAAAGACAGATGAAGCGCAAAAGACTTCTACTAAAGAAGCCCTTCTCAATAAAAACTTCCGCCAGGCAATCAACTTTGCTCTTGACCGTCATTCTTACTCTGCTCAGATGAATGGTGAAGAAGGAGCGGACAAGATTATCCGTACCAGTCTTGTACCTTATGACTATGTTCAGGTTGGTGAAAAGACCTTCGGTGAATTGGCTCAAGAACAACTGGTAACATACGGAGACCAGTGGAAAGATGTGGCTTTGACAGATGGTAAAGACACTATTTACAATCCAACAAAAGCAAAAGCTGCCTTTGAAAAAGCCAAGTCAGAATTGCAAGCCAAGGGCGTAACCTTCCCAATCCATTTGGATATTCCAGTTGAACAGACAGATGTCATTGCTGTTCAACAAACCAACTCCCTCAAACAATCTGTCGAAGCAGCGCTTGGAACTGAAAATGTTGTCATCGATGTGCTTCAAATGACAGATAATGAGAAAATGAGTATTACATCTCAAGCCAAGGTTCCTTCTCAAAAAGACTATGACTTGAATGGAACTGGTTGGGGACCAGACTATCAAGATCCAGCTACCTATCTAAATATCTTGGATGCTAAGAAGGGTTCTGCCCTTAAACACTTGGGTATCACAAAAGGTAAAGATCCAGAAGTCATGGCTCAAGTTGGACTTGATGAGTACAAGAAACTCTTGGATGATGCAGCATCAGAAACAACAGACCTTAACAAACGCTATGAAAAATATGCTAAAGCACAGGCTTGGGTATCTGATAGTTCACTTCTCATTCCTGTAGCATCTTCAGGAGGTTCTCCTACAGTTAGTCGTACAGTACCATTCTCGAAAGCCTACTCTCAAGTTGGTATCAAGGGAGATCCGTTTGTATTTAAAGGTCTAGAGTTGCAAAATGATATTGTAACCACTAAAGAATACGAAGAAGCTCTCAAGAAATGGCAAAAAGAGAAACTTGAAACAAACGCTAAATATCAAAAAGAGTTAGCGAACCACGTTAAATAATCTTAAACAACGATGAAAGAAATCTTGATTTTATGCGGGATTTCTTTCTTTTTTTCATATACTGACGAGAGGGCAAATAATTAAATAACTTTACTTTTAGGGTGAAATTTGATAAAATAGACTTATGTCATAAAACCTAACATTTAAGGAGAAAATGAATCATGAAACTCAAAAAACGACTGATTGGAGCGGGGCTGACGCTTGCCGCGGCGGTCTTATTGACAGCGTGTGGGAAGTCAGCATCAGATGTTAAAACCTACTCGTCAACATTTGGTGCCGACCCGACAACCTTCAACTACCTGTTGGACTACTCTGGTGACAATACTAATGTTATTACCAACTTGGTAGATGGGTTGCTTGAAAATGACAATTATGGAAATCTCATTCCTGCTCTTGCAGAAGATTGGAGTGTTTCAAAGGATGGTTTGACTTACACTTATAAACTTCGTCAAGATGCAAAATGGTTCACTGCTGACGGGGAAGAATACGCCCCAATTAAAGCACAAGATTTCGTCACAGGTATCAAGTATGCAGCTGATAATAAGAGTCAAGCTCTCGATTTGATTCAGAACTCAATCAAGGGATTAGATGATTATGTGACAGGCGCAAATGCTGACTTTTCAAATGTTGGTGTGAAAGCTGTAGATGATTACACTGTCCAATACACTTTGACACGTCCAGAACCATTCTGGAACTCTAAAACAACTAATAGTATCCTCTTTCCAGTCAATGAAGAGTTCTTGACTTCTAAAGGTAAAGAATTTGGGGAATTGAAACCAGACAGCATTCTCTACAGTGGTCCTTATTTGTTAAAAGATTTCACATCAAAATCATCACTTGAGTACATGAAGAACCCTCATTACTATGACCAAGAAAAAGTGACGATTGAAAGAGTTAAGTTGGCTTATGTTGATGGTTCTGACCAAGATATGACAATCCGTAATTTCGAAAGCGGAGCCTACTCGTCTGCTGGTGTTTACCCAAATAGTTCAAACTTCGCTAAGACTAAGGAAAAATACAAGGACAACATCGTCTATAGCTTGCAGGATGCGACTTCTTGGTACTATAATTTTAACGTTAATCGCCAAACATACAATCATACAGCTAAGACTAGCGATGAGCAAAAACAAGCTACTCAAGCTGCAATTTTAAATAAAAATTTCCGTCAAGCAATCAACTTTGCCATTGACCGTACAGCCTATTCGGCTCAGTCTAATGGAGAAGAAGCGGCTAAAAACACTCTTCGTAACACACTTGTGCCACCAACATTCGTGCAAGTAGGTGACAAGACTTTCGGTGAGACAGTTTCATCTAAGTTGGTAAACTACGGTACACAGTGGTCAAATATGAATCTTGAAGACGCTCAAGACGGCTATTTCAATAAAGAAAAAGCACAAGCTCAGTTTTCAGAGGCTAAAAAAGAACTAGAAGCACAAGGTGTAACCTTCCCGATTCATTTGGACTTGCCTGTAGACCAAGTTAACAAAACCTTGCTTCCAAAGATTCATTCGCTGAAACAATCTGTCGAATCAACTCTTGGGGCAGAAAATGTAGTGATTGATGTCGTTCAAATTTCAACAGAAGACTATGCCAATGCGACATTCCAAGCGCCAACCATAGCTGATCATGACTATGACTTGAACTTGGATGGTTGGTCTGCAGACTACCAAGATCCATCGACTTATCTTAATCCTTTCAACGCTGAGGATGGATTCTATCTCAAGATTTTAGGACTTGATCCAAGCAAGGATACTGATAAGATTACAAGTATCGGATTGGACCAATATACTCAAAAATTGAAAGCGGCAGATGCAGAAAATACAGACGTAGCCAAACGTTATGAAAATTATGCAGACGCACAAGCTTGGCTGATTGATAGTTCGCTATTGCTCCCTGTAAATTCAAACGGTGGTGGAGCTTCAGTAACACGTGTGACACCATTTACACGAGCTTACTCACTTGTCGGAATCAAAGGTACTGGAAGTAACTACAAGTACATGAAATTGCAAACCGATGTGGTAACAACTGCTCAATTTGACGAAGCTAAAGCCAAATGGGAACAAGAACGTAAAAATTCTGTCGAAAAGAGTCAAAAAGAATTCGAAAGTCACGTTAAATAATAAAAAATAGAGCTTTTAAATAGCTCTATTTTTTATTATAGTTGTATTTTGGAAACACAAAAGGCATCAAAAACAATAATAAACATAAGCAACGAAAATACTTTCCGATAAGTAAGCACTTCCTTAACTAGTATGGATAGCCTTGAGAGACAATTTATGATATAATTAACTTAAAATGTTTAGAAGAGGTATTTCATGAAAAGTAGACGCATTAAAAAAGGTAAATCTAGTAAGTTTCAGCAGAGTTTAAATGTAGGTTTGTTGCTAATCTATGCTGTTCTAGCTTCTTTTTTATTGTTTTTGATTTTTAAATATCAGATTTTAGCGGTCAGTTATTTTAATATTATCTTGGCAGTGGTTTTAGTGCTCGTAGCTTTATTATCCCTCTTGTTGATAGTCAAGCGCAAAGCCAAGATTTTCACTTTGATAGTGCTATTGCTCTCAGTCTTATTCGGCTCGGTAGCTTTGGTAGCTGTAAATCGATTTATAGGACTCGCCAATCAATTCAATGCAACGTCAAATTATTCAAGTTACTCTATGAGTGTGGCAGTACTTGCAGACAGTGAGATTAATAACGTTTCTCAATTATCCAGTGTAACAGCTCCTACTGGAACAGATGCTGAGAATATTCAAAAATTGATAGATGACATTAAAACAACTCAAAGCAAGGAATTGACAGTTGAGGAAGCATCTTCTTACCTAGCATCCTATAAGAGTTTGTTAGATGGAGAAGCCAAAGCAATTGTCTTAAACAGCGTTTTTGAGAATCTGATTGAACAGGAATATCCTGACCATGCTAAAAAGATTAAGAAAATCTATACTAAGGATTTGACAAAGAAAGTGGAAGCACCTAAGGTTGCTACAGGAAATTCTTTCAATGTCTACATCAGTGGGATTGATACCTATGGTCCTATCAGTTCTGTTTCGCGCTCAGATGTCAATATCATCATGACCGTAAATCAAGATACCAAGAAGATTCTCTTGACGACAACTCCACGAGATGCCTACGTTCCTATCGCGGATGGCGGGAATAACCAAAATGATAAGTTGACGCATGCGGGTATCTATGGCGTAGATGCTTCTATCCATACCTTAGAAAATCTTTACGGTATCGACTTGAACTACTATGCTCGACTTAATTTCACCTCTTTCTTGAAGCTGATTGACCTTCTTGGAGGTGTTGATGTCTATAATGATCAAGAATTCACATCGCGTCATGGGCAATACCATTTCCCAGTCGGAAATGTTCATTTGGATTCTGAGCAAGCTTTGGGATTTGTTCGTGAACGCTATTCGCTTGCCAATGGTGACGGTGATCGTGGTCGTAACCAACAAAAAGTCATTGCGGCGATTATCCAGAAATTAACCACGGCAGAATCCTTGAAAAACTATGACAGTATCATTCAAGGTTTGCAGGATTCAATCCAGACCAATATGCCACCAGAAACAATGGTTAGTCTTGTCAATACTCAGTTGGCAAGCGGTGGGAAATATACCGTCACCAATCAAGATTTGAAAGGGACTGGACGTATGGGTCTTCCGTCTTACGCCATGCCTGATAGCAATCTTTACATGTTAGAAATCGACCCAACAAGCTTGGAAACTGTTAAAGCAGCCATTAAGGCTACCATGGAAGGAAAATAAGATGATTGATATTCATTCACATATTGTTTTCGATGTTGACGATGGACCTAAAAATAGAGCTGAGAGCAAGGCTCTCCTAGAGGAAGCTTACGCACAAGGTGTTCGAACCATTGTTTCCACCTCTCATCGTAGAAAAGGGATGTTTGAAACACCAGAAGACAAAATTGCAGCTAATTTTAGTGAAGTTAAACAGTTGGCTCAAGAAATCGCACCGGATTTGAATATCGTGTACGGAGCTGAGATTTATTTTTCTAGCGATGCTTTAGAAAAATTAGAAAAAGCTTTAATTCCACGGATTAATGACACACGCTTTGCTTTGATTGAGTTTAGTATGAATACGCCCTACAGAGACATTCATAGCGCTTTATCCAAAGTTCTCATGTTAGGGATTACACCTGTGGTTGCTCACATTGAGCGCTATCACACCTTGGAAAATGATGAGAAAAAAGTAAGGGAGCTCATCAATATGGGCTGCTATATGCAGATTAATAGTTCGAGTGTATTAAAGCCACGACTATTTGGTGACACCTACAAATTTATGAAAAAGCGTGCTAGGTATTTCTTGGACAAGGATTTAGTACATGTAGTGGCTAGCGATATGCACAATTTGGATAATCGTCCGCCTTATATGAAAGAAGCTTATGAGCTCATTGCTAAAAAATACGGAGCAGGAAAAGCTCGTGAGCTTTTTGAAACAAACCCATCAAACATTATAAATGACCAACTAATTTAGGAGAAATTATGAAAGAACAAGACAAAATTGAAATTGATGTACTGCAATTAGTAAAAGTACTATGGAAACGAAAATTTGTTATCCTGGTGGCTGCATTAGTAGCAGGTTTAGTAGCGTTTGCTTATAGCTCATTTGTGATCAAGCCTCAGTATACCAGTACTACCCGTATCTATGTCGTCAATCGTAACCAGGCAGATAAGCCGGGATTGACTAACCAAGATTTGCAGGCGGGTGCTTACCTGGTAAAAGACTACCGTGAAATCATCCTCTCTCAGGATGTACTTGAAAAAGTAGTAGCTGATCAAAGTTTAACCATTGATGCAAAAACTCTTGGGAAAAAAGTTTCAGTAACAGTTCCTGCAGATACTCGTATCGTATCCATTTCAGTTCGAGATGGCAAGCCTGAAGAAGCAAGTCGTATCGCCAACGCTCTACGAGAAGTAGCGGCTCAGAAGATTATTTCAGTAACGCGAGTGTCAGATGTAACGACACTTGAGGAAGCAAGACCAGCAACATCTCCATCTTCACCAAATATTCGTCGAAACACAATGATGGCTACTGTAGCAGGTGTAGGATTTGTTGTAATTATCGTACTTTTAGTCGAATTATTAGATGATCGAGTGAAACGTCCAGAAGATATCGAAGAAGTGATGCACCTCTCACTTTTGGGTGTTATTCCAAATCTTGAGAAATTAAAGTAAAGAGGGAAATATGGCAAAGTTAGAATTATCACAACAACGATTAAACTCTGTAAAAAAAGCTGAAGAGTATTATAATGCGCTACGTACTAATATCCAATTGAGTGGAGATGGGCTCAAAGTGATTGCACTTTCTTCGGTTAGACCTGGAGAAGGAAAGTCGACAACTTCAACCAATATTGCCTGGGCTTTCGCGCGTGCAGGCTATAAGACGCTTCTTATTGATGCCGATATTCGTAATTCGGTTATGTCAGGTGTCTTCAAATCCAGAGAAAAAATTACAGGTTTGACAGACTACTTGTCAGGAACCAAAGATTTATCCCACGGTTTGTGCGAAACAAACGTAGAAAACTTGTTTGTCATTCAATCAGGAGCCGTTTCACCAAACCCAACTGCTCTTCTTCAAAGTGAAAAATTTGAAGCAATGATTGAGACCTTGCGCAAATACTTTGACTATATCATTGTAGATACAGCCCCTATCGGAGTTGTCATTGATGCAGCGATTATCGTACAAAAATGTGATGCCTCTATCCTGGTGACTGAAGCTTCTGCAACAAAACGGAGAGAAGTTCAAAAAGCTAAAGACCAGCTAGAGCAAACAGGAACACCATTCTTAGGAGTTATTCTGAATAAATTTAATATTAAACTTGAAAAATATGGTACTTACGGTACATATGGCGGATATGGGAATTACGGTGCCTACGGTAAAAAATAAGTTTAGGGAGGAAGTATGGAAGGAAGGGGTTTCTACAACGTAACTTTAGCGTTTTTACAGAGTATTCTGGTCAGTATATTAGCTTATATACTAATCTCTGTATCTGAAACAGAAATTGTTGCAAAAACGGTTTTTGTTCTGTATTTTCTTCATTTTGCAGCTTTCTATATCAGTGGCTACGGTAAGGATTTTTTTAAACGCAGTCAATCCGTCGAATTGATAGAGATAGTAAAATACATCATCTTTTTTGCATTGCTGATTAGTTTTTCTAGTTTTTTCCTGAAAGACCAATTTGTTATTTCAAGGCGTGGTATGATTTACTTCCTATCTTTGTACGGAGTGTTTAATTATATCCTGAGTTTTGTTATCAAAAAATATTGGGTGCAGTTTAATCACAATTTAAAAGGAAGTCGTAAAATTATTTTGATTACTGCGACATCTCGAATTGAAAAGGTGATTGATCGCTTATTGAATGCAAATGACGTTTTTGGGAAACTTGTCGCTGTAAGTGTACTAGATAAACCGGAATTTAAACATGATAAAGTAACGGTTATTCCTCGAGAATATCTCATTAATTATGCAACCCATGAGGTAGTAGATGAAGTGTTTGTAAATCTACCTAGTGAAGATTATGATATTGGTAGCATTATTTCTCAATTTGAAACGATGGGGATTGATGTTACAGTTAATCTAAATGCTTTTGATAAAAATTTAGGTCGAAACAAACAAATTCATGAGATGGCTGGTTTGAATGTAGTAACTTTTTCTACAAATTTATATAAACCTAGTCATATCATTGCCAAGAGAATCATTGATATTCTTGGTGCTATTGTAGGACTAATTATATTTGGTCTTGTAAGTATAGTTCTTGTTCCAATGATTAGAAAAGATGGTGGACCAGCAATCTTCTCTCAAACCCGAGTTGGTAAAAATGGTCGCTATTTCACATTTTATAAATTCCGTTCCATGAGGGTAGATGCGGAAGAAATCAAGCAGCAATTGATGGACCAAAATACTATGCAGGGTGGGATGTTTAAAATGGACAATGACCCTCGTGTTACAAAGATTGGACACTTTATTCGAAAGACAAGTTTGGATGAATTGCCCCAATTTTGGAATGTGTTGATTGGCGATATGAGCTTAGTAGGAACTCGACCTCCAACGGTTGATGAATACGAAAAATACACACCTGAACAAAAACGTCGATTGAGTTTTAAACCAGGTATTACTGGTCTGTGGCAAATTAGCGGTCGAAGCGGCATTACTAATTTTGATGATGTTGTCAAACTTGATGTAGCCTATATCGATGATTGGACTATTTGGAAAGATTTCGAAATTTTATTAAAAACAATAAAAGTAGTGTTGATGAGAGATGGAGCAAAGTGATTCTATGAATAAAGTGAGAGAGATTCAATTAGGAGAGTTAACCCTTTTAGAAAGTTATATCGATCTTTGTAAAAGGCATGATTTGCGATATTATGCCTTGGGTGGGACTTTACTCGGCGCTATTCGTCATAAGGGTTTTATCCCATGGGATGATGATATGGATTTAGGAATGCCCAGAAAAGATTATGAAAAATTCTTATCAATCTGTGAGCAAGAGCTACCTGAAAGTGTTATTTTAAGACTTCACGACGATAATCTGGGGAATACCTCGATTATGGATACGTCAATCCAAATCCAATTTGGGAACGAATGGTGTAGTCCTTTTATTGATATCTTTCCTTTAGATGGTTATCCAGAAGATGGTTTTCACTACTGGTTGCATACAAATAAAATCAAACTTTATCGTGCCTTGTCTAAAATTTCTGTCATCGATCGTTTGCATGAGAGAGATAGGGGTTCGTTCGAAAATGCAATTGTGAAAATTTCAAAACTCTTTAAATTAAATAAGCTCTTAAACACTTCAAAAATTAACAAAAAATTACAAAGTATCATTAAACAATATGATTACGAGACTAGCACTATGGTAGGAAATGTTTTAGGTTCATACCGCGAGCGAGAACTCGCAAGAAAAGAAGTCTTCGGGGAACCGCAATTACTAGAGTTTGAAAACTTACAAATTAGTTGTCATGCAAATCCAGACGAATATTTGACAAAGATATATGGTGATTACATGCAACTACCAAAAGAAGCTGAGCGTAAGGGTCATTTTGAGTCTACGTGGGGAGATTAAATTGAATAGTTTTAATTTAATGGGGGTCAGAATTGACCCCTTAACAATGGACGAAACTGTCCAAGCTGTTGAAAAATTTGTTCTTGAGCAACGCCCACTCCATCTAATGGGGGTGAACGCAGACAAAATTAATCAATGTCAGACAGATGAATCTATTAAAAAGATAGTGAACGATTCTGAAATCATTAATGCAGATGGAGCTTCAGTTGTTCTAGCTTCTCGCTTTTTGGGTTATCAAGTTCCTGAGAGAGTTGCTGGGATTGATTTGATGCAAAAGTTGCTCCATTTAGCCAATGAAAAGTCATATTCGGTTTATTTTTTTGGTGCCAAGGAAGAAGTTTTAATAGATATGTTGGAAATCTTTAAGAAAGATTATCCAAATTTACGAGTCCTTGGACATCGTAATGGTTATTTTTCTGAAGAAGATGAATATGGTATTCAAGAAGATATTCGAGCAAAAAATCCGGATTTTGTTTTTGTCGGGATTACTTCTCCTAAGAAAGAATACATTATCCAAAAGTTCATGGATCATGGTGTAAATTCGGTATTTATGGGAGTTGGAGGTAGTTTTGACGTCCTGTCTGGTCATATCCAACGAGCGCCTCTCTGGATGCAAAAATCAAATCTTGAGTGGTTGTTCCGCGTGGCAAATGAACCGAAACGCCTCTTTAAACGGTATTTCGTAGGAAATGTCACTTTTATTAAGCGAGTTTTAGATGAAAAACGGAAGTCGAAAAAATAATATTTTACATATTTCACGTACCATGGATATCGGTGGTGCGGAACGAATTGTCTACCAGTTGAGTACGGACTTGAAAGATGAGTTTGATAGTGTCCATGTGGCGTCTACTGGTGGGCTTTGGGAGAGTGAGCTTGCTACTCAAGGGATTCAACATCATAAAATTTTAGATATCGATAGTAAAAATCCTTTGACAGTATTAAAGCTTCTCTTTAGCATTCACCAGATTATCAAACAAAAAGGGATAACAATAGTTCATACTCATCATCGGATGGCTGCTTTTTATATCCGTTTATTAAAACTTGTTCATCCAAAATTGATACACGTTTATACAGCCCACAATGTCTTTAAAGATAAACTGCCTCTATATGGATTTGCTTTAAAAAATGCTAAAAGTGTGGCAGTGGGAGAAGCTGTAAATAAAAACTTAAAAGAAGATGTAGGTATTACTGATAGCAGGGTTATTTATAATGGAGTCGTTTTAAAAGAAACGGATGACCAGGTCGATGAGATTATCAGTTATGGTGGGATTAAACTTGGCTGTATTGCTAGGTTATCTGAGCAAAAAGGCTTGACTTATCTCCTTGATGCTATGTCTTTACTGACTATTAAGGATATTCGATTATTTATCGTTGGTGAAGGTGAGCTTCGAGAAGAGTTGGAAAACAAGGTTAAAGAACTAAATCTTCAAGATTCGGTAATTTTTTTAGGATATCGCAAGGATATCGTCGAATGTATCAATAGTTTTGATTTTTGTGTTTTGCCTTCAGTATTTGAAGGATTTGGTTTAGTTGCCATTGAGGCATTTATGAATAGTAAAACCTTAGTTGCGACGGATATACCGGGATTAAACGAAGTTGTAACAAATAAAAATGGGGTTTTAGTCCCAGCAAAAGACCCTGCTGCTCTAGCATCTGCTATTGATAAATTAGCTACAGATGCAACACTAAGACAGGAACTTGCTAGCCAAGCAAAAAAAGACTATGAAAACAGATTTAGTTATCCTATGTTTTTGGAAAACTATCGAGCATTGTATAGAGAAATACAGGGAGAACCAAAATGAAAAAAGTAATGTTGGTTTTTGGGACACGTCCAGAAGCAATCAAAATGTGTCCGTTAGTAAATGAGTTGAAGGAAAATGATTCAATCAAGACTATTGTCTGTGTAACTGGACAACATAAGGAAATGCTGGAGCAAGTTTTAGATGTCTTTAAGGTCGTTCCAGATTATGATTTGGGGATTATGAAGGCCAATCAAACTCTCTTTACAATTACGACTAGTATTCTAGATAAGATTCAAGCTGTGCTTGAACAAGAAAATCCTGATATCGTTCTTGTTCACGGTGATACAACTACGACTTTTGCTACGGCTTTAGCTGCATTTTATATGGGTATCAAGGTTGGGCATGTGGAAGCAGGTTTGCGAACTTATAATCTTCAAAGTCCGTTCCCTGAAGAATTCAACCGCCAAACCACTTCCATTATTGCAGATTATAATTTCGCCCCGACAGAAGTTGCAAAGGAAAATCTGCTAAAAGAAGGAAGAGAGAATATTTTTGTAACAGGTAATACCGTTATTGATGCTTTGAAGACAACTGTCCAGGAAAATTATGACCACCCAATTTTAGAATGGGCTAAGGACAGTAAGTTGATTATGTTGACAGCTCACAGACGTGAAAATCTTGGGCAACCAATGGAGCATATGTTTAATGCTGTTAACCGTATTTTAAATGAATTTGAAGATGTTAAGGTTGTATACCCAATTCATAAAAACCCTAAGGTTCGAGAGTTGGCCAGTAAAGTATTTGGGGATAATGAACGCATGAAAATTATTGAACCTTTAGAAGTCATCGATTTCCATAATTTCATGAACCAAAGCTACATGATTTTAACAGATTCTGGTGGTGTGCAGGAAGAGGCTCCATCCTTAGGGAAGCCTGTTTTAGTCATGCGAGATACAACAGAGCGTCCGGAGGGGATTGCTGCTGGAACATTGAAATTAGTGGGTACGGACGAAGAAAATATTTACTCTAATTTTAAACTTCTTTTAGAAAACCAAACAGAATATAACAAGATGAGTAAGGCTAGCAACCCATACGGAGATGGAAAAGCTTGTGAAAGAATCGTCGATATTATTTTGGAAGGATAGGGATAATGGATAAGGTTTCTATTGTTGTACCTGTGTACAATGTTGAAGACTGCCTGAGTTATTGTGTAGAAAGTCTACGACAACAGACCTATAAAAATATAGAAATTATACTGGTAGATGATGGTTCTACAGATTCTTCAGGAGAAATTTGTGACCAATATGCTCGAGAAGATGAGCGTATTAAAGTACTTCATATTGATAATGGAGGTCAATCTCGTGCCAGAAATATTGGAGTCCAAGCATCATCTTCTGATTGGATTATGTTTTTAGATTCTGATGATTATTACGATTTAAAAGCCGTCGAGTATTTAGTTGCTTTGAGAGATAAATACGTAGTCGATTTAGTCGTCACGTCAATTGTTGAAGTACGAAATTATCAAACAGAATTGAATACTGACGACATTTCTCTTGAAAATAGTGAGAAATTAGATCGTTATACAGGCCTTGTTCGTATGTTTTACGGAAATAGTGTTGGAACACATCCAGGTGGTAAACTCTATAAGAAAGAGATTTTACTTCAGTATCCTTATCCAGAGGGAATGATATACGAAGATTTAGCGATGGCTTACGAGCATATTCATTACTGTACTGAAATTGCGGTTGGGTATAGAAGTGTTTATAAATACTACCGACGCATGGGCAGTACTGTTAATTCGAAGTACAGTGAACGTCTCTTAGATTTTTACAAGGCCATGGAATGGAATAGAAGTTATATCGAACGAGACTATCCTAATGATAAGGAAATGAGAAGAGCTTTAAATGTCCGCTACGTCTTTAATGGTCTACATGTTGTCCATGCTATGCTCAGTTCAGATATGTATTTGGATGTCAATAAAATCAGAAAAGAATACACTAGATATTTTAACGATATTATTCCTAATCCAAATACAACAGGGAAAAATAAAGTGAAATACTTGATGCTTTTGGTTTCTCCAAAACTGTATGAAAAAATTAGAGAGAAGATGGGTTAGGTAAGAATGAAGGTTTTAAAAAATTATGCATATAATCTCTCTTACCAACTACTAGTCATAATTCTTCCAATTATAACGACACCTTATGTGACCCGGGTATTTAGCTCAAATGATTTAGGGATATACGGCTACTTTAATTCAATTGTTACCTACTTTATTCTTTTAGCTACTTTAGGTGTTGCCAACTACGGAACAAAAGAAATTTCAGGCCATAGGAAGGATATCGGGAAAAACTTTTGGGGCATATATACCTTGCAACTTGGTGCCACAATCCTTTCAATCACCTTATACATTATCGTGTGTCTCTCTTTTTCATTTATGCAGAATCCAGTTGCATATATTTTGGGATTGAGCTTGGTATCTAAGGGGATGGATATCTCCTGGCTCTTCCAAGGATTGGAAGACTTTCGTAAGATAACGGTTAGAAATATTACTGTCAAACTTGTAGGTGTTATTTCGATTTTCTTGTTTGTTAAATCAGCAAACGATTTATATTTATATGTTTTTTTGTTGACTATATTTGAGTTGCTGGGGCAGTTGAGCATGTGGTTGCCAGCTAGAGAATTTATCGGGAAACCACATTTTGATTGGACCTATGCTAAACAACACTT
Organism: Streptococcus sp. KHUD_017; assembly: GCF_054861245.1. Taxonomy (NCBI): domain Bacteria; kingdom Bacillati; phylum Bacillota; class Bacilli; order Lactobacillales; family Streptococcaceae; genus Streptococcus; species Streptococcus sp. KHUD_017. The sequence continues at coordinate 403,367 of NZ_CM142175.1, forward strand.
GAAACCAGTTATTCTCTTGTTTTTGCCTCAAATAGCTATTTCGCTATATGTTACTTTGGATCGTACTATGCTAGGAACATTAGCTTCAACTAAAGACGTCGGGATTTACGACCAAGCCTTAAAATTGGTCAATATTTTGCTTACACTAGTGACTTCATTAGGAAGTGTGATGCTTCCTCGTGTTGCCAATCTCCTATCTACTGGAGATCACAAGGCTGTAAACAAAATGCATCAGATGTCTTTCTTAATATACAATTTAGTCATTTTTCCTATCATTGCAGGAGTGTTGATTGTTAATGATGATTTCGTCCAATTTTTCTTAGGACAGGATTTCCAAGATGCTAAGTATGCGATAGCAATTATGATTTTTAGAATGTTCTTTATTGGTTGGACAAATATTATGGGTATTCAAATATTGATTCCACATAATAAAAATAAAGAATTTATGATTTCGACAACAATTCCAGCTATTGTGAGTGTCGGTTTAAATTTATTATTACTACCTAAATTAGGTTACATCGGAGCAGCCATTGTTTCTGTATTAACAGAAGCTTTAGTATGGGCTATTCAACTATATTTTACAAGAAACTATTTAAAGGAAGTGCCTTTTCTTGCTTCGACAGTTAAAATTATAGGAGCATCAGCTCTCATGTACGGTGTACTATTCGTTGTAAAAACTACAGTGAATTTTACGCCTGTTATAAATGTTATGGTATTTGCTGTAATAGGAGCGGTGATTTACATTTCTCAAATACTATTCTTAAAAGTAATTAGTCCAAAAGAGTTGAAACGGCAGTTATTGAATAAGTGACATTGTATGGAATAAATAAGAGATCTCAGTAGCTTATAGTTTTATTGTGAAATAAACTCTTGTAAAGATTAAATTCGCTTTGGTTGATTAAATAGTTAGGAAAGGGAGGATAGAAGAGTATAAGTGAACTAGGGGATTAAAGAAATACTATTTTTCTCATTCAATTCGATATTTCTTTTTCTTATAATTCACCCTGTATGATTCTTTTTCAAAAAATATGATAAAAATTAAATTTGAAAACTTACTAGTCAGCATTGTTGTATCTGTAGTGGTGTTTTTTAATACCATATCAACTACGATGCTGGATAGGACTTTTTTTCAAGTTAAACTAAATTTCCTATTTTTAGTTGTATTGCTTTTAGGGCTTCGTTTTTTACATAAAATGCGGGTCTCATACAAATATCTAATATTTTCTATTCTATTGTTGCTTTCGGGGATTTTAGTGTATTTTCAAACGAATAGGCTTAATTTTCTAGTCTATTCGCTGCTACTAGTCCTCTTGGTTAATGTGGATATGAAAGTAGTTTTGAGGAACTATGTAATTGTAGCTGGTGTTCTTGTAGTTGGAGTTTTTCTTTTATCGCTGGTTGGCATTGTTCCTAACCTGCAATATAATCGTGCGGGTGTTATTCGAAATTCGTTTGGGTTTATTTATCCTACCGACTTTGCATCACATTGCTTCTATCTATTTATAGCAATTTCTTATCTTTTAAAAGATAAATTGATATGGTCCAGAACTCTGTTTGGCTTCTTGCTATCAGCTTTTATTATAAAATACTGTGATGCACGTTTAAATGCTTTGTCAATCTTGTTAGCGACAGTTATTTTTACATATTTTTATTATAGCAAGGGGAAAAAATTAAAAATATTTGCCTTGCTACCTTATTCGGCTGTTGTATTCGCTTCAGTTGTTACCTATTTATCATACAAGTTTTCATGGTCTGATCCATTTTTAGTATCGATAAACAAATTAATTACGGGAAGGCTGGCTCTAGGCAGGAATGCATTTACTACATTTGAAGTGCATCTATTTGGGACTAGAAACGTTCAATTTATCGGATCAGGTGGAAAAACAGAATCTGTAATTGGGTATAACTATGTGGATTCTTCTTATGTGCAGATGTTGTTTACATATGGAATAGTTCCTGTAGTCCTATTGATCGTAATTTATGTTGTCGCCTCGAGAAAACAGTATAAGGATGGTCAATATTTATTCGTTGCGATTTTATCATTGATTGCTTTTAACTGTATGATTGAAGCCTTTTGGTTTGTTCCTACATATAATATATTCATGTTTTTGCTATTTACAACAAATACCTTTAGCAAAAAAGAATCAAATGATATTGTTGCATCAAATGAGACTTAGCTCTAGTACAAAATTTTAGGCGGGTCTAATACATGAAATGATACCTTTCTAAAAAAGTAACTAACCTTTGCTGATCCTGAGTCGGCATTAATAAGAAATTGTAGAGTTTATTAACGGAGTTTTAATATGTATGACTATTTAATCGTTGGAGCAGGTTTGTCTGGAGCAATCTTTGCACACGAAGCTACAAAACGTGGCAAAAAAGTAAAAGTGATTGACAAGCGTAATCACATCGGTGGAAATATCTACTGTGAAAATGTTGAAGACATAAATGTCCACAAGTATGGTGCCCACATTTTCCATACTTCTAACAAAAAAGTGTGGGACTATGTGAACCAGTTCGCTGAATTCAATAACTATATCAACTCACCAGTGGCTAACTACAAGGGCAACCTCTACAATCTTCCTTTCAACATGAATACCTTCTACGCTATGTGGGGAACTAAGACACCACAAGAAGTCAAGGATAAGATTGCAGAGCAAACGGCTGACATGAAAGATATTGAGCCTAAGAACTTGGAAGAACAAGCTATCAAGTTGATTGGTCCGGATATCTATGAAAAATTGATCAAGGGCTATACAGAAAAGCAATGGGGACGTTCTGCAACAGACCTTCCTCCGTTTATCATCAAGCGCCTTCCAGTGCGTTTGACCTTTGATAACAACTACTTTAACGACCGTTACCAAGGGATTCCAATCGGTGGCTACAATGTCATCATCGAAAACATGTTGGGCGATGTAGAAGTAGAACTTGGGGTTGATTTCTTTGCTAATCGTGAAGAGCTGGAAAAATCAGCTGATAAAGTTGTCTTTACAGGGATGATTGATCAGTACTTTGACTACAAACATGGTGAGTTGGAATATCGTAGTCTTCGTTTTGAACACGAAGTCTTGGATGAAGAAAATCATCAAGGAAATGCCGTGGTCAACTACACAGAGCGTGAGATTCCTTATACTCGTATCATTGAGCATAAGCACTTTGAGTATGGTACACAACCTAAGACAGTTATCACACGTGAGTACCCAGCCGATTGGAAACGTGGAGACGAACCATATTACCCAATCAACGATGAAAAGAACAATGCCATGTTTGCTAAGTACCAAGAAGAGGCAGCCAAAAATGACAAGGTCATCTTCTGTGGACGCCTAGCAGACTATAAATACTACGATATGCATGTGGTTATTGAGCGTGCTTTGGAAGTCGTAGCAAATGAATTTGATTGAAAGAAACAGTGATTCATGAAGTATTTTCTAAAAGAAGAATTTTTAAAAGATTCTGGCGCTCGAAACGCCGGGAATAAGGCTAGAAATGATGTCGAGGAGATCGTCAAACGAGAAGGTTATCAACCTTTGTTGTTAACAGTTGATGATTGGTATCATATGGGAACCGTTAAAGCCCAACAACACAAGGCGAAAGCTCTAGCTCAAGCTTTCTCTCAGTTGAAATCAGGGGATCAATTATTGATTCAATTTCCCATGCTCCACCATAGTTTTTTCACCACTCGCTTGGTAAGAAAAATCCAGCGGAGAGGGGTGAAAGTTTACTTTATTATCCATGATTTGGAAGCTTTACGATATGCTAATTTGGATACAGTACCTTTAAAACATAAGATTCGAGTTCATCTTCAAGAATCAAGTTTGTTGAAGATAGCTGATGGAGTGATTGCCCACAACCCGGTTATGAAATCTGTTTTAGTGGATAAGGGAATTGAGGGAGATAAGATTGTTAGCCTAGGCATTTTCGACTATCTGATTCCAGATTTCCAAGAGAAGAGCGGTCAAACAAAAGACCAGCCGATGATTGTGGCAGGTAATTTGGCCCAGGAAAAAGCCGGTTATCTTTATACTCTTCCAGAAGCGCCAGCCTATAACCTCTATGGTGTAGGTTTTGACGAGAGCAGAGCTCTTGCGAATGAGACCTACTTTGGTTCTTTTCTACCAGATGAGCTTCCTGCAGCCCTTGAGGGTGGTTTTGGACTAGTCTGGGATGGGGATAGTGCTGAGACATGTAGTGGTGTATTCGGAGAGTACCTCCGTTATAACAATTCTCACAAGGCATCCCTTTATTTAGCATCTGGATTCCCGCTTATAGTGTGGAAACAGTCTGCCTTGTCTCGTTTTGTGCTTGAGAATGGCTGTGGGATTGCAGTAGAATCGCTTCATAATTTAAAAAACACGATCGAAAATCTATCAGATGCAGATTATCAAGAATTGGTTGCTAATGCAAAAAAAATTGGTAAAAAAATACGAGATGGTTTTTATCTAATCAGTGCTCTTAAAAAGTTAATAAAATAAGAAGTCTTTTTGACTTCTTATTTTTGTTACAAAGTTAATCATTCTAGTATAAAAGTTAAAAAAGAAGTGATCTATTTTTAGGGACAATTTAAGTGTTTCATCTTAACGTAAAATTGAAATGAACTTGGCATGAAAATGCTTGGAAAAATATAATGGATTACATCGCATTTTTCAGCTTTCCTGACATTTTCACACTGTTTTTTATAAAAAAAATAAAAAAGAGGGACTTGTAATGGAATATTAAAATAAATTTAATGAAAAACCTTCGATAAAATCACAAAAAATTAGGCACGAATCGGATTTTTGTGATATAATATTCTGTGAATAGCTATGCCTTCTTGTAGCTGTTAAAAAATCAAAGTGTGAAACTTGGAAGATAGAGAGGACGCAATGTAATGACTAGAAATGGTTTCTTTACAGGCTTAGATATTGGAACAAGCTCAATTAAGGTGTTAGTTGCTGAGCTTGTAGATGGTGAAGTAAATGTAATCGGTGTTAGTAACGCCAAAAGTAAAGGTGTCAAGGATGGGATTATCGTTGACATCGAGGCCGCAGCGACGGCTATCAAATCTGCTATTTCTCAAGCAGAAGAAAAAGCAGGGATTTCAATCAAATCAGTAAATGTTGGACTTCCAGCAAACTTGTTGCAAGTGGAACCAACTCAAGGAATGATTCCTGTAACATCAGATACAAAAGAAATTACAGATCAAGATGTCGAGAATGTTGTCAAATCAGCTTTGACTAAGAGCATGACACCTGATCGTGAAGTGATTACGTTTGTGCCAGAAGAATTTGTAGTAGACGGTTTCCAAGGTATTCGTGACCCTCGTGGTATGATGGGTGTTCGGTTGGAAATGCGTGGACTTCTCTATACAGGTCCAAGAACCATTCTTCACAACCTTCGTAAAACTGTAGAACGTGTTGGAGTTCAAGTCGATAACGTGATTATTTCACCACTTGCAATTGTAAACTCTGTTCTTAACGAAGGCGAACGTGAGTTTGGAGCGACTGTTATTGATATGGGTGGTGGCCAAACAAGTGTTGCTACTATCCGTAATCAAGAGCTTCAATACACAAATGTTTACCAAGAAGGTGGCGATTACGTCACGAAAGACATTTCAAAAGTTCTTAAAACTTCTAAGAAGATTGCAGAAGGTTTGAAGCTCAACTACGGTGAAGCTTATCCGCAACTTGCAAGTAAAGAAACTTTCCAAGTTGAAGTGATTGGTGAAGTAGAACCTGTTGAAGTTACAGAAGAATACTTGGCTCAAATTATTTCAGCTAGATTAAAACATATCTTTGAACAAATCAAACAAGATTTGGAAAGAAGACATCTGTTGGACTTGCCAGGTGGTATTGCTCTGATTGGTGGAAATGCTATTCTACCAGGTATCGTTGAGCTTGCCCAGGAAGTACTTGGAGTTCGTGTGAAACTTTATGTTCCAAACCAAGTGGGTATCCGCAATCCTGCATTTGCTCATGTAATTAGTTTGTCTGAATTCGCTGGAAGCCTTACAGAAATTAATGTTTTGGCTCAAAGAGCTATCAGAGGAGATCAAGTTTTGCGTCAACAACCAATTGACTTCAGAACTTCAAGTCAGGAAAAACCTGCAGCTTCTCAACGTTCAGTGTTTGGTACAACTTCAACTGAATCAGCAGAACCAACTTATGCTGCTGACTCAGCAACTTCAACTCAATCAGAAGAAAAACCAAAATTGACTGAGCGATTCCGTAGCTTAATCGGAAGCATGTTTGATGAATAGGATAGAGGAATAAAATATGACATTTTCATTTGATACAGCAGCAGCACAAGGTGCAGTAATTAAAGTAATTGGTGTCGGTGGTGGCGGTGGAAACGCCATTAACCGCATGGTTGACGAAGGCGTTTCAGGTGTTGAGTTCATCGCAGCCAACACAGATGTACAAGCCTTGAGCAGTACAAAAGCTGAAACAGTTATCCAACTTGGTCCAAAATTAACTCGCGGACTTGGTGCTGGAGGACAGCCTGAAGTTGGTCGTAAGGCTGCTGAAGAAAGCGAAGAAGTAATTACTGAAGCTATCAGTGGTGCAGATATGGTCTTCATCACTGCTGGTATGGGTGGTGGTTCTGGTACAGGTGCTGCACCAGTTATCGCTCGTATCGCTAAAGGTTTAGGTGCTTTGACTGTCGGTGTTGTGACACGTCCATTCGGTTTCGAAGGAAGCAAACGTGGCCAATTCGCAGTGCAAGGGATCAACGAACTTCGCGAACATGTTGATACTCTCTTGATTATCTCAAACAACAACTTATTAGAAATTGTTGACAAGAAAACGCCACTTCTTGAAGCTTTGTCTGAAGCAGATAACGTTCTTCGTCAAGGTGTTCAAGGGATTACAGATTTGATTACAAATCCTGGTTTGATCAACTTGGACTTCGCAGACGTGAAGACAGTAATGGCCAATAAAGGAAATGCCCTTATGGGTATTGGTATCGGTAGCGGAGAAGAACGCGTTATTGAAGCGGCTCGTAAAGCTATCTACTCACCACTTCTTGAAACAACTATTGATGGAGCAGAAGATGTTATCGTTAACGTAACTGGTGGTTTGGATATGACTTTGATTGAAGCAGAAGAAGCTTCTGAAATCGTCAATCAAGCTGCTGGACATGGCGTAAACATCTGGCTCGGTACTTCTATTGATGAATCAATGAAAGATGAAATCCGTGTAACGGTTGTTGCTACTGGAGTTCGTCAAGATACAGTCGACAAAGTTGTAGCGCCACAACCAAGACAAGCGTCATTCCGTGAACCAGTAAAATCTGGTCATACTCACACTTATGATCGTCATTTTGATTTGGCAGAAACAGCTGAACTTCCAACTCCTTCACAACGTCATACTGAAGCACCTAAAACATCAGCTTTTGGTGACTGGGACTTGAGACGTGATTCAATTGTTCGTCAAGGTGAATCAGTCGTATCTCCAGTTGAGCGTTTTGAAACACCAGCTTCTGACGAAGACGAGTTGGAAACACCACCATTCTTTAAAAACCGTTAATAGAGATGGATTTAAAAGAAAATACAAATCAGGTATTTCAACAGGTTACAAAAGCAATTCAAGAAACCGGCCGTGAAGACGGTTCGGTTTCTGTAATTGCCGTAACAAAATATGTTGATATTGCAACTGCAGCAAATTTGATTGACCAAGGAGTCAAACACATCGGTGAAAACCGTGTTGACAAATTTCTTGAAAAATATCATGCTTTAAGTGATAAAGATGTTACTTGGCACTTGATTGGTAGCTTACAAAGAAGAAAAGTCAAGGATGTTATTCCTTTTGTTGATTATTTTCACGCTTTAGATTCTTTGAAATTAGCCCAAGAGATTCAAAAACGTGCCGATCGAACAGTTAAATGTTTTTTGCAGGTCAATATTTCTGGAGAGGAAAGCAAGCATGGTTTTTCAAAAGAGGAACTATTGACAGTCTTGCCAGACTTGTCTAGCTTGGATCAAATCGAGTATGTTGGTCTCATGACCATGGCTCCCTTTGAGGCCCAAACAGAAGAGTTGCAAAAAATTTTTAAAGAAACGCAAGAGTTGCAACAATACATTCGTGAACAACAATTCCCCAATATGCCAATGACAGAACTAAGTATGGGAATGAGCCGTGACTATAAAGAAGCGATTCAGTGTGGCTCAACTTTTGTTCGAATTGGTACAGCATTTTTTAAATAGGAAATAATCATGTCATTAAAAGATAAATTTGATAAATTTATAGATTACTTTACAGAAGATGGAGATGAAGTTGCTTCAGAAGTTGTAGCTGCACAACCTGAACGTTCACTAGCTTCGGTTCCTCAAAAAAGAAAATTGCCACAGCAAGCTGCTGCTCAAGATTCTTCTTCAGTCGAAGCAAAAGAGAAAAATATTACAAAACTTCATGCCCGTCAGCAACAACTAGCAATTGAAAGCCATCACTCTACTGAAAAAGTAACCATCGATGTTCGTTACCCACGCCGTTATGAAGATGCAACAGATATTGTTGATTTGTTGGCTGGAAATGAAAGTATCTTGATTGACTTCCAATATATGACAGAAGTTCAAGCTCGTCGTTGTTTGGATTACTTGGATGGAGCACGTCATGTCCTTGCTGGTGAGTTAAGAAAAGTAGCGAACACAATGTATCTTTTGACACCTGTTGGTGTTGTGGTAAACATTGAAGATATTCGTTTACCTGAAGAAGCTCAAAGCGAAGAATACGACTTTGACATGAAGAGAAATAGAGTACGTTAATGTTTCTAATAATTCGTTTTATCCAAAATGCTACAGATATCTATTCACTGATACTTGTAGCTTTTGCTCTATTATCATGGTTTCCAAATGCCTATAACACACAGTTGGGGAAATTTTTAGAGACTTTGTGTAAACCAATTCTTGAACCTCTAAAACGTCTACCTCTTCAAATCGCAGGTTTGGATTTCTCTGTTTGGATAGCTCTAATTCTCTTGCGCATGATTAGTCGCTATCTTATCAATTTGCTAGTCATATTATGAGCAAGGAACTTTACCAACATTTCGCAACGGAGGATATTCCATTCATCGATAAGGGCTTGGAATGGTTGAATCAAGTCGAGGAGCACTATGCACCGATTTTATCTCCTTTTATAAATCCTCACCAAGTATTTATCTTGGAAACTTTAGGAAATAATAGAGGGGTAAAAGTCTTCTCTAGTACGAGTTATATCTCTTCGGAATACGCTAGGGTTATTTTAGCGCCCGAATACTTCACGCCAAGTTTGGAAGATTTTGAAATGACCTTGCTTGAGATCGTGTATCCCAGCAAGTTTCAGCAACTGACCCATTCAAAGATATTGGGTACAGTTCTCAATCGATTAGGTATTGACCGTAAGTTATTCGGAGACATTCTGGTGACAGAAGATAAAGCCCAAATTATTGTCGATCGAAGATTTACCACTCTTTTCCAAGATGGAATTCAAAAGATTTCCAAGTTGCCTGTAAGTTTAGTAGAACGTCCTTTTTCAGATATGATAGAATCCAAAGATGACTATCAAGAAAAAGAAGTCTTGGTTTCAAGTCTTCGTCTGGATACCTTCTTATCTAGCATATTGAAATTATCTCGTTCCCAAACTTCGGCTCTGGTTGAAAAAAAATTGGTTCAAGTCAACTATCATATAGTTGAAAAATCGGACTATCTGGTAAAAATTGGTGATTTAATCAGCGTCAGACGCTTTGGTCGAATTATCTTGCTTAAAGAAAACGGTCAAACCAAAAAGGATAAGAAAAAATTAACAGTCCAGCTACTATTAAGCAAGTGAGAATAAACATGTCGATTACACCACAAGATATTGTTGATAAAGTTTTTTCAACAAAATTCCGAGGCTACGATAAGGAAGAAGTTGACGAATTTTTAGATAAGATTTATATTGACTACGAGGAGTTGGTCCGTTACAAGGATGAGACAGAACGCTATATTAAAAGACTAGAAGAACGTCTTTCCTATTATACGAATGATATTCCTAAGAGAACAGTAACAAACGAGCAGGAACCAGAAGCAATTAATGATTCTATTTTTTATTAAATAAGTGAGGAAAAATATGCCAATTACATCGTTAGAAATTAAGGATAAAACCTTTGGTGTTCAGTTTAGAGGTTTTAACCGTGAAGAAGTTGATGAATTTTTAGATATTGTTGTTCGTGACTATGAAGATTTAGTTCGTAGTAATCATGAAAAGGATCAACATATCAAAAATTTAGAAGAGCGTCTATCTTATTTTGACGAAATCAAAGATTCGTTGAGCCAGTCAGTTTTGATTGCCCAAGACACAGCTGAACGTGTAAAACAAGCTGCGAATGACCGTTCTAATAACATCATTAAGCAGGCTGAGCAAGATGCTCAACGTTTACTTGATGAAGCTAAATACAAAGCCAATGAAATTCTGCGACAAGCTACAGATAATGCTAAAAAAGTTGCTGTAGAAACTGAAGAGTTGAAGAACAAGAGTCGCGTCTTCCACCAACGTTTGAAATCAACTATCGAAAGCCAATTGGCTATTGTTGATTCTTCAGATTGGGAAGAAATTTTGCGTCCGACTGCAACTTATCTTCAAACGAGCGACGAAGCATTCAAGGAAGTCGTTCAAGAGGTTCTAGGTGAAGATGTATCTTCATATCATGATGAAGAACCAATTGACATGACTCGTCAATTTTCTCCAGAAGAAGTTGCAGAACTTCAAGCGCGTATTGAAGCAGCTAACAAAGAATTGTTAGAGGCTGAACAAGCTGCTGAAGAGTCAACTGAAGTTGAAGTTCAGCCAGTTGCTGAAACTCCTGTTGAACCAGCACATGAGGAAGGATCTCAAGATGATGCTGACACTCAACAAGAATCAGTTCTAATTTTATAAGAATCTCATTAGAGAACAAGAATTTATCAAACACATTTCTAGCGAGTAGGAGATGGTGGAAGTCCTACAATCCCTGTTGGTAAATTTATCCTCTCTTAGTATCAAATCTGAAAATAGTAAGATTTGACGTTGCCCACGTTACGGGAAAAGAGGGAAAGAGACTAGGTCTTTTTCCGAACAAAGGTGGTACCACGATTTTCGTCCTTTTTGCGAGTCGTGGTTTTTATATTGTCAATTTACATTAAAGGAGCACTAATGAAACTTAAAGAAACCCTCAATCTTGGAAAAACAGAATTTCCAATGCGTGCCGGTCTTCCTACCAAAGAGCCAGTTTGGCAAAAGGAATGGGATGAAGCTAAACTTTATCAACGTCGTCAAGAATTAAATGAAGGAAAACCGCATTTCACGCTTCATGATGGCCCTCCGTATGCCAACGGGAACATCCACGTAGGACATGCCATGAACAAGATTTCTAAAGATATCATTGTTCGTTCTAAGTCTATGTCAGGATTTTACGCACCATATATTCCAGGTTGGGACACTCATGGTCTGCCAATTGAGCAGGTTTTGGCAAAACAAGGTGTTAAACGTAAAGAAATGGACTTGGTTGAGTACTTAAAACTTTGCCGTGAATACGCTCTGTCTCAAGTAGATAAACAACGCGAAGACTTTAAACGTTTGGGTGTTTCTGGTGACTGGGAAAATCCATATGTAACACTGACGCCTGACTATGAAGCAGCGCAAATCCGTGTCTTTGGTGAAATGGCTAATAAAGGCTATATCTACCGTGGAGCGAAGCCTGTTTACTGGTCTTGGTCATCTGAGTCAGCCCTTGCTGAAGCGGAAATCGAATACCATGACCTGGTTTCAACATCACTTTACTATGCCAACAAGGTCAAAGATGGCAAAGGTGTTCTAGATACTGATACTTATATCGTTGTTTGGACAACAACTCCGTTCACCATCACGGCTTCTCGTGGTTTGACTGTTGGTGCGGATATTGATTACGTCTTGGTGCAACCAGCTGGCGATACTCGTAAGTTTGTGGTTGCTTCAGAATTGTTGAACAGCTTGTCTGAGAAATTTGGTTGGGCAGATGTTCAAGTTTTAGCTACTTACCGTGGTTCAGAATTGAACCAAATTGTGACAGAGCACCCATGGGATACAGCAGTAGATGAACTCGTTATCCTTGGTGACCACGTTACAACAGACTCCGGTACTGGTATCGTCCATACAGCCCCTGGTTTTGGTGAGGATGACTACAATGTCGGTGTTGCCAATGGGCTTGAAGTTGCTGTGACTGTTAACGAGCGCGGGATCATGATGGCCAATGCTGGTGCAGAGTTCGAAGGTCAATTCTACGACAAGGTTGTGCCAACAGTTATTGAAAAACTTGGTGATTTACTTCTTGCTCAAGAAGAAATCTCTCACTCCTACCCATTTGACTGGCGTACGAAAAAACCAATCATCTGGCGTGCAGTTCCACAATGGTTTGCATCTGTATCGAAATTCCGTCAAGAAATCTTGGACGAAATTGAAAAAGTCAAGTTCCACTCAGAGTGGGGTAAAGTCCGTCTTTACAACATGATCCGTGACCGTGGTGACTGGGTTATCTCACGTCAACGTGCTTGGGGTGTGCCACTTCCAATCTTCTATGCAGAAGACGGAACACCAATCATGACAGCTGAAACCATCGAGCATGTAGCTCAACTCTTTGAAGAACATGGTTCAATTATCTGGTGGGAACGTGATGCCAAAGACCTCTTGCCAGAAGGATTTACCCATCCAGGTTCGCCAAATGGTGAGTTCAAGAAAGAAACAGACATCATGGATGTATGGTTTGACTCAGGTTCGTCATGGAATGGTGTCGTGGTTAACCGTCCAGAACTCAAATATCCAGCAGATCTTTATCTTGAGGGTTCCGACCAATACCGTGGTTGGTTCAACTCATCACTCATCACCTCTGTAGCTAACCATGGCGTCGCACCATACAAACAAATCTTGTCGCAAGGTTTTGCTTTGGATGGTAAAGGTGAGAAGATGTCTAAATCTCTTGGAAATACCATTGCTCCAAGCGATGTTGAAAAACAATTTGGTGCGGAAATCTTGCGTCTCTGGGTAACCAGTGTTGATTCAAGCAACGACGTGCGTATCTCAATGGATATCTTGAGCCAAGTCTCTGAAACATACCGTAAGATACGTAACACCCTTCGTTTCTTGATTGCGAACACATCTGACTTTAATCCAGCTGAGGATGCAGTCGCTTACGAAGAACTACGTTCAGTTGACAAGTACATGACCATTCGCTTTAACCAACTTGTTAAGACCATTCGTGACGCTTATGCAAACTTCGAGTTCTTGACAATCTATAAGGCTTTGGTGAACTTTATCAATGTTGATTTGTCTGCCTTCTACCTTGATTTTGCCAAAGATGTTGTCTACATCGAAGGTGCAAAATCTCTTGAACGCCGTCAAATGCAAACTGTCTTCTATGACATCCTTGTCAAAATTACTAAGCTCTTGACTCCAATTCTTCCTCATACTGCGGAAGAAATCTGGTCATATCTTGAGTTTGAAGCAGAAGACTTCGTTCAATTATCAGAGTTGCCAGAAGCACAGACATTTGCGAACCAAGAAGAAATCTTAGACACTTGGTCAGCTTTCATGGACTTCCGTGGTCAAGCGCAAAAAGCCTTGGAAGAAGCTCGTAATGAAAAAGTGATCGGTAAATCTCTTGAAGCTCATTTGACAGTTTATCCAAATGAAGTAGTGAAGACTCTTCTTGGCGCAGTGGATAGCAATGTTGCTCAACTCTTGATTGTTTCAGAGTTGACCATTGCAGAAGGTTCAGCTCCAGAAGATGCAGTGGCCTTCGAAGATGTTTCCTTCACTGTTGAACGTGCAGCTGGTGAGGTTTGTGATCGTTGCCGTCGTATAGATCCAAGTACAGCAGAACGTAGCTACAACGCAACCATCTGTGACCACTGTGCAAGCATCGTAGAAGAAAACTTTGCGGACGCAGTAGCAGAAGGATTTGAAGCTAAATAGTCTAACAAAAATACAGGAGAAATTCCTGTATTTTTTTAAAAAATAAAAACTTTAATAAAAATATGGTATAATATACCTTATTAAAATAAAAGGAGATATTTATGAAGACAAAAACACTAGCACAAGTAGATGGCTTTATTGGTATTATTGCAGGGGCAATTTTAGCTTTCTTACCAATTTTTATGGTATTTCTTGCAGCTATTTCTGAAGACGAAGATGCTGCAGGGCTTATTTTGGGAATTATTTTCGTTGTATTTTCTTTAGTGAAAATTGCAACCCTCATTCTTGGAATCCTCTCACTTGTCTACTATAAGGATGACAATCGTATTTCACTAGCACCATCGATTCTATTTATCGTTGGATCTGTAGTCGCCTTGATTCCTTTCCTTGGGTGGATTGGTGGAATTGTCCTTGTCATTGGTGGGGCTTTGTACCTAGCAAGCTTGAAACAATTTAGAATTGAAGAATAAATTATTTTTTAGGGAAGAGTCCATGAGCTCTTCTCTTTTTCGTTGATTTTAACTAGCTTTTTTGTGAAAAATTGTGTAAAATAGAATAGATAAACGAGGGCAACCTCGAAAAATAAAAGGAGAATCCAACTAATGGTAAAATTGGTTTTCGCTCGCCACGGTGAGTCTGAATGGAACAAAGCTAACCTTTTCACAGGATGGGCTGACGTAGATCTTTCTGAAAAAGGTACTCAACAAGCTATCGATGCTGGTAAATTGATCAAAGAAGCTGGTATTGAATTTGACCAAGCTTACACTTCAGTATTGAAACGTGCAATCAAAACAACTAACCTTGCACTTGAAGCATCTGACCAACTTTGGGTTCCAGTTGAAAAATCATGGCGCTTGAACGAACGTCACTATGGTGGTTTGACTGGTAAAAACAAAGCTGAAGCTGCTGAACAATTTGGTGATGAGCAAGTTCACATCTGGCGTCGTTCATACGATGTATTGCCTCCAGCAATGGATCGTGATGATGAGCACTCAGCTCATACTGACCGTCGTTACGCTTCACTTGATGACTCAGTAATTCCAGATGCTGAAAACTTGAAAGTGACTTTGGAACGTGCCCTTCCATTCTGGGAAGACAAAATCGCTCCAGCTCTTAAAGATGGTAAAAACGTATTCGTAGGTGCACACGGCAACTCAATTCGTGCCCTTGTAAAACACATCAAACAATTGTCAGACGACGAAATCATGGATGTGGAAATTCCTAACTTCCCACCATTGGTATTCGAATTTGATGAAAAATTGAACGTAGTTTCTGAATACTACCTTGGTAAATAATGTAAAATAGAGTCTAGGATTATTCCTAGGCTTTTTTATTTTAAAAATAGGAAAATGCAGAGTGCAATTTAACTTGTCAAAGACAGGGATTCTTGTTATAATAGATAAGATGGAGGCGCTATGGCACTTAAAAAAGCAAGTTTAGCCTGTGCGGTTTGTGGTTCAAGAAACTACTCAATTAAAATTAGTGGGAATCCAAAACCGACTCGCTTAGAAGTAAATAAATTTTGTAAACATTGTGGTAAATACACAACACATCGAGAAACGAGATAGGAGATAAGAATGGGTTTTATTAAGGATATCTTTACACTTCTTAAAGATACAACTTGGCCAACTCGAAAACAAAGTTGGGTAGATTTCAAATCTATCATGGAATACACTGCCTTCTTTGTTGTCATCATTTATATTTTTGACCAGTTAATCGTTAGCGGATTAATCCGATTCATTAACATTTTTTAAGATAGTATAAATAGGCTGAAAGAAGTTTACCATTAAGAAAGGAAAAAAGATGGATAGTTTTGATAAAGGATGGTTTGTCCTACAAACATATTCTGGTTATGAAAATAAAGTAAAAGAAAATCTCTTGCAACGTGCACAAACATATAATATGTTGGATAATATCCTACGTGTGGAAATTCCAACTCAAACTGTACAAGTTGAAAAAAATGGGAAGAGAAAAGAAGTTGAAGAAAATCGCTTCCCAGGATATGTCCTTGTAGAAATGGTTATGACCGATGAAGCTTGGTTTGTGGTTCGTAATACACCAAACGTTACGGGATTTGTCGGCTCACACGGAAACAGATCTAAACCAACTCCGCTTTTGGAACAAGAAATCAGAGATATCTTGGTATCAATGGGACAAACGGTTCAAGAATTCAATATCAATGTTGAAGTTGGTCAAACAGTTCGAATCATTGATGGTGCCTTTACTGATTACACAGGAAAAATCACTGAAATTGATAATAACAAAGTGAAAATGATTATTTCAATGTTTGGTAATGATACTGTAGCAGAAGTAAACTTGAATCAAATTGCTGAATTGTAATAGCAGGTACTAATCTACTTGTAAATCTCGAATCCTGTTGACTAATTTTTAAAAAACTAGTTGACAAGATTGTAAAAGTGTATATAATAGAAAGAGTTGAAAAAGCTCAGGGTCCGTTGGTCAAGGGGTTAAGACACCGCCTTTTCACGGCGGTAACACGGGTTCGAATCCCGTACGGACTATGGGTGTATCGCGGTTAATGGAAATAGGATTTAAAAAAAGTTAAAAAAACCTGTTGACAGAGAAAAGTGACTGTGATATACTAATATAGTTGTCGTAAGCGCGACAAAGACCTTTGAAAACTGAACAAGACGAACCAATGTGCAGGGCACTATAACATTAAGTTGTAGTACTGAACAATGAAAAAAACAATAAATCTGTCAGTGACAGAAATGAGTGAGAACTCAAACTTTTAATGAGAGTTTGATCCTGGCTCAGGACGAACGCTGGCGGCGTGCCTAATACATGCAAGTAGAACGCTGAAGGAAGGAGCTTGCTCTTTCCGGATGAGTTGCGAACGGGTGAGTAACGCGTAGGTAACCTGCCTGGTAGCGGGGGATAACTATTGGAAACGATAGCTAATACCGCATAACAGTAGATATCGCATGATAACTACTTGAAAGGTGCAATTGCACCACTACCAGATGGACCTGCGTTGTATTAGCTAGTTGGTGAGGTAACGGCTCACCAAGGCAACGATACATAGCCGACCTGAGAGGGTGATCGGCCACACTGGGACTGAGACACGGCCCAGACTCCTACGGGAGGCAGCAGTAGGGAATCTTCGGCAATGGACGGAAGTCTGACCGAGCAACGCCGCGTGAGTGAAGAAGGTTTTCGGATCGTAAAGCTCTGTTGTAAGAGAAGAACGAGTGTGAGAGTGGAAAGTTCACACTGTGACGGTATCTTACCAGAAAGGGACGGCTAACTACGTGCCAGCAGCCGCGGTAATACGTAGGTCCCGAGCGTTGTCCGGATTTATTGGGCGTAAAGCGAGCGCAGGCGGTTAGATAAGTCTGAAGTTAAAGGCTGTGGCTTAACCATAGTACGCTTTGGAAACTGTTTAACTTGAGTGCAAGAGGGGAGAGTGGAATTCCATGTGTAGCGGTGAAATGCGTAGATATATGGAGGAACACCGGTGGCGAAAGCGGCTCTCTGGCTTGTAACTGACGCTGAGGCTCGAAAGCGTGGGGAGCAAACAGGATTAGATACCCTGGTAGTCCACGCCGTAAACGATGAGTGCTAGGTGTTAGACCCTTTCCGGGGTTTAGTGCCGTAGCTAACGCATTAAGCACTCCGCCTGGGGAGTACGACCGCAAGGTTGAAACTCAAAGGAATTGACGGGGGCCCGCACAAGCGGTGGAGCATGTGGTTTAATTCGAAGCAACGCGAAGAACCTTACCAGGTCTTGACATCCCTCTGACCGCTCTAGAGATAGAGTTTTCCTTCGGGACAGAGGTGACAGGTGGTGCATGGTTGTCGTCAGCTCGTGTCGTGAGATGTTGGGTTAAGTCCCGCAACGAGCGCAACCCCTATTGTTAGTTGCCATCATTCAGTTGGGCACTCTAGCGAGACTGCCGGTAATAAACCGGAGGAAGGTGGGGATGACGTCAAATCATCATGCCCCTTATGACCTGGGCCACACACGTGCTACAATGGTTGGTACAACGAGTCGCAAGCCGGTGACGGCAAGCTAATCTCTTAAAGCCAATCTCAGTTCGGATTGTAGGCTGCAACTCGCCTACATGAAGTCGGAATCGCTAGTAATCGCGGATCAGCACGCCGCGGTGAATACGTTCCCGGGCCTTGTACACACCGCCCGTCACACCACGAGAGTTTGTAACACCCGAAGTCGGTGAGGTAACCTTTTAGGAGCCAGCCGCCTAAGGTGGGATAGATGATTGGGGTGAAGTCGTAACAAGGTAGCCGTATCGGAAGGTGCGGCTGGATCACCTCCTTTCTAAGGATAAGGAATGCACATTGGTCTTGTTTAGTCTTGAGAGGTCTTGTGGGGCCTTAGCTCAGCTGGGAGAGCGCCTGCTTTGCACGCAGGAGGTCAGCGGTTCGATCCCGCTAGGCTCCATTGGTGAGAGATCACCAAGTAATGCACATTGAAAATTGAATATCTATATCAAATAGTAACAAGAAAATAAACCGAAAACGCTGTAGTATTAATAAGAGTTTATGACTGAAAGGTCAAAAAAGTAAGGTTAAGTTAATAAGGGCGCACGGTGGATGCCTTGGCACTAGGAGCCGAAGAAGGACGTGACAAACGACGATATGCCTTGGGTAGCTGTAAGTAAGCGATGATCCAGGGATTTCCGAATGGGGGAACCCAACAGGTACTACCTGTTACCCATATCTGTTAAGGATATGAGGAGGAAGACGCAGTGAACTGAAACATCTAAGTAGCTGCAGGAAGAGAAAGCAAAAGCGATTGCCTTAGTAGCGGCGAGCGAAACGGCAGGAGGGCAAACCGAAGAGTTTACTCTTCGGGGTTGTAGGACTGCAATGTGGACTCAAAGACTATAGAAGAATGACATGGGAAGGTCAGCCAAAGAGAGTGAGAGCCTCGTATTTAAAATAGTCTTTGTACCTAGCAGTATCCTGAGTACGGCGAGACACGTGAAATCTCGTCGGAATCTGGGAGGACCATCTCCCAACCCTAAATACTCCCTAGTGACCGATAGTGAACCAGTACCGTGAGGGAAAGGTGAAAAGCACCCCGGGAGGGGAGTGAAATAGAACCTGAAACCGTGTGCCTACAACAAGTTCGAGCCCGTTAATGGGTGAGAGCGTGCCTTTTGTAGAATGAACCGGCGAGTTACGATATGATGCGAGGTTAAGTTGAAGAGACGGAGCCGTAGGGAAACCGAGTCTGAATAGGGCGCTTTAGTATTATGTCGTAGACCCGAAACCATGTGACCTACCCATGAGCAGGTTGAAGGTGCGGTAAGACGCACTGGAGGACCGAACCAGG
Organism: Streptococcus sp. KHUD_017; assembly: GCF_054861245.1. NCBI lineage: Bacteria > Bacillati > Bacillota > Bacilli > Lactobacillales > Streptococcaceae > Streptococcus > Streptococcus sp. KHUD_017. The sequence continues at coordinate 422,603 of NZ_CM142175.1, forward strand.
GCACGTTGAAAAGTGCTTGGATGACTTGTGGGTAGCGGAGAAATTCCAAACGAACTTGGAGATAGCTGGTTCTCTCCGAAATAGCTTTAGGGCTAGCGTCGACATCAAGATTCTTGGAGGTAGAGCACTGTTTGGGTGAGGGGTCCATCCCGGATTACCAATCTCAGATAAACTCCGAATGCCAATGAATTATGGTCGGCAGTCAGACTGCGAGTGCTAAGATCCGTAGTCGAAAGGGAAACAGCCCAGACCACCAGCTAAGGTCCCAAAATAATTGTTAAGTGGAAAAGGATGTGGGGTTGCACAGACAACTAGGATGTTAGCTTAGAAGCAGCTATTCATTCAAAGAGTGCGTAATAGCTCACTAGTCGAGTGACCCTGCGCCGAAAATGTACCGGGGCTAAAACAATTTACCGAAGCTGTGGATACCTTTATAGGTATGGTAGGAGAGCGTTCTATGTGTGGAGAAGGTGTACCGTGAGGAGCGCTGGAACGCATAGAAGTGAGAATGCCGGTATGAGTAGCGAAAGACAGGTGAGAATCCTGTCCACCGTAAGACTAAGGTTTCCAGGGGAAGGCTCGTCCGCCCTGGGTTAGTCGGGACCTAAGGAGAGACCGAAAGGTGTATCCGATGGACAACAGGTTGATATTCCTGTACTAGAGTATGTAGTGATGGAGGGACGCAGTAGGCTAACTAAAGCAGACGATTGGAAGTGTCTGTCTAAGCAGTGAGGTGTGAATTGAGTTAAATGCTTAATTCTATAACATTGAGCTGTGATGGGGAGCGAAGTTTAGTAGCGAAGTTAGTGACGTCACACTGCCAAGAAAAGCTTCTAGCGTTTAAACATACTCTACCCGTACCGCAAACCGACACAGGTAGTCGAGGCGAGTAGCCTCAGGTGAGCGAGAGAACTCTCGTTAAGGAACTCGGCAAAATGACCCCGTAACTTCGGGAGAAGGGGTGCTGACTTTAAGTCAGCCGCAGTGAATAGGCCCAAGCAACTGTTTATCAAAAACACAGCTCTCTGCTAAATCGTAAGATGATGTATAGGGGGTGACGCCTGCCCGGTGCTGGAAGGTTAAGAGGAGTGCTTAGAGGTAACTCGAAGGTATGAATTGAAGCCCCAGTAAACGGCGGCCGTAACTATAACGGTCCTAAGGTAGCGAAATTCCTTGTCGGGTAAGTTCCGACCCGCACGAAAGGCGTAATGATTTGGGCACTGTCTCAACGAGAGACTCGGTGAAATTTTAGTACCTGTGAAGATGCAGGTTACCCGCGACAGGACGGAAAGACCCCATGGAGCTTTACTGCAGTTTGATATTGAGTGTCTGTACCACATGTACAGGATAGGTAGGAGTCTATGAGATCGGGACGCTAGTTTCGAAGGAGACGATGTTGGGATACTACCCTTGTGTTATGGCCACTCTAACCCGGATAGGTGATCCCTATCGGAGACAGTGTCTGACGGGCAGTTTGACTGGGGCGGTCGCCTCCTAAAAGGTAACGGAGGCGCCCAAAGGTTCCCTCAGAATGGTTGGAAATCATTCGCAGAGTGTAAAGGTATAAGGGAGCTTGACTGCGAGAGCTACAACTCGAGCAGGGACGAAAGTCGGGCTTAGTGATCCGGTGGTTCCGTATGGAAGGGCCATCGCTCAACGGATAAAAGCTACCCTGGGGATAACAGGCTTATCTCCCCCAAGAGTTCACATCGACGGGGAGGTTTGGCACCTCGATGTCGGCTCGTCGCATCCTGGGGCTGTAGTCGGTCCCAAGGGTTGGGCTGTTCGCCCATTAAAGCGGCACGCGAGCTGGGTTCAGAACGTCGTGAGACAGTTCGGTCCCTATCCGTCGCGGGCGTAGGAAATTTGAGAGGATCTGCTCCTAGTACGAGAGGACCAGAGTGGACTTACCGCTGGTGTACCAGTTGTCTTGCCAAAGGCATCGCTGGGTAGCTATGTAGGGAAGGGATAAACGCTGAAAGCATCTAAGTGTGAAACCCACCTCAAGATGAGATTTCCCATGATTTTATATCAGTAAGAGCCCTGAGAGATGATCAGGTAGATAGGTTAGAAGTGGAAGTGTGGCGACACATGTAGCGGACTAATACTAATAGCTCGAGGACTTATCCAAAGTAACTGAGAATACGAAAGCGTAAGGTTTTCTTGGAATTTGATAGATATTCAATTTTGAGTAGGTATTACTCAGAGTTAAGTGACGATAGCCTAGGAGATACACCTGTACCCATGCCGAACACAGAAGTTAAGCCCTAGAACGCCGGAAGTAGTTGGGGGTTGCCCCCTGTGAGATATGGAAGTCGCTTAGCTCGAGGGAGTTTAGCTCAGCTGGGAGAGCATCTGCCTTACAAGCAGAGGGTCAGCGGTTCGATCCCGTTAACTCCCATAGGTCCCGTAGTGTAGCGGTTATCACGTCGCCCTGTCACGGCGAAGATCGCGGGTTCGATTCCCGTCGGGACCGTAATAACGAAAGTTATTTGACTCGTTAGCTCAGTTGGTAGAGCAATTGACTTTTAATCAATGGGTCACTGGTTCGAGCCCAGTACGGGTCATATTTGCGGGTTTGGCGGAATTGGCAGACGCACCAGATTTAGGATCTGGCGCTTAACGGCGTGGGGGTTCAAGTCCCTTAACCCGCATAATAGAAATCAGCCGGCTTAGCTCAGTTGGTAGAGCATCTGATTTGTAATCAGAGGGTCGCGTGTTCAAGTCATGTAGCCGGCATTTTTTTTAATATAAACCAGAGTCGATGCGAACGTAGTTCAGTGGTAGAACACCACCTTGCCAAGGTGGGGGTCGCGGGTTCGAATCCCGTCGTTCGCTTATAGAGGCCGGGGTGGCGGAACTGGCAGACGCACAGGACTTAAAATCCTGCGATTGGTAACGATCGTACCGGTTCGATTCCGGTCCTCGGCATATATTGAAGAGCACCCTTAGCTCAACTGGATAGAGTACCTGACTACGAATCAGGCGGTTAGAGGTTCGACTCCTCTAGGGTGCATTAAACATTTAATTCGGGAAGTAGCTCAGCTTGGTAGAGTACTTGGTTTGGGACCAAGGTGTCGCAGGTTCGAATCCTGTCTTCCCGATTGATGGCGGTGTAGCTCAGCTGGCTAGAGCGTCCGGTTCATACCCGGGAGGTCGGGGGTTCGATCCCCTTCGCCGCTATAATGATCTTGTTGGACCTTTAGCTCAGCTGGTTAGAGCTCTCGGCTCATAACCGAGTGGTCGTAGGTTCAAGTCCTACAAGGTCCATTGGAATGATGGAGGATTACCCAAGTCCGGCTGAAGGGAACGGTCTTGAAAACCGTCAGGCGTGTAAAAGCGTGCGTGGGTTCGAATCCCACATCCTCCTTTATTTATTATTAACGCGGGATGGAGCAGCTCGGTAGCTCGTCGGGCTCATAACCCGAAGGTCGTAGGTTCAAATCCTGCTCCCGCAATATTGGCTCGGTAGCTCAGTTGGTAGAGCAATGGATTGAAGCTCCATGTGTCGGCGGTTCGATTCCGTCTCGCGCCATATTTTTATATATTTATGCGGGTGTAGTTTAGTGGTAAAACTACAGCCTTCCAAGCTGTTGTCGCGAGTTCGATTCTCGTCACCCGCTTTGAACTTTGTTCATTACCAAGTTTTTAACTTGGGCGCGTAGCTCAGGTGGTTAGAGCGCACGCCTGATAAGCGTGAGGTCGGTGGTTCGAGTCCACTCGTGCCCATTAATAGGAGAATTACTCAAGAGGCTGAAGAGGACGGTTTGCTAAATCGTTAGGTCGGGTAACCGGCGCAAGGGTTCGAATCCCTTATTCTCCGTAATGAAAGAGCTTTTTAGCTCTTTTTTTATTTTCCCATTTTTCATATTTTAAATTAGTTATTGTTTTTTAAGTTTTATTCTTTTATGTTAAAGTTTTTTATATTTGATATAATGTAAGAGAGATTTAAGCATTATTTTTCTGTAACTACTAAGGAGAATGCTATGGAGAATAAAAAAGTATTAGGATCTTTCTTTGTTCTTGTTCTAAGTTTATTTACATTTGGTTGTAGGAGTCAAAATGTTGAAATTTCTAGTAAGGATAGCAGCTTATCGTCTTCTACTAGTCAGTCTACAACGAATGAATCATCTAAGAAAGATTATAAAGAATTATACAAGCCGATTTTTGATGATTACCAAAAAATTCTTTCTACACCTAAGGATACAGCTAAAATTCTAGATCTTTATAAAAATCTGAATACAACTGATCGGCCTATTGATAGTTGGGCACTTGAAAATGCAGTTTATCAAGCGGATAAGATGCGCTATGTCTATACAGATCTTAATCAAGATGGTGTAGAGGAATTGCTAATCGGTGTTGAGCAATCTAGTGGTGGTTATTTTATTTCGGGGCTTTATTATTTAGTAAATGAGAAACCGGTACTTCTAGCAGAAGGTTTTGTAGCAGGTCATGGTGGTGCTAGAAATGCTATGAATATCTATCAGAGCGGTGATATCTTAGAATTAAGTTGGTCCTCTGGAACAGGTGAAGGTAGAGGAGTGCTGTATCATCTAAATGTAAATCGGCAAGCTGCAAGTAAACTACAAGAACAGGATATTCGAGTTCCTGGGAATAAAAGTTTGCACTCTGACTTTGGTAAGACAGAAGCCGAATTAATGAACTTCAAGCAACTATATTGGCAGAAATTTGAAAGCTCTACTAGCACGACAATTTCGGGAGAAAAGCAGAAAGCACCATGGAATCCCAACAAATCTGCCAAACTAGAAGCTTTTATAAAGGGCTGGGGAGAAAGACTAGGACAACCCAATTACCAAAAGGGAATCGCAGGAGGAGATGTGGGGGCTGACCATCTCTATACACTTAGGGATGATGGACCAAGTGAGAAAATGAATGCTGAGTATACGGATACAGGTCTAGGAAATGCCCAGTACCGAATTGTAGAGCGTTATAGTAATTGGGATAAATACCCAGATGTGCATAGTTACTTCTTTGCGATAACTAACACAGGAGAAACGATTGTTTTTCATTCACCAACGACAAATGGTGGAATCATGTACTTAAAACCGACAGAAAATACAGAGATCCAAGCAGAGTTTAAACGTTTGGTAGAAGAAGAGTAAAAGAAAAAGAGTTTAGTTTTGACTAGACTCTATTTTTTAATATCTCTTTCTATCATTTTCATACTCTTTGAGTATTTAATGGTATACTAGGGTTACATAAAATTATAAAGTATTATTTGATGATAGTATAATTTAGGAGAATATGATCTATGATTAAAGGTGTAAAGTTTCGTAGTATTTTTTATAGATATGTTTTATTTATAATTGTTTTGTTTTTTCTAGGCTTTAATCAAATTGTTGGTCGAGGATTTCAAACGATAACATTTTATGATTACACTTTTAGTTTTGATCAAACACAGTTAGTGTATTTCCTTCTTTTATTGCTTTTACTTGGTATCGGCATACATTTTCTTTTTCCTTGGAAATTTTATATTACACAGGAGGGTATTTACCTTAGAAGATTTGATTTATTAGTTCCTTGGAGTGATATCAGTGGAGTTTCCCATGTTTGGATTAACAAAGCGAGTAATTTTAGCAGAGGGCTTGTTTTTTATAACAATAAATGTTTAGTTTTCTATCGCCATGATTACAAGCCAATTTGTATCTATAATATTTCTATATTGGCTTTATTTGCTGTCAAACTCTTTAATCCTCAGATAAAGACGAATATCTTATCGGCTAGTTTTGCTACGGGTTTCAATATTCTATTGAATACATCAATTGTCTGTTACCTTTACTTTCTTGATTTAAAAACTCTTAGTTTTAGTTATTTTTTACTTTTTTGCTTACTCTACTTTATAAAAATTTTTATCATTCCTTTATGCTTGGTTTCTAGTCAAAATTCTAAGTATGGTCCTTATCTGGTCCATAGTAGTTTCTTTAAGAGGAATGCTTCAGATGTGATTCATGTTTAATTTTATAAAAATGATGACTTTCTACTTTTGGGTAGGAAGTTTTTTATTATTTCTATATCGAAATAGTTTACAGATGAAGGTTTTCTTTGACAATGTAATTCAAATAGCTGCGAGGGTTTAGCTTTGTTTAGCCGATCTTGTGCTCATGCAGGAGCACAAGACAGGTTAGGACAAAGGCCTTTAACCTATATTCCGCACAGGAGAAATTGGCTTTTCAAATGAAGAGGTAGCCAAGAGATGGTTATACAGTTTCAGAACTAACTCCCTGATATGACAGTTGTACTCAATATTTTTATGGATTTTAATTATGAGATTTATTCAGACTTATTAAAAAAACATTTCTATATCGAAATAATTGACAGTTGAAAGGGAAAGAGGTAGAATATAGAAAGTTCGATATAGAACAAAAAGGAGACAAAATGGACAAGATGTTAGGTGGCTATCAAGCTCTACAGATTCGCTTGTTGAATGGTCGTATCTTTCAAAAACTCTTGAGCAAGGAACCAGATTCTCAATACAGAAGTGAACAGGGAAAAATTTTAGCGATTTTGTGGAAGCAAGAGTTGGGGTGTGCTACTGCGACCGATATCGCTCTTGCGACGGGTCTAGCCAATAATACATTGACCAGTATGGTTAAGAAATTGGAAGAACAAGGTTTGGTCACGATTCAACCTTGCACGCAGGATAAAAGAAAAAAATATATCTCTTTGACAGACCTCGGTTGGGCACAAAAAGAAATTGGAGACCGTGTCAGTTGGGAACTGGGAGAGATTTTCTACCAAGGATTTTCCAATCAAGAAATTAGAGAATTTGAAGCCTATCAAGAGCGTATTATCACAAATCTAAAAGCTAAAGAAAATGAGATGTAAAAAAGAGGAATACCTTATGAAAGCAGTTGTTGTAAGAACTCCAGGTGGGCCAGATGTATTAGAAGTTGTCGAACGACCAAAACCAGTCCTGAAGGCAGGTTGGACCTTGGTGAAAATTCAAGGATTTGGTATCAATCACAGTGAAATTTTTACCCGTCAGGGTCTATCACCGTCAGTTCAATTTCCTCGAGTTTTGGGGATTGAATGTGTCGGTCTTGTGGAAGAAACGACTCGATCGGATTTGAAGATTGGACAGCAAATCATTTCCATTATGGGGGAGATGGGGCGAGCCTTTGACGGTGGTTATGCCGAGTATGTCTTGCTCCCTGATAGCCAAGTTTATCCAGTAACTAGCAATCTCGATCTGGAGAGTCTGATTGCCCTTCCTGAGACCTATTACACAGCTTTTGGCTCTTTTCTTAATCTCAAAATTGAGGAGAAAGATTGCGTGTTAGTTCGCGGAGCAACCAGTGGTGTAGGAATTGCTTTTGCTAAACTGCTTAAAGGAAAATTTCCTGAGATTCACTTGGTAGGAACTAGCCGAAATTTAGCCAAGGAAGGTCAATTGAAGGCGGTTGGATTTGATCATGTGATTTTGGAGAAGGATGGCGTTTTGCAAAGTGAGGAGTCTTTCACAAAAATTCTAGATCTAGTGGGACCTCGCCATATCAAAGATAGTATCCATCACTTAAGTGAAGGAGGAATTATCTGCTCTTGTGGTCAATTAGGTGGCCAGTGGACCTTGGCTGATTTTGATCCAATTGTTGAATTGGCGAAGAATGTTTATTTAACGACCTTTTATTCGGGGACTGTTTCAAATGAAAAACTCCAAGAGTTGATTGATTTTGTGGAATTGTATCAAGTGGATGTCCGGCCTGAGAAGGTTTATAGGCTAGAAGAGATACAAGAAGCGCACACCTATCTTGAAAGTATCCAGTCCTTCGGGAAAGTAATTGTGAAAATTGAGGAAGAATATGATTGAATATAAAAATGTAGTCCTGCGCTACACGGATAAGGACATTTTAAAAGATGTCAATCTCCGTATTGAAAATGGAGAATTCATGGTGCTAGTGGGTCCTTCAGGATCTGGTAAGACCACCATGATTAAGATGGTGAACCGACTCTTGGAGCCGACAGATGGCAATATCTATATGGATGGAAAACGCATTAAGGACTATGATGAACGGGAGTTACGTCTCAGTACCGGCTATGTCCTCCAAGCCATTGCCCTATTTCCTAACTTGACGGTTGCGGAAAATATAGCTCTCATTCCTGAGATGAAGGGCTGGAGCAAAGAGCAAATCGCTTCTAAAACAGAAGAACTCTTGAACAAGGTAGGCCTGCCTGCTGCAGAGTATGCTCATCGGTTACCAAGCGAGTTATCTGGTGGGGAGCAACAGCGGATTGGGATTGTACGGGCCATTATTGGGGAACCCAAAATTCTATTGATGGATGAGCCGTTTTCAGCTTTGGATGCCATCTCTAGCAAGCAGTTGCAGGCTCTTACCAAAGATTTACATAAAGAATTCGGTATGACCACCATCTTCGTAACACATGATACGGACGAGGCCTTAAAATTAGGGGATCGAATTGCAGTTTTGCAGGATGGAGAAATTCGCCAGGTCGCAGAACCTGAAACAATTTTACAAGCGCCTGCGACAGACTTTGTAGCAAACTTGTTTGGAGGTAGCCTTCATGTCTAATTTGATTTCAACCTTTCAAGAGCGATTTAGTGAATGGGTAACAGCTCTAGGACAACACTTACAATTATCTCTTTTGACCTTATTGGTCGCTATTTTTCTGACCATCCCACTTGCGGTTTATCTAAATGGTCACAAAAAAGTAGCGACCTGGGTGCTACAAGTTGCAGGTATCTTCCAGACCATTCCTTCAATGGCTTTGTTGGGGCTCTTTATTCCTTTCATGGGGATTGGAACCTTACCAGCCCTCACAGCCCTTGTCATTTACGCTATTTTCCCGATTTTAGAAAATACAATCACAGCCCTGAATGGCATTGATCCTAGTCTTGAGGAGGCAGGGATTGCTTTTGGGATGACCAAGTGGGAGCGACTCAAGAAGTTTGAAATTCCACTTGCCATGCCTGTCATTGTATCGGGGGTTCGAACAGCGACCGTTATGATTATTGGGACAGCGACTCTAGCAGCTCTTGTGGGAGCTGGTGGATTGGGCTCCTTTATCCTTTTGGGAATTGATCGTCGGAATGCTAGTCTCATTTTAATCGGAGCAATCTCATCAGCCATCTTGGCCATTCTCTTTAATGTCATACTCAAATGGTTGGAAAAGGCAAAGTTGCGTACGATTGTTTCGACCTTTGCTGTCATGGTCCTTGGTTTGGGAGTTAGTTATGTTCCAAGCATGATTCCACATAATGAGAAAGATAATCTCGTCATTGCTGGGAAGTTAGGACCTGAACCTGAGATTCTCATGAATATGTATAAACTTCTCATCGAAGAAAATACGGATATGACGGTGACGGTTAAACCCAATTTTGGGAAGACAGACTTTCTTTACCAAGCGCTGAAAAAAGGGGATATTGATATCTATCCAGAATTTTCTGGAACAGTGACAGAGAGTCTCCTCCAATCATCTCCACAAATTGGGCATGACCCAGAAAAGGTTTACGAGGTGGCTCGTGATGGTATTGCCAAACAGGATCAACTAGCCTTTCTTAAACCCATGGCTTATCAAAATACTTATGCTATAGCAGTTCCTAAAAAAATTGCGCAAGAATATGGGCTTAAGACGATTTCAGACTTGAAAAAAGTAGAAGGACAGCTCAAGGCGGGATTCACTCTGGAGTTTAATGACCGTGAGGATGGAAACAAGGGCTTGCAGTCTGTTTATGGATTGAATCTCAATGTGGCAACCATGGAGCCAGCTCTTCGCTATCAAGCCATCCAGTCAGGGGACATTCAAATTACAGATGCTTACTCAACAGATGCTGAAATTGCTCGCTATGATTTAGTGGTTTTGGAGGATGATAAACAACTCTTCCCTCCTTATCAGGGAGCACCGTTGATGAAGGAAGAATTATTGAAAAAACATCCAGAATTGGAAGCAGTCCTCAATAAACTAGCTGGTAAAATCACCGAGAGCCAGATGAGTCAGCTCAACTATAAGGTTGGTGTGGAAGGCCAATCAGCTGAAGAAGTGGCACGTGAGTTTTTGGTGCAAGAAGGGATTCTAAAGTAATAAATTCTCAAAGGATTATTGGATTAGTTGATACTCTTAACAGTAAATAAAAAAGGATCAGACGGTCCTTTTTTATTGTATCAAGACTAACAAGATAGTAAGAACCAGTGCGATTCCAATTCGAATAAGATGGTGGGCTGGATGAAAGTTTTCTTTTCGTTTGCCATTCCAATAGGCTCCGTAGCAAATCAAACCACAACCAATCAGCCAAATGAATAAAGCAACAATCGGCAAAAGGAAGTAGAGGATGAGAGATAAGGTCGCAAGGCAACTTCCTATGAACAGAAGTCGATTTCCTAGAGTGTTCTTGCCCTTTATTAATTCTGAAAGGCTGGCCAATAAATGAACAAGAGGAAAGGCAAGGGCTAAGAAGGTTGTGATGATGCTAAAAATAAGATAAAGTGAAATAGATGTTTCCTTTCTAGGATATGATTGCCTGAGTGCTATTTTTTATGACTGATTTTATGAAGAATCATAAATGAAACTACAAGATTTAAAATGATAACCAACAAGGTAAAAAGAGAGTAACCATAAAGTATAATTGGAAATTCATTTTTGAGATTGCATAGAGAAAACAAGCTCGTTAAAATGCCCGTTAACAAGCCAGGCACATATTTTCGAATAACGACTGTCTGAATCAGATGTCCGAAAACATGGTAGATATAAGCAATTACAATGGTTGCGTAAATGGTATAGTTGTTAAACCAGTAACTAAGGAAAAGCGAAAGAAGTAGGATCAAAAATTGCTCTAAGACAATAGCATTGAAAGCAAAAGGCGTGTAATAAGAAAGGATTAGATTATCTGGAAACTGCGCTGATATTTTTTTGACAAAGGATGGCATCCAAACGATTTCTTCGAGTTCGTGAAGCATGAATAGTGATGGAAATAGAAAATAAAATTGCACGCTGGTCATTGAAAATACTCCTTTCTAGTTCGAGCCCACTTTTAAAATCTCCAAATAAAACTGAATCACTTCTTGTTCGTTATAAGCTTTTCCTTTTTTCAACCACCAGCTGAGGGTTTCAATGAAGTGGCTGACGACAAAGTGTTGAAGATAGGAGGATGGAATCTTGGGATGAACTGTTTGCAAGTCTTTTGCGACCATGGGGTAGACGTGGTGTTCTAACTCTCTGTGTAATTGACGGAGGAAGTAGTCATTTTTAGAGAAAAGAAGACTGGTGACGTGGTCCTGGTTTTTCTTGAAATGTGAAAAGATATGGGCCAAATAAGCTTCTGTGGATATATTTTTCTCGCGTTCAAAAAGATGATGAAAGAGATAACGGCAGAGCTCATCTAGGAGTAATTCTTTACTTTCATAATGGCTATAAAAGGTGGAACGACCGACATCTGCTAGGTCTATTACCTCCTGAACGGTAATCGTTTCAAAACTTTTTTTATTTAGTAATTGTAAAAAAGCAGTATAGATAGCTTTTCGAGTCTTGGTAATGCGACGGTCTTGACTAGTCATATGGACACTTTGAACAAACTGTTCAGTAGCTTACAAAGTAAACAGTTTGCTCCTATCCTTTCTGTAATGAATGTTAGATAATGATAATGAACAGGATGTTCATGAATCTATTATATCAGAGGAAACAGGATTATGAAGACAAAACATGCAGTTTGGTTAGCTTTTTTCTTAAATTTGAGTTATGCTATTGTAGAGTTTATCGCAGGAGGAATTTTTGGTTCCAGTGCGGTTCTTGCTGACTCTGTCCATGATCTTGGAGATGCAATCGCAATTGGGGTATCAGCCTTTCTTGAAACTATCTCCAATCGTGAAGAAGACAGCCACTATACCTTGGGTTACAAACGGTTTAGCCTTCTAGGTGCCTTGGTAACGGCTGTGATTCTCATGACAGGGTCCGTTTTGGTCATTTTGGAAAATATAACAAAACTCTTTCATCCACAAGCGGTCAATGATGAAGGAATCCTCTGGTTAGGAATCATTGCTGTTAGCATTAATGTGCTAGCAAGTCTAGTAGTTCGTAAGGGAAAAACCAAGAATGAGTCTATTTTGAGCCTGCACTTTCTGGAAGATACTCTGGGTTGGGTGGCAGTTATCCTGATGGCCATTGTCCTCCGATTTACCGACTGGTATATTCTGGATCCGCTCTTATCTCTTGTCATTTCGATCTTTATTCTCTCAAAGGCTATTCCACGTTTTTGGTCTACACTCAAGATTTTCCTAGACGCCGTGCCAGAAGGAGTGGATATCCAGCGAGTAAAGAGTGATTTGGAGCAACTGGACCACGTTGCTAGTATCAATCAGCTCAATCTCTGGACCATGGATGGTTTGGAAAAAAATGCCATTGTCCATGTTTGTCTAAAAGAAATTGAACAGATGGAGCTTTGCAAGGAATCGATTCGAAGCATACTCAAAGATTGTGGTTTCCAAAATATCACCATTGAAGTTGATGTAGACCTAGCAACTCACCAAGCCCATAAGCGCAAGGTTGAGGAGTTGGAAGTAGATAAAAATCATGAACATCATCATTAATGAGATGTAGTATAAGTGAGCGAAAGCTTCATAAATAGTGTATACTTGAAATAAGTTAGATACAGAGAGGTAAATGCTTATGAAATCAGCAGTTTATACCAAGGCAGGTCAGGTAGGTATTGAGGAAATCAAGCGTCCAAGCATTCAAGAGGCGGATGATGTTATTATCCGTGTGGTTCGTGCTTGTGTTTGTGGTTCAGACCTATGGAGTTACCGAAATCCAGATATTAAAGCGGGTCACAAAAATAGTGGACACGAAGCAATTGGAATCGTTGAAGAAACTGGAGAGGCCATTACAACAGTCAAGCCCGGTGATTTTGTGATTGTACCATTTACTCATGGCTGTGGGGAATGCGACGCTTGTCGTGCTGGATTTGATGGTTCTTGTGACAATCATATTGGAAATAATCTAGGAGGAAATTTCCAAGCTGAATATCTCCGTTTCCACTACGCTAATTGGGCACTTGTGAAAATTCCTGGTCAACCTTCAGATTATAGCGAAGGCATGCTCAAGTCACTTTTGACACTTGCTGATGTCATGCCGACCGGTTACCATGCAGCGCGTGTGGCTAATGTGCAAAAAGGCGACAAAGTTGTCGTTATTGGGGATGGGGCTGTTGGTCAATGTGCTGTCATTGCAGCTAAGATGCGTGGCGCATCCCAAATTGTCCTTATGAGTCGCCACGAAGACCGTCAACAAATGGCCTTGGAGTCAGGCGCGACAGCAGTCGTAGCTGAGCGAGGAGAAGAAGGAATTGCCAAGGTACGTGAAATTCTTGGCGGAGGAGCAGATGCAGCACTTGAGTGTGTTGGTACTGAGGCTGCTGTTGAGCAAGCACTGGGTGTCCTTCATAATGGCGGTCGCATGGGATTTGTAGGAGTTCCACATTATAAGAATCGTGCACTTGGTTCAACCTTTATGCAAAATATCTCTGTTGCAGGTGGAGCAGCTTCTACGACAACATACGATAAACAATTCTTGCTCAAAGCTGTCCTTGACGGTGATATCAATCCAGGTCGTGTCTTTACTTCAAGTTATAAACTGGAAGATATTGACCAAGCCTATAAAGATATGGATGAGCGCAAGACTATCAAGTCTATGATTGTGATGGATTAAAAAAAGAAAATCCTAATAGAGAACTGAAAAGCTCTTATTAGGATTTTTTTATGTTCAAGTGTTGTACTTAATGCAAGGTACTTTCTCTTAACGTCAGTTTGGTTCCAAGCATAGTGAGGCTTGGAATTTTACGGCCGTGAAGGACTTCTCTGTTCAAAATATCCATTCCTGTGCGTCCCATTTCTTCGGTGTAGACTGAGATACTGGAAAGGGGTGGGAACACTTGCTTGGTTAGAATGGTATCATTAAAGGAAATAATGCTGACGCGCTCCGGTATGCTGATGCTGGCTTCTTGAAGGGCGCGAAGGGCACCAATGGCCAAGCTATCACTGGCTGCAAAAAAGGCTTGTGGAAGCTTCTCTCCTAATTTTTCGATAGCTTCTTTCATTAAATCATATCCAGATTGGGCAGTAAATAGTCCTTGGAAAATGAATTTCTCGTTATAAATTCCCTTTTCTTGTGTATAGGATTTAAAGTAACCTAAGCGTTTGTCTGCGATGACTTCTTCTTGGTCAGTAGTAGTTTCAAGGCCGGATAAGATACCAATCTTCTTAATCCCGTGGTCTGTAAAGTAATCGACTACCTGTCTAACAGCATTATTAAAATCTGTAATGACACAGGTGTGTCCCAAGGCTATGGTGTCACTATCTAGAAAAACTAGAGGTTTTTGATATTCTTCAAATGATGCAATCTGTGCTTGGCTAAATTTTCCAATACAAAGAATTCCAATGACTTCTTCGCTAAGCGTAAAAGGTTGATCATTGAAATAGCGTAAGATTTCGTAATCTAATTCTTGTGCCCTATTTTCGATTCCTAGTCGAATCTGGTAGTAGTAGAGGTCTTCCAACTCACCTTGTTCGCTGACCCATTGGATAATGGCAATCTTTTGTTTCAGTTTGTGACTTTCGCCTGTTTTGAGATGTTTGGTATAACCTAGTTCTTCGGCGACAGTTAAAATACGATGTCGGGTTTCTTCTGTGACAGATAGACTCTGATCGCGATTGAGGACACGGGATACAGTTGCGATTGAGACAGAGGCTAACTGAGCAATATCTTTGAGTGTAGCCATAATTCCCCTCCTTTTTAGGTTATTATAGCATATTTTTCTATCTTTTTACTCATAGTTTAGTAAAATATCGGTAAAAATGTTGACCAAAGCAAAACCCTTGGGTACAATAGAAGAAAACGATTACAGGATAAACTTTTTTACCTAATATTTCGTAAAAGGAGAATTCATATGACACAACATCTTACTGCTGAAGCACTTCGCAAGGATTTTCTTGCTGTTTTTGGTCAAGAAGCAGACCAAACCTTCTTTTCACCAGGGCGCATCAACTTGATTGGAGAGCATACTGACTATAACGGTGGACATGTTTTCCCAGCAGCTATCTCACTAGGAACTTATGGAGCAGCACGCAAGCGCGATGACCAAGTGTTGCGTTTCTACTCAGCAAACTTTGAGGACAAAGGCATTATCGAAGTTCCTCTGGCTGACCTTAAGTTTGAGAAGGAGCACAACTGGACTAACTATCCAAAAGGTGTCCTACATTTCTTGCAAGAAGCTGGTCATGTGATTGATAAAGGGTTTGATTTCTATGTCTATGGGAATATCCCAAATGGTGCGGGTTTGTCTTCATCTGCATCCTTAGAGCTTTTGACAGGTGTCGTGGCAGAATACCTCTTTGACCTAAAATTGGACCGTCTAGACTTAGTTAAAATCGGGAAATTGACAGAGAACAACTTTATTGGGGTTAATTCTGGTATCATGGACCAATTTGCTATCGGTATGGGGGCAGATCAACGTGCCATTTATCTGGATACAAATAGTTTAGAATATGACTTGGTTCCCCTTGATTTGAAGGACAATGTTGTTGTTATCATGAACACTAACAAACGCCGTGAACTAGCAGATTCTAAGTACAATGAACGCCGCGCTGAGTGTGAAAAAGCAGTAGAAGAACTCCAAGTGGCCTTGGACATTCAAACCTTGGGTGAATTGGATGAATGGGATTTTGATGAATATAGCTACCTGATCAAAGACGAAAATCGTTTGAAACGTGCGCGTCATGCCGTTCTTGAAAACCAACGTACACTTAAAGCACAAGCGGCTCTTCAAGCGGGAGATTTGGACAAGTTTGGTCGTTTGATGAATGCATCTCACGTTTCTCTTGAGCACGATTACGAAGTAACTGGCTTGGAATTAGATACCCTTGTTCATACAGCTTGGGCTCAAGAAGGTGTTCTCGGTGCTCGTATGACAGGAGCAGGTTTTGGTGGTTGTGCAATCGCCTTGGTTCAAAAAGACGCTGTTGAGTCCTTTAAAGAAGCTGTAGGCAAGCACTATGAAGAAATCGTTGGTTATGCTCCAAGTTTCTATATCGCTGAAGTGGCAGGTGGAACTCGCATCCTTAAATAGTCAGAAGGAGGTTTTCTAGTGACCTTAGTAGAAAATTTTGTGACCAAAGTCATTGCAGAAAGTAGCTTTGAAGAGTTGGATCGGATTTATCTGACCAATCGTGTTTTAGCGCTGGTGGGAGATGGAGTTCTTGAAGTTGAGACTGACCAAGACGATTTGATTGACCTCAAAGATCAGCTTGTCGAGGAAGCCGTTCGATTGGGAACGATTGAAGTTAGTCAGGCTGCACGTGAGATTCTCGGTGCAGACCTCATGGACTTGGTAACACCTTGTCCAAGTCAGGTTAATCGTGACTTTTGGAACACCTATGCCCAGTCACCAGAGCAGGCAATTGCAGATTTCTACCAACTCAGTCAGAGAAATGACTACATCAAACTGAAGGCTATCGCAAAGAATATTGCTTATCGTGTACCGTCTGACTACGGTGAACTAGAGATTACCATCAATCTCTCGAAGCCTGAAAAGGATCCAAAAGAGATAGCGGCAACTAAGTTGGTCAAGTCGAGCAACTATCCTCAATGTCAGCTCTGTATGGAAAATGAAGGCTACCATGGTCGTGTCAATCATCCAGCTAGAAGCAATCACCGGATTATTCGTTTTGATATTTCTGGGCAGGAGTGGGGATTCCAGTATTCGCCTTATGCGTACTTTAATGAGCACTGTATTTTCTTAGATAGCCAACATCGTCCCATGGCCATCAGTCGTCAAAGTTTTGAGCGTTTGTTAGCAATTGTAGAGCAGTTTCCGGGTTACTTTGCTGGTTCGAATGCTGATCTACCAATCGTGGGTGGTTCCATTCTGACGCACGATCATTATCAAGGTGGGCGACATGTATTCCCGATGGAAGTGGCGCCTTTACAAAAGAGCTTTACCTTTGAAGGTTCTGAATCTGTCAAAGCAGGAATTGTTCAGTGGCCTATGTCAGTGATTCGATTAACGTCGGATTCAAAAGACGATTTGACCAATCTTGCTGAGAAAATCTTACTGGCTTGGCGCCAATACTCAGATCCAAGTGTACAGGTCTTGGCAGAAAGTAATGGAACACCGCATCACACTATCACACCGATAGCCCGTAAGCGAGATGGGCAGTTTGAGTTGGACTTGGTTTTGAGAGACAATCAAACATCTCCAGAGCATCCAGATGGTATCTATCATCCCCACAAGGATGTCCAACATATCAAGAAGGAAAATATCGGCTTGATAGAGGTTATGGGATTGGCTATCTTGCCACCACGCTTGAAGGAAGAAGTGGAGCAAGTAGCAGCTTACCTGGTTGGAGAGGATGTTCTAGTAGCAGATTATCACCAAGAATGGGCGGATGAATTGAAAGAATCCCATCCTGGATTGACTGACAAAGACCAAGCTCTTAATATCGTCCAAGAATCTGTTGGAAAAATCTTTGCTCGAGTTTTGGAAGATGCAGGAGTTTACAAGCAAACAGAAGAAGGACAAGTTGCCTTTATGCGCTTTGTGGAGCAGGTTGGGATTTTACCTGAATAAGTGCTTCTCTCTTGCGTAGAGTCTTGAAAAGTAGTATCATAGTGTCGTTTGAAATATCAGGAGGAACGTATGAAAGATTTTCACTTTGACGCTATATCTGCCTTTGAAAACTACGAAATTGAAAAAATGAGAGACGGTCACGTGGTGGTGACAACAAAAGTAGTGGATTCCTCACTCAACTACTATGGGAATGCCCATGGAGGCTATCTCTTTACCCTATGTGACCAAATCAGTGGTCTTGTGGTGATTTCGCTAGGATTAGACGGGGTGACACTCCAGTCTTCTATCAACTACTTGAAAGCTGGAAATCTAGGGGACATTCTTACTATCAAAGGAGAATGTGTCCATCATGGACGCACCACTTGTGTCGTCGATGTTGATATCACCAACCAAGATGGCCGAAATGTCTGCAAGGCAACCTTCACCATGTTTGTCACAGGACAACGATCTGAAGATAGACAGGTGAGGATATAAATTAAAATGAGTAGATAGTTACGCCCTAAAAAACCAGAGTGTGTTCACTATCCACAACTCTATAAATTTTAATACATTTAAAAAGCGAGGTCTGATGACTTCGCTTTTATTTGATAGTAAGTAAGAGCCAATAAAATAGCAGAGCAATAGCGCCAATTCCAAGGCCAAATAGAATGGGAAGGATGATTCTTTGGTAGGGAGCCTTACCCCTTTCTTCAGCTTCTTCAATCTCGCTAAGGTTACGTCCTTGAACATAGGCGACAATCTGTCGATAGGTGCGAAGATTATGCTGTTTCTTGAATTTTTCAATGCGTAGGGCGTAGAACATAGCGATAGCAAAAATCAAGCAACTAATAGCGATACCATACCAATCCAAATAAAGAATTAAGGGTATGCTGATGATAGGAAAACCAAATAGCAGTATGCTAAAGATTATTCCATCTTTTTGATAACGTATAAATTCTTGGTCGTGAATAATTTGTTTCATAGTTTCCAAATCTCCTTTTACTAGTTTGTCTAATGACACTTCAAAGACCTTGCTCAGCAAGAGTAGGTTTTGAATATCAGGGTAGGTCGCGCCACGCTCCCAGTTGGAAATGGATTGGCGACTGACAAAAATTATTTCAGCTAAATCATCTTGAGATAAATTTTTCTTTTTACGATAGTGCTGGATTTGTTTTCCGACTTGCATAAAATTTCCTCGCTTTCTGATTTCATTCTACTCAATTATACAAAAAACGGCTATCAAAGTTCTTTGACATATAGATTTCATAGGTTTTAGCAAAGGTTTTGGTCACTGGATTTACAGGTATGTCAATTCATGTTTACCTACTGAAAAAGAGGCTATCAGCCCCCTTTTTCTTATTCACTAAATCTTAAAAAATAGCCATCTGGATCTAAAACTGCAAATTCATGAGGATAGATATATTGTTCACCAACTCGAAATTCTCTTTTAGTCAAATGACGATGAATAGGATAGTTAGACTCGATTACTTTCTGATAGAGTCTGGGGACATCCTTGATACCAAAGGAAATATTGACACCGCGCCCGAAAGGATAAGTCAGTTGGGCTAATTCTTCTGCGCTGCCTTCTTCTAGCATAAGTTGGCAGTCTTCAAGCGAGAGGAAGAGAAATTTTTCTTCTGGGCGCTCGTATTCAATGGTGAACCCCAGTAAATCACAGTAGAAGGAGCGAGATTTTTCTATATTCGAGACCATAAACTCGGGAATAACGGCGTTGTAGTTCATAAAGAAAATCCTTAAAGTTCAATCTCCAAGACAATCGGTGTATGGTCTTGGCGTGCTCCTGAATCAATCATGTCTGACTTGGTAACCTTGTCTGCTACACGGTTACTTGTGAGCCAGTAGTCGATTCTCCAGCCTGTGTTATTGATTTTTGAAGTCTTGCTGCGTTGTGCCCACCAAGTGTAGCGTTCTGGAACCTCTCCATGGATATGGCGGAAGGTGTCTGTAAATCCTTTCGCCAAGAGGTTTGTAAATCCTTCACGTTCTTCGTCTGTGAAACCTGGTGAACGGCGGTTGCTGGCTGGGTTAGCAAGGTCAATTTCCTTGTGGGCAACGTTGTAGTCCCCAGTTGCTAGGACAGGCTTTTTCTTGTCTAGTTCAGCCAAGTACTCCGCATATTTGACATCCCAGATTTGACGTTCTTCCAAACGTTTGAGGCCATCACCAGCATTAGGTGTGTAGACCTGAGTCACGAAAAATGTATCAAATTCAAGAGTGATGATACGACCTTCGGAGTCCATGGTAGATGGTGCACCGATTTCTGGGAAGCTGATGCTTGGAGTGAGTTCTTTCTTATAGAGAAACATGGTTCCAGCATATCCTTTACGAGCAGGCTCTTGAGAGGAACGCCAAGTATTTTCATATCCAGGGAAGAGTTCTTCTAACACCTCGAGATGTTTCTTTGTAGGTCCTGTAGCTGAAAGCTTGGTTTCTTGGATGGCGATGATATCAGCGTTTTCAGCAACCAAGGTTTGGAGGACGTCTTGTGACAATTTGGCACGCGCAGAGTCGCTCGTGAGTGCAGCGTTTAGGGAATCAATATTCCATGAGATCAATTTCATAATGTTTACCTTTTCATTCAGATTATAGACAATATTATACCAGAAAAAGCGGTAATTCCCCAGCGTATAGTTTGAAAAATCCAGGTCATTCCTATATAATAAAGAATGATTTATGTAAAGGAATGAAAATGAATGAAATGTTTCTCCTATGAATATCTTTATTGATGAGTATGACAACGTTCAAGTAAGTGTTGTCACCTATGAATAAGAAAAACCTGAGGTAGTCGCCTCAGGTTTACATTTGTCATTAGAAAGGAATACTATGTCCATCATCCAAAAACTCTGGTGGTTTTTTAAATTAGAAAAACTCCGTTACTTAGTTGGAATTGTAGCTTTGGTTTTGGTTTCTGTACTAAACCTCATCCCACCTATGGTCATGGGGCGCGTGATCGATGCCATTACTTCTGGGCGATTAACACAAGATGAGCTCTTGCTTCATCTCTTTTATCTCCTGCTAGCTGCTTTCGGGATGTATTATCTGCGTTACGTTTGGCGCATGTATATCCTAGGGACCTCCTACCGACTTGGGCAAATCATGCGTTCAAGACTATTTGAGCATTTTACAAGGATGTCTCCTGCTTTTTATCAAAATTATCGAACTGGGGATTTGATGGCTCACGCAACCAATGATATCAATGCCCTGACTCGTTTAGCAGGTGGTGGTGTCATGTCGGCAGTGGATGCCTCAATTACAGCCTTAGTGACTCTCTTGACCATGCTCTTTAGTATTTCTTGGCAGATGACCTTGGTTGCCATTCTGCCCTTGCCATTTATGGCCTATGCGACTAGTCGTCTGGGGAGAAAGACCCATAAGGCTTTTGGCGAATCGCAAGCAGCCTTTTCTGAACTTAATAATAAGGTTCAGGAGTCTGTATCAGGTATCAAGGTAACCAAGTCCTTTGGCTATCAGTCTGATGAATTGGCATCTTTCCAGGAGGTCAATGATTTGACCTTCCAAAAGAATTTGCAAACCATGAAATATGACAGTCTCTTTGACCCCATGGTTCTGCTCTTTGTTGGTTCTTCTTATGCCTTAACTCTCTTGGTAGGTGCCTTTATGGTGCAAGCAGGACAGGTAACTGTCGGAAATCTAGTCACCTTTATCTCTTACTTGGACATGTTGGTCTGGCCTTTGATGGCGATTGGTTTCCTCTTTAATATCACTCAGAGAGGAAAAGTATCCTACCAACGAATTGAGAGTCTCTTGTCTCAAGAATCACCTGTGAAAGATCCAGAATCTCCACTGGACGGGATTGAAAATGGACGCTTGGACTATGCTATTGAAAGTTTTGCCTTTGAAGACGAAGAGACACTGAAAGATATACACTTTAGTCTCGAAAAAGGTCAAACGTTGGGCTTGGTTGGACAGACGGGTTCAGGGAAAACTGCTTTGATTAAGTTGCTCCTGCGTGAGTATGACGTTAACCAAGGGGCTATTTATCTAAATGGTCACGATATTCGAGCCTATCGACTAGCTGACTTGCGTAGTTTGATGGGATACGTTCCACAGGACCAATTTCTCTTTGCTAGTTCTATCCTAGATAATATTTATTTTGGAAATCCTGACCTACCTTTCTCTGCAGTAGAGAAAGCAACTCAGTTGGCTCAAGTCTATCAAGACATTCAAGCCATGCCTGAGGGATTTGATACAGTTATCGGGGAAAAAGGTGTCAGTCTATCTGGTGGACAAAAGCAACGTCTGGCTATGAGTCGGGCTATGATTTTAAATCCTGATATCTTGATTTTAGATGATTCCTTGTCAGCTGTAGACGCCAAGACAGAGTTCGCGATCATCGATAATCTCAAGGAAACTCGCAAAGACAAAACGACTATCATCACTGCCCATCGTCTCAGTGCAGTTGTTCATGCAGATTTGATTTTGGTCATGCAGGATGGTCGCATCATTGAACGAGGTAGGCATGAAGACTTACTAGCCTTGGATGGTTGGTATGCCCAAACCTACCAGTCTCAACAGTTAGAAATGAAAGGAGAAGAAGATGCGGAATAAACAAGAACAATGGGCTGTATTGAAGCGTTTGTTGTCCTATCTTAAGCCCTATAGTCTCCTAACCTTTTTAGCCCTTGCTTTTCTCCTCGCGACGACTGTTGTTAAGAGTGTTATCCCCTTGGTAGCTTCGCACTTTATCGACCAGTATCTAAACAACCTTAATCAGCTTGCTGTTACAGTTTTGCTAGTTTACTATGGTCTCTACATTCTTCAAACTATTGTCCAATATGTGGGGAATCTCCTTTTTGCGCGCGTGTCCTACAGCATCGTTAGAGATATCCGACGTGATGCCTTTGCCAATATGGAGAAGCTAGGCATGTCTTACTTTGATAAAACGCCTGCAGGTTCTATTGTCTCTCGTTTGACAAATGACACCGAGACTATCAGTGATATGTTTTCGGGAATCTTATCTAGCTTTATCTCGGCAGTCTTTATATTCGTGACGACCCTTTATACCATGTTAGTTTTGGACTATCGTCTGACTGCTTTAGTATTGCTCTTTCTACCTTTGATTTTCCTTTTGGTTAATCTCTACCGTAAAAAATCGGTCAAGGTCATTGAAAAAACCAGAAGTCTACTGTCAGATATTAACAGTAAGCTGGCAGAAAATATCGAAGGAATTCGTATTATTCAAGCCTTTAACCAAGAAAAACGCCTGCAAGAAGAGTTTGATGAGATAAACCAGGAACACCTAGTCTACGCTAACCGTTCAGTAGCCTTGGATTCTCTCTTTTTACGCCCAGCTATGAGTTTGTTGAAGCTGTTGGGGTATGCGGTTTTGATGGCTTACTTTGGCTATCGCGGACTTTATCTAGGAATAACGGCAGGAACTATGTATGCCTTTATCCAGTACATCAACCGTCTCTTTGATCCGCTCATCGAGGTAACGCAAAACTTTTCTACTCTTCAGACATCCATGGTGTCAGCAGGTCGTGTTTTTGCACTCATCGATGAGACCAACTATGAACCGGTCCAAGAAAATGGCCAGGCTGAGATTCAAGAAGGGAATATTCGTTTTGAACATGTGTCCTTCTCTTATGATGGAAAACACCAAATTCTCGATGATATTTCCTTTACTGTCAATAAAGGTGAAACCATTGCCTTTGTTGGACATACAGGATCGGGAAAATCTTCTATCATCAATGTTCTGATGCGTTTTTATGAATTTCAGTCTGGTCAAGTTCTCCTAGATGGTGTGGATATTCGAGAGTATAGTCAAGAGGAACTGAGAAAAAACATCGGTTTGGTTCTACAGGACCCCTTCCTCTATCATGGAACCATTAAGTCCAATATCGCCATGTACCAAGATATCAGCGATGACCAAGTCAAGGCTGCAGCAGAATTTGTCGATGCAGATTCCTTCATTCAAGATCTTCCTTTAGGTTATGATGCCCCTGTATCTGAGCGTGGTTCGAGTTTTTCAACTGGTCAACGTCAGCTTCTTGCCTTTGCTAGAACTGTTGCCAGTCAACCTAAAATTCTGATTTTGGATGAAGCGACAGCCAATATCGACTCTGAAACAGAAGCTCTGGTCCAAAATTCCCTAGCTAAGATGAGACAAGGTCGGACAACCATCGCCATCGCCCATCGCCTTTCTACCATTCAAGATGCTAATTGTATCTACGTTCTTGATAAGGGACGAATCATTGAGAGTGGAACCCACGAGGAACTCCTAGCATTGGGTGGAACCTATTACAAGATGTATAGTTTGCAGGCAGGGGCTCTTTCCTAAGGAAGAATTCCTTTAAAACACAGATTTCTTGCACTGCCTCTTTCATTTTGTGGTATAATGTAGAATGTTAATAAAGATTATATATAAAAAACAGAGGAGAATGTGCATGCTGAAATGGGATGAGCTACCTCAAGAAATGCAATTGAGCGAGGTAAAACCATACTACCAGCTTGTGTCTAGAAGAAAAGGCTCACTGATTTTCAAGCGTTGTCTAGATTTGTTTCTAGCCGTAGTCTTGTTAATCTTGACCTCCCCCTTATTTCTGATTCTAAGCATCTGGATCAAGCTAGATAGCAAGGGTCCAGTTATTTACAAGCAAGTGCGGGTAACCCAGTACAACCGACATTTCAAGATTTGGAAATTCCGGACCATGGTGACGGATGCAGATAAAAAAGGAAGTCTAGTAACTTCTGCAAATGACAGTCGTATCACTAAAGTTGGAAATTTCATTCGACGTGTTCGTTTGGATGAATTGCCGCAATTGGTCAATGTCCTAAAAGGAGAGATGTCTTTTGTCGGAACGCGCCCAGAAGTACCACGCTACACAGAGCAGTATAGCCCTGAAATGATGGCTACCTTGCTCTTACCTGCAGGGATTACATCGCTTGCTAGTATTAACTATAAGGATGAGGATGCCATCATCAGTCAAATGACTGCAAAAGGTATGACTGTTGACCAGGCTTATGTGGAAAGAGTCCTTCCAGAGAAAATGCACTTTAACCTAGCCTACCTACGTGATTTTAATTTCTTCGGAGATATCAAAATCATGTTTCAGACTGTAGTTGAAGTTTTAAAATAAAGTAGTCACAAGAGTGAATACAGTAAAAGGAGTAAAACAATGACAAAATATAATATTCCATTTTCACCACCCGATATTACCGAAGCTGAAATTGTTGAAGTAGCCGATACCCTTCGTTCTGGTTGGATCACAACAGGTCCAAAGACAAAAGAACTAGAGCGTCGTCTGTCCGTCTATACTCAAACGCCTAAGACAGTCTGCCTCAACTCTGCAACAGCAGCTCTTGAATTGATCTTGCGCGTGCTTGAAGTAGGGCCTGGCGATGAGGTCATCGTTCCAGCTATGACTTATACAGCATCATGTAGTGTCATCACTCACGTAGGTGCGACACCAGTTATGGTTGATATCCAAGATGATACCTTTGAAATGGATTATGACAAGCTTGAGCAAGCTATTACTGAGAAGACTAAGGTTATTATCCCGGTTGAACTTGCAGGGATTATCTGTGACTATGACCGTTTGTTCCAAGTTGTAGAAAAGAAACGCGACCTCTTTACAGCTGCTAGCAAGTGGCAAAAGGCCTTTAACCGTATTGTGATTGTATCTGATAGTGCCCACGCTTTGGGTTCAACCTACAAGGGACAACCAGCCGGTTCAATTGCAGACTTCACATCATTCTCTTTCCACGCGGTTAAGAATTTTACAACTGCTGAGGGAGGAAGTGCGACTTGGAAAGCAAATCCAGCGATTGATGATGAAGAAATGTATAAGGAATTCCAAATCCTATCTCTTCATGGTCAAACAAAAGATGCTCTTGCTAAGATGCAATTGGGTTCATGGGAATACGATATCGTAACACCAGCCTACAAGTGCAACATGACGGATATCATGGCTTCACTTGGTCTAGTTCAGCTAGATCGTTATCCTGGCTTACTACAACGTCGTAAGGATATCGTGGATCGCTATGACCATGGATTTGCGGGAACTCGGATTCACCCATTGGCTCATGAGACAGATGCAGTTGAATCTTGTCGTCACCTCTACATCACCCATGTAGAAGGAGCAAATCTCGAACAACGCAACCAAATTATTCAAGAATTGGCCAAGGCAGGAATCGCAAGTAACGTCCACTACAAACCACTTCCGCTTTTGACAGCCTATAAGAATCTTGGCTTTGACATGGCAGATTATCCGCGAGCTTATGCCTTCTTTGTAAACGAAATTACACTGCCACTTCACACGAAATTAACAGATGAAGAAGTAGACTATATCATTAAAACTTTTGTCAGAGTTTCCGAAGAAGTTCTAGGCGCTTCACAAAAATAATTAAAAAAATTAGTAAAAAATGAATGAAAACGGTTGACAAAGAAAAAGCAATAACATATAATTAACTCAACAAATCAGAAAAGTAATTATTTTAGATCTTCAGGGAGCCTGTGGTTGCTGCGAACAGGTGGTTGAAAATAGTGAAATTGGGCTGATTTGAAAAAATGAATTTGAAACAATGAAAATTCGGTGCGCACACCTTACAGTGCAACTTGTTGTTAGACAAGGCAGAGATGTAAAGGGGATATTCTCTTTACAATTGAGGTGGTACCGCGTTACGAACGCCCTCACATGGAGTAGATTCCGTGTGTGGGCTTTTTCATATTTTGGAATAATGGAAAAGAGGAAAAATTTATGACAACTAAAGGATATTTTGGACAATTTGGTGGTAGTTTTGTACCAGAACCAATTCAGGTTTTGCTAGATGAATTGGAAGTGACTTTTGAAAAATACAAGGACGATCCAGAGTTTTTAGCTGAGTTTCGTCATTACTTGAAGGATTATTCAGGTCGCGAGACACCGCTATATTATGCAGAGAGCTTGACAGAGCACCTAGGTGGAGCTAAGATTTATCTCAAGCGTGAAGACCTTAACCACCTTGGATCTCACAAACTTAATAATGTTTTGGGTCAAATCCTTCTAGCAAAACGCATGGGTAAAAAGCGTGTCATTGCTGAGACAGGAGCTGGCCAGCACGGTGTTGCGACAGCTGCAGCTGCGGCCAAATTTGGTATGGCTTGTGACGTCTATATGGGGGCAGAAGATGTGGAGCGTCAACGTCTCAATGTCTTCCGCATGGAGATGATGGGAGCAACTGTTCACGCAGTTGAAACTGGAACTCGTACCCTGAAGGATGCGGTTGATGCAGCCTTTGGAGCATGGATGAATGACCTTGAAGCCTTCTACGTTTTAGGTTCTGCTGTAGGCCCTCACCCTTATCCAACGATTGTTCATGAATTTCAAAAAGTCATCAGTGAAGAATCACGTCGTCAAATCTTGGAAAAAGAAGGGCGTCTACCAGACTACGTCATTGCCTGTGTGGGCGGTGGTTCTAATGCCATCGGTGCCTTTTCACAGTATGTAGCTGATGAAGAAGTAAAATTGGTTGGGGTAGAAGCTGCTGGTCATGGTTTAGATACTGACAAACACGCAGCAACTATGACCAAGGGTAGTGTCGGAATTGTCGATGGAATGAAGACCTATGCAGTCTTTAAGGAAGATGGAGAGCTCGCGCCAGTTTACTCTATCTCAGCAGGTTTGGACTATCCAGGGGTCGGTCCAGAACATGCCTTCTTTAAAGACTCTGGTCGAGTAGAATATGTAGCAGCGACCGACGAAGAAGCTGTTCAAGCCTTGCTTTTATTAAGCAAAACAGAAGGAATCATCCCTGCAATTGAAAGCTCACATGCTATCGCTGAAGCAGTCAAACGCGCACCAAAACTAAGTAAAGATGAGATTATCATCATCAATGTCTCTGGTCGTGGAGACAAGGACGTAGCTGCCATTGCAGACTACCTTGAAGCTAAAAAATAAAAGATGGAAAATATACAGGGATTTCTCTCACAGAGAGCTTGTGGTTGCTGAAAACAAGCAGAGAAAGCTGTAAGGTTGGGTCCATCTGAAATGAGAGAAGAAAACATAATTCTCAAGGGAGTGCCCTTTATCGCACAACCTGTTACAGGAGCTATCTGAGACAGGAATGAGAGATAGGAGAAATCCTATAATTGAGGTGGCACCGCGAATTTCGTCCTCACGCAAGTTATTTTGCGTGGGGATTTTTTGTAGAATAAACACGGGATTTAAGAAGAACTGAAAGGGAAATTACAATGGAACGAATCATTCATGGAGATGTTTTATCACCAATCTTGGCTTATATGCGTTTGAACGGACAACACAAGGTCATACTTGAAAGTATCCCAAGAGAAAAAGAAAATGCTCGTTTTTCTATCTTAGCCTATAATCCAGTTTTTGAAATTAAGTTCGAGAATGGAGTTCTTTATCAAAATGGGCAAGTGATTGATCGTGATCCCTTGGATTTCCTTTATGAAGTAACTCATAAGAGTCAGCACCATTCAGAACTACCCTTTGGTGGTGGAGCTATTGGCTTTGTTGGCTACGATATGATTTCTCTCTACGAAGAGATTGGCCAGCTCCCTGAGGATACGATTGGGACACCAGATATGCATTTCTTCGTATATGAGAGTTATATAGTTTTTGACCATAAGAAAGAAAAAATTCATGTCATCGAGGATGCTCTCTACAGTGAACGTAGTAATGAAGAACTAGAAGTGGCTTTAGATCAGGTTTTAGAAGAGTTGAAAATCCCTGCTCCAAATGAATTTGAAGATTTGGACGTTTCTCCACTTCAGTTTAGACCACATATTGCACCTCAGAAATTTGAAGAAATGGTAGAAACAGCTCGCGACTTGATTCGCAACGGAGATATGTTCCAATGTGTGCTCAGTCAGCGCTTCTCCGCAGAAGTAACTGGAAATTCTTTTGACTTCTACAGAAATCTCCGAGTGACCAATCCATCAAATTACCTCTACTTTTATGACTTTGGAAATTATCAAATTATCGGTGCCAGTCCTGAGAGCTTGGTTTCCGTCAAAAATGGCATTGTGACAACCAATCCAATTGCAGGTACACGACCTAGAGGTACCAATGATGAAGAAGACGCAGCTTTAGCAAATGACCTACTCTCTGATGAAAAGGAAACAGCAGAACACCGAATGCTAGTGGACCTAGGACGCAATGATATCGGTCGAATTGCTGAAACAGCAAGTGTCCAAGTAACCAAGTATATGGAAGTGGAACTTTTCCGCTATGTCATGCATTTGACCAGCGTGGTTAAAGGACG
Source organism: Streptococcus sp. KHUD_017 (assembly GCF_054861245.1). Taxonomy (NCBI): domain Bacteria; kingdom Bacillati; phylum Bacillota; class Bacilli; order Lactobacillales; family Streptococcaceae; genus Streptococcus; species Streptococcus sp. KHUD_017. Next base: position 451,419 of record NZ_CM142175.1, read on the forward strand.
TTTGTTACCAGAACTGACTGCCATGGATGCCTTAAAAGCGACTCTTCCAGCAGGAACAGTATCGGGGGCCCCTAAGATTCGTGCTATGAAACGCATCTATGAGTTGGAAACAGAGAAGCGAGGCGTCTATGCAGGAGCTATCGGTTACCTTTCAGCAACTGGAGACATGGACTTTGCCATTGCAATTCGAACCATGATTCTTAAAAATAAAACAGCCTACGTGCAGGCAGGTGCAGGAATTGTTTATGATTCCATTGCTCAAAATGAATACCAAGAAACCATTAACAAAGCTAAATCTATGACTAGAATGGGAGAACTAAGACCATGATTTTATTGATTGATAATTATGATTCATTTACCTATAACCTAGCCCAATACATTGGGAATTTCGCAGAAGTTCATGTTTTGAGAAATGATGATCCACATCTTTATGAACATGCTGAAAAGGCAGATGGATTAGTTTTCTCTCCTGGTCCAGGTTGGCCAGCTGATGCTGGGAAAATGGAAAAAATGATTCGTGATTTTGCAGGTAAGAAACCGATTCTAGGGATTTGTTTGGGGCACCAAGCCATTGCAGAAGTATTTGGTGGTAAGTTGGGCTTGGCTCCTAAAGTTATGCACGGTAAACAAAGCCAGATTCGATTTGAGACTCCTTCAGTTCTCTATCAAGGAATTGAGGATAATCGTCCAGTCATGCGTTACCACAGTATTTTAATTGAAGAGATGCCAGAAGAGTTTGAAGTGACAGCTCGTTCGACAGATGACCAAGCTATTATGGGGATTCAACACAAAACCTTGCCGATTTATGGCTTGCAGTATCATCCAGAAAGTATTGGAACGCCAGATGGCCTATCTTCTATTCAGAATTTTATCGAGAAAGTTGTAAAGTGAGGAAAATAAAATGAAAGAAATTATTGAAAAATTAGCGAACTTTGAAGATTTATCAAGTGTTGAAATGACAGATGTGATCGAACGTATCGTAACAGGGCGAGTGACAGAAGCACAAATCGCTTCACTCCTTTTAGCCCTCAAGATGAAGGGAGAAACACCTGAAGAAAGAACAGCCCTCGCTCAAGTCATGAGAGGACATGCTCAACACATTCCAACCAACATTCAAGATGCTATGGATAACTGCGGTACAGGTGGAGATAAGTCATTTAGCTTCAACATTTCTACAACTGCAGCCTTTGTCTTGGCAGGTGGTGGCATCCACATGGCCAAACATGGAAATCGCTCTATTTCTTCTAAATCTGGGTCAGCAGATGTCTTGCAAGCTTTGGGAATCAATATTGACCTTAAACCATCACAATTGGGTAAGGTATTTGACCAAACAGGAATCGTCTTTCTCTTTGCCAAAAACATGCACCCAGCCATGAAATACATTATGCCAGCTCGTTTGGAGTTGGGAATTCCAACTATCATGAATTTGACAGGACCGCTCATCCATCCGATGGTTTTGGAAACACAGCTTCTAGGAATCAGTCGTCCTGAACTTCTGGAAAGTACTGCTCAGGTTTTGAAAAACATGGGTCGCAAACGTGCCATTGTAGTAGCTGGTCCAGAAGGATTGGATGAAGCTGGTTTGAATGGTACTACCAGCATTGCCCTTCTTGAAAATGGTGAAATCACTTTGTCAACCTTTACCCCAGAAGATTTGGGAATGGAACGTATTGCCATTGAGGACATTCGTGGTGGAAATGCGCATGAGAATGCAGCCATCCTTGTTAGCGTTCTTAATAACGAACCAAGTCCATTCTTGGAAACAACAGTCTTAAATGCTGGCCTTGGTTTTTATGCCAATGGTAAGGTAGATAGTATTAAAGATGGAGTTGAAATGGCACGCCAAGTGATTGCTAGTGGTAAGGCCCTTGAAAAACTCAGACTATTACAGGAGTATCAAAGATGAGCCAGGAATTTTTATCACGTATCCTAGAGCAAAAGGCGCGTGAAGTTGAAAAGATGGAACGAGAGGAACTTCAGCCCCTGCGAGCAAGCTATCGCTTAGCTGAATATTTGAAAAATCATCAAGAACGTCTGCAAATCATTGCTGAGGTCAAAAAGGCAAGTCCAAGTCTAGGTGATATCAATCTCGATGTGGATATCGTACAACAGGCCCAGACTTACGAGGCTAACGGCGCGGTTATGATTTCTGTTCTGACAGATGAGGTTTTCTTTAAAGGTCATTTGGATTATCTGCGTGAGATTTCCAGTCAGGTAAACATTCCTACGCTCAACAAGGATTTTATTTTCGATGAAAAGCAAATCATCCGTGCTCGCAATGCAGGTGCGACAGTTATCTTACTCATCGTCGCAGCCTTGTCAGAAGAACGACTCAAGGAGCTTTACGACTATGCGACAGAGCTTAGTTTAGAAGTGTTGGTTGAGACCCACAATTTAGCTGAACTAGAAGTGGCCCACCGTCTTGGAGCTCAAATTATTGGTGTCAACAATCGCAATTTAACAACCTTTGAAGTCGACTTGCAGACAAGCGTAGACTTGGCCAAACACTTTAAGGATGATTGCTTCTACATTTCCGAATCTGCTATTTTTACAGAGGAGGATGCAAAACGTGTTGCACCATACTTTAACGGAATTTTAGTAGGAACAGCCCTCATGCAAGCAGAAGATGTAGCCCAGAGAATCAAGGAGTTGCAGATTGACAAAGGTTAAGATTTGTGGACTATCGACCAAAGAAGCCGTAAAAACAGCTGTGTCGGCTGGAGCAGACTACATTGGTTTTGTCTTTGCTCCTAGCAAAAGACAGGTGACCTTGGAACAAGCAGCAGAGCTGGCAAAGCTCATTCCTGTCAACGTTAAAAAAGTTGGAGTATTTGTTTCACCCAGTCGGGCAGAACTGTTAGAAGCGGTAGATAAAGTTGGTTTGGACTTTGTACAAGTTCACGGTCAGGTAGTAGATAAACTATTTGAAAATTTACCTTGTGGCAGTATTCAAGCTGTACAAGTAGATGAGAATGGGCATGTACCCAATTCTCAGGCAGACTATCTACTCTTTGATGCTCCTATTGCAGGGAGTGGACAAACCTTTGACTGGGGGCAACTGGATACGACAGAACTAGCCCAGCCTTTCTTCATCGCAGGTGGGCTAAATGAAGACAATGTAGCAAGAGCAATTCAGCATTTCTCTCCCTTTGCAGTAGATGTATCAAGCGGAGTAGAAACAGACGGACAAAAAGATCATGAAAAGATTAGAAGATTTATAGAGAGGGTTAAGCATGGTATATCAAGAACCAAATAAAGAGGGATTTTACGGGAAATTCGGTGGACGCTTTGTCCCAGAAACATTGATGACAGCAGTATTGGAATTGGAAGAGGCTTATCGTGAAAGTCAGGCAGATCCAAGTTTCCAAGAGGAGTTAAACCAACTATTGCGCCAGTATGTAGGTCGTGAAACTCCTCTTTACTACGCAAAAAACTTGACCCAGCATATCGGCGGAGCCAAGATTTACCTTAAACGTGAAGACCTCAACCATACAGGCGCCCACAAGATTAACAATGCTTTAGGACAAGTTCTCCTCGCTAAACGTATGGGCAAAAAGAAAATTATTGCTGAAACAGGTGCTGGTCAACATGGTGTGGCAACTGCAACAGCTGCGGCACTCTTTAACATGGAATGTACCATCTACATGGGCGAGGAAGATGTCAAACGCCAAGCCCTCAATGTCTTTCGTATGGAACTTTTGGGTGCCAAGGTAGAGGCTGTGACAGATGGTTCACGCGTGCTCAAGGATGCAGTCAATGCAGCCCTTCGTTCTTGGGTGGCAAATATCGATGATACCCACTATATCCTTGGTTCTGCCTTGGGGCCCCATCCTTTCCCAGAAATTGTTCGTGATTTCCAAAGTGTTATCGGACGAGAAGCCAAGCAACAGTACCGTGATTTGACAGGTGAAAATCTGCCAGATGCTCTAGTAGCCTGTGTTGGTGGTGGCTCTAATGCCATCGGGCTCTTCCATCCATTTGTGGAAGATGAGTCAGTGGCTATGTATGGAGCTGAAGCAGCAGGACTAGGTGTGGATACAGAGCATCACGCAGCTACCTTGACCAAGGGTCGTCCAGGTGTTCTTCACGGTTCGCTTATGGATGTGCTCCAAGATACTCATGGTCAAATCTTAGAAGCTTTCTCAATTTCAGCAGGTTTGGACTATCCAGGTATCGGTCCAGAGCATTCCCATTACCACGATATCAAGCGTGCGACTTATGTGCCAGTGACAGATGAGGAAGCCTTGGAAGGATTTCAACTTTTGTCTCGTGTGGAAGGAATTATCCCAGCTTTGGAATCTAGCCATGCCATCGCCTTTGCGGTGAAATTGGCCAAAGAACTTGGCCCAGACAAGTCTATGATTGTCTGCCTATCAGGTCGTGGGGACAAGGATGTAGTTCAAGTTAAAGACCGCTTGGAAGCAGACGCAGCAAAGAAGGGAGAAGCTCATGTCTAAGGCACTAACAGAAAAATTGAACGCTATAAAAGCGACTGGAAAAGGAATTTTCGTTCCCTATATCATGGCTGGAGACCATGAAAAAGGTTTGGATGGTCTTGCTGAAACAATTCACTTTTTTGAAGATTTGGGAGTGTCTGCTATTGAAGTGGGAGTTCCTTTCTCAGACCCAGTTGCAGATGGTCCAGTTATCGAAGAAGCAGGCTTGCGCAGTCTAGCTAGTGGTACTTCTACACAGGCTCTAGTTGAAACTTTGAAGACTATTGAAACAGAAGTTCCACTTGTTATCATGACCTACTTTAACCCCCTCTTTCAGTACGGTATTGAGAAATTTGCCAAAGACCTTTCTGATACAGCGGTTAAGGGATTGATTATTCCAGACCTACCTCATGAACATGCTAATTTTGTAGAGCCCTTCTTGGCAGGTACAGACATTGCTTTGATCCCACTTGTCAGCTTGACGACAGGAATGGAGCGTCAAAAAGAACTCATTGAAGGGGCAGAAGGTTTTGTTTATGCTGTTGCCATTAACGGGGTGACAGGGAAAGCAGGTAATTACCGAGATGACTTGGACAAGCACTTGAATCAACTTCATCAAGTGGCAGATATTCCAGTCTTGACAGGTTTTGGTGTATCCACACAGGCTGATGTAGAACGCTTTAATGCAGTATCAGATGGCGTCATCGTCGGTTCCAAGATTGTTAAGGCTCTACATGAAGGACAAGTAGCAGAAATCGCTGACTTTATCAGACAAGCAGTAGTTTACCAAAAATAATCATACAAGCAGCCAGCAAGAGGAAAGGCACAAAAGGTAGTCTTTCCTTTTTCTTTAATAGGAGAAAGGCTAGAATGCCAGTTGTGGAAGCAAATTGAATTAAAATCAGCATTTCGGTTAGGCTAAAAATAAGTGCACAAGAGGCCAGAAAGAGAAAATCACCTGCACCTATGCGGATATCGATAAAGTGAGCCAAAATTCCCAAGATAAGAAAGAAAACCATGATTAGATTCCAACTAGAGCAAATCATGAGGATTAAGTGAAATATTAGCCAGACGATTAAGGGGTATTCTTGATGTCGAAAGTCATAGATTCCCAAAGTTAAACCGGCAGTGATTAGGATGACTTGACTCAAGGTTAGAATTTTCCAAGAAAAAGCTAGAAAGAGCAGTCCCGAGCCTAACTCAAAGAAAGCATACCAGAAAGGATATCGTACCTTACAATAGCGACAGCGAAAGCGCCCAATTACTTGAGAAACAATTGGAATCAAATCCAGAGGTCTCAAAGGAGTCTGACAAGAATCACAGTGACTTGCAGGAAATACGATGGATTGTTCAGGAAAGCGATCAATGACCAAGCCTAGAAAGGAAGCAAGAATCGTTCCAACAAGAAAAAAGTAAAGATGAATCATACTTATTTATTCGGAAAAAATAAGAGAAAGAGTATAATAGTTGGATATAGGAGAAGTTATAGGAGCAAATATGAAAATTCACTTTGAAAAAGGACTTCAGTTAGAAAATGCCAAACTCATTTGTCAGTGGTCTAATGCTTTGGGAGAAAGTTTTCAGAAGCAATGGATGGGGCCAAAGATTTCTTATCCCTTGATTACCCAATCCTTGCAAAAGATGGAAGGGATTTTTTCCATTTTTGTTGGAGAAGAGTTTGTAGGCGTCATCCAGAAAATCAGGTTAGAAGACAGGAATCTTCATATCGGGAGATTTTTTATCAATCCTCAGAAACAGGGGCAGGGGTTAGGTAGCCAGGCTTTAAGGAAATTTGTTAGTTTGGCCTTTGAAAATGAAGACATAGATACTATTTCTCTAAATGTCTACGAGGCAAATCAAACAGCTTACAATCTTTACCAAAAGGAAGGATTTGAAATCGTTCAAATGGTTGAAGTACCTATACGAAAATACATCATGAAAAAGGTCAGATAGAACATAAATAACTTCGAGGAACTGTCCCCTTACAATTTTTAATTCTCAAACTTGTTGCAGAGAAATTTTCTTGATAAAATAGATACATGACTAGATATAAAGCTGTAATTTCCTATGATGGCTATGCTTTTGCTGGTTTTCAGAGGCAACCACACGCGCGTAGTGTCCAAGAGGAAATTGAAAAAACTTTAACAAAATTAAATAAAGGGCAGGGCATTACCATCCATGGTGCAGGACGAACGGATAGTGGTGTTCATGCGCTAGGGCAGGTTATCCACTTTGATCTTCCCTATCAGATGGATGAGGAAAAGCTTCGCTTTGCTCTCGATACTCAAAGTCCTGAAGATATAGATGTCATTTCGATTGAAATTGTGGCTGATGATTTTCATTGCCGTTATGCTAAGCATAGCAAGACCTACGAGTTTATCGTGGATAGAGGGCGTCCTAAAAATCCTATGAGACGTCATTATGCCACCCACTATCCCTACCCACTAGATGTGGAACGCATGCAAAAGGCTGTAAAGAAATTAGAAGGAACCCATGATTTCACCGGTTTTACTGCTGCCGGAACCAGTGTGGAGGACAAGGTAAGAACGATCACGGAAGCCAGTCTTAGGGTTGACGAGACCGGTCAATTTTTGACCTTTACTTTCTCTGGCAATGGCTTCCTCTATAAGCAGATTCGAAATATGGTTGGGACCTTGCTGAAAATTGGTAATAACAGAATGCCGATAGAGCAGATTGACCTGATTTTGGAGAAAAAAGACAGACAGTTGGCAGGTCCAACTGCAGCACCCAATGGTTTGTATTTGAAGGAGATTCGTTATGAAGAATAATCGTATTTTAGCACTTTCAGGAAATGATATTTTCAGTGGTGGTGGACTAGCTGCTGACCTTGCGACCTATACTTTAAATGGTTTACATGGTTTTGTAGCTATGACTTGCTTGACTGCTTTGACGGAAAATGGTTTTGAGGTCTTCCCAACAGATGAGACTATTTTCCAACAACAGCTGGATAGCCTCAAGAGCGTAGACTTTGGAGGAATTAAGATTGGTCTCTTACCGACTGTTGGTGTTGCTGAGAAAGCTCTTAACTTTATCAAGGAAAGCAAAGGAGTTCCAGTGGTATTGGATCCAGTTCTCGTTTGTAAGGAAACGCACGACGTTGCTGTCAGCGAGCTCTGTCAAGAGTTGATTCGTTTTTTCCCTTATGTGACTGTCATTACACCCAATCTACCTGAGGCAGAATTGCTAGCAGGCCAAAAGATTGAAACCTTGGACGATATGAAGGCTGCAGCTCAGAAGTTATATGACTTGGGTGCACCAGCAGTCATTATTAAAGGTGGGAATCGCCTCAGTCAAGATAAGGCATTAGATGTATTTTATGATGGAAAGAACTTTACAGTTTTGGAAAATCCTGTTATTGAAGGACAAAATGCAGGTGCTGGTTGTACCTTTGCCTCAAGCATTGCTAGTCAGTTAGTCAAGGGAGAGGAGCTATTACCAGCGGTTGAGAGTTCTAAAACCTTTGTTTACCGTGCTATCGCACAAGCAGATCAATATGGAGTAAGACAGTATGAAGCAAACCAAAACAAGTAAAATCGCGCTATTATCAATACTGACTGCCCTATCGGTAGTTTTAGGTTATATTGTCAAAATCCCAACCCAAACAGGAATCTTAACTCTTTTAGATGCTGGTATCTTTTTCACTGCTTTTTATTATGGAAAACGAGAAGGAGCTATTGTGGGAGGTCTAGGAGGTTTCATTATTGACCTGATCTCAGGCTATCCTCATTGGATGTTCTTCAGCTTGCTTTTCCATGGTTTGCAGGGTTACTTTGCAGGTTTTAAAGGAAAATGGAAGTGGCTTGGATTAGTTTTGGCAACTTTTATCATGGTAGCCGGTTATGCATGTGCGACTTCTTGGATGAAAGGTTGGGGTGTAGCTCTGACAGATATTCCTCACAATTTGTTGCAGAATTTTGTTGGAATGATTGTTGGGTATCTTCTCTATCAGAGTATTAAGAAAATTAGTAAGCAGTAAAAAGGAAGTCTTCCCTGGGAACTATTGAAAAAAATCTGATTATTTGCTAAAATGAAAGCTATGAAAACACTCTACGATGTGCAACAATTTCTCAAACAGTTCGGCATTCTTGTCTATATGGGCAAACGTCTTTATGACATTGAATTAATGAAGATTGAACTATCTCGAATCTATGATGCTGGTTTGATGGATAAACTGGATTATCTAGAGGCGGAGGCTGTTCTTCGTAGAGAGCACAAACTAGAATTAGACTATTTAGAAAAAAATGGAGATTAGATATTATGGTAACTTGGGTATTATGGGGACTTGTAGTGGCGATGTTGGCATGGATGGGATACAACTATCTTCGTATTCGCCGTGCAGCAAAAATTGTAGACAATGCAGAGTTTGAATCTTTGATTCGTACAGGTCAGCTAATTGACTTGCGTGAGCCAGCTGACTTCCACAGAAAACATATCCTCGGAGCTCGTAATATTCCTTCAAATCAATTGAAGACAAGTCTTGCAGCTCTTCGCAAGGATAAACCTGTCCTTCTATATGAAAACCAACGTGCGCAACGTGTAACCAATGCAGCACTTTTCTTGAAAAAACAAGGTTTCTCAGAAATTTATATCCTTTCTTACGGATTGGATTCTTGGACAGGCAAGGTTAAGACTAGCTAACAATGTGAAATCAAGTTGTCACATATGTTTAATATAAAGTTTTAGCTTTTTGTGATATAATTAATTTGTATTAAATTTAAGGAGTTTTTATTATGCAAGAAAAGAAAAAAGCATCACTTGTTTTAGGTATCCTATCTATCGTCCTTGGTTTGTTATCTCCAATCGTAGGTCTTGTTTTGGGTATCATTGGTCTTGTCTTGGCTAATTCGCACGAAAAACAATCTGGACTAGTGTATAAAACAGAAAAAATTCTCAATATCGTAGGGCTTGTCATTTCTGTACTTAACTGGATTGCAGCCCTCGTAATGATTTTTGGTTAATCAAAAACAAAAAAGCTTTATGTTTAAAGCTTTTTTTGTTTTATCCACTTTTCGTTAAGTGGTTTTTAATCATTTTTAATTTTTTTTGGTTCAGGGACAGGTTTTCATAGTTCTAAAACTTGTTACCTAATAGATAAATCCGGTTTGTATGGTATAATGAATGCGTAATAAGTTTAAGGAGATTTTAGAGCATGCAAGAAAAGAAAAAAGCATCACTTGTTTTGAGTATCCTGTCTATCATATTTGCCTTTGGATTTCCAGTGTTAAGTATTATTTTTGGTATTTTTGGTTTGATCTTGGCTAATTCACATCAAAAAGAGTCTGGACTAGACTATAAGACAGAAAAAATTCTCTCTATTTTAGGGATTGTGTTAGGGATTGTGATTTCTGCACTTATCTGTATCGTACTTATCTCACAACTTTCGGGAATTCATTAAAACAAAAAAGCTTTAGTTTTAAAGCTTTTTTATTTTATCCACTTTTCTCTAAGTAGTTTTTAATAATTTTCAATTCCCCTTGATTCAAGGGTCGGTATTGACCTTCTGCTAGGTCAGGATCTAATAGAAAATCTCCGAACTGAACTCGTTTGAGGGCAGTGACCTTGACACCAACTGAGAGAAACATTTTCTTGACCTGGTGAAATTTTCCTTCAGAGATGGTGATGGTGGCTCTACTGTGGCTAGGACTTGAGGCTAGAATTTTAAGCTGAGCAGGTTTACAGACGGTTCCATCAAGAAAGACAATCCCATTTTTGAACTGCTGGATGTGATCTGGTGTGAGCAAGCCGTTCACCTCAACTTGATAGGTTTTATCGACATGATATTGAGGATGAAGGAGTTGAAAACCTAGAGGGCCATTATCTGTTAGGAGGAGCAGCCCTGTCGTATCTCTATCCAATCGACCAATAGCGTATAGCTGATCCGACTGGAGATGTTGAGGTAGTAAGTCCATAACCGTTGGGAGCTTCTTGTCCTTGCTTGCTGTCACGACACAATTTGGTTTGTGAAGCATGAGATAGGTGTGCTCATATCCTTGGATTTTTCTACCCTGAAAAATCAACTCTTGTAATCCCGTATCAACATTCTGTGCAAGGGATGTAGCAGGGACTCCATCTATTAAGATTTCTTTTTTGATAAGAGCCTGTTTCATGGCTTTTCGACTGATTTTTTCCTGGGCTAATAAATTATCTAAACGCATACCAGCCTATCTTATCACAAGTCGGGATTTTTGAAAAGAAAAGAGAAGTCATGAATTTTCTTTTGAAAACATTTACACTTACTTGAGTTAAGTCATTTGCTTAAAATTGTGGTATAATCGTTCAGTTAGAAAATAAATTTTTGAATATAACAGAGGAAATCATGACAAAATTAAGAGAAGATATCCGTAATATCGCGATTATCGCCCACGTCGACCACGGTAAAACAACCCTCGTTGACGAATTATTGAAACAATCTGAAACTCTTGACGCGCGTACAGAATTAGCTGAGCGTGCAATGGATTCAAACGATATTGAAAAAGAGCGTGGAATTACCATCCTTGCGAAAAATACAGCCGTTGCCTACAACGGAACTCGTATCAACATCATGGATACACCAGGACACGCGGACTTCGGTGGAGAAGTTGAGCGGATCATGAAAATGGTTGACGGTGTTGTTTTGGTCGTAGATGCTTACGAAGGAACAATGCCTCAGACTCGTTTTGTTTTGAAAAAAGCCTTGGAGCAAGATCTTGTTCCGATCGTTGTGGTTAACAAAATCGATAAGCCATCAGCTCGTCCAGCAGAAGTAGTAGATGAAGTTTTGGAACTTTTCATCGAACTTGGTGCAGATGATGATCAGCTTGACTTCCCAGTAGTCTATGCTTCAGCAATCAACGGAACATCTTCATTGTCAGATGATCCAGCCGACCAAGAAAAGACTATGGCGCCAATCTTTGATACCATTATTGACCACATTCCAGCTCCAATCGATAACTCAGATGAGCCACTTCAATTCCAAGTGTCTCTTCTTGACTACAATGACTTTGTTGGTCGTATCGGTATCGGACGTGTCTTCCGTGGTACTGTTAAGGTCGGAGACCAAGTTACTCTTTCTAAATTGGATGGTACAACCAAGAACTTCCGTGTTACAAAACTCTTTGGTTTCTTTGGTTTGGAACGTCGTGAAATCCAAGAAGCTAAAGCTGGTGATTTGATTGCCGTATCAGGTATGGAAGACATCTTCGTTGGGGAAACAATCACTCCAACAGATGCAGTTGAAGCTCTTCCAGTTCTTCACATCGACGAACCTACTCTTCAAATGACCTTCTTGGTTAACAACTCACCATTTGCTGGTCGTGAAGGAAAATGGGTGACTTCTCGTAAGGTTGAAGAGCGTCTTCAAGCAGAATTGCAAACAGACGTATCTCTTCGTGTAGATCCAACAGACTCACCAGATAAGTGGACAGTTTCAGGACGTGGGGAATTGCACTTGTCAATCCTCATCGAGACTATGCGTCGTGAAGGTTATGAGCTTCAAGTATCTCGTCCAGAAGTTATCGTCAAAGAAATCGATGGTGTGAAGTGTGAGCCATTTGAGCGCGTGCAAATCGACACACCAGAAGAATACCAAGGATCTGTTATCCAAAGCCTTTCTGAACGTAAGGGTGAAATGTTGGATATGATTGCAACAGGTAATGGTCAAACTCGTTTGGTCTTCCTAGTTCCTGCGCGTGGTTTGATTGGATACTCAACTGAGTTCTTGTCAATGACTCGTGGTTACGGGATCATGAACCATACCTTCGATCAATACTTGCCATTGATTCCAGGGGAAATTGGTGGACGTCACCGTGGAGCCCTTGTTTCGATTGATGCTGGTAAGGCTACAACTTACTCTATCATGTCTATCGAAGAACGTGGTACTATCTTTGTTAACCCAGGTACTGAGGTTTACGAAGGAATGATCATCGGTGAAAACTCTCGTGAAAATGACTTGACTGTTAATATCACGAAAGCAAAACAAATGACTAACGTTCGTTCCGCTACTAAGGACCAAACAGCGGTTATCAAGACTCCTCGTATCTTGACTCTTGAAGAATCACTTGAGTTCTTGAACGACGATGAGTACATGGAAGTAACGCCTGAATCTATCCGTTTACGTAAGCAAATCCTCAACAAGGCAGAGCGCGAAAAAGCAAACAAAAAGAAAAAATCAGCTGAATAAGAGCTAGAAAGAGATAAAGATGGTCTATCTAATCATAGGGATTTTATTACTCTTACTCTATATCTTTGCGACACCTCAAAGTATCAAGGGGACGGTCAATGTTGTAATATTAGTCTTTGGACTTGTTGCCCTCGTAATCTTGTTGCTCTTGTCTGCCCTGCAGATTTTCCAACTTCCAGCAGAAATCTTTATTACATTGGGAATGCTGGCTCTTACTTACTTTAGTTTGAGAGATATCAGTCTCATGTCGATTCGAAAAAAGCACTAAAATTAATTCGAATTTAAAAATAAGAAAAAACTTCTATTAGCAACTAAGTTGCCGATAGAAGTTTTTATTTGTCACTATTATTGTCAGAATAACGGTTGTAGAAATCTACTTTTATCTGGATAAAATGTTCTAATTCGCGAAAGAGTTGTAGAAGCGTAGCCCGTGTCTCAAACTCTTCTCTAGTTTTAGGGAGAGAGCGATTGCGAAACACCTCTAGGTAGCTCTCAATATCATTCAATAAGTTGTAGGCTGGATTTGTTTGACTCAGTTGGCTAGCTGTTTTTGAAAAGAGTTGAGCAACAATCAAACTCTCACTAGCGGCTAGTTGGCATGTGTTAATCTGTTGAGCCATATTTCTTAAGATACGCGTTTGTCTTTGTCGCATCTCAAAGTAGTGAATATGATAATCTGTCTGGTGAAAGAGATGGTCAGAGTGATCGAGATAAACTAGCTTAAGAGCATCCTCAAGTAGTTGATCAAGTTCATTTACAAGTTGAGCCTGATTACGGCCATCTCCTCTTTTCAGATAGTAAGAAAGCCGTAGAAGAACATCCCTGAGTTTTTCTTCAACAAGAGTATGATAATGTTGAATTTCTTTTTCTCGTGAAGGCATATAGAGATTGATTAGAAGTGCAAAGCCAGTACCAATCAGGAATAATAGTAATTCATTCACTAAAAGAACTGGAGAAGTTGATTGTTGGATTAATAGATGGCTAACCAAGACGCTACTTGGAGTAATCCCAATTTCCCAACCGAGTTTATAGGCTAGAGGAACGTAGATTGCTAAGTAAAGCCCAAAGCTCCAGATATGATAACCAGTTAGTTGAAAGGCGATAACACCGATTGTCAGAGCTAGCAAGGTTGAAAAAAGTCTATTACGAGCTAGTTTGATAGTGCTTCTTCGCGTATCAGATAGACTTAAGATAGCAATGATACCAGCTGATACAGCTGATGACAAATCAAAAAAGTAGGCTAGTAAACAAGCAAAACAAGTTGCTAGGACTAGTTTTAAAGTACGTTGTGTGATAGACATAGAATACTTCCTTGAGATAAATGCTTTAAAGTTTTAGTAGTAGGTAAGGTAGAAAGGTCTATTCCAAGAGAGTTATTGAGAAAATAATTTGTTCTCCATGTAGTGGTTTGATTATAGTATAAATATGCTTTGAAATCAAGTCTATGTATGTTTGATAGACCTTATGAAGCCAGATACAACTTCGTTTTGTGGTATAATAATTAGAAAGGAGTTTTACATGCAAGAATTTTTTAAAAGTTATTTTAATAAGCTAGATTTAACAACGGTATTTGAGAATCTTTTAACGAAAGTGATTTCTCTTTTAATTTTATTTGTGCTATTTTACATAGCTAAACAGCTTCTCCATGCAGCTGTCAAGAGAATTGTGAAGCCTTCACTTAAGTATTCAAATCGTGATGCAGGACGACAAAAGACAATCTCGCGTTTATTAGAAAATATTTTTAATTACACCCTTTATTTCTTTTTAGTTTACTGCATTTTGTCTATCCTAGGACTACCTGTATCCAGTTTACTAGCTGGTGCTGGGATTGCCGGGGTTGCAATTGGTATGGGAGCCCAAGGTTTTTTGTCGGATGTTATTAATGGCTTCTTTATCCTCTTTGAACGCCAGTTGGATGTAGGGGATGAAGTTGTTTTGACAAATGGTCCCATTACTGTATCGGGAAAAGTAGTTAGTGTCGGAATTCGAACCACTCAACTAAGAGGTGAAGACCAGGCTCTCCACTTTGTTCCCAACCGTAATATTACCGTGGTTAGCAATTTTTCAAGAGATGAGTTGAACTGAAATTTTACTTGATTTATGGTACAATAGAGGGAGTTTGACAGAGGAGAAATGATGGTTTTAGATAAACAATTAGGAAATGGTTGTACCTGGATAAATCTTGATATCGAAAAAATTAAAAATCTTGAAGATTTATCTGAAATCTATGGTTTGGATAAGGAAACCATCGAATATGCTCTGGATAGAAATGAAAGAGCCCACATGGATTATAACCGTGAGAATGGGACTGTGACCTTTATTTATAATGTCCTTGACCTAGAAAAAGACAAGGAATACTATGAAGCCATTCCCATGACCTTTATCGTTGAAAACAAACGAATGATTACCATCAGCAACCATAAGAATGCTTATGTCATTGATCAGATGTTAGCTTATCTGGATAGCCATGAAATTATTTCAATTTACAAGTTTCTCTTTGCTGGTTTAGAGATTATCAGTAACGCTTATTATCCTGTAATTGAAGAGATGGATAAAAGTAAGGACGTAATTAGTGCCTTGCTACGTCAAACTACAACAAAGAAAAATCTCTTCGCCCTCTCTGACTTGGAGACTGGTATGGTTTACTTGACAGCAGCAGCAAAACAAAATCGACTCCTCTTGGAACATATCCAGGGCCATGCTCTTTATCGGAGATTTAATGATGTCGAACGAGAGCAGTTTGATGATGCGATGATTGAAGCCCATCAGTTGGTGTCTATGACAGACTTGATTTCTCAAGTCTTGCAACAACTCTCAGCTTCTTACAACAACATCCTAAACAACAACCTGAATGATAGTTTGACAATTTTGACTATTATCTCCGTCTTACTAGCAGTACTTGCGGTTATTACAGGTTTCTTCGGAATGAATGTTCCTCTACCATTTACAGAAGAGCCAAATGCTTGGATTTATATTTTAATGACTAGCTTGATTTTATGGGCGGCCTTATCTCAATGGCTGAAGAAAATTACTAGAAAATAAAAGAAAAGGAGCCAAAATGGTGATTGAAAACTACATGCCAGACTTTGCTGTAGAAGCAGTTTATGATTTGACAGTCCAAAGCCTGAAAAACCAAGGGATCAAAGCTGTTTTGGTGGATTTGGACAATACTCTGATTGCTTGGAATAACCCTGACGGGACTCCAGAGATGAAACGATGGTTGCATGACCTTCGTGACGCAGGGATTCGCATTATTGTAGTCTCAAATAATTCTAAAAAACGTGTCCAACGAGCAGTTGAAAAATTTGGGATTGATTATGTCTACTGGGCTTTGAAGCCTTTTACTTTCGGGATTGATCGTGCTATGAAAGAATTTCACTATGAGAAAAATGAAGTCGTCATGGTTGGGGATCAGCTCATGACAGATATTCGTGCAGCTCACCGTGCAGGAATTCGCTCGATTTTAGTTAAACCCTTGGTGCAGCACGATTCCATCAAAACGCAAATCAACCGCGCTCGTGAGCGCCGTGTTATGAAACAAATCACTGAAAAGTACGGGCCTATCACATATAAAAAAGGAATCTAACTATGGAAGAAATTCTCTGTATTGGCTGTGGAGCAACCATTCAGACGACAGATAAGAACGGTCTAGGCTTTACGCCTCAGTCAGCACTCGAAAAAGGTTTGGAAACTGGTGAAGTTTATTGCCAACGTTGTTTCCGTCTTCGTCATTACAATGAAATCACAGATGTGCAACTGACGGATGATGATTTCTTAAAACTCTTGCACGAGGTGGGAGACAGTGATGCCTTGGTGGTCAATGTTATTGATATCTTTGACTTTAATGGCTCTGTTATCCCAGGTTTACCACGTTTCGTGTCAGGTAATGATGTGCTCTTGGTTGGAAATAAAAAAGATATCTTGCCTAAGTCAGTTAAACCAGGTAAGATTAGTCAATGGCTCATGGAACGTGCCCACGAAGAAGGTCTACGTCCTGTTGATGTCGTTCTGACTTCAGCCCAAAACAAGCATGCTATCAAGGAAGTCATTGATAAAATTGAGCATTATCGTAAGGGTCGTGACGTCTATGTAGTTGGGGTTACCAATGTTGGGAAATCAACTCTTATCAATGCTATTATCCAGGAAATTACGGGTGACCAGAACGTCATCACAACCTCACGTTTCCCAGGGACAACCTTGGATAAGATTGAAATTCCGCTCGATGATGGTTCTTATATCTATGATACACCGGGAATTATCCATCGTCATCAGATGGCCCACTACTTGACGGCTAAAAATCTCAAGTATGTCAGTCCTAAAAAGGAAATCAAACCTAAAACCTACCAGCTCAATCCTGAGCAAACCCTATTTTTAGGTGGCTTAGGACGCTTTGATTTCATTGCAGGAGAAAAGCAAGGATTTACAGCTTTCTTTGACAATGAACTCAAACTTCATCGTACCAAGCTTAAAGGAGCGAGTGCCTTTTATGATAAGCACCTGGGAACCCTTCTAACACCACCAAATAGCAAAGAAAAAGAAGATTTTCCAAAACTGGTCCAACATGTCTTTACTATCAAAGATAAGACAGACCTCGTTATCTCAGGACTAGGCTGGATTCGTGTAACAGGAACTGCCAAAATAGCCGTCTGGGCCCCAGAAGGCGTCGCAGTCGTCACACGAAAAGCCATTATTTAAAATAAAATCACTGAGCGAACAAAGTGAGCTCATGTAGAGATAGTTATTGCCGTGGTGTGATTGCCAATCTACAGATTGGCAAGGGGCGCAATTGAGACCTAGGCTCAATTGTGAGGTCAGGAAATCCATTTTTCAAAGATGAAATCTTTGGGAAATTAGTTCCGACCGTACCCCACCACCTAAAATAACTATCAAAAAAGGAAGAAATTATGTCATTAACATCGAAACAACGTGCCTTCCTCAACAGCCAGGCACACACCCTCAAACCCATCATCCAAATCGGGAAAAATGGACTCAACGACCAAATCAAAACCAGCGTTCGTCAGGCACTTGACGCCCGCGAATTGATCAAGGTTACTCTCTTGCAAAACACAGATGAAAACATCCACGAAGTAGCTGAAATCTTGGAAGAAGAAATCGGTGTGGATACAGTCCAAAAAATCGGTCGTATCTTGATTTTGTATAAGCAATCAAGCAAGAAAGAAAATCGTAAGATTTCTAAAAAAGTTAAAGAAATCTAAGCATATACTCCCAAAAACTGTATTTTACAGAAGATTAAAGGAGATTAGCCTATGGCAATCGATTTATTAACTCCCTTTACAAAAGTGGAGTTAGAGCCAGAAATCAAGGATAAAAAACGCAAGCAAGTTGGAATCTTAGGGGGAAATTTTAACCCTGTTCACAATGCTCACCTTATCGTGGCAGACCAAGTGCGCCAGCAGTTGGGATTGGATCAAGTTCTGCTCATGCCTGAATACCAACCACCTCACGTAGACAAAAAGGAAACCATTCCTGAACATCACCGTCTCAAGATGCTTGAATTGGCTATCGATGGAATCGAAGGTTTAGCTATTGAGACCATCGAGCTGGAGCGTAAAGGTATTTCCTACACCTACGACACCATGAAGCTTCTAACAGAGAAGAATCCAGATACAGATTACTATTTCATTATCGGTGCAGATATGGTAGACTATCTGCCTAAATGGTACCGAATTGATGAGTTGGTGGAACTAGTTCAGTTTGTAGGGGTTCAACGTCCACGTTACAAGGCAGGGACTTCTTATCCAGTCATCTGGGTAGATGTGCCTCTCATGGATATTTCATCCAGTATGGTACGTGATTTCATTGCTCAAGGTCGCACACCTAACTTTCTCTTGCCAAAACCAGTGCTAGACTATATTGAGAAAGAAGGGCTTTACTGATGGCATACCAAGACTATATCAACTGTTCGCGTGAAGAATTGTTGGAAAAAATGGCAGAGCTCCTACCTGAAAAACGTCTAACCCATTGTCTGGGTGTAGAGCGTGCAGCCATAGAATTGGCTCAGCGCTTTGGTGTGGATGTTGAGAAGGCAGGTCTAGCGGGTCTCCTTCATGACTATGCTAAAAAGCTATCAGATCAAGAATTTTTAAACTTGATAGATCGTTATCAACTTGACTCTAATCTAAAAAACTGGGGTAATAATGTCTGGCATGGAATGGTCGGTATCTACAAGATTCAGGAAGATTTGGATTTGAAAGATTCTGAAATCCTACGAGCTATTGAAATCCATACAGTTGGAGCTGATCAGATGACGGACCTTGATAAGGTTATCTACGTCGCAGACTACATCGAGCATAATCGTGCCTTTCCAGGAGTGGACCAGGCGCGTGAGATTGCAAGTTTGTCACTCAATAAGGCAGTAGCTTATGAAACAGCTCGCACTGTGGAGCATTTGGCTCGCCAGGGATTACCTATCTATCCCCAAAGCCTTGAAACCTATAACGCCTATGTACACTATTTGAAAGAGGACTAAATGAACGAAAAAGAATTACTAGAACTAGTCGTGAAAGCGGCTGATGAGAAACGTGCAGAGGACATCCTCGCACTTGATGTACAAGAATTGACCAGCGTGACGGACTACTTTGTTATCACTAGCTCTATGAATAGCCGTCAATTGGACGCTATCGCTGAAAATATCCGTGAAAAAGTAGCTCAAGCTGGCTTTAAAGGTAGTCACGTTGAAGGCGATGCAGCTGGTGGCTGGGTCTTACTTGACCTTGGTGGAGTCGTTGTGCATATCTTCTCAGAAGAAATGCGTGCCCACTATAACCTAGAAAAACTATGGCATGAGGCGGATTCTGTAGACTTATCTGCAACCTTGGCCTAGTAGATGAACTCAGTTGCAGTCAACTGGGTTTATTTGCTTAATTTAGAAGAAAATCGTTAGAAAGGTGAGAGCGTCGTGTTTGGTAATGTTGAAACTGAACACGAGCTAAAAACTGTGAGAAAGAGAATTACTTCCTTTGTATCTGATGATACGGCAGAAAGATACTTATTTTCTCTTCGTTTTAAACGCTCTTTGTATCTTAATAATGGCAACATACGAGACTTTTGCGGCTGTTTACGATGCTGTGATGGATGATAGTTTATACGATAAATGGACGGATTTTTCCCTCCGTCATTTGCCAAAGACTAAGGAGAGAAAGAAACTCTTGGAATTGGCTTGTGGGACAGGCATCCAGTCCGTTCGCTTTTCTCAAGCAGGTTTTGATGTGACTGGGCTTGATTTAAGTGCGGATATGTTGAAGATTGCTGAGAAGAGAGCGGCTTCAGCCAAGCAAAAGATTGACTTTATTGAAGGCAATATGCTGGATTTGTCCAAGGCGGGGAAATACGATTTTGTGACTTGCTACTCGGACTCAATCTGTTACATGCAGGATGAGGTTGAAGTCGGGGATGTCTTTAAAGAAGTCTATAATGCCCTCAATGAAGATGGGGTCTTCATCTTTGATGTGCATTCGACCTACCAGACAGATGAAGTCTTCCCAGGTTATTCTTATCATGAAAATGCGGAAGATTTTGCCATGCTCTGGGATACCTATGAGGATGCAGCACCACATTCCATCGTGCATGAACTGACTTTCTTTATCAAAGAAGCGGACGGTTCCTTTAGCCGTCATGATGAAGTGCATGAGGAGCGCACTTATGAAGTCTTAACCTATGATATTCTGCTGGAGCAGGCTGGTTTCAAGTCCTTTAAACTCTTTGCGGACTTTGAAGACAAGGAACCAACAGAGACTAGCGCCCGTTGGTTTTTCGTCGCACAGAAGTAGGAGAATATCATGACCATTACAGGTATTATCGCGGAGTTCAATCCCTTTCATAATGGCCATAAATACCTGCTGGAACAGGCAGAGGGACTGAAAATCGTTGCCATGTCTGGGAATTTTATGCAGCGCGGAGAGCCTGCTATTGTGGACAAGTGGACACGGGCTCAAATGGCACTAGAGAATGGGGCGGATTTAGTTGTAGAATTGCCCTTTTTAGTCAGTGTTCAAGCGGCGGACTTTTTTGGTCAAGGTGCAGTGGCTATCTTGGATCATTTGGGGATGGATACCCTAGCCTTTGGGACAGAAGAAGTTCTGGATTACCAGCAAATTGCTAACCTATATACAGAGCGTGGTCAAGAGATGGAACTCTTCATGGAAAACTTACCGGATTCTCTTTCTTACCCTCAGAAAACCCAAGCCATGTGGAAGGAATTTGCAGACCTTGATTTTTCAGGTGATACGCCCAATCATGTCCTTGCTCTTGCCTATGCCAAGGCGGTAGCAGGGCGAAAGATCAAGCTTCATCCAATTCAACGTCAGGGAGCAGGTTACCATTCTGTGGACAAGGATGTTGACTTTGCATCTGCAACAGCCCTCCGTCAGCATCAAACAGATCAGAATTTTCTAGAGCGTTTTATGCCTTCTGTTGAACTTTTTGAAAATGCTAGTAAGGTGAGTTGGGAAGATTATTTTTCACTCTTACGCTATCAAATCTTGTCAAATCCTGACCTAACTAACATTTATCAGGTCAATCAAGAAATGTCGGTGCGCATCAAGGATGCTATTAAGACAGCTCAGTCTGTGGAAGAATTAGTCGAGATAGTTGCTACCAAACGCTACACCAAAGCGCGTGTGCGACGCCTCTTGATCTATATCTTGGTACAAGCTAGAGAAAGTGACCTGCCAGAAGCCATTCATGTCCTTGGTTTTACCGAAAAAGGAAGACAACACCTTAAAACTCTTAAGGAGCAGGTTAATCTAGTTAGCCGAATCGGTAAAGAACCCTGGGATGCTATGACTCAAAAGGCAGACCAGATTTATCAACTGGGACACCCTAGTGTCGTAGAACAAAATTTTGGCAGAGTGCCAATCAGAATCGAAACAAACTAAGTCTACTGAAAGGTAGGCTTTTTTTAGTTTTTTGCAAGAAAATTCTTTTAAAAAATAGTTAGGTTTAAGAAGCTTATTTTACTAAGGAAAATGAAGATATTGCTTCTAAAAATAACTAAAACAACTTCCATTTAAGGTTTGTTAAAAATATTTTTTTGTGGTAAAATGTATAAGAATGCATGTCATTCAGATAAACAAATAAATTGAGGTAAAAACATGGAAATTATGACAATTGTTATAGTTGTTTTTGCCGTCATCATTGGTTTAGTCATTGGATATGTCAGCATCTCAGTCAAGATGAAATCATCACAAGAGGCTGCAGAGTTGATGCTTTTAAATGCTGAACAAGAAGCAACTAATTTACGAGGACAAGCTGAGCGCGAAGCGGATTTATTACTAAATGAAGCCAAGAGCGAAAGCAAATCCCTTAAAAAAGAAGCACTATTGGAGGCTAAAGAGGAAGCCAGAAAATACCGCGAAGAAGTGGACGCTGAATTTAAGTCGGAGCGTCAAGAACTCAAGCAAATCGAAAGTCGTTTGACGGAGAGAGCTACGAGCCTTGACCGTAAAGACGATAATTTGACGAACAAAGAAAAAACACTTGAACAAAAAGAACAAAGTATTTCTGATAGAGCAAAAAACCTTGATGCACGTGAAGAGCAACTAGAGGAAATTGAAAAACAAAAGCAAGCTGAACTTGAGCGTGTCGGAAGTCTGACCCAGTCAGAGGCAAAAGATATTATCTTAGCTCAAACAGAAGAAGACTTGACCAAGGAAATTGCTAGCCGAATTCGTGAGGCGGAGCAAGAAGTCAAGGAACGTTCAGATAAGCTTGCTAAGGATATCCTGTCCCAAGCCATGCAGAGAATTGCTGGTGAGTATGTAGCTGAGTCTACCAACTCGACAGTTCATCTGCCTGATGATACTATGAAAGGTCGTATCATTGGTCGTGAAGGTCGTAACATCCGTACTTTTGAAAGTTTGACAGGGGTTGATGTCATCATTGATGATACGCCAGAAGTGGTAACCTTGTCAGGTTTTGATCCTATCCGCCGTGAGATTGCCCGTATGACGATGGAAACCTTGCTTAAGGATGGACGAATTCACCCAGCTCGTATCGAAGAGTTGGTTGAGAAAAACCGTCAAGAAATTGATAACAGAATTCGTGAATATGGTGAAGCTGCAGCCTATGAAATCGGTGCACCAAACCTTCACCCAGACTTGATGAAGATCATGGGTCGCTTACAGTTCCGTACTTCATACGGACAAAATGTCTTGCGACACTCAATCGAAGTGGCTAAGTTAGCTGGTATTATGGCTAGCGAAATTGGTGAAAATGCAGCTCTTGCCCGCCGTGCAGGATTCCTTCACGATATTGGTAAAGCCATTGACCGAGAAGTAGAAGGTAGTCACGTTGAGATTGGTACTGAATTAGCTCGCAAGTACAAAGAGCATCCAGTTGTGATTAACACGATTGCTAGTCACCACGGAGATGTAGAGCCTGAAAGTGTGATTGCAGTTCTCGTTGCTGCGGCGGATGCCTTGAGTGCTGCTCGTCCAGGAGCCCGTAGCGAATCACTTGAAAGCTACATCAAACGTCTCCATGATTTAGAAGAAATCGCTAATAGCTTTGAAGGAGTTCAAAATAGCTTTGCCCTTCAAGCAGGTCGTGAAATCCGAATCATGGTAAATCCAGGTCAAATCAAGGACGACAAGGTCACAATCTTAGCTCACAAAGTTCGTGAGAAAATTGAAAGCAACCTCGATTACCCAGGAAATATCAAGGTAACCGTGATTCGTGAACTTCGTGCAGTTGATTATGCAAAATAAATAAGAAAGAGCAGTTGAAAAATTACTGCTTTTTTGTTACACTAGATAGAAAGATTGTAGTAAGCAGAAATGCCTTCACAAAGAGAATTCTGAATGAATTTTCAAGGCATTTCACAAACTATCCAAAGGAGACATCATGGCAGACCGTGGCTTACTAATCGTTTTTTCAGGTCCTTCAGGAGTTGGAAAAGGAACGGTTAGACGAGAAATTTTTGAGAGTTCTGAAAACCAATTCCAATATTCTGTATCTATGACAACGCGGGCGCAACGTCCAGGTGAAGTAGACGGAGTTGACTATTTCTTCCGTACGCGTGAAGAATTTGAAGAATTGATCCGTCAAGGACAGATGTTAGAGTATGCAGAGTATGTAGGTAACTACTACGGAACTCCTCTGACTTATGTTAATGAAACCCTTGATAAAGGAATCGATGTCTTTCTTGAAATTGAAGTGCAGGGAGCTCTTCAGGTTAAGAAAAAAGTTCCAGATGCTGTCTTTATCTTTTTGACACCACCAGATTTAGAAGAATTGCAAGACCGTCTCGTTGGTCGTGGTACAGATAGCGCAGAAGTGATTGCACAGCGTATTGAAAAAGCCAAAGAAGAAATTGCTTTGATGCGTGAGTATGACTATGCTATTGTCAATGACCATGTTCCTCTTGCTGCAGAACGTGTTAAACGTGTGATTGAAGCAGAACATTTCCGCGTCGATCGTGTCATCGGTCACTACCAGGATATGCTACCAAAGTCTCCAACTATTCGATAAACTATAGAAAACAGGTACAAACAAATGATGCTTAAACCCTCTATTGATACCTTGCTTGACAAGGTACCATCAAAATATTCACTCGTAATCTTGGAAGCAAAACGTGCTCACGAATTAGAAGCTGGAGCAACTCCAACACAAGAATTCAAATCTGAAAAATCTACACTTCGTGCCTTGGAAGAAATTGAATCAGGGAATGTAACCATCCACCCAGATCCAGAAGGGAAACGCGAAGCTGTTCGTCGTCGTATCGAAGAAGAAAGACGATTGAGAGAAGAAGAAGAAAAGAAAATCAAAGAGCAAATCGCGAAAGAAAAAGAAGAAGGTGAAAAAATTTAAGGTTGGGGGGACTCAATCTTATTTTTTCTATTGCAAGAATACTCAATCAATTGAAACGATTTAAGTAGAGAAGGAGGTGAGGATATGGCTATTGCAAAAATTATTGTGGATGTTCCCTTGATGCAGACTGACCAACCCTATAGTTACAAGATTCCTGAAGAATTTAAAGACATGCTGGAAGTTGGTATGCGGGTTCATGTGCCTTTTGGGAAGGCCAATCGCTTGATTCAGGGAATTGTTCTTGGAATGGAACAAGAATCGGAAATGGCAGATGAAGACTTGAAAGAAATTGCTGAAGTGCTGGATTTTTCTCCTGTCTTAACGAAGGAGCAACTCTGGCTGGCCGAAGAACTACGTAAGTCAGTTTTTTCATACAAGATTTCTATTCTAAAAGCTATGCTTCCGGGATTTTTGAATTCTAGCTATGATAAAATCCTCTATCCTCTGGAAGGTTTGAGTCAGAAAGACAGAGACCGTTTATTCGCTTCGCAAGAGTCCTTAGCATTTTCATCACTTGATTTGAAAAAGCAGGCCGAGATGATGCGATTGACTCGAAAAGGACTTTTGAAGTTAGAGTATCAGGCTATAGACCAGAAGAAGGTTAAAACACAGTCTTGGATTCAAGTGAATCTTGACAAATTAGAAAAGCTAGAAATCTCAAACCGTGCCAAGAAGAAATTGGAACTGCGAGATTATTTATTAGCACATCCAGAAAGTACTCCTTTGGCTGCTTTGTTAGAACATTACTCTCGGCAACAAATCAATTTCTTTGTGGAACAGGGTGCTTTGACGATCCTTCAAAAAGAAGTACAACGTTCAGCTGCCTACTTTGAAGGAATCGAGTCAAATCAAGCCTTAGAGTTAAACCCAGAGCAAAAACTAGCCTGTGAGGCGGTTGTTGGAGCGATTGGGAAGAAACACCCTCCATTTCTCCTTCAAGGAATCACAGGAAGTGGGAAAACCGAGGTTTACCTACAGATTATCCAAGGTGCCTTGGATATGGGAAAAACAGCGATTGTTCTAGTTCCGGAAATCTCTCTGACACCTCAAATGACAGAGCGCTTTATTGCTCGTTTTGGTGAGCAAGTTGCCATCCTCCACTCAGGCTTGTCCAATGGTGAAAAGTATGATGAGTGGCGCAAGGTGGAGCGTGGAGATGCTCAGGTAGTTGTTGGGGCCAGGTCTGCTATTTTTGCACCTTTGAAAAATTTAGGTGTTATCATTATTGATGAAGAGCATGAGGCTAGTTATAAGCAAGATAGCAATCCTCGCTACCATGCTAGAGATGTGGCTCTTTTACGTGCCCAGTACAATCAAGCTGCCCTAGTCCTTGGTTCTGCAACACCGAGTCTAGAAAGCCGTGCGCGTGCTGGTAAGGGTGTTTATCAACATCTACGTCTGACTCAACGGGCAAATCCTTTGGCAAGTATTCCTGAGGTTCAACTGATTGATTTCCGTGATTACATCGGGCAGAATGAAACATCAAACTTTACACCACCACTGATTGAGGCAATTCAAGATCGGCTGGATAAAAAAGAGCAGGTTGTTCTCATGCTCAATCGTCGTGGTTATTCTAGCTTTGTCATGTGCCGGGAATGTGGGACCGTGGATACCTGTCCCAACTGCGATATTTCCTTGACGCTGCATATGGATACTAAGACTATGAACTGTCATTATTGTGGTTTTACGAAGGAAATTCCACATGTCTGTCCAAACTGTCAGAGTCGTAGCATTCGCTATTATGGAACGGGGACACAGAAGGCTTATGATGAGCTAGCGGAACTCTTTCCAGAGGCACGCATTCTACGCATGGATGTGGATACAACTCGTAAAAAGGGCAGTCACCAAGCTTTACTTGAACAATTTGGCAATGGTGAAGCGGACATATTGCTAGGAACCCAGATGATTGCCAAGGGCTTGGATTTTCCCAATGTGACCTTGGTTGGTGTTCTCAATGCGGACACAGCCTTGAACCTGCCTGATTTCCGTTCTTCTGAGAGAACCTTCCAACTCTTGACCCAGGTGGCAGGTCGCGCCGGTCGTGCTGAAAAGGCTGGACAGGTTTTGATTCAGTCCTATAATCCTCAGCATTATGCCATTCGGTTCGCCAAGGATCAGGACTACGAAGGTTTCTATGCCTATGAAATGGGCATCAGACGTCAGTTGGGTTATCCACCTTATTATTTTACTATTGGAATCACCTTATCTCATAAAAAAGAAGAAGAGGTTCTTAGACGTGCTTATCAAGTCATGGAGATTTTGCGGTCAGGTTTATCGGATGCTAGTGTAATTCTAGGTCCGACGCCAAAACCTATCGCTCGTACTCATAACCTCTACCACTACCAAATTTTGATTAAATACCGTTTAGAAGATGAGTTGGCTTCGACCCTTAATCAGGTCTTAGCCCTAACTCAAGAACGTGAAAATAGCGAACTTCGTCTCAGTATTGACCACGAACCGCAACAATTTTTATAGAAGGAGAAAAGATGACAAAACTAATCTTTATGGGAACTCCCAATTTTTCAGCAACTGTTTTAAAGGGGCTTTTGTCAGATGACCGCTACGAGATTGTAGCGGTTGTGACTCAGCCAGACCGGGCTGTCGGCCGTAAAAAAGTTATTCAGGAAACCCCAGTTAAAGAAGCTGCCAAAGAGGCAGACCTACCTATCTACCAACCAGAAAAATTATCAGGTAGTCCAGAAATGGAAGCTATCATGAATTTGGGAGCTGACGGGATTGTGACTGCAGCTTTTGGACAGTTTCTCCCAAGTAAACTCCTTGATAGCATGGATTTTGCAGTCAACGTTCACGCCTCCCTCCTTCCCAAACACCGTGGTGGAGCTCCTATCCATTATGCCTTGATTCAAGGTGATGAAGAAGCAGGAGTAACCATTATGGAAATGGTCAAGGAAATGGATGCAGGAGACATGATTTCTCGTCGCAGTATTCCCATTACTGATGAGGACAATGTTGGAACTTTGTTTGAAAAATTGGCCATTGTTGGGCGTGATTTGCTTTTGGATACTCTACCTGCTTATATAGCTGGCGAGATTCAGCCTCAACCGCAAGATCCAAGCCAAGTAACTTTCTCACCTAATATCAAACCAGAGGAAGAAAAATTGGACTGGAACAAGACCAACCGTCAACTCTTTAATCAAATCCGTGGGATGAATCCATGGCCAGTTGCTCATACCTTCCTCAAGGGAGAACGCTTCAAAATCTATGAAGCCTTGCCTGTAGAAGGGAAGGGGAATCCGGGTGAGATTATTTCCATCGGTAAGAAAGAATTGATTGTCGCGACAGCAGAAGGAGCTCTATCTCTCAAACAGGTTCAACCAGCAGGAAAACCTAAAATGGACATTGCTTCCTTCCTCAACGGTGTTGGACGAAGTTTGGCTGTAGGAGAACGATTTGGTGACTAAAGTAGAAACGGCTAGAAACTTAGCCTTAAAGGTGCTAGAGGATGTCTTTGTCAATCAAGCCTACTCCAATATCGCCTTAAATAAACACCTTAAGGGAAGTCAACTGTCAGCAACTGACAAAGGTTTGGTGACAGAGCTTGTTTATGGAACCGTAGCTCGTAAACTAACTTTAGAATGGTATTTGTCTCACTTTATTGAGGATAGAGACAAGCTAGACAGCTGGCTCTATGTTTTGCTTCTCATGAGCGTCTATCAACTCCAATATTTGGATAAGCTTCCTGATCATGCAGTGGTCAATGAAGCGGTAGAAATTGCAAAACTTCGTAAAAAAGGTAGCGAAAAACTGGTCAATGCAGTCCTTCGCCGTATCTTGCGTGAGAGCTTGCCAGATATTGCCAGTATCAAGCGTAAGAACAAGCGTGATTCTATCGCCTACTCTTTGCCAGTGTGGTTAGTTTCTAAGCTCAAGGAAGAGTATGGAGAAGAGCGAGCGCAAGCGATTTTTGAAAGTCTATTAAAACGTAATAAAGCCAGTATCCGGGTGACAGATTTGAGCCGAAAAGAGGAAATTAAAGCTCTGCTTGATGCAAGTGATTCTGCTTTATCAGCTTCTGGTCTGGTCAAAGAACAGGGGCATTTTGCGGGTCATGACTTGTTTGCTGAAGGGGCTATTACTATCCAGGATGAGTCTAGTCAACTGGTTGCTCCAACTCTTGATTTACAAGGAGAGGAGCAGGTTTTGGATGCTTGTGCAGCTCCAGGTGGGAAAACAGCCCATATGGCATCTTATCTCACGACAGGTCAGGTAACAGCTCTGGATCTCTACGACCACAAACTCACTTTGATTCAAGAGAATGCCCAGCGTTTAGGTGTAGCAGACCGTGTTCAAACACAAAAATTGGATGCCCGAAAGGTTCACGAGTTTTTTGGTAAGAATCAATTTGATAAGATTCTTGTTGATGCCCCTTGCTCAGGGATTGGTCTATTACGTCGAAAACCAGATATCAAATACAACAAAGACACTGCTGACTTCGCGTCATTACAGGAAATTCAGTTGGAAATATTAGGTAGTGTTTGTCAAACGCTACGTAAAGGTGGTATAATAACTTATAGTACCTGCACTATTGTCTCTGAGGAGAACTTTCAAGTGGTTCAAGCATTTTTAGAAAGTCATCCAGAGTTCGAGCAGGTTAAACTAGAACACGAATGCAAGGATATCCTAAAAGATGGCTGCATCCTCATTACTCCTGAATTGTATGGAAGTGATGGATTCTTTATTAGCCAATTTCGTAAGATATCCAATTAGGAAGGAACTGACACAATGGAGATTTCATTATTAACAGATGTGGGTCAGAAACGTACAAATAATCAAGACTATGTCAATCTTTTTGTCAACCGTGCCGGTCGCACGATGATTATCTTGGCTGACGGGATGGGAGGACACCGCGCAGGTAATATTGCCAGTGAGATGGCAGTTACGGACTTAGGTGTTGCCTGGGTAGATACTCAGATTGATACCGTTAATGAAGTTCGTGAATGGTTTGCAGAACATCTAGAGATTGAAAATCAAAAGATTTACCAATTAGGTCGAGATGAAGCATATAAGGGAATGGGTACAACTCTAGAAGCCCTTGCAATCATTGATAACCAAGCCATCTATGCTCATATTGGCGATTCTCGTATCGGATTAGTTCGTGGTGAAGAATACCATCAATTAACGAGTGACCATTCTTTGGTGAATGAATTGCTCAAGGCAGGTCAATTAACACCTGAAGAAGCTGAAGCACATCCACAAAAGAATATTATCACACAGTCTATCGGACAAAAAGATGAGATTCAACCTGATTTAGGAATTGTAAGCTTGGAACCTGGTGACTATATCGTTATGAACAGTGATGGTCTCACGAATATGATTTCAGGAAGTGAAATCTATGACATCGTGACAAGTGATATTTCACTTGAAGACAAGGCGGCAACCTTAGTACGTTTTGCAAACAATGCCGGAGGGCTTGATAACATTACTGTTGCCTTGATTGCGATTGAGGAGGAATCAAAATGATCCAGATCGGCAAGATATTTGCCGGACGATATCGGATTATCAAACAAATTGGCCGTGGAGGGATGGCAGATGTCTACCTGGCCAAAGATTTGATTCTGGATGGGGAAGAGGTAGCGGTGAAGGTCCTGAGGACCAACTACCAAACGGATCCAATCGCTGTTGCACGTTTTCAGCGTGAAGCACGTGCGATGGCGGACCTAGATCATCCTCATATCGTTCGAATTACGGATATCGGTGAAGAAGACGGTCAACAATATCTAGCTATGGAATATGTAGCTGGGCTTGACCTCAAACGTTATATCAAAGAACACTACCCTCTATCAAACGAGGAAGCTGTTCGTATCATGGGTCAAATTCTCTTGGCTATGCGTTTGGCGCATGCAAAGGGGATTATTCACCGTGATTTAAAACCTCAAAATATACTCTTGACTCCTGATGGAACCGCAAAAGTTACTGACTTTGGGATTGCAGTGGCCTTTGCAGAAACCAGTTTGACACAGACCAACTCCATGTTGGGTTCTGTTCACTATCTATCACCTGAGCAGGCGCGTGGTTCTAAGGCGACCATACAGAGTGATATTTATGCAATGGGAATTATTTTCTTTGAAATGTTGACGGGTCATATTCCATATGATGGAGATAGTGCTGTTACGATTGCACTTCAGCATTTCCAAAAACCACTTCCTTCGGTCATTGCAGAAAACCCATCTGTGCCACAATCCTTGGAAAACGTGGTTATAAAAGCGACAGCTAAAAAGTTAACAGACCGTTACCAAACGGTTTCAGAGATGTATGTTGACTTATTGAGCAGTCTTTCTTATAACCGTCGAAATGAACCAAAGCTGGTATTTGAAGATACAAGTAAAGTTGACACAAAAACCTTACCGAAAATTTCACAATCTACTTTAACAGCGATTCCTAAAGTGCAACCAAAGGAAGAAAGTCCTCAGAGCCAAAAGCCGACTCAAAAGGCAACTAGTAAAGAAACTGTTGCAAAACCAGTCAAGAAGCGTCGTTTTAAAGCGAGGTATTTAGTGCTTTTGGCTAGCTTTATACTTGTTTTGGCTTCTCTCTTTTGGATAGTATCCAAAACACCAGCAACTGTTGAAATTCCAAATGTTGCAGGACAAACTGTAGCAGAAGCTAAGGAAAAACTTAAAAAAGCTAATTTTGAAATTGGCGAGGAAAAGACTGAAGCTAGTGATACGGTAGAAGAAGGCCGAGTGATTCGAACGGATCCAGATGCTGGTTCGTCTCGTAAAGAAGGTATTAAAGTCAATCTCATTATCTCTTCAGGTCAGCAATCCTTCAAGCTTGAAAATTATGTTGGTCGTAAATCAACAGATGTTATAGCAGAATTGAAAGGGAAAAAGGTTCCTGAAAATCTCATCAAGGTTGTTGAAGAAGAATCAAGTGAAACAGAGGCAGGCCTTGTTATGAAACAGAGCTTGTCAGAAGGAACCACTTATGATCTCAGTAAGGCGACAGAGATTACTTTGACAGTAGCCAAGAAGGTAACAAGCGTTCCTATGCCAAGTTATATTGGATCAAGCCTTGAATTTACCAAGAATAACTTGATTCAGATTGTAGGTGTAAAAGAGGCTAATATTGAAGTGGTAGAGGTCTCAACAGCTCCTGAAGGAACTGCTGAAGAGACTGTAGTTAGTCAAAGTCCAAAACCAGGTGAAGGTGTAGATTTGAATAAAACTCGGATTAAGATTTCTATCTATAAGCCGAAAACAACTACGACAACAACAAATCCTTCACAAGTAAATCCAAATCGTGGAGAGACAACACCACAGATTAGAGAACCTCAAACTACTACAGCTCCATCATCTAATGTTCCGTCTGAGAATCATAATGGTGATCACTAATCAATCTTTGTCACAGTTTTTGTGGCAAAGATTTTTTTTCCTTAAAATTTATGATAAAATAAAAGAAGTTTAAAAAGGAGGGGAACATGGACGAATCAAGAAAACTGAACGCAGTTATTGATCTCATTATGCTAGCAGGAACGATTCTGCTTCGCAATGGCTCTGAAATTTATCGTGTCGAAGATACTATGATTCGGATTGCACATTCACAAGGCATTATGGATTGTAATGTTTTGGCCATGCCTGCAGCCATTTTTTTCTCCATTGAGAACACAAATATCTCTCGAATGAAACGAGTGACTTCCTCTTCCTATAATATTGAGAAGGTTTGCGATGTCAATCAGATTTCACGGCAGCTTGTATCAGGGCAGCTTGATTTGGAGACAGCCTTTATCCGACTCAAAGAATTGAATACCAAGCCCTCACCTTATACCAATGTTCAATTGACGGTTGCGGCGACCTTTAGTGCTCCCTTCTTCTCGATCATGTTCGGGGGTAATGCCTACGATGCCATTGGTGCAGGAGTAGCAACCATCTTTGCTTTCACCTGTTCTCTTTACGTAGAAAAATTTATCCGTATTCCCTTTATGACAGCTTTTGTAGGAGCTCTTGTTTTTGGTTTGATTGCACAATTTTGGGCGCGCTATTCTGGCTTTCCTTCTACAGCTGATTTGGTCATTGCAGGTGCGGTTATGCCATTTGTACCGGGAATTGCTCTGACTAATGCTGTTAGAGATATTATGACCAATCACATTAACTCTGGTATGAGCAAGATGTTTGAATCCTTGCTGATTACCCTTGCCTTAGGGGCTGGAACATCAGTCGCCCTCGTACTCATGAACTAATATGACTCTAACAACATTTTTATTGCAGGCTCTAGCTAGTCTGCTAGCTATTATCACTTTTTTAATCGTTTTAAACGTCCAACGTTCTATGCTCATTCCTGGTGGAGTTTTGGGAATGTCAATCTGGCTGCTCTATCTAATACTCAAGGAGCCAACCAATGTTATTTTGGCGACCTTTATTGCCGCTGTAATTGGTTCTTGTATCAGCCAGATTATGAGTATTATCTATAAAACACCAGCCGTTGTGTTTGCTTTAGCCATCTTGGCTCCGCTAGTACCAGGGTATCTCTCCTATCGAACAACTTCCTTCTTCGTTACAGGTGACTACGGTCATGCCATTTCTAGTGCCATGCTAGTCATGATGTTGGCCCTTGTTATCTCCATTGGAATGGCCAGTGGAACAGTTTTGTTGAAATTGTATCATTATCTCAAAAAGAATCGAGCTAGCTAAGACTCGATTTTTTATGGCTCTTCAGTTCAGTTTGTTAGAGTATCCTAAAATGAGATAAACTTTTAAAAATGAACTTGATTTGGGGAATCAAGTCTTTTTTCGCTCATTTGACCTCAATTATGATAAAATAGAGGTGAACGAATTTTTACAATGAATGATAAAAATAGAGGTAAATATGAAAATCGGTATTGATAAGATTGGTTTTGCGACCAGTCAATACGTTTTGAAATTACAAGATTTAGCAGAAGCTCGAGGGACTGATCCTGAAAAATTGAGTAAAGGACTCCTTTTAAAAGAATTGAGTATTGCTCCGTTAACAGAAGATATTGTGACCTTGGCTGCTAGTGCAGGAAATTCTATCCTGACTGAAGAAGATAAGCAAGAGATTGATATGGTTATCGTAGCGACAGAATCAGGAGTCGATCAAAGTAAGGCAGCTGCGGTTTTTGTACACGGTTTGCTTGGAATTCAACCTTTTGCTCGTAGTTTTGAAATCAAGGAAGCTTGCTATGGTGCAACTGCGGCTCTTCACTATGCTAAGTTACACGTAGAAAATTCTCCAAAATCAAAAGTGTTGGTACTAGCTAGTGATATTGCAAAATATGGTGTCGAAACTCCTGGTGAACCAACCCAAGGAGCAGGCTGTGTTGCCATGTTGATTAGTCAAAATCCACGTGTTATGGTCTTCAACAACGATAACGTTGCGCAGACTCGTGATATCATGGACTTTTGGCGTCCAAATTATTCAACGACACCGTTTGTGAATGGAGTATATTCAACACAGCAGTATTTGGATAGCTTAAAAACGACTTGGGAAGAGTACCAAAAGCGTTATGATTGCGACTTGAATGATTTTGAAGCTATTTGTTTCCATTTGCCATATCCAAAGCTAGCTCTCAAGGGATTGAAAAAAATTCTTGATAAATCTCTACCTCAAGAGAAAAAGGATTTATTCCAAAAACACTTTGATGAATCCATTGTTTATAGCCAAAAGGTTGGAAATATCTATACGGGTTCACTCTTTTTAGGGCTCTTGTCTCTTCTTGAAAACTCTGATAGTCTCAAGGCAGGAGACAAGATTGCTCTCTACAGCTACGGAAGTGGTGCTGTATCTGAGTTCTTCAGTGTGGAACTGGTTGAAGGATACGAGAAACAGTTACAGAAAAATCGTCTAGAGCTGCTAGATCAACGTCAAGCTTTGACTGTTGCGGACTATGAACGAATCTTTTTTGAGGAAACAAACTTGGATGAGACAGGTTCTGCAACCATGTCAGGCTATGAAGGACAAGACTATGCTCTGGTTGAGATTGTAGAACACCAACGTCGCTACAGCAAGGTTGAAAAATAATGAAAAAAAATTGGAATGGATTTGCTAAAAAATCAGCCCAAGAGCGCCTAGAGCTAGTGAAGTCTCAGGCGCTTACTTCTATAGAGGCGCAGGAAAGTTTAGACCGGAATGAAAATCTCAGTCTAGAAATTGCGGATCAACTGAGTGAAAATGTAGTAGGAACCTTCTCACTCCCTTACTCAGTAGTTCCAGAAGTGTTGGTAAATGGCCAAGAGTACACAGTTCCTTATGTAACAGAAGAACCATCCGTCGTTGCTGCGGCTAGTTTTGCTAGTAAGATTATCAATAGGTCTGGTGGTTTTAGTGCCCATGTTCATCAAAGACTAATGATTGGTCAGGTTGCTCTTTATCAGGTTCCAGATAGGGATAAAGCATGTCAGGCTATTTTGAGTCAGAAAGCAGAGCTACTCGAACAAGCAAACCAAGCCTATCCATCTATTGTCAAACGTGGTGGTGGAGCCAGAGAGCTAACAGTTGAGAAAATTTCTGGTGAGGCTGACTTTTTAGTGGCTTATCTCCATGTGGATACTCAGGAAGCCATGGGAGCTAATATGCTCAATACCATGCTTGAAGCTTTAAAACCAAGTCTAGAGGCTCTAAGTCAAGGGCAAAGTTTAATGGGAATTCTATCCAACTACGCAACAGATTCTCTAGTAACTGCAACTTGTCGGATTGCCTTTCGTTATCTGAGTCGCCAGAAGGATGAAGCACGTGAACTAGCAGAAAAAATGGTTTTAGCCAGCCAGTTTGCTCAAGCAGATCCTTATCGAGCAGCTACTCACAATAAGGGAATCTTTAATGGAATCGATGCTCTCTTGATTGCTACTGGAAATGATTGGCGGGCTATTGAAGCGGGAGCACATGCCTATGCCAGTCATGATGGTTCCTATCGAGGCCTTAGTCGTTGGACGATTGATTTGGAAACAGAGGAACTCGTAGGAGAGATGACCATGCCCATGCCTGTTGCTATGAAAGGTGGTTCAATTGGTCTCAATCCTCGTGTAGTCCTCAGTCATGAGTTGCTAGGTCATCCGTCTGCCAAAGAATTGGCTCAAATCATTGTTTCAATCGGTCTCGCTCAAAACTTTGCAGCTCTTAAAGCTCTTGTCAGCACAGGAATTCAGCATGGACACATGAAACTTCAAGCGAAGTCACTGGCCCTCCTTGCAGGAGCCACAGAGGCTGAAGTGCCTAAGTTGGTAGAAAGCTTGATTGCTGAAAAAACTTTTAACTTAGAAAAAGCACAAACTCTTTTGAAAAAATTAAGATTATAAGAAAAACTCAGACTGATTCAGTCCGAGTTTTTTGTTTAAATACTTTTACCTGGTAAGAGACTAACTGGCAAGAAATAACCAGTGGTAGCAACCTCTTTGCCTTCAATTTTTTGTAAGAGCAAATCAACTGTTAGGCGAGCAATCTCTTCCAAGGGTTGTTTAATGGTAGTGAGGTGAGGGTAGAAATTCTCGATAAAATAAGTCCCGTCATAGCCGATCACTTTGAGTTTTTCAGGAACAGAGAGACCAAGCTCCTGAGCAATTTTAATAACCAAAATAGCAGTCAAATCATCAGAGGCGAAAATCGAATCTGGTTTTTGTTTGGTCAAGATATTTTTAATTTCCATTTCCTTACGAAGGGGTGAAAAGTCACTGGAAACATTGATAATAGGAGCCTTTGGCAAGATTGAAGCAAAACCAGCATGACGAAGTCCAGTTGGTGAATTGGAGTTGTCATTACCTGTAATCATAATGATAGACTTGGCTCCGGTTTTAGCCAAGGTCTGAGCAGCTAGGACACCGCCAGCATAGTTATCAGAAGAAACGACAGGTATGTCTGGTGATAGGTTACGGTCAAATGAAATGATTGGAGCGGTTACGCGATTGTAATCCTCAATCCCAAGGTTATGACTTCCCGAAATGATGCCGTCCACCTGATTAGCTTCTAGCATTTCGATGTATTCGCGTTCTTTTTCTGAATCATGCTCACTATTACAGATGATGGTCTTGTAACCTTTTTTGAAGAGTTCGTGTTCCAATTTGTCAATCAATTCAGCATAGAACACATGGCTGATTTTAGGGAAAATCAAACCGATTAACTTGGCTGATTTTCCTTGAAGACTTCGAGCTAAGTTATTGGGTTTATAGCCCAGCTCACGCATAGCATCATTAACCTTTTGAATGGTTTTTTCTGACAGATAACCCTTTTTGTTGATGACACGTGAAACAGTAGTAGGGCTGACGCCAGCTAATTTTGCGACATCAGTTAGTTTTGCGACCATATTCTAATTCGTAGTATGTTCCAGTTGGGTTTCCAGATTTAATGAGGATTCCATTTTGATCTTCGTGAGGGAAGACACGACCAGAAAATACCTTTTCTCCTTTATTGATGAAAATTTCAAAGACAGAGTTGTCGATGAAGATATTGACAGTAGTTGCTTGATTAGTAACTGAGCAAGAGCGAGTAGTTCCAAATTCTTGAGCATATTGCTCACCTGCTTGGCTGCGGTCAACAGTAACTTGGCCATTGACAAGGTCAAAATTGATAGATAGCCCCTTGCCATCTTTATTAGCAAAAAGGACAATTTCGCTTTGACTATCGGCTTCTAAGTTAAGTTCAAGTTCGTAGGTGTTTTTGGTTTCAGAACGATTTGAAAATTCCTCTCTTGAAGCTCGGAGGTCCTGGATAGCTGCTAAAGGGTACTGATAGAGTTTGCCATCCTTGATTGTAAGTTCCTTGACTAATGAGAAGGTTCCTTGGTGATCAAAGCGATCAGATGGATAAGAAACATCTGGTAACCCAAGCCAGCTGACTGCCAGGGCTCGACCATCAGGAGCGTTAAAGGCTTGAGTAGCATAGGCTTCGAAACCATAGTCTAGATTGTGTAGTTCAGACACATCTACCATTTTGGCATTTTCAGGGTCAAAGGAAGCCCCAATTTTATACATATTTGGAAAGATATTATCGTAGTCTAGAACTTTCTTATCCAATCCTTGTGGGCAGTAGAGAAGGACAGGTTGTTCTCCGACAAAGACAAGATTTGGGCACTCCATCATATAAGCAGTGCGGTCATTGTTGAAGTCAAGGTCTCCGACTTCTTGCCAGTTTGTATAATCATTATCGATAGCCTTATAGAGACGGACAAAACCTTTTTTGTCCAAATCTTGACCACCAACGATAGCGTAGTATTGTCCTTTAAAGTTAAAAATCTGTGGATCGCGGAAGTGGTCAGTAGCATCAGCTGGTTGATCAATCAAGATTTTATCAATCTTTTCGATTTTTCCATCCTTATCCATTAAGGCACCGATTTGATAAGGGTGACGTACCCAGTTTTCGTCACGGACATTTCCTGTATAAAATAGGAACAAGTTATCGCCAAACTGCATAGCAGATCCAGAGTAAGCACCGTGGCTATCCAGAGGAGTATCAGGTAATATTTTTACACCTGTTTCAGTAAAGTGAACCAAGTCGTCGCTTTCAAGCTGAACCCAAGATTTCAAACCGTGAGCTGCACCAAAGGGGAAATTTTGGTAAAAAACAACCCATTTGCCATCAAAATAAGAAAAGCCATTTGGATCATTAAGGAGTCCTTCTTTTGGCTCAATGTGATAGCTGACGTGCCATGGGGATTGTGCCATCTTTTCTTGGATTTCTTTTCTTTCTTCTTGTGTCCAATCTTCATAGCGTCTATAACGACGCTCGGTAGTCCATTCCATTTATATTCCCTCCATAAATTCTACTATCTTTATAGTAAACGTTTCCTTATAAAAAAGCAAGTCTTTTATATCGAATTTAAGAAAAAAATGTCAAACGATTGACAGATAATTAGAAGCCTATTTTTATGAAAATTAATGAAAATATGAAAGTTTTTGAAAATATTCACATAAAATCACGTAGAAACAGGCGTTTTTGAGACGAATTTATCAAGAAAGAAGCAAAAACTATCAAAAATTTTAACAATCAAAAAACTTTTTCTGCAAAACGCTTGACATATTTTTGAAAGATGATAAAATAATACTCGTAGGGCGAGTAAAATCGCTTTCAAACAAGAACAAATTTTTTTATAAGGAGATTTTTGCAAATGACCAATACAGAAATTGCAAAAAAAGTCATCGAAGCCTTGGGTGGACGTGAGAACGTCAACAGTGTAGCTCACTGTGCGACTCGCCTCCGTGTGATGGTGAAAGATGAAGCGAAAATCAATAAGGATGCTATCGAGAACTTGGAAAAAGTTCAAGGTGCTTTCTTTAACTCAGGTCAATACCAAATCATCTTTGGTACTGGTACAGTAAACAAGATGTACGATGAAGTCGTAGCTCTTGGTTTGCCAACTTCATCTAAAGATGAGATGAAAGAAGAAGCAGGCAAACAAGGAAATTGGTTCCAACGTGCTATCCGTACTTTCGGTGACGTCTTTGTACCTCTTTTGCCAGCAATCGTTGCTACTGGTTTGTTTATGGGAATTCGTGGGGCTATTGTTCAAGATCAAGTTTTGGCTTTGTTTGGAACAACTGCAGAAGCTTTTAAAGCAACAAACTTCTATACCTATTCAGTTGTTTTGACAGATACAGCTTTTGCCTTCTTCCCAGCCTTAATCTGTTGGTCAGCCTTTCGAGTCTTCGGTGGAAATCCATTGCTTGGTTTGGTTCTAGGATTGATGATGGTAAACTCATCCTTACCAAATGCCTGGGCTGTGGCCTCTGGTGACGCTCAACCAATCCTCTTCTTTGGTTTTATCAAAGTTGTCGGCTATCAAAACTCAGTTTTACCAGCCTTCTTCGTTGGTTTGACTGGTGCTAAACTAGAAAAGTGGCTCCGTAAGCGTATTCCAGATGTATTAGATTTACTCCTTGTACCATTCTTGACTTTCTTAGTAATGTCTATTTTGGCCTTGTTTGTCATTGGACCTGTATTCCACGAAGTTGAAAGCTATGTCAAAGTCGCTACTGTTTGGTTGCTCAGTCTTCCAATGGGTCTAGGTGGATTAATCCTTGGTGGTGTTCATCAGGTCATCGTTGTTACAGGTGTTCACCATATCTTCAATCTCTTGGAGGCTAACCTTGTTACTTCTACAGGTTCAGATCCTCTTAATGCTATTATTACAGCAGCTATGACTGCTCAACTTGGAGCAACGCTTGCTGTTGGTGTAAAAACAAAGAATCCCAAAATTAAAGCTCTTGCCTTCCCAGCTGCACTTTCTGCTGGACTTGGTATCACTGAACCAGCTATTTTTGGTATCAATCTTCGCTATGGTAAACCGTTTATCATGGGGCTTATCGCCGGTGCTGCTGGTGGTTGGTTAGCAAACATTCTAGGTTTGGCAGGTACTAGCTTTGGTATTACGATCATTCCTGGAACACTTCTCTATATCAACGGTCAACTCCTTAAGTATGTCTTTATGGTCTTAGTTACAACTGCCCTTGGTTTCGGTTTGACATATGCTTTTGGTTACAAAGAAGAAACAGAAGTTGTTGAAGAAACAGTTTCTGAAGAAACTACAGTGGTAAATGAAGAAGTACCAGCAACTCTTCAAGACGAAACAATCCAAACACCAATCGTTGGTGATGTTGTTGCTCTTTCAAATGTGAATGACCCAGTATTCTCAAGTGGAGCTATGGGACAAGGTATCGCCGTGAAACCTAGCCAAGATGTTGTTTATGCACCAGCTGATGCTGAAGTAACAATCGTCTTCCCAACTGGCCATGCTTATGGATTGAGAACAGCTAACGGTGCTGAAATCTTAATTCACGTTGGTATCGATACTGTTTCAATGAACGGTGAAGGATTCAATCATAAAGTTGCCCAAGGTGACAAGGTTAAAGTTGGAGATGTTCTTGGAACATTTGACTCAGCTAAGATTGCCGCTGCAGGACTTGATAATACAACTATGGTTATCGTAACAAACACTGCAGACTTTGCTTCAGTAAATCCAGTTGCTTCTGGATCAGTTGCTAAGGGTGACGCAATCATCGAAGTTAAAGCTTAATAAATCAAAAAAACGAACAAATGTCATGTTTGTTCGTTTTTGTTTAAATGGTAAAATTTACAGAGAAAAAACTAAAAAATAGAGCCGTTTTCAATCTTAAAATATGCTATAATAGAGAAAATAAATACAAGAGGTTTATCATGACAAAACTATACGGAAGCTTGGAAGCGGGCGGTACAAAATTTGTCTGTGCTGTCGGTGATGAAAACTTTAATATTGTAGAAAAAACACAATTTCCAACAACAACTCCTATCGAGACAATCGATAAAACCATCGAGTTCTTCTCAAAATTCGATAATCTTGCAGGACTTGCCATTGGTTCATTTGGTCCAATCGATATCGATAAAAACTCAAAAACTTACGGATTTATCACAACAACTCCAAAACCTAACTGGGCAAATGTAGACTTGCTCGGTGCCCTTCGTCGCGCTTTAAACGTGCCAATGTATTTCACGACAGACGTAAACAGTTCTGCGTACGGTGAAGTGGTCGCTCGTAATAATGCCGGCGGTCGTATCGAAAACTTGGTTTATTACACTATCGGTACAGGTATTGGTGCAGGTGTTATCCAACGTGGCGAGTTTATTGGCGGTGTTGGTCACCCTGAGATGGGTCATTATTATGTAGCTAGACACCCAATGGATATTGAAAAAGAATTTAAAGGTGTTTGTCCTTTCCATAATGGATGTTTGGAAGGTTATGCAGCTGGTCCAAGTTTGGAAGCTCGTACAGGTGTTCGTGGGGAAAACATTGAACTCAATAACTCTGTCTGGGATGTTCAAGCATACTACATTGCTCAAGCTGCAGTGAATGCGACTGTAACTTTCCGTCCAGATGTCGTTGTCTTTGGTGGTGGGGTTATGGCTCAACAACATATGCTTGACCGTGTACGTGAGAAATTCACAGCCCTACTCAATGGCTACCTACCAGTTCCAGATGTACGTGACTATATCGTGACTCCAGCTGTTGCTGGCAATGGTTCAGCTACACTAGGAAATTTTGTTCTTGCTAAGAGCGTTGCAAAATAAGAATAAAAAATTAGAGGCTGGGACAAAAAGTCCTAGCCTCTTTTTGATGTTGGATTGTCGAGCAAGACGCAGTGGTTGAGTGGGCTCTACTACGCTGATTTCATCTACTTTTACAGCCCTACTCAACTGTGCGGAGGTGGGACGACGAAATCGAATTCTAACGAATTACCGATTTCTGTCCCACTCTCTTTTTCTATTTTCGTTTCCTGATGGAAAATATTTTGCCAAGTCTCGTGGCGACGCCAGATGCTGGTATGAATGGTATCACCGACTTGGTAGCGGATGAGTTTAGTCTTTTGGCTGATAGAGGTTAAATGAAGCTCCTTGATAGCAGAGGTTAATTCTTTTTCAGCCGTATAGGCATCCTTGTCCAGTTCTTGTCCGTCCTGGCGAATATAAATGAAGTCTTCTGCAAGTAATTCCTCCAGTTGATTTCCTTGGTCAATTAGTTGCTCTCTCATGAGCAATTTTTTATAGACATTATCTAGAATTTCATCCTCAGGGATTGGTGCTGGTTCGATATGAATGTCTGTATCAAAGACACCAAATCGATCTGATAACATTGATTCAACCTGGTCCGCAATTTCATGACTTTCATAAACAGAGAGATCTGGGTTCATTTCCAGAGTAATGTCCAGATAAATGTTGCTTCCGTAAGTACGACCGCGTTGAGATTTGACCTTGCTAATCTTAGGAATTTCCATGATAGCTTTTTGGTAATCTTCGAGCAAGTGTTCATCAAAACCATCAGAAAGGCTGAAGGATGACTCGATAAAGATATCATAAGCAGTTTTAAGAATAAAGAAGGTAATGATAATCGCGACCAACTTATCCACGATTGGATAGTTGAAGCTACTAGCCAGGATAGCAATAGAAGTTCCAAGAGATGTTACAGCATCTGATAAATTATCCTTAGCGGCTGCCTTGAGGGCCTTTGATTTAGCTTGCTTACTCAGATGGGTATTGTAGAGATAAACGGCAAACATGATGATAGCAGAGATGACTCCCAGAGTCGCACCAAGTGGGTCAATGACCGTTTGTTCTCGGCTGAGTATCTTTTGAATGGTGTCCCGTAGAACATCAAAACCAACGTAAAACATGATGATGGAAGTGATGAGACTTGCCAAGTCCTCTATTTTCCAGTGGCCGAAGCGATGATCTCTATCTGCCGGTTGGCGAGCCAAACGAATCCCGATTAGAAGGGCCACGTTTCCGACGATATCTGAAACGTTGTTAAAACCATCGGCCACCAAACTGGATGAATGGAGGAGGTGGCCAGTTGCTAGCTTAGCTGCAGACAAGAATAGATAGGTCAAAATGCTGATAATGGCACCACGCTCAGCCAATTTTAAGTTTGAAACCGATTGATTCATCTAACTCCCTTTCTAGCACTATCGTATGTTTTCATTATACTGGTTTTCCAAGGAAAATTCAAATGTGGGAAGTAAGTTAAATACACCTCAAAACTTGAAAACTTTTGAAATTCTGATATAATAGAACTACTCAAGGGAGTAGCTGGCGGTTAACCGCGATAGTGTCGTCATTA
This sequence comes from Streptococcus sp. KHUD_017, assembly GCF_054861245.1. Lineage (NCBI taxonomy): Bacteria > Bacillati > Bacillota > Bacilli > Lactobacillales > Streptococcaceae > Streptococcus > Streptococcus sp. KHUD_017. The sequence continues at coordinate 494,416 of NZ_CM142175.1, forward strand.
CGAATTATTTCCGGCACTATATTAAACAGCGAGACTTGTTTTTTTAAAAAACAGGTCTCTTTTTTTGTAAAAAGAGGCCAAAAAGGAGGAGACTGTTTTGTCAAAAGAACAAAATAAAGACTTGTTTTACACACAGACCTCAGAAGAAGTCCTAAAGAACTTGGACTCATCTATCGAAGGTTTGTCAACTGCTCAAGCTCAAGAACGACTATCGACTTATGGTCGTAATGAGTTGGAAGAGGGCGAGAAACGTGGCCTACTAGCTAAATTCCTTGATCAATTTAAGGATTTGATGATTATCATCTTGCTTGCGGCAGCGGCACTTTCTGTGATTACAGAAGGAATGGACGGTCTAACGGATGCCATTATCATCTTGGCCGTTGTTGTCTTGAATGCTGCCTTTGGGGTTTACCAAGAAGGGCAAGCAGAAGCAGCCATTGAAGCTCTGAAAAATATGTCTAGCCCGATGGCTCGTGTTCGTCGTGATGGTCATGTGATTGAGATTGACTCAAAAGAATTGGTCCCTGGGGACATCGTCTTGCTTGAAGCGGGAGATGTAGTGCCTGCCGATATGCGTTTGCTTGAAGCGGCGTCTCTTAAAATCGAAGAAGCTGCTCTTACTGGTGAGTCTGTACCGGTTGAAAAAGATGTGACAGGACTTGTTGAAGCAGATGCTGGTATCGGAGATCGTGTTAACATGGGTTACCAAAACTCAAACGTAACTTACGGTCGTGGTATTGGTGTCGTGACCAACACTGGTATGTACACAGAAGTTGGTAAGATTGCAGATATGTTGGCTAATGCCGACGAAACAGAAACACCATTGAAGCAAAGCTTGGAACAATTATCTAAGGCCTTGACTTACTTAATCATTGTTATTGCAGTGATTACTTTCTTGGTTGGTGTCTTTGTTCGTGGCGAACATCCATTAGAAGGCTTGATGGTGGCGGTTGCCCTTGCGGTTGCTGCGATTCCAGAAGGGCTTCCTGCCATTGTAACTATCGTTCTATCTTTGGGAACTACAACACTTGCCAAACGTAATTCGATTGTCCGTAAATTGCCAGCTGTTGAAACTCTTGGTTCAACAGAAATCATTGCATCTGATAAAACAGGTACTTTGACCATGAACCAAATGACGGTTGAAAAAGTTTATACCAACGGTCAATTGCAAAGCTCGGCATCTGAAATTGCTGCTGATAACAATACCCTTCGTATCATGAACTTTGCCAATGACACCAAGGTGGACCCATCTGGCAAGCTGATTGGTGATCCAACGGAGACAGCTCTTGTACAGTTTGGTTTGGACCACAACTTTGATGTTCGTGAAGTCTTGAAGGATGAGCCACGTGTGGCTGAATTGCCATTTGACTCAGACCGTAAACTCATGTCTACCATTCATAAAGAAGCTGACGGTTCATACTTTATCGCTGTTAAGGGTGCTCCTGACCAATTGCTCAAGCGCGTGACTCGTATTGAAGTTAATGGGGAAGTTCGTCCAATCACAGAAGAAGACAAGAATGCTATCCTTGCAACCAACAAAGATTTGGCTAAACAAGCCCTTCGTGTTTTGATGATGGCTTATAAGACAAGCAACGAAATCCCAACCTTGGAATCTGAAATTGTTGAATCTGACCTCATCTTCTCTGGTTTGGTCGGCATGATTGACCCTGAGCGCCCAGAAGCTGCAGAAGCTGTCCGAGTCGCTAAGGAAGCAGGTATCCGTCCAATCATGATTACGGGTGACCACCAAGATACAGCGGAAGCTATTGCCAAACGTCTCGGAATCATCGATCCAAATGATACAGAAGACCATGTCTTCACTGGTGCTGAGTTGAATGAACTCACTGATGAAGAATTCCAAAAAGTCTTTAAGCAATACTCTGTCTACGCGCGTGTATCTCCTGAGCACAAGGTTCGTATCGTGAAAGCATGGCAAAAAGAAGGTAAAGTTGTTGCCATGACTGGTGACGGGGTCAACGATGCGCCATCACTTAAGACAGCTGACATCGGTATCGGTATGGGGATTACAGGTACAGAGGTTTCTAAAGGAGCTTCAGATATGGTCCTTGCTGATGATAACTTTGCAACCATTATCGTAGCGGTAGAAGAAGGACGTAAGGTCTTCTCAAATATCCAAAAATCCATCCAATACCTCTTGTCTGCTAATATGGCTGAAGTTTTCATCATCTTCTTTGCAACATTGTTAGGTTGGGATGTGCTTCAACCAGTGCATCTTCTCTGGATTAACCTGGTAACAGATACGCTACCAGCCATCGCCCTTGGTGTGGAACCTGCTGAACCAGGTGTCATGACCCACAAACCTCGTGGTCGTAAGTCTAACTTCTTTGATGGTGGTGTCTTCGGAGCAATCATTTATCAAGGGATCTTCCAAACCATGCTGGTTCTGGGTGTTTATGGTTGGGCTCTTCTCTTCCCAGAGCACCAAAGTCATACTGAAATCCATGCGGATGCCCTTACCATGGCTTTTGCAACTCTCGGTTTGATCCAATTGCTCCATGCCTTTAACGTTAAGTCGGTTTACCAATCAATCTTTAAAGTGGGACTCTTTACCAACAAGACCTTTAACTGGTCTATCCCAGTTGCCTTTGTCCTCTTTGTGGTGACGATTTTAGTTCCTGGATTTAATAATCTCTTCCACGTGTCACACTTGAGTTTGACTCAATGGATGGTGGTCGCCGTAGGAGCACTTATGATCGTGGTCCTTGTTGAGATTGTTAAAGCAATCCAACGAGCACTTGGAAAAGATAAAAACGCTATTTAAACAATTATGAAAAGTCATCTTCGGATGGCTTTTTGCTTTTATATATGGTAAACAGAGATTGATTTTATGCTATAATCAAGTTGAGAAAAAGATGGAGGAATAGTAGTTGGAAAAGAAAATTGTAAAAGATATCTTGTTTTTGTCGCAGGTATCCCAGCCTGCTAGTCAGGAAGATTTACCCCTAGCAAAGGATTTGCAGGATACCCTATTGGCTAACCGAGAAAGCTGTGTTGGACTAGCGGCCAATATGATTGGGGTACAAAAACGTGTCATTATTTTTAATATCGGAATGATTCCCATGGTTATGTTTAATCCAGTTCTCAAATCTTTTGAAGGACCATACGAGACAGAGGAAGGTTGTTTGTCTTTGACAGGTGTCAGACCTACAACTCGATATGAAAAAATTACAGTAAGCTACAGAGACATCCATTGGCAAGAGCAGACCATTACCCTGACGGGTTTTCCTGCTCAGATTTGTCAGCATGAATTGGATCATTTAGAAGGGATTGTCATATAGGCTTTGTATCCTAGAACAGGGTACATCCTTCAAGCTTAAGGAAACAAACTCGTTTTTCTTGCACTCTTGTTTGAAATTTGTGATAATGAAAGAAAGAATAATAAATGGAGGACAGTCAAATGGGATTTTATCTGATGATTGGTTCGATGTTGCTTGGTCTTTTTGCTTTGAAGATAGGATTTTCTCATCTAAAGGAGAAAAAGTTTAATCTGTCATCTATCTTGGCAAGCTGCCTTGGGACAGCACTAGTTCTCTTTGCAATCTGGTTAGGATTGCCAAAATAAGGAAAGAAGAGGCTGGGACAAAAGTCCTAGCCTCTCAATTGTCTTTGGATTGTCGAGCAAGACGCAGTGGTTGAGTGGGTTATATTACGCTGATTTCATCAGCTTTTATAGCCCTACTCAACTGTGCGGAGGTGGGACAACGAAATCGAATTCTAACGAATTACCGATTTCTGTCCCACTCTCTTTTAAGCTCAAATCCTTGGTAGTCCTAAAAAAATATGCTACACTAACACTATGAAAATTCTAATCCCAACCGCAAAAGAAATGAACACCGAAATCCCTAGTTTAGAGGCTAAACCATTGCGTCCTGAAAGTCAGGCAGTGCTGGATGAATTGGCGACATACTCTGCCCAAGAACTGGAGAGTTTTTACAAAATATCTGCCGAAAAAGCGCAAGAGGAGTATGACCATATCCAGGCCTTGAAAAATGAAACTGCGACAAACTATCCAGCCTTGCACCTCTTTGATGGACTCATGTATCGCAACATCAAACGGGACAATCTAACCAAGGCGGAGCAAACCTATCTGGAGGAACACCTCATGATAACGTCAGCTCTTTATGGTGTGATTCCAGCCTTTGAACCGATTGCGCCTCACAGACTGGACTTTTTGATGAAACTAAAAGTCGCTGGAAAAAGCTTGAAAAGTCATTGGCAGGTGGCCTATGAAGAGTCGATGAAGGGTGAAGAACTAATCTTTTCACTCTTGTCTTCGGAGTTTGAAACTGTCTTCCCTAAAGAAATCCGTGAGAAAATGGTGACCTTCAAGTTTATGGAAGAGCGAGATGGAAAACTAAAAATCCACTCAACCATTTCTAAAAAAGCTAGAGGAGCTTTCTTAACAGCCTTGATGGAAGGTCAGGTAACCTCGGTTGAAGAGATTAAAAAGCTCAGCTTTGCGGGTTTCAGTTATCGAGAAGACTTGTCGAGTGATAAGGAATTGGCTTTTGTGAAATAGATAGAAAATAGAGAGAGTGGGACAGAAATCGGTAATTCGTTAGAATTCGATTTCGTCGTTCCACCTCCGCACAGTTGAGTAGGGCTGTAAAAGCTGATGAAATCAGCGTAGTTAGAGCCCACTCAACCACTGCGTCTTGCTCGACAATCCAAAGGCAATTGAGAGGCTAGGACTTTTGTCCCAGCCTCTTTTTGTGATTTGGTGTTCCTATTTTTAGTTTAGAATGGTAGGAATTTTCTCACAATTTTGGTATAATAGGACTATTAGAAAATTTCGAGGAGACAAACATGTCAGTTAAGATTGCTTTACTTGGATTTGGTACAGTAGCCAGTGGTGTGCCATTCTTGCTAAAGGAAAATAAAGAAAAAATTGTTCAAGCAGCCCAGTCAGAAATTGAAGTAGCTAAAGTTTTGGTCAAAGACGATCAAGAGAAAGCCCGCTTGCTTGAAGCAGGAAATGATTTTAATTTTGTAACAAATATCGATGAAATCTTGTCAGACAAAGACATCACTATTGTTGTTGAGTTGATGGGGCGTATCGAACCTGCTAAAACATTTATTACTCGTGCTTTAGAAGCCGGGAAACACGTCGTGACAGCTAACAAGGATCTTTTGGCAGTCCATGGTGCAGAATTGCTTGAGGTAGCCAAAGCTCACAATGTTGCCCTATACTATGAAGCAGCTGTTGCAGGAGGAATCCCAATCCTTCGTACCTTGGTTAACTCACTAGCATCAGACAAAATCACACGTGTTCTTGGTGTTGTCAATGGAACATCTAACTTCATGATGACCAAAATGGTAACAGAAGGCTGGTCTTATGAAGATGCTTTGGCAGAAGCCCAACGACTTGGCTTTGCTGAAAGCGACCCTACCAATGACGTTGATGGGATTGATGCGGCCTACAAGATGGTCATCCTTAGTCAGTTTGCTTTTGGGATGAATGTCAAGTTTGAAGATGTGGGTCACCAAGGAATTCGCAATATCACTCCAGAAGATGTAGCAGTAGCTCAAGAGCTTGGTTATGTTGTGAAATTAGTTGGTTCTATCGAAGAAACGGCATCTGGTATTGCTGCTGAGGTTACGCCAACATTCCTTCCTAAAGAACATCCACTTGCGAGCGTTAATGGTGTTATGAATGCAGTCTTTGTAGAGTCTATCGGTATCGGGGAGTCTATGTACTATGGACCAGGTGCTGGTCAAAAACCAACTGCAACAAGTGTTGTGGCTGATATTGCCCGCATCGTTCGTCGTTTGAATGATGGAACAATTGGAAAAGCCTTTAATGAATACAGCCGTCCAGTAGTCTTGGCTAAGCCAGAAGATGTCAAAGCTAACTACTATTTCTCAATCTTGGCTCCAGACTCAAAAGGACAAGTCTTGAAATTGGCTGAGCTCTTTAATGCAGAGGATATTTCCTTCAAGCAAATCCTTCAAGATGGTAAGCAAGAAGGCAAGGCTCGTGTTGTCATTATCAGCCATAAGATCAACAAGGCGCAGCTTGAAAATATTACAGACGCTTTGAAGGCGGTAGCCGAGTTTGAACTTCTCAACACCTTCAAGGTTTTAGGAGACTAAGATGAAGATTATTGTACCTGCTACAAGTGCCAATGTGGGTCCTGGCTTTGACTCGGTTGGTGTAGCTGTAACCAAGTATCTAGAAATTCAGGTTTGCGAGGAACGTGAAGAATGGATGATTGAGCACCAATTAGGCAAATGGATTCCACGTGATGAACGTAATCTTTTGCTGAAGATTGCTCTACAAATTGTTCCAGACCTCCAACCTAGACGTCTGAAGATGGTCAGTGATATTCCGCTTGCGCGTGGACTAGGTTCATCGAGTTCGGTCATCGTTGCTGGGATTGAGCTGGCAAATCAACTCGGAAACTTGAAGCTAAGCAAACATGAAAAATTACAATTGGCGACTAAGATTGAAGGGCATCCTGATAATGTTGCACCAGCTATCTATGGAAACCTCGTCATTGCCAGTTCGGTAGAAGGTCAGGTTTCAGCTGTTGTGGCGCCTTTCCCAGAGTGTGCTTTTCTAGCTTATATTCCAAACTATGAATTGCGAACTCGAGATAGTCGTGGTGTCTTGCCTAAGAAACTCTCTTACAAGGAAGCCGTTGCGGCAAGTTCTATCGCCAATGTGGCTATTGCAGCCCTACTGACTGGAGATATGGTCAAAGCAGGCCAGGCGATTGAGAGTGACCTCTTTCATGAGCGTTACCGTCAAGAACTGGTGAGAGAATTTGCGACGATCAAGAAAGTTGCTAAGAGAAATGGTGCTTATGCAACCTACTTGTCTGGTGCTGGTCCGACTGTTATGGTCTTGGCTGATCCTGACAAGATGCCTAAGATTAAGGCAGAGCTTGAAAAGCAACCTTTCAAAGGCAAGCTTCATGATTTGCAAGTAGATACACAAGGCGTTCGCGTCGAAGAAAAATAAATAGAACAATAGGATGTGGAAACTCTCTAGTAGAGGGCTTCCTGTCCTTTTTTTGAAAATGAAACATGGGATATGAAATGATTCCCAGTTTTGTCGACCGACAGACGGTCAAGGAGGATTTGAAATGGCAGAAATATATTTAGCAGGCGGTTGTTTTTGGGGCTTGGAAGAATACTTTTCGCGTATTTCTGGAGTGCTGCAAACCAGTGTTGGTTATGCCAATGGTCAGGTAGAAACCACCAATTATCAACTGATTAAAGAAACAGATCACGCAGAGACTGTGCAAGTCTTCTACGACGAAAAGGTGGTCTCGCTTCGTGAGATTTTACTCTATTATTTCCGAGTTATTGATCCTTTATCTGTCAACCAACAAGGGAATGACCGTGGTCGTCAATACCGTACAGGGATTTATTACCTAGAAGAAGCTGATCTACCAACGATCAATACAGTAGTTCGTGAACAAGAACTCCTCATCGGTCGTAAAATAGCAGTGGAAGTGGAGAAGCTTCGCCACTATATCTTAGCTGAAGACTATCACCAAGACTACCTCAAGAAAAATCCTGGTGGTTATTGCCATATCGATGTGAGGGATGCTGAGAAACCACTGATAGATGCCGCCAACTATGAAAAACCGAGTCAGGCAGTTTTACGAGAAAGTTTATCAGAAGAGTCCTACCGAGTTACCCAAGAGGCTGCGACGGAAGCTCCCTTTAGCAATGCTTATGACCAAACTTTTGAAGAAGGAATTTATGTCGATATCACGACTGGTGAGCCCCTCTTCTTTGCCAAGGATAAGTTTGCCTCAGGCTGTGGTTGGCCAAGTTTTAGCCGTCCTATTTCCAAGGAACTCATTCATTACTACCAGGACTTGAGTCATGGTATGGAGCGAATCGAAGTCCGTTCACGTTCAGGGAATGCTCACTTGGGGCACGTCTTTACAGATGGCCCTCGTGAACTAGGTGGTCTCCGTTACTGTATCAATTCTGCATCCTTACGATTCATTGCTAAGGGTGAAATGGAGAAAGCTGGCTATGGCTACCTGCTTCCATATTTGAATAAGTAGAAAGAGAGAGTGGGACAGAAATCGGTAATTCGTTAGAATTCGATTTCGTCGTCCCACCTCCGCACAGTTGAGTAGGGCTGTAAAAGCTGATGAAATCAGCGTAGTAGATCCCACTCAACCACTGCGTCTTTCTCGACAATCCAAAGACAATTGAGAGGCTAGGACGTTTGTCCCACTCTCTTCATTTTGGAATAGAAGGGACACATGAAACAATTACTTTCTTACTTTAAACCCTACCTCAAGGAGTCTTTCCTAGCACCCTTGTTTAAGCTGCTAGAAGCTGTTTTTGAACTCTTGGTTCCCATGGTGATAGCAGGTATTGTTGACCAATCTATCCCTCAAAAAGATCAGGGCCATCTGTGGATGCAAATGGGACTCCTCTTTGTGTTTGCAGTTATTGGCGTCCTAGTTGCCCTAGTTGCCCAGTTTTACTCAGCCAAGGCAGCAGTCGGCTTCACCAAGGAGTTGACCAATGACCTCTATCGTCATATTCTCTCCTTGCCCAAGGATAGTAGAGACCGTTTGACGACTTCGAGTTTGGTGACGCGTTTGACTTCAGATACCTATCAGATTCAGACAGGGATTAATCAATTCTTACGCCTCTTTTTAAGAGCGCCTATTATTGTTTTTGGTGCCATTTTCATGGCTTATCGCCTCTCGCCTGAATTGACCTTCTGGTTCTTGGTCATGGTTGCCATTTTGACCCTTGTCATTGTCGTTTTATCACGCTTGGTCAATCCTCTCTACAGTAGTTTGAGAAAGAAAACTGACCAGCTAGTTCAGGAGACGCGCCAACAGATACAAGGGATGCGTGTGATTCGTGCTTTTGGCCAAGAAAAACGAGAGATTGAGAATTTCCAACGACTCAATCAAATCTATACGACTATCCAAATGAAAACAGGCTACTGGTCTAGTCTCTTGACCCCCTTGACCTATTTGATTGTCAACGGAACTTTGCTGGTGATTATCTGGAATGGTTATCTTTCTATCCAGGGAGGATGGCTCAGTCAGGGAGCCTTGATTGCCCTGATCAACTATCTCTTACAAATTTTGGTAGAGTTGATTAAACTAGCCATGCTGATTAATTCACTCAACCAGTCTTATATATCAGCTAAGCGTATTGAGGAAGTCTTCGCTGAAAAACCTGAAGATATTCATACTGAACTTAAGGCAGGAAGGGTTTCTGGAAATCAAGTTTTACACGTCCAAGACTTGACCTTTACTTATCCAGATGCAGCTCAGCCTTCGCTAAGGGATATTTCTTTTGATATGCAGCAAGGAGAAATTCTTGGGATCATCGGAGGAACTGGTTCTGGTAAGTCAACCTTGGTACAGGTTTTACTTGGTTTGTACAAACCAGATAAAGGAACAGTGGGCCTCTATCAGGCTGGACATGGCTCTCGGGATCTGGCTCAATGGCGGTCCTGGATGGCCTATGTCCCTCAAAAGGTTGAACTCTTTAAGGGAACTATCCGTTCCAACTTGACTTTGGGTATGGAAGAGACAGTCTCTGACCAAGAACTTTGGCAGGCTTTGGAAATTGCTCAAGCCAAGGACTTTGTTAGTGAAAAGGAAGGGCTCTTGGATGCAGAAGTCCAAGCAGGCGGCCGTAATTTCTCAGGTGGTCAAAAGCAACGCTTGTCGATTGCCCGAGCAGTTTTGCGCCAAGCGCCTTTTCTCATCCTGGATGATGCGACTTCGGCTCTTGATACCATTACTGAGTCCAATCTTTTAAAGGCCATTCAGGAAAAATTGCCAAATACCAGCTTGATCCTAATTTCACAACGAACTTCTACCTTGAAGATTGCAGACCAGATTCTTCTTTTAGAGAAGGGTCAACAATTAGCACTTGGTAATCATGAAGATTTGATGGAGACCAGTCAAGTCTATCGTGAAATCAATGCTTCCCAACATGGAAAGGAGGATTAGAATGAAAGGCAAACATGCAAGTCAAACCCTCAAACGATTGGCGAAAGATTTAGCAAGTCATCCCATCCTCCTTTCCCTGGCTTTCTTGGGTACTATTGCTCAGGTAGCCTTATCAATCTATCTACCAATCTTGATAGGACAGGTGATTGACCAAGTCCTAGTCGATGGTTCATCCCAGCTATTTTGGCAGATTTTCCTCCAGATGATTTTGGTGGTCATTGGAAATACGCTGGTACAATGGGCCAATCCTCTCCTCTATAATCGACTGATTTTCTCCTATACCAGAGATTTACGGGAGAAAATTATTGAAAAACTCCATCGCCTCCCGATTGCCCTTGTAGATAGACAAGGTAGTGGAGAAATGGTCAGCCGTGTAACGACAGATATCGAGCAGTTGGCAGCGGGTCTGAATATGATTTTCAACCAATTTTTCATAGGAGTTTTGATGATTTTAGTCAGCATCCTTGCTATGCTCCAAATCCATCTATTGATGACTCTCTTGGTTCTGCTCTTAACACCTCTATCTATGGTCATTTCACGCTTTATCGCTAAGAGATCCTACCATCTCTTTCAAAAGCAGACAGAGACTAGGGGGATTCAGACTCAGTTGATAGAAGAATCGCTCACCCAACAGACCATTATCCAGTCCTTCAATGCTCAGGAAGAATTTATCGAGAGACTTCATGAGGCAAATGACAACTACGCAGGTTATTCTCAGTCGGCTATCTTTTATTCATCGACAGTCAATCCTTCCACCCGTTTTGTTAATGCCCTCATTTATGCACTACTAGCTGGTGTTGGAGCCTTGCGCATCATGGCGGGTTCTACTTTGACGGTTGGGCGTTTAGTGACCTTTTTGAACTATGTGCAGCAGTACACCAAGCCTTTTAATGATATTTCATCAGTCTTAGCCGAGTTGCAAAGCGCCTTAGCTTGTGCAGAACGTGTTTATGCTATTCTAAAAAGTCCAGAAATTACAGAAACTAGTTTTAAAGAATTGAATAGCGACCAAGTCAAGGGAGCTATTTCCTTTAAACATGTTTCTTTTGGTTACAATCCTGAAAAGATCTTGATTAAGGATCTGTCTATTAATATTCCAGCCGGTAGTAAGGTTGCTATCGTTGGACCAACGGGTGCTGGGAAGTCTACCCTTATCAATCTCCTCATGCGTTTTTACCCGATTAACTCAGGAGATATTTTGCTAGACGGTCATTCTATTTACGACTATACTAGAGCATCTCTTCGACAACAGTTTGGGATGGTGCTCCAAGAAACTTGGCTCAAGCAGGGAACCATTCATGACAATATTACCTTTGGTAATCCTGATGCTAGCCGAGAGCAGGTTATTGCAGCAGCCAAGGCAGCAAATGCGGATTTCTTTATCCAACAATTGCCACAGGGATATGATACCAAGCTTGAAAATTCAGGGGAATCCTTGTCTGTTGGTCAAGCTCAGCTTTTGACCATTGCCCGCGTCTTTCTAGCCATTCCTAAGATTCTGATCTTAGACGAGGCGACTTCATCCATCGATACCCGGACAGAGGTGCTGGTTCAGGACGCCTTTGCCAAACTCATGAAAGGACGGACAAGCTTTATCATCGCCCACCGTTTATCGACCATTCAAGATGCTGATTTGATTCTTGTCTTGGTCGATGGAGATATTGTCGAATATGGCAATCATGAGGAACTCATGACGAGAAAAGGCAAATACTATCAAATGCAGCAAGCAGCAGCTTTTAGCCCAGAATAAATGGGAAAGCCATTATAATGTCAATGAACAAACAAGAAAAGTTGCCTTCGGGTGACTTTTTTGTTACAATAGCTAGAAAAATTATCCCGTATGAATACTTATATAGAAAAGGAGCCTAGGGATGAAAGTCTTTCAGCATGTAAATATCGTGACTTGTGACCAAGATTTCCACGTCTATTTAGATGGGATTTTAGCTATTAAAGAATCCCAAATCGTCTATGTCGGTCAGGAAAATCAAGAGATTCTTAAACAAGTAGATCAAATCATAGACTATCAGGGTGCCTGGATTATGCCTGGCTTGGTTAACTGCCATACTCACTCTGCCATGACAGGCTTGAGAGGCATTCGTGATGATAGCAATCTCCACGAATGGCTGGAGGACTATATCTGGCCAGCAGAAGCAGAATTCACACCAGAGATGACCACAAAGGCTGTCAAAGAGGCGCTAACAGAGATGCTCCAGTCAGGAACGACAACTTTCAATGATATGTACAATCCTAATGGAGTGGAGATAGAAAAGATTTATGAGGCAGTCAAGGCATCCAAGATGCGTTGCTATTTTTCTCCAACCCTCTTTTCTTCAGATGTGGAGACGACGGCTGAAACTATAGCCAGAACTCGATCTGTTATCGAGACAATCAAAGGCTATCAAGACCCAAATTTCAAGGTGATGGTGGCTCCTCATTCGCCCTACAGTTGTAGTCGAGATTTGCTGGAGGCAAGTCTTGAGCTAGCAAAAGAAGAAAACATTCCTCTTCATATCCATGTTGCAGAAACACAGGAAGAGTCAGGCATTATCCTGAAACGCTATGGCAAACGCCCATTAGCCTTTCTGGATGAGCTTGGCTATTTGGACCATAAAGCTGTCTTTGCCCATGGTGTGGAGTTAAATGAAGCAGAGATTGCCCGCTTGGCAGATTCGCAAGTCGCTATCGCCCACAATCCTATCAGCAACCTCAAATTAGCCTCAGGGATTGCACCAGTCGTCCAACTTCAAAAAGCAGGAGTAGCAGTTGGTATTGCGACGGACTCAGTTGCGTCTAACAATAACCTGGATATGTTTGAGGAAGGGCGGACTGCAGCACTCTTACAGAAAATGAAGAGTGGCGATGCCAGCCAATTTCCGATCGAAACCGCCCTCAAGGCCTTGACAATCGAGGGTGCTAAGGTGTTAGGAATGGCAGATGAGATTGGTAGTTTGGAAGTCGGCAAGCAAGCTGATTTCCTCGTCATCCAACCCAAAGACAAAATCCATCTTCAGCCTCAAGAAAACATGCTGTCTCACCTCGTTTATGCCGTCAAATCCAGTGATGTTAATGATGTCTATATCGCTGGTGAGCAAGTCGTGAAAGACGGTCAAGTGCTGACTGTTAACTTGTAAAAAGTAGTATAAATTTACGAAATCTCATAGGAAATTTCTTGTGAGGTTTTTAAATTTTTGCTAGAAATAAGGTCAGTAGATGTCTTGCAAAATATATTGATACTAAATTAGAAAAACACCGATTAGATAAATAAAAAAAATTATGGTATAATAAAACGATACAATTAAAGGAGTATGTATGGACATTTCAGAAATTCGTCAAAAAATTGACGCAAATCGTGAAAAATTAGCTTCTTTCAGGGGGTCTCTTTGACCTCGAAGGTTTAGAGGAAGAAATTGCCATTTTGGAAAACAAAATGACAGAACCTGATTTTTGGAACGATAATATTGCGGCCCAAAAAACGTCGCAAGAATTAAACGAACTCAAAAATACCTATAATACCTTCCACAAGATGGATGAGTTGCAGGATGAAGTTGAGATTTTACTGGACTTTTTGGCAGAGGATGAAACCGTTAAGGATGAGTTAGTTGAAAAACTCGATGAGTTAGATCAGATGATGACTAGCTACGAAATGACCCTTCTCTTGTCAGAACCCTATGATCACAACAATGCCATCCTTGAAATCCATCCTGGTTCAGGGGGGACAGAGGCTCAAGACTGGGGCGATATGCTCCTTCGTATGTATACTCGCTATGGAAATGCCAAAGGCTTCAAGGTCGAGGTCTTGGACTACCAAGCAGGTGATGAGGCAGGAATCAAGTCAGTAACCTTGTCTTTTGAAGGACCAAATGCTTATGGTCTTCTCAAGTCAGAGATGGGAGTTCACCGTTTGGTCCGTATCTCACCATTTGACTCTGCTAAACGTCGCCACACCTCATTTACTTCTGTAGAAGTGATGCCAGAGTTGGATGATACCATCGAAGTTGACATCCGTGAGGATGATATCAAGATGGATACCTTCCGTTCAGGTGGAGCAGGTGGACAAAACGTCAACAAGGTTTCAACAGGTATCCGCTTGACTCACATTCCGACAGGGATCGTCGTAGCATCAACCGTCGACCGTACTCAGTACGGAAACCGTGACCGTGCTATGAAGATGCTTCAGGCAAAACTCTACCAGATGGAGCAGGAAAAGAAAGCTGCTGAGGTAGACTCGCTCAAGGGTGAGAAAAAGGAAATTACATGGGGAAGCCAAATCCGCTCCTATGTATTTACTCCTTATACAATGGTAAAAGACCATCGTACAAACTTTGAAGTAGCGCAAGTAGATAAGGTAATGGATGGAGACCTGGATGGTTTCATCGATGCTTATCTGAAATGGCGTATCAGTTAAAAGAAAGGAAGTCACATGTCAATCATTGAAATGAGAGATGTTGTCAAAAAATACGACAACGGGACAACAGCCCTACGTGGCATCACTGTAAATATCGATGCAGGAGAATTTGCCTACATCGTAGGACCTTCAGGTGCTGGTAAATCAACTTTTATCCGTGCCTTGTATCGTGAGGTCAAAATCGACAAAGGAAGCTTGCAAGTTGCAGGTTATAACCTGGTTAAGATTAAAAAGAAAGATATTCCGTTCTTGCGTAGAAACGTTGGAGTAGTCTTTCAGGATTACAAACTTTTGCCAAAGAAAACCGTTTATGAGAACATTGCTTACGCCATGGAGGTTGTTGGTGAAAGTCGTCGTAACATCAAAAAACGTGTTATGGAAGTCTTGGACCTTGTCGGTTTGAAACACAAGGTTCGTTCATTCCCAAATGAACTTTCAGGTGGTGAGCAACAACGTATCGCCATTGCGCGTGCTATCGTAAACAATCCTAAGGTTTTGATTGCCGACGAACCAACAGGAAACTTGGACCCAGATAACTCATGGGAAATCATGAACCTCTTGGAACGTATCAATCTTCAAGGGACAACTGTTTTGATGGCGACCCACAACAGCCAAATCGTAAATACCTTGCGCCACCGCGTTATTGCCATCGAGAATGGTCGCGTGGTACGTGATGAAGCGAAAGGAGAGTACGGATACGATGATTAGTAGATTTTTCCGCCATCTGTTCGAAGCTTTAAAGAGTTTAAAGCGTAATGGATGGATGACCATTGCTGCGGTCAGTTCAGTAATGATTACCTTGACCTTGGTTGCTATCTTTGCTTCAGTTATCTTCAATACTGCGAAATTAGCAACTGATATTGAAAACAACGTCCGCGTCATGGTTTATGTTCGTAAAGACGTTGAAGACAACAGTGAAACCATTGTAAAAGAAGGCCAAACAGTCACGAACAATGACTACCACAAGGTCTATAACGCCCTTAAAGCTCTGCCAGCCGTTAAAAATGTAACCTTCTCAAGTAAAGAAGAGCAGTACCAAAAGCTGACTGAAACTATGGGTGATGAGTGGAAGGTATTTGAAGGAGATGCAAACCCTCTTCATGATGCCTACATCGTAGATACCAATTCACCAAGTGATGTAAAACCTGTAGCTGAAGAAGCTAAGAAGATTGAAGGTGTCTCTGAAGTTCAAGATGGTGGTGCCAATACCGAACGTCTCTTCAAGTTGGCTTCCTTCATCCGTGTATGGGGATTGGTCATCGCAGGACTCTTGATCTTCATCGCAGTCTTCTTGATTTCAAATACCATCCGTATTACCATCATTTCACGTAGCCGTGAAATCCAAATCATGCGTTTGGTTGGTGCCAAGAACGGTTATATCCGTGGCCCATTCTTGCTAGAAGGTGCCTTTATCGGATTGTTGGGAGCAGCTCTTCCATCAGCATTGGTTTACTTTATCTATAACCGAGTGTTCCAATCTGTCAACCCATCCTTGGTTGGTCAAAACTTATCTTTGATTACACCGAATACCTTTATTCCATTGATGATCGGTCTCTTGTTCCTCATCGGAATCTGTATCGGTTCACTTGGTTCAGGAATCTCAATGCGTCGATTCTTGAAAATCTAAGTCACATAACTGGATAAAACACATAAAAAAGTGGGATGTCATCAAGACTTCACAGCTCTTGATGCCCCGCTTTTTCTTTTGGTCTTGGTGCTCATTCGCTTGCCAATTTTGGGTAAAGAGTGTATGATAGGAAAGGACCTTTTTACTAATATGAAAAATGAACAATGAATGAGGAAAAGATGAAACAATTTTTGGAAAAAGTGAGTATACTCTCCCTATCGTTAGTATTGATCACATCGTTTTCAATTTCGAGTGCCCTACCTGCCATGTTTGACTATTATCAGGGCTATTCGACTGGTCAGGTCGAACTCTTGGTCAGCCTCCCATCCTTTGGGATTATGGCCATGCTTTTATTAAACGGAGTTCTAGAGCGTATTTTTCCTGAACGCCTCCAGTTGACCTTGGGACTCTTGATTTTATCCATCAGCGGAACAGCACCTTTCTGGTATCAGGGTTATTACTTTGTCTTTGCGACACGCTTGCTATTTGGACTTGGAGTTGGGATGCTCAATGCCAAGGCCATCTCAATCATCAGTGAACGTTACCACGGCAAAACTCGTATCCAGATGCTTGGTTTTCGTGGATCTGCCGAAGTCGTAGGAGCCTCTATCTTGACGCTGGCAGTCGGTCAGCTCTTAGCCTTTGGCTGGACAGCAACCTTCCTAGCCTATGCCGCTGGCCTAGTGGTTCTCGTACTCTTCCTTCTATTTGTCCCTTACAACAAGGAAGAAATTCACGAATCCAAGCAACAGACAGAAGAAGCAGCGAAACTGACTCGTTCCATGCTCCAATTGATTTTCTTCCTTGCTATTGCAGCCGCAGTGATTGTATGTACCAATACGGCCATCACCTTCCGTATCCCTAGTCTCATGATTGAGGCAGGATTTGGAGATGCTCAGTTGTCCAGTTTGGTACTTAGTGCCATGCAGTTGATTGGGATTCTAGCTGGAATCAGTTTTTCTTTCCTGATTTCGACCTTCAAGGAAAGACTTCTATTGGTCGCTGGTGTCACTTTTGGTATCGGGCAAATCATCATTGCTCTTTCCCCTTCACTCTGGGTGGTGGTTGCAGGTTCTATTCTGGGAGGCTTTGCCTACAGCATCGCTCTGACGACAGTCTTTCAGTTGATATCTGAACGAATTCCTGCAAAACTCCTCAACAAAGCAACTTCCTATGCTGTTTTGGGATGTTCTTTTGGAGCATCATTAACACCCTTCGTTCTTTCAGGGATTGGCTTGGTGACTATGAATGGTCGAATGACCTTTATCATTCTAGGAGCATGGATGATTGCTACATCAGTGCTTGTTTCCCTTTTATTAAAAAAAGAAGCCTAACAAAGAAAAACTCAAGGATTCATCCTTGAGTTTTTTGTCTATTAGCCAAACATCTGCCAAAAGTAATCGATGATGTAGGTCAAGCCATAGGTGTAAACGACCAGGGTAAAGGGTTTGGTCAGGATGATAATGGTCATATACCGCTTGAAGCTCATCTTGGTCAGAGCAGCCAACATACAGAGAAAATCAGCTGGACTAACTGGCCAAATCATCATAAAGATAAAGAAACGGTCAAAGCGATTGCCCTCATCTAACCAACCGATATACTTGTCATAGGTGCGCTTGCTGACCATGGACTGAACAAAGGGTGCTCCGTAGAGACGCACTAAGTAAAAGATGATGGCACAACCAATAACAATGCCGATATAGTTGTAAATGGTCCCGATGATATGCCCGTAGATAAAGACACCTGCAACGGAGGTCAGAGCACCTGGAATGATAGGAACAACTGTCTGCAAAATCTGTAAAAAGATAAAGAGTGGTGGCCCCCAGATACCCGCCTGTTGTATAAAGGCAGATAGGGTTTCCTTAGAGTGCAGGATACCCGCCTGATAGGCCCAGATACAGAATATTACAGTACCAACTCCACCGACGATGGAGGAAATATGAATGGCTTGCTGTAGAAGGGGAGAAACAGCTTTCATTTCTTTCTCGTGTGACATGTAAACTCCTCTTGTGTAGTATGATTCTACTATACCATATTTTAGGGAGAAAGACTAGATGGTTTTTGGGAAGGAAGTAGGATCTAGAAGGCGTTTTCTGTCTGGGATATGATATAATAATAGGAAGAATGCGGTTTCCAAAAGGAGAAATATAGATGCAGGTAAAACCAGAACTGGAAATAGAAAAACAACTGATTAACCAGCTGGTAACTGGTGAAAGTCAATGGACTTATAGAGAAGACCTAAAAACAGAAGAACAACTATGGGACAATTTCTTTGAGAAACTAGCCCAAAACAACGTTGCTCTGCTAGCAGACCATCCCTTGACTGAGCAGGAGAAACGCCAGATTCAGAACCAACTCAACTTTGTCAGCTACTATGATGCTGCCAAGTGGTTGGTCGGAGAAAATGGCATTGCCAAAGTCGAGGTTCAAAGAGAAGATGCGAGCCTAGGTACCATCCGTTTGTCAGTCATTTGGAGAGACAATATCGCAGCAGGAAAGTCTAGCTACGAAGTTGTCAATCAAGTCCAAAGAGAAAAAGTAAATCCTCTGGACCAAGACCGTAGATTGGATGTTACTCTTCTCATCAACGGCTTACCCATGATTCAAATCGAGCTCAAGAGTTCCCAAGCAGCATTCATAGATGCCTTTCATCAGATTAAAAAATATGACCGTGAAGGGAAATTCCGTGGTATATACTCTAGCTTGCAGATGTTTGTTGTGACTAACAAGGTTGATACTCGCTATATCGCTGCAGCTCGTGAAAATAAACTCAACAAGCAATTTCTAACCAAGTGGGTGGATAAGGACAATCATCCTGTGACAAACCTGACTAGCTTTGCCCACGAAGTCCTTTCTATCCCTCGTGCCCACCAGATGGTCATGCAGTATTCTGTCATTGATGATAGCAAGAAATCTCTCATCCTCTTGCGCCCCTACCAGATCCATGCTATCGAAGCGGTGCAGGAAGCCTCTCGCCAGCAAGCATCAGGCTATGTTTGGCATACGACAGGTTCAGGGAAGACCTTGACTTCTTATAAGGTGGCGAGGAACCTCCTTCAAATTCCTTCTATCCAAAAGACGATTTTTGTCGTTGACCGTAGGGACTTGGACCAACAGACTACATCATCCTTCCTCTCTTATGCGACCAATGATGTCATCGATATCGATGAGACGGACAATACACATGATTTGGTCAAGCGCTTAGGAAGTAATGATAAACGTGTCGTGGTGACAACCATCCAGAAAATCACTACTATGATGCGCAAGTTTGACCAAGGTCTTTACCAACGAGATGCGGACAAAATCAAGGGACTCCGAGTGGCCTTTGTCGTGGATGAATGCCACCGTGCCGTGACACCACAAACACAAAAAGACATTAAAGCCTTTTTCCCTCAGTCTCTCTGGTATGGTTTTACAGGCACCCCCATCTTTAAGGAAAATAAACGCCAGCAAGTCGGCGACCTAGCCCAAACTACCCAGCAACAGTATGGAGACCGTCTCCATGAGTATACAGTCAAGGAAGCCATCCATGACGGAGCTGTCTTAGGCTTTAAGGTGGATTATCGCAATACCCTCATCACAGATCAGGCTGAAAACGACATACCTGATACGGTCTACGAAAATGAGGAACACATGCTGGAAGTCTTGGATGCTATTATCAATAAATCCCGCCAACAGCTAGGCTTCCAAAAAGGAGTGGGCAATACCTACAATGCCATCCTGACGGTCAAGTCTATCCCTCAAGCTCAAGCCTACTATGACCTTCTCA
Source organism: Streptococcus sp. KHUD_017 (assembly GCF_054861245.1). Classification (NCBI taxonomy): domain Bacteria; kingdom Bacillati; phylum Bacillota; class Bacilli; order Lactobacillales; family Streptococcaceae; genus Streptococcus; species Streptococcus sp. KHUD_017. The sequence goes on from NZ_CM142175.1 coordinate 514,194, forward strand.
AAAGAGTCAAGGATGGTCAGACACGGGTCAAGGTATCTGAGAGAGTCAAGATGGTTCTTCCAGACTTTCCAAAGGCGACCATCACCTACTCTGTCACTGAAAATGAAGAAGAGTCAAGAGCCAACCAAGACCACATGAAGCAGGTCTTAGAGGACTATAACCAAGAGTTTGATACTCACTTTACTATGGCGGATCTGCGTGGCTTTAACACGGATGTCAATAACCGCCTTGCCCGTAAGCAAGACAAGTATCTCTATCGCAATGAGCAGTTGGACTTGGTTATCGTGGTCAATCGTCTCTTAACAGGATTTGATGCACCTTGTCTATCGACCCTCTTTATCGATCGTAAACCAATGCAACCGCAGGACTTGATTCAGGCCTTTAGTCGAACTAACCGTATCTTTGATTCTAGTAAGACCTATGGTCATATCATTACTTTCCAAAAGCCTATAGCCTTTAAGGAAGCAGTGGATAATGCCCTCAAACTCTACTCAAATGGTGGAGAAAATGATGTCCTAGCTCCTAGCTGGGAAGAGGAAAAGAGAAACTTTTTGAGAAGTTGTAGTGACTTCCAAAATCTCATCACAGATGACCCTGTAGAAGGACTCCAACTCGAACAAATCTCTACGCCACAGTTGAGAAAAATCGCCAAGGCCTATCAAGGATTTGATAAATATCTAGCTTCTATCCGAGTGTATAAAGAGTATGATGAGGACGAAATTTACGCCCAAACGGGACTCAGTGCAGAAGAGTTAGAAGTTTATCTTGGTTTTTATAAAAATATCCTAGCAGAATTGAAAAGTCGTTCTGACGATGATAACGACGATGATGGACCTTTTGATATCCACTATGAACTAGAGTCTATCCAAGTGGATGAGATTAACTATGCCTATATCCTGACCCTGATCCAAAGCCTGCTCGAGCAAGAGCAGAGTCCGGAAAAGAGTCTCAGCGCACAAGACAGAGAAGCGGTGGATACTTATATCCAAAGCCTTGAGAAAACCAATCCAAATCTGGCACAGATCATCTCAGAGCTTTGGCAAGAAGTACAGGCAAATCCTGACCGCTACAGAGGGCAATCCATCGCCAATATCCTTGACCAGATGATTGAAGCAGTCATCCAGCAGCATATCCAAGACTTTAGTAAGAACTGGTATATCGGTGAAGATGAACTCCGCTACTATGTCAATCACTACCGTAAGGGAGCGAAAAAACAACTAGGAGAAAGTCAACTGACCAAGAGTCAGCGCTACAAGGACTATAAAGTTGAGGTGACAGATGCCCTCAACCCACTCTTATATAAAAAACAAATCAAAGAAGCCTATACCCAACTGATCGAAGAAGTGATTGAGCCGTTGAGGGTTGGGAGATAGGAGAAGGGAAGTAAAATTCATTTGATAAAAAAATCATTTAAATTATCGTACAAGTATTTTTTTAGTTTTTTATCCTTGTTATCATTATTGGCGACTTTCATAAATATCAGTGATATTTATGAAAGTAATAATCTAATAAGCCATATATTTAAAGTTATAATAACTTTTTTTGTATTATATTTCTTAAGCTTCGCTTGTGCATTTTTATATTGCTATTTCAAAAGGAGAGTAATATATTTTAAATATAATAAATTTGAAGTTTCAGGAACATATGGGAATATCCTGGATTATATTGGGGATAGTAAAGTTAATTTAATAGTACCTGTAAATAGTTGTTTTGATACTAAAATAGATGATTCACTTATTTCTACCAATTCACTTCATGGACAAGTTATTAAATTTTTATACGATAATAATTTAGTATCACAGACAGAACTTGATAAGAAGATTAAGCATAGTTTGAGAGAACAGAATATATCACCAGTAAATATTGGTAATGATGTAAAACAAGGTGGAAAATCGGTTGGAAATTATAAAAGGTACCCTATCGGAAGTACTGCTTTTGTGGATATTGGTAACGTTAGATATCATTTTATAGCATTATCTATTATAGAAAATAATAAGAATGCTAAAACTAGTAATCAAGATTATCTTATAGTTTTGAATGCAATAGTTGATAATTGTTTTAGGAATTCTAATGGTAATCCGATATATTTACCCTTGGTTGGTTCTGGTTTGTCAAAACTGAATTATAATCATCAGCAACAATTAGAATTTATGGTTAAATACTTCATGCTACGTAAAACAAAATTAATATCTGATGTCGAAATCGTAATCCGAGAGGAAGATGGAGATACAATTTCTATATTATAATTTAGGTGAGAGATGAGTACGAATAAGGTAAAAGATCCGCTTATAGTTTTTATTAGTTCTAAATGTGATGGTAAGTATAGAGAGATGCGTAAAAGACTCTCTAAACTTATTAATGATTCGCCTTTAATGAATTCAATTTGTTATGAAGAAGAGGGAAGTCGCAGTGTTAAATCGGAGGAATTTTATGTAAATCATGTAAAGTCTTGTGACGTATGCTTGATTATAATTGATAATGAAGATGGAATCAGTTCTTCGGTTTTAAAGGAAATTGACACTGCAAAGAGGCATAATAAAAAATGTTTATATTTCTTTTGTACTGAAAATTCTAGTGAAAAGACTCAATTGCAGGAAGATCTTTTTGCAAAAGTAAAGTTTTCAGAAATAGCAGTGTTTGAACAAATCCCGGAAATAGTAATAGACTCAATTACTGGAGATATCATTGATTATTATCGTTATAGAGATAGTGATACTGTCGATTACAAAATTTCTGACATCAATACTGATAAGTATTCTTCAACAATTCTTGATATTTCAAAAGAATCAAAAGTGTTATGTGAATATCTTTTCAAAATATTTCAGTTGAACTTCTCACAAGATGAAAATAAATTATCAAACATTGAGCAAGAGATAATAAAGTTTTTTCAATTTGTTTTTAATAAACATAAATTCTTAGAAATTAATTTTGAAGTTCTAGAGGAGTATTTTGTTTCAAAAACTGAAGAGGAATCAAAAGAAATCCTAACTCAAAGATTCAATGCTTTAAAGTTATACTTTAGGGGTGATCTAAATGGTGCAATATCCATTCTATCTGATAGTTTAGTGAAAGCAACTAAAGATGTAAATATTCCAAAATGGATAGTTAACAATATAGCAATAGATTTAAGAAATGTTCAAAATGAGAAAGGGAATTATGAAAATAGATGGTCAATTTCAAATATTGGTCAGGAGTATATAAATAATTCAAAAGAGCCTCTTTACTTTCCATTGTTAGATAGAAGAGAGAAAATGTTTTTTGAGCAAATAGACAAATTTCAAGCAGATAATTTATATTCAGAATCTGTAAAAAGTTATAATCTATGTAATATCGGCCTATTTCAATGGATATCGGAATCATTTATTTTATCATTGGGTTATGCCTCTATTACTCATATACAATATGCAAAAATTTTGATGAAAGTGCTTTTAAGAACACTTACCGAAATGTATGATGATTATGAATTTAAAATAGAATTATTTGTCTTAGCAGTAACTTCTTCGGACAAAGAACTAGCGAATTTCTTACTTAAATCTAAACAGGTAATAGGTACAATTGGTTCAGAAGAGATTGAGTATACCATAGGATTGATTCGTAATATTGAATTTTTCAATAATCGTTTGCGTTCTCAATGCTACTTATTACGTTATTTTTCAGATTATATAAATGATTCTATAATTTCTTCGTTCCTTATGGAATTTAAAGGAGAAGTCATAAAATGGTTGAATCAAGATAATCGTGAGTTGAACTTGGAAAAGCCAATTTTTGATGCTTTAAAAAAGGTAATAACACGTTTTAATTATGAAGATACTGTTGTAATTTTAAACATAATTTTTGAAAAAAAACTAATTCGGTTTTATGATAGCGCATTTTCTCTATTATGTAGAATGGACTATCGTTGGCTAACAAACCAAACTCAGAAAAAAGTTGGAAATTATTTTATATTTAAAAATAATGAATATCAATTAGATGCATATGGAAGTTATAGCAATGCTTTGATAAATTATGTAAGAAATTCTACTATTGATAATGCCAATTTATTAAGGTATATTGAAGAGAATAATTCTGTATTAATGGAAAAAATCAATCTTGAGTTGGAACACAATACTGTTCCAGAAAAATATATTGATAAATATATTGAGGATATAATCAGTTATAATAGAACTCAAGGAGAAAATGGGATATTCACATTTTCGGCAGTAAATAATTTCCAAACAATATTTAATATTATTAAGATAGATAATGTAAAATTATCTGAAGAGATCTTTAATAGACTTATTGAAGTTTGTAAGCAGACTATTATTTCAAATAATCAAATATTAAGTGATAAATATTCTTCATTTAACCTTTTATTTCAAATTTATTTTTCTCAAATTCATGACCATAATTGGGAAAAACTAACAGATGTATTTCAATCAAATAGAAATACATTACTAGTACATAGTGATTTAACTGACGAAAATCCAATTATTTTATCTATTCAACTGAATGTAATGAAAAGTATTTGTGATGGTAACTATAATCTTGTTATTAACGATATACTTAAACTATCTGATGAAAATATATTTGAAATTAAGAGGCTAGTGTCGTTCCTACAAACAATTTTCGAATTTAATAAGTTTTCTCCGAATAATGAATTTATTATGTTTTGTACTTATTTTTGTTTAAACATGACCAAACATTATTCTAGAAATATTAAGATGAATGCAACAGATTTGTTGATTAAATTAACTAAATATGAAATAGTTAATCAGATTATATTAAATCAACTATCAAATATGATGGATTGTTCTAACTCCGATATCAAGCTAGTTATAGTAAAAAATATAGATAAAATTATTTCAAATGGTGATTATAAAGAATATATTATAGAGAAGGCAAAATTAGATAATCACTATTTAGTAACTAAGTATGCAAATGAATATAGAATGGAAAATTCTAATGAATAATTTTAAAATTCCCAAAATTAGATTTAACAGATTTGAGAGTACTTGGGCAGAAAATAGAATTGCAGATATAGTTAAAATATCTGCTGGTGGTGATGTAGATAAAGAAAGATTGAAGGAAAGTGGGAAATATCCCGTTATTGCGAATGCTTTGACAAACAAAGGAATCGTTGGATTTTATGACGATTATAAGGTGAAAGCTCCAGCAGTGACTGTTACGGGTCGTGGAGATGTTGGATATGCAGTAGCGAGACATGAAAATTTTACACCAGTTGTTAGACTTCTGACTCTTCAATCAGATAATATTGATGTAGATTATCTTGAAAATCAGATTAATTCTATGAAAATTTTAAATGAGTCTACGGGTGTTCCTCAATTGACAGCTCCTCAACTTGGGAACTATAAAGTGTATCATCCTGAAATTGAAGAACAATCCGCCATCGGCTCCCTATTCCGCACCCTCGACGACCTTCTGTCTAGCTACAAGGACAATCTTGCTAACTACCAATCTCTCAAGTCGTCCATGCTCTCCAAGATGTTTCCCAAAGCTGGACAGACAGTTCCTGAGATTCGTCTAGATGGATCTGAAGAGGACTGGAAAAGGAAGAGTTTATCAGAGGTTTGTACTATTAATTCTGGTAGAGACTATAAACATTTAAAGAATGGGGACATTCCTGTATATGGTACTGGTGGTTACATGCTTTCTGTAAATGAAAAATTATCTGATGAGGATGCTATAGGTATTGGAAGAAAAGGAACTATAAATAAACCATATTTATTATCAGCACCTTTTTGGACAGTAGATACTTTATTTTATGTTATATGTAAAGTAGGATATGACCTGAATTATCTTTTCTTAATTTTTCAAAAAATTCGATGGAAGAAATTTGATGAATCTACAGGTGTTCCAAGTTTGTCTAAAAAAACTATTGAAAAAGTAGTTTCAAAATTTCCATCTTATGAAGAACAATACGCTATTGGCACCTATTTCTCAAACCTCGATAACCTCATCAACTTACACCAAGAAAAAATTACTCAGCTAGGAACACTGAAAAAGAAACTCTTGGAGAATATGTTTATCTAACATTTATATTTACAGAAAGGGGTTAACCATGCCAGACACAACTTTTAAACGTGAAAAGAAAACAGACAAACCGGTTATTGCACTTTGCTATGATTTTGATAAAACTCTATCTCCAGATGATATGCAAGCTCAAGGATATATCCAAACAGTACAACCAGAAGGAAGTGATGTAATTGGTGATTTCTGGAAAGAGTCAAATAGTCGTGCTGCAGCAAACAATATGGATAAAAACCTTGCTTATATGTATACCATGAAGAAAAAAGCACGTGGACAAATTGTTTTTACGAAAGAAAAGCTTGCGGATTATGGTTCTAAAGTAGCATTATTCCGAGGCGTTAAGGATTGGTTTAAGCGCATTAGAGATTATGGAGCAAAAAGAGGTATTATTATCGAGCATTATATTATTTCTTCTGGTTTGAAAGAGATGATAGAAGGAACATCAATTGCGAAAGAGTTTAAAGAACTGTATGCAACATCATTCTATTTTGATGAAGACGGAGTAGCTGTTTGGCCTGCTCAAGTAGTGAATTATACTAATAAGACACAGTTTCTTTTCCGTATTTCAAAAGGAGTACTTGATGTAAATGATGATGCTGTTAATGATTCTTTTGCACCTGATGAAATCAGAGTTCCTTTTCGGAATATGGTTTATCTAGGGGACAGCGATACGGATATTCCTTGTATGAAATTGGTAAATTCTCAAGGCGGATATTCTATAGGTGTTTTTAATCCAGATGAAAAAGATAAAGTGAAGGCGAAAAATAAAGTCTATAAAATGATGCGGGATAATCGTATTTCTTATTTTGCCCCTGCAGATTATTCGGAAGGTAGCGAGCTTGATGAACTAGTGAAATTGATAATTGATAAAACTGTGTACAACGAAAAATTGTACAAGAAAAAGTATATTAATCAGAAGGAAGCTATTGAACAAGAAAAACCAAGAGAAGAACAGGAGAAAATAGACTTGATCAACTCTTTGGAAAGTAGCGCTAGTTTCAAAAGTACTCATGCTATTATCGAGAAATTATCAAAAAATACTAGTTGGAAACCAGAAGAAATAGAAGATCTCTTAGAAATTGCAGTGGAAAATACACAGGTATTACATATTTTGAATGACCAAGATATTAAAAAGTTTTACCAGTATCTAATTGAACAACTCGGTAGCAATACTGATGAGTTAATTAGAGACAAAGTTGAAAATATTCAACAAAAATTTGAATCATAAATTCTAGACAAGAATATTTAGGTGAGTTATGACGGAGAATAATTTAATAGAACTAGATAAAATTGATACCTCAACTGCGGCGCAAAATTTTGCAAATTTATTAAAAGAGAATAAGACATATTTTCTTAATGGTCCCTGGGGATCAGGTAAATCTAGTTTTCTTAAAGAAGTTGACGATACAAACCAAATCAAACTAGTTACCATTGATTTTTGGTGATTAAATGACAGTCGCTCGACTCTAGAAACAGTTTTTGCGAAGCTACATCCATATGTTTACTGGGGACTTAGATTAATTGTAATTCTATGCATTGCATTATCAATCCTAATGACTAATGTAGTTGATTTGGGTCTAAGTGTTCTTGTACCTACTTGGGTTATATTGAGTGCAGGAGTGGTTGCTTTAATAGTTGCAATCCATCAGTTTTTGAAAATAAAATCAGATGGAATTTATAGTTGGTTGTTGACGAAAAATTATCCTTCGTTTACGAAGACAGTCTTAGTAGTTGATGACTTTGATAGAATGACCATGGAACAGCAGGAAGCAAGTTATAAACTGTTTAGTTTACTCAAAGGAAAACTTCCGATTATTTTTATTGGAGATATAGATATAATTCATCGAAATGAGAGTAATTATCTCTCAAAAATTATTGATCGACGAATTGAGCTACCATTTGTTCTCCATCCTACAAAAATATGGACTGATTATTTCGAACAATTGGAAAAGAGGCTAGAAATAAAGCTTTCTGATAGATTTAAGAGGGTGTTCATAAAAGATGAAAGAAATTTACGAGACAGAGAACGCTTTAACGATTATGTTAATCTGGAATTGATAGGACGTAATAAAGAGAAATATGTTCAAATTGAGCAACAACTAGTTGTCATATATCTTTTTCTATATTATCCAAGATTTTATGAAAGTTTAAAGACAGATAAAGGATTTATTAAATTAGATTCTAATAAACAGTTAATAAAGGAACTTCATAATATATTGTTTGAAAAAAATAATTCATATCCAAGTTGTTATCTTTCAAATAGGGAAGGATACCTTATAAATGAAGTACCATCAAATAGACGCACTGAAGAATTGATTCAGATTATTGATGAGGAACAACAACTTTCTAATGAAATTTTACTTTCACAGAATGATTTCCTAGATTTTATCAATGGAGAATACGAAAAACTAACAAATCAACAACAAGATTTATTGTTTTCAAACGCTTTAAAATTATCTACTCATAGTGAAGATAACCTGCTAGTAAATCTTATTATACAAAAGGAGGTTAAGACTAAAATTCCTGAATATAGGATAGGGACTCAAGATGTGGATATTGAATTAGTTAGAAAGACTTATTTTTTTGTAGAGAGTGTTTTAGGTAAAGCAGATGTAAGCGAGATATTCTGTTTTATTTTCAAACATAAAATTTTTAGGTATCAAGATATGGTAGGTCTTGATATAGGATTAAGTCCTTACAATAAAGAATTCTCGTCATACAGGTGGAAATATATAATAATAATGATGCACTTGTATGAACTAGATAAAAAACTTCAATATTATGATTGGGACAATACTATCTGGGGAGCCATAATTAAACTAAGTACAGAAGAGTTCCTCCGTTTTTGGCTAGAATTTGGATTTATAAGTAATAAAGATCAGAATAAACCTGGGTATGATTCTAAAAATAAAGAATATATTTTTGTAAAAGATTTTGACACTTATGCTGACGAAGCAGATATTATTTTCTTAAAAGGAAGTATTAAGGAAAGATTAAACAAACTTGAAAAAGAAGGATTCAAATTCGAAGATTAAAAGATAAAAGGAGCATTCATGGTATCTGTAACACAACGTATCAAAGAAATTAACCAACCTCGAGGTGGCTACTTGCCCATCAAGTTATTTTCAGTAGAGCAGTTCGAAGATCACAGAGTTCTGAATCCTGTAGAGTCTGTATCTCCTAGTTTAGTGGGGATTTGTGTGGACTACTTAACCCGTTTTATGAAAGGGGCAGAAGCCAGTGATGCTTTCAGAATATCTCTCATGGGAGCTCATAAGGTTGGCATGGGAGACCTAGCAGAAGCACTTCTTGATTTGGTGACAGGATTGGATGATTTATCGATAGAAAGTGCGTGTCGTTTGGTTTCTTTTGATGTCGTTTTTCGTGCGGGGATTAAGTATTATAAGCCTTTTGAGGAAATTTCAGTGGATGCCGAAACGATAGAGAATATTTGTATCATGGTGGAGCGAAGCCTTTGTTTCTTTGATTTCTATGGTCCTTTGGTGAAAGATGGCTTTAACTTTCTTGGAGGTTATACAGATACGATTGACAAGGGTGATGGAGATTTTCTTACCAAGGATACACTGTGGGATTTTAAGGTGACTAAAACAGCTCCAAATAAAGACCATACGCTACAAGTCCTTGTATACTATATCATGGGTTTACATTCCTATGATCCTGACTTCCTATCTATCGAAAATCTTGGATTTTATAACCCTCGAAAAAATATCGTTTATCAACTTCCTGTCTCTGATATTCCTTTAGATTTGATTCAAACGATTGAGAATGAAGTGATTTGTTATAAATGATTGCTTGTTTAAAAAAATTAATTGCAAAACTTAGAAAGAAACACTATGGAAACAACACAAACGTCCCAGTCGCTCTACCAAGCCCTGTGGAACTCAGCGGATGTTCTCCGCTCCAAGATGGATGCTAATGACTACAAGTCCTATCTCTTGGGCATGGTCTTTTATAAGTATCTGTCAGACAAGATGCTCTTTTTCGTGGCGGAGACTATGGAAGAGGGGACTGATAGCCTTGAGGATGCTCTTGAGGTCTATCGCAACTACTACGAGGATGCGGAGACCCATGAGGATCTGGTCTCTGTCATGAACGATGAGCTCAACTATATCATCAAGCCAGACTTGACCTTTACAGCTCTGGTAGCACGTGTTAATGAGGGGACTTTCCAGCTAGAAGACTTGGCTCAAGGTTTTCGTGATATTGAGCAGAGTGACGACCTCTATGAAAATCTCTTTGAAGATATCGACCTCTACTCTAAAAAGCTAGGGGCAACTCCACAAAAGCAAAACCAAACGGTAGCAGCAGTCATGAAAGAGTTGGCTGTACTAGATGTGGCTGGTCATGCTGGCGATATGCTGGGGGATGCCTATGAGTATCTAATCGGTCAGTTTGCGACTGACTCGGGCAAGAAAGCTGGTGAGTTCTATACGCCTCAGCCTGTTGCCAAGCTCATGACTCAGATTGCCTTTTTAGGTCGTGAAGACCAGGAAGGTTTTACCATCTATGATGCGACTATGGGATCCGGCTCTCTCTTGCTCAATGCCAAGAAATACTCTCATAAACCGCAAACCGTTGTCTACTTTGGTCAGGAGCTCAATACTTCGACCTATAACCTAGCTCGGATGAACATGATTCTACACGGCGTTCCTGTTGAGAATCAATTCCTACACAATGCCGATACACTGGATGAAGACTGGCCAACTCAAGAGCCGACCAACTTTGATGGGGTTCTCATGAACCCTCCATACTCTGCCAAATGGTCAGCAAGTTCTGGCTTTATGGCTGACCCTCGTTTTTCTCCTTTTGGGAAACTGGCGCCCCAATCCAAGGCTGATTTTGCCTTTCTCCTACATGGATATTACCACCTCAAGCAGGATAATGGAGTTATGGCCATCGTCCTTCCCCACGGTGTTCTCTTCCGTGGAAATGCGGAAGGAACCATTCGTAAGGCCTTGTTAGAAGAAGGGGCTATTGACACAGTTATCGGTTTACCTGCCAATATCTTCTTTAATACCAGCATTCCGACTACGGTTATCATTCTCAAAAAGAACCGTACCAATCGTGATGTCTACTTTATCGATGCTTCTAAGGAGTTTGATAAGGGGAAAAATCAAAATATCATGACGGATGCCCATATCGAGAAGATTCTGGAAGCCTACAAGTCTCGTGAGGAGATTGATAAGTTTGCCCACCTAGCAAGCTATGAAGAAATCGTCGAAAATGATTATAACCTCAATATCCCTCGCTACGTAGATACCTTTGAGGAAGAAGAAGTAGAGCCATTGACAGACATCGTCAGCAAGATTAACAAGACAAATGAAGAAATCCAAACCCAAACGGCTTCATTGCTTGAAATGCTCAACCAACTCCACGGAACTACACCGGAAGCCGATGCTGAACTCAAAGAGTTTTTGAAAAACTTTAAAGGGTGATAGGCTTAATTGATTCACTCATTTTATAAAATAACTTTGTTTCCGTATTTCCTGGGAACTAGTAGAAAGTTAGGAGAAATATGGAAAACAACAACCAACGTGCCCTTTGTCAGCACCTCTGGGCGGAAAACAAATACCTTGTTTTGAGCCATTCCAGCAATATTTACAAGGACATTCGCCAGTATCTTAAGCAAGAAGTGGTAGAAGTAAGTCAGGTTCAAGAGATGATTGACCGTGCTTGTCAGATTCCAGAGCACAGGGGTCAGGTTTGCAATGCCTTCCAGCATATTTGGGGCTATTTTAAAAAGCAAGCTAGCCTTGATGAACGCAAAGACTATATGCTCTTGTTGGATCGCTACCGCTTTGCTCAAGCTTCCAAGGAGGACTTGATTGCTAGGACTAGAGACTTGCTTGAGCGTTATCCAAATGTATATCTGCAACATTCTACCTTGCTGAAAGGAGACTCCCATGAGACTTTGGCATGAGGCTTTGATTTCACAACTTCCCCGTCCTCAGCTCTTGGGGCAACATCGAGAGTGTTGTACCCTTCGTGGCAATGGCTGGGGCAGAAAGCATGCGACGGTGGACTATGTCTTTACCCACTCGCCCTATCGTCTCTATGCCTATCATGACTTGATCATGGAGGAGATGGCTAGCCGTGGCTACAAGGTCAGCCCAGAGTGGCTGGACAAGAACTACCGCGGCAAGACCTGCCCTCCTTATCAAGACTTAGCAGAGGAAAAGCTGAACAGTCCTATCTATAGCGAGCATGACCATGCCTACTATGAGGAGTGTCTGGCAAATCTCCGTGACAAGGGGATAGAGTTGGAGTATTAGTAAGGATGATTTCCAATGGTTAACTCTTTTCGTATTTTTCGAATAATAAAAATGAGAGAGTGGGACAGAAATCGGTAATTCGTTAGAATTCGATTTCGTCGTCCCACCTCCGCACAGTTGAGTAGGGCTGTAAAAGCTGATGAAATCAGCGTAGTAGAGTCCACTCAACCACTGCGCCTTGCTCGACAATCCATAGAAAATTGAGAGGCTAGGACTTTTGTCCCAGCCTCTTCTTTTTATAAGTATTTGAATTTACTTTTAATAACTTTTGAGTTATAATTTTAAAAAAGCCAAGCGTGAACTGAAGGACTTAAAAGAAAGAGGGTTAAGTGATGAAAAATAGAGCCATTGGGAGTAATTGGAAGGATGTCCGGTCAGAACTCTTCACCAAGGAGGAAATCCTTGAAAGTGATATGCGAGTGGCAATCATGAGTGAATTGATTGAGGCTAGACGTGAGTAAGGAATTAGTCAGAAAAAGCTAGAAGAGCTCAGTGGAGTGAGCCAGCCTGTTATTGCTAGGATGGAAACAGGTAAGACTAGCCCTCAGTTAGATACCGTCTTAAAAGTTTTAGCCAGTTTAGGCAAGACACTAGCAGTCGTTCCACTTGAACAGGAAAAAGGTTGATAGGGATGAAATGACTTTGTTTGCTAAAATCATCCACTGGATAATTTTACCTCCCGTCCGCACTTTTCAAGGGGAATATCAAAATGAAGAAAAAGACCTATAGTCTTTTCTAATACCAAGCCATAGTCAGCTGTCAATTTACTATTATTTTACGATGATCTAGCAACCTTGAAAGGCAACTAATCTACATCTATCAAAGGATTTGGGGAAACTTCTCTAAATCTTTTTTTGTCTTTTAAATCGAGATATAGTTTCAAACTATATCAAAGCCTAATTTTTTACAATTATACAGACAGTTTCTTTTCTGTTAAGATAGTTTCAACAACAATTTTTGGAGGACAAAACATGTCAACTACAATTATCGGTTTCCCTCGTTTGGGTGAATTCCGCGAATTAAAATTTACAACTGAAAAATACTTTAGAAAAGAAATCTCAGAAGAAGAACTCTTGGCTGCTGCTAAAGAATTGCGTGCGAAACACTGGAACATCGTCAAAGAAAAAGGTATCACTGAAATCCCATCAAATGACTTTTCTCACTATGACAACTTCCTTGATGCTGCTTTCCTTTTCAACGTAGTTCCTGCATCTGTTCAAAACTTAGAATTATCTGATCTTGAACGTTACTTTGCTTTGGGACGCGGTTACCAAGGAGAAAAAGGGGATGTTCGTGCCCTTCCGATGAAGAAATGGTTCAACACTAACTACCACTACATCGTTCCTAAATTTGAAAAAGACACTCAAGTAAAATTGGCTGGTCACAAGATTTTCGATGAGTTCCAAGAAGCAAAAGAACTTGGCCTTAACACTCGTCCTGTCCTTGTAGGTCCATTCACTTTCCTTCAATTATCAGACTATGAAGAAGGTGTGAAAGCAGAAGACTTCGTAGATAGCTTAGTGGCTGCTTACCAAGATGTTTTTGCTAAATTGGCTGAACTTGGTGCGACTCGTATCCAACTCGATGAAGCTGCTCTTGTCAAAGACTTGACTGCTGAAGAAAAAGCTCTCTTCTTGAACCTCTACAACAAGCTTTTGGCTGACAAAAAAGGTCTTGAAGTTTTACTTCAAACTTACTTCGGAGACGTTCGTGACGTCTATGCTGACCTTGTGAAATTGCCAGTAGATGCGATCGGTCTTGACTTCGTTGAAGGTAAGAAAACTCTTGAACTCGTTAAAGGTGGCTTCCCAGCTGACAAGACTCTTTATGCAGGTATTGTCAATGGTAAGAACATCTGGCGCAACAACTATGAAAAGAGCTTGGCTGTTCTTGAGCAAATTCCAGCTGAAAACATTGTTTTGACAAGCTCATGTTCACTTCTTCATGTGCCATTTACAACTGCTAACGAAGAATTTGAACCAGCTATCTTGAACCACTTTGCATTTGCAGTTGAAAAATTGGATGAGATCCGTGACTTGGATGCTATCCGCAATGGTCAAGGTGCAGAAGCTCTTGCTGCTAACAAAGAACTCTTTGCGACTGAACGTGTTGGTGAAAATGCGGAACTTCGTGCTCGTATCGCAGGATTGACTGACGCAGACTACACTCGTTTGCCAGCCTTTGCTGAACGTGAAGCTATCCAAGAAGATGCCTTCAAACTTCCAGCTCTTCCAACAACAACCATCGGTTCATTCCCTCAAACTAAGGAAGTTCGTGCGAAGCGTTTGGCCTTCCGTAAGGGTGAATTGTCACAAGAAGAATACGATGCCTTCCTTGCTGAAACCATCGACGAATGGATCAAGTGGCAAGAAGAAGTAGGATTTGACGTACTTGTACACGGTGAATTCGAGCGTAATGACATGGTTGAGTACTTCGGTCAAAACTTGTCAGGTTACCTCTTCTCTAAGAATGGTTGGGTACAATCATACGGTATGCGTGGGGTTAAACCACCAATCATCTGGGGTGATGTGACTCGTCTCAACCCAATCACTGTGAAATGGTCTAGCTACGCACAAAGCCGTACGGACAAACCTGTTAAAGGTATGTTGACTGGACCTGTTACCATCCTTAACTGGTCATTCCCACGTGAAGACATCTCTATTAAGGATTCTACTCTTCAAATCGCTCTTGCAATCAAGGATGAAGTTCTTGACCTTGAAGCTGCAGGTGTTAAAATCATCCAAATCGACGAGGCTGCTCTTCGTGAGAAATTGCCACTCCGTCGTAGCGACTGGTACGAAGACTACCTTGACTGGGCTATTCCAGCCTTCCGCTTGGTACACTCAACAGTAGCACCAGATACACAAATCCACACTCACATGTGTTACTCAGAATTTACAGATATCATCCCAGCTATCGACAACATGGATGCGGACGTTATCTCATTTGAAGCTAGCCGTTCAAATCTTGAAATCTTGGACGAACTCAAAGCTCAAAACTTCCAGACAGAAGTGGGCCCTGGAGTTTACGATATCCACTCTCCTCGTGTGCCTAACGAAGGCGAAATCGACCACACCATCGAAGCCATCCTTGCTAAAGTACCAAGCAAGAAAGTATGGATCAACCCTGACTGTGGTTTGAAAACACGTGGTATCCCAGAAACGAAAGAAAGCTTGATCCGCCTTGTAGACGCTGCGAAAGCTGCGCGTGAGAAATTGTAAGAAAAGACAATTCTCTCTACACGGTTGATCAGTAAGAAATCAACTAGAAAAGGTTCATACATATGTCACGTCAAACACCGTCCCTCTCATTTGAAGTTTTCCCTCCAAACCCAGAAGTAGGCAATGACAAAATTATCGCAGCCCTGAAAGACATGCAGGGCTTGGCGCCACACTTCATCAGTGTGACTGCTAGTAATAATAAATTTAATATCAAAGAGACGACGGTTCGTTTGGCAGACTATATCCAAAATGACTTGGAGATTCCAACCATTGCTCACTTGCCAGCTATCTATTTGACTAAGGATAAGGTGGCTGAGACCATTGCGGATTTGGATAAAGTTGGTGTTCAGAAAATCTTGGCTTTGCGTGGGGATATCATTCCAGGTGTTGAGCCGCAGAAGGATTTCCGTTACGCAACAGACTTGATTGAGTTTATCACTGAACAGGCACCACACTTTGATATTGTTGGAGCTTGTTACCCAGAAGGGCACCCGGATTCGCCAAACCAAATCTCAGATATCCAAAATCTTAAGAAAAAAGTGGATGCAGGCTGCTCAAGCCTTGTCACTCAGCTATTCTTTGACAATGAGCGTTTCTACGATTTCCAAGATAAGTGTACCTTGGCTGGAATTGATGTTCCCATTCATGCAGGGATTATGCCAATCCTTAACCGTAACCAAGCGCTTCGTCTCTTGAAGACTTGTGAGAATATCCATCTCCCACGTAAATTTAAGGCTATCTTGGACAAGTATGAGAATGACCCTGAGTCACTCAGAGCAGCAGGACTTGCCTATGCCGTAGACCAAATCGTGGACTTGGTAACGCAAGACGTAGCAGGCGTGCATCTCTACACCATGAACAACGCAGACACTGCTCAGTACATCCACCAAGCTACCCATGCCTTGTTCAATCATCAACCTTAAAATAATCAAAAGCAAACCATTCTTCTTTTCATAGCAGAATGGTTCCTTTTTTATAGAAAAGACCGTACTTTTTAAGAAAAATATGATAAAATAGACTCTGTACGTACTTGATACAAAGATGAGGGTATAAACGATGTTTAAGCAGTCTTAATCTTATATCAAAGAGATGTAAGGTAAAGAATCAGACCTAAAGTATTTTCGGAGTTGAACACGGGCTAAATCCCTAGTGAAAAAGATAGATTTCCTGATGTGCATCGCACACTGCGTCAATCTCCTATTTTCATACGGGATTCTTAACGCCCTTTGTATCCTGATTTTTGTAGGCAAGGCGTATAATTTTATCAATCCAAAGGGGATTAAAATGACAAAACATGTGTTTCAAACGACTTTTGCGGGTCGTGAGTTGATCGTAGAGACTGGTCAGGTTGCTAAGCAAGCAAATGGCTCTGTTGTGGTACGTTACGGTGAGTCAACTGTCTTGACTGCTGCCGTTATGTCTAAGAAGATGGCAACTGGGGATTTCTTCCCGCTTCAAGTCAACTACGAAGAAAAAATGTATGCGGCTGGGAAATTTCCTGGTGGCTTTATGAAACGTGAAGGACGTCCTTCAACAGATGCAACTTTGACAGCGCGTTTGATTGACCGTCCAATCCGTCCAATGTTTGCGGAAGGTTTCCGTAATGAAGTGCAAGTCATCAATACTGTTCTTTCTTACGATGAAAATGCATCTGCACCAATGGCAGCTATGTTTGGTTCATCATTGGCCTTGTCTATCTCAGATATTCCGTTTGATGGCCCAATCGCTGGGGTACAAGTGGGTTACGTCGATGGCCAAATCATCATCAACCCAACGCAAGAACAAGCAGAGCAATCGCTTCTTGAATTGACAGTAGCCGGTACTAAGCACGCTATTAACATGGTAGAGTCTGGTGCCAAAGAATTGTCAGAAGAAATCATGTTGGAAGCCCTTCTCAAAGGACATGAAGCTGTCAAAGAATTGATTGCCTTCCAAGAAGAAATCGTTGCGGCAGTTGGTAAAGAAAAAGCAGCAGTTGAATTGCTTCATGTAGATGCTGAATTGCAAGCCGAAATCATCGCAGCCTACAACAGTGACCTTCAAAAAGCAGTCCAAGTAGAAGAAAAATTGGCTCGTGAAGCTGCAACTCAAGCAGTGAAAGACCAAGTAACAGCAGTTTATCAAGAAAAATATGCAGATCACGAAGAATTTGACCGTATCATGCGTGATGTGGCTGAAATCTTGGAACAAATGGAACACGCAGAAGTGCGCCGTTTGATCACAGAAGACAAGGTTCGTCCTGATGGTCGTAAGGTCGATGAAATCCGTCCTTTGGATGCGGTTGTTGACTTCGTTCCCCGTGTGCACGGTTCAGGTCTCTTTACTCGTGGACAAACTCAGGCTCTTTCTATCTTGACTTTGGCACCAATGGGTGAAACGCAAATCATCGATGGTTTGGATCCAGAGTACAAGAAACGCTTTATGCACCACTATAACTTCCCACAATACTCTGTAGGGGAAACTGGACGTTACGGTGCTCCAGGTCGCCGTGAAATTGGTCACGGTGCTCTTGGGGAGCGTGCTCTTGCTCAAGTATTGCCAAGCTTGGAAGAATTCCCATATGCGATCCGTTTGGTAGCAGAAGTCTTGGAATCAAATGGTTCTTCATCTCAAGCATCTATCTGTGCGGGAACACTTGCCCTTATGGCTGGTGGTGTGCCAATCAAGGCACCAGTAGCAGGGATTGCTATGGGTCTCATCTCAGATGGTAACAACTATACAGTATTGACAGATATCCAAGGTTTGGAAGACCACTTTGGAGACATGGATTTCAAGGTTGCAGGTACTCGCGATGGGATTACAGCCCTTCAAATGGATATCAAGATCCAAGGGATTACTGCAGAAATCTTGACTGAAGCTCTTGCCCAAGCCAAGAAAGCTCGTTTTGAAATCCTTGATGTGATCGAAGCAACTATTCCAGAAGTTCGTCCAGAATTGGCTCCAACTGCACCGAAAATTGATACTATCAAGATTGATGTTGATAAGATTAAGATTGTCATCGGTAAAGGTGGAGAAACCATCGATAAGATCATCGCTGAAACAGGCGTTAAGATTGACATCGACGAAGAAGGTAACGTATCTATCTACTCTAGCGACCAAGATGCTATCAACCGTGCTAAAGAAATCATTGCTGGTTTGGTTCGTGAAGCCAAAGTGGACGAAGTCTACCATGCCAAAGTTGTTCGTATCGAGAAATTTGGTGCCTTTGTCAACCTCTTTGACAAGACAGATGCCCTCGTACACATCTCTGAAATGGCTTGGACTCGTACTAACAATGTAGAAGATTTAGTTCAAATTGGTGATTTTGTAGATGTGAAGGTTATTAAGATCGATGAAAAAGGTCGTGTAGATGCTTCTATGAAAGCACTCTTGCCACGTCCGCCAAAACCTGAACGTTCAGAAGAAAAAGGGGATAAAGGTCATCGTCATGGCGATCGTCCTCGTCACCACCACAAGGACCACAAACCTAAGAAAGAAACTACAGAAACACCAAAAGACTCAGAATAAGAAAGGAGAAATGTATGGGATGGTGGCGTGAAACCATTGATATCGTAAAAGAAAATGATCCAGCGGCCCGCACTACCTTGGAAGTCTTGCTGACTTATCCTGGTGTCAAAGCCTTGGCTGCTCACCGTCTCTCTCATTTTCTCTGGAAACATGGCTTTAAGCTTTTAGCTCGTATGCACAGCCAGTTTTGGCGTTTTTGGACGCAGATAGAGATTCACCCTGGTGCTCAGATCGAATCAGGTGTCTTTATTGACCATGGAGCAGGACTTGTGATTGGGGAGACAGCTATCGTTGAAAAAGGTGTTCTTCTCTACCATGGGGTTACTCTTGGTGGGACAGGTAAGGATAGTGGCAAACGCCATCCGACCGTTCGTAAAGGAGCGCTCATTTCTGCTCATGCCCAAGTCATCGGACCTGTAGAAATCGGTGAAAATGCTAAAGTCGGTGCAGCTGCAGTCGTTGTGGCAGATGTTCCTAGTGATGTGACGGTTGTCGGCATTCCTGCTAAGATTGTTCGAGTTCACGGGCAAAAGGATGAACCAACCATTCACGAAGTCGAAGAAAAACGTGAATACTACGTCAATAAACTTGAGCATGCTAGAGAAGCCAGTCACAGGTCGTCTGGTTTGTAATGAGAAGTGACTCTTTAATTAGGAGGTTAGGCCGATGCTATTAGAAGAATTTGAAAATGTACCTGCTGTTATCGAGCCAACTGATCGAAGCCTCCTTAGTGGTGGAGAAATCTGTGATACGATTATTTTATCTTTTAATGGAGAAATCGTTGAACGAGTAAAGCAGTTTGAAGATGTTTACGAAGGTGGCTATCTAACCAATCTAAATGGTAGATTTCCATGGTATATCTATGAAAAAGATGGGAGTAAGGTAGCAGTTGCTATAGCTACGATTGGAGCCCCGATGGTTGTTGGACTCTTAGAAGAACTCAAAGCAAGAGGATTTAAGAACTTTATTGTTTTGGGTTCTTGCGGAGTTCTAGATAAGTCTATTCAGGCAGATAAGATTATCTTACCAAGTTCAGCTCTACGTGATGAAGGTACAAGTTACCATTACGCTCCTGCAAGTGATGAAATAGCTTATGATGAAACTCTACTCTTAACCATAGAAGAAGCTTTAAACAAATCTGATATTGAGCACATTCGAACAAAGGCTTGGACCACAGATGCTTTCTATCGTGAAACAGCTGATAAGGTCAAACGTAGACTAGCAGCAGGTGCGACTGTTGTAGATATGGAAGCCTCAGCAATCATGGCTTGGGCACAATTTCGACAAGCAAAAGTTTATCAATTTTTTTATACAGCTGATTATGTTGACCATCATAATCATGAGTGGGATGCAAGATACGAAGAAAGAAAAGCAGATGCTATGACTTTCTTTGAGATAGCATTAGTAATTGCTAGAGAGTTGGATTGAAACGACTCTTTACGATAAACAAGACACAGAAAGGAGTCAGTGAGTGATTAAAATCTATGACACCATGTCTCGTGATTTGCGAGAATTTGTCCCAATCGAGGACGGCAAGGTTAAGATGTATGTCTGTGGGCCTACAGTTTATAACTATATCCACGTGGGGAATGCCCGCTCAACGGTAGCTTTTGACACGATTCGTCGCTACTTTGAATACCGTGGCTATGAGGTTGCTTATATTTCTAACTTTACAGATGTGGATGATAAGATTATCAACCGTGCCAAGGAAGAAGGTATCACACCTCAGGAAGTAGCGAACAAGTATATCGCTGCCTTCCGTGAAGACGTGACGGCTCTTGGTGTTAAGCCTGCGACTCGTCATCCGCGTGTAGTGGAGTTTATGGCGGATATCATCCGCTTTGTCTCTGACTTGATTGAAAAAGGCTATGCCTATGAGAGTCAAGGGGATGTCTATTTCCGTGTGGAAAAATCCCACAACTACGCTAAGTTAGCCAATAAAACCCTAGAAGACTTGGAGCTAGGAGCTTCAGGTCGGACAGACGAAGAAACAGCTCGCAAGGAAAATCCGGTAGATTTTGCTCTTTGGAAAGCAGCCAAACCAGGTGAGATTTCTTGGGACAGTCCTTGGGGTCCTGGTCGTCCAGGCTGGCATATCGAATGTTCGGTTATGTCAACGGAGATTTTGGGTGATACTATCGATATTCATGGTGGTGGTGCTGACCTTGAGTTTCCACACCACACCAACGAAATTGCCCAGTCAGAAGCTAAAACAGGCAAGACCTTCGCCAACTACTGGATGCACAATGGCTTTGTCAATATCGACAATGTCAAGATGTCTAAGTCTTTGGGAAACTTCATTACGGTACACGATGCTCTCAAAACTATCGACGGTCAAGTATTACGTTTCTTCTTTGCGACTCAGCACTACCGTAAGCCTATCAATTTTACGGAAAAAGCAGTGCGTGATGCGGAGACTAATCTCAAGTATTTGAAGAACACCTATGAACAACCTTTTACTGGAACTGTAGATGCTCAAGAGTTACAGGTATTTAAAGATAAGTTTGTAGCGGCCATGGATGAGGATTTTAATACAGCTAATGGAATCACAGTTGTCTTTGAGATGGCTAAATGGATCAACTCAGGTAACTATGATGCAACTGTCAAGGAAACTCTTGCAGCTATGTTAGAAGTCTTTGGTATTGTTTTTGTCGAGGAAGTTTTGGATGAAGAAATCGAAGCCTTGATTCAAAAACGCCAAGAAGCGCGTGCCAATCGTGATTTTGCGACAGCTGACCAAATCCGTGACCAACTAGCTGCTCAAGGGATTAAGCTACTGGATACCAAGGATGGAGTGAGGTGGACACGTGATTGATGTCAATCTCATTAACGGGATTGCTCTAGCCTTTGAAGGAGATGCGGTGTATTCTATGTATATTCGTCGCCACCTCATCCTAAGAGGTATGACCAAGCCCAATAAACTCCACCAAGAGGCAACCAAGTATGTGTCGGCCAAGGCTCAGGCACGCTTGATTTCCCTTATGTTAGAAGAAGAAGTCCTAACGGAAAAAGAAGAAGAAATCTATAAACGGGGTCGCAATACCAATAGTCATACCAAGGCAAAGAACGCAGATGTTGTTACCTACCGTATGTCTACAGGTTTTGAAGCGGTCATGGGTTATCTTCATATGACCGAAAATGTGGAGCGCCTAGAAACCTTAATTTCTTGGTGTATCCAAAAAGTGGAGGGCTAGGAATGATTGCAAAAGAATTACTAGATTGGTTTCCACAAGCTCAAATCGTAGATCAGCCAATTGATAAGGAAGGTTTTCTTACGCTGCCAGTTTCCTCGCAACAGTGGATTTTACTGGAGGAAATTGGACTAAGTGAACGTGAGAAACAGTTGGTGGCTCTCTTAACCCAGCAGGAACAAACCATCTCTTTAAATCCTTGGTATAGTTATTTGATTGAGGGCAAGGGACAAGCACCGCAAAGTTTTAAAAAGCTACAAGTTGTCTATTGTCACCTTTCCTATTACCAACAGGAAAACTTGACTTCTTGGTTGGATATGATGAGAACCCTCTTTCCTAATTGCGAGACAGTGCTTCAGGTGGGAGCTCAGGATTACCTGTTTGTTCTCCAACAGGACAAATACACTTCTGTTCGGTCTATCTTAACAGATACCTTGGAAGCCGTAGAGTATGACTTTGGGGTTCGCTTATCCATCATGCTGGGCCAGGTTTGGTCGCAAACAGGGAATCAAAGTTTGACAGATCTCATCAAAGCAGAACGTGACTTGTTCAAAAATTGGTGGCGACAAGGACACCAAGGATTCCATACTTTTTCTCAGCTCTACCTTTGGAGTATGGGTGAAAAAATGGTGGATCTTGGTTTGATAAAAGATTATCTCCACCAGATGATTTTGGATCAGGATCAAATTCAGGAAATCATTCTCTCCTTATGGGAAAATAGTGCAGTCCTAACTAAAACAGCACAACAGCTCTATCTACACCGCAATTCTCTCCAATACAAGATTGATAAATGGGAAGAGTTGACAGGGCTTCAGTTGAAAGAATTGACAGATTTGACCTTGTGTTATCAGTTGATTTTACCAGATATTATTTAAAGTTTTGTGCAAGTTGCACAGAACTTTTTTATTTTTTTGGTCATCTTGCCATAGAAATGTAAAGCGTTTTCATCTATAATAAAACTATCAAAAATTAAAGGAGTTCACCGAAATGGTAGAATTAAATCTTAAAAACATTTACAAAAAATATCCAAACAGCGAACACTATTCAGTTGAAGACTTCAACTTGGACATCAAAGACAAAGAATTTATCGTTTTCGTAGGACCTTCAGGATGTGGTAAATCAACTACTCTCCGTATGATTGCAGGTCTTGAAGATATCACAGAAGGTACTGCATCTATCGATGGCGTTGTTGTCAATGACGTAGCTCCAAAAGACCGTGACATCGCCATGGTATTCCAAAACTACGCTCTTTACCCACACATGACTGTATACGATAACATGGCTTTCGGTTTGAAATTGCGTAAATACAGCAAAGAAGACATCGACAAACGTGTACAAGAAGCAGCTGAAATTCTTGGTTTGAAAGAATTCTTGGATCGTAAACCAGCTGACCTTTCTGGTGGTCAACGTCAACGTGTTGCCATGGGTCGTGCGATTGTCCGTGATGCTAAGGTATTCTTGATGGACGAACCTTTGTCAAACTTGGATGCGAAACTTCGTGTATCTATGCGTGCTGAAATTGCTAAAATCCACCGTCGTATCGGAGCTACAACTATCTACGTAACTCACGACCAAACAGAAGCGATGACACTTGCAGACCGTATCGTTATCATGTCAGCTACTAAAAACCCTGCTGGTACTGGTACTATCGGACGTGTTGAACAAATCGGTACTCCTCAAGAAGTTTACAAAAACCCAGTTAACAAATTCGTAGCAGGATTCATCGGAAGCCCAGCTATGAACTTCATCAACGTAAAATTGATCGGTGACCACATCGTTGGTGACGCCTTTAACTTGAAAGTTCCAGAAGGTGCTTTGAAAGTTCTTCGCGATAAAGGTTACGAAGGTAAAGAATTGATCTTCGGTATCCGTCCAGAAGATGTGAACGCAGAACCTGCTTTCCTTGAAACATTCCCAGAATCAGTTGTGAAAGCAACTATCTCTGTATCAGAATTGCTTGGTTCAGAATCTCACCTATACTGCCAAGTTGGTAAAGATGAATTCGTTGCTAAGGTTGACGCACGTGACTACTTGCAAGCTGGTGCAACTGTGGAACTTGGATTTGACTTGAACAAAGCTCACTTCTTTGACGTAGAAACTGAAAAGACAGTTTACTAATACCTACTGACACTGTAGAGACTGATACGATATGTCTCAGTCTCTTTCATTTTAAGGAGACAAAACATGGAAAAAGACTGGTGGAAGGGGAAGGTCGCTTATCAGATCTACCCAAAAAGCTTTAAAGATAGCAATGGTGATGGCGTTGGGGATTTGAAAGGAATCACGAAGAAACTCGATTACCTTCAAAACTTAGGAATTGACATTCTCTGGTTATCGCCTATTTACAAGAGTCCGTTTATTGACCAGGGCTATGATATTTCAGACTACTATGCCATTGATCCTATTTTTGGAACTATGGAAGATATGGAGGAGCTAATTGCTGAAGGTAAGAAGCGGGGCATTTCTATCATTATGGACTTGGTGGTTAACCACTGCTCCAGTCATCACGAGTGGTTCCAAAAAGCTCTAGCGGATCCAGATGGCCCTTATGCGGACTACTTTTACTTCATCGAAAGTGACAAGGAACCCAACAACTGGGAAAGTTACTTTGGAGGCAGTGTCTGGGAACCAGTTCCTGGCACCAACAAATACTATCTCCATTCTTATCACAAGGATCAGCCAGACCTTAATTGGCAAAATCCTGTCTTGCGCGAAGAAATTTACAAGATGATCAACTGGTGGTTGGACAAGGGAATTGCGGGCTTTAGGATCGATGCTATTATCAATATCAAAAAAGATCTAGAATGGCGTTCGCTTCCGTCTGATCGCGAAAATGGCTTGGTCCCAGTACTGGAGTCTCTAGTGAATGCCCAATCGATTGAACCTTTCTTGCATGAGTTAAATGAGCGAACCTTCGCCAAGTACAATGCCTTCACAGTAGGGGAAGTGTTCAATGAAACCGACGAAGAGTTGCATTTCTTCATTGGAAAAGATGGCGTCTTCTCTTCCATCTTTGACTTCAAGCAAACCTGCTTGGGGCAGGAAGGAAAAGGCTGGTTTGACCATAGTCTTCCAACAGCAGATGAACTCAAGGAAAGTATTTTTCAAGCGCATGAGCGCGCGGATAGCATTGGGGTGCTCTCGACCATTATCGAGAATCACGACGAGCCTCGTGGGGTGTCCCACTATATTGCAGAAGGTCCAGTAAACGATACCAGTAAAAAAGCCCTGGGAACCATTCAGGTTTTGCGTAAGGGAATTCCTTTTATCTACCAAGGCCAAGAAATTGGGATGGAAAACCAAGTCTTTGAATCGGTGGAGGACTTTGATGATATCGCAACCATCAATGGCTACCACGTCGCGAAAGAAGCTGGTTTAAGCGAGGAAGAAGCCTTGGCCGCGATTGCCAACTACAGCCGGGACAATGCGCGGACACCCATGCAGTGGTCAGCGGAGCCAGGATTGGGCTTTAGCGATGGAACAGCCTGGTTGATCAGTCCCAAACCAAATGTTGCCATCAATGTGAAAGATCAAGAAAAGGATCCAAATTCCATCTTGAATTACTATCGCCAGTTGACGGCCTTGTATCGCCATCCCCTTTATGGAAATACCATCCGATTCGGAGATATGATCCCAGCGTATCGGGACCGTGAAAACATCATCGCCTTTGAACGCCGTGGGGACAAGCGTCTCTTGGTTGTCAGCAATTTCCAAAATCGCCAGGCCACCTTGGAGTTGCCAGCTCCGATTAAAACAGTCGTTTTAAATAATACAGCAGGATTATTCCAAGAAGGAGACCAAGTGCTAGAATTAGCTCCTTACCAAACGGTTGTGTTGGAATTGGTGGAATAAGGAGAAACTTTGCATCAGTGTTAGGATTTAATGTAGAATAGTATGTTCATTAAATATTCTGGAGAACATTATAAAAGTTTTCTATACTTTAGAATCAGTCAAGTATAAACTGAAACTTTCCGCTGTGAGAAAAGTGTTTGAAACATTATTGTTTCAAACACTCGGGAGTTTTGAGACCTTAGGCTCAAAACTAAGTCATGGAACTTCGAAGAAGTTCGCTGACGTCCGTACTCACCTAAGGAAAGTTTTGAAAGATATTTTATCTCCAAAAAGAACCTTCGCGTCTGCGAAGGTTCTTTTCGTGTCATCCAAGTCTAAACCTGGAACTTACTCAACTTCTTTCTTTTTCAAGAGGAGGAAGCCTCCGCTAACGGCTAACAAGAAGCCTGAAAGAATGAAGTGTGCGGTTGTGTCTTCTCCAGTTTGTGGCAATTGTGCCTTAGCTGGACTTTCTTGGAAGCTTTGTCCTACTTGGTAAGTCAAAGCTTGCACGCTTTCTCCATTTTCCACAGTTGTTTCTTTTTGTGGAAGGAGCACTTTAGGAGTGTCCTTCTTGGCCAAGATTGGCTGTGGATTGCTTGTTTGGTTATGAATTGGAACTACCACTTGATCTGGTTCTTTAGCTGGAACGTAATCCATCAAGCTTGCCAACTTGCTGCCAAAGATCGCATTGGTTACCCAGCGGAAGAAGTGGACAGGGTGTTGACGGTTGGTTGGATTTCCTGCATAGACAAAGAGTGGTTGTCCCATCAGTTCTCCAGAGATGGCCATGACTTTGTTAGCCAGAACATCGTTATGTGGCCACCAACCTGCAATATAATAATCGCTTGGAGCGATGCTCATCAAGGTCTTGAAATGCTCTGGAACCTTTTCAATCCAGTTTCCTGAGTTGGAGTAGAAGAGGGTATTCTTCTTGTATCCGCTGGTCAATGGATCCTGATCATCAATGATCGCTTTCATCAAGCCTTCGTAGTCACTACCGCCTTTTAGTTTTTCAGCGTCAAATCCTGTAAGAACTCCCAATTTTTCCAATTTTTGCATGGCTTCCCCGCCAATGACAAGGGTTGGTTTCTTGCCAAAAATGGAAGCGTCAAAGCGATTGCTTTCCAAAATAACAACATCCGCTTCTTCTGGCGTATTGACGATTTGGAAGCCTAATTTTTCAAGGACCAAACTAGTATGAGCAGGCGCATCTACTCCAGCCCAATTATAGTGGTAGTTTGGAGAGTAGACCTTCATCGGTTTCAAGGTTGGGCCACTAGGCACCTTGTAGAGGGCATCACCATAAATGGCATAGTTTGGTAGGAGCGAAGCAAAGGTATCGCGGTCAACGATGTAGCCATCATCTGTTAGGTAGACAGATTTTCCTTGTGCAATAGCCTGGTTGACAGCTTTAACGGCACTGGCTGAGGTATTTGCGATCACATAGTAAGGAGCTTTTGGATCGATCTCAGAGGTACGAGTGGCGCGGGTGGTGGTGACTTCTCCTAATTTTCCGTTGAAAAGACCATCCGCAAAGACAGGTTCGGACTTGAACCCTCTCATATCTGGGAAGTTTACCAGCAACTCTGCGTACATAGCAGCCCAGGCAGATTCGTTGGAACCCTTGTAGAGAATGTGGTTAGCATAGCCACGTTTGGCTTGGGCCATGTCAATGACTAAGTCCCCTTTTTTATAGTTGCCAATATCTTCTTTGAGTTCCTTGACGAGGACACCATTGCGTTTGAAGTAGTCGATCATATTGAAGGCTTCTTGGGCATCGTTGTCTTTGTCGAGGCTCATTGGGATGACGTAGTAGTCTGGGAAGAATTTCGGACGACCATTTTTCACACGTCCAACGATTTCTCCATTTGGGCCGACCAGTTCATTTTCGGCTTTTGGATCTTCGGTATCCGTCCAGAAGACGTGAACGCAGAACCTGCTTTCCTTGAAACATTCCCAGAATCAGTTGTGAAAGCAACTATCTCTGTATCAGAATTGCTTGGTTCAGAATCTCACCTATACTGCCAAGTTGGTAAAGATGAATTCGTTGCTAAGGTTGACGCACGTGACTACTTGCAAGCTGGTGCAACTGTGGAACTTGGATTTGACTTGAACAAAGCTCACTTCTTCGATGTAGAAACTGAAAAGACAGTTTACTAAGATAGATTTGAATAAAACAACACTACTAGAGTTTTTCTAGTAGTGTTTTTTATAAAGTTTAGAAACTCGGATAGAAGGAGACTTTACTAGTTTTCTTATTGACTAAAAAGTGTTAAAATGGTAGGAAGAACTGGAGAGTATGCATGCCAAAAGAAGTAATTTATTCTGGCGATGAAGTCGTCGCTTTAACGCAAAAATATTTATCGAAAGAAGATGTGGCTTTTGTCCATAAGGCCTTGGTTTATGCTGTAGAGTGCCACAGTGGCCAATATCGTAAATCAGGCGAGCCTTACATTATCCACCCTATCCAGGTAGCAGGTATCTTGGCTAAGCTCAAGTTGGACGCTGTCACTGTTGCCTGTGGTTTTTTGCATGACGTGGTAGAAGACACAGATGCTACTTTGGATGATTTAGAGCGCGAGTTTGGCCATGATGTTCGAGTGATTGTAGACGGTGTTACCAAGCTTGGTAAGGTCGAATACAAGTCTATAGAAGAGCAGTTGGCTGAGAATCACCGCAAGATGCTTATGGCCATGTCAGAGGATATCCGCGTTATCTTGGTCAAGCTCTCTGACCGCCTGCACAATATGCGTACCCTCACGCATCTTCGTAAGGACAAGCAAGAGCGTATTTCCCGAGAAACCATGGAAATCTACGCACCACTTGCTCACCGTCTGGGGATTTCAAGTGTGAAGTGGGAATTAGAAGATCTATCCTTCCGTTACCTCAATCCGACAGAGTTTTACAAGATAACTCACATGATGAAGGAGAAACGTCAAGAACGTGAAGCCTTGGTCGATGAAGTTGTGACGAAACTCGAGGAGTATTCATCTGAGCGCAATCTTACAGGAAAAATCTATGGCCGTCCTAAGCATATCTACTCTATTTACCGTAAAATGCAGGACAAGAAAAAACGCTTTGAGGAGATTTATGACCTGATTGCCATTCGCTGTATCCTAGATACTCAGAGTGATGTCTATGCCATGTTGGGTTATGTGCATGAGCTATGGAAACCAATGCCAGGACGTTTCAAGGATTATATTGCCAATCGTAAGGCCAATGGTTACCAGTCTATCCATACGACTGTTTATGGACCAAAAGGGCCGATTGAGTTCCAGATTCGTACCAAGGAAATGCACGAGGTTGCTGAGTACGGGGTTGCGGCTCACTGGGCCTACAAAAAAGGAATGAAAGGCCAAGTTAATAGTAAAGAATCTGCGATTGGGATGAACTGGATCAAGGAGATGATGGAGCTCCAAGACCAGGCGGATGATGCCAAGGAATTTGTAGATACTGTCAAAGAAAACTATCTGGCAGAAGAGATTTATGTCTTTACTCCAGATGGGGCGGTTCGTTCTCTTCCAAAGGATTCGGGACCGATTGACTTTGCCTATGAGATTCATACCAAGATCGGGGAAAAAGCAACTGGTGCCAAGGTCAATGGCCGTATGGTACCCTTGACTACCAAGCTGAAAACAGGGGACCAGGTTGAAATCATCACCAATCCAAATTCATTTGGACCAAGCCGCGACTGGCTCAACATGGTTAAGACCAGTAAGGCTCGCAACAAAATTCGTCAATTCTTTAAAAACCAAGATAAAGAATTGTCCATCAATAAAGGCCGTGAAATGCTGATTAGTCAGCTCCAAGAAAACGGCTATGTGGCCAATAAATTTATGGACAAGCGCCACATGGATGAAGTCCTTCAAAAAACCAGCTACAAGACAGAAGAAGCCCTTTTTGCAGCCATTGGTTTTGGAGAAATCGGAGCCATTACCGTCTTCAACCGTTTGACGGAAAAAGAACGTCGTGAAGAAGAACGTGCCAAGGCTAAGGCAGAAGCAGAAGAACTGGTCAAGGGTGGCGAAGTCAAGGTAGAGAACAAGGACACGCTTAAGGTGAAGCATGAGGGTGGAGTTGTCATCCAAGGTGCTTCTGGGCTCTTGGTCCGGATTGCCAAATGTTGTAACCCTGTTCCAGGAGATGATATCGTTGGTTATATTACCAAAGGTCGCGGAGTTGCCATCCACCGTGTGGACTGTATGAACCTTCGTTCACAGGAAAACTATGAGCAACGTCTGCTAGATGTCGAATGGGAAGACCAATTCTCAACCAAGGAATATATGGCTCATATCGATATCTATGGACTCAACCGTTCTGGTCTTTTGAATGATATCTTGCAAGTCCTATCAAATACAACTAAGAATATTTCTTCAGTTAATGCCCAACCGACCAAGGATATGAAATTTGCCAATATCCATGTATCCTTTGGAATTTCTAACCTTTCAATGTTGACAACGGTGGTTGATAAGATTAAGAGTGTACCTGAAGTCTACTCAGTCAAACGGACCAATGGTTAAGTATGATCGATACAGTCAGAAAGGATTTCTATGAAAATCATCGTTCAGCGAGTCAAGCAAGCTCAGGTTTCTATTGAGGGGCAGATTCATGCTCAAATCAAACAAGGCCTCTTGCTCCTAGTGGGTGTTGGACCTGAGGATCAGCAAGAGGATTTGGAGTATGCAGTCAGAAAACTGGTCAATATGCGGATCTTTTCAGATGACGAAGGCAAGATGAACCTATCTGTCAAGGATATCCAAGGAGAAATCCTCTCCATCTCTCAATTCACTCTGTTTGCCGATACCAAAAAAGGCAATCGTCCAGCCTTTACAGGCGCCGCTAAACCAGATATGGCTGAGGCCTTCTATCAAGATTTTAACCAGGGACTAGCCAAAGAGGTTCCTGTTGAAACAGGTGTTTTCGGAGCAGATATGCAGGTAGAACTGGTCAATGATGGGCCGGTAACCATCATCCTTGATACAAAAAATAGATAAGAAAAACCAAGCTTGTTAGCTTGGTTTTTGTTTATCTATAAAATCCCTAAAAGACAAAGCTTATAGGGATAAGGGGGGGTCAGTTCATTTTTTCAACATAGAGTTGTTTGGCGATTTCTAGACTTACCAAGAGTTCTTCATTGTTGTGAATCAAAGTAAAGGTATTAGAGAAATCATCAAACTGTTGAACTTGGAGTTTGTCTCCGATATTGATGTCATGTTTTTCCAGATATTTTAGGAGATCAAAACTATCGTGAACGCGAGTCAGGAGATAGGTTCCAGCTTCTTTGGTTTCTGCTAGTGGCAAGTTATTGATTTCAACCAAAAGTTCTCCCTTAGCAGGAATGGTACCACCATGAGGGCAGGTCTTTGGAAAGCCGAGCATACTTTCTAATCTTTCCACAAAAAAGTCTGAAACGGTATGTTCTAATACCTCGGCTTCCTCATGAATTTGGTCGCTGGTATAGTCTAGATGGTGCACCAGAAAAACCTCAATCAAACGGTGTTTGCGATAGAGTTCAGATACAAGTTTTAAACCAATATCAGTCAATAAGTATCCTTTTTTCTTGTCTTTTAAGATGAGATTTTCGGACTGCATGCGCTTGATCATTTCGGTTACAGCTGGAGGAGATACCTGCATTCGAGCAGCAATTTCCTTATTGGTAATCTTAGGAACATCCATGCCAATCTCATAAATACATTTTAAGTAGTCTTCTTTATTTGGTGTCATTCGCATTTCCTTGTTTATTATCTCCATCTAGTATACCAAAAAAGAGGCTGGGACAAAAGTCCTAGCCTCTCAATTTTCTTTGGATTGTCGAGCAAGACGCAGTGGTTGAGTGGACTCTACTACGCTGATTTCATCAGCTTTTACAGCCCTACTCAACTGTGCGGAGGTGGGACGACGAAATCGAATTCTAACGAATTACCGATTTCTGTCCCACTCTCTATTGCTACAAGAGCTGGACTTAGTTGAGTTCTTTTGCAGCTGCAATAGCGGCTTCAAAGTCTGGTTCGCTATTGATATTGTCTACGTATTCAACATAGCGGATGGTGTTGTCGGTATCGAGAACAAAAACGGCTCGAGCAAGCAGATGCCATTCATTGATTAAGAGGGCATAATCGCGTCCAAAGGAGTGGTCGAAGTAGTCTGAGAGCATGATGGCATTTTCAATTCCTTCAGCACCACACCAGCGTTTTTGAGCAAATGGAAGGTCCATTGATACTGTTAGGACTACAGTATTGTCCAAGCTAGCCAGTTCTTCATTAAAGCGACGAGTCTGAAGTGAGCAGATGCCTGTATCGATAGAAGGGATAACACTCAAAATCTTTTTCTTACCTTCAAAGTCAGCCAGTGATTTTTTAGAAAGGTCAGTTGTTGTTAGAGAGAAGTCAAGAGCCTTGTCTCCTACTTGTAGTTGTTTTCCTGTAAAAGTCACAGGATTTCCAAGGAATGTAGTCATAAGCTACTCCAATCTTTTTTCTTTCATTTTACATTGAAACGTCAGATTTTCCCAATAATTTGACCGGAATTTGAATCAAAAAAACGCCAATTCCGTGAGAACGACGTTTTTTAAATGTTTATTTTGCCAATCCTTCAGCAATCTTGTCAAGGTTGTATTTCATCATGTTGTAGTAGCTGTCGCCTTCTTTACCTTGTTCTGCGATAGAGTCAGTAAAGATTTGTGCGTAGATTGGGATGTTTGTGTCTTGTGAAACAGTCTTCATTGGACGATCATCGACACTGGACTCAACAAATAGTGATGGGACTTTCATTTGGCGAAGTTTTTCAACCAAGGTCTTGATTTGGTCAGGAGTTCCTTCTTCTTCAGTATTGATTTCCCAAATATAGGCACTTGGGACACCGTAGGCTTTAGAGAAGTATTTGAAGCATCCTTCACTGGTTACGATGAGTTTTTTCTCAGCAGGAATATTGTCGAATTTAGCTTTAGCTTCCTTGTCAAGTTTGTCTAGCTTATCAGTATATTCTTTGAGATTTTTTTCGTAAAATTCTTTGTTGCTAGGGTCTTTAGCGCTCAATTGTTTTGCGATGTTTTTAGCAAAGATGATCCCATTTTCAAGGTTGAGCCAAGCGTGTGGGTCTTCTTTGCCTTTTTCGTTTTGACCTTCAAGGTAGATAACATCAACGCCTTCGCTGACTGCAAAGTAGTCTTTGTTTTCAGTTTTCTTGGCATTTTCTACCAATTTTGTAAACCAAGCATTTCCACCTGTTTCAAGGTTGATACCGTTATAGAAAATCAAATCAGCTTGAGAAGTTTTCTTGACGTCTTCAGGTAGTGGTTCGTATTCGTGTGGGTCTTGACCAACAGGAACGATACTGTGAAGATCAATCTTGTCACCAGCAATATTTTTAGTAATATCAGCGATGATTGAGTTTGTGGCAACAACTTTTAGTTTTTGACCAGAAGCTGCATCTTTTTTTCCACTAGCACATGCTACAAGAGCAATGACGGAAAGAAAGAGAACGAGTAATGTACCTAATTTTTTCATTAGATCCTCCAATTTATTGGGGCTTTGCCCCTTATTTTAACAAATGTTTATTTTTCAGTTTCAAATATCGTTGTTTTGGAGCGATAAAGAAGCTAATGAGAAAGAAACTAGCAGCTGTAAGCACGATACTAGAACCTGCCGCAACGTTAAAGCTATAGCCGATAAAGAGTCCCAAAACTGAAGCTGTAGCTCCAAAGGTTGAGGAAAGGAAAATCATACTTTTCAGGCTATTAGCATACAGATAAGCAGTTGCAGCTGGGGTAATCAGCATGGCTACAATCAGGATAGTTCCGACACTTTGCATGGCTGTCACAGACACGAGAGTTAGGAGTACCATGAGTAAGTAGTGATAGAAATTGACAGGCATTCCCATGGCTTTAGCCAAGAGTTCATCAAAGGACGTTATCAAGAGTTGCTTGAAGAAAATCCAGATTAACAAGAGAATGGCTGCCCCTACACCCATAGTAATAAACATATCTGTATCTTGAACAGCAAGAATATTACCAAAAAGGATATGGAAAAGGTCAGTTGAACTTTTAGCGACACTAATCAAGATGATACCGAGGGCTAAGAAAGAAGAAAAGGTAATGCCGATGGCGGTATCGCTTTTGACAATCGAGTTTCCCTTGATGTAGGTAATGATGATAGCAGCTAGCAGTCCAAAGACAATGGCTCCGATAAAGAAGTCAATGCCCAAGATGAAGGAGAGGGCTACACCTGGTAAGACAGCATGTGAAATGGCATCTCCCATGAGTGACATCCCACGTAGAATGATGAAACATCCTACAGCTCCAGCTACGACCCCGATAACAATAGCTGTTATCAAGGCATTTTGTAAGAAATGGAATTTTTGCAATCCATCGATAAATTCTGCAATCATAGGTCACCTCCATTGAAAAAGAGTCGATTACCGTAAGCTTCTTTGAGATTGGCTTGGGTAAAGGTTTCTTTGGTCGGACCAAAAGCAATCACTTCTCGATTGACAAGCAAGACTTGATCGAAGTAGTTGGGAACCTTGCTGAGGTCGTGGTGGACGATGAGAACCGTCTTCCCAGCTTTTTTCAGATCTCTCAGCGTATTCATGATGATTTCCTCACTGACTGAGTCAATCCCAACAAAGGGTTCATCTAAGAGGATATAGTCGGCTTCCTGCACCAAACATCTGGCAATCAAGACCCGCTGGAACTGACCTCCAGACAGTTGACTGATTTGACGTTCAGCGTAGTCAGCTAGGTCGACGATTTCAAGGGCCTCTTGCACTTTCTTCCAATGTTTAGCATTTAAACTTCGAAAGAGAGGAATAGAGGGAAATAGTCCTAACGAGACGCATTCCTTGACCTTGATGGGAAAGTTGTAGTCAATATGAATTTTTTGCTCGACATAGGCAACTCGATGTAAGGATTTTTTAACTTCCTTGTCATCGAGAAATGCCTGACCTTGATGTGGGATAATTCCCAGCATACCTTTTAATAATGTTGATTTCCCAGCGCCGTTTGGACCGATGATTCCGGTAATCGTTGGTCCTTGGAGCACTAGTGAAATATCCTTTAGTGCCAACGTTTCTTTGTAGGAGACACTGAGGTTTTCGATACGTATCATACAGTTGTATTCCTCCTGGATTTTAATATACCTTAATTTTATTTTTAAGTCAAGTTAATTTTGGTAAAAATTTAAAATATTAATGATGAAATCAAATAGGAGGAGGCGGCATTTTTAATTGCATTCCCCAGGGATTTTTGCTAAGCTAAGAATAAGTGAAAATAGGAAAGCGAGAACAAGATGACACGTTATCAAGATGATTTTTATGATGCCATAAATGGTGAGTGGGAAAAGACTGCTGTTATTCCAGCAGATAAATCGAGAACAGGTGGTTTTATCGACCTTGACGAAGAAATTGAAGAGTTGATGCTAACGACGACAGACAAGTGGTTGGCAGGAGAAGATGTGCCAGAAGATGCTATCTTGGCAAATTTTGTCAAGTACCATAGTATGGTCAGAGATTTCGATAAGCGAGAAGCAGATGGAATTGAACCAGTCCTTCCTTTATTGAAGGAATACCAGAATTTAGAAAGTTTTGCGGATTTCGCAAGTAAACTAGCAGCATTTGAATTAGCTGGTAAACCAAACTTCCTTCCATTTGGAGTATCACCAGACTTTATGGATGCTAGAACCAATGTTCTCTGGGCTAGTGCTCCAGGAACTATCTTGCCTGACACAACCTACTATGCGGAAGACCATCCTCAGCGTGAGGAATTATTGAATCTTTGGAAAGAAAGTACTTCTAATCTCCTCAAAGCCTATAACTTCTCAGATGAAGAAATCGAAGACTTGCTAGAGAAACGATTGGAATTGGACCGCCGTATCGCAGCAGTAGTCCTCTCTAATGAAGAAAGTTCAGAATATGCTAAACTCTACCATCCATATTCTTATGAAGATTTCAAAAAGTTTGCTCCTGCACTTCCTTTAGATGATTTTTTCCAAGCGGTGATTGGACAAACACCAGACAAGATTATCGTAGATGAAGAACGTTTCTGGCAAGCAGCAGAGCAATTCTATAGTGAAGAAGCTTGGCCTTTGCTCAAGGCAGGCTTGATCTTAGGTGTAGTCAATCTTTCAACGAGCTATTTGACAGATGAGATTCGTATCTTGTCAGGTGCCTACGGACGAGCTCTTTCAGGAGTTCCAGAGGCTCAAGACAAACGCAAGGCAGCTTACCACTTAGCTCAAGGACCATTCAAACAAGCCCTCGGTCTTTGGTATGCCCACGAAAAATTCTCTCCAGAAGCTAAGGCGGACGTAGAGAAAAAAGTGGCGACCATGATTGACGTTTATAAGGAACGTTTGGCTAAAAATGACTGGCTGACTCCTGAAACACGAGAAAAAGCCATTGTCAAACTCAATGTCATCAAGCCTTATATCGGTTATCCAGAAGAATTGCCAGCCCGCTATAAGGATAAGGTAGTGGATGAATCTGCTAGCCTCTTTGAGAATGCCCTAGCATTTGCGCGTGTGGAAATCAAGCACAGTTGGAGCAAGTGGAATCAGCCAGTTGACTATAAAGAGTGGGGAATGCCTGCTCATATGGTCAATGCCTACTACAATCCACAAAAGAACTTGATTGTCTTCCCAGCGGCTATCTTGCAGGCTCCATTCTATGACTTGCACCAGTCATCTTCTGCCAACTATGGTGGTATTGGTGCGGTTATTGCCCATGAAATTTCTCACGCCTTTGATACTAATGGAGCTTCCTTTGATGAAAATGGTAGCCTCAAGGATTGGTGGACAGAGAGCGACTACGCAGCCTTTAAAGAAAAAACACAGAAGGTTATCGACCAGTTTGATGGTCAAGAATCTTACGGTGCAAAAATCAATGGGAAACTAACCGTGTCCGAAAACGTTGCCGACCTTGGAGGAATCGCTGCAGCACTAGAAGCTGCTAAGAGAGAGCCAGATTTCTCAGCTGAAGAGTTCTTCCATAACTTTGCTCGTATCTGGCGTATGAAAGGTCGCCCAGAGTTGATGAAACTCATGGCCAGCGTTGATGTGCACGCCCCAGCTAAACTCCGTGTTAACGTCCAAGTGCCAAACTTTGATGACTTCTTTACAACCTATGATGTCAAAGAAGGTGACGGCATGTGGCGTTCACCAGAAGACCGTGTGATTATTTGGTAATCAAAAAACCAAGGATGATTGTCCTTGGTTTTTATGTTTTAGAAAAATGGATTGAAAGTTTTTTCGTGGGCGATAGTAGTAGCCGGACCATGTCCAGGATAGACATCGTAGTTTGGAAGGGTGAAGAGCTGGGTTTGGACACTATGAAGGAGTTGTTCCATACTACCAGTTGGCAAATCTGTCCGACCAATGGTTTCTCGGAAAAGGGCATCTCCCGTTAAGACCAAGTGTCCATCTGGGAAAACCAATGAAACTCCACCGATAGAGTGGCCTGGCGTTGGTAAGACTGTGAAGCGGAATTCTTCAATCTGGTATTCTTCATGAAAGACATAAGTGTGTTCAGCTGGTTTGCAGATGACATCTGCCATATCGTCATGTCGAGGGAGACCTGAAAGGTTGTCAACAGGAGTATAGAGCCAAGAAGCTTCACTTTCTGCCACATAGACTGGAGGATTTCCATAAGTATCTCTGACCAAGTCAAGACTCATAATATGGTCGTAGTGAGTGTGGGTCAGAAGAATGGCACAGACCGGTTTGTTGATGGTTTCGATAGTCTTGCGAATAGCCTCCCAATGGCTACCAGGGTCAACTATAATCAGGTGTTGCTCCCCTTCAAGATAATAAGTATTTTCATAGGCGACAGGATTCACAGTTTTATGGATTTTCATAGGATTTCCTCTTTCATAGATTTACAGTTTCTAGTATAACACAGAAGAATAAAATAAGGAATCAACAAGAAAGTCCCTCCATAAAGGAAGGGACTTTTAACTTTTTAAAAATGATTTTTCCAGGCTTGGAAACGTGCATCCAGTAGGAGTTGTGTCAGATTTTTTAAGATTTCAACTTGCTCGGGCTCTAGTGTCTGGGCTTGAGAAACAAGTTGTCGAACATGGTCGATAGCATTTCTAGAAGATAAATCATTGATGGAAGTGATTCCAGATTCTAGGATGGTTCCGAAAAAGAGATCAAAGTAGAGCTCTAGTTCTTCATCGGGCACACTGTCCACCCATTCTTTAAGAGTGTCTTTGATTTGGAGACTTTCGCTACTAATTTCCTCTAGTTGGACAAAGTGTTTGTCTTCAACCTGCCAACTAAAGGTGTCATGCTGGGCAAGACCGCCTAAAGCAGTGCTTCGAACGACGATTTTCTTATCAGGGATTTCCAGCATCATCCCGATGATAGAACCTTGTGGGACAAATACTTTTGTTCTTTCCATCATGTTTTGATAGCCAGCTGTTTCGGTCAGTTCCTTGTGAAGTCCAGGCGCATCAAAAGTATAGACGGCGACAATGTTTTTTTGTAAAAGTGGGTCGAGTTGACTGGCAGCATAGACAGCTAAATTGCCCCCTTTTGAGTGTCCTGCTAGGACCACCTTTTGGTTAGGATGTTGAGCAAAAAAGTCCTGTAAATACTGGAGAGCATGTTTTTGAGCTGGAATTTCCTTCATATAGGTCATATGGAAATCTTCTTTCCAACCAATAATACTGTCGTCTGTGCCACGAAAGACAATCAGATAGGTATCTAGGTTCAGACGATAGGTCATAGCAGCGAATTGCTTTTGGAGTTCTTCATCAATATCGTTGACAAAGTTAGAGAGCTTGCTATTTTTAAAACGCTTGTGTGTGGAGAGTTGATCTAAGAGTTGCAGACGTTCTTTATTAGTCAACACGTTAATGTCACGAGGAACACGTGTTGCGACATCTAGTAAGCGATTATCTGATTCGTCTAGTAAGTTATCAAAAGACAGATAAGTCAGCTCAGTCAGAGCAAGTACATCCAGTTCATTTAATGGGATATCATAAAAAGAATCGTATTGAACATCAGTTAGATAGTCAAAAATATTGGCCATGAGAATTCCTTTCTTAACTTTTATCATATCAGATTTACATCAATTTTGCTAGTAGTCAGGAGAATTTTGCTATAATATTAAAAAAGGAGGAGCAGATGCATAAGATTTTACTAGTAGAAGATGATCCAGTTATTCG
Organism: Streptococcus sp. KHUD_017; assembly: GCF_054861245.1. Classification (NCBI taxonomy): domain Bacteria; kingdom Bacillati; phylum Bacillota; class Bacilli; order Lactobacillales; family Streptococcaceae; genus Streptococcus; species Streptococcus sp. KHUD_017. The sequence continues at coordinate 553,429 of NZ_CM142175.1, forward strand.
TCAGCAAGTTGGGAAAATGCTCTCCGAATGGGGATTTGAAGTTGTCATGGTAGAAGACTTTATGGAAGTTCTGACGTTATTTGTTCAGTCTGAGCCTCATCTGGTCCTGATGGATATTGGATTGCCTCTCTTTAATGGTTATCATTGGTGTCAGGAAATTCGCAAGATTTCCAAAGTTCCTATTATGTTTCTGTCTTCAAGAGATCAGGCTATGGACATCGTGATGGCTATTAATATGGGAGCTGACGATTTTGTGACCAAGCCTTTTGACCAGCAGGTCCTTTTAGCTAAGGTACAAGGATTATTACGCCGTTCTTATGAATTTGGAAGGGATGAGAGTCTTTTAGAATATGCAGGAGTTATCCTCAATACCAAGTCTATGGATGTGCATGTCAATGGCAAAGCTATCAGCCTAACCAAGAATGAATTTCAGATTTTGCGAGTTTTATTTGAACATGCAGGAAATATCGTAGCGCGTGATGATTTGATGCGGGAACTCTGGAACAGTGACTTTTTTATCGATGACAATACCTTATCTGTTAATGTCGCTCGTTTGCGCAAGAAACTGGAGGAAGAAGGTTTGATTGGTTTTATCGAAACCAAGAAAGGAATAGGGTACGGATTGAAACATGCTTGATATTAAAAGTTTTTTTCTAGCTTATATCCGTTCGCGTAGCCGTTTTTTTGCTTTTATTCTATCGCTTACAGGTTTGCTTTTTCTCTTTGAAATCTTGTTTGATAAGCAAGGGCCCTACTTTAACTATTTCTTCTTTCTATCTACATTTTTGACATTTTTGTTTTTGATATTTGATTTCTTGATAGAATTGCAACGTTATCGTAAGGAATTACTCTATGGCGAAAGAAAAGCTAAGTCACCAATGGAAGTCCTTTTAACTGAAAAATTAGAGAAAAGCGAATCTGAACTCTATCAAAAGAAATCAGATGCTGAAAACCGCTATAATGATTTGGTGGACTACTATACACTCTGGGTTCATCAGATAAAAACACCAATTGCAGCTAGTAAACTCCTTGTAAGCGAGGTGGCAGATCGCCAACTGAAACAACAGTTGGAGCAGGAAATTTTTAAGATTGATTCCTATACCAATCTCGTACTCCAATATCTACGCTTAGAAAGCTTCCATGACGATTTGGTGTTGAAGAAAGAAAATATAGAAGATCTGGTCAAGGAAGTCATTCGCAAATATGCTATTTTCTTTATCCAGAAAGATCTAAGTATTAATCTGCATGACTTGGACAGAAGGATTGTGACGGATAAAAAATGGCTGTTGGTAGTCATTGAACAAATCCTGTCAAATAGCCTCAAGTACACAAATGAAGGTGGGGTTGAAATCTACATGGATGGTTCAGACCTTTGTATCAAAGATACTGGGATTGGTATCAAAAACAGTGATCGGTTGCGAGTCTTTGAACGTGGATTTTCAGGATATAATGGTCGAATGACCCAGCAGTCATCTGGACTTGGGCTCTATCTAACCCAGAAAATCAGCCAAGAATTAGGACATCAGATTCAAATAGAATCCGAGCTTGGGCAAGGAACAACGGTGAGAATTAAGTTCTCTGAAGTGAATTTACTGATTGAATGAAAAAAATTGTGAAGAGCTTGGAAGAAACCTTTCAAGCTCTTCTTTAGACCTTGATATAGTGAGAAAAAAGGCTTCAATCAGATAATACTCTTCGAAAATCAAATTCAAACCACGTCAGCTTCGCCTTGCCGTACTCAAGTACAGCCTGCGGCTAGCTTCCTAGTTTGCTCTTTGATTTTCATTGAGTATAAAATAGTTTAATCTTACAAAAATGTAAGATTAAAAGCCTCTTTTGTAAGGTTAGGTTATGGCACGTCCTCTTTTTTTGGAGTAAACTTAGAGCATAAAGAAAAAGGAGAGGAACCATGAAAACAATTTTACAAAAGAAACAAACAAGTAAGCCGAGTCCAAAGGATATCGAGCGAGTTCAAATCGGCATCGAAATGATGCAAGCTCAGTTTCAATTAATGGGATATTAAAAAGGAGAAGTTAAAATGACACTATTAGATGTAAAACACGTTCAAAAGATTTATAAAACTCGCTTTCAAGGCAACCAAGTAGAAGCCCTGAAAGATATTCACTTTACCGTTGAAAAAGGCGACTACGTCGCTATCATGGGTGAGTCTGGATCTGGTAAATCTACTCTACTCAATATTCTTGCTATGCTTGACAAGCCAACGCGTGGGCAGGTCTTCCTAAATGGAACTGACACAGCTACCATTAAAAATTCTGAAGCATCAAGCTTCCGTCGTGAAAAGTTAGGCTTTGTCTTCCAAGACTTCAATTTGTTAGATACGCTTTCTGTTAAAGACAATATCTTACTCCCTTTGGTATTGTCTAGAAAGCCTATTACAGAAATGATGAAAAAATTGGTCGTGACGGCCGAAAATCTTGGCATCAATCAATTGCAAGAGAAGTACCCTTATGAAATCTCTGGAGGACAAAAACAACGGGTAGCAGTAGCACGGGCTATCATCACAGAACCAGAAATTCTCCTTGCGGACGAACCAACAGGAGCTCTAGATTCTAAGTCATCTGCAGCCCTCCTTGATATCTTTGATCAGATCAACGAGCAAGGGCAAACCATTCTCATGGTGACCCACTCAACAGCTGCGGCCAGCCGTGCAAAACGTGTTCTTTTCATTAAGGATGGTATTCTCTATAATCAAATCTATCGTGGTGAAAAGACGGATCGTCAGATGTTCCAAGAAATCTCTGACACCTTGACTGTTATGGCAAGTGAGGTGAACTAGTATGTTTCGATTAACCAATAAGTTGGCCATATCCAACTTAATTAAAAACCGCAAACTCTATTATCCGTTTGCTTTGTCTGTCATTTTGGCAGTCACAATTAGCTATCTCTTTTACTCTCTAGCCTTTAATCCTAAAATTGTGGATTTACGTGGTGCATCTGCTATACAATTTACCCTACAACTAGGGCTTGTCGTTGTGACACTTGCATCTGCCATTATCGTTCTTTATGCCAACAGTTTTGTCATGAAAAATCGCTCAAAAGAACTGGGTGTATATGGCATGTTGGGCTTAGAAAAACGCCATTTGATTGGCATGACCTTTAAGGAGCTCTTGATATTTGGGCTAGTAACAGTCACTGCCGGGATTGGAATTGGTGCCCTCTTTGATAATCTCATCTTTGCATTATTGCTTAAACTTGCAAAGATGAAGGTAGAGTTAGTTGCAACTTTCCAATGGTCCGTAGTGCTTTCAATCCTTCTGGTATTTGGTCTTATCTTTTTAGTCATCGTTTTCCTGAACGCTGTACGCATTATCCGTATGGATGCTCTCCAGCTTTCTAGAGAAAAAGCAAAGGGTGAGAAGAAGGGGCGTTTCCTAATTCTTCAGACACTTGTAGGGCTAATGGCACTAGGTGGTGGCTACTACTTAGCACTAAGCGTAACAGATGCATTCAAAGCTGTCGCTACTTTCTTTATTGCGGTTATGTTAGTTATTGTAGGGACCTATCTCTTATTCAATGCTGGTATTACAGTTTTCTTGCAGTTGTTAAAGAAAAACAAGAGATATTACTACCAACCAAATAACCTCATATCTGTTTCTAACCTTATCTTTCGTATGAAGAAAAATGCGGTCGGATTAGCAACCATTGCCATCCTTTCAACCATGGTTTTAATCACTATGTCTGCAGCTACTAGTATCTACAACGGATCTGAGAATATGAAAAAACTCATGTATCCTCACGATTTTGATGTTAAGGGACAACATGTAGAAGTTGAGGATTTAGACAAGCTTTTGACTCAATACGCTAGCGAAAAGAACCTAACCATCAGCAATAAGGACGTCCTCAATTATGCAAGTTTCGGTCTTTCTAGTCAAGAGGGGACCAAATTAACCATCTTTGAAAAAGGGCAAAACAATGTCATGCCTAAGACGGTCTTCTTAGTTTTCGACCAAAAAGATTACGAAAAGTTGACTGGTCAGAAATTGAACCTCACTGGAGATGAAGTAGGGCTATGGGCTCGAAACGACCAACTTAAAGATCAGAAAGCATTTAGTCTGAACAATCAGAACTATACGATTAAGGAAGCAATCCAGCAGGATTTTATTGCCAATCATGTTTCCAATCCCTATGTACTATTGGTATCGGATTATAACTATCTTGTCGTTTCAAATCTTCAAAGTTTTTTGGAGCAGTACCAGGATTCAGCTGTATATACACAGCTCTACGGTGGTATGGATGTAACAGCTAGTCTAGAGGAACAGTTAAAGCTATCTGATGATTTTGAGGAGTTTGTAAATAATTTTAGTCATAATCTCAAAAATGAAGACGGTATGGTTTATGGTGGAGGCACTGCAAGTGACGCAATTGCCCAAATGAATGCTCTCTTTGGAGGAGTTCTCTTTATTGGTATTTTCCTCTCTATCATCTTTATGATTGGAACTGTACTCGTTATCTACTATAAACAAATCTCAGAAGGTTATGAGGATCGTGAACGCTTTGTCATCCTGCAAAAAGTGGGCTTGGATCAAAAACAAATCAAACAAACCATTAACAAGCAAGTCTTGACTGTTTTCTTCCTCCCTGTAATCTTTGCTTTCCTACACTTGGCTTTTGCCTATCATATGTTAAGTTTGATTCTTAAGGTCATTGGGGTAGTAGATACAGCTATGATGTTAAGTGTAACACTTTCTATTTGTGGTATCTTTGCCCTCATCTACGTACTTATCTTTATGATTACTTCAAGAAGTTATCGTAGAATTGTTCAAATGTAAAAACAGAAACATCAAAAAAGAGAGTGGGACAGAAATCGGTAATTCGTTAGAATTCGATTTCGTCGTCCCACCTCCGCACAGTTGAGTAGGGCTGTAAAAGCTGATGAAATCAGCGTAGTAGAGCCCACTCAACCACTGCGTCTTTCTCGACAAACCAAAGACAATTGAGAGGCTAGGACTTTTGTCCCGGCCTCTTTTTTAGTAGCTAGGATTTTGTACCAGGTTTTATCTCTTATTTCTCAACACGTGATTTGTTGGCGATATCAGCTAGGATTGCTGCTACAAACTCATCATCTTTTAAACATTAAAACGGTATCTACTTTCAGAGGAGATATCGTTTTTCTTCTTCGGATAAGGATACAAAAATTTCTTCCTTTCTCTATCTTTTAAATTAATTGATTTCTTCAGAGAAAGACTGTAAAATTTTTGATATAATGTTAAGGATGGACTGATGGATATTTAATACTCTTCGAAAATCAAATTCAAACCACGTCAGCGTCGCCTTACCGTACTCAAGTACAGCCTGCGGCTAGCTTCCTAGTTTGCTCTTTGATTTTCATTGAGTATAAAAGATAATGTTCAAAAGAATTACAGGTAAGAATTAAAAACATGTCAGTTTGGACAGAAGTCTCTACCATCACCCATGCAGAAACAAGATTATATGAAATAAAAGGAGTAACCAATGTCCGGAAACTATTCAACACGTGAATTCCGCGAGAAACTATATGATGACCTTCATGTTCGATTGAGAGATACAGCGATTTTGATGTGTGCAATTTTTATTGCCTCTATCGGTCTAAATATGAATTCAACAGCTGTTATTATTGGAGCCATGTTAATTTCACCTCTCATGACACCGATTGTTGGACTGGGATTCGGTTTAGCTATTTTTGATACGCGTTTAATCAAGCAATCTCTAGAGGTTTTATTGACTCAAGTGTTGGTCAGTTTGCTTGTCTCGACTCTGTATTTCTGGATTTCTCCCTTGTCTTATGCAAGTAGCGAGTTGATCGCACGAACCTCTCCAACCATTTGGGATGTTCTCATTGCTATTGCTGGTGGGATTGCTGGTGTGATCGGTTCAAGGAAAAAAGAAGCAAACAATATCGTGCCAGGAGTAGCCATTGCTACAGCTTTGATGCCGCCTATCTGTACTGCTGGCTATGGTTTAGCTAATGGGAATGTACGATTTTTATTGGGGGCTCTCTATCTTTTCTTGATCAACTGTGTCTTTATCATGCTAGCCAACATTGTTGGAACAAGAATTTTGATGAGAAAATCTCCTTTAACTTCATTTAAAGAGCTGAGCATTAAAATGAGAATTGGCTTGATTTCTTTGATTGTATTGTTGATTCTTCCAGCTAGCTATTCGGCAGTTACTCTGACAATAGAACAAGCGCGCAAAGAAGGGATCAAACAGTTTGTAGGAAAAGAGTTCGCCAATTATACGGTTATTAATCAAGTCTACAAGTCAAGTAACAATGAATTGGTCTTGACGGTTGTTGGAGATCCGATTTCAGAAGAAGAATTAGAAACCATTCGCCAAAAACAAGCCTCTTACGGTATTCAATCTGTTCAATTGAAAGTCAAGCAATTCAACAATTCGACAAAATTAGATAGTGAGACGATCAAGGAATTTTACGAAAATATTGACAAGTATATCGATCAAAAACTCTCTGAAAAAGATTCACAAGATGACATCGTAAAAGAAATTGAGGCAGACAAGGACTGAGGATAGTCAACTTATCTAACTCATGGAAGCAAATCTTGGGAGGATATCCTATATCCAAAAGTTAATGGATAGAAAGAATTGTTGATGAGGATACTATTTGTGGTAGGTTGACCAATTACGATAGCATGTTGAAATATCAAAAAATTGGTGAAATGGATAGCAAATATCCTTTTTTATCTTGTTCTAAATCCGATTTTTGGATGGAATAACAGATGATAAAGCAAATCATTTCGAAAATACAACAAAAAGACAAACGCCAAAAATGACGTTTGTCTACGTTCTGACCACTCTATTCAGAGTGGTTTTTGTATTTTAATTTTCTAAAAATAACTATCAAGATAGCTGAAGCCACAGCTACAAAAAAGAATACCGACAGTACATTCGGATAAACCGGATATAAATCAGGTGCAAAGAAATAAACAACAATTGACAAAAATAAACCTAAAATTGAACCTAAGAAAATCCCATAAGTTAATTTTGACATATTCTATTCCACCTCTTAAACAACGCTACAAAACCTACACTACTTACGACGTAATTGCTTCATCAACTTGCTAACGTGGTAAAATCTCATCATTTATTATTTATCTATACACCAATTATACTCCTAGAAATCATCTGTGAATAGTCCTTCTTAGCAATTTACCGCTTGTCCGATTCTTTATTTTTCTTAGCATCCTCTACTAGGTACATGATCGGGAGAAGGATAAAGATAAATTGGCTTGTGAGTACAGGGATTAATGCTTGGCCTGTAAAAAAGTTTAAAACCAGGTGCATGACAAGGGCTAATGCATTGACGACGAGCGCTACAATCATTAGGTCTTTTGTAAGTTGGTTTGTGTCTTGTTTTTTGATGTTGATTTTCATGTGAATCGCTCCTTAACTGTATTCCTTGTCTTTATTAAACCACTTTAAGGAGTCGTGCAATAGACACTTTGGTCATTGATTTGGATTACTAAAGTCATGGCTTGGTTGATTTCGAAGGAACTGCGGATTCTATAATAGCAGTAACGTGTTACGCATTAAATGTGAATTAGTAGGAGTAGCCCGCTTTCGGGTGTACTCCTACTTTGAAGCTTTAAAGGTGCAAGACGAAGGCTTGCACCGGTGCAACGTTACAGCTATTATGTAGAAATCCGCAAAGTTCCTTCGAAATCAACCTTATCAAAAAAACAGCAAACCAAATTGATTTGCTGTTTGTAAATGGCAATGAATTTATGCTTTGGATGGTTTAGATAAGAAGAATAAGTAAACTCCAAAGGCTAATTTAATAAAGGCATCAATATAAGCGATGGTCACGAGGGATGTTTGCGGAGAAAGGTATCCGAATGCTGCGTTAATCACACATGCCAACCCTAGGAAGATCATTGATTTCCCATGAACGAAGTAGTACGGGAAGAAATGAATTCCTGTCGCAAGGAGTGCGCCTAGCCAGATAAGTCTCCAGTTCTCTGATTCAAAAAACGGACCTCCTAAAAGTACTAGCAAAATAAATAAGAGAATCACCGAGTATAACGACACTTTTCGTTGGAAAGGCGTTGAAGGGCCTTCTGAAAACTTATGAAGGACTTTTTTATTCAGATTAATGGAAAAGAAGCTCACCATATACCCGATACTGAAAACCTGCATATTAATGATTTGTTCGCCACCTACAACTGTCGCAAGTGCAATTACGAATGCGACTGCGATGAGCCATAAGCCACACGCCTTTTTGTAGTTAAATTCTAATGTTTCTCCTTTGTTATAACCTAAAAATGACATACGTATTCCTCCAGTTAACTTTGAAACTTTTAACGACATCCTCTATTTTACTCCTGTAAAAAGCGGATGTCGATCCGTCGCACTTTTGTCATGGATTGCCATTACTAAAGTCATGCTCTTTTGATAAAAACTTGCTCGCCAATTGATACACTTGCTGAATTGCTTTAGAATCGAGAGTCCATGTTTCTAATTCAGCCTTTATGAACGCAGGGTACTTCTTGCTAATATCTCGAAGGGCATTGCCAACAGATTTTCGGACATACTCGCTTTCGTCTTCTTTGAGGGCGGCAATTCTTTGGATGGCTTCATGGGGATGTTCTTTAAAATACGGCCGGCTCGTCCAGATTCGTAAGCCTTCTGTGACCGCTCGTCTTGTATTGGAACGCGGATGGGTTAGCCACTCGTCGATGACGGGAAGTGCTTTTTCATAGCTGACTTTTTTACAGTACTCGTCGAACGCATTCGCTAACACTTCTTTCACTCTCCAGTTATCGTCCTTGGAAACCTCTTCTCTCAAAAAGGTGAGAACTTCCTCTTTCTGTGATAAATAGCCAAAAAGGAAGACTCCGTACATTCGAACCTGATACACCCCAGACTGTGATCGGTTTATTTCTCAACACGAGATTTATTGGCGATATCTGCAAGAATCAATTCTACAAATGCATCTACTGGCATAGTTTCTGTTTCTTTTTGACCATAACGACGGACGTTTACAGCATTCTCGTCCATTTCCTTGTCTCCAACGATCAATTGGTAAGGAATCTTCTGAGTTTGAGAAGCACGAATCTTGAACTGCATTTTTTCATTGCGTTCATCCACGTCTGCACGGACACCACGGTCACGTAGTTTTTTCGCTACCTCCCAAGCGTAGTCCACGTGTTTTTCGTTAGATACTGGGATGAGGGTTACTTGGTGTGGTGCAAGCCATGTTGGGAAGGCACCCTTGTAGTTCTCAATCAAGATAGCTGTGAAGCGTTCCATAGTTGAGATAACCCCACGGTGAATCATAACTGGACGGTGTTCTTCACCATCAGCGCCGATGTATTTAAGGTCGAAGCGTTCTGGAAGCAAGAAGTCAAGCTGAATCGTAGAAAGAGTTTCTTCTTTACCGAGAGCTGTCTTGACTTGAATATCCAATTTTGGTCCATAGAAGGCAGCTTCACCTTCAGCTTCAAAGTAGTCAAGTCCCATGTCATCCATAGCTGATTTCAACATACGTTGAGCATTTTCCCACATTTCATCATTATCAAAATATTTGTGAGTATCTTTAGGGTCGCGGTATGACAAACGGAAACGATAGTCAGTCAAGTTGAAATCTTCGTAAACATCGATAATCAATTGAAGCGTACGTTGGAACTCATCTTTGATTTGTTCAGGTGTTACGAAAGTATGACCATCATTAAGTGACATTTCACGCACACGTTGAAGTCCTGTAAGGGCACCAGATTTTTCATAACGGTGCATCATACCGATTTCAGCGATACGGATTGGCAATTCGCGGTAAGAGTGCACATGGTGTTTGTAAACTTCGATGTGGTGAGGACAGTTCATTGGACGAAGAACAAACTCTTCTCCATCCCCCATATCCATTGGTGGAAACATGTCTTCACGGTAGTGATCCCAGTGACCTGAAGTCTTATAAAGTTCTACAGAAGCAATTGGTGGAGTGTAGACGTGTTGGTAGCCTGCTGCGACTTCTTTATCAACGATATAGCGTTCCAACTCACGACGGATCGTCGCACCATTTGGCAACCAGAATGGAAGACCTTGACCAACTTCTTGAGAAATCATGAACAAATCCAGCTCTTTCCCAAGTTTACGGTGGTCACGCTCTTTAGCTTCTTCACGCATTTGAAGGTAGTTCTTCAAATCTTTCTTATCAAACCAAGCGGTACCGTAAATCCGTTGCATCATAGCGTTATCGCTATTTCCACGCCAGTAAGCACCTGCCACATTCAAAAGGTGGAAGATTTGGATACGACCAGTTGATGGGACGTGTGGGCCACGGCAGAGATCCACGTATTCACCTTGACGGTAGATCGTCAAACCACCTTCGTCTTCAGAGTGTTCTTCGATCAATTCTAATTTGTATGGATCATTCTTAAAGATTTCACGCGCTTCATCCTTGGTCACTTCCTCGCGAATAGATGGGAAGTTTTCTTTAACGATTTTTTGCATTTCTTCTTCGATACGAGGAAGATCTTCGTTAGAGATTTGACCAGCTTGGTTGTCTGTATCGTAGTAGAAACCATCTTCGATAGCTGGACCAACACCCAAGTGAATGTCTGGGAAAAGGCGACGAGCGGCTTGGGCAAATAAGTGAGCAGCTGAGTGACGCAAGATATCCAATGCATCTTCGTGATCAGGTGTCACGATTTCGATGCTTCCATCTTCAGTAATGGCACGAGTAGTGTCGATGAGTTTGCCGTTGAATTTACTAGCAAGAGCTTTTTTAGCTAGGGAATTGCTGATAGATTGGGCAATTTCAAAAGTTGTAACGCCAGATTCGAATTCACGAACAGCGCCATCTGGGAAAGTAATTTGAATCATGATTTTCTCCTTATATTAGTTCTCCATTATTTCTATAGCAGAAGTGTTTCCCTATTTTGCAGTCTTAAATCAAGAAAAACAAAAAGCGACATCCTAAAAAGGACGTCGCAACGTGGTTCCACCTTCATTTATGTTCCTCAAAAAAGAGGGACACCTCTGATTGGCTCTAACGTGGCCACCGTTTTATGTTTGCATAAAAGTCAGTAGAGTAGTATCAATATAGTCTTCCTATGCGTTCTCAGCAACCACGCACTCTCTGGTAGAAAGGGGCTAAGTGACTTGTCTCTATGCATTATTATAGCATGATTGTGAGATTTTTCAAGGATTTTGTGAAAGTTTTTTGTTTTTCAGTTTTTGCATTAGATACCTGATAGCGGCACCAATAACTGTACCTAGTAGAATAAGAATTTCATAGGCTAGGAAATAAACAATGATAAATTCTCTGAAAGGAATGATAGTAAAGCCATAAAGTAAGCAACTACCTAAAAGCCAATGCAGTGAAAAACCAAAACGGTAGCTATAAAGAAGTGAAACTATAAAAACTACAATGGGCGAAATGATGAATATATTTAGAAGATAGAGGCCTGTTAAATCAGGATTCGATGATAGTAGTATAAATAATCCATAAAGTGGACAATAAAAGAAAAATACGACCAGATAGTAGGGGAGATATTTGAAGAATTTACGCATAATCAATCACCTCGTTATAAAACTATCAACTTAGATGTCCTTCCTATAACTATTATAGCATATTTAAGACCTGGATAGTAAATCAGTTGACAAAGATGATTGTTCTTGATAGAATAGGAAATGTCGTAAAGACAAATAACTTCTTCTTGGTTACAGGCATGCCAACCTGTCACTCGGATGAAGCCAAATAAAAAGGAGAAACATCATGGCAATCTCAAAAGAGAAAAAAAATGAAATCATTGCACAATATGCACGTCACGAAGGTGATACAGGTTCAGTAGAGGTTCAAGTTGCTGTCCTTACTTGGGAAATCAACCACCTTAACGAACACATCAAACAACATAAAAAAGACCACGCTACTTACCGTGGATTGATGAAGAAAATCGGTCGCCGTCGTAACTTGCTTGCATACTTGCGTAAAAACGACGTTAACCGTTACCGTGAGTTGATCAACTCTCTAGGACTTCGTCGTTAATCTGCTTTATTTTTCTCTTACATTGCGTTGTCACCTTACCTCGATATACTCAAGTATAATCTTCGGTTACGGTTCCTAGCACTGTAAGGTAAAATAAACCAGAATGATCTCCCTTCGGGGAGATTTTTTGTTTCACTAACATTTTTGTACAATCTTCGGCTTGGCGCCTAGTCTATAAACGTTTTATCCAGCAAGAATCAAGCTCTCTGACTTCAGGGAGCTTTTTATTTTTTGCCAAGTGCTTAGGCCGTGTTCAATTGAGCATATCTTGAGAATTAGGCTACTCTAGTTGAGTAGCTTTTTTGTTTTTGTCACCTTACCTGGGTATACGCAAGTACAATCTTCGGCTTGCCGCCTAGTCTATAACCGTTTTATCCAGCAAGAATCATGATGCTAAGGACGGTAAAAATCCATATGAAAATAGGGAAAGGACACAGTGTTCGATGAACACAAGGAGTTTCATCTTTTTCACTAGGATTTTAGCCCGAGCTCAAATTGGCTCTCTGACTTCAGAGGGCTTTTTTGTGTGCATTTTTCTAGTCTTGTTCCTGATTTAGAAATGTGGTATACTAATTTATGAAAATTGTCTAAATTTTTAATTTTTAATAAGGGAGGGTTTCATGCTTTCCAAATTTTCTGGAAGCCATCAAAACCTGCGATATGTTTTTCTCCTAGCTATGTTGCTCGGAGCTTTGGGTATTTCTTTGTTTCTGGCAGTTTCTATGGGTTCTGTTCAAATCAGCTTGAGTGATACCTATCGAATCATTTTGAGCAAGTTAGGTGCTCCTTTTGATATAGGAGAAATCTCAAAGTCTACGCTTGCTATTGTTTGGAATATGAGATTGCCACGGGTTTTTCTGGGATTGATTGTGGGCGCAGGCCTCTCCATGTGTGGCAGTGTCATGCAGTCAACCGTCAATAATCCAATCGCAGAGCCCTATGTGTTAGGAATTTCCGCAGGGGCAACCTTTGGAGCAACTTTGAGTATTATTCTTGGATTTAAAGTTATGATTGGGCTAGGCTCTTTCCTTGGAGCGATTTTAGCGACCCTTGCAGTTCTTTTCATTGCATCGATGCAGGGTAGGATGACAACTTCCAGCTTAATCTTATCGGGGACAGTTGTGAATGCACTCTTTTTGGCTTTTTCCAACTTTATTATCTCTATTGGGGCTAATGCTGATAGCGTTATGACCATCAAGTTTTGGACCATGGGTTCTTTAGCGGGAACCTCATGGGGACACTTAACCTTGCCAACTATCGTCGTGGGAACAGCCTTTTTATTTTTCTCTACTCAATACCGGGTTTTTAATGCCATGATGATGGGAGATGAGGCGGCTTTGACTTTGGGAATTCCCTTGCGTTTTTATTGGTATCTCTATGTGACGATTGTAGCTGTGATGACAGCTATCTTGGTATCGACCTGTGGAATCATCGGTTTTGTCGGTTTGATTACACCGCATTTGGCTCGAAGTTTGGTAGGTACAAATTATAGAAGGCTTTTCCCAATTGCAACCTTACTGGGTGCCCTTTTTGTCGTCTGGGCAGATGTCTTTGCTCGCATTCTGATTCAAAATGCCGAGCTACCGATTGGAATTTTCACGGCCCTAGTAGGGGCACCTTTCTTTATCTACATGGTTGGAAATAGACGAAGGGAGGTGAAGGTCTGATATGGACTTAATGTGTCAGGATATTCACTTTGGAATCGGAGAAAAAAAGATTCTCAAAGGAGTCTCACTCAAACTGGAGGGCAACCAATTTCATACTATTTTAGGACCCAATGGCAGTGGGAAGACTAGCTTGTTGAAACTTCTCTATCGACAGGAAAAGTCTGATCAGGGCTTGATTTCTCTAGATGGGAAACCACTGGAACAAATGAGCCTGAAGGAAACGGCAAAACAGATGGCCGTCATCACGCAGTTTAATCAACTCCAGTTTGATTGTACGGTTGAAGAAATTGTTATGCTGGGTAGAACGCCTCATCTCTCTTTCTTACAAAAGGAAAAAGAAAAAGACTTTGCTTTGGTTGAGGATGCTCTGGTCAAAGTAGACATGTTCGAAAAGAGAAACCGACTCTACTCATCTCTGTCGGGAGGAGAGAAGCAGCGGGTTCTGTTAGCACGCGCCTTGGCCCAAGAGCCGACCCTCTTGCTCTTAGATGAACCGACCAATCATTTGGATATCAAGTACCAGCTAGACTTGTTAACCATTGTCAAACACCTCCATATCAATGTGTTAGCCGTCTTGCATGATATTCAGCTAGCTTGTCGCTATTCAGACTATCTCTATCTAATGAAAGAAGGGGAGATTGTTTACCAGGGTACTCCAAAAGAGACCATCACACCCGAGTCTTTGCAGGCTGTCTATGGTGTCCAAAGTAAGGTTACTTGGACAGAAGATCAGCAAGCCATGATTCACTATTTATAAAATTTAAAGGAAATTAACATGAAAAAATCACTCAGTATTTTGCTCCTAACAGTAGCTACCTTATCTTTGGCAGCTTGTGGTAACGCATCTAAAGAAACAGCAACTGCACCAGCTACAACAGAAGCTAGTCAAAAAACTACTACAGAAACAAGCTATCCTGTAACCATCAAAACATACGATGCCAAAGGAAACGAAGTCGAGCAAGTCTTTGAAAAGGCTCCTGAAAAGGTCATCACCAACAACCTTTCAACAACTGAAATTCTACTTGAACTTGGTTTGAAAGATAAAATTGCCGGCATGCTCAATCCTGATAATACCGTAACTGGTAAATACAAGGATGCCATTGAAGCTATCCCTCATATTGGGGATAAGAAATCAGTCTCACAAGAAACGGTTCTTTCTTATGAACCAGATGCCTTGATGGGACGCAATATGATGTTCTCTGAAAAGTCAATGGGAACGATTAGCGCTTGGAATGAAAATAAAATCCCAGTTTATACGCAGAAAGCTTCACTATCAACTATCCAACAAGATTTGGGAAATATCGTAGAAGATGTGAAGAATCTTGGTACCATTTTCAATGTCCAAGACAAGGCTAACCAGTACGCAGAACAATTACAAGCTAAAATCGATGCGGTTAAAAAGGCCAACCCAGAAACACAGGGTGAAAAGAAAAAAGCTTTGATTATGGTTGCTTACAATGACGAAACCTTTGGTGCTTACAAGTCAGCCCTTCAAGAAAGCTTGCTTAACCAACTTGGTTATACCAATGTTGCAACAGGAACATCTGGTTTGACCTTGGAAAATCTAGTATCAATGGATCCAGAGTTGATTATCTATGTAACCAGCGACCGCAATCAAAAGTTGGATGAAAAAGCAGTGGATTTGATGAAGGCAAATGCTGTTTTGGAAAATGTACCAGCAATCAAGAATCAAAAAATCATGACCATCTCTTACGATGAGTTGATGGACTACGGTCCTGCAGTGATTGATTCACTTGAAAAAATTAATGACTTTATCAAGAAATAAGGAGTTTAACTGGGAAGGAATTCAGGTTAGGGTCAGCCTTCCTTCAAACTATGACTCTAAACAAGCCTACCCAATTGTACTTCTAAACGATGGGGAACTGGACTATTTGTCAGACCTATCTCAATCTGTGATTTTGGTGGGTTTGATTCCAGAAAGCCGTCTGAATGACTTTACACCTTGGAAAGCTAGTGCTTTAAAAGAAGGGGCTCCGGATTTTGGTGGGAAGGTAGAAGCCTATCATGAGAAACTCTTTCAAGGAATTCTAACAACTCTAAAAAAAGACTACTTGATTGATGAAAATAGGATTGCATATGGTGGTTATTCACTGGGTGGTCTTGCTGCTATCTATAGTCTCTATAGTAGTTATCTTCCTGTGACCTGTATCTTTTCTGTCTGTGGTTCTTTCTGGTATCCAGACTTTACAGAATTTTGTAGGGAACATGACCTGATACAGAGTCAAAGCCTGATTTATCTGCAAAATGGTCAGACAGAAGGTGCCAATCATTCCAACCGCCTATCTAAGGCTCCTGCTTTTGCAAAGGAGCTACATGAACTGATTTCAGAGAAAGTTCCCTCAACATATTCTACATTTGATGCTTATGGGCATCATGAAGCTCTTGACCAACGCTATCATCAGTTTTGTGAATGGCTGAGAGAAGAGTGGAAGCTCAAATAATTCTATAACACTCCTTGTTCATGGTAACTAGGAGTGTTTCTCTTATATGCTGAGTCACTAGAATTTTCAAGTTCTCGTCCTTGACGGAAAGCCATCCCCTGTAATAGACTAAATTATGGTATAATGAATAGATAGATAGAATCGAGGAAATTATGTCATTTACACAATTTAAATTTAAGAAATATATAGAAAAAGCTTTGGAGGAGTTGAAGTTTACGACTCCTACCGAGGTGCAGGAAAAGTTGATTCCTATTGTCCTAGCAGGTCGTGACTTGGTTGGTGAATCAAAAACAGGTTCAGGGAAGACTCATACTTTCTTGTTACCGATTTTCCAACAACTGGATGAAGAGAGCGATAGTGTGCAAGCAGTTATCACAGCTCCTAGTCGTGAGTTGGCGACTCAGATTTACCAGGCAGCTCGCCAGATTGCGGAACATTCTGAAGTAGAAATTCGTGTTGCCAACTATGTTGGTGGAACAGACAAGGCGCGTCAGATTGAAAAACTTGCCTGCAATCAGCCCCATATCGTTATCGGAACTCCAGGTCGTATCTATGATTTGGTAAAATCTGGTGATCTAGCTATTCACAAGGCTAAGATTTTTGTTGTCGATGAAGCTGACATGACCTTGGATATGGGATTCTTGGAGACAGTTGATAAGATTGCAGGAAGCCTTCCAAAAGACTTGCAGTTTATGGTCTTTTCAGCGACTATCCCACAAAAACTGCAACCATTTTTGAAAAAATACTTGTCTAATCCAGTTATGGAAAAGATTAAGACTAAAACGGTTATCTCAGATACCATTGATAACTGGTTGATTTCGACTAAAGGTCGTGATAAGAATGCCCAAATTTATGAATTGACTCAAGTCATGCAACCATACTTAGCCATGATTTTTGTCAATACAAAAACTCGTGCGGATGAATTGCACAGCTACCTAACAGCTCAAGGCTTAAAGGTGGCTAAGATCCATGGAGATATTGCTCCTCGTGAACGTAAACGTATCATGAATCAGGTGAAAAACCTTGATTTTGAGTATATTGTTGCGACTGACCTGGCTGCGCGTGGGATTGATATTGAGGGTGTCAGCCACGTTATCAATGATGCCATTCCACAAGACTTGTCCTTCTTTGTTCACCGTGTTGGACGAACTGGACGTAATGGTCTACCAGGCACAGCCATCACCCTCTATCAGCCAAGCGATGACTCTGATATTCGTGAGTTAGAGAAATTAGGAATCAAGTTTGTACCTAAGGTGGTTAAAGATGGAGAGTTCCAAGACACTTATGACCGTGATCGTCGTGTCAATCGTGAGAAGAAACAGGAAAAACTGGATATCGAAATGATTGGCTTGGTTAAAAAGAAAAAGAAAAAAGTCAAACCAGGCTATAAGAAGAAAATCCAATGGGCTGTCGATGAAAAACGCCGTAAGACCAAGCGTGCTGAAAGTCGTGCCCGTGGACGTGCAGAACGTAAAGCTAAGCGTCAAACTTTTTAAACATCAGACAGTAGAACCAAGTGGTTTTACTGTTTTTTTAAATCTCAATAAGATAAGAATTATAGGAAATGATGCTTTGAAACTTGAAATAAAAATTATCTTTAAATGTTGATACTATTGTTTTTTTTAGTTACAAAGTCTCTCAAGTAAACGCTTGTAAATTATAGTGATTTATGTTATTCTAAAAAAAAACAGATTTTAAAAAAATATTAAATCTGTTAAAGAAAAGAGGTCATTATGGCAAAAGGAATGTTTAAGCAAGAACGTTTTTCGTTTCGTAAAATGAAAGTTGGATTGGCATCTGTGGCTATCCTCTTTGCTTTTGCACAACTTGGACAAGTTTCGGCTGATGAAACTAGTAAAGTTTCGTCAAGTGAAATTACTAAGGTAACTGAGGCACCAAAAGTAGTTGAAGAAGTCAAATCGCCTATTGAAGTTGCAACTGAAGAAATTGCAGCAGAAAGTGAAAAAGCTGTTGTAAAAGAATCAGAAGCAAAACCAGGCGATTTAATTGATGTTTCTACCAAACTATCACCTATTGATGTCAAAGAAAGTCAAGAAGGCAATCAAAAAGTCTATGTAGAAACAGCGACTGCAGAAGTTTCAAAAACAGAAGTGATTGCATCTAAAGATGAGACAATTCCGGCACCAGCAACGACGACTACTGAAGGTACAGTAACTGGCAAGGATGAAAAAGGAAATACATTTACTCAGTACGAACGTGTTGATAAGACGACAACTGTGGAAATAACTAAAACACCACCAACTGTTAAAAAAGCAGGAGCAGCTGATATTGTTTTTGTTGTTGACCGTTCAGGATCTATGGGTGGAACCATTAATACTGTTCGTAAAAATGTCAATGAGTTTGCAAGAAATCTTGCCAAAGATGGAGTAGCGGCACGTTTTGGATTAGCTACATATAGTGATGAAGTATACGGACGTCGATTAGGAAAAACTGACGAAGATACAATTCTAACGAAATTTGGTGAGACTTATTTTACAACAGATCCAGTTGAACTTGAAAAAGCTTTAGAAAAAATTAAGATTGCACATGGGGGAGATTCTCCTGAAACAGCAACTCCTGCTCTAACACAAATTGTTTCAACCTATGACTGGTCTAAGTCACCAAAAAATAAAAAGTTTGTGGTGTTGTTAACAGATGCTAGGATGAAAGAAGATCCGTCAATTCCATCTATCGCTGAGACATTAACAACTCTGAAAAAAGCTGGTATTGATAGAATCGTAGCGACAACCTTTTATAATCAACGAAACTATAAAGATTTTGTGTCTGAGGGACGTTTAATGGATATTGATCGTAACTTGGCTGACTCTTTAACTAAGGATGCAGCTTCATGGATTGTGGAAACAGTCGGTGAAGGCCGTCAATACAAGGTAACAAAAGACAGCTACCAATTCTACTTGGAACGTCGTACAACTGTGCCAGTTTTGGAACAGAAAGAAACTCCTAAACCAGCACCTACTGCTTACAAACCAGAACCGGCTAAACTTCCTGAAACAGGAAGCAATGATACAAGAAATCAAAGTCTCATGGGACTTGGTCTATTGTTCGCTGGACTTGGATTAGCCCTAGGAAACAGAAAATCAAAAGGACAGTAGTATAAAGTAATAAAAAAACACTTGATGTGGGCTATATGCTTTCCGCTCAAGTGTTTTTTTCTTATAATATGAGAGCTGTTAGAATTAGACTAAAGTAGGTGTGGTTCAAATATTCTGATGGGATTTTTATGTTTCTTTACGATGATTTCCAGAAAAATTTCCTATAAATTTTAGCAATCGTTAAAACGATAACGTAAACGATACCCAAGATGGTTAAAACAAATTTTCCAGGACTCACTTCTGATCGGATAATAAAGATATGAAAGAGAGGAGCGAGGCCAATGCACACGGATATCAGATAAGTAACAAGGTTTAATTCACCAAATCCCGCAAAAAAATCCCTCATTTAAATTCTCCTTCAATATACTTTTAATATGAGTATACTATAAATAAAAGAAAAGAACAAAAGATAAATCAATAAAAATAAAAGACCTGAATTAGAGTTATATAGGCTTTTATCAGGTGTTTTTTGATGAAGATATCTTAAAATGAAATAAACACACTGAGACAAGTATTTCAGTGTGTTTTTGTGGTAAATTTGTCTTTAAAATAGATAAGATAGATTATTTGATAAAGCCATTGTATTAGATGATTGGTTTGCCATCGATGTAACAGATGGAATATTTCATTCAGCTAGAGCGATAGAATTAATGCACCATTTTTGGTGCGTTTTTATTTTTTGTGCTATAATAGAAATAAATAAAAGGAGGAGTTACATGATTGGAGAAAATATAAAAACGTTACGTAAAGCACATAAATTAACGCAGCCTGAGTTTGCAAAGATTGTTGGTATCTCTAGAAATAGTCTGAGTCGTTATGAAAATGGGACAAGTTCAGTTTCGACAGAATTAATCGATCGTATCTGCAAAAAATTTAATGTTTCCTATGTCGATATTGTAGGGGAGGAAAAAATGCTCACACCAGTAGAAGATTATCAGTTAACTCTGAAAATTGAAGTGATTAAAGAACGAGGGGCGAATATCTTAGCGCAACTTTATCGTTTTCAAGATGAACAAGGAATTGCATTTGACGATGTTTCTAATCCTTGGGTTCTAATGAGCGATGATCTTTCTGATTTGATTAACACGAAGATTTATCTT
Source organism: Streptococcus sp. KHUD_017 (assembly GCF_054861245.1). Classification (NCBI taxonomy): domain Bacteria; kingdom Bacillati; phylum Bacillota; class Bacilli; order Lactobacillales; family Streptococcaceae; genus Streptococcus; species Streptococcus sp. KHUD_017. Next base: position 573,769 of record NZ_CM142175.1, read on the forward strand.
GTTGCAACTTTTGAGGATGTGGAGCGATATAATGGCTATTTGGATGGTATTGAACGTATGCTAGAACAAGCTACTCATCTGGTGGTGGCTTAATGAAACTAGAAGAATTTAGTCAAGATAATTTTGAACAAGCCTCCAAACGGCTTATCCGTTCTTTAACTCGTGGAAAAACAAGCTTATCTCATCCTAAGGCTATCTTGCTAGGTGGACAGAGTGGTGCTGGAAAAACAACGATTCATCGTATTAAACAAAGGGAATTTCAGGGTAATATCATTATCATTGATGGAGATAGTTATCGCTCTTTTCATCCGAACTACCTTGGTCTACAGGAAAAGTATGGCAAAGATAGTGTGGATTATACCAAAGTATTCGCGGGACAAATGGTTGAATATCTCGTAGATGAATTGAGTAAACAAGGTTATCATTTGTTAATCGAGGGCACCTTGAGAACAACACAAGTTCCTAGAAAAACGGCACAATTATTGATAACTAGAGGATATCAAGTCTCACTTGCACTAATTGCGACCAAGCCTGAATTGTCCTATCTCAGTACCTTGATACGTTATGAAGAGCTCTATGCTATAGATCCTAGTCAAGCTAGAGCGACTCCCAAAGAACACCATGATGGAATTGTAGAACATTTAGTTGATAACTTACGAGAGTTAGAAAATGACAATATTTTTAATCAAATTCAAATTTATCAAAGAGACCAATCGTGTGTTTATGATTCGGAAGTAGATCAAATCTCAGCAGCAGAAGTTTTACAAGAATGCCTCTTCGGAAAATGGAGTAAGGTGGAGGAAGAGATGTTGAAGATGAGTCAGGAACGGTTGAGAGAGTTGTGATGGAAGAACGGTAATAGTGGTATTTTCTAAAACTATATTTAGATAAGATAATTAATTGGAAACTCAAGAAATAATCATATAAAGTGATATAATAAAAGTTAGATATAACAATTTAATTTAAGGAGGGATTCATGCCAACTATACAGTCACAGTTTATTAAATTTCACGATACCATTAAGCTAGACGCTGACGACAAAAAGGTATTAATTGACAAACGTACAGAGGTTGAAGAAGCAATAAATAAAGGTGTTTCAGAATTTGGAAAAAGCTTTTTCAATCAAGGAAGTTACTCAACTCACACGGGTATTTTGCCAATTGATGAAGGGGATTATGACTTAGATAGAGGTTTAAAAATCGATGCTGATAGATATTCGTATTCTCCTAAAGAGGTAAAGAATTTTATTTTTGATGCATTAGTCTCCGAATTTGGTGAAAATAGAGTTAAAGTAAAAAATCCATGTGTGACAGTATCATTTCCTGAAGATAGTGTTCATATTGATATAGCGGTGTATTGTACTGAAAATGATAACTATTTTTTAGCCAGGGGAAAACTGAATAGTACTGATGAAAACATTAAATGGGAGGAAGCGGATCCTGTAGAATTAACGAAAAAAATTAATAATGCTATGGAGAACTCCGAAGACAGAAACCAATTTCGGAGAGTAATTCGTTACTTAAAAAGATGGAAAGATCTCAAATTTAAAAATCAAGATAATAGACCGACAGGCATTGGGATTTCAGTTTTTGCTGTCAATAATTTTTCTGTAAGCAAAAAAGTAGACTATTTATCTGGTAACACTACTTATGATGATATTTCAGCTTTAAGAAATTTAGTAAATACTATGATTAATTCATTTTCAAATACTTATGATGTTGATAGAAACTTATTTTATCCGAGATTAGAGGTTTTCTTACCGGTTAAGCCATATACTGATGTATATGAAAGGGTATCAAATATACAAATGGAAGCCTTTAAGAATAAATTAGAAAAATTGAGAGATTCACTAGACGAAGCAATAGATTCTACTGATTTAAGTGAGTCTACAAAAATATTGAGTAAACAGTTTGGTGATGATTTTCCTGTTATTGAACAAAAAGAGACAGCAGAAAACTTTGGAACTCGAGCTATAATCAGTGATTATCCGAGTGCTTAGAGGCGCGTATGTTAGAAAAAGAAGAAATATTCCAGATGTACTTTGACGAAATACCTTCAGAGAACTTGGAGTCCGAAGATAAGGAATGCTATTTTTATCAATACAAAAAATTTACCTTAAAAATCATCGTTTCTAATGACTTTCCCCACTCACTTCCTGAAATATACCTTTCAAATTATAAGGGTTTTAATAAATGGTATAGCCATGTCGGTTCCGAAGGGAAATTGTGTTATATTTCAGAAGATAATTTAATTTGGGATTTTAATAATCCACTTGGATTATTAAAAGATTGCTGTGAAAAAGTAAAGGAATTACTAGATAGTTGGGATACACCAAAAATGACCGAAGAGCTCAGGAAAGAGTTTCTGTCATATTGGTATATCAGTTGTTTGAAGTCAAAAACAAAATATATAGAGATTCGAAGTTACTTATCCAAGGTCAGTACATTTGAGGAATATGAATTAGTCTTGTCGAATCAGAAATTCCATCTTTTTAATTATGGTTCACAACTCAAAGGGAGTGTTGCGCCACATTCTAAAAAAAGTAGAGATGTTTACATACTTCCACTTAAAGATTCGAATTCTGTGATTCCTCCTAATCCCCTGAATGAACTAACAGAAGCAACGTTTAAGAAAATGATCACAGGAAATCTATCTTCGGGCGTTAGACGCCGCTTCCAAAAGTGGTGTAAAACGAAACGAAAGTCATTCATATTAATTTTATCACTTCCTATATCTGATAATGATTATGTTTTGTTTGGTGCGCTTTTTGAGTCTAGAACTTCCAAATATCCATTTAAAATTGATAATAAGGTACCACAAAAAAATAAAGATAGAAAAAAAATTGGTTCTAAGGCTAAAAAATCAAAAAATGGGAGTTTCAATATTACTCCAGTATATATTACAAGATTCGACAAGGAGTTTAGAGTGAGTAGGACATCCCAAGAATATGATTTTCTGAATAAAAAAGTTGTAATTGTTGGACTTGGATCTGTAGGATCATTTGTTGCAAACAATTTATCTAAAATGGGTATAGAGAAACTTCTTTTAATAGATCCTGATTTTTTAACGGTCGATAACATTTCAAGACACTACTTAGGTATGGATAGTATAATAGATAATATTCAAAAAGTAGACGCTTTAGAAGATAGATTGAAAAAAGAAAATCCTGATTTAGAAATTGAATGTGAGGGTATCCGATTTCAAGAAATAGTTCGGAAGAATCCAAATTTATTTTATGAATATGATTTTGTTTTTTCTTGTGTCGGAGATACTAAAACTAATTTTGAAATTAATCATTTTTTCAGAAAGATTGGAAAAACGGTATTGTATTGCTGGTTAGATCCATATGGAGTTGGGTATCATAACCTACTAGTTTCTCCACAAAATATCGGATGCTATATGTGTATGAATTATGAAGATGGGCATCTTGTTAATAATAGAGCCTCTTTTGCAGAGAAAAATCAAATATTTGAAAAGCGTCTAGCTAGCTGTTATTCTTCATTTATTCCTTATAATGTTATTGCGCCTAGTTCTTTGGCAAATAAAGCTATAGAAGTATATTTACAGTACTTGTCTGGAGAATTTTCTTCTGAAAACAGATTAGTATCAGAAATTGGTTCAGATAAACAGTTTGGAAAAGAAGGGTTTACGTATAGTGTTCGATACTACAATTGTTTAAAAAATAGTGATTTATTAAATGTTGCTTTAAGAACAAATACATCTTGTCCAGAGTGTAACGGAGAGTATAAAGTTGATATATGTAAATCTGAATAATAAATATCAAATTGTAATACCATCTGATATTTTAAATTCATTACTAGAGTTTAGGCAACTGGGTTTTGAACCTGAAGCAGGTGGTATTTTTGTTGGTAAGAGACTTTTAAATAATTCGATACTTATTGTAAATTTTTCAAGACCACAGGATAATGATGTAAGAAGTAGATATAAATTCTCAAAGACTTCTCCAAACCACCAGAAATTTGCAGATGATTATTTTGGTAAAAGTTCAGGTTTTATAAGTTTAATTGGAGAATGGCATACCCATCCTGAAGATATACCTACTGCATCTAATGTTGACATTCAATCATGGGAAAAAATTATCTCAGATAATGATGACAGATTATTCTTTTTGATAATTGGGCTTCAGGCTGGTAGATTCTACTTTAGGGAATCAAATGAGTGGCAATCTACTCTAATCTATTTTAAGGATGTATAGAATACGTATGAATCGAAAAAATAAATTATTTAAGAAATGTTTTTTTTGGTCTCAAAAATTTTGTTTACCATTAGTTTTGATTTTTCTATTTCCAATTCTTATTTGCTATTTAATTGGGAAGAGTTTGACGCTAGTTGAAGTTGAAAAAATATCAAATACCAATTTTTTTACAAGAACTATTTTTGAAATAATTCCTGATAATTCTATCGCTACTTATATAGTTCTTTATTTATTAATCTTTACTTCATTATTGATGATTTTTAGAAAAAACAATGCGGAACGAATATTTAATGATGGTCATTCTGTATATCTTCATAACTGTTATAAGAGACTGTGGATCGCAGCAAATATATTAGGTTATCGAAAGTTACAACTTATAGGTGTCTCAATACCAATGCAGTTTGAACTTATTATTAATGGAGTTTTTTCAGAGTTTATCTCCGAATCATCTGTTGTGCAATACGACGAATTTCAAGGAGAAATTATTGTTGAGTATCCAATTGAAAACAAAAAGAATAAGGTTGTCAATTTATTAGTGTGTGATACATATGATATTCCTTTAGAAAAATTAGCAGCTGACTATTTGGAAAATACAACAGTAAAAATTTCATCACAACGAAAGTATAGTGGTAACAGATATAACAATCCTAAATTAGTTAGTACAGTTCGAGAAGAAACGCAAAAAATAGTTAACGCCTATAAAGAGGTTAATCTTTTTATGACAACAAATCCTTTAAATACACAAAAAATTGTAGGGACTTCATTCTTAACATTAGATAGATCAAGTTTTGATAGAGTATCGGTTATACAGATGGATGAAACAAAGATTTATAAAGATCAATTTATAATATACAAAAGATAACATGATGGGGCATTATAATATTCCAATTAATGTTTGATAGCATTCTAACTTCTTGAACTTGCCTGCCTATCCCTTATTGTCTTAATGTTGATAATTCAATCTGAATCATACCACTATAAATCCAATTGTAAATTGTTTTAAAAGTCACTGTCTGTCTATTATTTAATTTTAAAAAATCCTGTATCTGTTTTTGGAGACTATTAAGCTTTTAGAGTAGTCCCTATTTCTCTTTTAGTTTCGGCATTCAAGATGCTTTTCTTAGCTAAACCTTCATAAGATTTTTAATCTCTTTGAGCTAAATACTGTCTTGAACAACGTTTCACCATTCTACTGATAATAAAACGATGGCTACCAATCTTAGTTGCAATTTGAAAAAATTTCTCCCTAATTCCACATAGGTATCTATCTTAATCTGTTCCTTTGGTAAGATGATAGTAGCATATAGAATCTCATGTTTTTTTGTCAGTGTACTTACTTACAGTTTGCACTATTTTAGGTCTCATGAGTTTTTTGTTGTACTATATTTTAGAATTTATCTATTAAAAATGTACAAAACAATAACAATTTAAATGGTGTGAACTTTTTGGTAAAATCTAGCTCAAATTGTGTATTTTTAGGGTAAAATTCCCACCATTCAAATGAAAGTTATTCAAATGATATGAAATTGTTCTTTCTGAAAATGTGGGAAAACATTGATTTTAAGCGAATATTAAAATTTATTCAAATAAAAATGTTTCCAACTAGGTCTTAAGAAAGCTCGTAAAGCATCAAATAATAGAAGAATAAAATTTAATATAAAAAATCCCATCAGAATATTTCTGGTGGGATTTTTGGTGGGGAACCAATCAATTTTGATTTATTTTTAACCTTTTATAATAACTGAAAATGCTGTTAAATCAACCATTTCACTTCAAATCATGTTTATTAATCATTCCCACTCAACGGTTGCAGGTGGTTTACTTGTAATATCATAGACGATGCGGTTAACGTGGTCAACTTCGTTTACGATACGAACAGAGATTTTTTGGAGAACTTCCCAAGGGATCTTAGCGAAGTCAGCTGTCATACCATCGATAGAAGTGATAGCTCGGATGGCAATGGTGTAGTCATAAGTACGACCGTCGCCCATAACACCAACTGAACGAACGCCAGTATTAACAGTGAAGTATTGCCAGATGTCACGGTCAAGGCCAGCTTTAGCGATTTCTTCACGAAGGATAGCATCTGACTCACGAACAGTTTCAAGTTTTTCTTCAGTGATTTCTCCCATGACACGGATAGCAAGTCCTGGTCCTGGGAATGGTTGGCGCCATACGATGTGGTCTGGCATACCAAGTTCCGTACCAAGGGCACGAACTTCATCTTTGTAAAGAGTGTTGAGTGGCTCGATCAGTTCAAACTGCATGTCTTCTGGGAGTCCACCAACGTTGTGGTGAGACTTGATGGTTTGAGCAGTATCCGTACCAGATTCAATCACGTCAGTATAGAGTGTCCCTTGAGCAAGGAATTTCACATCTGTTAGTTTGCTTGCCTCATCGTCAAAGACATAGACAAATTCGTTACCGATAATCTTCCGTTTTTGTTCAGGGTCAGAAACACCAGCCAATTTATCAAGGAAACGTTTGGCAGCGTCTGCCTTAACGATATTGAGACCAAACTTACCACCAAGCATATCCATAACTTGGTCAGCTTCCCCTTTACGGAGAAGACCGTGGTCTACAAAGATACAGATCAATTGATCGCCGATTGCTTTTTGGAGAAGAACCCCAACAACAGAAGAGTCAACACCACCAGAAAGTCCGAGAAGAACACGTTTATCTCCAACTTTTTCACGGATTTGTTTGATTTGCATCTCGATGAAGTTATCCATAGTCCAGTCACCTTTGGCACCACAGATATTCAAAGCAAAGTTACGCAAAATATCATAACCGTGAACTGAGTGGCGAACTTCTGGGTGGAATTGGATACCGTAAATTTTCTTATCAGGGTTTTCAATAGATGCATAAGGACAGTCTGCAGAAGTTCCAGTACGAACAAAGTCAGCAGGAATTTCTGTAACAGCATCTCCGTGGCTCATCAAGACAAGTTGTTCTTCTGGAGTTCCAGCAAAAAGAGCAGATTCTGTGTGAGTCAATGTTGATTGACCGTATTCACGGTTACCAGCATCGCCTGCAGGAACAACCTTTCCTCCAAGTTTGTGAGTCAAAAGCTGCATACCGTAGCAGATTCCTAAAATTGGAATACCCAATTCGAAAATTTCTGGATCAATATCAAACGATCCTTCTTCGTAAACAGAGTTTGGACCACCTGAAAGTACAATCCCGATAGGATTGATAGCACGGACTTCGTCAGCCGAAATCTTGTGACTTTTTAGTTCTGAAAAGACACCAATCTCACGGATACGACGTGAGATAAGTTGGTTATACTGGCTACCATAGTCAAGTACGATGATCTTTTCGACATCTTGCAAATCAGTTGAAATGTTGCTCATCTTTTCCCTTTCTTAAAAGAAATATCTTCTTGAATATTCTATCATAAAAGGGTTAGAATTACCAACTAAACAAGTGCGGTTTGACTTTTCCCTATGAGTTACGGTACAATGGAAAAAATAAAGAAAAGAAGTGATCAAGCATGTTACCAGCTTATATGAAAATCCACGACCAAATCAAAAAAGACATTGATGAGGGAAGTTGGAAAATTGGGGAAAGACTTCCAAGTGAGCGAGATTTAGCAGAAGAATTTGCCGTTAGCCGCATGACCTTACGTCAGGCAATCTCTCTTTTGGTTGAAGAAGGGGTTTTGGAACGACGTGTAGGTAGTGGGACCTTTGTTTCAAGCACACGTGTTCAGGAAAGAATGCGTGGAACAACTAGTTTTACGGAAATTGTTAAAGCTCAAGGGAAAACTCCGTCTAGTCACTTGATTTCTTATCGTCGAACCATTCCAAATGAGCAAGAAGTGGCTAAACTTGGTTTACTGCCAACTGATAACATCATTCGTATGGAGCGTGTTCGCTATGCCGACAAAGTCCCTGTTGTCTATGAAGTGGCATCGATTCCTGAGAAATTTATCAAAAATTTCAAAAAAGAAGAAGTAACCAAGCACTTCTTTCAAACCTTGCAAGAGCATGGTTATCGAATTGGTAAATCTCACCAGACCATATACGCACGTTTAGCAAAAGAAAAGATAGCTCATTACCTAGAAGTTGAAAAAGGGCATGCTATTTTAGGTTTGACTCAGGTTTCTTATTTTGATGACGGAACGGCTTTTGAGTATGTAAAGAGCCAATACGTCGGAGAACGGTTTGAATTTTATCTAGAAAATAATTAGTTTATAACATCACTCTTAAAGTTGAAACTCATCTATTTTAAGAGTTTTTATTTGGTTATGATTAGAAAACATTTTCCTAATAAGAAAAATAGCAATCATACGAGTATTTTTCAAAGATTCGTGTTATAATAGATAGGTTATATGGTCCCGATAAGGTGGTGGGATTGATTGTAAATACTCTTCCTACCAGTTCTTTGTAACTCTATAACGAATATTTTTTAAGGGGGGACATTTTTATGTCAGAACGTAAATTATTCACGTCTGAATCTGTATCTGAGGGGCATCCGGATAAGATTGCAGACCAAATTTCAGATGCTATCTTGGATGCTATTTTAGAGCAAGATCCAGAGGCCCACGTTGCTGCTGAAACAGCTGTTTATACTGGTTCAGTTCATGTTTTTGGTGAAATTTCAACCAATGCCTATGTAGATATTAACCGTGTGGTACGTGATACCATTGCAGAGATTGGCTATACCAACACTGAGTACGGATTCTCAGCTGAAACAGTAGGAGTTCATCCATCATTGGTAGAGCAATCTCCTGATATCGCCCAAGGTGTTAATGAAGCCTTGGAAGTTCGTGGAAATGCGGATCAAGACCCACTTGATTTGATTGGAGCAGGAGACCAAGGTCTCATGTTTGGTTTTGCGGTGGATGAGACAGAAGAACTCATGCCATTGCCAATTTCACTTAGTCACAAGTTGGTTCGTCGTTTGGCAGAGCTCCGCAAATCTGGTGAAATTAGCTATCTTCGTCCAGATGCTAAATCTCAAGTCACTGTTGAATATGATGAAAATGACCAGCCAGTGCGCGTGGATACAGTCGTTATTTCAACCCAACATGATCCAGAAGTGAGCAATGAGCAAATCCATGAAGATGTGATTAACAAGGTTATCAAAGAAGTCATTCCAGCTTCTTACCTGGATGATGATACTAAATTCTTTATCAATCCAACAGGTCGTTTCGTTATCGGAGGACCTCAAGGAGATTCAGGTTTGACTGGTCGTAAAATCATCGTGGATACCTATGGTGGTTATTCACGTCACGGTGGTGGTGCCTTCTCTGGTAAGGATGCGACTAAGGTTGACCGTTCAGCTTCTTATGCAGCTCGCTACATTGCTAAAAACATTGTTGCTGCAGGTCTTGCTAAGAAAGCAGAAGTGCAATTGGCTTACGCGATTGGGGTAGCTCAACCTGTATCTGTCCGTATCGATACTTTCGGTACTGGAACAGTAGCTGAAAGTAAACTTGAAAAAGCAGCGCGTCAAATCTTTGACCTTCGTCCTGCAGGAATCATCCAAATGCTTGACCTCAAACGTCCAATCTACCGTCAAACAGCGGCTTATGGACATATGGGACGTACAGATATTGATCTTCCATGGGAACGTTTGGACAAGGTAGAAGCCTTGAAAGAAGCCGTTAAGTAAACTAAAAAAAGATTGGTCTAAGGACCAATCTTTTTTATGTTTAAAATTAGTTATCCAGGATTTTTACAAAAGCCCAGTTTCCAATAGATTTTGTTCCGTATTCTAACATCATCGAATCTAGTAATTCATACTTGTTTTTTTCATAGAAACAAACATTTTTTTCAGTACTAGTAATCAAGCCCAAGCGTTTGCAGCCTTTGGATTTAAGATAAGGTTCAACACCTTCTTGTAGAAAAGCACTCCCGATTCCTTGGTTTTGGATTGAAGAGTTGACTCCTAGCATCATCAAGTACCAATCAAAGTTCCCAGATTTTTTCAAATGTTGTTCAGAGCGATCAACTAAATCTAGATACTTCAAGAGATTGCGGGGGGTAATAAAGCGGAAAAGCTTGATAATACCGTTCAGCAGATAAGATAGAATAGAAAAATCCTTTTGTTGCAAGAGGGCAACAGCCATGATTTCCCCGTCTTGTTCAGCAACAAGACAGGTTTCTCCTTTGATATAGAGTCTGGTCAGAAGGCTATCCAATAATTCTAAGAATTCTGAGTAATATTCTGGTTTCTTTAAATCATCTTTGATAAGAGTCATGAAAGGGTAGTCCATAAAGGCACCAGCCAACACTTTTCCAATTTTTTGATATTCATCTAGCCTGGCTTCTCTGTATACTATTTCTTTCATATCAAACTCCTTCATTAAAATCTCTCTATCTATTATAACGAAATTTCTCACATTTTTCGATTGAAATGTGAAATTTTCACAAAAAAGCTTTATTAACAATAATTTATTTAAAGATATAAACAAGAAAAGGTATTAAAAAACCCCGCAGTTTTAACTGTAGGGTAGATTAATTCTATTTTGTAGGGATTGAAATCTCAATCAATTTATCAGAATAGAGGGTTTTAATATTTGCCTTATCAATAGCCTGTTGATTAATTTTACGACTGAGGAAAAATTCTTTGATTATTTCCATTTCTTTTTCACGGATTGCCCGATGTTTATTGGAAATGAGGATTTCGTAATGAAGTGGAGCCTGAGTAAAAATAACATCTGTATTTCCCGCAGAATAAACCTCTACAAGCGTTGCGTCGGTACTTTCTAGCTGACTTTTAACAAGTTGCGAGTGTGAATTTGTAGTATTGATAAGCTTCATAGGGTTTCCTCCTGTATTTCTATGTCTATTATAGCACTTTTTGGGAAATTTGGTAAAGATAGTTTAAATTTGATGTTGTTTTTTCCAAGCTTCGATCGCCCATTTGTGACTTCCGCGTTTTAAGTTAGCAATAGCTTCATCGATTGGGAACCAAGCTAAGTGATTGAAGTCCTCGAGAGGTTTTTGGATTTCTTGGTAAGAAGTGGCTTCGTAGAGATAGGCTGGATTGTAGTAGTAGGTATCACGATGTCTAGAATAAAAATATTCATCAGCTTGCCCGTAGTAGGTGCCGATTTCAGCTGTAAATCCTAATTCTTCAATCAATTCTCGTTTGAGAGCTTCGAGATGGTTTTCGCCTTCTTCAATTTCACCTCCTGGTAAGAACCATGCACCATTTGGAGCTTGTACGAGGATAATCTTTTCATGGTTTGCATCAGGTATGACTGCATAAACGCCATATCTATTTTTGTAGGTTACTCCCTCTTTTTTTTCTCCAAATGTTGGATTTGCCATAAAGTTCTCCTTCGTGAGTGCGCTTTCTTTCTATAATAGTAAAGAATGCTCTCACTGTCAAGCAAGAACATTCTTTTGTATGTGAGGAACTAGTCGTTTGACTCGACTGTTTCCGTTTTGTTTTTGGACTTAATCACGATTTTACCTTTACTTGTCATGACTGCCTTGAGGTCTTTTTCACTTGGATTTTCAAGGTAGTAGTCCGTAATCGCATCTTCGATATAGTCTTGAATCGTACGACGGAGTGGACGAGCTCCCATTTTTGGATCGTAACCAAGGTCTACAAGTTTTTCTTTCACCTTATCTGTTACATCTAAATGGATGTTGTTGCTTGAGAGTCGTTTATTTACATCATCCAACATAAGATCAACGATTTGTAGGAGATTTTCCTTGCTGAGAGCTTTGAATTCGATAATCCCATCAAAGCGGTTCATGAATTCTGGACTAAAGAAGTTACCTAATTCTCCAAGGACAGAGTTGGTACGACCTTCTCTAGCAGCACCAAAACCAACACTAGCTTCAGCCTTGCCTGTACCTGCATTTGAGGTCATGATAATGATGGCATCCTTAAAGCTAACAGTTCGACCTTGACCATCCGTTAAACGGCCATCATCCAATACTTGAAGGAACATATGCATAACATCTGGATGGGCTTTTTCAACCTCGTCCAAGAGGATAAGTGAGTAGGGGTTACGACGAACCTTTTCAGTCAATTGTCCAGCTTCATCATAGCCTACGTATCCTGGAGGGGCACCGACGAGTTTGGCAACGCTATGTTTTTCCATGTATTCGCTCATATCAAAGCGAATCATGCTATCAGCAGAACCAAAAAGCTCAATAGCCAGTTGTTTAGAAAGTTCTGTCTTACCGACACCAGTAGGACCAACAAAGAGGAAGCTACCGATTGGACGGTTTGGAGTTCCAAGCCCAACACGGTTACGGCGGATAGCCTTAGCAATCTTATCAACTGCATCATCTTGACCGATGACATTAGCCTTGAGGTCGTCTGCTAGGTTGATGAGTTGAGACTGCTCTTTTTCTTTCAAATCACCAACTGGAATATTAGTCTTTTGCTCAATAATGTGTTCAATCGTCTTTTCGCTGATGATTGGAGTATCCTGATCCGTTACCTTGGTCTTTTGCATTTCCTTATATTTAGCAATCTGGTCACGGAAGTAGGCTGCTTTTTCAAAATCTTCATCTCGAGTTGCTTGAGCCTTGAGATTTTCTGCTTCGATTAAGCGTTGGTCGATAACCTTTGGATCCACAAAATTCAAAGTTAAGTTCATTTTTGAACCAGCTTCATCTAAAAGGTCAATAGCCTTATCTGGCAAGAAACGATCTTGGATGTAGCGGTTAGAAAGAGTAGCAGCGGCTTCAATAGCAGCGTCTGTATAATGAACGTGGTGATAATCCTCGTATTTCTTTTGAATACCTTTGAGGATAGTGATAGTTTCTTCCACTGTTGGTTCATCAACTTTGACAGGTTGCATACGGCGCTCAAGGGCTGCATCCTTTTCGATGATGCGATATTCATTGAGGGTAGTAGCACCCACTAACTGAAGTTCGCCACGAGCAAGGGCAGGTTTGAGGATGTTTCCTGCATCCATATTACCGTCTCCAGCAGAACCAGCACCAACGATTTCATGAATTTCGTCGATAAAGAGGATAATATCCTCACGTTTTCGGATTTCCTCCATGAGTTTCTGCATACGCTCTTCAAACTGGCCACGAATTCCTGTGCCTTGGACAAGGCTAACAACGTCTAAGCGGATGACTTCTTTCCCTTGAAGTTTATGAGGGACATCTCCATCTACAATTTTTTGAGCGAGGCCTTCGACAACGGCTGTCTTACCAACACCAGGCTCTCCGATAAGGACGGGATTGTTTTTGGTTCTACGGTTGAGAATTTCAATGACACGGATGATTTCTTCGTCACGACCGATAACAGGGTCGACATTTCCACGACGGGCAATCTCAGTTATATTGATACCATATTCTTCCAAGAGTCCTTTTTCTTGACTAGGAGGAGGTGTTTGAGCTGGCCCGCGATTTTGGGAACCATAACCACCATTGCCGCCATAACCACCACCTGACTGAGTTGGAGGAACATTGTTATTTGAAGAAGGTCTAAAGTTGTTCAGATCGTTAAAGAAGTCTCCAAAGGGATCAAAATCACGGTTGTTTAAATCTGTAATTCCTTTAAATAAGCTATTGTTAGGATCTGTTTTGATAATTTTGTAGCAATTTTGACAAAGGTCAATTTGCTTTTGTTGTCCATTAAGATTGGTGTAAAGATGGATTGTTGAGTCATTGATTTTACAATTTTGACAGAGCATACCTCTACCTCGTTTCTTTCTTGGCTTTGACTAAAAAAGAAAGGTCAAGAATAGTCAAAGTTCTTTAGTCTCATTATATCATGATTGAAGGGGAAAGCAAGTAAAAAGATTGAGTCTTAGAACTCATGATAAAAGAGTTTTGTAGATGAAATATAGGGATAAAAAGAAAAATCCTATTTGTCATGCAAAAAGGATTTTCATTGGTCAAAGCAGGAGACTTTCCCGCCTCTATTCAACTATTAGTATAAAAGTTCGTAGATTTCCATTGCAATCAAGTCAATGCTATCAAATGTATACGTTTCACGAGCTTCAACATCACGAAGTGTAAAGAGTGGTCCGTTTTCTTCGTCATGGTTAAAAGCAACCTCTGCGACAACAACTCCTTCGCGTTCAAAGTTACGTTTCAAGTTACCACCATCTTTTGTCATTGCTTCTAAGCGATTGATGATTCTAACCAAATGTGATTCCATTTTGATTCTCCTCCATTTCTTATCTTTACTATTTTACCATAAACAGACTCTACTTGACTAGAAAAAACTTAGATTTCTCGCTATTTCCCTCGTCTTTGAAAATTTATTGAAAATATCAGGTAAGGATGTTGCATTTTTATACAAAATATGTTATCCTTATACAAGTTTTAAGTTTAAATTAAATGTAGAAAGTAGAGCATCCATGAATTTTTCTTTTTTACCGAAATATTTGCCATATTTTAACTACGGCGCTATTGTTACCATTATCATTTCTATCTTAGTGGTCTTTTTAGGGACTATTCTAGGAGTGTTGTTGGCCTTTGCACAACGTTCGAAGATTAAACCACTTGTTTGGTTTGCTAATCTTTACATCTGGGTCTTCCGTGGGACACCGATGATGGTGCAGATTATGATTGCCTTTGCCTTGATGCATATTAGTGCTCCGACTATTCAAATTGGAATCTTAGATGTTGATCTGACTCGTTTGATCCCAGGGATTATCATTATCTCTATGAATAGTGGTGCCTATGTATCAGAAACTGTTCGTGCTGGGATTAATGCAGTGCCAAAAGGACAACTAGAAGCAGCCTATTCACTAGGTATTCGCCCTAAAAATGCTATGCGCTATGTCATTTTACCACAGGCTATCAAGAATATTTTACCAGCCTTGGGGAATGAGTTTATTACCATTATCAAGGATAGCTCGCTCTTGTCAGCTATCGGGGTTATGGAGTTGTGGAATGGAGCTACTACGGTGTCAACAACCACATACTTACCTTTAACTCCACTTCTATTTGCAGCCTTTTACTACTTGATTATGACCTCTATCTTGACGCTGGCCTTGAAAGCTTTTGAAAATCGTATGGGACAAGGAGATAAAAAATAATGACTGAAACACTTATAAAAATTGAAAACCTTCATAAAAGTTTTGGCAAAAATGAAGTTTTAAAAGGGATTGATCTTGAAATTAAAAAAGGGGAAGTAGTGGTCATTATTGGACCATCTGGTAGCGGTAAGTCAACCCTCCTTCGCTCGATGAATCTCCTTGAAGAAGCTACAAAAGGAAAGGTTATCTTTGAGGGTGTTGACATTACGGATAAGAAAAATGACCTTTTTGCCATGCGCGAAAAGATGGGAATGGTTTTCCAACAGTTCAATCTCTTCCCGAATATGACAGTCATGGAAAACATTACACTTTCTCCGATTAAGACTAAGGGAGAAAGTAAGGAAGTGGCTGAGAAGAGAGCGCTTGAGCTCTTGGAAAAGGTTGGATTGCCAGATAAGGCCGATGCCTATCCACAAAGCTTGTCGGGCGGGCAACAACAGCGTATCGCTATCGCGCGTGGTCTTGCTATGGAACCAGATGTCCTACTCTTTGATGAACCGACTTCTGCCCTAGACCCAGAAATGGTAGGGGAAGTACTAGCAGTTATGCAAGAACTTGCCAAGTCAGGTATGACCATGGTCATCGTAACACATGAGATGGGCTTTGCGCGTGAAGTAGCAGACCGTGTTATTTTTATGGCTGACGGTGTAGTTGTCGAGGATGGAACACCTGAGCAAATTTTTGATCAAACACAAGAACAAAGAACCAAGGATTTCTTGAGTAAGGTTTTGTAAGAATATGATGAAAAGCTCCAAGAGGGCTTTTTCTTATAGTTTCAGACTATAGGGTATCTTAGGTAAGAAGTGTTAGAAGGTCGAGCGATTTTTTGTTATAATAGAGGATATTTGTTAGAAAAGAGAAAATACATGACACAGATTATTGATGGGAAGGCTTTAGCAGCCAAGCTACAAGGACAACTGGCTGAAAAAACAGCTAAACTAAAAGAAGAGACAGGCTTGGTGCCTGGCTTAGTTGTCATTTTAGTCGGAGAAAATCCAGCCAGCCAAGTTTACGTTCGTAACAAGGAACGTTCAGCTATCGCAGCGGGCTTCCAAAGTGAAGTTGTACGTGTTCCGGAGACCATTACTCAAGAGGAATTGTTGGAGTTGATTGCCAAATACAACCAAGATCCAGCATGGCATGGGATTTTGGTCCAGCTTCCATTACCAAAACACATCGATGAAGAAGCTATTTTACTAGCTATTGATCCAGAAAAGGATGTGGATGGTTTCCATCCTCTCAACATGGGACGCCTCTGGTCTGGTCATCCAGTTATGATTCCTTCAACACCTGCAGGAATTATGGAAATGTTTCATGAATATGGGATTGACTTAGAAGGTAAAAATGCGGTCGTAATTGGTCGTTCCAATATTGTCGGGAAACCCATGGCTCAGTTGCTGTTGGCTAAAAATGCAACTGTAACCTTGACCCACTCTCGCACCCACAATCTAGCCCAAGTAGCTTCTAAAGCCGACATTTTGGTCGTAGCTATCGGTCGTGCTAAGTTCGTGACTGCTGATTTTGTCAAACCTGGGGCAGTTGTTATTGATGTGGGGATGAACCGAGATGAAAATGGCAAACTCTGTGGAGATGTTGACTATGATGCTGTTGCACCAGTCGCTAGCCATATCACACCTGTACCTGGTGGAGTAGGACCTATGACCATTACTATGCTGATGGAGCAGACTTATCAGGCGGCTTTAAGAACGCTGGATAAAGATTAATCATCTCTGTAATTATTAATAGAACTTTAAAAGCAAGTTATTTTTAGAACTTGCTTTTTTCTTGCTCGATTTCTACTAAAATTCCAGTAAAACTTCTACAAATTATTGAAAAAACTCTACTATTTTGATATATTAAAAGTAACAATATGTATATGTAAATGAAGTAAGCGTCTAGAGGGAGGTTTATTTTTTGAAGCAAAATGTAATCGCTTACTATAACTTAGAAAGGAACCATAATGGATAAGAGATTTTTTGAAAAACGGTGTCATTTTAGTATTCGTAAGTTTGCAATTGGTGCGGCTTCAGTTATGATTGGAGCTAGTATTTTTGGTCTTCAGGTAGCGCAAGCAGCTGAAGCAGAAACAGCTAGTCCTAGCGAAGAAACAATTCATCAAGTTCAACCTTTAGATAAACTTCCAGATGATCTTGCTGCAGCCATTGCAAAAGCTGAGCAAAACAGTCCACAAGATTCTTCTACTTATAAAGAAGAAAAGGATAAGGTGGAAACTGAAAAACCAGCAACTGAAGAAAAGGCGACTGAGGCAACAAGTCCTAAGGAAGAAAAGGAAGCAGAAGTAGTCACCCCTAAGGAAGATAAAGCTGAAAAACCAGCAACTGCAGTGGATGAAAAAGCGCCTACAGTTTCAGAAGCTAGTTCTGAAAAGCCAGCAGTTTTGGAAGAACATACTGCTGAAGCAAATCAGAATAAACCAGTAACTAGTCATAAAGTTAAGGAGGAAAATACTTCTGCAACAGACTTACCTCAAGTTACCAAAGAGAAAGAAAAAGAAGACCAACTGTTACAAGAAAGAAAACAAAATTTTAACAAAGATTGGTATTTTAAATTAAATTCTCAGGGTGATTTTTCTAAGAAAGACGTGGATGTTCATGACTGGTCTAAGTTGAACCTTCCTCATGACTGGAGTATCTATTTTGATTTTGATCACAAATCTCCTGCTCGAAACGAAGGTGGTCAATTAAACGGGGGTACTGCATGGTATCGTAAGACCTTTACTGTAGACGAAGCTGCCAAGGGCAAAGACGTTCGTATTAATTTTGATGGAGTTTACATGGACTCTAAGGTCTATGTCAATGGTCAATTTGTAGGTCATTATCCAAGTGGTTACAACCATTTTTCATATGATATTACTGAATTTTTAAATAAAGATGGCAGTGAGAATACCATTGCTGTTCAAGTGACTAATAAGCAACCAAGTAGTCGTTGGTACTCAGGAAGTGGTATTTATCGTGATGTGACGCTTAGCTATCGTGATAAGGTGCAAGTGGCTGAAAATGGAAATCATATTACAACTCCGAAATTAGCTCAACAAAAAGATGGCAATGTTGAAACACAAATCCAAAGCAAGATCAAAAATACTGCCAAGACTCTAGCCAAGGTATTTGTGGAGCAACAGATTTTTACTAAGGAAGGTAAGGTTGTTTCAGATTTAGTTCGTTCTGTAACTAAGACTCTATCAGGAAATGAGACAGCTGACTTTAAGCAAACGATTTTGGTTAACAAGCCAACTCTCTGGACAACAAAAAGCTACCATCCTCAGCTCTATGTTCTAAAAACCAAGGTTTATAATGAAGGTCAGCTAGTTGATGTAACAGAAGATACTTTTGGTTATCGTTATTTCAACTGGACAGCTAAAGAAGGCTTCTCACTGAACGGTGAGAGAATGAAATTCCACGGAGTTAGTATCCACCATGATAATGGTGCCTTGGGGGCAGAAGAAAATTATAAGGCAACCTATCGTAAATTAAAACTCCTGAAAGATATGGGAGTTAACTCTATCCGTACGACTCACAATCCAGCAAGTCCACAGTTACTAGATGCTGCTGCTAGTCTAGGACTCTTGGTCCAAGAAGAAGCCTTTGATACTTGGTATCGTGGCAAGAAAACGTATGACTATGGACGTTTCTTTGACCAAGATGCAACCCACCCAGAAGCCAAGAAGGGTGAGAAGTGGTCTGATTTTGACCTGAGAACCATGGTCGAACGTGATAAAAATAATCCATCCATCGTCATGTGGTCACTCGGTAATGAAGTGGATGAAGCAGATGGTGGGGAACGTTCACTAGAAACAGCTAAGCGCTTGAAAGCTATCATCAAAGCAATCGATACAGAGCGCTATGTGACCATGGGTGAGAACAAATTTAGTAATAGGTCTACTGGAGAATTCTTGAAATTGGCAGCAATTATGGATGCTGTCGGTATGAACTATGGTGAACGGAATTATGATGCTGTTCGTAAAGCGCATCCAGACTGGTTGATTTACGGTTCTGAAACTTCTTCAGCGACTCGAACTCGAGATTCTTATTTTGATCCTGCTCATTTACTCTGGCACGATAATCGTCCAAATCGTCATTATGAACAATCTGACTATGGTAATGACCGTGTAGCTTGGGGTAGAACAGCTACTGAATCTTGGACCTTTGACCGTGATCGTGCTGGCTATGCAGGTCAGTTCATCTGGACTGGTTTCGACTATATTGGTGAGCCTACACCTTGGCATAACCAAGATCATACACCAGTGAAAAGCTCTTACTTTGGTATTATTGATACAGCAGGCTTGCCTAAGAATGATTTCTATTTATACCGTAGTGAGTGGTATAGTGCTAAAGAAAAACCAACTGTTCGTATCATGCCTCACTGGAATTGGACAGAAGAAACGCTCAAGGAACGTAATATGCTCATCAATGGCAAGGTTCCAGTTCGGACCTTCTCAAATGCTGCTAGCGTAGAATTGTTCTTGAACAACGAGTCCCTTGGTAAGAAGGAATTTGTTAAGAAAACAACTGAAGATGGACGCCCTTATCACGAGGGTGCTAAACCAAGTGAATTGTATCTTGAGTGGTTGGTGGACTATAAACCAGGCACCTTAACTGCTATTGCTCGTGATGAAAATGGTAAAGAGATTGCGCGTGATAGTGTAACAACGGCTGGAGAGCCAGCTAGAGTTCGTCTCA
The DNA here is from genome assembly GCF_054861245.1 of Streptococcus sp. KHUD_017. Taxonomy (NCBI): domain Bacteria; kingdom Bacillati; phylum Bacillota; class Bacilli; order Lactobacillales; family Streptococcaceae; genus Streptococcus; species Streptococcus sp. KHUD_017. The sequence continues at coordinate 593,660 of NZ_CM142175.1, forward strand.
CCAAGGAAGAACATGTCATCACTGCAGACGGCAAAGATTTGTCTTATATCCATTATGAAATCGTTGATGAAGATGGCAATGTTGTACCAACTGCCAATAATCTTGTTCATTTCAATCTTCATGGGCAAGGTCAGATTGTCGGTGTGGATAATGGGGAACAAGCTAGCCGTGAACGTTATAAAGCTCAGAAAGATGGCACATGGCAGAGAAAAGCCTTCAATGGTAAAGGTGTTGTCATTGTTAAATCCACTGAAAAAGAAGGGAAATTTACTCTTTATGCTGATTCTGCAGGTTTAGCTTCTGATCAGGCGACGGTTATAACCGTTTCAGGCAAAAAAGAAAATCGTCATTTTGTCGCTTTTGCCCCTGTGAAGGCGACTACAGATGTTAGCGAAAATCCTAAATTGCCAAAAACTGTGACAGCTATTTATAGCGACGGCAGTGTTGAAGAAAAATCTGTAACTTGGGATATACCAGATGATCTCCTTACTAGTGCAGGGGAGAAAAAAGTTCTTGGTAGCGTGGAAGGTCTCGAAGCTAAGGCTGAAGCCCTTGTTAAGGTCATTGCTCTTGATAAGTGGTTGCCTAAAGTTGCAACTGTACCAGTTGGTACAGCTACAGAGGATTTGGATAAAACGGTAACGGCTGTTTTGTCAGATGGTAACTTGGTTGATGCGGATGTCGTTTCTTGGACCTTGAAAGATCCTTCTGCCTTGACAAAAGAAGGTGGACGTACGGAAGCAACTGGTAAATTGGAAGGCAATGACTACGAGGTTACGGCAACCTTTATCGCAAGTGACAAGGAAACAGAAAACACTGTTACAGGACTCACGGTTGGAGATAAGTCTCTTGAAAACTTTGAGCCTGGAAAGACCTACTACCGAGTATCCCTTCCTTACAGTGCTGAAATTCCAAGTGTCGGAGCACAGACAAGAGGCTATCAGGTAACAGTTCAACAAGCTTCAGCAGCTAATGATTATCAGGCTTCTGTATTCTTGAGTGACCAAAAGGGCGATTTGGTTCAAACTTACTTGATTCAATTTGTGAAAGAAGCCCCTGCCTTGACACGCTTGGAAGTAAGTGTAGAAGGAAAAGAGACTGCAACAGAAGATCAAGTCCTTCCTTATCATGTCATTGGGCATTACGAAGATGGTTCACAGACTGAATTTTCAGCATCAGATATTCACTTGGATGCTAGCTCTACTGATGGTGGGCATCTTGAAGTAAACGGACAGAACTTGCTACTTTACACTAAAGGTAGTGTGACGCTCACACCTCGTATTGACAATCAAACTGATAAGACTCAATCTGTAGCCACCGTAGTGGTCATCAAAGAAAACAAAGTAGTTAAGAAAATTGTTAAGCTTCATCCTGTTTCTATCTCTACAGATATCAATCAGCAACCGAATTTGCCTGATAAAATCGGAGCAGAATTTGACAAAGGTTTGCCTCGTAAGCTAGCTGTAACTTGGGACAAGGTGGATGCAAAAGAACTCGCTAGTTATCATAGCTTTACCTTAAAAGGTCATGTAGAAGGTACAGACATTGAAGCTATTGCAAATGTGACTGTTGAAGGATTGCAGGTTGCAGAAGAAATCAGCCTCACTCTTCCTAAGGGTGAAACGGTTCAATTGCCAGCTAACGTTCGTGCCTACCATTCTAATGGAACAACTGTCTATAATGATGTCGTTTGGGATAAGGTGCCAGCTAACTTTAGTCAAACTGAAGGAATCTTTGAAATCAAAGGTCAATTGGTTGGTAGCTCTCTGACTACCAAGGCTCATGTTCGTGTTTCCAGTCAGGTTGTTGCGGGAAATAATATCTCGAAACAATGGACAGGTTCACAATTGCCAGCAGCTATCGTATCCAATACTGGTGGAGATGATTCGGCCAATACTCTGAATGACTTGACCGTTTCAAGAGCCAATACAGATGTCAAGAATAGATGGACTACATGGCAAACAAATACTGATAACGATTGGGCGTCTATCTTATTTGGTAATTCGGGAGATTTAACCAAACGCTTTGTCGACAATCTTTCAGTTGATTTCTATACAGATGGTGCGATTGGACTTCCAAAAGAATATGTCATCGAGTATTATGTTGGTCAAGAAATTCCAGATTTACCAACTGATGTCAATCATGCTCAAGGAGATGCCAAGCATCCATTTAACAATGCTACCAACTGGAAAGAGGTTGAACATCTCAAAGCTCCAGGACGATTATCTGCAAGCCAAACTAACCACTTTACATTTGATAAGGTTGAGACCTATGCAGTTCGTATTCGCATGAAGAAAGCAAATGGTACGGCTGGTGTCGGTTTGACCGAAATCACTATCTTAGGAAATAAAGTTCCAAGTGCTTCAAGTTCAGAGATTTCTATCCAAGTAGATGGCAAGAGCCTTGAACATTTCAATCCAGCTAAGACAGACTATCATATTCCTCAAGCTAGCAAAGTGATTACTGCAACAGCAAGCGACAATGGTGTGGTAACGATTGTCCCTGCTACAAGCCCAGAAGGAGCAACACGCCTCATTTTGAAGGCAGAAGACGGAAGCATCTTGAAAGAGTATCGCATTTTCCGTGATGGTAAAAAAGAATCTACACAACCAGTAGCTGCCGAAAATGCTGCCATGACATTGAGTGTTGGCGATAAGCTTCAATTACCTACAGAATTGACAGTATACTATCCAACAGAAACAGATTGGACTACAGATAAACTAGCCGTAGAATGGGATGCAGTGGCTGAACATGCGACAGACCAGGAAGGCACCTTTGAAGTGCTTGGTCATATCCTAGGAACAGACCTGACAACTAAGATGCAAGTAACCGTTCTGGCAAGAGGAAATCAAGTTATCTCTGAGAATGCAAGCAATAATGCGACTGACTCTAAAGCCTTTGCCTCTACTACAAACGATACCGATGCCGCTTCTAATGATAAAATCTTCTATATCAACGATGGTCGATTTAATGAGGATAATCGTTGGACAAACTGGTCTCGGACTCCAAAAGATCAAGAAGTGTCCGTGGGAGTTCTCTTTAAGAAGAACGGTCAGATTACACCTCAGTCTGTTGGAAAAGTAGCAATCCAATTCTTCAAAGACAGTGGAACAGATGCACCAGCGACAATGGTACTCGAAAGATACGTTGGACCAACTTATTCTGAACCAAGCACCATTTCACGTTATGAGGAAAATGCGGATCATCCGTTTAACAAGGCAGAAAATTGGGAAGAAATTCCTTATAAAGCATCTGGAGCAATCGTGGCTGGTAAGCCAATCGAATTTACCTTTGATCCGATTCAGACATCTGCTATTCGCGCACGTATGACTCGCAAATCAACAACCAATGGTCTTGCAATGGTCGAGTTTAGTGCCTATTCTCCAGCCAAAGCAAGTGATTCAAAAACACCTGCAGTGACTATTTCAGTTGCTGGAAAAGCATTGGAAAACTTTGATCCTACTGTTTCAGAATATCGATTGACTTCAAATGGAGCGAAACCAAAAGTGACTGTCCAAACAAGTGGTCATGCTGTAGCGACTGTCGTTGAGTCAAGCCAAGACAATCTTCCAACACTTGTTCGACTTCTTGCTAAAGATGGTAGTCTCGTTAAAGAATATCGTCTATACTTCCAAGCTGGTTCTGAAGCTAGTCATGCAGTAGATGATCAAGCTCTTGTCTTAGATCGTCCAAGTCTGGAAGTTGAGAAATCTGTCATTCCATTTAAGGAAATTATTCGTGAGAATAGTGATTTAGCTAAAGATGAACGTCGTATCGTATCAGAAGGCAAAAATGGAGAAAAAGTAGACTATGTCGAAGTTTTAGGAACAAGTCGTAAAATTGTTCACACTGAAACAAGTGATGCAAAAGATCAAATTGTTGAAGTAGGAGTAAAAGCACTTGTTACAAGTAGCAAGGGTGATGAGCCGGCTCCTGTTCTTGAAATTCCAGAATACACAGCCCCTATTGGAACTGTAGGTGAGGATCCTGCCCCAGTAGTAGAAGTCCCAGAATATAGCGGCTTTATCGGTACTGCAGGTGACCAAGCAGCCCCAATCGTTGAAGTTCCAGAGTTCAAGGGTGGAGTTAATTGGGTCGAAGCCGCTAAAAATGAAGTTCCAGAGTTCAAGGGCGGAGCTAATTGGGTTGAAGCTGCTAAAAATGAAGTGCCTGAATTCAAGGGTGGAGTCAATGCTGTGCAAGCAGATAAGAACGAGCTCCCAGAATACACAGGTCCTTTAGGTACCTCAGGGAATCAAGCAGCTCCAACAATCGACAAACCTGTTGCCGATATTCGAGGTTTATCTGATAAACCTTCAGAAACTCAGGCTTCTGCTAAACAGACCCAGGGTTCACAAGTCCTTGAAAATACTTCAGGGAAAGCAGACTCAGCAAGACTTCCAGAAACTGGTGAAAGTCAATCTGATACAGCAATTTTCCTAGCAGGTCTCAGTCTAGCCTTATCAGCAGCATTCCTAAATGGGAAACGCAAGGAAGAATAATGACTCATAACTCATTATTCTTAAAAGGCTAATCATTATGAAAAAAGGAGAAGACTATATAGTCTTCTCCTTTATTAATTGGGTAGTGAGGTGTATAATGAAAGTAAGAGAATGTGAGGAGAAGGACCATGATTGTAAAAGTTTGTAATGCAGATTTTAGTCTCCAGTGGGATGGGATATATCAATTTGCTCTTGAAAACTATCCTAAGATTAAAGAATGGGAATTGGAGAAGCTAGCAAAGTTTATTGCTTACGAACAGGACCATCATCGTCAGACCATTGTGGAATGTGAGAATCATGAATTAAATATACAAATTCATGATTATTTGCAAGACCATAGCTATTTTCCTCCCTACAGACCAAGTCATCGCCTTGTAGCTTCTACCTATGATATCCAGAGGAAGTTGGTTACTTCCAATTATTGTAGTCATACTTGTACAGTTGAGGCGGCTCAGGATATTTTTCAGACTGGAAAAATCATGTCGGCGGTAAAAGTATTTGGTAAAAGTGGGGCTGAGCTAGTTACAGATAGTCGTAATGCAGCTTCTGATCCAGCAGACTATTTTGACTATATCATGTTCGGATGGTCTAATACGACTTCGGGTTACCGACTCGCTATGGAGCGTTTGTTAGGACGTGCACCGTCTGAGGAGGAATTGCAAGAAAAGTTCATTCCTGGAGTTAGTTTTCATTTTCTTTATGAAGAATTGATTCAAGCACCAGGTTATATATTTGATGGCTATCATGTTGCGAAGGTAAAAGATAGTTTAGATTTGAATACCTTTCTTTATTTGTGTGTTATTCCTTCAAAAGATAAGGCTTGTTTTGAAGGTTTGATTCCCAGTCAATTACAAGATAGAGTGCTGTACCTAGACTATGAGGGAGAAGGGTTACAGGCTTGGAATACTAAGGTTACTCAAGTACTACATGGTAAGGATAAGTTGAAGGAGTAGTGTATGAAAGACATTGATCAAGCTCTACTAAAAAAAGTGATCATCGAGCGTCCTCGTTCTAGTCATAAGGGAGACTACGGTCGTCTTCTCTTGATTGGTGGAACGTATCCTTATGGTGGAGCGATTATTATGGCTGCCTTAGGGGCTGTTAGAAGTGGTGCAGGCTTAGTGACCGTAGCAACGGACAAGGAGAATATTCCAGCTCTGCATAGCCATCTTCCAGAGGCTATGGCTTTTGACCTTGATGATAAACAATTACTTGAGCAACAGTTAGAGAAAGCGAATGTTGTCTTGGTTGGACCTGGATTAGTGGATGATGAGCGTGGAGAAGAACTTCTCCAAACGGTCTTTCATCATTTAAGTCAAAACCAGACTCTCATACTGGATGGTGGTGCCCTATCTATTTTTGCTAGAATGGAGTTGAAATTTCCTAAAGCCCACCTTGTTTTAACTCCACATCAAAGGGAATGGCAAGTCTTGTCAGGCTTAGATTTTACTTTCCAAGGAGCTGAGGAAACAGGAGAGACTTTGAAGAGTTTTCCTTCAGGGATGATTCTAGTTCAAAAAGGTCCTGCGACTCGAATCTGGCAAGCTGGTCAAGCTGATTTTTATCAGTTAGAGGTTGGAGGTCCCTATCAGGCAACTGGGGGTATGGGAGATACTCTAGCTGGGATGATTGCTGGCTTTGCTGGTCAATTCCCACAAGTTAGTCTCTATGAAAGAGTGACGGTAGCGACATATCTGCATTCAGCAATTGCCCAAGAACTAGCTGAGGACAACTTTGTAGTTCTGCCAACCATGATTAGTCAACATATTCCTGCATTCATGAAAAAAATACAAAAAGACACCTGATTTTTTCAGGTGTCTTTTGATGATTAGAAGAGGTCTTTGACCTTATATACAAGACCGTCAAGCCCTTCTGAGCCTGAAACCAATGCTTGCGCTTGGCTAAGGTAGTCTCCTAGTTGATCCTTGTTTTCTTCAACAAATGTTTTTGCTGCAGAAAAATCTTTGTTCTCAACGAGTTCCTTTACTTGGTTAAAGAAATCTAATGGGTTCATGAGTTCCCTCCTTTTCTACCATTTTATTCAATCATTTTTGTTTAAATCTTGCAAGAAAATTGACTCTTCAAATAAAGTTCATGGGTGTCAAATGGTGTAAATTTTGATATAATTTTTAGTGATGAATTTTAGAAATGATCGGTATGTGGTTGTAGATTTAGAAGCAACAAGTACCGGAAGCAAGGCAAAAATCATCCAAGTGGGAATTGTAGTCATTGAAGATGGTGAGATTGTTGAGCAATATGCCACTGATGTCAATCCGCATGAACACTTGGATTCTCATATCAAAGAATTAACGGGTTTGACTGATAAGCGTTTAGCAAAGGCTCCAGAGTTTTCCCAGGTAGCTGGAAAGATTTTTGAACTGGTCAAAGACGGTATTTTTGTTGCGCACAATGTTCAGTTCGATGCCAATTTGTTGGCAGAATTCCTATTTTTTGAAGGTTATGAATTACGCACCCCTCGTATCGATACGGTTGAGTTGGCTCAAGTCTTTTATCCTCAGCTTGAGAAGTATAATCTTGGTATTCTTTGCCAAGAGTTGGGAATTTCCTTGGAGCAAGCTCATACAGCCCTTTCTGACGCCCAAGCAACTGCAGAACTCTTTCTTTGTATGAGACAAAAGATGTTTCAACTTCCAAAAGGTTTGTTGGAGCGCTTATTAAGTCTGGCTGATAGCTTATTGTACGAATCATACATGGTCATCGAGGAAGTTTATCAGAAACAGTCTCTCTTAGTTGAACATGACTTGGTCGAGGTGCAAGGTCTATTTTTGAGAAAAGAAAAATCAGCCCTTTCTCCACGAAAACTATCTAAAGATTTCCAAACCAATATTGCCTTGTTGGGGTTGGAGGAGAGAAACTTGCAAGAACGCTTCGCACAAAAGGTTCAAGAGTGCTTGCAAGGGGAAGACATTTCTTTTATTCAGGCTCAAACTGGGATTGGAAAAACCTATGGCTATCTCCTGCCAGCCTTGTCTCTTGAGAATGAAGGGGGGATCCTACTTAGTGTTCCAACTAAAATCCTTCAAAATCAGGTAATGCATGAGGAGGCTAAAAAACTCGAAGAGATTTTCCATATCTCTATTCATAGTCTCAAAGGACCACAGAATTACTTGAAGTTAGATGCCTTTCATGCAGTGCTAGAGGAAGAAGAATCCAATCGTTTGTATACGCGTTTCAAGATGCAACTCCTAGTTTGGCTGACTGAGACAGATACTGGAGACTTAGACGAGATTGGTCAACTTTATCGCTACCAGCAATTTTTACCAAACTTGGTGCATGATGGAAATCTTCACAAAGATTCTCTCTTTTGGTTAGAGGATTTTTGGAGACGTGGTCAGGAAAAAGCGCGTTCTTGTAAGTTGCTAGTGACCAATCATGCTTACCTCGTTACTCGACTTGAAGATGATCCTAGTCTCTTAGAAGGGCGTCTCTTGATTTTAGATGAAGCCCAGAAAATCTTGTTGACATTGGAAAATCTTTCTCGTAAAACTTATTTGTTAACAGATTTGGTGGAGCAACTAGATCAAGCTCTATCTAAAGAAGAAGGTATGCTTCAAAGACGCTTGCTAGAAAGTATTCGTTTTGAAGTTTCTTACCTACTCGATCAGTTTCTATCTGGTAAACGGAGGATGTGTCCAGCTAGTAGCGTTGACAAGCTCCACCAAGATTTTTCTGAGTTGAATTTACCAGAATTTAAAGACTATCAGAGATTTTTTACATCTGAGGGAGAATTTTGGTTATCGACTTCAGATGTGTCTAGTAAGAAGGTTGAAATCACTTCTAGTCGCAATCATCGTTTTCTCTTTTCTCAGATTTTCCCAGAATCCTGTCAGCTATTAGGAATCTCTGCAACCCTTGAAATTAGTAGTAGGGTTTCTTTACCAGAATTGTTAGGTTTTCCTCAAGCTGCCTTTTACTGCATGGACGAACAGTTTCAGGAAAATCAGGAAATCTTGTTGGTGAAGGATTTTCCGTTGGTGACAGAAATTTCATCTGAGGAATATGCACAAGCAATTGTAGAAGTTCTAGAAGAATTATTCCAGCTTGAAGAACCCATTCTAGTCTTATTTACTGCAAAAGATTTATTGTTGCAAGTTTCAGATGCTTTGAGGGTTTCCCATCTGGCCCAGTACAAGCACGGAGAACCAGCCCAATTGAAAAAACGCTTTGAAAGAGGCGAGCGTGAGCTCTTGCTTGGGGCGGGAAGTTTTTGGGAAGGTGTCGATTTTTCAAGACATCCTCGAGTGATTGAAGTGGTGACTCGTTTGCCTTTCCAAAATCCAGAAGATCCCTTTACTAAAAAGATGAATCAAGAACTTCGTTTGGAAGGAAAAAATCCTTTTTACGATTATCAGCTACCTATGGCCATTATTCGACTTAAGCAAGCGATTGGACGAACCATGCGCCGAGTTGGTCAACGCTCCGCAGTTTTGATTTTAGATAGCCGTATGTCAAGTAAACGATATGGCAAACAAATCAGCAAGGCTCTGTCTCGTACCAGTCGAGTAAGGAATATTAGCCGAGAGCAAGTATTCTCAAAAGTTCAAGAATTTTTAAATAAACAATGAAATGAATACCTGAAAGAATGAAGGAGGCCTTTTATGAAACGTTCTCTCGACTCTAGGGTCGATTATAGTTTAATATTACCAGTATTTTGTTTGTTGGTGATTGGAGTTGTAGCTATTTATATAGCAGTTAGTCATGACTACCCAAACAATGTTTGGTCCATACTTGGACAACAACTGGCTTGGATATCGCTAGGGATTGTTTTTAGCTTCATAGTCATGTTTTTTAACACAAAATTTCTCTGGCAGTCCACGCCTTATTTATATGGACTCGGTCTAGCCTTGATGGTCTTGCCTTTAGTCTTCTACAACCCGAGTTTAGTAGCTGCAACTGGTGCGAAAAACTGGGTGTCAATCGGTGGTTATACACTTTTTCAACCCTCCGAATTCATGAAGATATCTTATATTTTGATGCTGGCATACGTTATCGTAACCTTTACCAAGAAACATAAAGATAAAGAACGAACCGTTGGCTTAGATTTTCTATTGATTTTGTGGATGATCGTTTTCACAATGCCTGTTATGGTTTTGCTAGCCTTGCAAAGTGACCTTGGGACAGCTATGGTTTTTGTCGCAATCTTTGCAGGACTTGTCTTATTGTCTGGTGTTTCTTGGAAGATTATTATTCCAATTTTTGTAGCAGTTGTATCGGCGATTGCAGGCTTCCTAGCAATCTTTATCACAAAAGACGGGCGTGCCTTTATGCACCAAATTGGGATGCCGACATATCAGATTAACCGTATCCTTGCTTGGCTCAATCCGTTTGATTATGCCCAAACGACTACCTATCAACAGGCGCAGGGTCAAATTGCGATTGGTAGCGGTGGAATTTTTGGCCAAGGCTTTAATGTGTCTAATCTCCTTATTCCGGTCCGCGAGAGTGACATGATTTTCACAGTAATTGCGGAAGATTTTGGATTTATTGGTTCAGTTGTAGTGGTTGCACTCTATCTACTGCTCATCTATCGCATGTTAAAGATTACCCTAAAATCCAATAATCAATTTTATACCTACATCTCAACTGGATTTATCATGATGCTCTTGTTCCATATCTTTGAAAATATAGGTGCGGTTACTGGTCTTCTGCCTCTGACAGGGATTCCTTTGCCCTTTATTTCTCAAGGGGGATCAGCTATTATCAGTAATCTTATTGGTATAGGTTTGCTTTTATCGATGAGCTACCAAACTCATTTAGCTGATGAAAAGAGTGGCCGAACAAGATTCAAACGTAAAAAAGTTGTACTGAAGAAAGTGAAATAAGGAGGTCGCTATGCCTAAAGTTGCAGTTATCCTAGCAAATGGCTTTGAAGAAATTGAAGCCTTGACTGTCGTAGACGTCTTGCGTCGCGCAAATATCACCTGCCATATGGTAGGATTTGAAGATACAGTGACAGGTTCACATGCCATTCAAGTTCAAGCTGATCGAGTGTTTGATGGTAATTTATCAGAGTATGACATGATTGTTCTTCCAGGAGGTATGCCTGGTTCTGCCCACTTGCGGGACAATGAACAATTGATCACTGAACTTCAAAAATTTGAGAAAATCGGTAAGAAGGTAGCAGCCATTTGTGCGGCTCCAATTGCATTGAATCAGGCAGGTCTACTAGAAGGTAGAAACTTCACCTGCTATGATGGAGTTCAAGAACAAATTGCTGACGGTCACTACCATAAAGAAACAGTAGTCGTAGATGGAAATATCATTACGAGCCGTGGGCCAGCAACTGCTTTAGCCTTTGCTTACTACCTGGTTGAAACACTGGGCGGAGATGCTGAGTCTCTAAGAAATGGCATGCTCTACACAGACCTATTTGAAAAATAATGAACAAACTGAGGAGAATCTTTCTTGATGGAGAAGATTCTTCTCTTTTTTAATGGCAAAAACCAAGGTAAACATCGCTTTTTTTATAAAAAAATGGTATAATGAAGGGTATGAAATATCACGATTACATCTGGGATTTAGGTGGAACCCTGCTTGATAATTATGAAACTTCTACAGCAGCTTTTGTAGAAACATTAGCAGAGCTCGAGATTGAGCAGGAACACGATAGTGTTTACGAAGCTTTGAAGGTTTCGACTGCCTTTGCTATCGAAAAGTATGCTCCAGGTATTGAAAACTTTCTTGAAAAATATAAGGAAAATGAAGCCCGAGAGCTCGAGCATCCTGTTTTGTTTGATGGGATCCCTACTCTTTTAGAAAACATTTGGGACCAAGGTGGCCGTAACTTCTTGGTTTCTCATCGAAACGATCAAGTATTGGAAATTCTAGCGAAAACTGAGATAGCTCCTTACTTTACAGAAGTAGTGACGGCTAGTTCAGGTTTTAAACGCAAGCCTAATCCTGAATCGATGATTTATTTACGTGATAAGTATCATATAACGTCAGGTCTAGTCATTGGTGACCGAACCATTGATGTAGAAGCAGGACATGCTGCAGGCTTAGATGCCTATCTCTTTGAGGATGTTGTGTCCTTAAAACAAGCAATAGACATGTAAGAAAAAGGGGAAAAATGACAGAAGATATTAAAAACCAACAGGCACAAGATTATGATGCCAGTCAAATTCAAGTTTTGGAAGGTCTGGAAGCTGTTCGTATGCGTCCAGGGATGTATATTGGTTCAACTGCCAAAGAAGGTCTTCACCACCTAGTCTGGGAAATTGTAGATAATTCTATCGATGAGGCCTTGGCAGGATTTGCTAGTCATATCGAGGTCTTTATTGAACCGGATGATTCAATTACAGTTATCGATGATGGTCGTGGAATTCCAGTTGATATCCAAGAAAAAACAGGACGTCCTGCCGTTGAAACAGTCTTTACTGTTCTTCACGCTGGAGGGAAATTCGGCGGTGGCGGATACAAGGTATCTGGTGGACTCCATGGTGTAGGGTCATCAGTTGTAAATGCTCTTTCAACACAGTTGGATGTTCGCGTTCATAAAAATGGAAAGATTCACTACCAAGAATACCGTCGTGGACATGTTGTTGCAGACCTTGAGGTGATAGGGGATACGGATAAAACAGGAACAATCGTTCACTTTACTCCAGACCCAGAAATTTTTACTGAGACAACGACATTTGATTTTGATAAATTGAATAAACGGATTCAAGAGTTAGCCTTTTTGAACCGCGGGCTTCAAATTTCTATTACTGACAAACGTGAAGGACTTGAACAAACCAAGCATTATCACTACGAAGGCGGGATTGCGAGCTACGTTGAGTACATCAACGAAAACAAGGATGTTATCTTTGATACACCAATCTACACAGATGGTGAAATGGATGATATTACAGTGGAAGTTGCGATGCAGTACACAACGGGTTACCACGAGAATGTCATGAGTTTCGCCAACAATATTCATACCCATGAAGGTGGAACACATGAGCAAGGTTTCCGTACAGCCTTAACTCGTGTTATTAATGACTATGCTCGTAAAAACAAACTTCTAAAAGATAACGAAGATAACCTAACAGGTGAGGATGTCCGTGAAGGATTGACAGCCGTTATCTCTGTGAAGCATCCAAACCCTCAGTTTGAAGGACAAACTAAGACCAAACTTGGAAATAGTGAAGTTGTGAAGATTACCAATCGCCTCTTCAGCGATGCATTTTCTGACTTCCTTTTGGAAAATCCACAGATTGCTAAGCGCATCGTTGAAAAAGGGATTTTGGCTGCCAAAGCGCGTGTTGCTGCCAAGCGTGCGCGTGAAGTTACACGTAAGAAATCTGGTTTAGAAATTTCAAATCTTCCAGGAAAATTAGCGGACTGTTCATCAAACAATCCAGCTGAAACTGAACTTTTCATCGTCGAAGGAGACTCTGCAGGAGGTTCTGCAAAATCAGGACGTAATCGTGAGTTCCAAGCCATCTTACCAATTCGTGGTAAAATCCTTAATGTTGAAAAAGCGAGCATGGATAAGATTTTAGCTAATGAGGAGATCCGCAGTCTTTTCACAGCTATGGGAACAGGATTTGGGGCTGAGTTTGATGTTAGCAAAGCTCGCTATCAAAAACTGGTAATCATGACAGATGCCGATGTCGATGGAGCACATATTCGTACTCTTTTGTTAACTCTGATTTATCGTTATATGAAACCCGTTCTAGAGGCAGGTTATGTTTATATCGCTCAGCCACCAATTTACGGTGTCAAAGTCGGTAGTGAGATTAAAGAATATATTCAACCAGGCGCAGACCAAGAAATCCGCCTACAAGAAGCCTTGGCTCGCTACAGTGAAGGTCGTTCCAAACCAACCATCCAACGTTATAAAGGTCTTGGAGAGATGGATGACCACCAACTTTGGGAAACTACGATGAATCCTGACCATCGTCTCATGGCTCGTGTATCAGTAGACGACGCTGCAGAAGCAGATAAGATTTTTGATATGCTCATGGGTGATCGAGTAGAACCACGTCGAGAATTTATCGAAGAAAACGCTGTTTACAGTACTCTTGACGTATAAAAATATTGGGAAATAGTTCCCAAGGTTTGAAAAATATGATATAATCATTACAATTGTGTCATGTATAAAAGGAGTTTGATATGTCAAATAATCAGTTGATTATTACTTTGATTGGAATTGCTGTCCTGCTTCTTATTGCCTTTGCAGTGGCTATTTTGCTACGTAAACGTAATGAGAGTAGACTTGCAGCGTTAGAAGAAAGAAAAGAAGAATTATATAACCTTCCTGTTAATGATGAGGTAGAGGTTGTTAAAAACATGCATCTGATTGGTCAAAGTCAGGTTGCTTTTAGAGAATGGAACCAAAAATGGGTAGATTTATCTCTGAACTCTTTTGCAGATATTGAGAATAATCTCTTTGAAGCTGAAGGATACAATAACTCATTCCGTTTCTTGAAAGCTAAGCACCAGATTGATCAAATTGAAAGTCAGATTGAACTTGTTGAAGAGGATATTACAGCAATTCGTAATGCCTTGTCTGATTTGGAAAAACAAGAATCAAAAAATAGCGGACGTGTTCTGCATGCCCTAGATTTATTCGAAAAACTACAAAATACGGTAGCTGAAGATTCTGAAAAATATGGTCAAGCTCTTCCGGAAATTGAAAAACAATTGGAGAACATTCAATCTGAGTTTTCTCAATTTGTAACCTTGAATTCTTCAGGGGATCCGGTTGAAGCAGCAGGGATTTTAGATAACGCTGAAAATCATATTTTAGCCTTGACACATATCGTTGAAAGAATTCCAGCTATTGTAACCAAGCTTACGACTGAATTGCCAGAACAACTTGAAGATTTAGAAGCAGGTTACCGTAAGCTACTCGATGAGAACTATCATTTTGTAGAAACAGATATCGAATCTCGTCTTCAACTTCTCTATGAAGCCTTGAAGAATAATCATGAAAATATCCGTACATTGGAATTGGATAATGCAGAGTATGAAAACACTCAAATCCAGGAAGAAATCAATGCACTTTATGATATTTTCACTCGTGAAATTGCAGCACATAAAGCTTTTGAGAAATTGGTAGCTACCCTTCCTACTTACCTTAACCACTTGAAAGAAAATAACCAGGTCTTGGTTAAAGATATTGAACGTCTTGGAAAAAACTACCTGATTTCTGAAAGTGATGTCAATCGAGTTCGTCGTCTTCAAGGAGATATCTCAGCTTTGAGTGCTACAATCGAAGAGTTAACAAACAACCAAACAGAAGTTTCAGAAGCATATTCTGTATTACAAGAACGTTTGGAAAATGTTCAATCTACATTAAAAGATATCGAAGAAGACCAAATCGGTGTTAGTGAGCGTCTCGTTCAGATTGAAAAAGATGACATTAATGCTCGTCAAAAAGCAAATGTATATGTTAACCGTCTACATACGATTAAACGCTACATGGAGAAGAGAAATCTTCCAGGAATTCCACAAAAATTCTTGAAGCTCTTCTTTGATGCAAGTCACAGTACAGAAGACTTGATGGCTGAGTTGGAACAAGCTAAAGTGAATATCGAATCTGTTAATCGCATCCTTGAGATTGCGACAAATGATATGAATATGTTGGAAGAAGAAACATACAGTATTGTTCAAAATGCAACCTTGACAGAACAATTGCTTCAATATTCGAACCGTTACAGATCATTTGATGATCGTATTCAACAAGCTTTCCAAGAAGCTTTGAATATCTTTGAAACAACATTTGATTACCAAGCGTCTTTCGAAAAAATCTCTCAAGCATTAGAAGTTGCTGAGCCTGGTGTTACCAATCGCTTCGTTACTTCTTATGAAAAAACAAGAGAAAGTATCCGTTTCTAATTTATAAAAGAATCCTAGATTTTCCTAGGATTCTTTTACTTTTCTTTACCTTTTTCAAATATTTTTATGCCATGTTTTCATTGAAATTATAGCTCGTATTTGATATGATAAGACTATGACAAAAAAGAGATTACCCCAGAATAATGTAAAGAAGAAAAATAATAAAAAGCTTGGCACTCTTGTCTTGCTTTTATTTCTAACAGTGTTAGCACTCGGTAGTGTGATTACCTATAAAGTGATGAACAAACAAGCCTTTGAACAGAAAATTGAGAGCCTCAAGAAGGAAAAAGATGGTGCCTACTCCCAAGGAAGTCAAAAAGAGCATTTCCGCAAAGAGAAAACAGAAATTATCACCTATTATCCACTAGTTGGAGACAACGTTATCACCTCTGTCAAGGATGTCATCGTAAAAGACATCACTGACAAAGTAGAAGGTAAAGAACAGTTGATCTTTTATTACTCAGAAAAAGGGGATTCCTCTTTGACTGGGGTTGAAAATCGTTTGATCAAAAAGCAAGCCTATGACTTGGCCAATTCTAATGTTGTTGAAATAGAAAATACTACTTTAGATCAGCTGTATCTTAAAGAAGATGGTTCTGTCTTTACCCTGGATCAACTTTTTACAGACTCATCCACGGCAAAAGAAAAATTGCTTGAGGGAGTTAAGTCAACTCTTCAAGCTAAAAAAGTAGAGCAATCTGTTGTTGATCAAGTTTCAGCTGATTTCTCTGCTGCAGAATTGTCAAGCTGGAAGTTTGCCTATAAAGATAGTCAATTAGTTCTTTATCCATTCAAAGCAACGACTAATGTTGAAGAAATAGCGATGCCTATTTCAGATTTCTTTGATTTTATTCAGACATCCTATCTAACAGAAAAAGATGCTGAACTTTATAAAAAAGTTCAAGCAGAGAAACATAAAAAAGTTGTAGCCTTAACCTTTGATGACGGTCCCGATGGCAATACAACACCACAGGCCTTGGATATTTTAGCTAAGTACAAAATCAAAGCGACTTTCTTTGTACAAGGAAAAAACATTGCAGGTAATGAAGCTATCCTCAAACGTATGCAGGCTGAGGGGCATGAAGTTGGAAACCATAGTTGGAACCATCCCGTTTTAACACAACTTTCATTAGAAGATGCTAAAAAACAAATTACGGATACAGAATCAGCAATCACGAGTGTTCTAGGAAAGAGTTCAAAATTGATGCGTCCACCATATGGTGCGATCTCAGATGATATCCGTAATAGTCTCGATTTGAGCTTTATTATGTGGGATGTAGATAGTTTAGACTGGAAGAGTAAAAATGAAGCAGCGATTTTGACAGAAATTCAACGTCAAACAACTGATGGTTCTATCATCCTCATGCATGATATTCATCAGACGTCAGTAAATTCACTACCAAGGGTTATCGAGTATTTGCAGGGACAAGGCTATAGCTTTGTGACCGTATCAGAACTACTCAATACAGGTTTAAAACCACATGGTATTTACTATTCTCGTAACCAATAGTTGGGATTAAAATCAAATATTAGAAAAAAACAAAAAAAGATTATTTTTATCTTGACAAGTAGGGAAAAACTTGATATCATATACAAGATGAGAAAAGCAGAAGTGAGAACTTCTCGCCTTGCGACTAACGTTGTCTGGCCCCTACAGATCAAGTTTCAGAAATGAAATATAATCATGTAGAGCGGATTTGCGTTAGCAAGTCCGCTCTTGTTTTTCTCTAAACTAAAAAAAGAGGTGAAAACCATAGCAAAGCAAGACTTATTCATCAATGATGAAATTCGTGTACGTGAAGTTCGCTTAATCGGTCTTGAGGGCGAACAATTGGGTATCAAACCACTTGGTGAAGCGCAAGCACTTGCGGACGACGCTAATGTGGACTTGGTTCTCATTCAACCTCAAGCTAAACCTCCTGTTGCGAAAATTATGGACTACGGTAAGTTCAAATTTGAGTACCAGAAGAAACAAAAAGAACAACGCAAAAAACAAAGCGTTGTGACCGTGAAAGAAGTTCGATTGAGCCCAGTTATTGATAAGGGTGATTTCGATACGAAACTTCGCAGTGCTCGCAAGTTCCTTGAAAAAGGGAACAAAGTGAAGGTTTCCATTCGCTTTAAGGGTCGTATGATTACCCATAAAGAGATTGGAGCAAAAGTTTTAGCCGATTTCGCTGAAGCAACTCAAGATATTGCTATCATCGAACAACGTGCTAAAATGGATGGTCGTCAAATGTTCATGCAGTTGGCCCCAGCAACTGACAAGAAATAATCTGTCAGAAAGTTAAAAAAAGGAGAAAATATCATGCCAAAACAAAAAACACACCGCGCATCAGCTAAACGTTTCAAACGTACAGGTTCTGGTGGACTTAAACGTTTCCGTGCTTACACTTCTCACCGTTTCCACGGAAAAACTAAGAAACAACGTCGTCATCTTCGTAAAGCATCTATGGTGCATGCAGGAGATTTCAAACGTATCAAAGCAATGCTTACTCGCTTGAAATAATCGCGTATTTGTAAGTTAAGAATTCTAGGAAATATTGGAGGAAATATAAATGGCACGTGTTAAAGGTGGCGTTGTATCACGCAAACGTCGTAAACGTATTTTAAAATTAGCAAAAGGTTACTATGGAGCTAAACACATCTTGTTCCGTACTGCAAAAGAACAAGTAATGAACTCTTACTACTATGCATACCGTGACCGTCGTCAAAAGAAACGTGACTTCCGCAAATTGTGGATTACACGTATCAATGCGGCAGCTCGTTTGAACGGACTTTCATACTCACAATTGATGCATGGTTTGAAATTGGCTGAGATCGAAGTAAACCGTAAAATGCTTGCTGACTTGGCTGTTAACGATGCAGCAGCTTTCACAGCTCTTGCTGATGCAGCCAAAGCAAAACTTGGTAAATAATTATTCATAAGACTGGTGCAAGTTTGTCCCAGTCTTTTTTAAAACAAAGGAGAAAAAAATGGCTTCAAAAATGTTACATACCTGCTTGCGAGTCGAAAATCTTGAAAAATCAATCGCTTTTTATCAGGATGCTTTTGGTTTTAAGGAATTGCGTCGTATGGACTTTCCAGAACATGCTTTTACCATTGTTTATCTAGGTCTTGATGGTGATGATTATGAATTGGAGTTGACATACAACTATGATCACGGACCTTATGTTGTTGGTGACGGTTTTGCTCACATCGCCCTAAGTACACCTGACCTTGAGGCTCTTCACAAAGAACATAGCGACAAAGGCTACGAAGTAACAGCGCCTAATGGGCTTCCAGGGACTCAACCAAACTATTACTTTGTTAAAGATCCAGATGGCTACAAGGTAGAAGTGATTCGCGAAAAATAATAAAAACTCCTCATTTATCAAATTGAGCGAGACAATTTCACCTGATTTAGAAAAATTTGATAGAGAGCAGTGTAGGTCATTTATGTTAGTTCTTTTCAGATAAATGTTAGCGTTTATCTGAGACTAATATAGATGGCTTTTTCTATCTAGCTTAATGTGACAAATTGGGATATAATAAAAATAATTAAACAAATTAGTGGGAGAAAAAAATGTCAGACCAAAATCCAAATGTAGAGCTAAACAAAGAAGATAAACTAATTGTAGAAAATAATTCGGTGAAAGATATGCAGAATTGTCCAAAAGCTGTCAAGAAACCTTCGGCTCTTCTATCTTTCTCATTTTATTTGGCACTTACCTATATTCTTCTATTTATAACTCTTGCTTTAGTTACTGCTCCATGGGGAATTGTATTCTTGATTTTTCTAGGTCCTAATTTAATTGCTTACGCTATAGCAACTTTTTTAACTCGGATAGGAATTAAGAAAGTAAATAGAAATTTCTTGTATGCGAGTGCAGGATTTTATTTGCTCTCAGGACTTTTGGCATTCGACCCAGATTGGGAGATGTTTAGGGTCTTTCCTTATCTCTCACTAGTTCTAGTTTTAATCGGAATATTTTTAACGAAAGATACAAGTAACTAAGTTAAAAAAGCTAGGCGCAACTCTTCTTCGAACTTATTTCATATCATAAAACCATAGCCTTTAAGGCTGTGGTTTTTTAGTTTAATGATTAGAAAGAAATTGTGTTTCTATTTTTTAAAATGGTATAATAGAAAAAGAAAAAGGGAGGTGAGAAAGAATGATTGCCCAACTGGATACGAAAACTGTCTATAGTTTCATGGAGAGTATGGTTTCAATCAAGAGATATGTCAGCCTTGGGAAGGAATATGGCTATTCATCACTTGGAATCATGGATGAAGATAATCTCTATGGAGCCTATAATTTTATCAAAGAATGCCAAAAACAGGGGATTCAGCCTTTATTAGGTCTTGAGATGACTGTTCATCATCAAGATGAATGGATCAATCTACGTTTTTTAGCCCTGTCAAACCGAGGTTATCAAAACCTGATGAAGTTGTCGTCTCTAAAGATGACAGGTAAAAAAGAATGGACTGATTTTTCTTCTTACCTAGAGGATATTTGTGTTATTGTTCCCTATTATCCTGAAATTGCTGGTTTAGATTTAGGGCATGACTACTATATCGGAGTGTATCCAGATACACCTCAATCCAATTTTTCTCAACCAATTCTCCCTCTTTATCGTGTTAACTCTTTCGGATCTGATGATTTAGAAGCTCTACAGATGCTTAAAGCGATTAAAGAGAACGTGACCTTGAGAGAGGTTGATGTTCAATCTCAACAGGGCTTGTTTTTGCCTGCTGACCGTTTAGAACAGGTTTTTGTAGAGAAGTTTCCACAAGCACTCGAAAACCTAGCAAGATTGACCAAGGGGACTTCCTACGAGATTGATAGTAGTCTCAAGCTTCCTCGTTTTAATCCGGAGAGACCAGCTGTTGAGGAATTAAGGGAGAGAGCTGTTAAGGGCTTGGAGCAAAAAGGCTTACTAGATTCAGTCTATCAGGAACGTTTAGAAGAAGAACTGTCTGTGATTCATGATATGGGGTTTGATGACTATTTCTTAGTTGTCTGGGATCTCTTACGTTTTGGTCGTTCTCAAGGCTATTATATGGGTATGGGACGTGGGTCAGCAGTTGGAAGTTTAGTAGCCTACGCTTTAGATATCACTGGAATTGATCCTGTAGCTAAAAATCTTATCTTTGAGCGCTTCTTAAATCGTGAACGTTACACCATGCCAGATATAGATATTGATATCCCAGATATCTATCGCCCTGAGTTTATTCGTTATGTTCGCGACCGTTATGGTAGTATCCACGCTGCGCAGATTGTCACTTATTCGACCTTTGGAGCCAAGCAAGCCATCCGAGATATCTTCAAACGTTATGGTGTCCCTGAGTATGAGTTGACAGCTATTACAAAAAAAATTGGTTCTAAAGATACTCTAACGACAGCCTATGAAGGCAATCTAGGTTTTAGACAACTCATTCAGAGTAAGATTGAGTACCAAAAGGCTTTTGAAATTGCCAAAAAGATTGAAGGTTATCCACGACAGACTTCCATCCATGCAGCTGGTGTCGTTATTAGTGATAAAAATCTAACAGATTATATCCCTCTAAAGTTTGGAGAGGATATGCTCATTACCCAATATGATGCGCATGGAGTTGAAGGAAATGGCCTGCTCAAGATGGATTTCTTGGGCCTACGAAACTTAACCTTCGCTCAAAAAATGCAGGAGCTCTTATATGAAACTCAAGGTATTTCACTAAGAATTGAGAATATTGATCTTGAAGATAAGGAAACCTTAGCCCTCTTTGCTACAGGTAAGACCAAGGGAATCTTTCAGTTTGAACAACCTGGGGCCATACGATTATTGAAACGCGTGAAACCACAAAATTTTGAAGAAGTAGTGGCAACGACTTCCCTCAACAGACCGGGGGCGAGTGACTATATCGATAACTTTGTGGCTCGAAAACATGGTAAAGAAAAGGTGACGGTTCTGGACCCTGTTTTAGAAGATATTCTAGCTCCGACTTATGGTATTATGCTCTACCAAGAGCAGGTGATGCAAGTAGCTCAGCGATATGCTGGTTTTAGCCTTGGGAAGGCCGATATTTTACGTCGTGCTATGGGGAAAAAGAACGCAGCTGAGATGCACCGAATGGAAGAAAGTTTCATCCAAGGTGCACTCGAAAAAGGACATAGCAAAGAACAGGCGCAAGAAGTTTTTTCTGTAATGGAGAAATTCGCCGGTTATGGCTTCAACCGTTCGCATGCTTATGCTTATGCGGCTTTAGCTTTTCAACTTGCTTACTTTAAGACACATTTTCCAGCCATTTTTTATCAAGTCATGCTCAATTATGCGAGTGGAGATTATATTCTCGATGCACTTGAAATGGGATTTGAACTAGTACCGCTTTCGATCAATACAATTCCATATCAGGATAAATTAAAGGATAAGACGGTTTATTTGGGTCTTAAAAGTATTAAGGGAATACCTCGCGACTTTGCTTATTGGATAATCGAGAATCGTCCTTTTAGCAGTGTTGAAGATTTTATCACACGATTACCCAAAAATTATCAAAAGATTAGCCTCTTAACCCCTTTAGTGGAAGTAGGACTTTTTGATGGATTTGATAAAAATCGTCAAAAAATCTTAACCAATCTACCAACTTTGTTTATCTTTGTGGATGAGTTAGGCAGTCTCTTTGCAGATTCTAGTTATAGCTGGACAGATACAGAGGACTTTTCAAATATTGAAAAATTCCAAAAAGAGCAAGATTGGTTAGGCGTTGGAATTAGTCAACACCCATTGCTAGTTTTAGCGAAGAACCCTTTGTATCCAATCGTGAGTTTATCTGAGCTTTTCGAGGGACAGACAGCTACAGTGCTCGTTGAGATTCAGTCTATCCGAGTGATTCGAACAAAAAAAGGTGAAAACATGGCCTTTTTGAAAGTTACTGATAGTAAAACAAGTCTGGAGGTCACTATTTTTTCTGAACAGTACCGCCAATTTAAAAATCTCTTGCACGAAGGAAGTTTCTATTACCTAAATGGAAAAGTGCAATCCAGAGATGGTCGTCTTCAATTAGTGTTAAATAATCTGAAAGAAGCAGTGAGTGAGCGTTTTTGGATTCAGGTAGCTAATCATGACCACGATTCTGAAATTTATCATATTTTAGATCAGTATAAGGGGCAAATTCCTGTTGTCATCCGTTATGAAAATGAACAAAAAAATGTTCTTTTGCCTGGTTATTTAGTTGCAAAAGACGCTGGCTTACAAGAATCTTTAAGTCAAATGACAATGAAAACGATTTATCGTTAAAAATCAATGAAAATAAAAGAATTTTAACTTTAAATATGGTATAATCAGTTAGAATGTTAAAAGAAAAAGGAGCAAAACCAAATGAAACGTATTGCTGTTTTGACTAGTGGTGGGGACGCCCCTGGTATGAATGCCGCCATCCGTGCAGTTGTTCGTCAAGCAATCTCAGAAGGAATGGAAGTATTTGGTATCTATGATGGATACGCTGGTATGGTTGCTGGTGAGATTTATCCACTTGATGCTGCTTCAGTAGGAGACATCATTTCACGTGGTGGTACTTTCCTTCACTCTGCTCGTTACCCTGAGTTTGCAAAACTCGAAGGTCAACTTAAAGGGATTGAGCAATTGAAAAAACACGGTATCGAAGGTGTCGTAGTTATCGGTGGTGACGGTTCTTATCATGGAGCTATGCGCTTGACTGAACATGGATTCCCTGCTATCGGACTTCCAGGAACAATTGATAACGATATCGTAGGTACAGACTTTACAATCGGATTTGACACTGCAGTAACAACTGCTATGGATGCGATCGATAAGATTCGTGATACATCGTCAAGTCACCGTCGTACTTTCGTTGTTGAAGTAATGGGACGTAATGCAGGTGATATCGCTCTTTGGGCAGGTATTGCAACAGGTGCTGACGAAATCATCATCCCTGAAGAAGGTTTCAAATTTGAAGATATCGTAGCAAGCATCAAAGCTGGTTATGAACACGGTAAAAAACACAACATTATTGTTTTAGCAGAAGGTGTTATGTCAGCGGCTGAATTTGGTCAAAAACTAAAAGAAGCTGGCGATACAAGCGACCTTCGTGTAACTGAACTTGGTCACATCCAACGTGGTGGTTCACCAACAGCTCGTGACCGTGTATTGGCGTCACGTATGGGTGCACATGCTGTTAAACTCCTTAAACAAGGAATCGGTGGTGTTGCTGTCGGTATTCGTAACGAGAAAATGGTTGAAAATCCAATTCTTGGAACTGCAGAAGAGGGAGCTTTGTTTAGTTTGACAGCTGATGGTAAGATTGTTGTTAATAACCCTCATAAAGCTGATATTGAACTCTCTGACTTGAACAAGAGCTTGTCATAATCAACTTTAACTAATCTGGTAAAATGACCATAAAAGGTCGAATTATATAAAGGAGTCACAAAATCATGAACAAACGTGTAAAAATCGTTGCAACTTTGGGTCCTGCGGTAGAAATCCGTGGTGGAAAAAAATTCGGTGAAGATGGATACTGGGGTGAAAAACTTGACGTTGAAGCTTCAGCTAAAAACATTGCTAAATTGATTGAAGCAGGAGCTAACACTTTCCGTTTCAACTTCTCACACGGTGACCACCAAGAACAAGGTGAACGTATGGCAACTGTTAAACTTGCAGAAAAACTTGCAGGTAAAAAAGTTGGTTTCCTTCTTGATACTAAAGGACCAGAAATCCGTACTGAATTGTTCGAAGGTGAAGCTAAAGAGTACTCATACAAAACTGGTGAAAAAATCCGTGTTGCAACTAAACAAGGAATCAAATCAACTCGTGAAGTGATTGCTTTGAACGTTGCAGGTGCGCTTGACATCTATAATGACGTTGAAGTTGGTCGCCAAGTATTGGTTGACGATGGTAAATTGGGTCTTCGTGTTGTAGAAAAAGACGACGCAAGTCGTGAATTTGTCGTTGAAGTTGAAAACGACGGTGTTATCGCTAAACAAAAAGGTGTTAACATCCCTAATACTAAAATTCCTTTCCCAGCTCTTGCTGAACGTGATAACGACGATATTCGTTTCGGTTTGGAACAAGGTATTAACTTTATTGCGATCTCATTCGTACGTACTGCAAAAGACGTAAACGAAGTTCGTGCTATCTGTGAAGAAACTGGTAACGGTCACGTTCAATTGTTCGCTAAAATCGAAAACCAACAAGGTATCGATAACTTGGACGAAATCATTGAAGCCGCTGATGGTATCATGATCGCTCGTGGTGACATGGGTATCGAAGTACCATTCGAAATGGTTCCAGTTTACCAAAAAATGATCATCACTAAAGTAAATGCTGCTGGTAAAGTTGTTATCACTGCAACAAACATGCTTGAAACAATGACTGAAAAACCACGTGCAACTCGTTCAGAAGTATCAGACGTATTCAACGCTGTTATCGACGGAACTGACGCTACAATGCTTTCAGGTGAGTCTGCAAATGGTAAATACCCACTTGAGTCAGTTACAACAATGGCTACAATTGACAAGAACGCTCAAACTCTTCTTAACGAATACGGACGTTTGAACTCAGATTCATTTGAACGTAACTCTAAGACAGAAGTTATGGCTTCAGCAGTTAAAGATGCTACAAATTCAATGGACATCAAATTGGTTGTAACTCTTACTAAGACTGGTCACACAGCACGTTTGATCTCTAAATACCGTCCAAATGCTGATATCTTGGCATTGACATTTGACGAATTGACAGAACGTGGATTGATGTTGAACTGGGGTGTTATCCCAATGTTGACAGAAGCTCCATCATCAACTGATGACATGTTTGAAATTGCTGAACGTAAAGCAGTTGAAGCAGGTCTTGTACAATCTGGTGACGATATTGTTATCGTTGCAGGTGTGCCACTTGGTGAAGCAGTTCGTACAAACACAATGCGTATCCGCACTGTACGTTAATCTAACATTAAAAACCTATCATATCAGGCTTTATAGCTTGTATGATAGGTCTTTTTTTGTTTCATAAGGTCCAGACCCTATTCGTTTAAGAAAAGAAAAAACTCTCTGGTTTTCCAGAGAGTGTGAGAGGCATCTCCATGTGAGAAACTGGTTCACACAATTTCTCAAGGTCCGCTCCTGCGTTATGACCTCCTTTGCGCAATTGTAGCTCTTGCTACATATCGACTCATCGCAGACTTTATTGTACTATAGGGGGTAATAGTTTGTCAAGAAAAAAACAGTCCCTAAAAAAGGAACTGATGAATGATGCTAATTGCCGGGATCGAACCGGCGACCTCATCCTTACCATGGATGCGCTCTGCCTACTGAGCTAAATCAGCTTACTTTGAAAGTATACTATAGATTTAAGCTTTTGTCAATATGCTAATTAGTATGCTAACTCATTGGAAAAGCCCAAGTAATAAACTTGGGCTTATGAAAATTAGACTATTGTAATTGCTCTCTCTTTTTATCTGGGTTCCAAACAAAACTTGCAACAAAGGTAAAGAGGATTGTCAGAATTCCGATTATAATTGCTAGAATCAAGGCAGGGATACGGATGAGCCACCACAGTGGATTTGGCTTTTTATTGTTGTGCCACTGTTTTGTTTCCTCATCCAGGCGTTGAAATTCAGATTGGATACGGTCTGCAACCATCTCAATTCCCTCATCATTCATCTTTTTAATATCTGAGATATCAATCGGATTTCCAAAATTCATATCAATTCGCTCGCGGCTGATGAGTCCTTTTAGAGTCATAGGGCCAGTATAAGTAACTGGCATGATGCGAACCTTAGCCATCTTCGCGATGAGGGCAACACCACCCTTAACATCGTTAGAATGACGACTACCACTTGGAAACATAATCAGTGAGCGATTGCTCTTTTTTAGAACATTAATTGGATATTTGATAGCAGAAGAACCTGGGTTATCACGGTCGATAGGGAAAGCACCACACATGCGAATCCACCAACCAAAGATGCGATTTGAAAAGAGTTCTTTTTTTGCCATAAAGACAAATTGCTTTGGTTTTGTTGCAAAAGCCATATATACTGGATCCCACCAGGTACGGTGTGGCGCAACAAGGATATAGTTTTCATCTAAACTTGGAATTTTTTCAGTATTGTGAAAGTGAGCATTTCCATTGATTGACCATAGAATCAACATAACCAGCCCACGCAGATAAGTATAAAACATGATGTCTCCTTCAGTTCTCTTTCTTTTATTATACCTTATCATACTAGGACAGGCAAATGTTTTTTGTTTAGGCGGAACAGCTTTTTATATGAAATTAGAAATATTCAAAAAAAAATGATATGATAGAATTTATGGATAAAAATAAAATTATGGGCTTAAGCCAATCAGAAGTTAAAGATCGTCAGAAACAGGGACAGGTCAATGATTTCCAAGCTTCAGCTAGTACGAGTACATGGCAGATTGTGAAGAGAAATGTCTTTACTTTATTCAATGCTTTAAACTTTGCTATTGCCTTAGCGCTCGCCTTTGTTCAAGCTTGGAGCAACCTAGTTTTCTTTGCGGTTATCTGTTTTAATGCATTTTCTGGGATTGTAACCGAGCTACGTGCCAAACATATGGTTGATAAGCTCAATCTCTTGAATAAAGAAAAGATTATCACTATTCGTGATGGACAAGAGATCGCTCTGGATCCTGAGGAGCTTGTTTTGGACGATGTGATTCGCTTGTCAGCAGGGGATCAGATTCCAAGTGATGCCATTGTATTAGAAGGTTTTGCAGAAGTCAATGAAGCTATGTTAACGGGTGAGAGCGACTTGGTGCAAAAAGAAGTAGAAGACTTAATGTTGTCGGGTAGCTTTCTTGCGAGTGGGTCTGTCCTTGCTCAGGTTCATCATGTAGGGGCAGATAATTATGCTGCTAAACTCATGCTTGAAGCTAAGACAGTGAAGCCAATTAACTCTCGTATCATGAAATCGCTAGACCGGTTAGCTGGCTTTACTGGGAAAATCATCATTCCTTTTGGTATTGCTCTCTTGCTTGAAGCCTTGGCCTTAAAAGGTCTGCCACTCAAGTCTTCTGTAGTCAATTCATCTACAGCTCTTTTAGGAATGTTGCCTAAGGGAATCGCCCTTTTGACCATCACTTCTCTCTTAACTGCTGTTATCAAGCTTGGGTTGAAAAAGGTTTTAGTGCAGGAGATGTACTCTGTTGAAACCTTGGCGCGCGTAGATATGCTCTGCTTGGATAAGACAGGGACAATCACCCAAGGGAAGATGCAGGTTGAGACGGTCCTTCCTCTTACTCCAGCTTATAACAAAGATACCATTGCTAAAATACTAACTAGTTATATGGCACACAGTGAGGATAAAAATCCAACTGCCCAAGCTATTCGAAAGCGTTTTGCGGGAGAGGTAGCTTATCAGATGATTTCTAGCCTTCCATTTTCAAGTGATCGAAAATGGGGAGCAATGGAGTTGGAAGGTCTAGGAACTGTTTTCCTAGGCGCACCGGAGATGTTGTTGAATGCTGAAGTTCCTGAAGCTAGAGAAGCTCTTGAACGAGGATCTCGTGTCTTGGTGTTAGCGCTCAGTCAAGAAAAACTTGACCATCACAAGCCACAAAAGCCATCTGATATTCAGGCTTTGGCTTTGCTTGAGATTCTAGATCCGATTCGAGAAGGTGCTGCTGAGACGCTAGACTATCTTCGTTCTCAGGAAGTAGGGCTGAAAATTATCTCTGGTGATAATCCAGTCACTGTTTCAAGTATTGCTCAAAAAGCAGGTTTTGCAGACTATCAGAGTTATGTAGATTGTTCGAAAATTAATGATGAAGAATTGATAGCCATGGCTGAGGAAACAGCCATTTTCGGACGTGTTTCACCTCATCAAAAGAAACTGATCATCCAAACTCTGAAAAAAGCAGGACATACTACAGCAATGACCGGAGATGGTGTCAATGATATTCTAGCTCTGCGTGAGGCAGACTGTTCCATTGTTATGGCTGAAGGAGACCCAGCAACTCGTCAGATTGCAAATCTGGTCCTCTTGAATTCAGATTTCAATGATGTTCCTGAGATTCTCTTCGAAGGTCGTCGTGTGGTCAATAATATTGCCCACATTGCTCCGATTTTCTTGATTAAGACAATCTATTCCTTCTTGCTAGCAGTTATCTGTATTGCCAGTGCTTTGTTGGGACGTACTGAATGGATTTTGATTTTTCCATTCATTCCGATTCAGATAACTATGATTGACCAATTTGTGGAAGGATTCCCACCGTTTGTATTAACTTTTGAACGAAATATCAAACCTGTGGAACAAAACTTCCTCAAAAAATCCATGCTTCGAGCTTTACCAAGTGCCTTGATGGTAGTTTTTAGTGTTCTCTTTGTTAAAATTTTTGGAACCAGTCAAGGCTGGACAGCCATTGAAATTTCGACACTTTTGTATTATCTATTGGCATCGATTGGTTTCATGTCTGTAGTTAGAGCTTGCTTGCCATTTAGCTTGTGGCGTGTGCTATTGATTATTTGGTCAGTTGTAGGTTTCCTTGGAACAGCCCTATTTCCAAGAATCCAAAAATTGCTTGAAATTTCAACACTTACAGGTCAAACATTGCCTATCTATGGCATTATGATGCTCGTCTTTATTGTGATTTTCATACTGACAAGTCGTTATCAAGTTAAAAGATAAAGAAAGACTGCAATCCATGATTGCGGTCTTTTTTAGGTGCAGGATTGCCAGATAAAATATGGTATAATAAAGGGAAATAGAGTTTTTGAAAGTGAGAGAAGATGATTTCAAAGAGATTAGAAACAGTAGCTTCTTTTGCCCCCCAAGGAGCTGTTTTGCTGGACGTCGGTAGCGACCATGCTTATTTACCTATTGAATTAGTTGAAAAAGGTCATATTGAAGCTGCCATCGCGGGTGAAGTTGTAGAGGGACCCTATCAATCTGCAGTTAGAAATGTTGAAAATCATGGCTTGGCTGAGAAAATTCAGGTTCGTTTAGCCAATGGTTTAGCAGCTTTCGAAGAGAATGACCAGGTCTCTGTTATCACTATTGCAGGAATGGGTGGTCGTTTGATTGCTACAATATTAGAAGAGGGTTTGGACAAACTAGCCAATGTTGAGCGATTGATTCTTCAACCTAATAATCGTGAAGATGAGTTACGTAGTTGGTTACAAGAGCATGGATTTCAGATTGTAGCTGAAAGTATTTTAGAGGAAGCTGGAAAATTTTACGAGATTCTAGTAGTGGAAGCTGGAGAAATGAAATTGTCAGCAAAAGATACCCGTTTTGGTCCTTTTCTATCTAAAGAACTTAGCCCCGTATTTGTCCAAAAGTGGCAAAGAGAAGCAAGTAAGCTCGAATTTGCCCTTAGTCAAATTCCAGAAAAAAATCATGAAGAACGTCAAGTTTTAGTAGATAAAATTCAAGCCATCAAGGAGGTGCTCCATGAAAGCAAGTGAAGTGATTAAGCGTTATGAAACCTATTGTCCTCAAGAATTTTCTATGGAGGGCGATAATCGTGGACTGCAGATCGGAACTTTAGACAAGGACATCCAAAAAGTCATGGTTGCCCTTGATATACGTGAAGATACAGTGGCAGAAGCTATTGAAAAGGGTGTAGATTTGATTATCGTTAAGCACGCCCCTATCTTCCGTCCGATAAAGGACTTGGTAGCTAGTCGCCCTCAAAATCAGATTTATATTGATCTTATCAAGCATGATATTGCAGTCTACGTTAGCCATACCAATATTGATATTGTTGAAAACGGCCTTAATGACTGGATCTGCCAACTATTGGATATTAAGGATACAACTTTTCTACAGGAAACAGGTCCTGAACGTGGCATCGGGCGTATTGGCAATATTAAACCTCAAATGTTTGAAGAATTTGCTAGTCATGTTAAGGAAGTATTTGGTCTAGATAGCCTTCGTATGGTGTATTATAAAGAGACTGATTTGCAAAAAGTAATCTCAAGAGTAGCTATTTGTGGTGGCAGTGGGCAGTCTTTCTACTCTGATGCTTTAGCAAAAGGAGCAGATATTTACATTACTGGTGACATCTATTACCACACTGCCCAAGATATGTTGTCAGACGGCTTGTTGGCTCTGGATCCAGGACACTATATTGAAGTTCTCTTTGTTGAAAAAATTGCATCGTTCCTGAATGAATGGAAGGAAGAGAATGCTTGGTCTCTAGAGGTTATCGCAAGTCAAGCGTCCACCAATCCATTCCATCATATCTAGTTAGAAGGTAAAGACAATGAAAAAAGTTGCCATTGTAGGTGCAGGAATTGTAGGGGCCATAGCTGCCTACTATCTTTCTAAGGAAGCTGATATCGAAGTAACTGTTTTTGATTTTGGACACGGCCAAGCAACCAAGGCCGCGGCAGGAATTATTAGTCCCTGGTTTTCTAAACGACGCAATAAGGCTTGGTATAAGATGGCGCGCCTAGGAGCTGATTTCTATGTAGATTTGTTAGCTGACCTAGAAAAATCGGGTCAAAAAGTTGATTTTTACCAAGGTTCTGGTGTCTTTCTTCTTAAAAACGATGACTCTAAGCTAGAGGAGCTCTATCAACTGGCTCTGCAACGTAGAGATGAATCTCCCTTGATTGGAGAATTAGTCATTTTGGACCAAGCGACTGCTAGTAACTTATTTCCCGGTCTAGAGGGATTTGAACGTTTACTCTATGCTTCTGGTGGAGCTCGAGTAGATGGGCAACTCCTAGTGACTCGCTTACTGGGAGCCAGTCAAGTGAAGGTCATAAATAAAGAGGTCAGTCTAACCCCTCTATCATCGGGCTATAAGATAGACAATCAAATGTTTGACCAAGTCATCTTATCCACAGGAGCTTGGCTTGGCCACATCTTAGAGCCCTTAGGATATGAGGTAGACGTTCGTCCTCAAAAGGGGCAACTCCGAGATTACCAAGTGCCACAAGACATGGGAGCTTACCCTGTAGTTATGCCGGAAGGTGAGTGGGATTTGATACCATTTCCCGGTGGTAAGTTATCTCTAGGAGCTACCCATGAAAATGATATGGGATTTGACCTAGCCGTTGATGAGAATTTGCTCCAACAAATGGCTGAAGCAGCAAGTTCGTTTTATCCTAGCTTAAAAGATGCAATGATAAGTGGTGAACGTGTGGGGATTCGTGCTTATACGAGTGATTTTTCGCCGTTTTTCGGACAGGTGCCAAACTTGTCAGGAGTATTTGTTGCGAGTGGATTAGGATCTTCAGGGTTAACGACTGGTCCTATTATCGGTTATCATCTAGCTCAAATGCTTCAAGGGAGAAAAGGAGTATTGGATCCAGCAGATTATCCGACTGAAAGATACATTAAAAAGAAACAATAGTATACCTTTTACCTAGTTTTTACGATAGTCTTAGGAAAGTAAATGACTTTCCCTATCAAAAATGGTAAAATGAAAAAAATAATTCAAGAATTGAGGAAAAATGATGCAAGAAAAGATTTTGGTAACAGGTGGAGCAGGTTTTATCGGAACTCACACTGTCATCGAACTGGTCCAAGCTGGACATCAGGTTGTTGTGGTGGATAATTTGGTTAACAGTAGCCGTAAAAGTTTAGAAGTAGTGGAAAGAATTACAGGAGTAGAGATTCCTTTTTATGAAGCTGATATCCGAGATACGGATACACTTCGCGATATTTTCAAACAGGAAGAGCCAACAGGTGTGATTCATTTTGCAGGTTTGAAGGCAGTTGGTGAGTCAACTCGTATCCCTCTTGCCTACTATGATAACAATATTGCCGGTACAGTTAGCCTTTTGAAGGCAATGGAAGAAAACAACTGTAAGAACATTATCTTCAGTTCATCAGCAACAGTTTATGGAGATCCACATACTGTTCCAATCCTAGAAGATTTCCCACTTTCAGCTACCAACCCTTATGGCCGTACCAAGCTTATGCTGGAAGAAATCTTGACAGATATCCATAAAGCAGATTCAGAATGGAACGTTGTCTTACTTCGTTACTTCAACCCAATTGGGGCGCATGAGAGTGGTGACCTAGGAGAAAATCCAAACGGCATTCCAAATAACCTTCTACCGTATGTAACACAAGTCGCAGTTGGTAAGTTAGAACAAGTTCAAGTCTTCGGAGATGACTACGATACTGAAGATGGAACAGGTGTTCGTGACTATATCCACGTCGTTGACTTAGCCAAAGGACACGTTGCCGCCCTTAAGAAGCTTCAAAAAGGCTCTGGACTCAATGTGTATAACCTTGGTACTGGAAAAGGCTACTCAGTCCTTGAAATTATCCAAAATATGGAAAAAGCAGTTGGTCGCCCAATTCCATACCGTATTGTTGAACGCCGCCCTGGTGATATTGCAGCCTGCTACTCAGACCCAGCAAAAGCTAAGGAAGAGCTAGGTTGGGAAGCTGGACTTGGTATTACAGAAATGTGTGAAGATGCATGGCGTTGGCAGAGCAAGCATCCAAATGGATTTGAAGACTAATCGTTTGATTAAACAAAAAAAGAGGAAGTAATTCCTCTTTTCTTATAACTTTATATGTGGTTGAAATAAAAAATTTGCTTAGTGATTATGTGATAGAAAACGTCTTAAAAGAACACTTTATTTATTATTAAAATATCAGAAAAAATAAAAGTGAAATTGTATAAAAATAGCTAGCAAAAGACTATAATTTTCTAGAAAAATATGCTAAACTAGAAGGAGTGGAAATTAGAGATCAATGTTCCACCAAATTTTAAGATTCATCTATAATCAGAGCACGAGTAGGGCAATTTTTAACGGCTTCTAAAACATCGTCGCTACAAGAAATTTCTCTTTCTGATTGCTTATGATCATCGAAAAAACGGACAATACCATTATCATGGTAATCAAATAATTCTGAATAAGTTTGGCAGAGCCCACAAGCGATGCAACGTTCAGGTATAAGTCTAATCTTCATGTTTATATTGTAATAAGAAACTAAAAAAAACTCAAGGAGTAAGGTATGGAAAAGGAACCGTGGCAAGAAGATATTTATGAAAACCAAGAAGAGGAATCAAGAACAGAACGCCGTCAACGAAACAAAAATGATTCAGGTGTCATTGCGAATCGTATTTTAACTGTTTTGGCTGTTCTTTTCTTTGTCATTGTTGTTGGTATGGTAGTTGTATTAGTCTACTTGTCATCAGGTGGAAGCAACCGTACTTCAGCTCTGAAAGATTTTTATGATTCTTCAGCTCCAAAAGTAGAAGAAGTTACAACAGTTGCTACAACTACTCAGTCAACAGAAGCAGAGACAACTCAACAAGAACATACAGAGGCGCATACTGATTCTGAAGGAACAATTACAGTCTTGCCAGGAGAGGGTGAAGCAGCCATTGCTGCTCGAGCTGGAATCTCCATTGCTCAACTTGAAGCTTTAAACCCTGGTCATATGTCTACTGGAACTTGGTTTGCAAATCCTGGTGATGTCCTTAAGATAAGATAGGAGTGACGATGAAAACAATTCAGATTGCTATTGATGGGCCAGCTTCCAGTGGTAAGAGTACGGTAGCTAAGATTATCGCTAAAGATTTTGGCTATACTTATCTGGATACGGGTGCTATGTATCGTGCTGCCACTTACATCGCTTTGAATAACCAAATAAGTCCAGAGGAGTCTTCACGACTTCTTGAATTACTGGAACAATATCCGATTAGCTTTGGTCGCGCTGAAACAGGAGAACAGCTTGTTTTTGTTGGAGATGTCGATGTAACGAATCCAATCCGAGAAAATGAAGTAACCAATGCTGTTTCTGCCTTTGCTGCTATTCCAGCTGTTCGTGAAAAATTGGTAGCCCTTCAGCAAGAAATTGCCCGACAAGGTGGTATCGTTATGGATGGCCGCGATATTGGAACAGTAGTCTTGCCTCAGGCTGAATTGAAGATTTTTCTAGTAGCATCTGTAGATGAGCGTGCGGAACGTCGTTACAAGGAAAATCTTTCAAAGGGAATTGAAACAGATTTGGAAATTTTGAAAGAGGAGATTGCTGCGCGTGATTACAAAGATAGTCATCGTGAAACTTCACCTCTCAAGCAAGCTGATGATGCAATCTATTTGGATACGACTGGACTCTCTATTTTAGAAGTCGTTGAAAAAATTAAATCAGAAGCTCAAAAACATTTATAAGAACTATAAAAACGATGAACTGAATTTCGGTTTGTCGTTTTTTATCATTATTTGTCAAATAGTCTGTTTTAAGGTATAATAGTTGCTGTTGAAGAAAATTTGACATTCAAATAATCATAAATTTTTTAAGGAGATAACATGAATCAATTACCAAATTGCCCAAAATGTAATTCAGAATATGTATATGAAGATGGTGCACTTCTTGTTTGTCCAGAATGTGCTTACGAGTGGAATCCTGCTGAGCAAGTTGAATCAGAAGAAGGCATTGTTGCTATCGATGCTAATGGAAACAAACTAGCTGATGGAGATACAGTAACCTTGATTAAAGATTTGAAGGTTAAAGGGGCTCCTAAAGACCTCAAACAAGGAACTCGTGTAAAAAACATCCGTATTGTTGAAGGTGACCACAACATTGACTGTAAGATTGATGGTTTTGGTGCTATGAAGCTTAAATCAGAATTTGTGAAGAAGATTTAATCATGATTAAAAATGAAAAAGTAATATTTTATAGTCGTATCTTTTTATTTATAGCAGCCTTTACCGGTGTATACTTGGAGATTACCAAACGTGGTGGTTTAGGGATGTTGCTTTACTACACAGTACTTTCTAACCTTTTGGTTGTACTTTTTACAGGATATCTTTTGATAAAGATGCGTAGTGGAGGTGATAGTTGGCAGAGTTCTGGTATCCTTCGTCTCAAAGGTGGCGTCACTATGAGTATTATGATTACTTGTGTCATCTATCATTTCATGCTAGCTCCCTTGACGACAGATTTTTACCGTTTGGAAAATTTCCTTTGCCATTATATTGTCCCTCTCTGGTTTTTAGCAGATACAATTATTTTTGATAAGAGTCGTCAATATAAGTTAGTTGATCCCATGCTTTGGACTAGCCTTCCTTTGCTTTATATGATTTTTGCCCTCTTAAATGGTTTTGTTCTAAAGATGGATGTCCCTAATGCTAAGGATAGTCCCTTCCCTTATTTCTTTTTGAATGCTACCAAACATGGTTGGGGCTTTGTCTTTAAATGGGTAGCAACTATCTTTGTTGCCTACATGGTTTCAGGATATCTCTTTTATCTTGTGAAAAGTATTAAAAAATCTAAGAAATAAAAGTATCCAATGTGGGTGCTTTTTTTTGTAGTAGAGATAATTGTACCCGGACAAATCAATTTATTTTATCTTGTTATGCAGTCTTTTATACCTTACAATAAAACTGTAGCTACCAATACAACTATTGAGGATGAAAAAAATGACTGAAAATCGTTATGAATTAAATAAGAATTTGGCACAGATGCTTAAGGGTGGCGTCATCATGGATGTTCAAAATCCCGAACAGGCAAGAATTGCTGAGGCTGCAGGTGCGGCAGCAGTTATGGCTTTGGAACGAATCCCAGCTGATATTCGTGCAGCGGGAGGTGTCTCTCGTATGAGTGATCCAAAGATGATTAAGGAAATCCAAGAAGCGGTCAGCATTCCAGTTATGGCTAAGGTTCGAATTGGGCATTTTGTTGAAGCTCAGATTTTAGAAGCTATCGAGATTGACTATATCGATGAGAGCGAAGTTCTATCTCCGGCTGACGATCGTTTCCATGTGGACAAGAAAGAATTTCAAGTTCCTTTTGTCTGTGGTGCTAAAGACCTAGGAGAAGCCTTGCGTCGTATCGCTGAAGGAGCTTCTATGATTCGTACAAAAGGGGAACCAGGAACAGGAGACATCGTTCAGGCGGTTCGTCATATGCGTATGATGAATCAAGAAATTCGCCGCATTCAAAACCTCCGTGAGGACGAGTTATATGTTGCTGCAAAAGAACTCCAAGTACCTGTAGAATTAGTTCAATATGTCCACGAACATGGAAAATTACCTGTTGTTAACTTTGCGGCTGGAGGGGTTGCAACACCAGCGGATGCTGCTCTTATGATGCAGCTAGGTGCAGAAGGTGTCTTTGTTGGCTCAGGGATTTTCAAGTCAGGTGATCCTGTTAAACGTGCAGCAGCCATTGTCAAGGCTGTTACCAATTATCAGAATCCTCAAATTCTGGCTCAAATCTCGGAAGACTTAGGAGAAGCCATGGTTGGTATCAATGAGAATGAAATCCAAATTCTCATGGCAGAGCGAGGAAAATAGATGAAAATCGGAATCTTGGCCTTGCAAGGTGCCTTTGTAGAACACGAGAAAATGCTTGCTCAACTAGGAGTTGAAAGTATTGAACTACGAAACCTAGAAGATTTTCAGCAACATCGAAGTGAGCTATCAGGTTTGATTTTGCCAGGAGGTGAGTCAACGGCCATGGGGAAACTGTTGCGAGATCAGCAGATGCTAATTCCTCTAAGAGAGGCTATTCTCAATGGTTTACCAGTCTTTGGAACTTGTGCGGGTTTAATTTTGCTAGCAAAACAAATCACTTCTCAAGAGGAAAGCCATCTAGCGACCATGGACATAGTAGTAGAGCGCAATGCCTATGGACGTCAGCTAGGAAGCTTTTATACAGAAGCTGACTGCAAGGGTGTTGGTAAAATTCCAATGACCTTTATCCGTGGCCCAATTATCAGTAGTGTTGGTGACAGTGTTGATGTTCTAGCGATTGTGAACAATCAAATCGTTGCGGCTCAAGAAAAGAGTATGCTGGTAACCTCCTTTCATCCTGAATTGACAAATGATCTTCGTTTGCATCAGTACTTTATGAATATGTGTAAATAAAAAAAGAGGTTGGGATTTTCCAACTTCTTTTTTACATGTAATAAACAATAGCAATATATTGGAGAGCAGAGGCTGCTAGGATAAAGAGATGCCAAATCATATGGAAGTATGGTTTCTTTTTAGCGTAGAATCCAGCGCCAACTGTATAGCAAAGGCCACCTGATACCATAAGACTCCAAAACATTGGACTTGTCTGACTGATGATTGCTGGTAAGATAGCCAATACAAGCCATCCCATGATGAGGTAAAGGATGAGACTGAATTTTTCATTGACCTTCTTGGCAAAGATTTTATAAAGAATACCGAAAATAGTTGTCCCCCATTGGATAGCAATAATGAGATAACCAAACCAATTATTCATCAGGGTTAAAACCACCGGGGTATAAGAACCTGCAATCGCAACATAAATCATAGAATGGTCGATGATACGAAGCACGTACTTATGAGTTGAACCATAAGCCATAGAATGATAAATAGTTGATGATAAGAACATGAGAAAGAGGCTGATGACGAAGATGGAAACACCGATAGACGATAAGAAACCATGGGCCTCATAACTGTAAGTAGATGAAATGGGAAGTAGGATGAGCATGATAAATGCTCCTACAGCATGGGTGACACTGTTGGCAATTTCTTCTCCAAAACTAAGTCGTTTACTAAGTTTGAAACTAGTATTCATTTGTTTCCTCCTCTTCGGTTTCTGTATAGACTAGTGCAAGTGTTTGATGATAGAGTTTGACCGTTTGGCAGCTGGCCTGGATAATGGGATTAGCTGGATCAATATCTTCATTCATATAGTCCACAAAAGCATTATAAAGTTCTTCTGAATTAGTGTCTGTGTGAAGGGTATTAAGGGTTTGAGCAATTTCTTGGATAGAAAAAACAGACTTGAGAGTGGTAATAGCAATCAATCGTGCGATTTGTTTGCGTTGATATTTTTTCTTTTCAGGTTTACTGATATAACCGTGTTTGACATAGTTGTTCACCATGGATGCTGTCAAACCTTTCTCCTTGTCAGGAGAAGCTGGAGGACAGATTTGATTGACATAGAGCAGAACCTGGTCCAGATAGAGATTGATACTTGGAATTTCTTCCCATTTTGGATAGGAAAAAGTGGTATTCATTTTCAACTCCTTTTTATCTAGTTTTAATAACTAGATTATAAAATATTAGAAATAATAAGTCAAGTTTCAAGTGCTTGTAGAAAGAAATATTTTATGCTATGATGAAAGAAAATAGTATGAAAAGAGGATAAATGATGGAGATTCGCTTAGCCTTTCCAAACGAAGTTGATGCAATTATACAAGTGATTGAGGGAGCCAAGAAATGTTTGGCAGAAGCTGGTAGCACTCAGTGGCAAAACGGCTACCCAGATGCAGATACCATTATTGAAGATATCATCTCTGGTCAAGCTTATGTAGCCCTAGACGAAGGTGATCTCTTAGCCTATGCAGCAGTGACTAAGAGCCCCGAAAAAGCTTATGAAGCAATTTATGATGGTAACTGGGAGGGAAATGAAGCAGAATACTTAGTATTTCACCGTATTGCTGTTGCTAGAGATGTGCAAGGTCAAGGTGTTGCTCAGACCTTCTTGGAAGGCTTGATTGAAGGCTTTGATTACCTAGATTTTCGTTCAGATACGCATGCTAAAAACATAGCCATGCAGCATATCTTTGAAAAACTTGGCTTCAAACAGGTTGGTAAAGTTCCAGTAGACGGGGAACGCTTGGCCTATCAAAAATTAAAATCAAATGCCTAAAAAGTATGCAAAGATGTTATACAAGTCTCCGATTGGGACCTTATCTCTGGTTGCAGATGACCATTATCTCTTTGGAATATGGGTTGATGGACAGAGCCATTTTGAGAGAGGCTTGTTGACAAATGATATAGTAGTTGTAAACAGTCATCCTGTTTTAAATCAGATTGCTAGCTGTTTAGATGCTTATTTCAAGGGACAGGTTCAAGACTTGTCTGAGTTGCCATTGGCTCCCCTTGGAACCGACTTTGAAAAAAGAGTCTGGAACTACTTGCGTGGAATTCCTTTTGGACAGACTGTTACCTATGGACAAATAGCTAAGGACTTGCAAGTGGCTTCTGCCCAAGCAATTGGAGGAGCAGTAGGGCGCAATCCCTGGTCTATTCTTGTCCCCTGTCACCGTGTACTAGGTGCTGGAGGACGTCTGACAGGCTATGCTTGGGGACTTGATAAGAAGGCTTGGCTCTTAAATCATGAAGGTGCAAGTTATCAAGAAAATAAAAAAAAGAAAGAGAAAATATGTTAGAATTTATCGAATATCCAAAATGTACAACTTGTAAAAAAGCTAAGAAAGAATTAGATCAACTTGGACTAGAATATAAAGACGTTCATATCGTTGAAGAGACTCCGAGTGAAAAGGTCATTTTAAACTGGCTCGAAACTTCGGGATTTGAATTGAAGCAATTTTTCAATACTAGTGGCATAAAATATCGTGAACTCGGATTGAAAGATAAGGTTGAGACATTGTCAAACAAAGAAGCAGCCAAACTCTTAGCTAGTGATGGTATGCTATTGAAACGTCCGATACTAGTTGAAAATGGTCTTGTAAAACAAATTGGCTATCGTAAAACATACAATAACTTGGATTTGAATTAGTTTTTTTCTATCTCCTTGATAGATAAAATATATAACCTCCCACTTTTAAAGTATGATAAACTAGAAGGTAGATGAAATCTGATATGCTCGTAGCAAATATTTTTAATTAGAGCATAAGTATGATAGAATGAATCATTATCTTGAGAGGATGTTTCTATGAATGTTACAACGATTTTAGCATCTGATTGGTATCAAAATTTGATGCAATATATCCCAGACGGCAAACTCTTTAGTTGGCGTTCAGTCTTTGATGGGATTCCAAGAATAGTACAGCAATTACCGACGACTTTGATGTTGACAGTATTTGGTGCTTTTTTTGGAATTATGCTAGCCCTGCTTTTTGCTATTGTAAAAATTAATCGCGTTAGAATTCTTTATCCATTACAAGCTTTTTTTGTTAGTTTCTTAAAAGGAACTCCTATTTTAGTACAACTCATGTTGACCTATTACGGAATTCCTTTGGCACTTAAAGCATTGAATCAACAATGGGGAACTACATTTAATATCAATGCGATTCCAGCTGCAGCGTTTGCGATTGTAGCCTTTGCCTTTAACGAGGCAGCCTATGCTAGTGAAACCATCCGTGCAGCCATTCTTTCTGTAAATCCTGGTGAGATTGAAGCTGCTCGCAGTCTTGGGATGACACGTGCACAAGTTTATCGCCGTGTGATTATTCCAAATGCAGCAGTGGTTGCAACACCAACCTTGATTAACTCCCTCATTGGATTAACCAAGGGAACTTCTCTAGCATTTAGTGCAGGGGTTGTAGAAGTATTCGCCCAAGCTCAGATATTGGGTGGTGCGGACTATCGTTACTTCGAACGTTTCATCTCAGTAGCTCTAGTTTATTGGGTTGTAAATATTGCCATTGAAAATCTTGGTCGTTTCATTGAAAGAAAAATGGCGATTTCAGCACCAGATAATGTTGAGACAGATGTGAAAGGAGAGCTTCGCTAATGATTAAAATCTCAAATTTAAGCAAATCCTTTTCAGGTCAGACTGTTTTGGACCATCTGAACTTAGATATTCAAAAAGGAGAGGTCGTTGCTCTTATTGGCTCTTCAGGAGCGGGGAAATCAACTTTTCTTCGTAGCCTAAATTATCTGGAAACTCCTGATAGTGGATCTATTCAGATTGATGATTTCAAAGTGGATTTTTCTCAAATTACCCAAGAGGAAATTCTAACTCTTCGTCGCAAACTATCGATGGTGTTCCAACAGTTCAATCTGTTTGAGCGTAGAACGGCCTTAGACAATGTCAAGGAAGGTTTGGTAGTAGTTAAAAAACTATCAGATGAAGAAGCGACTAAGATAGCCAAAGAAGAGTTGGCTAAGGTTGGTCTATCTGATCGTCAACAGCACTATCCTCGCCACTTGTCAGGTGGACAAAAACAACGGGTAGCCTTGGCGCGTGCTTTGGCTATGAAACCGGACGTCTTACTCTTAGATGAACCAACTTCAGCACTGGACCCAGAATTGGTTGGTGAGGTAGAAAGATCTATCGCCAATGCCGCTAAATCAGGCCAAACCATGATTTTGGTGAGTCATGATATGTCCTTTGTCTCTCAAGTGGCTGATAAGGTTTTATTCTTGGATAAAGGAAAAATTATCGAGACTGGAACTCCTGATGAAATTATTAACCATCCAAAAGAAGAAAGAACAAAAGAGTTCTTTGCTAGTTACAAACGGACCTATATCTGATATAATAGAAGATAAGAAAAACTCAGTTGGCTAAGCTAACTGGGTTTGCTCTTTAAAAATAATAGAAATGAGAGAGAGCATGCTAGTTCAGCTATTTGCTTTGTATTTAGAGAGTTTGGTTTTGACGATTTTACTAGTCTTGGTTGTCTTAGGGATTTGGATTGGTTTTAGAGCCCTGTCAGGTGTGGATAAAACTGCCAAGGAGCGTCAGGCTCATCTCTATGATATGATTATGATTGGAGTTCTAACAATTCCAGTATTGTCTTTTGCAACCATGAGCATCTTGTTGGTTATCAAGGCTTAATAGTTGTCAAATAAGATTTTACCCGTTAGTATAAAAATAGTTACAACAAGAAAGAAGGAAAGAGAATGTACGATACGATTATTATCGGTGCAGGTCCTGCAGGGATGACTGCAGCCTTGTATGCAGCACGCAGTAATCTGAAAGTTGCTTTGATTGAAGGTGGTCTTCCAGGTGGTCAGATGAATAACACTTCTGATATTGAAAACTACCCAGGTTACGCCAATATCAGTGGACCTGAGTTAGCAGAAAAGATGTTTGAACCTCTTGAAAATCTTGGTGTTGAGCATCTTTATGGCTTTGTTGAAAATGTTGAGGACCACGGCGAATTTAAAAAAGTCATAACAGACGACCAAGTTTATGAAACTCGCACAGTTATTGTAGCGACAGGTTCTAAGCACCGTCTCTTGGGAGTTCCAGGTGAAGAAGAACTCAATAGCCGTGGTG
The DNA here is from genome assembly GCF_054861245.1 of Streptococcus sp. KHUD_017. Lineage (NCBI taxonomy): Bacteria > Bacillati > Bacillota > Bacilli > Lactobacillales > Streptococcaceae > Streptococcus > Streptococcus sp. KHUD_017. Next base: position 635,870 of record NZ_CM142175.1, read on the forward strand.
TTTCTTACTGTGCAGTTTGTGACGGAGCCTTTTTCCGTGACCAAGATTTGTTAGTTGTAGGTGGTGGTGACTCAGCAGTTGAGGAAGCAATCTTCTTAACACAGTTTGCCAAAACTGTAACCATCGTTCACCGTCGTGATGAGCTCCGTGCTCAAAAAGTCTTGCAAGACCGCGCCTTTGCTAATGAAAAAATCAACTTCATTTGGGATTCTGTTGTCAAAGAAATCAAGGGTGAAAACCGTGTGGAGTCAGTTGTCATTGAAAATGTTAAAACTAATCAAGTGACTGAACATGCCTTTGGTGGCGTATTTATCTACGTTGGTTTAGATCCAGTTAGTGATTTTACAAAGGATTTACAAATCCAAGATGAATCAGGTTGGATTGTGACAGATGACCATATGAAAACAAGGGTTGCAGGAGTCTTTGCAGTTGGGGATGTTCGTCAAAAGGACCTTCGTCAAGTTACAACAGCAGTTGGAGATGGCGCCATTGCAGGTCAAGAAGCCTATAAATATATTACTGAACACAGTTAAAAAAAGTTTCCAATCAAGTGATTGGAAACTTTTTATAATCGATTGCGGAACACTTCGTACATAAGAATAGCAGCAGCAACACTGGCATTGAGACTTTGTACGTGACCATTCATTGGAATAGTAATCATCTCGTCCACTTGCTTTTTGATGTTACTTGAGATACCTTTTCCTTCATTTCCGATAATGAGAGCAACTTTGCCACTTGTGTTCCATTTATGGCAAGGAGTCCCGTTCATATCAGTCCCAAATGTCCAAAAGCCTTCTTCTTTAAGTTTATCCAAGGTTTGGCTGAGGTTGGTCACGCGAGCGATAGGCACATGTTCGATGGCACCCGTTGCTGTTTTAGCAACGACAGGAGTAACACCAACAGCTCGGTGCTTAGGAATAATGACACCTGAAACATTGGTTGCATCGGCTGTTCTTAGGATAGAACCTAGGTTGTGAGGGTCAGTTAGTCCATCGAGAATCAATAGTAGTGGGTTTTCTTCTTGACGGGTCTTTGCAAGAATCTGCTCAAGTTCAGTATAGGCAAATTCAGAAACACGTAAAACAAAACCTTGGTGGACAGCACCTTCAGTCATTTCGGAAAGAGATTTTTTTGAAGTCCAAGAAATGGATACTTTCTTTTCGGTAGCTAGTTCCTTAACTTTTTCTACGTTTTTTCCTCGTAAATCATCCTGGAGATAGAGTTTATTTCCAGTATTTGCTAAAAGTGCTTCAGTGACGGCGTGAACGCCATAGACGATATCATTTGTTTTCATGGCTCTATTATAACATAAAACCCCGTCTTGCAACGGGATTTTCTTTATTCGAGAATGAGCAGGCCTTCTTTGATTTCAAAGGGATCTTTTTCGTTAATTCGATCGTAAAACATAATACCATTTAAGTGGTCAATTTCATGTTGGACAACGATTGAGTTGTAGCCTTTTAGCTTGATACGATGTTTTTCGCCATCCTTGTCAAAGTAGTCAACAGTCACTCGAGCATGACGGATAACATAACCAGGTACAGCTCGATCGACTGATAGACAACCTTCTCCCTCGCCTAGAGCAGCATCTTGAACTGAGTGTGAAACAATCTTAGGATTGTACATAACAGCTTGTAAATCATAGGCTTCCTGAGGTGTTTCACCATCCTCAGTGATATTTGGAACCAAAACAGCGATGATGCGTTTTGAGATGTCCAATTGTGGTGCTGCAAGTCCAACTCCTCCACGTAGTCCAAGTTTTTCAGCCATAACTGGATCTTGTGAATGTTTCAAAAATTGCATCATTTTCTCACCGAGGATAATATCTTGATCACTCAATGGGAAAGTGACCTCCTCAGCAACAGCACGTAGGGTTGGATTGCCCTCGCGAATAATATCTTTCATATCGATTAAATGAGAAGCTTTTGTAATACGTTCTATAGCAGACATGTTCTCTCCTTCCTTCCATTACAATTACATGATAACACAAAACAGATGAGAAAGAAAGTGACAGAAGCCGTTAAAAAATAATAGAATAAAAGGAAATACATATTTGTCTGTGGTATAATAAGATAAGGAGACTTGCATCAAAAAGCAAGGAGAAAAAAGATGGAAAAACGCAGTAGTAGAAATCAAAATGGTCCTCTCTTTCGGCTTGTCGGGAAATTGATTCGATTTCTTAGGAACTATCACCAATGGAGTAATAAAACCTTTATCGCTGTTTTGTTGATTGCCGTTGCAATCTCAATGGCTTTGACTTTATTAGCCGAGGGGCTAAAGGGATTTCCATTGACCAGTAGTAGTACAACTGTCGTAAGTCAGACAGCTGATTCTAAGGAGAAAACTACGGCAACAGAGCAAGAAACAAGTGCTCGGATCATGGCCAATGGTGATTTGCTCTATCATGACATAATTTATATTTCAGCAAAAAAGGCAGATGGCACCTACGATTTTCATGAAAACTTTGAATACGTAAAGCCTTGGCTTAAGCAAGCTGACTTGGTCATTGGTGATTTTGAAGGAACTGTAAATAAAGATCACTATCTTGCAGGTTACCCCTTATTTAATGCACCTGGTGAAGTCATGGACGCTATAAAAGATGCAGGCTATCAAGTGCTAGACTTGGCTCATAATCATATCTTGGATTCTCAAATTGAGGGAGTCGTTTCAACCGCAGATGCGATTGAAAAAGCTGGAATGACACCAATCGGAGTCTACACTCATGAACCACGAGATAAAGCACCTATTGTCATCAAGGAAGTCAATGGGATTAAAGTTGCCCTTTTAGCTTATTCCTATGGTTTTAACGGAATTGAACAAAGCATTTCTCAAGAGGATTATAATCGTTATCTTTCAGACTTAGATGAAGATAAAATGAAGGCTGAAATTGAACGAGCAGAGAAGGAGGCGGATATTACAATTATCATGCCTCAGATGGGAGTTGAGTATCAAATTGAGCCGACTGAGGAGCAAAAGAAACTTTATCATAAAATGATTGATTGGGGAGCTGATATTATCTTTGGTGGTCACCCTCACGTTGTTGAACCAGCTGAAACGGTTGAAAAAGACGGTGATAAAAAGCTTATCATTTACTCTATGGGGAATTTTATCTCAAATCAACGGATTGAAACCATGCAGGATGTTGAAAATGCCAAGTGGACGGAACGTGGAGTCCTCATGGATGTGACCATTAAGAAAAAATCTGGTAAAACAACTATCGAGACGGCTCAAGCACATCCAAGCTGGGTGAGTCGGACTCCTAAGGGAGGTTATTCTCCAGAAGGATACCCACTCTATCTATACCAAACCTATATCTTGGAAGATTTTATAGAGGGTGGGAAATATCGTGATCAGTTAGACGAGGCGACCAAGGAACGGATTGATACAGCCTATAAAGAAATGAATGAACATGTAGGTTTGAAGTGGTAGTGATTCGAACCTCAAGGAGACACAATGGAAATTAAGATTATTGCAACAGATATGGATGGTACTTTGTTAGATCCAAGAGGTCAACTAGACCTTCCTCGCTTAGAGAAAATTTTGGATAAGCTGGACCACCGTGGCGTTCGGTTTGTCATTGCGACTGGAAATGAAGTTCATCGTATGAGACAATTACTGGGACATCTAGCAGAAAGAGTCGTTCTTGTAGTTGCTAATGGTGCTCGTATATTTGAAAATGATGAATTGCTTCAAGCACAAACTTGGGATGATGCCATGGTTGATAGGGCTTTGGACCATTTTAAAGGTAGGGAATGTCAGGATCAGTTTGTCGTAACTGGTATGAATGGTGGCTTTGTAAAGGAAGGTACTGTCTTTACAGAACTAGATAAATTTATGACTCCGGAGATGATTGAGAAGCTCTATCAACGAATGCATTTTGTTGATGAATTTGACTCCAGCCTTTTCGGTGGTGTTCTCAAGATGAGTATGGTAGTTGGTGAAGAACGATCCGATTCGGTTTTACAGGAGATTAATGACTTATTTGATGGGCATGTGCGAGCTGTCTCTAGTGGATATGGCTGTATTGATATCTTACAGGACGGGATTCATAAGGCGTGGGGCCTAGAAGAATTGCTCAAACGTTGGAACTTAAAACCTGAACAAATCATGGCCTTTGGTGATAGTGAAAATGACATTGAAATGTTAGAGTTGGCAGGTATTTCATATGCCATGGAAAATGCAGAAGAGTCTGTTAAAGAAGTAGCTACAAAAATAGCCCCAGCTAACAGTCAGGCGGGTGTTTACCAAGTTTTAGAAAACTGGCTAGAAAAAGGAGAATAACTTGGCAGTACAACTATTAGAAAATTGGCTCTTAAAAGAGCAAGAGAAAATCCAAACCAAGTATCGTGAACTTAATCAAATCTCAGTAATTGAACCCAATATCATTTTTATCGGTGATTCTATTGTTGAGTATTATCCCTTGCAGGAATTGCTAGGGACAGCCAAGACCATTGTGAACCGAGGTATTCGTGGTTATCAGACTGGACTTTTGCTAGATAACCTAGATGCTCATCTCTATGGTGATACGGTGGATCAGATTGTGCTTTTGATTGGGACCAATGACATTGGGAAAGATGTCCCGATGAGTCAAGCATTAGGGAACCTTGAAAGTGTGATTCAAACCATTTCTCGTGACTATCCGCTGTCACAGATAAAGCTAGTTTCCATTTTGCCGGTCCATGAAGGTGATGAATACAAACATACCGTTTATATTCGTACAAATGAGAAGATAAAGGCCTGGAACCAAGCCTATCAAGAGCTATCTTCTGCTTATATGCAGGTAGAATATGTGTCTGTTTTTGAAGAGCTACTAGATCAGGAAGGTCAACTCAAATCAGACTATACAACAGATGGGCTTCACCTCAGTGTTTCTGGCTATCAGGCCCTATCAGATGCCTTAAAAACTAGTCTTTTCTAGCTATCTACTTGCTTTTTTGCTTTTTTCACTTAGATAAGGTATAATATCTTTATAGTCTTTGGGGTCGTTACGGATTCGACAGGCATTATGAGGCATATTTTGCGACTCGTGTGGCGACGTAAACGCTCAGTTAAATATAACTGCAAAAAATAACACTTCTTACGCTCTAGCTGCCTAAAAACCAGCAGGCGTGACCCGATTCGGATTGCTCGTGTCTGATGATAGGTCTTATTATTAGCGAGATACGATCAAACTTTGTCTAGCAGTTTGATAAGAGATTGATAGACTCGCAGTTCCTAGGCTTGAGTTATGTGTCAAGGAGCTGTTAAAACAATACATAACCTATGGTTGTAGACAAATATGTTGGCAGGTGTTTGGACGTGGGTTCGACTCCCACCGGCTCCATTATTCTTTTGCATTCTTTTGCATTCCTTTCTAAAACGTTGTTAAAACAACGTTTTTTATTTTTCTCTTTTATATTCCTTAGTATTGTTTTTTAAAAAAGGGAGTCACAAAAGGATACAACATTTCGTTGTATCTTAAACAGTTAATCAAGTCCAGAATTTTCTAAGATTTTATGTTATAATTAAGGTATGTTAAAAAATGGTGAAAACAATCAATTAGTTTTCATTTAGTTTTTAATATTTTATGAATTAAGGATTATCTTATTTTTTTATCATAAAAACAAATGAAAAGGTAGGGTTAGAAAGAGGTAGTGAGAAATGTCATCTCATAAAAAAGTTTCACTTTCTGAGATTAATCAGTCTATCGAGACTCCAAACAATAATTATTTCTTGCAAAATTTAAAGGCTTTTTTAGGTCCGGGTGCCCTTGTAGCTGTTGGTTATATGGATCCAGGGAACTGGATAACCAGTGTTGTCGGTGGGGCTTCCTATAAGTATAGTCTCTTGTTTGTTATCTTGATTTCATCTCTAATTGCCATGCAGCTTCAGCAGATGGCAGGAAAGCTTGGGATTGTAACCCAGATGGACCTGGCTCAAGCAACGGCTCATCATTCACCTAAATGGCTTCGTTATAGCTTATGGGTGATTTTAGAATTAGCCTTGATGGCGACAGACCTGGCAGAAGTTCTCGGTTCAGCCATTGCTCTCAATCTTCTCTTTAAGATTCCGATTATGATAGCCATCCTTTTGACGGTTCTAGATGTCTTTCTCTTATTGCTTTTGATGAAATTTGGCTTTAAGAAGATTGAAGCTATCGTTACAACACTCATTTTAACCATTCTAGCAATCTTTACTTACCTAGTAGCCTTGTCACATCCAAGTTTCCAAGGAATCGCTGAGGGTTATTTACCCAATGCAACCTTATTTGAAAGTCCTTTGCCAGGACATGAAAGTCAATTAACATTAGCTCTGGGGATTGTAGGTGCGACGGTTATGCCCCATAACCTCTATTTGCATTCTTCCTTGTCTCAAACTCGGAAAATCAATCATAAGGACAAGAATGATGTTCGAAAAGCCGTGCGCTTTATGACCTGGGATTCTAATCTCCAGTTATCCTTGGCCTTTGTTGTTAACTCCCTACTTTTGATTTTAGGGGCGGCCCTCTTCTTCGGACATGCATCTGAAATTTCTGCTTTTTCTCAAATGTATAATGCCTTGCAAGATTCTACCATTGCGGGAGCAATAGCTAGCTCAACCTTGTCAACTTTATTTGCCTTGGCCCTATTAGCCAGTGGTCAAAATTCGACTATTACGGGTACCTTGACAGGACAAATCGTTATGGAAGGTTTCTTACATATGAGATTGCCACAATGGTTTATTCGTTTGGCGACTCGTCTCTTTGCCTTGCTCCCTGTCATCATAGTAGCAGTTTTGTTTGGTCATCAGGAAAAAACCTTGGATCAGTTGTTGGTTTATTCACAGGTCTTTCTTTCTATTGCTCTTCCATTTTCAATTTTCCCTCTGATTTACCTAACTTCTAAGAAATCACTGATGGGAGAATTTACCAATGCCAAATGGAATACTATCCTTGGTTATATCGTTTCCATTATCTTGACCATCCTCAATGTGAAATTGTTATTTGATATTTTCTAAGAAATTCACCCGAGTTCTAAAACAAATATAAAAGAAAAAAGATACCCAAGATTTATTGGGTATCTTTTTTGAATATAAACGGAAGACATGGGATTCGAACCCACGCACGCTTTAACACGCCTACCGCGTTTCCAACACGGCCTCTTAAGCCTCTTGAGTAATCTTCCATTGTTTACTCACCTAGTCTACCATAAAGCTTTCTTTCTTGCAAATTTATTTGAAGTTGAGAGGGCAGTGACAAAAAATGAAAGAAAATGACAAAAAATGCTTGACTTTGATATTTTTTATGATAGAATGAATAATGTAATCGTTAACAGGAGGTGGGTTCGTGCTAAAAAGCGAGAGAAAAAAGTTGATTTTAGAAGAGTTAAGTAAGCATAAAATCGTCTCTATAGAGAAATTAGTAGGCTTGTTAGATACTTCGGAATCAACAGTTAGACGTGATTTGGATGAATTGGAGTCTGAAAATAAACTTCGTCGAGTGCATGGAGGAGCTGAGTTGCCTCACTCCTTGCAAGAAGAAGAAACCATTCAAGAAAAATCTGTCAAAAACCTTCAAGAGAAAAAGTTGATTGCGCAAAAAGCAGCTTCCCTCATCAAAGAAAAAGATGTTATCTTTGTGGATGCAGGAAGTACGACAGCCTTTCTCATTTCGGAATTGGAGCGAAAAGACATTACAGTGGTAACCAATTCCATTCACCATGCGGTACAATTAGTGGATAAGCAAATCCCGACAGTCATTATTGGTGGTGGTGTTAAAATGACAACTGATGCCAGTATCGGAGGAGTAGCTCTCAATCAGATTAACCAGCTTCACTTTGATCGTGCCTTTATTGGTATGAACGGGGTAGATGAAGGTTACTTTACAACTCCGGATATGGAGGAAGGAGCGGTTAAGCGTGCTATCTTAGAAAATGCTAAACAGACTTATGTTCTAGCAGATTCATCTAAGATAGGTCAGTCTTGTTTTGCTAAGGTTGCCCCTATAAAACGTGCTATTGTCATTACAAGCAAGGGTCATGAACTCTTGTCAGCTATCAAAGAGAAAACGGAGGTAATAGAAGTATGATTTATACAGTCACACTCAATCCATCTATAGACTACATTGTCCGTTTAGACAAGGTGAAAGTTGGTAGTGTTAATCGTATGGATAGTGATGATAAGTTTGCTGGTGGTAAGGGAATCAATGTTAGCCGTGTCTTGAAACGCTTGGATATTCCAAATACAGCGACAGGCTTCATCGGAGGTTTTACTGGTAAATTTATCACAGATACTTTAGCTGAAGAACAAATTGAAACGCGATTTGTCCAAGTGGCAGAAGATACGCGTATCAATGTCAAGATTAAAGCAGATCAAGAAACAGAGATAAACGGAACTGGTCCTAATGTTGCGCCCGAACAACTTGAAGAGTTAAAAGCCATTCTTTCAAGTCTGACAGCAGAAGATACAGTTGTATTTGCGGGTTCGAGTGCTAAAAACTTAGGCAATGTCATCTATAAGGAGTTGATTGCTTTGACGCGTCAGACGGGCGCTCAAGTAGTCTGTGACTTTGAAGGTCAGACCTTGATCGATAGTTTGGATTATCAACCACTTTTGGTTAAACCAAATAATCATGAACTGGGAGCTATCTTTGGAGTGAAGCTCGAGAGCTTAGATGAGATTGAAAAATATGCTCGAGAGTTGCTGGCTAAAGGTGCTCAAAACGTAATTATCTCTATGGCTGGTGATGGTGCCCTTCTGGTAACATCCGAGGGAGCCTACTTTGCTAAACCAATCAAGGGAACCGTGAAAAACTCAGTTGGTGCTGGTGACTCTATGGTTGCTGGATTTACAGGTGAGTTTGTCAAATCAAAAGACGCAGTGGAAGCCTTCAAATGGGGAGTGGCTTGTGGAACAGCAACAACCTTCTCAGATGACTTGGCGACTTCAGCATTTATTAAAGAGACTTATGAAAAAGTTGAGGTAGAAAAAAGATGAAAATTCAGGATTTACTGAGAAAAGATGTGATGTTGCTTGATTTGCAAGCAACTGAAAAAACAGCAGCTATCGAAGAAATGATTCATAGCTTGGTAGAGCACGGATATGTGACAGATTTCGAAACTTTCAAAGAAGGAATCTTGGCGCGTGAAGCTTTGACTTCTACAGGTTTGGGTGACGGTATCGCAATGCCTCACAGCAAAAATGCTGCTGTTAAGGAAGCAACTGTTCTCTTTGCTAAGTCAAACAAGGGTGTTGACTACGAAAGTTTAGACGGGCAAGCAACTGACCTCTTCTTTATGATTGCTGCTCCAGAAGGTGCCAATGATACTCACTTGGCTGCCTTAGCAGAATTGTCACAATATTTGATGAAAGACGGATTTGCTGATAAGCTTCGTCAAGTAACATCAGCTGATCAAGTCATTGAACTCTTTGACCAAGCTTCAGAAAAAGCTCAAGAACCAGTTCAAGCTTCTGCAAATGAATCTGGTGACTTTATCGTAGCAGTTACAGCTTGTACAACAGGAATTGCCCACACATACATGGCCCAAGAAGCACTTCAAAAAGTGGCTGCAGAAATGGGTGTTGGTATCAAGGTTGAAACCAACGGTGCCAGCGGTGTTGGCAACAAATTAACAGCAGAAGATATCCGCAATGCTAAAGCTGTCATTATTGCCGCTGATAAGGCTGTTGAAATGGATCGTTTCAATGGTAAACCATTGGTGAATCGTCCAGTTGCAGACGGTATTCGTAAGACAGAAGAGTTGATCAACTTGGCTCTTTCTGGAAATGCTGAAGTGTACCGTGCTGCTAATGGAGCGCAAGCTTCAACAGCATCTAACGAAAAACAAAGTCTAGGTGGTGCCTTCTACAAACACTTGATGAGTGGTGTATCACAAATGTTGCCATTCGTTATCGGTGGTGGTATCATGATTGCCCTTGCCTTCTTGATTGATGGGGCTTTAGGTGTGCCTAATGAGAGTCTTGGAAATCTTGGTTCTTACCATGAACTCGCTTCGATGTTCATGAAAATCGGTGGATCAGCCTTTGATTTGATGCTTCCAGTGTTTGCTGGATATGTTGCTTACTCAATCGCTGAAAAACCAGGTTTGGTAGCCGGTTTCGTAGCTGGTGCTATCGCTAAAGAAGATTATGCCTTTGGTAAAATCCCTTACGCTCAGGGCGGTGAAGCAACTTCAGCTCTTGCAGGGGTATCATCAGGTTTCCTTGGAGCTCTTGTTGGTGGATTTATCGCAGGTGCCTTGGTGCTCTTGGTTAAGAAATACGTGAAGGTTCCTCGCTCGCTTGAAGGTGCTAAATCAATCCTTCTCTTGCCACTTTTTGGAACAATCTTGACAGGATTTGTCATGCTTGCTGTTAACATCCCAATGGCAGCTATTAACACTGCTATGAACGACTTCCTTGGCGGTCTTGGAGGCGGATCAGCTGTCCTTCTTGGTATCGTTCTTGGAGGAATGATGGCTGTCGATATGGGTGGACCTGTCAATAAAGCAGCATATGTCTTTGGTACTGGTACTCTTGCAGCAACAGTGGCAACAGGTGGTTCAGTAGCCATGGCAGCAGTTATGGCAGGAGGAATGGTTCCACCACTTGCAATCTTTGTCGCAACACTTCTCTTCAAAAATAAATTTACAAAAGAAGAACGTAACTCAGGTTTGACGAACATTGTTATGGGATTGTCATTCATCACTGAAGGTGCGATTCCATTTGGTGCAGCTGACCCAGCTCGTGCTATTCCAAGCTTTATCCTTGGTTCAGCAGTAGCAGGTGGACTTGTTGGTCTTGCAAATATCAAACTCATGGCACCACATGGAGGAATCTTCGTTATCGCCCTTACAACAAATGCCCTTCTTTACCTTGTCTTTGTCTTGATAGGAGCACTTGTTAGTGGTGTGGTTTATGGTTACCTTCGTAAACCATTAGAAAAATAATTACAATAGATTCAAATGACTGAACACAAAAGTGTGCAGTCATTTTTTAACCCCTCGAAAAGTTTCTGAAATATGTTATAATAGAAGCATGGCAAACAAGAATACAACTAAAACAAGACGCAGACCGTCTAAAGCAGAATTGGAAAGAAAACAAGCGATTCAACGAATGTTGATTTCCTTAGCTTTGGCTATCTGTTTAATTTTTGCAGCCCTCAAATGGGGAGCTGTCGGAATCACTGTTTATAACCTGATTCGCTTACTCGTAGGGAGTTTAGCATACTTAGCTATTTTCTCTCTCTTGATTTATCTATTCTTCTTTAAGTGGATTCATAAACAAGAAGGCTTGCTAGCAGGTTTCTTCTTTATTTTTGCAGGCTTGCTCCTCATCTTTCAAGCTTATCTTGTCTGGAAGCTTAGCATGGCAAATGCTATTTTTCAAGGAACGATTGGACAAATCTTTAAAGATTTAACCAGTTTTCAAGTAACCGGTTTTGCAGGGGGAGGCTTGTTAGGGGTAGGGCTCTACATTCCGGTAGCCTTTTTGTTCTCAAACATCGGTACCTATTTCATCGGGGCAATCTTAATCCTAATCGGAGCTCTTTTAATGAGTCCATGGTCTATCTATGATATTGCTGATTTTCTTTCAGCTCGATTTACTATCTGGATGGAACGCCGTGAACAGAGAAAACAAGAACGCTTTATCAAGCGTGAAGAAGAAAAAGCACGAAGAGAAGCAGAAGAGCAAGCAAGACTTGAAAAAGAAAGAGAAGAGCAGGCTTTGCTTGACATGCAGCCTGTAGATATGGAAACTGGAGAAATCTTATCAGACGAACCACTGCAAGCATTTCCTCCACTTCCAGAGGAGGAATGGCTAGAACCTGAGATTATTCTCCCGCAAGCTGATTTTGATTACCCTGAAGAAGGGGACTATCCAGAAGAAGAAGTTTTCTCTGAAGAAGATGATGATGATGACGAAGAGGTTGAAGTAGATTTTTCTGCTAAAAAGACCTTGGAGTATAAGCTTCCAAGCTTGCAACTCTTTGCGCCAGATAAACCAAAAGATCAGTCAAAAGAAAAGAAAATCGTTCGAGAAAATATTAAAATTTTGGAAGAGACCTTCGCAAGTTTTGGTATCAAGGTAACAGTTGAGCGTGCTGAAATCGGTCCGTCGGTGACCAAGTATGAGGTTAAACCTGCAGTTGGTGTCCGTGTCAACCGTATTTCCAATCTAGCAGACGATTTAGCTTTGGCTTTGGCTGCTAAAGATGTCCGTATCGAAGCACCGATTCCTGGGAAATCCTTGGTAGGTATCGAAGTTCCTAACTCAGAAATTGCAACTGTATCCTTCCGTGAGCTTTGGGAACAATCTCAAACAAAACCTGAAAATCTTTTAGAAATTCCTCTTGGGAAGGCCGTTAACGGAACAGCTCGTAGTTTTGATTTGGCAAAAATGCCTCACTTACTTGTAGCTGGTTCTACAGGTTCTGGTAAATCCGTTGCAGTTAATGGTATTATCGCAAGTATTCTGATGAAGGCTCGCCCAGACCAAGTCAAATTTATGATGGTGGACCCTAAGATGGTTGAGCTATCCGTTTACAACGATATCCCTCATCTCTTGATTCCAGTTGTGACCAACCCTCGTAAGGCCAGCAAGGCCCTTCAAAAAGTCGTTGATGAGATGGAAAACCGCTATGAACTTTTCGCCAAAGTCGGAGTTCGAAATATTGCTGGTTTCAATGCTAAAGTTGAGGAATTCAACGCTCAATCAGAGTACAAACAAGTACCTCTACCTTTAATTGTTGTGATTGTGGATGAGTTGGCTGACCTCATGATGGTTGCTAGCAAGGAAGTAGAAGATGCCATTATCCGACTTGGACAGAAGGCGCGTGCGGCTGGTATTCACATGATTCTTGCAACCCAGCGTCCTTCAGTGGATGTTATCTCTGGTTTGATTAAGGCAAATGTGCCTTCACGTGTAGCATTCGCGGTTTCTTCAGGAACAGATTCACGTACAATTTTGGATGAAAATGGTGCGGAGAAATTGCTTGGTCGAGGGGATATGCTCTTTAAACCAATTGATGAAAACCATCCTGTTCGTCTCCAAGGTTCCTTTATCTCAGATGATGATGTGGAACGCATCGTAAACTTCATTAAGGCGCAAGCTGATGCGGATTATGATGAAAGCTTTGATCCTGGAGAAGTATCTGAGACAGAAGGTGAGTTTAGTTCTGGAGATGATGGTGGAGATCCACTTTTCGAAGAAGCCAAGGCGCTTGTTATCGAGACACAAAAAGCAAGTGCATCCATGATTCAACGTCGTCTATCAGTTGGTTTTAACAGAGCAACTCGACTGATGGAAGAATTAGAAATGGCTGGTGTTATCGGTCCGGCTGAAGGAACAAAACCTCGTAAAGTCTTACAACAGTAAATTGTTTGAAAATAGAATAAAAATTCAAGAAATCACCTTTAGGAAATTGGAATAATCTTCTCTAATTTTTCGAAGGTGGTTTCTTTCTTTTTGCCTAGGATTATAAGTATTTTTGTTCTAAAAAGACTTTCAGGTTGGTCCGATCTTTAGATTTTACTTTTACTAATTTTAACTAATAAAGTATTGATTTTTAAACTAGGTTTTGATATATTAAAATGGTATAAGAAATATTTAAATGTTTAAAAAATAAGCGAAAAAAATGAAGGGGGTTATTTTTTTAAGGATAAATGCAAACGCTTACTTTTTAAGCAGAAAGGATTAAAAACTAATGGATAAAAGGTTATTTGAAAAACGTTGTAAATATAGTATTCGGAAATTTTCATTAGGTGTTGCCTCTGTTATCATTGGTGCTACATTCTTTGGAACAAGCACTGTTTTAGCAGATACAGCCCAAACTGGATCTACCGCAAATATGCCAGCTGATTTAGCAGCAGCTCTGGCCAATGCAAAAGATGATAATGGTCATGATTTTGAAGCACCGAAAGCTGGAGAAGATCAAGGTTCTCCTGAAGTTACTGATGGACCAAAAACTGAGGAAGAATTACTAGAGAAAGAAAAAGAAGCTGTAGCAACTTCAGCAACTGAAAATGAACTTCCTAAAGATCTGCGTGAAAAAGTCGATAAAGCTGAAGACAGCGGTCATTCTGCTTCAAAAGAAGATTTGGAAAAAGAAGACAAAAGTTTAGTTCCAGCAGAAGTTGCTAAGACAAAAAATGGTGAATTGAACTACGGTGCTACAGTTGAAATTAAGAGTGATGCTGGTACTGGTAGTGGTATTGTTATTGGAGAAAATCTTGTCTTATCAGTATCTCATAACTTTATCAAAGATGTTCCAGACGGGAACAATCGTAAAGTAGCTGATAACATTGATAGTGATAAAGATGTTTATACAGTTTCTTATGAAGGTGCACCAGACGTTAAGTTCAGTAAAAATGATGTAAAACACTGGGATCGTGAAGGCTTCCTGAAAGGTTATAAAAATGACTTAGCCATTGTCAAGCTTCGCAGTCCTCTTGCAAATGCTCCAGTTGAAGTTGCGGATAAACCATCAACTATCAAGAAAGGAGATAAGGTTCATGTATTTGGATATCCAAAAGGTGAACTCGATCCAATCCTTAATACCACTGTCGAAGATATTAATGACCATGGAGAAGGCGTTCGTGGAATTAGCTACCAAGGAAGTGAACCTGGTGCAAGTGGCGGTGGAATCTTTGATGAAAACGGAAAATTAATTGGGATTCATCAAAACGGTGTATCTGGTAAACGTAGTGGTGGTATTCTTTTCTCACCTGCTCAGTTAGAGTGGATTCAAAACTATATCAAAGGCATTGAAACAACGAAACCAGCTGGTCTAGATGCACTTGATAAACAAGTTGAAGATAAAGAAGAAAAACCAAAAGAGGACAAACCTCAGGAAGAAAAACCAGTTGAAAACAAACCAGCAGAAAACAAACCAGCTGAAGCAGCAACGGGAGGAACTAGCGACGCTACTGCCGAAGTGAAAAAAGAGTGGGACTCAGTAAGCCGTGTGAAAGGAAATGTTGAAGTCGTTGAAGAAGGCGGAGTACGCTACAACAAATTAACTTCAACAACAGCTAACGACAATGGAGCAAACGAAGCTTTATTTGAAAAAGCTGGATTACAGGCGGATGCGGAAGGAAATGTAAGCGTTGACTTAACGTTCAAGGCAAATACTCCTCCAGCTGAAACACGCTTTGGGGTATATCTAAAATATAAAGATAATGACAATAACATCTTTGTTGGGTATGACAAGGGCGGTTGGTTCTGGCAATACAAAGGACCAAATGTAAACACTTGGTATAGTAAGACTCGTGTAGAAGCACCAAATGTAGGTGAAGAAAACCACCTATCTATCGTTTACAAAAAAGACGGTCAATTAAATGCTACAAATAATGGACAAAATTTATTTAGCACAGAAGTTGTTCCAGAAGTTGTCAAGAACGCTTTAGCTGATGTGAATAAAGTTTACCTCAAAGCTGGTACTTACGGTACAGAATTATCTTCTGTATCGATAAAAGCGGATAACCAAGATAACATCAAACCTGAAGAAGAAACTCCAGCTGTGGATGATGGGTTACGTCGCAATGACCAAGATGTTCACTATGAAACTTTACAATCAGAACAATTAAAAGCGATTATCGACACAGCGTTTCCACGTGTTAAAGAATATGAATTAGATGGAAAAACGTTAACAGGTCAAGTTCAAAAATTAGATAAAATGTCAATCAACGGTGTATTAGTCACTCCAGAAGTTCAATACCGTAAGATTGATGACACTACTGCAGAATATGTAATGAAGGTGAGAAACGATGATGAATTCATCAACGCTGAAATCACTGTAAAATTACAATTAGTCGGCAACGAAATGCATTTCGATGTCACTAAAGTAGTGAACAAAAACAATGTCGAAATGGGTAAACCAGTCGACAATGTTCGCAAATTAATCCAAACCATTGAATTTCCAGGAAACACACTTGTTTCTGTTGGTTCTAATAAACAAGGTGCAAAATTCGACGGAGCTCAAATGTCTACAAACACACATAACCGTGGAGACTATCATTTAGACTTGAAAGAAGGCAAGATGAATGAATATACTTACGGCTTCATGTATGGGTTTGTTTCTTCTAACGAATTGGCAGCGTCTGTTTGGAGTAACTCTCAATTTACTTACAAAGGAAATGACTTTGCACGTTTAACAACAGCGTTAGAACGTGTTGAAGGCGTAAACTACTTGGGTATCCAAAGCTCACCTTACTGGTACCAACGTGCTTATAAGAACTTAGTATTCCCAGAATACACATTAGAATTACCAAGTTCTAAAGTAGTCATCACAAAAGATTTAAACAAAGATAATGTTGTGGACTGGCAAGATGGTGCGATTGCATATCGTAATATCATGAACAATCCTAAAGGAGCAGAATCTGTTCCAGATTTAGTAGCCTATCGTATTGCGATGAACTTTGCATCTCAAGCGCAAAACCCATTCTTAATGACATTAGATGGTATTAAGAAGATTAACTTACACACAGATGGTTTAGGCCAATCAATCCTACTTAAAGGGTATGGTAGTGAAGGTCACGACTCAGGTCACTTAAACTATGCAGATATCGGTAAGAGAATCGGTGGCGTTGAAGACTTCAAGAAATTATTAGCGAGAGCAAAAGAATACGGAGCTAAAGTCGGTATTCACGTAAACGCTTCTGAAACATATCCTGAATCTAAATACTTCAGTGAAGCCATTTTACGTAGAAACTCTGACGGAACATATATGTACGGTTGGAACTGGTTAGACCAAGGTATCAACATCGATGCAGAATATGACTTGGCTCATGGGCGTTTGGATCGTTGGAAAGAATTAAGAGAAAAACTTGGTGGCGATTTAGACTTCATCTATGTGGACGTTTGGGGTAACGGACAATCAGGAGATAACACTGCTTGGCCAACTCACGTACTTGCTAAAGAATTAAACTCTCAAGGCTGGCGTATGGCTATCGAGTGGGGCTTCGGTGCGGAATATGATTCAACATTCCAACACTGGGCAGCTGACTTAACTTACGGTGGATACACACTGAAAGGTATTAACTCAAACATTACTCGATTCATCCGTAACCACCAAAAAGACTCATGGGTGGGTGACTATCCAAGCTACGGTGGTGCCGCTAACTATCCATTACTTGGTGGATATAACATGAAAGACTTCGAAGGATGGCAAGGTCGAAGCGACTACGAAGGATATATTCGTAACCTCTTCGAAAACAACATCATGACGAAGTTCTTCCAACACTACAAAGTTTCTAAATGGGTGAACGGTGACCCAGTTGCGATGAGCGACAACGGTCAAAACTACAAGTGGACTCCAGAGATGGAAGTACATTTAACAAATGACAATGGAGACGAAGTGAAGATTGTTCGTCAATCGAACGATCCTAATAGCCCAGACTACCGTAAACGTGTAACTACACTAAACGGTCGTGTTATTGAAAATGGCGGAAGCTATTTAGTACCATGGAACTGGGATGAAAATGGTAAAGCTTTAACAGGCGACAAAGAAAAGATGTACTTCTTTACCAATACTGCTGGAACAACTGAATGGACACTTCCAGAAGATTGGACTGGAGATAAAGTATACCTTTACCGTCTAACAGACCAAGGTAAGAAAGATGTTGTAGAATTAACAGTCGGCGCAGACCGTAAGATTCAAATTACGGGAGATGCGTACCAACCATATGTACTTTACAAAGCTCCTCAAGGCAAGAAGACAATGGTATGGAGTGAAGGACTACACATCTATGACCAAGGTTTCAACAGCGGAACATTAGATCATTGGGAAAAAACTGGTGACAGCGAACATGCTGAAATTGTGAAATCTCAAGGGGCTAACGAAATGTTACGTATTCAAGGAAACACTGAACGTGTGACATTGAAACAACGCTTAACAGACTTAAAACCTAATACAAGATATGCTGTTTATGTAGGTGTAGATAACCGAAGCGATGCACGTGCGGATATCACAATCCGTGTTGGAGATAAAGTGATTTCTAACTACACAAACAAATCAATTGCGAAGAACTATGTCCAAGCACATGCGCATAACACACTTAAGAAGAATGCGACAGTGGATAATACAAGTTACTTCCAAAACATGTATGTATACTTCACAACAGGTGAAGATGTTTCTAACGTGACATTAGAACTTGGACGTGATGCAGATGCAGCAGCAACTTACTTCGATGAAATTCGTGTGTTTGAAAATCAATCTGTAATGTACAACGAAAAACACGACACAGGAAATGGTAAATTCAAACAAGACTTTGAAGAAGTGCCTCAAGGTATCTTCCCATTCGTAGTCGGCGATGTTGAAGGCGTACAAGATAACCGTACTCACTTATCTGAGAAACACGAACCATATACACAACGTGGATGGAATGGTAAGAAAGTCAACGATGTTATCGAAGGCAATTGGTCATTGAAGACGAACGGTTTATCAGGTTATGACAAACTCGTTTACCAAACAATTCCACAAAACTTCCGCTTCGAAGAAGGTAAGACTTATAAAGTAACCTTCGAGTATGAAGCAGGTTCAAATGGAGCATACTCATTCGTTATCGGTAATGGCGAAAATTCTCGTCGTAGTAAATTAACGAAATACGACTTAGAAAACACTTGGGAAAATTCATCAACTCCTAAGAAAGTAAGCTTCTATGTTACTGGTGAAAAGGGTGGAAACACTTGGATTGGTATTTACTCAAATGCGCGTGGTGCCGATACCAAAGGAGATACAGATAACAACGAAATCAACTTCAAAGGTTATAAAGACTTTATGTTAGATAACCTTGAAATTGAAGAAATTAAGTTAACTGGTAAGATGATCATCGATGAAGCATACGAAAAGAATACTCCAATCGTAAATGGCAACTACAAACAAGATTCATTAAATGCTTATAAAGACGCTGTAGCAGCTTTATTAGAAGCAGACGATGATATTAGTGTGGATGATGCTAAAGCTCTTGTAGAACGCGTTAACGAGGCTAAAGAAAAACTTGCTGTGAAACGTAGCGCTCCAGATTGGGACGATATTCATGATCTTGATGCTCCTTATGAGGAAGCAGATAATGTATGGTATGCATTTGATGGAAATACAAATACTTTATGGCATACACCTTATGGAGTGAATAGCTTAGGAAAACCATTAACAGTAGAGTTCAATAATCCGATGGAATCAACTCGCTTTGAATATGTTCCTCGTCCTTCAGGTTCAAACGGACGTGTGATGAGCGGTAGCCTTACAGTGATTGATGAAAAAGGACAAGAACATAACTTTAACTTTACTGGATGGGCAAATGATGCGAAGACAAAAGTGATTAACTTCGATGCTCCGATCAAAGTGAAGAAAGCAATCTTTACTGGTAACGAAACATACGGTGATCCTGGACATATTTCAGCAGCGGAATTACGCTTCGTCCTTCCAATTGAAGATGATAAACCATTAGATGAAGCCGCATACAATGCTGAAGTAGAACGTGTTCGTAAGATTGATCGTCAAGATGCGAAAGAATACTTGGCGGCTGTTGAAGCGTACAAGAATGGTCTTGCAGAACATAACTTATTAACTCCAAACGGACTTAATAAATTGGTAGAAGGCTTGAAAGAAATTAAAGAAACTGCAGAGCCAACTACAGATCCGAAACCAACTCCAGATCCAGAGCCAACTCCAGATCCAGAGCCAACTCCAGATCCGAAACCAACTCCAGATCCAGAGCCAACTCCAGATCCGGAGCCAACTCCAGATCCAAAACCAACTCCAGATCCAGAGCCAACTCCAGATCCAAAACCAACTCCAGATCCAGAGCCAACTCCGGATCCAGAGCCAACTCCAGATCCGAAACCAACTCCAGATCCAGAGCCAACTCCGGATCCAGAGCCAACTCCAGATCCGAAACCAACTCCAGATCCAGAGCCAACTCCAGATCCAAAACCAACTCCAGATCCAGAGCCAACTCCAGATCCAGAGCCAACTCCAGATCCGAAACCAACTCCAGATCCAGAACCAACTCCAGATCCAGAGCCAACTCCAGATCCAAAACCAACCCCAAATCCAAAACCAACTCCTGAACCTGAAGTACTATCAAGTAAGGGAGATCAGCAACCACCAGTAGTTGAAATTGCTGAATTTACAGGTGGAGTTAATGCTGCAGAAGCAGCTGTTTATGACATTCCAGAGTTCAAGGGTGGCGTTAATTGGGTTGAAGCGGACAAGAATGAGCTCCCAGAATTCAAGGGCGGCGTTAATTGGGTTGAAGCGGACAAGAATGAGCTCCCAGAATTCAAGGGTGGCGTTAATTGGGTTGAAGCTGCTAAGAATGATGTTCCTGAGTATAAAGAAACATTAGGTTCAGGAGACAATCAGACAAGTCCAGTTGCAGAAAAACTTGATCAGAAAGCAGCTCTTACACCAACACCTGCTATGCAAGAAGCACAAAAAGAAGCAGATCAGTCCAAACTTCCTGAAACAGGTGAAGGCGCAACTGAACACATCTTCCTAGCTGGTCTTACATTAGCAATGTCTGTTCTATTTCTTCAAAAAAGAAAAGAAGATTAAAATATAATTGAGTTTTATACTATGAAAACTCAAACTCCTAACTTATTGTAATGGAGAAAACCAAACACCTAGAGAGGACCTCTTGGTCCTCCCTTTTTAAAAGGGAAATGAGAACGCTTACCCAATTTAAGCGTTGGAAAGGAAATAAAGAAAATGGGAAAACATTTTTTTGAGAGACGGTGTCATTACAGTATACGTAAGTTTGCAATAGGCGCTGCTTCTGTCATGATTGGTGCAAGCATTTTTGGTGCTGGTATGGTTCAAGCAGCAGAAACAGAAGGGCCTGCAGAGACAGAAGGCGCGGTGACACAGGTTCAGCCCCTAGATAAGTTACCAGCGGATATAGCAGCAGCTATTGAAAAAGCTGAATCAGCAAAACCAACTGATCCTACTGAAACGAATCCGACTGATGCGGAAGCTCAGCCTGAAAATACTGGAGAAGTAGCTCCAAAACCAGCTGAAACTCCAGTTCCTAAGGAAGAAGCAACACCAAAACCAGCTGAGACTCCAAAAGAAGAAGCAGCACCAGTAGCTAAACCAGCAGAAAAGCCAGTTACTAAAGATTTGGTTGAAACTCCAGATGTCAATCATTTGGAAAAGGCTACTGCGACAGCATCAAACCATGAAGCGAACACACCATTTACTGCTGAGAAGGCGATTGATGGAAATCCAGATACTCGTTGGGCAACTGACCGTGATGTTGTGAAACCAACAATCGAATTTAAGCTTGAAAAGACAACCTTAATCAAGCATGTGGAAATTGATTGGGATCGTCGTGTTCGTGGCGAGCAAAATGATCCAAACATCAAATCTTGGAATCTCTATTATGCAGGTCAAGACGAAGTAAATGGATCAGGTCCTGGAGAATGGAAGTTGGCTCATCAACGAACAGGGACTCCGGTTCTAGATGAAAAAGTTGACTTAAAAGAAGCCGTTCAAGCTAAGTATCTTAAACTTGAAATTACAGATTATCAAGCCGGTACTATGCAATGGAAAAATGTGGGTATTCAAGAAATTCGTGCCTACTCAAATATTCCAGACACCAGCAAACCAACAGATATTCGTCAAGTTACAGAAATAGCGGTTGCTGAAGACGGAAAATCACTTGTATTGCCTAAATTACCTGGTCAAGTTAGCTTGATTGGAAGCAATAAGCAAGGTGTTATCGACCTAAATAATAAAATCTACACACCACTGACAGAACAACATGTCAAAGTGATGGTCCAACAAACCAATGATAACCATACCTTCACAAAAGAATTTGAAGTTGTCATTAAAGGCTTGCACGCTGATGAAGGCGTTGGGACCAAACCTGCAGTTGCCCCAGCAGTTCAACAATGGTACGGCACTGAAGGTAAAACTTCTATTACTTCAGAAACTATCATTTCCGTTGGGAATTCTGGATTTGATAAGGAAGCTAAGTTCTACCAAACTGACCTTGAAAATCGTGGTTTGGAAGTCGCAACCGGTGGTCAAGAAGCGCAAAACCGTATTGAGTTTAAAAAGGTTGAAGACAAGGGTTATGGCAAAGAAGGCTATGGTATCACCATTAAAGATGGAGTTATCACTGTAGAAGCTGCGACCAATGCAGGAGCATTTTATGCTACACGTACCCTTCTTCAGTTGGGAGAAAATGACCTACAGAACGGTGAAATCCGTGACTTCCCAAGCTTTAGCCACCGTGGATTTATGCTAGACACTGGTCGTAAGTTTATCCCTTATGACACGCTTGTAGATATCATGCTCAACATGGCTTACTACAAGATGAACGATCTTCAATTGCACTTGAACGACAACTATATCTTCCTCGATAAACACGTGGAAGGTAAACATCTCAGCCAACAAGAAGAATTGAATTATGTTCTAAAAAATGCCAAGACAGGCTTCCGTGTAGAGACTGATGTTGTCGGTGAAAATGGTGAAAAATTAACATCTGACGAGCATTATACCAAGGAAGAAATGCAAGAAATTATCAAGTTAGCTAAAGCTTTGCATATCAACCTTGTTCCTGAGATTGACACACCAGGTCATGCTTTGTCCTTTGTTAAGGTACGTCCAGACTTGATGTATCAAGGACGACTAAGTGCTAACAAGCATAATGTAGAGCGTGTAGCGATGCTAGACTTGGATAACAAGTACGAAGAAACCCTCGCTTTTGTTAAATCTGTTTATGACAAATTGCTCGATGGTGAAGACGCACCTCTTCGTGGCGTTTCAACAGTTCATATCGGTACAGATGAGTACTATGGAAGTCCTGAAAGTTATCGACGCTATGTCCATGATATGATCCAGTACATCAAAGGTAAGGGCTTAACACCACGTATTTGGGGTTCACTCACTGCTAAGCAAGGAAATACACCAGTCGATTGGAATGGTGTAGAAGTGGATATCTGGAGCCTTGGTTGGCAAAATCCACAGGCAGCGATTGCTCAGGGTGCTAAGATTATCAATATCTTGGATGTACCAACCTATAGTGTTCCAAGCGGTAGCAACAGTCAGGGACCTTACAGCGACTATGCTAACTATGAAATGCAATACAATGGTTGGGCACCAAATGACTTTACTGCTCGAAGAGGACCACGCCTAGAAGCATCTAATCCAAATGTCATCGGTGGTGGTCATGCAGTTTGGAATGATAACATCGACCTCCATGAAACAGGACTTACATCTTTTGATATCTTTAAACGCTTCTTCAAGAGTATGCAATCAACCGCAGAACGCACTTGGGGTTCAGATCGTGCAGCTAAGACCTATGCAGACCGTATCCAGCCAACTAGTGTTTATGCACCACAATCCAATCCAGATAAGACAGTAGAAGAAAGCGACTTGTTCAAGATTAATCCTGAAACTATCAAAGAATATCTTGCTAAGAAAGTACAGAAGAATGAAGCAGGTCTGAACTTCGAAAAAGATAGCACTATCGAAGGTCTTGTTGGTGATGTTGGTCCGAGTCATGTTTTGAAATTGGATGTAACTGTTACAGGTGATGGAGAGCAAGTCTTCTCTACAAGTGGGGACAACCAACTTTATCTTGCAGACAAGGATGGCTATCTTGCTTATAAATTTGAACAATTCCATATTCAATTCAACAAGAAGCTAGAGAAGAATAAACGTTATCAAATCTCTGTTGTTACGAAACCACAAAAAACAGAAGTTTATGTAGACGGTGAAAAGGTTGAGCGTATTGCAAATCCAGCTCATCCGCGCTTGGCTCACAATAGCTTGGTACTTCCACTTGAAACAATCGGTGGCTTCCAAGGAATCTTGCATAGTGCAGAGTTGTCGAATGAAGCATTTGTAAACCCACGTTTAATCCCAACAGATCATTTCACAGTTTCTGCAACTAGTCAGGAAACACCAGGAACAGAGACTGAAGGACCAGTTGAAAAAGCTTTCGATAATGATCCGAATACCTTCTGGCATTCTAAATGGACTGGAGACCGTGCTCCATATACAGTTGCAATGAATTTGAATGCTCCTGAAAAAGTCAATGGTTTGACTTATCTTCCACGTCCAGGTGGTGGTAACGGAGTCGTGACTTCTTATGAAATCTATGCTCAAAAAGATGGTCAAATGGTTAAGGTTGCATCAGGAACTTGGGAAAATAATACTAAAGAAAAAACTGTTAATTTTGCGGCAGTTGAAACTAATAAGGTAGAATTTAAAGTTCTGTCAGGTGTCGCAGGATTTGGTAGTGCCGCAGAAATTCAACTACTCAAGCCACTTTCTGATAGTGAAACAGAAGAACCAGTTGTTCCAGAAAAACCTGTAACTCCCGAGAAACCGGTGACTCCAGAACAACCAAGAGTTGAAGAAGTGGGCGATGGTACAACTGAACTTGCTGATAGCTTTGTAGCTACAAAACCAGCCAGTGATGATGCGATTGCTGCTGCAGCACAAAGCCAAGACTATCTCAAGAAAGAATACAAGGTATTCCCAACACCACAAAAAGTCACTTATGGTGAAGGTGTCACTAAACTTCAAAAACAAGTGAATCTTGTCATGGGTAATCAGCTAGATATTTATACTCGCAACCGCTTGAAGAGTGTACTACAAGATCATCAAATCTCTTACACAAGCAGTCGAGCAGCAGTAGCAGGTGCTACAAATATCTATCTTGGTGTTCATGGTCAACATTCACAGGCAGAAAAAGAAATATCTGGTATTTCTCAAGGACTCTTTGATAAGATTGATGCTTATGCTTTGTCAATCAAGAACAATACAATCTCTATCGTCGGTAAAGATACAGATGCTGTCTTCTATGGATTGACGACTCTTAAACACATGCTTAATGAAAGCGAAGCTCCAGTTTTACGTAATGTAACTGTTGAAGACTACGCTGAAATTAAGAATCGTGGTTTTATCGAAGGTTACTATGGAAATCCATGGAGCAATGCTGATCGTGCTGAATTGATGCGCTTTGGTGGTGACTTGAAGTTGACCCAATACTTCTTTGCACCAAAAGATGACCCATACCACAACAAGAAATGGCGTGAACTCTATCCAGAAGAAAAATTAGCTGAAATCCGTGAATTGGCGCGTGTCGGAAACCAAAACAAGACTCGTTATGTTTGGACCATCCACCCATTCATGAACAACCGTATCCGTTTTGGCAACGATGCTGATTACCAAAAAGACCTTGAAACTATTAAGGCTAAATTCACTCAGTTGATGGATGTCGGTGTTCGTGAGTTCGGTATTTTGGCAGATGATGCTCCAAGTCCAGTTGGTGGCTACAATAGCTACAACCGCTTGATGAAGGACATGACAGATTGGTTGACTGAAAAACAAGCAACTTATGTTGGCCTTCGTAAGGAAATGATTTTTGTCCCAGGTCAGTATTGGGGTAATGGTCGTGAAGATGAGTTGAAATCTCTAAACGAAAATCTTCCAACTTCAACTTCTATGACCCTTACTGGTGGTAAGATTTGGGGTGAAGTATCTGAAAGCTTCCTTTCAAACCTTAAGAATAATCTGTCTGCAGGAGGTAAGACCTACCGCCCAGTTTCTCTATGGATTAACTGGCCTGTTACAGATAACTCTAAACAACACTTGATTTTGGGTGGCGGTGAGAAATTCCTTCATCCAAATGTGGACCCAAGTCTCCTTTCAGGTATCATGTTGAATCCAATGCAACAATCTGAGCCTTCTAAGATTGCACTCTTCTCAGCAGCTCAGTACGCATGGAAACAATGGAAGTCTGAAGAAGAAGCTAAGAAAGTAAATGACATCGCCTTTAACTTTGTTGAAACAGGTAAGTTTACTGACAGTGAAACATCTGTTGCCTTCCGTGAACTTGGTAAACATATGATCAACCAAAACATGGATGGTCGTGTTGTGAAGTTAGAAGAGTCTGTTGAACTCGCACCAAAATTGGCGGCCTTCATGTCTAAGTTGAAAGCTGGTCAAGATGTCAATGCAGAGCGTCAAGAATTGCGTGCAGAATTTGCTAAAATAAAAGCTGCAGCACAACTTTATAAAGCATCTGGTGACGAAAAGATGCGTGCTCAAATCCACTATTGGTTGGATAATGCTATTGACCAAATGGATGCTTTGAGTGCTTTCCTAGATGGATCAGAAGCTATTGAAAACAATGATTCTGCTAGACTTTGGGATAGCTATTACAAGGGCTTGAAACTTTATGAACAATCACAAACTTATACTTTCCATTATGTAGACCATGATGAAAGAGCTGAGTTGGGTGTACAACATATCCGTCCATTCTTGCTTGGCCTTCGTGAAGTATTGGCAACTGAAGTTCAAAAAGCCCTACACCCAGACCAAGTAATCAGCACCTTTATCACAAACCGTACAGGTGTAGAAGGTGGACTTGCTGAAGTCACTGACGGAGATTTAGGAACACATGCTCTTATCAAATCACCAAACAGCATCCAAACTGGTGACTATATTGGTTTGAAATTTAATAAAGCTGTTCCAATTCAAAACTTGACATTTGCAATGGGAACTCAAGCAAATCCACGCGATACCTTTAACAATGCTAAGGTTGAGTACCTCAATGAAAATGATGAGTGGGTAACACTTTCAGAACCAAGCTACACTGGTAATGAACCTCTTCTTAAATTTGAAAATCTCAATATCAATGCTAAAGCTGTTCGAATGATTGCAACTTCTGATCGTGAGAACACTTGGTTTGCTGTACGAGAAATCGCTGTTAACCGTCCTGTAGAAGTAAGTCGTCCTAAACAGGCAGCTACAGTGACCATCAGTCCAAATCTTATGTACAAGTACAATACGACAGTTGCTCAGATTACAGATGGTCGTGACAATACTGAAGCCATGCTTGCAAATGCTGATCGAACAGATACAACTCCAGTCGGTGGTTGGGTTCAACTAGACTTGGGTGGAGTCAAACCTGTAACTAAGGTCCGCCTCGTTCAAGGATCAGGAGATAAATTGGCAGAAGGTGTTCTTGAGTATTCTACAGATGGTACTTCATGGCAAGAATTGGATCGTTTAGCTGGTGAACAAACCAAAGAAATTGAAACTCCAATTTCAGCTCGCTACATCCGTGTTCGTAACACCAAGAATATCAATCTGTGGTGGCGTATCGCTGACTTCTCAGTTGAAACACGTGCTGGCAATAGCGAGATGACAGATACCAATGTTGAAAGTTTGAAATCAACTCCAGTATATGACAGTCTCGGTCGTTATGACATGCAAATTCCAAGTGGAACTAAGCTTCCAGCTCATAGCTACTTGGGTATGAAGCTAGACCGTCTACACCAGGCTGAAAGCATTCAGGCTATTGGTATTGGAAATCCAGCCCTTGACTTGGAATTCTCTCCAAATGCACAAGAATGGTATCCAGCTAGCCAAGTAACTGATAAGTCCTTGGTGCGTTATGCTCGTTTGGTTAATAAGACTGATCAAGAACAAGCAGTGACAGCAACATCTCTACTCGTTAAGACAAAAGAAGTGGAGCCAACTAAACTTGATTCTACTTCTATGGGAATTGATGCCTACTATGGTGCAAATGATGTTCGCAAGATCAAGAATTTGGATCAGTTGTTTGATGGTGTTTACAATAACTTTGTAGAGTTCTCTGACTATGCACGTAAAGATGGTCACATAACATTGAAACTTGGTAGTGAACGTGAAATCAAGAAGATTAGAGCCTATATCCAAGATGGTACGAAGAACTATCTTCGTGATGGTAAGATTCAGGTTAGCCAAGACGGCAAGACATGGACAGATGTTGTGACAGTAGGTGATGGTGTCGCTAATGAAATGCGCGATGATTCATTGACAGATGGATGGACACATGATTCTAAGATGCCTGGAAATCGCTACATCGAAGGTGAACTTGCAAGTCCAGTTAAAGCTAACTATCTCCGTGTTCTCTTCACTGCTAATTACGATGCTCGTTTTGTTGGATTTACTGAGTTAGTTATCAATGATGGCGAATTTGTGAAACCTATCAACGACCCAACTGTTCAAGGAAACGGTGGAGAAAGTAGAGGCAACCTTTACACAAATCTTGTAGATGGCAAAGTCTTGACAAGCTATAAGGCTGAGAAAAACCAAGGTGAGTTGGTTTACCACTTGTCAGAACCAACAGACGCTAACCACATCCGACTTGTTTCTAGTCTGCCTCAAGGAGTAGCAGCGCGTCTACTTGCTCGCACTCTGAAAACAGACAGAGACGGTGCTTGGACAGATTTGGGAGCAATTACTTCAAGCTTCCAAACATTTGCAGTCAGAGATAAGGCTCCGTTACTTGATGTCAAACTCATTTGGGAAGGTGGCAAGCCAGAGTTCTATGAAATGACGACTTACTACCAAGAACTTTCAGAAGAACCTGAGCCAACTCCAGATCCGAAACCAACTCCAGATCCAGAACCAACTCCAGATCCAGAGCCAACTCCAGATCCAGAGCCAACTCCAGATCCGAAACCAACTCCAGATCCGAAACCAACTCCGGATCCAGAACCAACTCCAGATCCAGAGCCAACTCCAGATCCAAAACCAACTCCAGATCCAGAGCCAACTCCGGATCCGAAACCAACTCCGGATCCAGAACCAACTCCAGATCCAGAGCCAACTCCAGATCCAGAGCCAACTCCAGATCCAGAACCAACTCCAGATCCAGAGCCAACTCCAGATCCGAAACCAATTCCAGATCCGAAACCAACTCCAGATCCGAAACCAACTCCAGAACCTGAAGTCCTTTCAAGTAAGGGAGATCAGCAACCACCAGTAGTTGAAATTCCTGAATTTACAGGTGGCGTTAATGCAGCAGAAGCAGCTGTTCATGACATTCCAGAGTTCAAGGGTGGCGTTAATTGGGTTGAAGCTGCTAAGAATGAGGTTCCAGAGTTCAAGGGTGGAGCTAATTGGGTTGAAGCGGACAAGAATGAGCTCCCAGAATTCAAGGGTGGCGTTAATTGGGTTGAAGCAGCTAAGAATGAGGTTCCAGAATATAAAGAGCCTGTTGCAAACTCAGTTACACCAATTGCGGATCACAAGCAACCTTCAAGTTCAACAAACCAAAAACAAGAACCAGAAGGACCAAATGCACCAGCGACTGAAGCTAAAGGTCAACTTCCAGCAACTGGTGAGCAAGATTCAGTAGGCTTAGCCTTCCTAGCTAGTCTTGGATTGGTCCTCTCTGCAACCTTTATCAAAAAAGGGAAAGAAGACTAAGTACGAATCTTCATTCGATGCAGAATATCTTGTTTTAAAAAAGAAAAACCAGGGACATTAGTTCCTGGTTTTTTTGTGATAAAAATGAAATGAAAAACTAGCAAATAAAAACACCAACGAAGTAACCGTTGGCGTTGAGCAATGTTTAGGATGCTCCGTTATTAGCGCTAACTCCTGCTTCAGTAGTTGGAGTATTTGATGAAGAATCAGATTGCTCATTTTTCTGAGAATTGTCATCTGATTTTGTATCTTCCTTCTTGCTAGGTGTTTGAACTTCTTCTTTTTGAGTTGTTTCTTGATTATTAGACTGACTTTGTGCAGGTGCATTGGATTCAGCGGGAGCTTCCTTTTGAACTTCCTTGATAATGGTTGTTTGTGGAGTCGTATCTTTATGATCCTTGTTTTTATCTAAAGCATTCATGATAGTGATACTAGCTGTAATCAAACCAAGGATACTGGCTAAAGTTGCAATTGTTTTTTGAAAGACGGTAAAGCCTTTTTTGATATGTTCAGTTTTAGGTTTTGATTTTCTGCGATAGTTAGACATAATTTCTCTCCTTTACCATGATTCATTATACCCAAAATCTTTAAAAAAAACTTAAATGAACCTGAACGGCATTTCTTGTCGCCTGAACTGTTTCGTGTTACAATAGAAGGAGTGATTTTAGAAAGTGTGAGAAACAATGATTTACTTTGATAATTCGGCCACGACCAAGCCTTATCCTGAAGTACTTGAAACTTACATGCAGGTGTCTGCAAAAATTATTGGTAACCCATCTAGCCTTCATCGTTTGGGTGATCAGTCTACCAGAATTTTAGAAGCTTCTCGTCAGCAGATTGCAGATTTAATTGGTAAGAAAAGCGAAGAAATATATTTTACCTCTGGTGGTACTGAAGGAGATAACTGGGTTATCAAAGGTGTCGCTTTTGAAAAAGCTCAGTTTGGTAAACACATCATCGTGTCAGAAATTGAGCATCCAGCGGTTAAGGAGTCTGCTCTTTGGCTTCAGATTCAAGGATTTGAGGTGGATTTTGCACCAGTAGATGAAAAAGGATTTGTAGATGTAGCTGCTTTAGAAAATCTACTTCGTCCTGATACAACGCTAGTCTCTATCATGGCAGTCAACAATGAAATTGGCTCAATCCAACCTATTCAAGCGATCTCAGAACTATTAGCAGATAAACCAACGATTTCCTTCCATGTTGATGCTGTTCAAGCTTTAGCTAAGATTCCGACAGAAAAGTATTTGGCTGACCGAGTGGATTTTGCGACCTTCTCTAGTCATAAATTCCACGGAGTTCGTGGTGTTGGATTTGTCTATATCAAGTCTGGCAAGAAAATCACCCCCCTATTAACTGGTGGTGGCCAAGAGCGTGACTATCGTTCAACTACTGAGAATGTAGCAGGAATTGCAGCGACAGCCAAGGCTCTGCGTCTAGCCATGGAAAAACTGGATTTGTTTACAAGCAAAACAAGTCAGATGAAGGCAGTCATCCGTCAAGCTCTACTCGAATATCCAGATATTTTTGTTTTCTCAGGTGAGGAAGACTTTGCCCCTCATATTCTGACCTTTGGGATTAAGGGTGTTCGTGGTGAAGTCATTGTTCATGCCTTTGAAGACTATGATATTTTCATTTCCACAACCTCTGCTTGTTCGTCCAAGGCTGGAAAACCTGCTGGAACCTTAATTGCTATGGGTGTTGATAAAGATAAGGCCCAGTCAGCAGTTCGTCTCAGTCTAGACCTAGAAAATGATATGAGTCAAGTTGAGCAATTTTTGACTAAACTAAAATTAATCTACAATCAAACTAAAAAAGTAAGATAGGAGTATTCATGCAGTATTCAGAAATTATGATTCGCTATGGAGAGCTTTCAACAAAAGGTAAAAACCGTATGCGTTTCATCAATAAACTTCGTAATAATATTTCAGATGTCTTGTCCATCTATCCTCAAGTCAAAGTTACAGCAGACCGCGACCGTGCCCATATTTATCTTAATGGAGCCGATTATGCAGCAGTAGCTGAATCCCTCAAACAAGTTTTCGGAATTCAAAACTTTTCACCAGTATACAAGGTTGAAAAATCTGTCGAGGTTCTTAAGTCTGCTGTCCAAGATATTATGAAAGATATCTACAAGGAAGGGATGACCTTTAAAATCTCAAGCAAGCGTAGTGACCATAACTTTGAGTTAGACAGTCGTGAGTTGAATCAAACGCTTGGTGGAGCTGTATTTGAAGCCATTCCAAATGTGCAAGCACAAATGAAAAGTCCTGACATTAATCTGCAAGTGGAGATTCGTGAGGAAGCGGCCTACCTTTCTTATGAAACGATTCGTGGTGCGGGTGGTTTGCCAGTTGGAACTTCTGGGAAAGGCATGCTTATGTTGTCAGGGGGAATTGATTCGCCAGTAGCTGGTTACCTAGCCCTGAAACGTGGGGTGGATATCGAGGCTGTTCACTTTGCTAGCCCTCCATACACAAGTCCAGGTGCCCTCAAGAAAGCTCAGGATTTGACCCGTAAATTGACTAAATTTGGTGGCAATATCCAGTTTATCGAAGTACCATTTACTGAGATTCAAGAAGAAATCAAGGCTAAAGCGCCAGAAGCCTATCTGATGACCCTGACTCGTCGCTTTATGATGCGCATTACAGACCGTATCCGTGAGGTACGAAATGGTTTGGTCATCATCAATGGTGAAAGTCTTGGTCAGGTGGCAAGCCAAACCCTTGAAAGTATGCAAGCCATCAATGCTGTCACAAATACGCCAATCATTCGTCCAGTTGTAACTATGGACAAGCTAGAAATCATTGATATTGCTCAGGAAATTGATACCTTTGAAATTTCCATCCAGCCATTTGAAGACTGTTGTACGATTTTTGCACCTGAACGTCCCAAAACAAATCCAAAGATTAAGAATGCGGAGCAGTATGAAACACGTATGGACGTTGAAGGATTAGTTGAGCGAGCAGTAGCAGGAATTATGATTACTGAAATTACCCCTCAAGCTGAGAAGGATGCGGTTGATGAGTTGATTGATGATCTCCTTTAATCAGAAAAACCAGAGGAAATGATAAAATAAGTAAAAAAAGTTAGTTTATTGTCCTAAATTTGGACGGAAACTGACTTTTTTTCTATTTTTATGATATAATTAGGTAAAATTTTGAATATAGAGAGTTTTCTGACAATGAATCAATCCTACTTTTACCTAAAAATGCGAGAGCATAAACTCAAGGTTCCATACACAGGCAAGGAGCGCCGTGTACGTGTTCTCCTCCCGAAAAATTACGAGAAAGACACGGATCGAACTTATCCGGTTGTCTATTTCCATGATGGTCAAAATGTCTTTTACAGTAAAGAATCTTATGTCGGTCATTCATGGAAGATCATTCCTACCATTAAACGGAATCCAGATATCAGCCGTATGATTGTAGTGGCCATAGATAATGATGGTCTAGGACGGATGAATGAGTATGCTGCATGGAAATTCCAAGAGTCTAATATTCCCGGTCAACAGTTTGGTGGAAAGGGAGTCGAGTACGCTGAGTTTGTCATGGAAGTGGTCAAACCCTTTATTGATGAAAACTATCGTACAAAATCAGACCGCAAGCATACTGCTATGGTTGGTTCTTCTCTAGGCGGCAACATTACCCAGTTTATTGGCTTGGAGTATCAGGATCAGATTGGGTGTTTGGGAGTGTTCTCATCAGCCAACTGGCTTCACCAAGAGGCCTTTGATCGCTATATGGAGCGTAAAAAACTATTACCTGATCAACGAGTCTTTATCTATGTTGGGACGGAAGAAGCAGATGACACGGATAAGACCCTCATGGCTGGTAATATTAAGCAGGCCTATATTGACTCTTCTCTTCGCTATTATCATGATTTGATAGCAGGAGGAGTTGAGTTGGAAAATCTCTCACTCAAGGTTCAAGCCGGGGCTATCCACCATGAAATTCCATGGGCAGAAAATCTTCCAGCTTGCTTACGCTTTTTTGCAGAAAATTGGTAAATAGTATAAAGGAGACAGGATATGCATATTGAACATCTAAGCCACTGGAGTGGTCATCTTAACCGTGAAATGTATGTCAATCGATACGGACATGGAGGCATCCCAGTTGTTGTCTTTGCTTCCTCAGGTGGTAGCCACAATGAGTACTATGATTTTGGAATGATTGATGCTTGTGCATCCTTTATTGATGAAGGTAGCGTGCAGTTCTTTACCCTTTCAAGTGTAGATAGTGAGAGCTGGCTTGCGACTTGGAAAAATGGGCATGATCAAGCTGAGATGCACCGTGCCTATGAACGATATGTGATTGAAGAAGCTATTCCTTTTATCAAGCACAAGACAGGCTGGTTTGATGGTATGATGACAACAGGATGCTCTATGGGAGCTTACCATGCACTTAACTTTTTCCTTCAGCATCCAGATGTCTTTACCAAGGTAATTGCCCTCAGTGGTGTCTACGATGCTCGTTTCTTTGTTGGAGATTACTACAACGATGATGCTATCTATCAAAATTCACCAGTAGACTATATCTGGAATCAAAATGATGGTTGGTTTATTGATCGTTACCGTCAGGCTGAGATTGTGATTTGTACTGGACTAGGTGCTTGGGAACAGGATGGCCTTCCTTCTTACTACAAGTTAAAAGAAGCCTTTGACCAAAAACAAATTCCTGCCTGGTTTGCAGAATGGGGGCACGATGTTGCCCATGACTGGGAATGGTGGCGCAAACAAATGCCTTATTTCCTCGGTCATATGAGTCTATAAAAGGAGTTGCTTATGAATTATCTTGTAATTTCACCCTATTACCCACAAAATTTTCAGCAATTTAGTATTGAGCTAGCCAATAAAGGCATCACAGTTCTAGGGATTGGGCAAGAACCCTACGAACAACTAGATGAACCATTGCGCAATAGCTTGACGGAGTATTTCCGAGTTGATAATCTTGAAAATATTGACGAAGTCAAGCGTGCAGTTGCCTTTCTTTTCTACAAACATGGACCCATTGACCGCATCGAATCTCACAATGAATACTGGCTGGAGTTGGATGCCGCTCTTCGTGAACAGTTTAATGTCTTTGGTGCCAAGCCAGAAGACCTTAAGAAGACTAAGTTCAAGTCTGAAATGAAGAAACTCTTCAAAAAAGCGGGAGTTCCCGTGGTGCCAGGTGCTGTTATTGAAACAGAAGCAGATGTTGATAAAGCTGTGAAAGAAATCGGCCTTCCCATGATTGCAAAACCTGATAACGGAGTAGGAGCAGCAGCAACCTTTAAGCTTGAAACAGAAGAGGATATCAATCACTTTAAGGCTGAATGGGACCATTCAACTGTTTATTTCTTTGAAAAATTTGTAACTTCAAGTGAAATCTGTACTTTCGACGGCTTGGTAGATAAAGACGGAAATATTGTCTTCTCGACAACATTTGACTATGCCCATACACCACTAGATCTCATGATTTACAAGATGGACAATTCTTATTATGTTCTTAAAGAGATGGATCCAAAACTTCGCAAGTATGGTGAGGCTATTGTTAAGGAATTTGGTATGAAAGAACGTTTCTTCCATATTGAGTTCTTCCGTGATGGTGATGATTACATTGCCATTGAGTACAATAATCGTCCTGCTGGTGGTTTCACAATTGACGTTTATAACTATGCGCATTCTTTCGATTTGTATAAGGGTTATGCGGCTATCGTTGCGGGTGAACCATTCCCAGAGTCACCATTTGAAACTCAGTATTGTCTTGCAACATCTCGTCGGGCCAACGCTAACTATGTATATTCAGAGGAAGAATTGCTCGCCAAATACGGTCATCAATTCAAGGTCAAAAAAATCATGCCAGCTGCTTTTGCTGAATTGCAAGGAGACTATCTCTATATGCTAACGACACCAAGTCGTGAGGAAATGAATCAGATGATTAAGGACTTTGGTCAGCGTCAAGAATAATCGAAATCAGGACTTAACAAACTCTCTTTGTTAAGTCTTTTTTTAAAGCCCTAAATAAAAGCGTTTTCCATAGGATTCTTTTAGAAAATCTGTTGCTAAAAGCCTTAAAAATTGATAGAATAGGGATTGTCAAAAAAATATTAAGGAGAATCTATCAATGGATTTCACATGGGCAGTCAAATATGCCACTGAATTTTTGGGAACAGCAATCTTGATTATCTTGGGTAATGGTGCAGTTGCCAACGTTGAACTTAAAGGTACGAAAGGTCACCAAAGTGGCTGGCTCGTTATCGCTGTTGGTTACGGTATGGGGGTTATGATCCCTGCCTTGATGTTTGGTAACGTTTCTGGTAACCACATCAACCCAGCCTTCACACTTGGTCTTGCTGTTAGCGGACTTTTCCCTTGGTCACAAGTAGCTCAATACATCATCGCTCAAGTTTTGGGAGCAATCTTTGGACAATCCTTGGTTGTTGCAGCTCACCGTCCATACTACTTGAAGACAGAAAACCCAAACAACATCTTGGGAACTTTCTCAACAATTTCAAGTATCGACCACGGAACAAAAGAATCACGCTTTGCAGCTTCAGTTAACGGTTTTATCAACGAGTTCGTTGGTTCATTCGTACTTTTCTTTGCAGCACTTGGTATGACAAAGAACTTCTTTGGTGCTGAATTGCTTTCTAAAGCTCAAGGAATGATTAATGATCAAGTTGCACAAGCGACTGCTCAAGGTCAAACAATTCCTCAAGAACAAGTTACTGCAGCTCTTGAACAAGCAAAAACTCAAGTAGCTCCGTTCTTGTCACCAGGTCTTGCTGTTGCACACTTGGCTCTTGGTTTCCTTGTAATGGCCTTGGTTACTTCACTAGGTGGACCAACAGGGCCAGGTTTGAACCCAGCTCGTGACTTTGGACCACGTCTTCTTCACGCAGTACTTCCAAAATCAATCCTTGGCGAACACAAGGGTGATTCAAAATGGTGGTATGCTTGGGTACCAGTAGTTGCACCGATTGCAGCTGGTATTGCCGCAGTAGCACTCTTCAAATTACTTTACATGTAATCATTAAAAAACTGGGAATTCCCAGTTTTTTCTTTTTTGTACAGTTGTGTCTTTTAGAATTAAAGGGTGAAATCGTCAGACTTTTTTCATTTTAAATCAAAAGATGTAAATATGGCAAAAATATGGTAAAATAGAGTATTAAGTAAACGTTAAAAAGGAATATTATGCGTAAAGAAATTGCACCTGAATTATATAATTACAATAAATTCCCTGGTCCTGAATTTCATCTATCTGGTGATAAAGTCGAAGCTGAAGGGTTTACCTTTACTTTGGTTGAAAATAGCAAGGATGCTTTTGATGCAACGGCATTTACTCAACGCTTTTCGGAAGTTTTAAACAAGTATGATTATATTGTAGGAGACTGGAGCAATGAGCAGCTACGCTTACGTGGTTTCTACAAAAATGAGAGAGCTGAAGAGTCTCTCGAGAAAATCAGTCGTTTACAAGATTACCTACTCGAGTATTGTAGCTATGGATGTGCCTACTTTGTCTTAGAAAATGAGACTCCTAAACGAGCACCATTTGACCAAAAAATGCGCAAGAAAGAAGAAGAGAAAGACAACCGTAAAGGGAAAAAGTCTTCTCAAAATAAGAAAAGAAATCATACGGACAAGAGAAATAGACGTCGCCGTAAAGAACAGAAACCTCAGAATGAAGAAAAGGGACAACGTCATTTCGTCATCCGTAAGAAAGACTAGAAAATAAGGAGAAAAGATGAAACCGTCGATTTATAGTTTAACTCGTCAAGGAATGCAAGAATGGGTCTTAGAGCAAGGAGAAAAGAAATTCCGAGCGGATCAAATCTGGGAATGGCTTTACCGTAAACGTGTTCAGACATTTGAAGAAATGACTAACTTGTCTAAGGATTTGATTGCCAAACTCAACGAGCAGTTTGTAGTCAATCCCTTGAAACAACGTATCGTTCAAGAGTCAGCCGATGGTACTGTGAAGTATCTCTTTGAGTTGCCAGATGGTATGTTGATTGAGACAGTGCTGATGCGTCAGCACTACGGTTTATCAGTCTGTGTAACAACTCAGGTAGGATGTAATATCGGTTGTACCTTCTGTGCATCAGGTTTGATCAAGAAGCAACGTGACCTCAATAACGGAGAAATTGTAGCTCAAATTATGCTTGTTCAAAAGTATTTTGACGAACGTGGTCAAGATGAACGTGTTAGCCATATCGTTGTTATGGGTATTGGAGAACCATTTGATAACTACAATAACGTTTTGAACTTTATCCGTACCATCAATGACGATAAGGGAATGGCAATCGGTGCTCGTCATATCACCGTATCAACCTCTGGCTTGGCTCATAAGATTCGTGAGTTTGCCAATGAAGGAGTACAGGTTAACCTTGCTGTTTCTCTTCATGCTCCAAACAATGAACTGCGTTCAAGCATTATGAAGATTAACCGTGCCTTTCCAATTGAAAAACTCTTTGCAGCGATTGAGTATTACATCGAAACAACCAACCGCCGTGTAACTTTTGAGTATATCATGCTAAATGAAGTCAATGACGGAGTCGAACAAGCACTTGAGTTGGCAGAATTGCTCAAGAACATTAAGAAATTGTCATATGTCAACTTGATTCCTTACAACCCTGTTAGTGAGCATGACCAATATAGTCGTAGTCCGAAAGAGCGTGTCATGGCCTTCTATGATACGCTCAAGAAAAAAGGCGTCAACTGTGTTGTTCGTCAAGAACACGGTACAGATATCGATGCCGCATGCGGACAATTGCGTTCAAATACCATGAAACGTGATCGCCAAAAAGCAGTAGCTGAAGTAAATCCATAAGATGAATCGAAAAAAATTACTAAGCCTGGGAATCGTGTTATACAGTCTTTGTATCGTCTGTTTTTGTTTTACTCCCCAGCCTCAATTTCCTACAGGAGTGGAAACTCCAGGTATTCAAACTATTGGACGCCTGGTTTTTCTTTTGACGCCTTTTAACTCCCTTTGGAATCTGGGAGAAGTAACTAGCCCTTTACAGCTGTTTTGGATCTTTTTACAAAACGCCTTAAATGTCCTCCTGCTCTTCCCATTAGTTTTCCAGCTTCTCTATCTTATACCTGCACTAAGAAAAACGAAGAGAGTGATTTTGTTAAGCCTTTTATTGAGCTTAAGCATCGAGTGCACACAGCTAGTTTTAGACTTTTTCTTTGATTTTAATCGGGTCTTTGAGATTGATGATTTATGGACCAATACTTTAGGTGGCTACTTAGCCTGGGTCCTTTATAAACTACTACATAAAAACAAGATAAGGAATTAAAATGAGTATCTTAGAAGTAAAAAATTTAAGTCACGGTTTTGGTGACCGTGCGATTTTTGAAGACGTATCCTTCCGTCTCCTCAAGGGTGAACACATCGGACTAGTTGGTGCTAACGGTGAAGGGAAATCAACCTTCATGAGCATCGTGACTGGTAAGTTGGTACCTGATGAAGGCAAGGTGGAATGGTCCAAATATGTGACAGCAGGTTATCTGGACCAGCATGCAGTTCTCAAAGAAGGTCAAACCGTGCGTGACGTTCTTCGCACTGCCTTTGACGAATTATTCAAAGCTGAAGCACGTATCAATGATCTTTATATGGAAATGGCAGAAGAAGGCGCTGATATTGATGCCCTAATGGAAGAAGTTGGCGAACTTCAGGACCGTTTGGAAAGTCGTGACTTCTATACCTTGGATGCTAAGATTGACGAAGTCGCGCGTGCTCTTGGTGTCATGGATTATGGTATGGATACGGACGTAACAGCCTTATCTGGTGGACAAAGAACCAAGGTACTCTTAGCTAAACTCCTCCTTGAAAAGCCAGATATCCTACTTCTTGATGAGCCAACCAACTATTTGGATGTGGAGCATATTGACTGGCTCAAGCGTTATCTTCAAAACTATGAGAATGCCTTTGTTCTTATCTCTCACGATATTCCATTCCTCAATGATGTGATCAATATCGTCTATCATGTAGAAAACCAACAGTTGACACGCTACTCTGGCGATTACTACCAGTTCCAAGAAGTCTATGCCATGAAGAAATCGCAGCTGGAAGCAGCCTATGAGCGTCAACAGAAAGAAATTGCTGATCTCAAGGATTTCGTAGCCCGTAATAAGGCGCGTGTTGCTACCCGTAATATGGCCATGTCTCGCCAGAAGAAATTGGATAAGATGGACATTATCGAGCTTCAAAGTGAGAAACCAAAGCCGTCCTTTGATTTTAAACCAGCTCGTACACCTGGACGCTTTATCTTCCAAGCCAAAGACTTACAGATTGGTTACGACCGCCCACTTACAAAACCATTGAATCTTACCTTTGAGCGCAATCAAAAGGTTGCCATCATCGGTGCCAATGGTATCGGTAAAACAACTCTATTGAAGAGTCTTTTGGGCATTATTCCACCCATTGCTGGTGAAGTTGAACGCGGTGATTACCTAGAACTCGGCTACTTTGAGCAAGAAGTGGAAGGTGGCAATCGTCAGACACCTTTAGAAGCAGTTTGGAATGCCTTTCCGGCCCTCAACCAAGCAG
The DNA here is from genome assembly GCF_054861245.1 of Streptococcus sp. KHUD_017. Lineage (NCBI taxonomy): Bacteria > Bacillati > Bacillota > Bacilli > Lactobacillales > Streptococcaceae > Streptococcus > Streptococcus sp. KHUD_017. The sequence goes on from NZ_CM142175.1 coordinate 675,587, forward strand.
AAGTCCGTGCAGCCCTTGCTCGCTGTGGCTTGACGACTAAGCACATCGAAAGCCAAATTCAAGTCTTATCAGGTGGGGAACAAGCCAAGGTTCGTTTCTGTCTCTTGATGAATCGTGAGAACAATGTCCTTGTTCTAGACGAGCCTACCAACCACTTGGATGTGGATGCCAAGGACGAGCTTAAACGAGCTCTAAAAGAGTATAAGGGCTCTATCCTTATGGTCTGCCACGAACCAGACTTCTATGAAGGTTGGATGGATCAAATCTGGGATTTCAATGAACTAACATAAATAGCCATAAAAAAGCCAAGTCTATATGACTTGGCTTTTTTTACGAGGGTTACAAATAATAGAAGTCGTGCTGCTATCAACTTGTTTTAGTATCAAAAATAACTAATTTGTTTGATTTTCCACGATTTCATCCTCTTCAAAGTGTCCCACACCATCTTCAACAACAAATGGGCAAGTAACTTTTTTTTTTATTCCATTTTCATCATAAGAACAACTGATGTTATAGATTCCATCGGAAAATGAATTTTTTGGTAAAGATAAGATTTTTTCCTTAAAGGCATCTAAAGGACTACCATTTTCTGCCTTGATTTTCGTAAGGTCACAATCAAAATCGAGAGTGATACCCTTGTTTTTCATGAGATCTTTTGTTGTAATATTATAAAAACCAGCTGCGTCAGAATCCCCTTTTTCTCGATTGCTGATAGCCTGTGCAATAATTGCAATATAGTAGTTTTCTATTGGATATTTTCCAAATTTAAAACTAGAAGCTATTGGTGTCGCAAAGAGTTTATTTATTTTGTCAGCAGTAGCATTTTTGATACTATCTTCTTCTTGTTGTAGATTCGGCCTTTCTCTATATACATCCAGTAAGAAACTGAACTCATCTTGTTTGACAGTAGTAAATAGTGCCTTTTCTTTGTCGTTAAGAAGTGTTTCAAGATCTGTTCCTGAAAGAAGAAAGAAATTTGATAAATGTTCTCCATTCATTTTATGAATTTTTGCGTCAGTATATTTTTTTAAAATAGTTCCATCCGATAAATTTTCGGTGTATCTTAACTCATATATTGTTCCATTAAACATTTCAATCTCTCTATGTTGGTCAATTACCTCAACTTTACCCTTAAGCCCAAGTGATTGAAATTCTTCAGCGAAAGAAGGAGTGGTGGATTTAATGGATGGCGAATAGGAAGAAGTTGTGAGCAGTGCTATGCTAGTAAGAAAAATTACCGTAGCCCCAAAGATAAAACCAAGTATAGCTAAAATATCTTTTCCCTGACCTAGCTTTATTATCTGATAAATACCGATAAGGAGAACGATAGAGTACACAATACTAGCGCTAACTAGTAGTGGATAATTATCAATGTAATTAAGTGGAGCCCCCTTAAAACCTACTATTTGCAGGAAAGCTCCAATTGTAGCTAATACTAACTGTATAGTAGAAGTCTTTTGAATCAAGTCATTGTCTTTGAAGGCAGATTTTAATTTTGAGATGTCTCGAAATATAAAAATATTTCCAACTACAATTGCCACATATGATAAGAAAAATACTGGCCACAAGATTATTAAAGCAAGTCCTGCAGAGTCATAAACAATCGAATATACAACATTAAAGACTAAATATGTTGGCAATAGTAAACCAAGCCGGAATAGGTTGATTTTATAGGGTTTCATAGGAAAATCTCCTCGTTACTATTGACTAAATTATATCATATTTGAAACAAAAAAGAGAGCGTTTACATAAAAGTGTAAATAAAAAAGATAGAGAATGACCTATCTTTTTAGTAGTTGAGATATTGTTCAATCTCAGATTTTTGGATTTCTTTGCCATAATGACAAATCGGGCAAGAAACGAAATAAGTTTTACCGTAAGGAAAGAGTGGGATCCAGTAAAGGGTAAACTTACGTCCAGTTTCTGTAATTTCCCAATTACCGACATTGTTACAGTGTCCACACTCAAGAGTAGTTTGAGTATGTCCGAGCACTTTTTGGTAACCTTTTGAACCCCAAAGTAAAAGCATTTTAAAATCTCCTTAAAGCAATCTTTTATTGTTTACTGAAATCGTAGTCTTTAACAATTTCGATACTATCGATAGTGATAGCAGTAGTTGGTTTGTCCTTTGTATCTTTTTCTGCTTTGGCAATCTGATCTACTACGTCCATCCCATCAATTACCTGACCAAAGACGGGGTGTTTCCCATCGAGAGTAGGATTTCCACCTTCTTTGTAGGCTTCGATAATTTTCTTAGGATAGCTACTTGTAGGAAGTTTAGCAGAATAATCTGTTGTACTTTGGTTAATAAAGAATTGGCTACCATTTGAGTTTGGTTGACCAGTATTAGCCATAGATAGGGAACCACGGATATTATAGAGGTATGGAGAAATTTCGTTTTTGAAACCTGTTCCCTTGTCCTTGGTTTTATCCTTATCATGCCAGATAGATTCACCACCTGTTCCATCTCCCTTAGGATCCCCAGTTTGAACCATAAATCCATCGATTACACGGTGGAAAGTCACACCATTGTAGTAACCTTCTTTAGCATGAGTAAGGAAGTTTTCAACTGCAAGTGGTGCTAACTTTGGAAAGAGTTTGATACGAATATTACCCAAACTTGTGTGAAGGATAGCTTCAGCTTCGTCTTCAGCTACTTCCTTAGAAAGTTGAGGGAAGTTAGCATTTTCATTTGTTAAGGCGTCTTTCAAATCTTTTTCTGCTTGAGTAGCGGCTTTAGAACTTTCTTCAGCAGCAATTTTAGAATCTACGTAATCATCACCACGAAGTGCACGTTGGATGCTTGTACATCCACCAAGAGCAAAAGTTGAAATGAGTAGTAGTGTAGCTAATTTTTTCATATTAGTCCTTTCAAAAATCATTTTTACCATTGTACCCTAAAAGGAAGTGGATTTCAAATATTCAATTAAGAATATTTATCTAACACATGCAACTTTATAGCTTTACTTACACCATTTTGTTCATTAGAGTCAGTAACTGCTTTTGCACAAGTTTTGACATCTCTAGGAGCATTCCCCATTGCTATACCTAGCCCTGCGGTTTCAATCATGGGAATATCATTATAATTATCTCCAATGGTCATAATTTCATTAAGTGATAGTTGATAATACTTGGCTAATTCTAACAGAGCTTGTTTTTTGGATACTTGATTATGTGTGACTTCAAGATAGTTATCTTTAGAGAGATAGAAGTCGGTTTGAGGGAAATCTATTGAGGATAAGTTTTTTTGAAGTTTCTGTATGGTATCCGTATTATCTATCAGCAAAAGTTTATGAACAAGAGTTTTCTCGTCTCTTATAAAATCTGCTAAAGATGTAACTTTTGGACTTTCTCCAGTAATAGTTGCTTCGATTTCTACCCATTCATCAATAGTATTCACAAGCCAATCTTTTCCAGAATAAACATTTATAGAAACTGTCGGGAATTCTTTTTTCAAAAAGTCATGAAGTAAGAGCAATTCGCTTTTATCAATAGAATGCTGACTTAGGATTTTATCTCCTAAACTGATGAGTGCTCCATTATAGCAGGCAATAGGAAAGTCGGTGATGCCAAGTTCTTTAGAAATTGGCGCTATACCGAGAGGAGACCTAGCAGAAGCTAAAACAAAAGGAATATCACGTTGTTTTAAAAGCGGCATCAGTTCTATCAAATAAGAATCTAATTGGTGATTTTTATCCAAAATAGTGCCGTCAATATCACTCATAATTAATTTAATTCTTGACATATTTTGCTCCTTTTTAAAATAGTATTGTTGTTCTACCATCTAAAGATTCTTGTATTTCTACATCAGGCTCTTTATCTGTAATCCAGTAATCAAAATCAGCTAGTTCAGAAAGTATAAAATGAGAGTGTTTGTTTATCTTTCCTGTTTCAGCTAGCAAAACACGAATAGCACTTGTTTTAAATGCTCTTTTTTTCATGAGAACATCTTCTTGATCCTCAAAGCTAACTTGTCCGTCTGAAAGACTAGCAGCACCAAAAAATGCTACATCAAATCTAATTCCCTTTAAAGTGTTGGATTCTTCTAATGAATAATAAAAACGATTCTGTCTATGAAATTTTCCACCGAGAATATGAAAATCGACATTTTCATTATTTCCTAAGATAATTGCGTTATCTAATGAATGACTGAAAATAGTAACTTTTTTATCTATAATTTTTGCTAACTCAAGTATAGTGGTTGAAACATCAAAGAATATCAGTTGTGAATCGGAAATGAGTTCATTGGCTAAGTGAGCGATTTTTTCTTTTTCTTTATTAGATTTAGCTGCTCGTCCTTGAAAATCAAGAATGATTTGTTTTTTTATTGGCAACAAACCTCCGTGAGTTCGTTGCGCTCGCTTTTCCTTTGCAAGAATGGAAAAATCTCTCCGGATAGTATCCTTGGATACTTGGAAATAGTCAACCATTTCTCTTGCCGATAGACTTCCTCTATCTTCTAAAAGTTTTATGATTTCTTCTAATCGTTGTTCTTGGTACATAGGAATTCCTCCTTTTTTTAATACTATACTCTTTTTATAAGTATTTGTCAATAATTGTAATGATTTGTAAGTGTTTTAAAAAATTACAAAAAAATCAACCAGTATTGGTTGATTAAAGATTCTTTTTAGGATGGCGGTCAATGATTGCCTGATGGTCTTTGAGCGCTTGTTCCCCTTTAGGGGTCAGTTTATAGCCACGGATGGAGAAACACTGGGATAATTCTTCTTCTGAAAAATGGTCATGAAGTGCTTGATTCAATTCGGTGGCCTTCATCTTGGAGAGTCCAGTAACACCCTTCTTTTTAAGGATACTCTTTTTCATAGTAGCATTTAGATGGTAAAGCGAGTCAAAGGCGGTTTTGATAATAGCATATCCTTTTTCAACAAGCGTATCTAAATGTTTTGGGATATCAATGCCATAAGAATTACTATATTTTAAAAGAGCACATTTTCAAAGGATTTTTTCTTTTGGCTTCAATTCCTAATTAAGCAATGAACTTAATGATAGGTCTCGAAAAGAATTATGCTTCCTCTTTCTGTCTGAGTTCAAAGAGGTCTTCTACTTTCAGATTAAAAACTTGAGCAATTTTAAGAGCCATTTCCAGCGAAGGATTGTAACGGTTATTTTCCAAGTGAAGAATTGTCTCACGTCGCATGCCGATGAGATCGGCTAACTCCTGCTGGGTCATGCCTGTGGACTCACGAACAGATTTGAGATTAGTAATAATATTGCTTTCTTTGGCCATGCTTATCCTCTCCGTTCCAAGATAAGATAGACAACCGCAAAGATGCAAATCAAGGCAGCTATGCTAAAAAATATCTGTCCCATGTAAAGAGTGAGAGACCCTATATACCCAATGATAACTGCTAGGATCATCAGTGCGCCTAGTATAAAAACAAACATCAAGCTAGCTGCCTTGGCTAAATTAGCATAAAAGCGTTCGTCCGGAGTTTCCTTGACATTTTTCAAACAGAAAAAAGCAAATAAAATCACTTCAATAACGAGGCCAATTCCCAAAATCCATTCTTTAATACCAGAACTTAAGCTTGGGGTCGCAACCCAAATTCCTAATGTATAAAAAATACTTGCTGCAAACAAAAGTATCGTGTAAAGCTTAGCAGACAAGTCAAAAATAATCTTCCCCTTTTCTTTCTGACTCTTATGAGGCCGTGGTTTCATATGTAGCCAGCTCCAAATAGCTATAATTTGACCTGACACTGAAATACCAGTAATAACTAACTTGGGTCCCCAACTAAGATTAGAACCAAATAAAACAGTAAAATCAATAAAGAGAGCTACGGCAATCATTGCAATGAGGCCACGCATTTTTTGACTTTTTTTCATGATAGACTCCTTTTTTGTGTTATAAATATATAACATTTAAATGTTATGTTATAAATATATCACACTTAAATTTGGAAAGCAAGAATTTATGTGTCAATGTGGCAATTATTTGAAAAAATTATTTAATAAAAGCCTTTGCTAGTTAAACAACTAAAGAATTCTTTGAAGCAATGTTTGGATAGTTTCGTTAATAGTATTTGTTGATAAAGAATTTTTGGAAAATCTAGATACTGTATGAATCTCTGCTTTTTTTCTTAGACTGTTATAAAGTCTGTCAGAATAAGGTTTGTAGGTGTAGAAGTTAATTTTTTCTTTCTAATTTATCCCTATTAGTCTAAAAAATTTAAAAATTTTAAACTCTGTCAAGTTTTTTTCTTGACACCTCTCAGAAATCTGCTATAATAGAACATGTGCTAAATAGCTTAGCTATTTCACCGAACTAAAAAATAAAAGAAAAGAGATATTAAAAATGGCAGTTAAAATCCGTTTGACTCGTATGGGTTCTAAGAAAAAACCTTTCTACCGTATTAACGTAGCAGATTCACGTTCACCACGTGACGGACGTTTCATCGAAACAGTTGGAACTTACAACCCACTTGTTGAAGAAAACCAAGTAACTTTGAAAGAAGACCGTATTCTTGCATGGTTGGCTGATGGAGCTCAACCTTCAGATACAGTTCGCAACATCCTTTCAAAAGAAGGCGTATTGAAGAAATTCCACGATTCTAAATTCTCAAAATAAGTTTAAAGTAGGTTGACAGATGGATACAATTGAAAATCTCATTATTGCAATTGTGAAACCTTTGATTTCACAACCAGATGCCTTAACTATCAAGATTGAAGATACACCAGAATTTTTGGAGTATCATTTGGATCTTGACCAAAGCGATGTGGGTCGTGTAATCGGTCGTAAGGGTCGCACTATTTCTGCGATAAGAACGATTGTCTACTCTGTCCCAACTGAAGACAAAAAAGTAAGAATCGTTATTGACGAAAAATAAGAAAAGCGGGACATGGTCTCGCTTTTTTTGCAAGGAGAAGGAATGAGAGATTTAACAGTTAGACAACTAGAGGAATACTTACTTGACCATTATCAACAATCTAGGACAGAAGAAGGACTCTTTATAAAACTAGTTGAAGAAGTTGGAGAAGTCGCTGAGGTTTTAAATGGACGTTCCGGTAGAAAAGAGGGTGTCCAAGATTCAAACGAGGAATTGGCAAAGGAGTTGGCAGATATCATTCACTATACAGTGGCAATTGCAGCTATCAACGATATTGACCTAACGAAGACCATTTTTGAAAAAGACAAAAAGGCATCCATCAAGTATCAGCATGTACAAGATTTGGAAAGCTTTTTAGATAAAAACCTTCCATAGTTCTCCTTTTCTCCAACTTGTGAAAATCCCTGTAACATGATAAAATAAAGGGTAAGGGTATATAATAAATCATTGTATAGAATGAGTGGTTTCTTTATGAAGAGGTTTGAAGTATCTACAGAAATTGGTAGTCTCTCTGTTACTTATCAAAAGCAAAAGAAAGTGCTAGTTTGTTTAAGTGGCGCAGGTTTGCTACCTAGTTATGAAAATTTTTCACTTATACTTGAAAAACTTCCTCCCACAATTGGTTATTTGACAATTGATTTTCCAAACACAGGTAGGAGTCTGATTTATAACCAAGCTGGAAAAAATCTAGATAATCTTACAGATGCGGTTTATGAAGTACTTGAAGAGTTGGAGATTTCTGAATATATACTTTGTGTACATAGTTTGAGTGGAATTGTAGCTTGCAAATTACTCAACAAACCAATTAAGTGTCGGGCCTTAGTAGCGATTGAACCAACAACTAAAAAAGTAATGTTTGCTGATTTTTCAGAAAATCCTTATCCAGAAATGGAAGAGCAGATGAGACTGATTGAAGAATTCGGTCCTGAACTTTATTTTAAGAACTTAATTCAAGCCACATTTAGCCCTGAAACTAACAAAGAAATTTGGAAATTAATGCAAGAAAAAGGCTCAGAGTTGGAACATCAAGATCCAGAGTTTCAGGTATCTGTTGAGATCACCGAGGAAGATTTTGAGGATATGTCAATAGCAGATCGTATCCCTGTATTTATTTTTTGTCAGGCTTATAGAGAAAAAGAGTACAGAGAATCAGAATATTGGACTTCCAGTACCAAACTCATTTTAGGAGGGAATCACCATTATTTACAGTGGTCTGAATCAGAGAAAATTGTAGATATTATTAAAAAATTGTAAGAAGAAAATGGAGATAAGGAAATTACAGGAGATCAAATGAACTATTTTAACGTTGGGAAAATTGTCAATACCCAAGGCTTGCAAGGTGAGATGCGAGTCTTGTCAGTGACAGATTTTACTGAAGAACGCTTTAAAAAAGGGGCAGAGCTTGCCTTATTTGATGAAAAAGATCAATTTGTGCGAACAGTGGTCATTGCAAGCCACCGTAAACATAAAAACTTTGATATCATCAAGTTTAAAGATATGTACCATATCAATGACATCGAAAAATACAAGGGTTACAGTCTGAAGGTTGCTGAGGAGAATCTCAATGACCTCGATGAGGGTGAGTTTTACTACCACGAGATTATCGGTTTAGAAGTCTATGAGGGAGATAACTTGATTGGAACTATCAAGGAAATCCTTCAGCCAGGGGCCAACGATGTCTGGGTAGTCAAACGTAAAGGAAAACGTGATTTGCTCTTGCCTTATATCCCACCGGTTGTGCTGAATGTAGATATTCCAAATAATCGTGTGGATGTAGAACTCTTAGAAGGGTTAGACGATGAAGATTGATATTTTAACCCTCTTTCCTGAAATGTTCTCACCCTTAGAGCATTCCATCGTTGGAAAGGCACGTGAAAAAGGACTCTTAGATATCCACTATCATAATTTTCGTGAATATGCAGAGAAGGCGCGTCATGTAGATGATGAACCCTATGGTGGTGGTCAAGGAATGTTGCTCCGAGCACAACCCATCTTTGATGCCTTTGATGCCATTGAAAAAAAGAATCCGCGCGTGATTCTATTGGATCCAGCCGGTAAGCAGTTTGATCAGGCTTACGCTGAGGATTTGGCGCAAGAAGAAGAACTCATCTTCATCTGTGGTCACTATGAGGGCTATGATGAGCGTATTAAGACCTTGGTAACCGATGAGATATCTCTTGGAGATTATGTCTTGACTGGTGGAGAACTAGCAGCGATGACCATGATTGATGCGACGGTTCGCTTGATTCCAGAAGTTATCGGCAAGGAAGCAAGTCACCAAGATGATAGCTTTTCATCAGGACTCTTGGAATATCCTCAGTACACAAGACCTTACGATTATCGTGGAATGCTAGTTCCAGATGTTCTTATGAGTGGACACCATGAAAACATACGTCAATGGCGACTCTATGAAAGTCTCAAGAAAACCTACCAACGTAGACCTGATTTGCTGGAAGAGTATGAACTGACAGCAGAAGAAGAGAAAATGTTAGCAGAAATTAAAGAAAATAACAATTAAAAGGAGAAAACTATGCAAGTAATTAAACGTGATGGACAAGTCGCTGATTTTGATCCAGATAAAATCTACCAAGCTATCCTTAAGGCGGCTCAGACAGTCTATGTTTTGACTGACGATTTGCGCCAGAACCTAGCTCAAGTTACTAAAAAGGTTGTTTTGGATTTGGAAGAAGCAAAAGTAGAACGTGCGACTATCAGTATGATTCAATCAATGGTTGAGCACCGCTTGCTTGGTGCTGGCTACATTACAATCGCAGAACACTATATCTCTTATCGTTTGCAACGTGATTTGGAGAGAAGTGGTTACGGCGACCACATCGCTGTTCACCTTCATTTTGAACAAATTCGTTAATAGAAAAAGAGTGAGATGATAAAAGCATCTCACTCTTTCTTAAATCTTCTTTTTTGGGCCGTTTGGATAGTAGAGGGAACGAAAGTTACCCTTCGAATATCCGACACTCGAATAATACGGCTGACGTTTTTGGCGAAATTTTTAACAATAATTTGTTGGCGGTCAGTATCATACTTGATAATATCGCCTGTAAAACTCGTTTCCGCAAAGATGATATGTACAGCCTTTTTTTGGGCTAGGGCTTCTTCAAGTCTAGCAATTAGGGGATCGCTTTTTTCAGGAATGGAATCTTCATGTCCATTGACAAAATCATGGACTTTTTGCAAAGCCTGTTTTAATAAATCTTTCATTCCGGCCTCCCTTCTTTACATCATTATATAAAAATTTTATGAAATCTACAAGATTTTTCGAATAATCAATTGAGAACAAAAAGGAGAAGAACATGGCAGAATTTACATTTGAGATCGAAGAACACTTACTCACTCTATCTGAAAACGAAAAAGGATGGACCAAAGAAATCAATCGTGTCAGCTTTAATGGTGCACCAGCAAAGTTTGACATTCGAAGCTGGAGTCCCGACCACACCAAGATGGGGAAGGGAATTACCCTATCAAACGAAGAGTTTCAAGTGATGGTGGATGCCTTCAAGAATCAATAAGCATTTATGTAAAAATAATCCAAAAAAAGCTGGGGGACCAGCTTCTTTTTATTTGCTTGAAAAATAGGATTGAGTACGGAGACGTTGAAGTAGTGCTCGACCGATAAAACTGATGGCAACGATTTTTGCAAGATCAGGAATGATAAAAGGAATGACACCGACAGACAGTGCTTTATCAAAAGGCATCCCAGCTAAGAAGTGAAGACTGAGGATCCCACCTACAAAGACTAGAGAATCTCCCAAGAGATTTGCAAAGAAAATACGTAAGACGCCACTATTTGAGTGAATGAGATAGGAAGTAAGTCCCGCATAGACAAGGTCGAACCAAAGATAACCAGCGCTTGGCCCTACCAAAACATGAAAACCAGCTCCTCCGCTAGCAAAAACCGGAAGGCCAATAGCTCCAAGCAAGAGATAGAGACCGACAGAAAGAACGGCTTCCCTTGGTCTAAAAACAGTAGCAATGAGTCCGATCGCAAAGTTTTGCAGAGTGAATGGAACTGGACCAATCGGGATACTAATCTGGGCCAATACCGCAATAAGAGCAGCCCCGATAGCTGGGATAGCGTAAATATGTGCTTTTTTCAAAATAGTTAACCTCTTCTATAATTTATAGTAACTATTATACTGGAAGAGTATTAAATGTCAACCTATTTTAAAATAAAAGGTTACAAATCTGTAACGGCCGATTTAGAACAAAACAGAGACCCAGAGGTCTCTGTTTGTTTTAACGCATAGTCACAAATTCTTCAGAACCTGTTGGATGGATAGCGACAGTAGCATCAAAGTCTGATTTTGTAGCTCCCATCTTGATAGCAACTGCAAAACCTTGAATCATTTCGTCAACTCCGTAGCCGATTCCATGAAGGCCAACTACCTTCTCGTCTGCACCGGCAGTCACGAGCTTGAAGCGGGCTTCTTGACGGTGACTAGTAACTGCAGAATACATAGATGCGAATTTTGAAGTATAGACTTTAATGTTTTCTTGTCCATATTCTTTGATAGCCTCTTCCTCAGTAAGACCGACAGTTCCGATAGCTGGGTGTGAGAAGACAACAGTTGGAATAGTAGTGTAGTCCATTTTGGCATTGGTCTTACCGTTGAAAAGTCTTTCGGAGAGTGTACGACCAGCCTTGATAGCGACAGGAGTCAACTCCTTTTCACCTGTGACGTCTCCAAGAGCATAGATACCGTCAACGACAGTGTTTTGGTATTCATCAACTTGAATAAAACCACGTTCATTGAGAGTAACACCTGCTTTTTCAAGCTGAAGTCCTTCAACATTTGGACGACGACCAGTTGCCCAGATAACTTGACTAGCAGTATGAGTGCTACCATCTTCAAAATGAATCCGAATGCCTTGTTCAGTTTCTTCAAGTTTAGCCGGAACCTTATGGGTGTGTAAGTTTAATCCAGTATTTTCCATTTCTTGAATCAGACTCTCAACGATATAACTATCAAATCCACGTAGTGGACGTTCACGACGGACGAATAAATCTGTCTGTACACCAAGTGTATGGAGTACACCAGCCAATTCGACAGCAATGTAACCTGCCCCAAGAATAGCTACAGATTCAGGTAACTCTTCCCAGGCAAAGACATCATCAGAACTACCACCTAACTCAGCCCCAGGAATGGCCGGAATATGAGGATGGGCACCAGTTGCAATCACGATGTGCTTAGCGCGGATCAATTCTCCATTAACGCTTACAGTATGAGCATCAACAAATTCGGCGCGTCCTTCAATCAAATCAACCCCGTTACGTTTGAAGCTACCGTCGTAAGAGGAGCGAGCACGATCGATGTAGGCTTCACGATTTTTACGAAGCCTTGCATAATCAAATTCATTCCCAGTACTTGTAAAACCATAGTCAGGTCCATATTTGTGAATACTCTCTGCAATTTGCGCCCCATACCACATGATTTTCTTAGGCACACAGCCCAAATTTACACAAGTCCCCCCTAATTTCTTTTCCTCAATAACTGCGGCTTTGGCTCCGTGTTCACCCGCACGATTCATAGTAGCAATACCTCCGCTACCACCTCCGATGGCGATAATATCATATTCTCTCATAGAAAGCTCCTTTGCTTGTTTTCTAGTCATATTCTATCTTTTTTTGGAGGTCAATGCAAAAATTTGCTACGCTTAAAATTTTTAAGAAAATGCTTGCAAAAATAAAAAAGAAAGTGTATTATATAACTAATACAACAATAAAAGGATTTTACAAATAAATTTGGATTGTTAGAAATAAATTGTCCATTTTTAGGATGTGTGCTATAATCTTAACATATATATTTATAAAAGGGGTATTGCTATGAAAAAAAAGTCAAAAGCTAAGAAATGGCCTTTATTTACTGCTATTGGAGTTGCATCAGTACTTGTAGTGGGAGCAGCAGCTGTTCTTCTATTGAGACAACCAAATCAAGCTGCAGCAAAAGATGAAACTGCTAAGATCGTCCTTGCCAAAGAGGGTTCAGTAGCATCTTCTGTTCTCCTATCGGGGAGTGTTACTGCCCAAAATGAACAATACATCTATTATGATGCAAGCAAGGGTGACTTGGATGAGGTCTTGGTCTCTGTTGGTGATCAGGTCAGCGAAGGACAGGCTCTCGTCAAGTATAGTAGCACAGAAGCCCAGGCTGCCTATGATGCTGCCAGTCGTGCTGTTGCTAAAGCTAACCGTCATATCAATGAACTGAATGAGTCTCGAAATACCGCCGCAGCAACACCTAGCCTTCCGCAAGCAGGTCTAGAAGGAGCAACTGGCCAAGCGCCAGCTCAGTCATCAGGTTCTGCCACAGCTGCTATTGATTCTCAAATCAGCGACGCTCGTGATGTGCGTGCAGATGCAGAAGCGCAACTCGAAAAAGCTCAAGCTCAGTTGAATGCTGCTACGGTATTGAGTACGGTGGAGGGAACAGTTGTTGAAGTGAATCGTAACGTTTCAAAATCTCCAACAGGAAATAGTCAAGTTTTGGTTCATATCGTAAGTAACGATAACTTGCAGGTCAAGGGAGAGCTTTCTGAGTACAACCTTGCCAATCTATCTGTCGGCCAAGAAGTCACTTTCACTTCCAAGGTTTACCCAGATAAAACTTGGAATGGTAAGATTAGCTATATTTCAAATTATCCAAAAAATAACAGTGAAGCAAGTAGTAGCTTAGCTGCTTCAAACACAGGTTCAAAATACCCGTATACAGTCGATGTAACTAGCGAAATTGGTGGTTTGAAACAGGGCTTTACAGTCAGTGTCGAAGTGAAAAGCATGAGTAAAGCATTGCTTGTTCCTATTACAAGTATTGTCATGGAAGAAGATAAAAACTATGTTTGGATTCTTGATGAAAATCAGAAGGCCAAAAAAGTTGAAGTTGGATTGGGTAATGCAGATGCAGAAAACCAAGAGATCACATCTGGTCTGACAGATGGAGCAAAAGTCATCAGTAATCCGACAGCTTCCTTGCAAGAAGGAAAAGAGGTGAAGACTGATGAAGCAACTAATTAGCCTCAAAAATATCTGTCGTAGCTATCGCAATGGTGATCAAGAACTACTAGTCCTCAAGAATATTAACCTAGAAGTTCATGAGGGAGAATTTGTAGCAATCATGGGACCATCTGGTTCTGGGAAATCTACCCTCATGAATACCATTGGGATGTTAGATACCCCTTCGAGTGGGCAGTATTTTCTAGATGGAAAAGAAGTAGCTGGTTTGGGTGAAAAACAATTAGCCAAGGTTCGAAATCAGGAAATCGGCTTCGTCTTTCAACAATTCTTTCTCTTGTCCAAGCTCAATGCTCTTCAAAATGTAGAACTGCCTTTGATTTATGCTGGAGTTTCAGCTTCAAAACGTCGCAAATTAGCAGAAGAGTATCTGGAAAAGGTTGAACTGACCGAGCGTAGCCATCATTTACCTTCGGAGTTGTCAGGTGGTCAGAAGCAAAGGGTTGCCATTGCGCGTGCTTTAGTCAACAATCCTTCTATCATTCTAGCAGACGAACCGACTGGGGCACTTGATACCAAAACAGGAAATCAAATCATGCAACTCTTGGTTGAATTAAACAAAGAAGGAAAAACTATTATCATGGTTACGCATGAGCCTGAAATTGCTGCCTATGCGAAACGTCAAATCGTCATCCGAGATGGCGTCATTTCATCTGATAGTGGTTTCGTAGAAAAGGAGGAAAACTAAGATGCAGAATCTGAAATTTGCCTTTTCATCCATTATGGCCCACAAGATGCGTTCTTTCCTCACCATGATTGGGATTATCATAGGTGTATCCTCTGTTGTCGTTATCATGGCCTTGGGCGACTCTATGTCTCGCCAGGTCAATAAAAACATGACCAAGTCCCAGAAAGATATCCATGTCTTTTTCTCACCTACCAAGAGTAAGGACGGTTCCTTTACACAAAGACAATCTGCATTGACCTTGTCTGGTGGTCAAGAAGAAAATTTTGTTGAACCACCAAAACCTCAAGAAGCATGGGTCAAGGAAGCTGCTAAGCTCAAGGGAGTGGATAGTTATTACGTAACCAACTCAGCCAATGTGACCTTGACTTATAAGGATAAAAAGGTCGAACACGCTAACATGACGGGTGGGAATGTCACCTATATGGATGCGGTCGAAAATGAAATCATTGCAGGTCGTGGCCTTAGAGCGCAAGATTATAAAGATTTTGCAAGTGTGATCATTTTAGATGAAGAGCTTGCCAATAGCCTTTTTGGTTCAGCGCAAGAAGCTCTCAACCAAATTGTTGAAGTAAATGAAATCAGTTACCGTGTTATTGGTGTTTATGCAAGTAAAGAAGCTAAGGCTGCGAAAACATTTGGTGTTGGAGGACTTCCAATTACGACCAATATTTCCTTGGCAGCTAATTTTAACACAGACGAGATTTCAAATATTGTCTTTCGTGTCAATGATACTAGCTTGACTCAGACTTTGGGTCCAGAGTTGGCAAGAAGAATGACAGAGATTGCAGGTCTTCAACAAGGGGAATATCAAGTTGCAGATGCGTCTGCTGCCTTCCAAGAAGTTCAACAACTCTTTGGCTTCATAACAACGATTATTAGTGCTATTGCAGGGATTTCCCTCTTTGTTGGTGGTACTGGTGTTATGAATATTATGCTTGTTTCTGTGACAGAGCGTACCCGTGAGATTGGTCTACGCAAAGCGCTAGGAGCAACACGGGCTAATATCCTAGTTCAGTTCTTGATTGAATCCATGATTTTAACCTTATTAGGTGGATTCATTGGTCTACTGCTTGCTGCAGGGGTGACTATGCTTGCAGGTGTTCTTCTTCAAAACATGATTGCAGGAATCGAAGTTGGTGTATCCATCCCAATCGCTCTCTTTAGTCTAGCGGTCTCAGCAGGTATCGGTATGATATTCGGTGTTTTACCAGCCAACAAAGCCTCTAAGCTGGATCCAATCGAAGCTCTTCGCTATGAATAATTTAAAAGATAAAAAACGAGATAGACATTTGTCTGTCTTGTTTTTGTATGGATTTCTCTATCGAAAATCACTAAAAATGTGGTATAATGAAGTGTTAGAAAAACAGGTTTCATTAGCCTGGAAAGGAAATATTATGTCTGAAAAGAATTTTTATATTACAACACCGATTTACTATCCATCTGGTAAACTTCATATCGGTTCTGCCTATACAACCATCGCCTGTGATGTCCTAGCTCGCTACAAACGTCTGATGGGCTACGATGTCTTTTATCTGACAGGTCTTGATGAACATGGTCAAAAGATCCAACAGAAAGCTGAAGAAGCTGGGATCACACCTCAAGCCTATGTTGACGGTATGGCAGTTGGAGTTAAAGAACTCTGGCAATTGCTTGATATCTCATACGATAAATTTATCCGTACCACAGATGACTACCATGAAAAAGTAGTGGCTCAAGTCTTTGAACGCTTGCTTGCTCAAGATGACATCTACCTTGGTGAATACTCTGGTTGGTATTCAGTTTCAGATGAGGAATTCTTTACAGAAAGTCAACTTGCGGAAGTTTTCCGTGATGAGACTGGCAATGTAACAGGTGGTATCGCTCCATCAGGTCACGAGGTTGAATGGGTTTCAGAAGAGTCTTACTTCCTTCGCCTCAGCAAATACCAAGACCGTTTGGTCGAATTTTTCAAATCTCATCCTGATTTCATCACTCCAGATGGTCGTCTCAATGAAATGTTGAAAAACTTTATCGAGCCAGGATTGGAAGACTTGGCAGTATCACGTACAACCTTTACATGGGGTGTGCCAGTTCCATCAAATCCAAAACACGTTGTTTACGTTTGGTTTGATGCCCTTCTAAATTATGTGACAGCTCTTGGCTACGATCAAGAAGAACATGGCAACTTTGACAAGTTCTGGAATGGAACAGTCTTCCACATGGTAGGGAAAGACATCCTTCGTTTCCACTCAATTTACTGGCCAATCCTTCTCATGATGTTGGATATCAAATTGCCAGAACGTTTGATTGGGCATGGCTGGTTTGTCATGAAAGACGGCAAGATGTCTAAGTCTAAAGGGAACGTTGTCTATCCTGAAATGTTGATAGAGCGTTTTGGTCTCGATCCACTTCGTTACTACCTCATGCGTAGCCTTCCAGTCGGTTCAGACGGAACCTTCACTCCAGAAGATTATGTAGGCCGTATCAACTATGAACTAGCCAATGACCTCGGAAACCTCCTCAACCGTACGGTTTCCATGATTAACAAGTACTTTGATGGACAAATCCCTGTCTATGTAGAGGGTGTGACAGACTTTGACAATGCTCTTGCTGACGTTGCAGCACAATCAATCGCTGACTACCACACCTACATGGAAGCAGTTGACTACCCACGTGCGCTTGAAGCAGTCTGGACCCTCATCTCACGTACTAACAAATACATCGATGAGACAGCTCCATGGGTCTTGGCTAAGGATGAGGCTCTCCGTGACCAATTGGCAAGTGTGATGAGCCACTTGGCAGCTAGCCTTCGTGTCGTAGCGCACTTGATTGAGCCATTTATGATGGAAACCAGTCGTGCAGTCTTGACACAACTTGGTCTCGCAGAAGTTTCTAGCCTTGAAAACTTGAGCCTGGCTGATTTCCCTGCAGGAGTAACAGTAGTTGCTAAAGGAACACCAATCTTCCCACGTCTCGATATGGAAGAAGAAATCGCCTATATCAAGGAACAAATGGAAGGCAACAAGCCAGCAGTTGAAAAAGAGTGGAACCCAGATGAAGTCGAGCTCAAACTCAACAAGGAAGAAATCAAATTTGAAGACTTCGACAAGGTTGAAATCCGTGTCGCAGAAGTCAAGGAAGTTTCTAAAGTGGAAGGTTCTGATAAGTTGCTTCAATTCCGCCTCGATGCTGGTGATGGTGAAGATCGTCAAATTCTCTCAGGAATTGCAAAATACTATCCAAATGAACAAGAATTGGTGGGCAAGAAAGTCCAAATCGTTGCCAACCTCAAACCACGTAAAATGATGAAAAAATATGTCAGCCAAGGGATGATCCTCTCAGCTGAACATGACGGCAAATTAACTCTTCTCACAGTTGATCCAGCTGTACCAAATGGAAGTGTGATTGGATAAGATTTAAAGAGGCTGGGACAAAAGTCCTAGCCTCTCAATTGTCTTTGGATTGTCGAGCAAGACGCAGTAGTTGAGTGGCCTCTACTACGCTGATTTCATCAGCTTTTACAGCCCTACTCAACTGTGCGGAGGTGGGACGACGAAATCGAATTCTAACGAATTACCGATTTCTGTCCCACTCTCTTTCTTTTGTAAGGTATCAGTTGATAAAAGTGGCATTCTGCTTTATAATGAAGAAAAACGGAGGAAATTGCCATGAAATACATTCCATTTGGTCAAGAGAAAAGAGAATTGTCCGAAATCGTTCTCGGCATGATGCGAATCAGTGACAAGTCGGTTAAAGAGGTTGAGGAGTTGGTTGAAACAGCCCTATCTGTAGGAATCAATGCCTTTGACTTGGCAGATATCTACGGTGGTGGATGTTGCGAAGAATTACTAGGTCAAGTGTTATACAATCGTCCTGACCTGCGAGAAAAGATGTGGATCCAGTCCAAGTGTGGCATTCGCATAGAAGAATTTACCTATTTTGATTTTTCAAAAGATTATATTTTAGAATCAGTAGACGGGATTCTAAAAAGATTGCAGGTTGATTATATAGATAGCTTGCTTCTCCATCGCCCAGATGCCTTAATGGAGGCTGATCAAGTGGCTCAAGCCTTTGAAATTCTACACAAATCAGGTAAAGTTCGAGACTTCGGTGTGTCCAATCAAAATCCTATGATGATGGAATTACTGAAGAAAGAAGTCAACCAACCTTTATCTATCAATCAATTACAGCTAAGCGCAGCTTTCACGCCAGGATTTGAATCAGGTTTCCATGTCAATATGGAAGGTGAAAAGGCAGCTTTGCGTGATGGTAGCGTCTTTGAATACTGTAAATTAAACGACATGGTTATTCAGGCCTGGTCAGTCTTGCAGTTCGGATATTTCAAAGGGAATTTTGTCGGCAATGAGAATTTCCAACAACTAAACCAAGTCCTAAATCGACTAGCCTTAAAATACGGTGTAAGCCAATCAGCTATTGCTATTGCTTGGGTGTTACGCTATCCAGCCAAGATGCAGGCAGTAGTAGGAACAACTAACCCTAAACATTTGATAGAAGCAAGCCAAGCAAGTCATGTCAACCTGACTCGAAAAGAATGGTATGAGGTTTACCTCGCAGCAGGGAATGATTTGCCTTAGAAACTAAAGAAATATTTTATCAAGAGCGAGGTGATACCTCGCTCTTTTTATATTTATTTAAAAATTTATATAATTGTTTGAAGATGCAAATTATTAATGATAGAATAAAATAACAATATAATAAGAAATCTATAAAATTAGGAGCATTTGAAATGAAAAAAATAGTTTTGACTTCTGTTGTTTTACTTTCACTTTTGACATCTGTTGGTTGCTCGAAGCATAAAGATGAGGCGAGAGCGGCTGAGCCTGTTACGACTGAACAGACTACGCAGGATAATAAAAAGCTATACAAAGAAGCTGGTCTACTTACTTTTAAGAACGAAAAGCAGCTAGAACTCGGGGAACTTGATTCTAAATCTCGCGCAACTTATGCTCATATTCAGCTGAAAGATAGTGATGAACCCAAAGATAAGCGAGAAGCGAAATTAAAGTTTAATCCGGTTGGATGGCATAACTATAAATTTTACTTTGGTGATGGTACAAAGGAAGCCTGGTTGATGAATCGTGGGCATTTAGTTGGTTATCAATTTAGTGGACTCAATGATGAAGGTCGCAATCTTGTTCCTATGTCAGCCTGGTTAAATACAGGTGCCTTTACTGGAACGGATGATAAAAATCAAAGTAGCATGCTCTATTATGAAAATGGACTCGATTCATGACTTGCAAACCATCCTAATTATTATCTTGACTATAAGGTAACAGCAGTTTATAAGGATGATGAATTGATTCCGAGACAGATTGTCCTTCAGTACGTAGGGATTGATTCGGATGGGAATTTACTTGAGATTAAATTAGGTAGTAGTAAGGAAAAACTTGTTAAGTATTCCGTGACCCATGTGACTTTAGAGAATGTTTCAGCAAATGCAGAGATAAATTATGCTGACGGTACTGCAAAGAACACAGTCAAATCAGCTGAGGAACGCGCCGCTGAGCAAAAGGCAGCCGAGGAAAAAGCAAAGAAAGAGGCTGAAGAAAAAGAAGCGCAAGAAAAAGCTAAAAAAGAAGCAGAGAAGAAGGCAACAGAAGAAACGACTCAGCAAGAAACTGAAGCACCAGCACCTGCAGAAGAAGAACCACAAAGTAGTAATACAGGTGGTTACTTTAAAGATAGAAAAGGAAGATGGCATCGACCAAATGGGAAATTTGCCTCTAAAAAAGAAATCAGAGAAGCCGGATTACAGTGGTGATTTAGTAAACCTGGAGAAATCATGAAAAATAAATGTCAAAAAGCCGTTGGTAAACAGTTTTTTGTTATAATGAAATTAAGATTTATAGATAACAAAGGAGAAAAACATGACATTTGAAGAAATTTTACCAGGCTTAAAAGCAAAGAAAAAGTATGTGCGTACTGGTTGGGGAGGAGCTGAAAACTATGTCCAGCTTTTTGATACCATCGAGCAAAACGGGGTTGCCCTTGAAGTGACACCTTATTTCCTCATCAACGTATCTGGAGAAGGGGAAGGTTTTTCTATGTGGAGTCCAACCCCTTGTGATGTCCTAGCAACAGACTGGGTGGAAGTCCATGACTAAACGTGTACTCATTACGGGTGTTAGCTCAGGGATTGGCCTAGCACAGGCTCGACTCTTTTTAGAAAAAGGTTATCAGGTTTTCGGAGTGGATCAGGGTGAAAATCCTGACTTACAAGGCGACTTTCACTTTTTACAACGTGATTTAACGCTTGACTTGGAACCAATTTTTGACTGGTGCCCTCAGGTGGATATTTTGTGTAACACAGCTGGGGTTTTGGATGACTACAAGCCCTTACTAGAACAAACAGCCCAAGAAATCCAAGAGATTTTTGAAATCAACTATGTGACTCCAGTAGAGCTGACGCGATATTATCTTACTCAAATGCTGGATAATAAAAAAGGAATCATTATCAATATGTGTTCCATTGCTTCAAGCCTAGCTGGGGGTGGTGGTCACGCCTATACCTCGTCTAAACACGCCTTGGCTGGTTTTACCAAGCAATTAGCTCTAGACTATGCCGAAGCTGGTATTCAGGTCTTTGGAATCGCACCTGGTGCAGTCAAAACTGGTATGACCGCTGCGGACTTTGAACCAGGCGGACTGGCAGACTGGGTAGCAAGCGAAACACCTATCAAACGCTGGATAGAACCAGAGGAAGTGGCAGAAGTCAGCCTCTTTTTAGCAAGCGGAAAGGCAATCGCCATGCAGGGACAGATTCTGACGATTGATGGTGGTTGGTCTTTGAAGTAATATAGTTGATACTCAATGAATATGTGGAGGTGAACTATGAAAAGAGATGAGTTTGGATTTGTCTTGCCCAATCTCTACTATCAGTTTTTAACGGAGTGGAAAGAGATTGACCCCTATGAAATTGGAGATTCAGGCATCTGTTTGTATGCCAAGGAGGATCTACAGGAGCGTAATGAGACTTATCAGATTGAGGAAGTAGAGCCAGATTACTTTATGATTGGACAGGAAGGAGATTTGGCTTACTTTATTAAGAAAAATTCTGATGATTGCATTTATGAAAATGACTTGGGAGCTTTAGGTTCCTTAGAAATGCAAAAAGTTGCTAAAAACATCAATGACTTTATTGATAAGGTATTGGAAGAAGAATTGTAGAAAACTGAGGGAGTAATCATGTTTAGGATGCTTGATGAAGATTCACCGATTTCAAAAGAAGAATTTTTACAATTTGAGGAGATTCTTGGAAAGAAATTGCCAAAAACTATGTTGGACTTTTATCTCAAGTACAACGGTGGCCAGCCCCAAGTAAGGGGGGTCCACGATGAACATCACGTCTTTCCTTTCAATTCCTTTAATTCACTTGAGGAGATGAGGAAGTCTCTTACATGGTATGACGATGAGGCTATGCCTGCAGGATTTAGGGCTACAGACCTTCTCCATTTCGCCTATGATCCTGGTTCTGGCAATTACGCTCTTTCTCTAAGGGAAGAAGATTATGGTAAGGTGTATTTCTATGTCTTAGAAGAAAAAGCTGAGATCTATGGTCAATGGGCTTCTTTTGAGGAATTTTTGAACTCTTTTGTTGAAGAGTGAGATTAAAAAGGAGACGGGATGCGAAAACACCAAGAACTTTCACTAGAGCAGATAATTGAGCAGGTGCGCGTAGATCAATTGGTATCAGATGATTTTTGCCTCTATGGCAAGGAGGATGGAGAACTGGCACTGGAAAAGCTCTATTGGGTATCAGATTATCCAGATGTTGTGGAAGATCGTGATGTCTACCCAGCTGATGCAACGGATCAACATCTCCAGCTAGTCTACTATGGAGAGCAGTTGATTGATGCCCTTGCAGTCGCACTTGAGGAAAAGCCAGATGCAAGTCCCCAAGACTTGGTAGAGGCTTTGAAATATTATCAGCGGCATGATAGTTTTATGCCTTTTGATGCTGAGTAGATCTACTAGATTTATGAAGTCCTGTTACCAATAAACGCGTTCCATAAGGAGTTTAAAAATGATGGATTACGAAAAAATAAATGTAAAAATTGCCCCTTTTAGCCTGCTTGTATATGATGAGGATCCTAAAAATGTTCGAGGGTCGCTCATTTATTACCCTGATGGAGAATACAGACAGGAAGTGTTTGACACTCGAGAAGAGGAGGGATTTGAAGGAAATGGCTACGATTGGGCATCCCTAGCTTGGGTATTTTTGGAGGAAAAAATGCCTGAATTAAGCGATGCTATAGACTTTGATCCTGAAGGAAGTATGTTTTGCGCCTATTCTTCCAAGGTGGACGCCTTGGCTAAATTCGCTTTAGGATTTAAAGAATTTTGCGATGATATCGAAGCTATGAAAGACTTGTTCAGTAGAGCAGAGTTGGATTAGTTGACTAAAATCTCTTTAAATTTTTTAAAAAAGAATAGAAAGGATTTCAAATGAAGCTACCAGAAGTAGTTGAACAACTGGAAAAACATCCAGACCTACATCTCTATTTAGATAAAATTTTAAAAAAGAATAAGAAAACTCAAGCTAGCTATCTCGAATCGCTGAATCATCTGGCCTATTTACTTTATCTGGATGGTCAAGAGGAAATGACTAAAAAATTATTAGATAGGATCATACAAGTTCCATTTGAAGGGAATTATAACATTTGGACCTTTGTTGATAGCTCTCTGGTTTTATTGGCCTATCTGGAAAGAGAAAAAGAAAATCAGGTACTCGTCTATAAAAAACTCCTTTTGTCTCCGTTAGAACAAGGGGAGGAATCCACTCAAAACATAAGAAAGAGAGTTCATCAGAGATTTTTGAATGGTGATAGCTTGGAGCAAAAGCTTGCAAAAATCGAGCAAGCTTCAAGTCCTGAATCTGAGATGGAACGTCGTTTGCTATACTTGACAGATCTATTGAAGATTCACCTCTTTATTGCTGAGTCAACTTGTGAAGAGACAGATATCCAAGCAAAAATCGAAGAGAATATGGAGATACTGAAGAAGTATATCAAAGAGTATGAAATCTATAGCCTCTTTCCTTTTAAGGGATAAGGTGAGATAACAATCTTGGAGATTAAGAAAGAATAGAATATGGAAATCAAAAATCACTTTGGTGTATATGGAATCTGTCTACAAGACGGGAAATTGCTTTGCATTGAGAAAACGAGAGGACCTTATCAGCATCGTTTTGATTTACCGGGTGGTAGTCAAGAACCAGGTGAGGGGCTGACAGAAACCCTCAAGAGGGAGGTTCTGGAGGAGACAGGCTATACGCTTAGCCGTTATTCAAATCCTAGGATGTATGATGTGCTGGTTCAAGAAGAAGGGCAAGACTTCGCAGTACATCATATCATGGCCTTTTATGATATCGTACTCGATTTCGAGAGCTCTCAACAATCCCTTCCTCAGGAGGTTCTTGATGGAAGAAATGATTCAGCAAATGCAATTTGGGTCCCTATTGAGCAGATGACCCAAGAAAATGCCTCGCCTTTAGTATTAAAAGTGAGGGCAGAGTTACGAGGATTTGCAGAATTGGATATGACAAGCTATAAGAATTGGAAGGTAAAACATGCAAAATCAACTAGCTCTTAGTGGCGAAAAAATTGTTGAAAAAGTTTATCCCCATTTATTGCACCACGTCGGCTTGATTCGTGGGGAATACTTGTTGAGAGAACTAAACCAAAACATACTATTACCAAATTGTCAGCAATTTGTAAAAGATTATCTAGATACCATTTGCTCCTTGTACTCAGATGAAGAGGTTTGGTATCGTTTTTCAGAGTTAACAAATACAGAAGCTAATTGTTTAGAGGGGACTAAAGAGCATTTTGATGAAAATCATCCCCTATTTGGATATAGAGGAACTAGGCGTTTATTGGCGTGTCCGAATGAATTTCAGGCTGAGGCAAATGTCGTTACAGAAGTTTATCAAACAAATCCCAATCTGTCTGTTATTTTTCCTTTTGTCAATGATGCTGAGCAGTTAAAGCAAGCTATTAGAGTATTGCGTGAGCATGGTTTTACTGGAAAAGTCGGCACAATGATTGAATTACCGTCAGCTTATTTTGACTTGGACAGGATACTGGAAACTGGTATTACAAAGATTGTAGTGGGAATGAATGATTTGACTTCTTTTGTTTTTGCCACTGTGAGAAATAGTCAATGGCATGATATGGAAAGTCCCATTATGTTAGAAATGCTGAGACAGATGCAAGATAAAGCAAGGACGAAAAAGATAGATTTCGCCGTAGCAGGATATCTGAATGCTTCTTTCATACAAAAAATGAATCAAATGGATATCAAATGTATTATCCATTACAGTTCTATTCCAGAGATTTTTAATTTAGAGATTGACTATCCAGATCATCTCAAACGTGTAAAAGAAGAAAGTAAAAAAATACAAAGGAGCAACTTATGACACCTCAAGAAATGTGGAATGCCTACAAGCAAATTACCCCCTCTATCGGATATGAGATAGATGCCTGGGCTTTTGGGGTGGAAGCAGATCTCTTGGCAGACTTGGTTCTAAGAGGCGAAAAAACAGCAACAGCCTCAGCCTATGACCTCTACGCACTAGAGGACGAACCCCTTCCACAAGAAGGGACTTTCGATGTCATTTTAGACAGTCAAAACCAGGCTGTCTGCATTGTCGAAATTACCAAGGTTTCTGTTCAGCCCTTCTATCAAGTGTCTGCTGAGCATGCCTACAAGGAAGGCGAAGGTGACAAATCTCTGGCCTATTGGCGTCAGGTTCATGAAGACTTTTTCAAAGACTGCTTAGGAGAAGCAGGTCTGACGTTTACACCTGACAGTAAGGTGGTTTTAGAAGAATTTCGTAAGGTCTACCCCTTGTAAAAAGCAGACATAAGAAAGTTTTGGAAATCATTATTCAAAGCTTTTTCTGACTTTAAATGATAAAACGAGCAAACAAAAAGCGGACAATCATGTCCGCTTTTTTGAATCTAGCAAGTGAAGTTCTGGATAAAGTATATCAAAGATGTTTATCTTTTGAATCCCTATTCATATCCCTTCTACATTGGTTGATTATTTTTTACGATAATGTAAAACTGTTCCTACAGCTACGATAAGCATTGCAACACCAGCAACAGAAACAATTAGGCTATTACGTTCACCAGTGTTCGGAAGTCCTGGTTTGTCCCCAGTTGTTGAAACTGTTGTAGGTTCTCCAGTAGTTGTAGTGGTTGTTGAACCATTAGCTTCAGGAGTTGTTGTTTTCGAAGTTGAAGCTGTTGTATCTGCAGTTGGAGCTGTTGTCTCTGAAGTTGAACTTTCAGTAGTTGAAGTTGTTGTAGAGCTTGATTCTTCACTACTATTTTGACTAGTTGGCTCTTCAGGAGTTGTAGTAGTTGAAGTTGAAGTCTTAGGCTCTTCAGTCGTAGTTGTAGTGGATGAAGTTGTAGACTCAGGAGTCGTAGTTGTAGTAGATGAAGTTGTAGACTCAGGAGTCGTAGTTGTAGTGGATGAAGTTGTAGACTCAGGAGTCGTAGTTGTAGTAGATGAAGTTGTAGACTCAGGAGTCGTAGTTGTAGTAGATGAAGTTGTAGATTCAGGAGTCGTAGTTGTAGTAGATGAAGTTGTAGACTCAGGAGTCGTAGTTGTAGTGGATGAAGTCGTAGACTCAGTAGTTGTAGTAGTAGATGTCGTAGTCGTTGTTGAAGTTGTTGAAGTTGTTGTGGTAGTAGATGTAGTCGTTGTTGTAGTTGTTACATCACTATTGTAGACTTGTGCATCTGCTGAAGCAGCTTTGTTAACCCAAGTGTTTTCTTTGGTTACAGCTGTTTTGTGTTGATCGCTTGTAAGAGAAGCAACGTTTGTTACGCTCTTGATTTGATCAGCATGTTGTAGAAGTGTTTGATATGATAGGGTAATTTCGTCTGTAGATGTAACTTTAAATTGGTCGCTGACCTTAGTCAAATCAAGTTTAAATCCATGTTCTGTCCACTCAATGTATGGTTCTAATGCAAGACCAGACATTGATACTCCGTTGACAACTAGAGTTTTACCATTGACTTTCAAGTCAAATGATGCTGGAAGGTAAGTTCCACCTTTGAAGTATTGAGACACATCTTGACCTTTGGCAGATTTAATACGGCTATAGTCAAGTGCAGGAAGGTTGGGCATTTGGTCAGTAAAGATGATGCTTGAAGCAGCTTCTTTCTTGTCAACAGCATTGTTTACTGATATGTGCCAGAACAAGAAACCATCAGTAGTCTTATCAGTTACTTCTAGGGTATCTCTCCAGTCTGGAATTCCTGTAGGTCCCCAAATTTTTTGAGCATGTTGCAAGTTAGTGTTATCTGTACCACCAGAATTATACTTCTTAATCGGAAGTAGGACTGGTACTGGACCTTGTCCAGAACGTTTGACAATTGCAGATTCTGAACCGATTTTAATGGAGCGTTCTTGGTCTTGACCAGTGGTATTATCTCCATCCCATTTATACCAGAATGATACGTTTCCTTCGGCCCCTTTATTTCCTCCTTTTACAAAGGTGATAGTCAGAGTCTTACCATCATCTGATACTTTTCCTGTTGCAATTTCTTCGCCACTAGCGTTTTTCATTGAGCTAAAAGCAGAAGAAGCAAACTTAACGTCCTCTGGCATAGAAATCTTGAATGTATCTCCGACTTCCACACCTGAATCAATTTCCCAGTGATATGAAATCTTTTCGCCTTCAGTTTTCACTTGAGAAATCTTCACTTGGCTGGTTAATTCTTTTGCTTGGGTACTATATGCACCAATAGAAATTAGAAGTGCTAGGGCCGCAAACGCAGAAATAACAGCAAAAAATAACTTTTTCATTGTTCCTCCTTTTTATAGTTGATTTACCAAACAAGACAATTTTAGCACTAACATATTAAGCGGTCAAATAATACGACTTAACAATTTTTATAAAACATCTATAGAGTTACGTGAGATGAAAATATTGTAAAAATCATTTCAATCCTTCTTTCTATTTAAAAATATGATAAAATAGGTATGTTTGAACTAGAGCATTCGCTCAGAAATTTAGAATAGGAGAATATGATGCAAGCAGTAGAACATTATATTGAAAAATTTGTTCCTGAACATTATGATTTGTTTTTAGACTTGAGTCGTGAGACCAAGACTTTTTCAGGAAAAGTAACTATTACTGGTCAAGCTAAAAGTGACCGTATTTCCCTTCACCAAAAGGATTTGGAGATTTCTTCAGTTGAAGTAGGAGAACAAGCTCGTCCATTTACAGTTGATAACGAAAATGAAGCCCTTCATATCGAACTTGCAGAAGCAGGTTCAGTTGAATTGGTTATCGCTTTTTCAGGTAAAATCACAGACAACATGACAGGAATCTATCCATCATACTACACAGTTGATGGAGTTAAGAAGGAAGTTTTGTCGACTCAGTTTGAGAGCCACTTTGCCCGTGAAGCCTTCCCATGTGTGGATGAGCCAGAAGCTAAAGCAACCTTTGATCTAGCACTTCGCTTTGACCAAGCAGAAGGCGAACTTGCCTTGTCAAACATGCCTGAGATTGATGTTGAAAATCGCAAGGAAACTGGCATCTGGAAGTTTGAAACTACACCTCGAAT
The DNA here is from genome assembly GCF_054861245.1 of Streptococcus sp. KHUD_017. NCBI lineage: Bacteria > Bacillati > Bacillota > Bacilli > Lactobacillales > Streptococcaceae > Streptococcus > Streptococcus sp. KHUD_017. The sequence continues at coordinate 703,739 of NZ_CM142175.1, forward strand.
GTCCTCATACTTGCTAGCCTTTGTAGCTGGTGATTTGCAAGGGGTAACTGCTACAACTAAAAACGGTACTCTCGTTGGTGTTTACTCAACCAAGGCACACCCACTTTCAAACCTGGAGTTTTCACTAGACATCGCTGTTCGTTCTATCGAATTTTACGAAGACTATTACGGAGTTAAGTATCCAATTCCTCAATCTCTTCACATCGCCCTTCCTGACTTCTCAGCAGGTGCTATGGAAAACTGGGGTCTCGTAACCTACCGTGAAGTCTACTTGGTTGTAAATGAGAACTCTACTTTTGCCAGCCGTCAACAAGTAGCTCTTGTCATTGCCCACGAGCTTGCTCACCAATGGTTCGGTAACCTCGTAACTATGAAATGGTGGGATGACCTCTGGCTCAACGAAAGCTTCGCCAACATGATGGAATACGTCTGTGTGGATGCGATTGAGCCAAGCTGGAATATCTTTGAAGATTTCCAAACAAGTGGAGTGCCAGCCGCTCTTAAACGTGATGCGACTGATGGTGTTCAGTCTGTTCACGTCGAAGTCAAACACCCAGATGAAATCAATACACTCTTTGACTCTGCAATCGTTTATGCTAAAGGAAGCCGTCTCATGCACATGCTTCGTCGTTGGCTAGGAGATGCTGATTTTGCTAAAGGCTTGCACGCTTACTTTGAAAAACACCAATACGGAAACACTATTGGTCGTGACCTTTGGAATGCCCTTGGTCAAGCATCAGGCCGTGATGTAGCAGCCTTTATGGATTCTTGGTTGGAGCAACCTGGTTATCCAGTTTTGACTGCTACAGTTGAAAATGATGTTTTGAAGATCTCACAAAAACAATTCTTCATCGGTGAACACGAAGACAAGAACCGTCTCTGGGTTGTGCCATTGAATACCAACTGGAAAGGCTTGCCTGATACACTTGAAACTGAAAGTATCGAAATCCCTGGCTACGCAGCTCTTCTTGCTGAAAATGACGGTGCTCTTCGTCTCAATACTGAAAATACAGCCCACTATATTACAGACTACCAAGGAGACTTGTTGGATGCTATTCTTGCTGACCTAGTTGAGCTTGATAACACAAGTAAACTGCAAATCGTTCAAGAACGTCGTTTGCTTGCAGAAGCAGGGCACATTTCTTATGCTGACTTGCTCCCAGTCCTTGATAAACTTGCTAAGGAAGAATCTTATCTTGTTGTTTCAGCTGTTTCTCAAGTAATTTCTGCCCTTGAACGCTTTATCGATGAAGGAACAGAAGCTGAAACAGCCTTCAAAGCATTGGTTGCTAAATTGGCTCGTCATAATTATGACCGTCTTGGTTTTGAAGCTAAAGATGGCGAATCAGATGAGGATGAATTGGTTCGTCAGTTGGCTGTTTCTATGATGATTCGCTCAAATAATGCAGAAGCTAGTCAAGTCGCTAGCCAAATCTTCGCGGCTCACAAGGATAATCTTTCAGGACTTCCAGCAGCTATTCGTTCACAAGTTCTCATCAATGAAATGAAACACCATGAGACTAAGGAATTGGTCGCAACTTATCTCGATCTTTATACTCATGCCACAGATGCCGCCTTTAAACGCCAATTGGCAGCTGCTCTTGCTTACAGTACAGATGCGAACAATATCCAAACCTTGATTGCTTCTTGGAAGGACAAATTTGTGGTTAAACCACAAGACTTGTCTGCATGGTATTACCAATTCCTAGCTCATCAAGCAACTCAGGAAACAGTTTGGTCTTGGGCGCGTGAAAACTGGGCTTGGATTAAGGCAGCCCTTGGAGGAGATATGAGCTTTGATAGCTTTGTTATCCTTCCTGCGCATGTATTTAAGACTCAGCAACGTTTGGCAGAGTACAAGGAATTCTTTGAACCGCAACTTTCTGATCTTGCTCTCAGCCGTAACATCGGTATGGGAATCAAGGAAATCGCAGCTCGTGTTGAATTGATTAAGCGTGAGAAAGCAGCGGTTGAAGCAGCTGTTGCACAATATGGCAAGGCTTAAAAACTTCTTGACTAAATAGTATATAAAAACTCAACTTTCTCATAGAAAAACAAGGAAAGTTGAGTTTTTTTTAAGATATTTTTGCTATAATGGATATAATAAGGAGGAATTTTTGATGATTAAAATTCTATTAGTGGAAGATGACCTAGGCCTGTCAAATTCAGTCTTTGATTTTTTGGATGATTTTGCAGATGTTATGCAGGTATTTGATGGCGAAGAAGGTCTCTACGAGGCTGAAAGTGGCGTTTATGACTTAATTCTATTGGACTTGATGTTGCCAGAAAAAAATGGTTTCCAAGTCTTGAAAGAATTGCGTGAAAAAGGTGTTTCGACCCCAGTTCTCATCATGACAGCCAAGGAAAGTCTTGATGACAAAGGACATGGCTTTGAGCTTGGGGCTGATGATTATCTAACCAAACCATTCTACCTAGAAGAACTCAAGATGCGTATCCAAGCCCTTCTCAAACGTTCTGGGAAATTTAACGAAAATACCTTGTCATACAGTGACTTGACAGTCAATCTATCTACCAATGAAGTGAAGGTTCAGGGTGCCTCTGTTGAGCTACTCGGTAAAGAATTTGAACTCTTGGTTTATTTCCTCCAAAACCAAAATGTCATCTTACCAAAAACTCAAATCTTTGACCGTTTATGGGGATTTGACAGCGACACAACTATTTCCGTTGTAGAAGTTTATGTATCAAAAGTTCGTAAGAAATTGAAAGGTTCAGCCTTTGCTGAAAATCTCCAAACTTTGCGTAGTGTTGGGTATATTTTAAAACATGTTTAAGAAATTAAAAAAGAATTGGTACGCAGAAGATTTCAGCTACTTTATCCGTAATTTTGGTGTTTTCACGCTGATTTTCTCTGCCATGACCTTGATTATCCTGCAGGTTATGCACTCTAGTCTCTACACATCAGTGGATGAGAAACTGCTATCTCTCAGCAAAAATCCTCAGGATATCATTCAATTGGCGGTCAATCGTGCAACTGAGGACGTAAAGGATTTGGGTAGTGGCAGTGTCACTTCAGCTTCTGATAAAAAGCCAAATGTGAGTTCCAATACTGAAGTGATTTTGCTCGATGCAAATTTGAATCAATTAGTGACTGGAAATCGCTTCTTAGGATTAGACAGAATCACTTTCAATAAAAAGGATTTAAACCATATTCGCCAACTTCATGTTATGAATAGTTACGGTCAGGATGAGATTTATCGTGTTGTCTTGACAGAAATGAATATTGATTCGGTTTCGACCAATATCAAGTATGCTGCTATCCTGATTAACACGAGCCAACTCGAGCAGATTAGTCAAAACCACGAACAGTTAATCGTGGTGGTGATGGCAAGTTTTTGGATTCTATCTATCTTGGCCAGTCTTTATCTTGCTCGTGTCAGTGTGAAACCCTTGCTTGAAAGTATGCAAAAGCAGAAGAGCTTTGTGGAAAATGCCAGTCATGAATTACGGACGCCTTTAGCAGTTCTTCAGAACCGTCTGGAAACTCTTTTTAGAAAACCAGAGGCTACCATTCTGGAGTCAAGTGAGAGCATCGCTTCTAGTTTGGAAGAAGTTCGAAATATGAAGTTTCTAACGACTAACCTCCTTAATCTAGCGCGTAGAGATGATGGAATCAAGCCAGAGTTTGGGGAAGTAGAACCTGACTTCTTTAATACTACCTTTACCAACTATGAAATGATTGCCTCCGAGAATAATCGTGTTTTTCGTTTTCAAAATCGTGTTCATCGCACCATTATCACAGATAAACTCCTTCTCAAGCAATTGATGACCATTTTGTTTGACAATGCGGTCAAGTATACAGAAGAAGAAGGCGATATTTATTTTGAGATTTCAACGACTGAACGCAGCCTCTATCTAACGGTAGCGGATAATGGTATCGGTATTTCTGCAGCCGATAAAAAGAAAATCTTTGATCGCTTTTATCGTGTTGATAAGGCCCGGACACGTCAAAAGGGTGGTTTCGGTTTAGGCTTGTCTTTAGCGAAGCAAATCGTCGATGCCCTCAAAGGCTCTATTAGTGTTAAAGATAACAAACCTAACGGAACAATTTTTGAAGTCAAGATAGCTATCTCAACACCGTCAAGACGAAAGAATAAATAAAAAAACCTTCGATTCATCGAAGGTTTTTATTTGAATTTTTTCTTGATAAAAGTGCGCTGCAATTGTAAAGCGAAAAGACTGAGGCCGATAGCCAAAGCAAATGATAAAACAGTGTTCAATTTTAGCGATAAGAACATAAAACTAAAGATAGCTAAAAAGACACAGAAGCAAGCAATGTTTACAAAAAATAGGACTTCCTTTACACTAGCAACAGAAGTACTTTCTGGAACATAATCTTGAAACTGAGCAGTTTTTATACTTTCTTGTTCTAACTCATACGGGTGTAGTTTTCTTGCGGGCATATTTCTCTCCTTAACAGTACATTACTATTTTATCATTTTTTAAAGAGAGAATTATTACAGAATGGTTACAAATTGCATAAAATCTGTTATCAAGCCAATTTCGGTTTTCTTGACATGCTTATGGGAAAATGATAGGATGAGTAAATCGTTTAACCTTTATCATTTTTTTCTATCTGATACGAGGAAAAATTTGATGATTGAAACGAATAAAAATCATACACAGATGCAAATAAATTCAATTTTCAAGTAAGGACAGAATTTTTTTAAATTGTCATCAGTCTCACTTTCCTATGTAGCTGATTTTTTGGAAATGTGGTATAATTTTCTCTATGGAAAAGATTATCATTACAGCAACTGCTGAAAGTATTGAACAAGTAAAACAGCTACTTGAAGCTGGTGTCGACCGCATTTATGTCGGTGAGAAAGATTTTGGTCTTCGTTTGCCAACGACTTTTAGTCATGATGAATTGCGTGAAATCGCAAAAATCATTCATGATGCCGGTAAGGAATTAATCGTAGCGGTCAATGCTCTTATGCACCAAGACATGATGGACCGTATCAAGCCCTTCTTGGACTTTTTAGAAGAAATCAAAACGGACTATATCACAGTTGGGGACGCAGGTGTCTTTTATGTGGTAAACCGTGAGGGCTATTCTTTCAAAACCATCTACGATGCTTCAACCATGGTCACAAGCAGTCGTCAGATTAACTTCTGGGGACAAAAGGCAGGAGCGTCAGAAGCCGTCTTGGCGCGTGAAATCCCGTCTGCAGAACTTTTCAAAATGCCTGAAATTTTAGAAATTCCAGCAGAAGTTTTGGTATATGGTGCTAGTGTGATCCACCATTCTAAGCGTCCGCTTTTGCAAAACTACTATAATTTCACTCAAATTGATGATGAAAAATCTCGTCAACGTGATTTGTTTCTAGCTGAGCCAAGTGACCCAGAGAGTCATTACTCTATTTTTGAGGACAATCATGGAACCCACATCTTTGCTAACAATGACCTTGATTTGATGACTAAGTTGACCGAATTAGTAGAGCATGGGTTTACCCACTGGAAACTGGAAGGTCTCTACACTCCAGGACAAAATTTTGTGGAAATCGCAAAACTCTTTATCCAAGCGCGCAATTTGATTCAAGAAGGGAACTTTACTCATGACCAGGCCTTCTTGCTTGATGAAGAAGTTCGCAAGCTCCATCCTAAAAATCGTTTCTTGGATACTGGTTTTTACGATTATGACCCTGATATGGTTAAGTAAACATCACAAAACCCGACATAAATTGTTCGGGTTTTTCTAGTGCAAGGATGAATTTGAAGCGTATTCATGATATAATGGAAGTAGCTCTATTTGGAGGTGTATAAGTGGAAAATCTGAAAAAAATGGCAGGGATTAAAGCTGCCGAGTTCGTCAAAGATGGTATGGTTGTCGGGCTTGGAACAGGCTCAACTGCCTACTATTTCGTAGAAGAAATAGGTCGTCGTATCAAGGAAGAGGGCTTACAGATTACAGCTGTAACGACTTCTAGTGTGACCAGCAAGCAGGCAGAAGGACTCAATATTCCTCTTAAGTCAATTGATCAAGTGGATTTTGTAGACTTAACCGTTGATGGTGCTGATGAAGTAGATAGTCAGTTTAATGGCATTAAAGGTGGTGGTGGTGCCCTTCTCATGGAGAAAGTTGTCGCAACTCCATCTAAAGAATATATCTGGGTAGTTGATGAAAGTAAGCTAGTAGAGAAACTTGGTGCCTTTAAATTACCTGTAGAGGTCGTTCAGTATGGTGCAGAACAGGTCTTTCGTCGATTTGAGCGAGCTGGCTATAAACCAAGTTTCCGTGAAAAAGATGGCCAACATTTTGTGACCGATATGCAGAACTTTATCATTGACCTAGCCTTGGATGTCATTGAAGATCCAATTGCCTTCGGGCAAGAATTGGACCATGTCGTTGGTGTCGTTGAGCATGGCTTGTTCAACCAAATGGTGGATAAGGTCATCGTTGCTGGACGAGACGGGGTTCAGATTCTAACTTCAACAAAAGCAAACTAATCAACATAATAAGGAGATACACTATGTCAAAATTTAATCGTATTCACTTGGTGGTACTGGATTCCGTGGGAATCGGTGCTGCACCAGATGCCAATAACTTTGTCAATGCAGGGGTTCCAGATGGAGCTTCTGACACACTAGGACACATTTCCAAAACAGTTGGTTTGAATGTGCCAAACATGGCTAAAATCGGTCTAGGAAATATTCCTCGCGAAACGCCTCTAAAGACTGTACCAGCTGAAAGCAATCCAACAGGATATGCAACAAAATTGGAAGAAGTATCACGCGGTAAAGATACCATGACTGGACACTGGGAAATCATGGGACTCAACATTACCGAGCCTTTCGATACTTTCTGGAACGGATTCCCAGAAGAAATCTTGACAAAGATCGAAGAATTTTCAGGACGCAAGGTCATTCGTGAAGCCAACAAACCGTACTCAGGTACAGCTGTTATCGATGATTTCGGACCTCGTCAGATGGAAACTGGGGAGTTGATTATCTATACTTCAGCTGACCCTGTTTTGCAAATTGCTGCCCACGAAGACATTATTCCTTTGGATGAATTGTACCGTATCTGTGAGTACGCTCGTTCAATTACCCTTGAGCGCCCAGCCCTTCTAGGTCGTATCATTGCCCGTCCATATGTTGGTGAACCAGGTAACTTCACTCGTACGGCAAATCGTCGTGACTTGGCCGTTTCTCCATTTGCACCAACTGTTTTGGATAAATTAAACGAAGCTGGTATCGATACTTACGCTGTTGGTAAAATCAACGATATCTTTAATGGCGCTGGTATCAATCATGATATGGGCCACAACAAGTCAAACAGCCACGGAATTGATACATTATTGAAGACCATGGGACTTGCTGAGTTTGAAAAAGGATTCTCCTTCACAAACTTGGTGGACTTTGATGCCCTTTACGGCCACCGCCGCAATGCTCATGGTTACCGTGATTGCTTGCATGAGTTCGATGAGCGCTTGCCTGAAATTATCGCAGCTATGAGAGAGGATGACCTTCTCTTGATTACTGCTGACCATGGAAATGACCCAACCTATGCAGGAACAGACCACACTCGTGAATACATCCCACTTTTGGCATACAGTCCAGCCTTCAAAGGAAATGGTTTACTTCCAGTTGGACATTTTGCAGATATCTCAGCGACAGTTGCGGATAACTTTGGTGTTGAAACTGCCATGATTGGTGAAAGTTTCTTAGATAAATTGGTATAAGATGACGCGCTATGCTTTACTGGTAAGGGGCATTAATGTCGGTGGGAAGAATAAGGTTGCTATGGCGCAACTTCGTCAAGAACTGACAGAGTTGGGACTGGAAAAGGTTGAAACCTACATCAACAGTGGCAACATTTTCTTTACTTCGACAGCTCCCAAAGCCCAATTGGTTGAAAAGTTAGAGACTTTCTTTGAAGTCCATTATCCATTTATTCAGAGCTTTTCTTTGCTGAGTCAGGAAGATTATGAAGCAGAGCTGAAGAATCTGCCAGATTGGTGGACCAAAGACCTAGCTCGAAAAGATGTCCTCTTCTACACGGAGAGCTTGGATGTGGATCAAGTCATCGAGAAAGTGAACAGTTTGGAACTGAAAGATGAAGTGGTTCATTTTGGAAAACATGGGATTTTCTGGGGGAAATTCTCTGAAGAATCCTACTATGCAACTGCCTATCATAAGTACTTGCTCAAGATGCCTTTTTATCGCAACATCACCATTCGCAATGCTAAAACTTTTGACAAAATCGGTCAAATGCTAAAAAATAATAAAGGAGACACAGAATGACATTTTTAGATAAGATCAAAGAAACAGCTGCTTTCCTGAAAGAAAAAGGAATCCAAGCGCCTGAGTTTGGTTTAATCCTTGGATCAGGACTTGGAGAATTGGCTGAAGAAATCGAAAATCCTGTTGTAGTAGACTATGCAGATATTCCAAACTGGGGCCGTTCGACAGTAGTCGGTCACGCTGGGAAATTGGTATATGGCGACCTTGCAGGTCGAAAGGTCTTGGCTCTTCAAGGTCGCTTCCATTTCTACGAAGGAAATCCTCTTGAAGTCGTGACTTTCCCAGTACGTGTGATGAAAGTTCTCGGATGTGAAGGTGTCATTGTAACCAATGCAGCTGGCGGTATTGGTTTCGGTCCTGGTACTTTGATGGCTATCTCAGACCATATCAATATGACGGGGCAAAACCCATTGATGGGTGAAAACTTGGATGATTTTGGTCCACGTTTCCCAGATATGTCTAAAGCCTACACTCCAGAATACCGTGCTACTGCCCATGAAGTGGCTAATAAACTTGGTATCAAGCTTGATGAAGGTGTCTATATCGGTGTAACCGGTCCGACTTATGAAACACCTGCAGAGATTCGTGCCTATAAGACATTGGGAGCAGATGCAGTTGGTATGTCCACTGTTCCTGAAGTGATTGTGGCCGCTCACTCAGGCTTGAAAGTTCTAGGAATTTCATGTATTACGAACCATGCTGCTGGATTCCAAGAAGAACTCAATCACGAAGAAGTTGTGGAAGTAACAGAACGTGTCAAAGGTGACTTCAAAGGTTTGCTTAAAGCGATTCTTGCTGAATTGTAATCAATACTTATTATAGAAAGGTAGAGTGAAGTGTTCTGATTTGAACACGAGCGGAAAATTTTTCTAAAAAAATTGAAAGGTAGGTAGTTTGGGTTTAAATTGAGCCCGTGCTGTTCACCTATTTGTCATCAAAATTAAGAAAGAAAGGAATTGAACCCACCCTAAAAGCAGTGGGAAAAAGACAGTTGGTCTAGTGAGCATCGCACACTGCACCCAACTCCAATTTTCCCTTCGCTTTTTGACGGGTTTGGTATCTTTCTAAATATCAAATATAAATTAAAGAAAGGATGGGCTCCTTGTATTCGCTGAACTGAATACGGGCGGAGAACTGTGTAAAAAAGATAAACTGTCTAACATCTGCGATGTGTCGTCAGTTTCCTATTTTTCCTTTGTTCTCTGTCGCCTGTCCTATTAATAAAAAAGAAAGGTAGAGTGAAGTGTTCTGATTTGAACACGAGCGGAAAACTCGGAAAATAGATAATCTGACTGAAAAATCAGGATTTCTCGTCAGATTCCTAATTTTCAGTCGTTTTCTTCTCGCTCTTTGTATCATAAACTATGTCTATCCATATTGCTGCTAAGCAAGGTGAAATTGCTGATAAAATTCTTCTTCCTGGGGATCCTCTTCGTGCCAAGTTTATTGCTGAGAATTTCCTTGAAGATGCTGTTTGCTTTAACGAAGTGCGTAACATGTTTGGCTACACAGGCACTTATAAAGGTCATCGTGTATCTGTCATGGGGACCGGAATGGGGATGCCATCCATTTCGATTTATGCACGCGAGTTGATTGTTGACTACGGTGTGAAGAAATTAATCCGTGTGGGAACGGCTGGATCTTTGAATGAGGATGTTCACGTCCGTGAATTGGTCTTGGCTCAAGCAGCTGCAACCAACTCAAACATCATCCGCAACGATTGGCCTCAATACGATTTCCCACAAATCGCAAGTTTTGACTTGCTAGATAAGGCTTACCATATTGCTAAAGACCTTGGCATGACTACACACGTCGGCAATGTCTTGTCATCAGATGTTTTCTACTCAAACTACTTTGAAAAGAACATTGAGCTTGGTAAATGGGGTGTGAAAGCCGTGGAAATGGAAGCAGCAGCTCTTTACTATTTGGCAGCTCAACACCATGTGGATGCCCTTGCCATCATGACAATTTCTGATAGCTTGGTTAATCCAGATGAAGATACGACTGCTGAAGAACGTCAAAATACTTTCACAGATATGATGAAAGTTGGTCTTGAGACCTTAATTGCTGAATAAAAGGGAACACAAAAGGAAGATTTTCTGGATGAAAATCTTCCTTTTTTAGTTATTCAGTCCATACTGACCTTAATGGAATGTTACTCTATCGTCTATTTTTTAAGAGATTGCAAGAAATAATCAATCTCTGCTTGAGAATGGAGAATATGCATCTTTTCAGGGTAGGTATCACTTAATTTTTGGTATCTTACCTTAGCATTTTTTGTTCGTCCGTCCCAGAGAATCCAGCGTATAAATTCCCAGTTAAATTGTTCAGGACAACCGTCTGCCATACTTTCTCTAACTTTTCCTCTGTATTGTAGATAACGCATAAAGGCTCTAAACAAGCAGTTCCAGGCTGAAAAGTTTAGAAAGATAATCTGATCAGCTTGCTCCATTCTTTCCTCGTAGCAACACCATGTATAGTTGCCGTCGATAACCCAATCCTCATGTTTAGAAAGGAAAGTCTTCATCTCTTTTAACATCCAATCGTGGTCGCTATCTTGCCACCCAGGCTGAAATTGCAATCGGTCTATATGGAGTTTGGGAATGGAGTAGTAGCTGGAAAGTTTTTCTGCCAGAGTAGATTTACCTGAGCCTGAATATCCTATAACAGCAATTTTCATGATAACCTCCAGAAAAATGTGTACAAAAAAAGCTCCGAAGAGCTCATTTTGTATCCAGTTAAAGATTAACCAAGTTTAGATGCAAGACGTGCTTTATCACGGTTAGCTTTATTCTTGTGGATCAAACCTTTAGTTTCTGCTTTATCGATGGCTGAGCTAGCAGCACGGTAAAGTTCTTCAGATGGGTTTGCTTCAAAAGCTTTGATAGCAGTACGCATAGCTGATTTTTGAGCTGAGTTCTTTTCGTTTTGTTTAACGTTCAATTCAGCGCGTTTGATAGCTGATTTAATGTTTGCCAATGTTCTTACCTCCATATTTACTAACTATACCATTATATCTGAAAACTATTATTTTGACAAGGGGAAATCACTTTTTTAAATAAATTTCATCAATTTCATGATTTTTAGATTTATGAAGAATGACTTCTGCCCGATTTCTGGTTGGTTCGATGTAGTTTTGTAGATTGGTCAAATTAATACTTGTCCAAACCTGATGGGCAAAATCTTTGACTTCACTAATTGGTTGCTGGGTGAAACGATAGTAATAGTTGTTTGGATCATCTTGTGCAAAGCTAAGGAGTTTCAAGAAACGGTCCAAATACCAGCTCTCGATATCCTCGACTGCAGCATCTACATAGATTGAAAAATCGAAGAAGTCTGTAATATAAAGACGGCTGTTATGTGGTGTTTGAAAGACATTAATACCTTCTACAATGACAAAATCTGCTGCTTGAACTCTTTGTGTTTTATCAGGTACGATATCGTAGATTTCGTGAGAATAAACGGGGATATCTACATCCTGACCGTTTTTAAGTTGATCAAGGAAATCGAGCAAGCTTTCCATATCATAACTCTCAGGGAAACCTTTTCGGTTTAGGATGTTTCGCTCATTTAAGATGCTGTTAGGATACAGAAAGCCATCAGTTGTCACTAATTCAACACTTGCTTCTGGAAAAATACGGGAAAGCAAAATTTGTAAGAGTCGGCTAGTAGTTGATTTGCCAACAGCGACACTACCTGAAATTCCGATAATAAATGGCTGATTTTTACTCTCCCTTTGGAGGAAAATCCCTTTTGAAAAGGCTAGGTCTTCTTTGGAGCGTTTGTAGATTTGAATCAGATGAGCTAGCGGCAGGTAAATATCTGTTACATCTTGGAGACTAATCTGGTCATTAAAACTCTTAATCGAATCCAATTCCTCCTCGGTTAAAGGAGGTGTTGTCTTACGATGTAAAGATTGCCAAGTTCCGCGACTGATTTTTTCATAATGTATAAATTCGTTGGTCATAAAATTTCCTCGTTTGATATCTCAGTATACCATAATTTACAAAGAAAGACATCTGAATCATTTGAGAAAAAGCGCTTTCTTTGTTAGAATAGAGGTAGAATAAACATCAAAAGAGGTGATGTTATGAGACTAGTGGTGAATGATAAAATCCTAAAACTGACTAGCTTACTGATTGTGATTCTGTGGTTATCTCCGACTTTAATTGAGTTTACTGTGAGTTTAGGAAGTCAAACCTGTAGTTGGTCTGCCTTTGTCTTGTTGTTCTTGCTACCAATCATTGGTTTTATCTACTTGATTCTCGCCATTTTAACAAGAAAATGGTGGCTTTTCTTGTTTGGTCTAGCCTGTATTTTTTCCTTTGCTATCACTATGGCATTGGGTTCTTACTTGCTCGGTCCCTAAAAGGAAATTCAACTTATATTATTTTCCTACGAATTAATGACAAAGAGAAGCCTTGGTTGTCATGTAAACGATTTACAATTAACTTATTTATGTGGTAAAATGAAACTATGAGTAAAATGTATTATGCAGAAAATCCAGATGCAGCCCATGATGTTCATGAACTTAGAGTTGAGCTACTTGGGCAAAAGATGACCTTTTTGACAGATGCTGGTGTCTTTAGTAAAAAAATGATTGATTTCGGAAGTCAGTTATTGTTAAGGTGTCTAGATGTCGAAAAAGATGAAAAAATCCTTGATGTTGGTTGTGGCTACGGTCCAATAGGTTTGTCTTTGGTTAAAGCTTATGGTGCCCAAGCGACCATGGTGGATATCAATAATCGTGCCCTGGATTTAGCCCAGCAAAATGCAGTAAAAAACAATGTTCAAGCGACTATCTTCCAGTCCAATATTTATGAGCAGGTAGAAGGTCAATTCGATCATGTCATTTCGAATCCGCCCATTCGTGCAGGCAAGCAGGTCGTTCATGAAATCATCGAGAAAAGTATTGATTATCTTATGGATGGTGGAGATTTGACCATTGTTATCCAGAAAAAACAAGGAGCTCCTAGTGCCAAAAACAAGATGGAAGAAGTCTTTGGTAATTGTGAGGTTGTGAAGAAAGACAAGGGATATTATATCCTTAGAAGTGTGAAAGAATGAGAGCAGTAGATCTAATCCAGAAAAAAAGAGACGGACAAGAACTCAGTTCCAATGAAATCCAATGGTTGGTAGAAGGCTATGTAGCTGGAACTGTTCCAGATTATCAAATGTCTGCTTTTGCTATGGCTGTATATTTTAAAGGTATGACCACTAGAGAGATTTCCGATTTGACTATGAACATGGTGAAGACAGGTCAGGAATTTGATTTATCTGCTATTGAAGGTATCAAGGTTGATAAACACTCTACCGGGGGAGTAGGAGATAAGGTTACCTTGATTTTAGCTCCATTAGTCGCTAGTTTTGACGTACCAGTTGCCAAGATGAGTGGTAGAGGTCTGGGGCACACCGGAGGTACTATCGATAAATTAGAATCTATCAAAGGTTTTCAAGTCGAACGCAGTCAGGATGACTTTATCAAACAGGTTCAGGATATCGGGGTTTCAGTTATTGGTCAATCTGACCAACTAGTCAAAGCGGATAAACTGCTCTATGCACTACGTGATGTGACAGCAACAGTTGATACCATCCCCTTGATTGCTAGTTCTGTCATGAGTAAAAAGATTGCAGCTGGGTCGGATGCTATTTTGCTGGATGTTACTGTCGGTGAAGGTGCCTTTATGAAAACAGTCGACGAGGCGCGAGAACTGGCTCAAACCATGGTGAATCTCGGGAAAGCTGTTGGTCGTAAGACTGTAGCAGTCATTACGGATATGAGTCAACCTTTGGGACGTGCCATTGGGAACCGCTTGGAAATTCTAGAAGCACTAGAAATTCTTCAGGGTAAAGGACGCGAGGATATTAGTCACTTTATCTGTGAGTTAGCTCAGATTATGCTTTCTCTGGCAAATGTTGAAAAAACAGTCGAGGAAGTAAGGCAACATCTTGAAAATGGTCAGGCACTCAAGAAATTCGAAGAGATGGTTCTAGCTCAGGGTGGAGATTTAGAAGATCTTTATCGACCTGTAACAGTTGATCATGTGGTAGATATTCCTGCTCAAGAGGATGGTATTATCGCAGAACTTCCAGCCATGGAGTTTGGTCTTTTTGCCATGAGATTAGGTGCTGGTCGTGCAGTCAAAACAGATGCTCTTGATTATGAAACAGGAATTGTTTTTGAGAAGAAAGTTGGAGAATCAGTCAAAAAAGGTGAAATTGTCGCAAAAGTATATGCAAATGGCAAAATTTCTCCGGAACTAGTTACAGATTTCCAAAAATATGTTAAAATTAAAATGAGTGATGAAACGCTAAAAATGCGTGAAATCATCGAAATTATCTCCTAATTTAAGGAAAATCCGAAATGAAATTAAATAAATACATTGACCATACGCTTTTAAACCAAGATGCAACCGAACAACAAATCGATCGTTTGCTATCTGAAGCAAATGAGTACGATTTTGCCAGTGTTTGTGTGAATCCTTGCTGGGTTTCGCATGCAAAAGCGGGTCTAACAGATACTGATGTCAAGGTTTGTACAGTTGTAGGTTTTCCTCTTGGAGCTACAACTTCAGCTGTCAAAGCCTATGAAACCAAAGAAGCCATCCAAAGTGGTGCTGACGAAATTGATATGGTTATCAACGTTGGTGCACTAAAATCAGGAAATATTGCATTAGTTGAGACAGACATTCAAGCTGTTGTTGAAGCAAGTGGAGACAAATTGGTTAAGGTTATTATTGAAGCTTGTTTGTTAACGAATGAAGAAAAAGTTCTGGCTTGCCAACTTGCTCAAAAAGCTGGTGCAGACTTTGTCAAGACTTCTACAGGTTTCTCAACAGGTGGAGCAACTTTGCCAGATGTTCAATTAATGCGTCAGACAGTTGGTCCTGATATGGGGGTCAAAGCAGCTGGTGGAGCTCGTTCTTATGCAGATGCAGTTGCCTTTGTTGAAGCAGGAGCTACTCGTATTGGAACATCTTCTGGTGTTGCAATCTTAAAAGGAGAATTAGCTGATGGCGACTACTGAGTTGATTGAATTAGCAATTGAAACTAGTAAGAAAGCTTACGTTCCCTACTCACATTTTCCGATTGGCGCTGTTTTGGTAGCCAAGGACGGAAGTATCTATACAGGGGTTAACATTGAAAATGCTAGCTACCCCTTGACCAACTGTGGCGAAAGAACTGCAATCTTTAAGGCGGTCTCTGAAGGACAACGAGACTTTTCAGAATTGATTGTCTATGGTCAAACTGAAAAACCAATTTCGCCTTGCGGTGCTTGTCGGCAAGTTATGGTCGAATTTTTTAAACCAGATCTAAAGGTGACTCTAGTCGCCAAAGATAAAACGACGGTCGAGATGACGGTCGGGGAATTACTTCCATATTCTTTTACAGACTTGCAATAGTCTGTGTCACTCTCTGAGTGGCAAGGGTCCTCGTGACCAATCAATCCATACTTGCAACTTAGTTGCGCATCTTATTTAGGAGGTTCAGTAATGAACAAGAAACAATGGCTAGGCCTTGGTCTAGTTGCAGTAGCAGCATTTGGACTTGCTGCATGTGGCAATCGCTCTTCTCGTAACGCAGCTTCATCTTCTTCTGATGTGAAGACTAAAGCAGCTATCGTTACAGATACTGGTGGTGTTGATGATAAATCATTTAACCAATCAGCTTGGGAAGGTCTTCAAGCTTGGGGTAAAGAACACAACCTTTCAAAAGACAATGGTTACACTTACTTCCAATCAACAAGTGAAGCTGACTACGCTAACAACTTGAACCAAGCAGCTGGAAGCTACAACTTGATTTTCGGTGTTGGTTTTGCTCTTCACAACGCTGTTGAAGAAGCAGCAAAAGAACATTCAGATAAAAACTATGTTTTGATTGACGATGTGATTAAAGATCAAAAGAACGTTGCTAGCGTTACTTTCGCAGATAACGAAGCAGCTTACCTTGCAGGTGTTGCAGCTGCTAAAACTACAAAAACTAAACAAGTTGGTTTTGTAGGTGGTATGGAATCTGAAGTTATTTCTCGTTTCGCAGCTGGTTTTAAAGCTGGTGTTGAGTCAGTTGACCCATCTATCAAGGTTCAAGTAGACTATGCTGGATCATTTGGTGATGCGGCTAAAGGTAAAACAATCGCTGCAGCTCAATACGCTGCAGGTGCAGACGTTATCTACCAAGCAGCTGGTGGTACTGGAGCAGGTGTCTTCTCTGAAGCTAAATCATTGAACGAAAGTAAAAATGAAAACGAAAAAGTTTGGGTTATCGGTGTAGACCGTGACCAAGTTGATGAAGGTAAATACACTTCTAAAGACGGTAAAGAAGCTAACTTCGTGCTTGCTTCTACATTGAAACAAGTTGGAACAACAGTTCAAGATATCTCAAACAAGGCTGAAAAAGGGGAATTCCCTGGTGGTCAAGTTATCGTTTACTCATTGAAGGATAAAGGTGTTGACTTGGCAGTGACAAACCTTTCTGAAGAAGGTAAAAAAGCTGTTGAAGATGCAAAAGCTAAAATCCTTGATGGTAGCATCAAAGTTCCTGAAAAATAATTGAAGGAAGTCATTTCTTAGGAAGCGGCCAGTGGCCGCTTCTTTAAGGATTGAGACAAATGGTTTTGTCTCAATAGAGCTTGCTAAGTTTCTTTAGCAGGTTTTATTGAAACAAAATATAATTCTGAAAGGAAGAGCACATGGCACACGAAAATGTCATTGAGATGCGTGAAATTACCAAAGTTTTTGGTGAATTTGTCGCTAACGACAAGATTAACCTTGAACTTCGTAAAGGTGAAATTCATGCACTTTTAGGAGAAAATGGAGCTGGTAAGTCCACTCTTATGAACATGCTAGCGGGGCTTCTAGAACCAACTAGTGGTGAAATTGTGGTCAACGGTCAAGTTGTAAAGCTAGATTCGCCATCAAAAGCGGCTAGCTTAGGAATTGGGATGGTCCACCAACACTTTATGTTGGTAGAAGCTTTCACTGTTGCTGAAAATATCATTTTGGGGAGTGAATTGACCAAAAATGGTGTGCTAGATATTGCTCGTGCAACTCGAGAAATCAATGAGTTGTCTGAACGTTATGGTCTTGCTGTGGATCCTTCTGCCAAAGTTGCAGACATCTCTGTCGGCGCTCAACAACGTGTTGAAATCCTAAAGACACTTTATCGTGGAGCTGATATTCTTATCTTTGACGAACCTACTGCTGTTTTGACGCCATCAGAAATTGATGAGTTGATGGCTATCATGAAGAACTTGGTTAAAGAAGGTAAATCAATTATCTTGATTACCCATAAGTTGGATGAGATTCGTGCTGTATCAGATCGTGTTACAGTTATCCGTCGTGGTAAATCTATTGAAACAGTTGAGATTGCTGGTGCGACTAATGCTGACTTAGCTGAGATGATGGTAGGACGTTCTGTTTCCTTTAAAACTGAGAAACAGGAAGCTCAACCTAAAGAAGTTATTCTGTCTATTAAAGACCTAGTAGTAAACGAAAACCGTGGTGTTCCTGCTGTTAAAAATCTCTCACTCGATGTTCGAGCTGGTGAGATTGTCGGAATTGCCGGTATTGATGGAAATGGTCAATCTGAATTAATCCAAGCTATCACTGGTCTTCGTAAGATTGAGTCTGGTAGCGTGGAGTTGAAAGGCCAGTCTATCGTAGGTTTACACCCTCGTCAAATTACAGAAATGAGTGTAGGCCACGTTCCAGAAGATCGCCACCGTGATGGTTTAGTTTTAGAAATGATGATTTCTGAAAATATCGCTCTTCAAACCTACTATAAGGAACCTCTTAGCAAGAAGGGAATCTTAAACTACACCAATATCATCGGGTACGCTAAACAGTTAATGCAAGAATTCGATGTGCGTGCTGCTAGTGAGATTGTTCCAGCATCAGCTCTTTCTGGAGGAAATCAACAAAAAGCAATTATCGCTCGAGAAGTCGATCGAAATCCTGATCTCCTAATCGTCAGTCAACCTACTCGTGGTTTGGACGTCGGTGCTATTGAGTACATTCACAAACGCTTGATTCAAGAACGTGATAATGGGAAAGCTGTCCTTGTAGTCAGCTTTGAACTAGATGAGATTCTAAATGTCTCTGATAGAATTGCTGTTATCCATGATGGTAAGATTCAAGGGATTGTAACGCCAGAAACAACCAACAAACAAGAGCTTGGTGTCTTGATGGCTGGTGGTGAATTGGAAAAAGGAGAAGAGTGATGTCTAAAAAATTACAACAAATTTCGGTTCCTTTGATTTCTGTTATTTTAGGAATTCTACTCGGAGCCATCGTCATGTGGATTTTCGGCTACGATGCTATCTGGGGCTATGAAGAACTATTCTACACAGCATTTGGTAGTGTTCGTGGAATCGGTGAAATCTTCCGTGCTATGGGACCTTTAATTCTGATTGCCCTTGGATTTGCAGTTGCAAGTCGTGCTGGTTTCTTTAACGTTGGTCTTCCAGGACAAGCTCTCGCAGGTTGGGTTATGAGTGGCTGGTTCGCCCTCTCTTTCCCAGATTTGCCACGACCATTGATGATTCTTGCGACGATTGTAATTGCTTTAGTTGCGGGAGGGATCGTTGGTGCTATTCCTGGTATCTTAAGAGCCTACCTTGGGACATCTGAGGTTATCGTAACCATTATGATGAACTACATTGTTCTTTATGTGGGGAATGCCTTTATCCACAGCTTCCCTAAAGAAATTATGCAAAGTACGGATTCGTCTATTCGTGTTAGTGCAAATGCAACTTATCAAACACCTTGGCTTGCTGAGCTAACAGGAAATTCTCGTATGAACATTGGGATTTTCTTTGCGATCATAGCTGTTGCGGTTATCTGGTTCATGCTTAAGAAGACAACTCTCGGTTTTGAGATCCGTGCAGTTGGTCTAAATCCAAATGCTTCTGAATATGCAGGTATTTCTGCAAAACGCACCATTATTCTATCCATGATTATTTCGGGTGCCCTCGCAGGACTTGGTGGAGCAGTAGAAGGACTTGGTACCTTCCAAAACGTCTACGTTCAAGGTTCATCATTGGCAGTCGGATTTAACGGTATGGCAGTAAGTCTACTTGCGTCAAACTCCCCAGTTGGAATTCTATTTGCAGCCTTCTTATTCAGTGTCCTACAGGTTGGAGCACCGGGTATGAATGCTGCACAAGTACCATCTGAGCTTGTAAGTATCGTTACAGCCTCAATTATCTTCTTTGTCAGCGTTCACTACATCATCGAACGCTTTGTCAAACCAAGAAAACAACTTAAAGGAGGTAAATAAGGATGTCGATTACAACAATGTTAACCCTTATGGTTTCGTCCATGTTGATTTATGCAGCACCACTTATTTTCACAAGTATCGGAGGAGTTTTCTCTGAACGTGGAGGAGTTGTTAACGTTGGTCTTGAAGGAATCATGGTCATGGGTGCCTTTTCTGGAGTTGTTTTTAACCTTGAATTTGCTCAAGATTTGGGAGCATTAACTCCTTGGTTAGCTCTTCTAGTTGGTGGATTAGTCGGAGCTATCTTCTCGATCATTCATGCAGTAGCTACAGTTCATTTCCGTGCAGACCATGTTGTCAGTGGTACTGTACTTAACTTGATGGCGCCAGCCTTGGCAGTTTTCTTGGTGAAGGTACTTTATAATAAGGGACAAACGGATAACTTAACACAAACTTTTGGTCGTTTTGACTTCCCGGTATTAGCTAATATCCCTGTTATCGGAGATATCTTCTTCAAGTCAACTAGTCTACTAGGTTACCTAGCAATTGCTTTCTCATTCCTAGCTTGGTTTATCCTCTTTAAGACTCGCTTTGGACTTCGCCTTCGTTCAGTTGGTGAACACCCACAAGCAGCAGATACTTTGGGTATCAATGTCTACAAGATGAGATATCTTGGAGTTGTGATTTCAGGCTTCCTTGGAGGAATCGGTGGAGCTATTTACGCTCAGTCAATCTCCGTCAACTTCTCAGTTACAACGATCGTCGGACCTGGATTTATCGCTCTTGCAGCCATGATCTTTGGTAAATGGAATCCTGTTGGTGCTATGCTTTCAAGTCTTTTCTTTGGGCTATCACAAAGTTTGGCAGTTATCGGTTCTCAGCTTCCTTTCTTGCAAGGAGTTCCAGCAGTTTACTTGCAAATCGCACCATATCTCTTGACCATTGTCGTTCTAGCGGCCTTCTTTGGTAAAGCTGTTGCGCCGAAGGCAGATGGTATCAACTATATCAAGTCTAAATAACATAAAAAAACGTCAGTTGAAACTGACGTTTTATTTTTTTGGTTCTTGGTGTGTTATGTTAAGTCCCCAAGGAATGAGATTTTCTGTTTTATTTTGGATCCGTTTGATATTGTCCTTGTGTCGCACAATCACTAGACTAGCAAGAGCAATAATTATCACAGTAAAAAGTAGGTCATAACTACTCAAGATAAATCCAAAAAGAGGAAATAGAAGGACTCCAATAATCGCAGCAATAGCAGCTGAAATACTAGAGAGGGAAATCATACTTCCCAGATAAAGGATTCCAAAGAAAATGACTGCTAGATAAAGGCAAAAGAGAGGAGCAAATCCAAAAATAACTCCTGCGCTGGTAGCGACAGCCTTGCCACCCTTGAATTTGGCAAAGATTGGGAAGGTGTGGCCAATGACTGCTAAAAGCCCAAAGACGATTGGTGAAACTCCCTGTACATGGAAGATTAGTGGAAGTAGAGTGGCCAAAGTACCTTTAAAGAAATCAATTACAAAGGTTGCCATTCCAGCTTTCTTTCCTAGGATTCGGAAGGTATTGGTCGTCCCAGTATTACCAGATCCATGTTCTCTTAGATTGATGTTAAAGAAGATTTGTCCAATCCACAAGCCTGAAGGAATTGAACCTAATAAATAAGCTAAAATTAATAATACTATTGTCATCATGTATCTATTATACCATGAAATGAGAGAGAATCCGAACTAAATTTTTTTCAAACTGTGACATCTGATACTTTATGCAACTAGAAATTTTTTAGATAAACGCTTTGGTTAATTCAAAAACCAAGGAAAAGTTTTAAAAATTCATGGAAATTTCTGAAAATCCTTGATTTTGTGTTTATTTATGCTATAATAGGAACAATTATTTTTAGGAGGTGGAATATGTCTTACTTATTTGAGATATTACCAAGTTTATTGAGCGGTGCGACAATGACTTTACAAGTTTTTGCACTGGTCTTACTCTTTTCAATCCCTTTAGGCATTTTGGTTGCCTTTTGCTTACAGGTGCATTGGAAACCCCTCCATTACATGATTGATGTTTATATTTGGGTGATGCGCGGAACACCCTTGCTCTTGCAACTAATTTTTATTTATTATGTTCTACCAAGTATTGGGATTCGATTGGATCGAGTGCCTGCAGCGATTATTGCCTTCACGCTTAATTATGCAGCCTACTTTGCTGAAATTTTCCGTGGAGGGATTGCAACCATTCCTCAGGGGCAATACGAAGCAGCTAAGGTTTTGAAATTTAATCCTATTGATACCGTTCGTTATATCATTTTGCCACAGGTGACCAAGATTGTCCTACCAAGTGTATTTAACGAGGTTATGAGTTTGGTTAAGGATACTTCTCTGGTCTATGCGCTCGGTATTTCAGATTTAATCCTAGCTAGTCGTACTGCAGCCAATCGTGATGCTAGCTTGATTCCAATGTTTCTAGCAGGAGCTATTTATCTGCTTATGATTGGTATCGTTACAATTTTAGCTAAGAAACTTGAGAAAAAATTCAGCTACTATAGATAGGAGGTTATCCATGTTAGAGTTAAGAAATATCAGCAAAAAATTTGGAAAAAAAGAAATTTTATCCAATTTCAGTTTAACAATTCCTGAAAAGCAGATTTTGGCTATCGTTGGTCCTTCTGGAGGTGGAAAGACAACCTTGCTTAGAATGTTAGCTGGACTTGAAACTATTGATTCAGGAGAGATCTTTTATAATGGAGCATCCCTACCATTGGATGAACTTGAAAAGCGCCACTTGTTGGGATTTGTTTTTCAAGATTTTCAGCTTTTTCCTCACTTATCCGTTATGGAGAACTTGATCTTGTCACCTATTAAGACTATGGGAATGTCTGAAGTAGACGCAAAGAAGAAGGCGGCTGACTTACTCGCTCGTCTAGGGCTCGAAGCTCACGCAGATGCTTATCCATACTCATTATCTGGTGGTCAAAAGCAACGGGTTGCCTTAGCACGTGCAATGATGATAGATCCAGAAGTGATTGGATATGATGAACCAACTTCTGCCCTTGATCCAGAGTTGCGTCTCGAAGTTGAAAAACTGATTTTACAAAATCGAGACTTAGGCATGACGCAGATTGTCGTGACCCACGATCTCCAGTTTGCAGAAAATATTGCTGACCAGATTCTCAAAGTAGAGCCTAAGTAGGAGGTGTCTATGAATCGAAAGAAAATCAGCCTTGTTTTGGTATTCTTTCTTGCTTTTTTCCTGGTAGGATGCACGCAAAAAGCTAGCAATCCTAAAGTAGATAATTGGGAAAAATACCAACAACAAGGAAGCATTACTATTGGATTTGACAATACCTTTGTTCCTATGGGCTTTGAAGAAAAGAATGGGCAATATGCTGGATTTGATATTGATTTAGCCCAAGCCGTTTCTGAGAAACTGGGGTTCAAGGTACAGTTTCAACCCATTGATTGGGATATGAAGGAAACAGAACTTCAAAACGGCACTATTGATGCTATCTGGAATGGATATTCAGCAACAGATGAACGCCGTGAAAAGGTTGCTTTTACAATTCCTTATATGGAGAATCAGCAGGTTCTAGTCTCAAAAAAATCGCAAAATATCCAGTCGGTTTCGGATATGAAAAATAAGATTTTGGGAGCCCAAGCAGGTTCTTCTGGTTATCTAGATTGTGAAGCTCAGCCTGACCAGTTGAAAAATATCGTAAAAGATCAAAAAGCAAACCAGTATCAGAGCTTTAATGAAGCCTTGATTGACTTGCAAAATGATCGGATTGATGCTCTTTTAATTGACCGTGTTTATGCCAATTATTATCTTAAAACGAAAGGGATATTAGACCAGTATGAGATTTTCTCAGCTGGTTTTGAGAGTGAGTCATTTGCGGTCGGAGTAAGACCAGCGGATAAGACCTTATTAGCCAATTTGAATAAGGCTTTTGTGGAATTGTATCAAGAAGGAAAATTCCAAGAAATTAGCCAAAAATGGTTTGGTGAAGATATTGCAACAAGTCAAGTTAAAGGAAAAGAAAACTGAGACTCTCGTCTTGGTTTCTTTTTTTAGGGCGGGAATGAGTGATTTTTTTACTAAATAGGACTTGTGAATAGGCTTTTAACTTGAAAATTTTGCAAAATCCTTAGAAAACCTGTAAAATAGAAAAGATGAACAAATAGGAGGTTCCTTGTGTCAAAAAAGGAAATCAATATTAACAATTATAATGATGACGCCATTCAGGTGCTAGAAGGGTTGGATGCGGTCCGTAAACGGCCAGGGATGTATATCGGATCCACCGATGGTGCTGGTCTCCATCACCTGGTCTGGGAAATTGTCGACAATGCAGTCGATGAAGCCTTATCTGGATTTGGTGATCGCATCGATGTAACGATTAATAAAGATGGAAGTTTAACGGTTCAAGACCACGGACGTGGGATGCCAACTGGTATGCACGCTATGGGAATTCCAACGGTTGAGGTCATCTTTACCATTCTCCACGCTGGAGGAAAATTCGGTCAAGGTGGTTACAAGACTTCTGGTGGTCTTCACGGAGTTGGTTCTTCTGTCGTGAACGCCCTTTCTAGTTGGCTTGAAGTAGAAATTACGCGTGATGGTGCTGTTTACAAGCAACGCTTTGAAAATGGTGGTAAGCCAGTAACAACTCTTGAAAAGGTTGGCACAGCACCTAAGTCTAAGACAGGTACCAAAGTGACCTTTATGCCGGATGCTAGTATCTTTTCTACGACTGACTTTAAATACAATACCATTTCAGAGCGTCTCAATGAGTCAGCCTTTCTCTTAAAAAATGTAACCTTGTCATTAACAGACAAGCGAACAGACGAAGCGATCGAGTTCCATTATGAGAATGGAGTTCAGGACTTTGTTTCCTACCTCAACGAGGACAAGGAAACCTTGACGCCTGTCCTATACTTTGAAGGCGAAGACAATGGTTTCCAAGTAGAAGTAGCCCTCCAGTATAATGATGGATTTTCAGATAACATCTTGTCCTTTGTTAATAATGTCCGTACCAAAGACGGTGGAACGCATGAGACAGGGCTTAAGTCTGCCATTACCAAAGTCATGAACGACTATGCGCGAAAAACTGGCCTTCTCAAAGAAAAAGATAAAAATCTTGAAGGATCCGATTACCGTGAAGGTTTATCAGCTGTTCTTTCTATCCTAGTTCCTGAAGAACATTTACAATTTGAAGGACAGACTAAGGACAAACTAGGAAGTCCACTTGCTCGTCCCGTTGTAGATGGGATTGTAGCTGATAAGTTGACCTTCTTCCTCATGGAAAATGGGGAGTTGGCTTCTAATCTGATTCGCAAAGCCATCAAGGCTCGTGATGCCCGTGAAGCGGCTCGTAAGGCGCGTGATGAGAGTCGTAATGGCAAGAAAAATAAGAAAGATAAGGGCTTGCTGTCTGGGAAATTGACCCCAGCCCAGTCAAAAAATCCAGCTAAGAACGAACTCTATCTGGTCGAGGGGGACTCTGCCGGTGGTTCTGCCAAACAAGGTCGTGACCGCAAGTTCCAGGCTATCTTGCCTCTTCGTGGTAAGGTGATCAATACAGCAAAGGCCAAGATGGCAGATATCCTCAAAAATGAAGAAATCAACACCATGATTTATACCATCGGTGCTGGTGTTGGGGCAGACTTCTCGCTTGAAGATGCCAACTATGACAAAATCATTATCATGACCGATGCCGATACCGACGGTGCCCACATTCAAACACTTCTCTTAACCTTCTTTTACCGCTATATGCGTCCGCTAGTTGAGGCAGGTCATGTTTATATCGCCCTTCCACCTCTTTACAAGATGTCAAAAGGGAAAGGTAAGAAAGAAGAAGTGGCCTACGCTTGGACAGATGGTGAGCTAGAAGAACTACGTAAGCAGTTTGGTAAAGGTGCTACCCTCCAACGCTACAAGGGACTTGGTGAGATGAATGCGGACCAACTATGGGAAACAACCATGAACCCAGAAACTCGTACCCTTATCCGTGTTACGATTGAAGACCTAGCCCGCGCAGAACGTCGCGTCAATGTCCTCATGGGTGACAAGGTTGAACCACGCCGTAAGTGGATCGAAGACAATGTCAAGTTTACACTGGAAGAAGCGACTGTGTTTTAAAATTAGGATATAAATACAAATGGAGGACAAGATATGTCTGAAAATCTAAGTGAAGAGCAAGTTAAAGAAGCTCTTGAAAGTGGCTATGCGCAATCTGAGGCCTTATTAAACGATAAAGATGAATTAGATGATTTTTTGTACCGTTTGGAGCAAAAAATAAAAGAGATGCCATTGGTTGGTAAGAAATTTACAATGATCCCAGTCATGATTTCTTTAGTGAAAAATTATGTTCAAGGAAAATATACCACGGTTCCTTATGGGACTATTTTAGCTGTTTTAAGCGCACTTATTTATTTCCTTTCCCCAATTGACATTATTCCAGATTTTATTCCGTTAGCAGGCTACTTGGATGATATGGCTGTTGTAGGACTTTGTATGAATATGGTCAAAATAGACATTGAAACCTATGATAAATGGCGTCAGTCTCAAGGATTGATCTGAAAAATCGTCTATATTTCTTAATTTTAGCTCTCTAAAAGAGGTATACATCATGATAAGTTTATTGTATCATACTCCTTTTCTTGCGATAGTTTTGGCTATGGTTGCAGTTATGTTTATAACAGCTAAACAAGGAAAACCTGAGAAAATTCGCTTTCTTGAATTCTTACTATTAGCTATAGTAACCGCCTGTGTCTTTTTATTTGATAATCCTTTTAGATCCAATCCTTATGCAGGTTTGCTATTCTATACTTTTGACATTTTTATTTTCACACCAGCTAGCTTAGCTTTTGGATTCACAGCTATTTATAAGAGCAATAAACATCTCAAACATTATCCTAGTAGTTACTCAAAACTTCTTAGGCTAAATGCCTGGTTTTTAGAAATATTTTCAGTTATTAATTTCCTATTTTTAATGCTGACGGAAGAAATGGGAATTATGTTGCTGCTACCTTTTTTTGGATTTAGTTCTATCATTCAATTTATAGTCGGAGAGCTTGAAAGAAAAAGAGTTCAGAAGCTTCTTCAGCAAAGAAATGAAGATGCTGTTATTCAACCCCTAGAGACCACTGAGGAAGAACCACATGAGAACTGACCAGGAAATACTTGAACTAATTTTAGAAACAGCTAA
This sequence comes from Streptococcus sp. KHUD_017, assembly GCF_054861245.1. Lineage (NCBI taxonomy): Bacteria > Bacillati > Bacillota > Bacilli > Lactobacillales > Streptococcaceae > Streptococcus > Streptococcus sp. KHUD_017. Next base: position 730,422 of record NZ_CM142175.1, read on the forward strand.
AAAGTTACAGGTTGATGTTGTGGCGCTATCTGGTTCACGTACTGATACAAAAGCACCAAAAGATAAGTTTCAGGATTACGACGTAGTCTATGTTGTGGACGACTTAGATAATCTGACAAATGACCTTTCTTGGTTGGACCAGTTTGGCAAACGAATCATAGAGCAAGAGGTTACTCTTGGACATCGTCGTCTTTACCTCATACTTTTTGAAGATGGTAACCGCATTGATTTAACCCTCTGTCCTAAAGATCATATCAACGAGTGGGTGGATAGTGAGGCAGGATTTACAGTTTTAAAAGACGAAAAAGGTTTGTTTGAAGCGTATCTGCCTAATCCTAAGCTCTACTGGACTGCTCCACCCTCAGAAGAGGAATTTACAGCATCCTGCAATGAATTTTGGTGGGTGTCAGCTTATGTGGTCAAAGGAATTTGTCGCAAGCAAGTCATCTATGCGACAGACCACCTCAAAACCATCCGCAGCCGCTATAAAAAACGCAAACCTGCTATGAAGGTAACGGAAGCAGTGGGGAGTGTTAATTAAGTCTGACAGATTTGGAGGAATAGAAGATGATTATCAGACCTGCAAGCAGAAAAGATTGTCAAGCTATTTATAGCCTTTATCAAAGTGAAAAATGGCTTTCTTTTACAGAGGAAAAAGTGACATCTCTATTTTCAACAAATCTGTCTCATTACTTGGTGCTTGAAGAGGACCAGAAAATCCTTGGCTTTGCCCGTTATCTGACGGATGAAGTGATGACGACCTTTTTAGCTGAAATAATTATTGATAAATCCCACCGCAAAAAAGGACTGGGACAGCAGCTGATTGAGGAGATCCACAAAAAATATCCTTTGACACGGATTGAATTAATATCTGAAGCAGATGGATTTTATCGGTCAATAAGTTTTAAGCCTGTTGGTACAGGATTTAGAAAATCTGAATGAAAGGAGACAGCCAATGACGCTTGACAACAAACTGGGTCTGACAGATTCGCTTGAACTAGCCAAGATGGTTATGCGACGGAGGCTGCCCAAGTCTGTCTAGACTTTGCTTTTCAGCAGGCTGGCTTGTCAGAAGTTTACTCTTTTACATCCTTACTCAATCAACTTTCGCAAAAAGTTATGCAAAAACTGAGCATGGAATTTGTCAAAGAATTTGATAATTAAAAAGTTCCAGCAGACAGTCCACTTTATAGACATGTCCTCTACAAAATCAAGAGTTTCCACTAAAAAGGCAGGTATTCCCATGAGAACTGAAACAGAAATACTAAATTTGCTCTTACAAGTTGCGAAAACCTTAAAAGTCGAAGCCGTGGCTCTATCTGGTTCACGAACTGATACAAAAGCACCAAAAGACGAGTTTCAAGACTATGATGTTGTTTATGTCGTGGACAACTTAGATAATTTGACGAGTGACCTTGCTTGGTTAGACCAGTTTGGCACACGTATCATTGAGCAACATAATCTTCTAGGCAACCGTCGTCTCTATCTCATGCTATTTGAAGATGGGAATCGCATTGATCTAACCCTCTGTCCCAAAGCACATATCCAAGAATGGGTGGATAGTGAAGCTGACTTCACAGTCTTAGTAGATGATAAGGGCTTGTTTGAGTCCTATTCTTCCAGTCCAGAGCGTTTCTGGATACATCCGGCTAGTGAGACGGATTTTAAAAAAGCCTGCAATGAATTTTGGTGGGTGTCAGCTTATGTGGTCAAAGGAATTTGTCGCAAGCAAATCATTTATGCGACGGACCATCTTTACGGTATTTGCCAGCAAGAGTTGTTAAAAGTCTTGTCTTGGCAGGTAGCAAGTGATAGAGGAACAGTCGTCATCGGTAAAAATTACAAGTATCTCTTTAACTACTTGCCTGCTGAGACGGAGAAGGACTTCTCAAATCTGCTTGATTTCTCGAGTTTAGACAAAATCATTCAGTCTTTATTGGCTACGATGCAACTTTTCCACCAAGAAGCTCAATGCCTTACTAAAAAGATGGGGTTTGACTACGATAAAGAAGTGGCTGAGAAGATGATTCAGTATGCTGAGGAAAAACTTCAAAACACTAATTAAATAAAGAACATAATTCATAACTTTAAACTACAGCAAGGATAGTTTGGTTATTTATAGTAACTGAACACCTTGGTCTATAAAAAAACTACTCTACATTCTTTGAAAGGAGTTGAACACGCCCTAAATACTGTGTGAAAGCTCCTGATGCATTTTTTAAAACGTATTTTAAACTACAGAAAGGATAGTTTGGTTATATAAAATAACTGAACACGGGACTAATTTCTTATGAAAAAAGATAAATCGTCTGGGGCTCATCGAACCCTGCATCGATTTCCTATTTTTCTACAGAAATTTTCGGCAAGCCGAAACGTCCCTTTGTATCTTATATGAGTAATATCCAAAACATGTCCTTAGAGGACATCATGGGAGAGCGCTTTGGGCGCTACTCCAAATACATCATTCAAGACCGGGCTTTGCCAGACATTCGTGATGGATTGAAGCCGGTTCAACGCCGTATTCTTTATTCGATGAATAAGGATGGCAATACTTTTGATAAGAGCTACCGTAAATCAGCCAAGTCTGTCGGTAACATCATGGGTAATTTCCACCCACACGGAGATTCTTCTATCTATGATGCCATGGTTCGTATGTCTCAGGACTGGAAAAATCGTGAGATTCTAGTTGAAATGCACGGTAACAATGGTTCTATGGACGGAGATCCGCCTGCAGCTATGCGTTATACCGAGGCCCGTTTGTCAGAGATTGCAGGTTACCTTCTTCAAGATATCGAGAAAAAGACAGTTCCCTTTGCTTGGAACTTTGACGATACCGAAAAAGAGCCAACTGTCTTGCCAGCAGCCTTTCCTAACCTTTTAGTCAATGGTTCTACAGGTATTTCAGCTGGTTATGCCACTGATATTCCACCGCATAATTTGGCCGAAGTTATTGAAGCTACGGTTTATATGATTGATCACCCGACTGCTAAGGTTGAAAAGCTCATGGAATTCTTGCCTGGGCCAGATTTCCCTACTGGTGCCATTATCCAAGGTCGTGACGAAATCAAAAAGGCCTATGAAACTGGTAAAGGGCGCGTGGTTGTTCGTTCTAAGACAGAAATTGAGAAGCTTAAAGGTGGTAAGGAACAAATCGTTATCACTGAGATTCCTTATGAAATCAATAAGGCTAACTTGGTCAAGAAAATAGATGAAGTCCGTGTCAATAACAAGGTGGCAGGTATCGCTGAGGTTCGTGATGAGTCTGACCGTGATGGTCTTCGCATCGCTATAGAACTCAAAAAAGATGCGAACACGGAACTTGTTCTCAACTACCTTTTCAAATACACTGACTTGCAAATCAACTACAACTTCAACATGGTGGCGATTGACAATTTCACACCTCGTCAGGTTGGGATTGTGCCAATCTTGTCTAGTTATATTGCCCACCGTCGTGAAGTTATATTGGCACGTTCTCGCTTTGATAAGGAAAAGGCTGAAAAACGTCTCCATATCGTGGAAGGTTTGATTCGCGTTATCTCTATTTTGGATGAAGTCATTGCCCTTATCCGTGCTTCTGAGAATAAGGCTGACGCCAAGGAAAACCTCAAGGTCAGCTATGAATTTACGGAAGAACAAGCTGAAGCTATCGTTACTTTGCAACTTTATCGTTTAACGAATACAGACGTGGTTGTCTTGCAAGAAGAAGAAGCAGAACTTCGTGAGAAGATTGCTATGCTTGCAGCTATCATCGGTGACGAACGAACTATGTACAATCTCATGAAGAAAGAACTCCGTGAGGTCAAGAAGAAATTTGCGACTCCACGTTTGAGTACTTTAGAAGATACAGCAAAAGTCATCGAGATTGATACAGCTAGTCTAATCGCTGAAGAAGATACTTACGTCAGCGTGACTAAGGCAGGCTATATTAAGCGTACTAGTCCTCGTTCTTTCGCAGCTTCTACCTTAGAAGAAATTGGGAAACGGGATGATGACCGATTGCTATTTGTTCAATCAGTTAAAACCACTCAGCACCTCTTAATCTTTACAACGCTTGGGAATGTCATTTACCGACCAGTCCATGAGTTGTCAGACATTCGTTGGAAGGATATCGGGGAGCACTTGAGTCAAACGATTACCAACTTTGAAACCAATGAAGAAGTACTTTACGTCGAAGTTGTGGATCAGTTTGAGGATGCGACAACCTACTTTGCAGCAACTCGCCTTGGACAAATCAAACGGGTAGAACGCAAAGAATTCTCTCCATGGAGAACCTATCGTTCTAAGTCTGTCAAGTATGCTAAGTTGAAGGACGATACTGACCAGGTTGTAGCTGTTGCACCAATCAAGCTTGATGATGTTCTATTAATCAGTAAAAATGGCTATGCCCTTCGCTTTAATATCGAAGAGGTTCCAGTTGTCGGAGCCAAGGCTGCAGGGGTCAAAGCTATGAATCTGAAAGCAGATGATGAACTTCAATCTGCCTTTATCTGCAATACTTCATCCTTCTATCTGTTAACGCAACGTGGAAGCTTGAAACGTGTTTCAACAGAAGAAATTCCAGCAACCAGTCGTGCTAAGCGTGGCCTTCAGGTTCTGAGAGAATTGAAGAGCAAACCACATCGTGTATTTGTGGCTGGTGCGGTTTCTGAACAAGGATTTATCGGAGATCTCTTCAGTACAGAAGTAGAGGATGGAGAACAAACTCTAGTTGTTCAATCAAATAACGGAACAATTTATGAGTCAATCCTGCAAGATTTGAATCTATCAGAACGTACTAGCAACGGAAGCTTTATCTCAGATACTATTTCTGATGAAGAAGTTTTTGATGCATACATCAAAGAAGTCTTTAAAGAAGAAAAAGATAATTCATAAGAAAATCAGTCCTAGTGACTGATTTTTTATAAATAAAATTTTCAGAAAATTACAAATAATACTTGAATTTTTAGGAGAATAGTGTAGAATAGAACTCAAAGCCTGATTAGAATAAAGGAGAAATGGATGACAGTTACAATCGATTGGGAAAATCTCGGTTTTTCCTATATGAAACTACCTTATCGTTATATCGCTTATTTTAAAAATGGACAATGGACTCAAGGAGAATTAACAGAAGATGCAACCTTGCATATTTCAGAATCATCTCCAAGTCTTCACTATGGACAACAAGCATTTGAAGGATTAAAAGCCTATCGTACAAAGGATGGCAGTATTCAACTCTTCCGTCCAGATGAAAATGCCAAACGTCTCCAACGTACCTGTGATCGTCTCTTGATGCCTCAAGTGCCAACAGAAATGTTTGTAGAAGCATGTAAAGCAGTTGTTCGTGCCAATGAAGAATACGTACCACCTTATGGAACTGGTGGAACCCTCTACCTCCGTCCGCTCTTGATTGGTGTCGGAGATATCATCGGGGTAAAACCAGCCGAGGAGTATATTTTCACCATCTTTGCCATGCCAGTTGGAAACTATTTCAAGGGTGGGTTGGTTCCAACAAACTTCTTGATTCAAGATGAGTATGACCGTGCTGCGCCAAATGGAACAGGAGCTGCCAAGGTCGGTGGTAACTATGCCGCTAGTCTTTTGCCAGGAAAAATGGCTAAATCCCGTCATTTCTCAGATGTTATTTATCTAGACCCATCAACCCACACTAAGATTGAAGAAGTTGGTTCAGCAAACTTCTTTGGAATTACAGCTGATAATGAGTTTGTAACCCCATTGAGTCCATCAATCTTACCATCTATTACCAAGTACTCATTACTTTACTTGGCAGAGCATCGTTTGGGCTTGAAGCCTGTTGAGGGAGATGTACCAATTGACAGCCTTGATCGATTTGTAGAAGCAGGTGCCTGTGGAACAGCAGCAGTAATCTCACCTATTGGGGGAATCCAACACGGTGATGATTTCCATGTTTTCTACAGTGAAACAGAGGTTGGTCCAGTGACTCGTAAACTATACGATGAATTGACAGGTATCCAGTTTGGTGATATTGAAGCACCAGAAGGCTGGATTGTAAAAGTAGATTAAAAATTATTATAGGAGATCTTTATGAAAACGAAAAAGTGGATGTTAACAGCAGGAGTTGTCCTGAGTACAGCAGTTCTTCTTGTGGCTTGTGGTAAAGCTGACAAGGAAGCAGATGCTCCTACAACTTTCTCTTATGTATATGGAGTAGACCCATCATCTTTGGACTACAGTATTGCAACTCGTACTTCAACAACGGATATTATTGGTAACGTTGTTGATGGATTGTTGGAAAACGATGAATATGGAAATTTGGTTCCTTCACTAGCAGAAGACTGGAGTGTCTCACAAGACGGTTTGACTTATACTTATAAACTTCGTAAAGGAGTTAAATGGTATACCTCAGAGGGTGAAGAATACGCTGAAGTAACTGCGCATGACTTTGTTACTGGATTAAAACATGTAGCAGATGGTAAATCAGACGGTGTCACTCTTATTCAAAACTCCATTAAGGGCTTGAATGAATATATGACTGGTGAGACTAATGACTTCTCTACAGTTGGGGTTAAGGCATTGGATGACTACACAGTCCAGTATACTCTTAATGCACCTGAAAGTTTCTGGAATTCAAAAGTGACTTCAGCAACCATGTTGCCGGTAAACGAGGAATTCCTCAAAGCTTCAGGTAAGAATTACGGAGCAGTAAGTCCATCTGGTATTCTTTATAACGGTCCGTATATCCTGAAGACATTGACTTCAAAATCTTTAATCGAATACGAAAAGAATCCAAATTATTGGGATAAAGAGAAGGTTAAAATTGAGAAGGTTAAATTGACCTACTATGATGGATCAGACCAAGAATCCTTGATTCGTAGTTTCTCATCAGGTGTTTATACAACAGCTCGTATCTTCCCAAGTAGCTCAAACTTTGCTTCGACTTTAGAACAATACGGAGATAAAATCACATACAGTCCACAAGATTCAACGAGTTATTACTTTACCTTTAACGTAAACCGTCAATCATACAATAAGACTGCGAAAACAAGTGAAGAAGAAAAAACTTCTACAAAAGAAGCGATGTTGAACAAGGACTTCCGCCAGGCAATTAACTTTGCTTTCAACCGTCATTCTTATGCTGCTCAGCTTAATGGTGAAGATGGTGCGGACAAGATTATTCGTAACAGTCTAGTCCCAGATAACTTTGTACAATCTGGCGGTAAAAACTTTGGTGATATCGCTCAAGCAGAACTGGTAAACTATGGAGACCAGTGGAAAGGCGTTGAGCTGGTAGACGGAAAAGATACCATCTACAATCCGGACAAAGCCAAGGCTTCATTTGAAAAAGCCAAGAAAGAATTGGAATCAAAAGGTGTAACCTTCCCAATTCACTTGGATGTTCCAGTTGAACAGACAGATACAATTGCCGTTCAACAAAGCAATTCCTTCAAACAATCAATCGAGTCAACTCTTGGTTCTGAAAATGTCGTGATTGATGTCCTTCAGATGACCGATAACGAAAAGGAAAGCATTACATCGCAAGCGCGTGTTCCAGCTCAAAAAGACTATGACTTGAACAGTACTGGATGGGCTCCAAGCTACCAAGACCCAGCAAGTTATCTTAATATCATGGATCCTAAGACTGGTTCTGCTATGAAACACCTTGGTATTACGAAAGGTAAAGACAAGGAAGTAGTAGCTCAACTTGGTCTGGACGAATATAAGAAACTCTTGGATGATGCAGTTTCTGAAACAAACGATTTGGACAAGAGATATGAAAAATATGCTAAAGCTCAAGCATGGCTCACTGATAGTTCTCTCTTGATGCCAACCGCTTCATCAGGTGGTTCACCAGTTGTCAGCAACGTCGTTCCATTCTCTAAACCATACTCACAAGTGGGTATTAAGGGTGATCCATATATCTTCAAGGGAATGAAATTGCAAAAAGAAATTGTATCTGCTAAAGAATATCAAGCAGCTCTTGAAAAATGGCAAAAAGAAAAATTGGAATCAAACAGTAAATACCAAAAAGAACTAGAAAGTCATGTCAAATAAAACAGACTAGTATTTTTGGAATAAAGGAGCCTATATGGAATGGATTAAACTAATAGGGATAGTTATCATAGTGGTTGGTTTTATCTATAAATTAGATACCATCGCAACGGTAGTCTTAGCTAGTTTAGTTACAGCTCTAGTTTCCGGAGTTTCTCTTGTTGAGTTCTTGGAAATTTTAGGAAGAGAATTTAGCAATCAACGAGTTCTTACGATTTTTATGGTAACCTTGCCCTTGGTTGGTTTATCTGAAACTTTTGGCCTCAAGCAACGTTCGATTGACTTGATTCAAAAGATTAAAGGACTGACCGTAGGAAGTTTTTATACAATTTATTTCTTTTTTCGGGAACTCGATGGGTTCTTTGCCATTCGTCTAGGAGGGCAGCCGCAGTTTGTAAGGCCTCTGGTTCAACCCATGGGACAAGCTGCGGCAGAGTCACAATTAGGTAGAAAATTAACGGAGCAGGAGAGCGAAGCGCTAAAAGCGCGTGCAGCAGCAAATGATAATTTTGCAAATTTCTTTGCTCAGAACACTTTCGTTGGTGCAGGTGGTGTCCTCTTAGTTGGGGGCACTCTGGACCAATTAGGTTACGAAAGTAATTATGCAGGGATCGCTTCGGCTTCTCTTATTGTTGCAGGAGTTGCCTTACTTGTGGTAGGGCTTTACAATTACTTATTTGATAGAAAATTGCTAGCAAATAAGCTTAGTAAAGGAAAAGAAGAATGACCAATCTAGCAAGACAGTTATTAGAGTTAACCTATATTGTGATCGGTTGTCAATTTCTTCACACGGCCTATTGTAGCTATAAAGACAAAACAAACCCAGTTCGATATGGAACAGCTGGGTTTTGGACTTTATTGGGAATCAGTTTTATTGGTGGTTCCTATCTACCATCTATCTGTATTGGAATTATCGTAGTGCTCTTAGCCTTACTAACGCTCTTTAAACAGGTTCGTATCGGAACCTTACCGTCTCTGGATGAAGTCAAGGCAAATATTGAAGCCAAACGACTAAAGAATAAAATTTTTATTCCGGTCATGCTGATGGCTTTGATTGCTTTGGTATTAGCAAAAATGATTCCTGAGTTTAGTAAGATTGCTATCAGCCTTGCTGCATTTTTCGCAACCATCTCTCTCTTATTGATTACCAAAAGTTCTCCTAAAAGCTTGTTAGCAGAAAATAATCGCATGGTCCAGCAAGTTTCAACCAGTGGGATAGTTCCTCAACTTTTAGGGGCTTTGGGAGCGATTTTTACCGTAGCAGGAGTTGGTGATTTAATGTCACATCTGATAAGTGGTTTTGTGCCTTCTGGGAGTCGGTTGATGGGTGTAGTGGCTTATGTGTTGGGAATGGTTCTATTTTCAATGATTATGGGTAATGTTTTTGCCGCCTTTACTGTCATTACTGCTGGAATTGGTGTTCCCTTTGTATTTTCCTTGGGAGCAGATCCAATCGTGGCGGGTGCTCTTGCTATGACAGCAGGTTGTTGTGGGACTCTATTAACACCAATGGCTGCTAATTTCAATACTCTACCTGTAGCCCTTTTGGATATGAAAGATCCAAATGGTGTTATCAAAGCGCAAGTAGGAGTAGCTATTGTCATGATTGTCATACATGTATTTCTGATGTACTTTTTGGCATTTTAGTAAAGGAAATAAAATGAAAATATTAGTTACAGGATTTGATCCTTTTGGTGGTGAAAAGGTCAATCCAGCTCTAGAAGCTGTTAAATCATTACCGTCTGAAATCAATGGTGCAGAGCTCCATTGGGTAGAAATTCCAACAGTCTTTTATAAATCAGCAGAGGTTTTAGAAGCAGAAATAAATCGATACCAGCCAGATGTTGTGCTTTGCATCGGACAAGCAGGAGGAAGAGCGAGTTTAACTCCTGAGAGAGTTGCTATCAATCAAGATGATGCTAGAATTCCAGATAACCAAGGAAATCAACCGATTGACACTCCCATTCGCCTAGATGGAGAAGCTGCCTACTTTAGCACACTTCCTATCAAAGCAATGGTACAAGCCATAAAAGAAGAAGGGTTACCTGCTTCAGTATCCAATACAGCTGGAACCTTTGTTTGCAACCATTTGATGTATCAGGCACTCTATTTAGCGGATAAGAAATTTCCACATATGAGAGCAGGCTTTATGCATATTCCCTATATGACAAAACAAGTGGTAAATAAGCCTAATACTGCATCCATGTGCTTAAGAGATATTGTCCGAGGTATCGAAGCTGCGATTGTTGCTATTGTGGACCATAAAGATAAAGATTTGAAATTAGTCGGAGGGGCGACTCACTAATGATTCAATTTTCAAATTAAAAAATATTCCTTAAACTCTCTGTCAAGATAAGCTTGATAGAGAGTTTTTTTCTTGCTAGATTAGGGAATTTCTTGTAAAATAGAAAAAGTGAAAAGAGGTATGGTATGAGCAAAAAAGATAAAAAAATTGAGATTCAATTATCAGATGCTAAAGTAGCAGTTGGAAAAGATAAGTACGATGGGTATACTTTAATGATTGGTAAAAAGTTAATCGGTGAAATTGCCGAACTAGATGACCAATTTGCCATCATAAAGAATGGAAATGTCGATAGTTTTTACAAGAATCTTGAAAAAGCTGTGGAAATATTGATTGAGAACTATAATTTAGCAAAATAATGCTTGTTTTTTGCAAATTTTCATGATATAATAGTTTTCGTTGATTGTCGGAGAGATAGCGAAGAGGCTAAACGCGGCGGACTGTAAATCCGCTCCTTCGGGTTCGGGGGTTCGAATCCCTCTCTCTCCATATCATCAATGGGGTATAGCCAAGCGGTAAGGCAAGGGACTTTGACTCCCTCATGCGTTGGTTCGAATCCAGCTACCCCAGTTCTTAGGTAATAAATTCAAGATAAAAAGAAAAATATCTTAGGGTATTTTATTTTTATAATTGAAGGACGTTCGAGATGTTCATGTCGTTGCGGGTGCTTAGGAAAAAAATTATAAGTATGTCAAGTTAAAAAGACTTGATTGTTGGAGGATTTTTTAGATGAATGAATTTGAAGATTTGCTAAATAGCGTTAGCCAAGTTGAACCTGGTGATGTTGTTAGTGCTGAAGTATTGACAGTTGATGCTAATCAAGCTAACGTTGCAATCTCTGGAACTGGTGTTGAAGGTGTCTTGACTCTTCGCGAATTGACAAACGATCGCGATGCTGATATCAATGACTTTGTAAAAGTAGGTGAAGTATTTGATGTTCTTGTACTTCGTCAAGTAGTTGGTAAAGATACTGATACAGTAACATACCTTGTATCTAAAAAACGCCTTGAAGCTCGCAAAGCATGGGACAAACTTGTAGGACGCGAAGAAGAAGTTGTTACAGTTAAAGGAACTCGCGCTGTTAAAGGTGGACTTTCAGTAGAATTTGAAGGTTTGCGTGGATTTATCCCAGCTTCAATGTTGGATACTCGTTTCGTACGTAACACTGAGCGTTTTGTAGGTCAAGAATTTGAAGCTAAAATCAAAGAAGTTGACCCTAAAGAAAACCGCTTCATCCTTTCACGTCGTGAAGTTGTAGAAGCAGCTACTGCAGCAGCTCGTGCAGAAGTTTTCGGTAAATTGGCTGTTGGTGATGTAGTAACTGGTAAAGTTGCTCGTATCACAAGCTTCGGTGCTTTCATCGACCTTGGTGGTGTTGATGGATTGGTTCACTTGACTGAATTGTCACACGAACGTAACGTTTCACCAAAATCAGTTGTAACTGTTGGTGAAGAAGTAGAAGTGAAAATCCTTGACCTTAACGAAGAAGAAGGACGTGTATCACTTTCACTTAAAGCAACAACACCTGGACCATGGGATGGCGTTGAGCAAAAATTGGCTAAAGGTGACGTTGTAGAAGGTACAGTTAAACGTTTGACTGACTTCGGTGCATTTGTTGAAGTATTGCCAGGTATCGATGGACTTGTTCACGTATCACAAATTTCACACAAACGTATTGAAAATCCAAAAGAAGCTCTTACAGTTGGTCAAGAAGTTACTGTTAAAGTTCTTGATGTTAACGCTGATGCAGAACGCGTTTCACTTTCTATCAAAGCTCTTGAAGAACGTCCAGCTCAAGAAGAAGGACAAAATGAAGAAAAACGTGCTCCACGTCCACGTCGTCCAAAACGTCAAGAAAAACGTGACTTTGAACTTCCAGAAACACAAACTGGATTCTCAATGGCTGACTTGTTCGGAGACATCGAACTTTAATCAATTAGATTTAATTACAAATCCTTTGTTGTTAAAACAAGGGATTTTTCTTTTTTCAACTAGTATTTTTTGATATAATGGTTTTATGTTATATTCCGAAAAAGAATCAATTTATCAAATGGTCAATGCTCAGCTCACGGCACTTATAGAAGGTGAGACCAATGTGTTGGCTAATCTATCAAATGCCAGTGCTCTCTTAAAAATGAACTTTCCTCGTACTGTCTTTGCAGGTTTCTATTTATATGACGGAAATGAGCTTATTTTAGGGCCTTTTCAAGGTGGAGTTTCATGTGTTAGAATCGCACTCGGAAAAGGAGTTTGCGGGGAGTCAGCAGCTAGCCGTCAAACGGTTATCGTTGGCGATGTCAAGACTTATCCAAATTATATTTCTTGTGATAGTAGTGCTCGTAGTGAGATTGTTCTTCCAATGGTAAAAGATGGACGTCTTCTTGGAGTATTAGACTTAGATTCTTCTCGTGTTGATGATTATGATCATATTGATCAACAGTATTTAGAAGAGTTTGTTGCCATTTTGTTAGAAAAAACAGAATGGACATTTTCAATGTTTGAGGAGAAAGCATAATGTATCAGGCGCTTTATCGAAAATATAGAAGTCAAAATTTTTCACAGTTAGTGGGCCAGGATGTTATTGCTCGAACACTTAAACAGTCTGTGGAGCAGGATAAGATTAGTCACGCCTACCTATTTTCAGGGCCTCGTGGAACTGGTAAGACTAGTGTGGCTAAGATTTTTGCTAAGGCTATGAACTGTCCTAATCAAGTAGGGGGAGAACCTTGTAATAACTGTTACATTTGCCAGGCTGTTACGGATGGAAGTTTAGAAGACGTTATCGAAATGGATGCTGCTTCTAATAATGGGGTTGATGAAATTCGTGATATTCGTGATAAATCAACTTATGCTCCAAGTATAGCTAAGTACAAGGTTTATATCATTGATGAGGTTCATATGCTTTCGACAGGTGCCTTTAATGCCCTTTTGAAAACACTGGAAGAACCAACTCCAAATGTAGTCTTTATTTTGGCAACGACTGAGCTTCATAAAATTCCTGCAACTATTTTGTCTCGTGTTCAACGCTTCGAGTTTAAGTCTATTAAGACGCAGGATATTCGTGATCATATCTTCCAGATTTTAGAAAAGGAAGGGATTGATTACGAAATAGAAGCTGTTGAAATTATTGCTCGACGAGCTGAAGGTGGGATGCGGGATGCCTTGTCAATTCTAGACCAAGCATTAAGCTTAACACAAGAAACTACTCTTACAACAGCTGTTTCAGAAGAAATTACGGGTACTATTAGTTTAAGTGCCTTGGATCATTACGTAGCTGCTTTAGCTCAAAAGGATGTACCGGGAGCCCTTCAAAATCTTGATCTGATTTTTGAGAATGGAAAGAGCATGACACGTTTTGTAGTCGATTTGCTGCAATATCTCCGTGATATCTTAATTGTTCAAGCAGGCGGCGAAAATACACATCATAGTGATGTATTTGAGAGAAACTTAGTTCTTCCGCAGGATGTCTTGTTTGAGATGATTAGTCTTGCTACTAGAAGTCTAGCTGATATTAAGGCTAGCCTACAACCTAAAATTTATGCCGAAATGATGACTATTCGTTTAGCAGAAATTGATTCTCAATCAGAGCTTTCAGGTGAGGTGGCTGAGGAATTGTCTTCTCTTCGAGAAGAAGTTGTACGATTGAAACAAGCTCTTGCCAATGTTGGTTCTAATCCCAAACAAACTGTTTCTACACCAAGTCGTCCGACTAACAGTAAGTCAATCTATCGTGTAGACCGAAATAAGGTGCAGTCTATTCTTCAAGAAGCAGTAGAAAATCCAGACTTAGCTCGTCAAAACTTAATCCGTCTTCAGAATGCTTGGGGAGAAGTCATTGAAAGCTTATCTGGTCCAGATAAGGCACTCTTGGCTGGTTCTAAACCAGTTGCTGCTAATGAACATCATGCGATTTTGGCATTTGAATCTAACTTCAATGCTGGTCAAACCATGAAACGAGACAATCTTAACACCATGTTTGGCAATATTCTTAGTCGTGCTGCTGGATTTTCTCCAGAGATTCTTGCTATTTCTATGGATGAATGGAAGGAAGTTCGAGCTGCATTTTCAAGCAGAGCTAAAGGTTCTCAAGAACAGATCAATAAGGAAGAACCCGAAGAATCCATACTTCCTCAAGGCTTTGAATTTTTAGCAGATAAAGTGACCATAGCAGAAGACTAATAGGAAGTTGTGGTAAAAGACTATGAACAGACAACAATTTATTATCATGGCCTTATTTACTGCTGCTGAGACTTATTTCTTTAATGAATCCATCATGGAGCAACGGTATATCGTGGCCTTGCTTTGGGCTATTTTGATCCTGAGAAATTTTCGCGTGAGCTATATCATGGGTAAAATTGTGAGCGCTATAGATGATCATTTTCAAGGGAAGAAGTAGCTCCTAGCTTCTAGACAAAATCAAAGCCTTTTAGGCTTTTTTTTGTTATACTATTAAAGTATATTTATTGACATTTTACTGTATTTTCTAAGACTTTAAAAAGTTGAATTTTAGTGGATACTGTAAAAAGGATTGAAAAGAAAGGAATTATTATGTCAGTATTAGAGATCAAAGATCTTCACGTTGAAATTGAAGGAAAAGAAATTTTAAAAGGAGTCAACCTGACTCTTAAAACAGGGGAAATTGCAGCTATCATGGGACCAAATGGTACCGGTAAGTCTACTCTTTCAGCTGCAATTATGGGAAACCCGAACTATGAAGTCACTAAAGGTGAAGTCTTGTTTGACGGTGTAAATATCCTTGAATTGGAAGTGGACGAGCGTGCTCGCATGGGACTTTTCCTTGCTATGCAATACCCATCAGAAATTCCAGGAATTACCAATGCTGAGTTTCTTCGTGCAGCTATGAATGCTGGTAAAGAAGATGATGAGAAGATTTCAGTTCGTGAATTTATCACTAAACTAGACGAAAAAATGGAATTGCTCAACATGAAAGAAGAAATGGCTGAGCGTTACCTTAACGAAGGATTCTCTGGTGGTGAGAAAAAACGTAATGAAATTCTACAACTCTTGATGTTGGAACCAACTTTTGCCCTTCTTGATGAGATTGACTCTGGTCTTGATATTGATGCTCTTAAAGTTGTATCTAAAGGTGTTAATGCTATGCGTGGCGAAGGCTTTGGTGCAATGATCATTACTCACTACCAACGTCTCTTGAACTATATCACTCCAGATGTAGTACACGTTATGATGGAAGGTCGTGTTGTTCTTTCTGGTGGTCCAGAATTGGCTGCACGCTTGGAGCGTGAAGGATACGCAAAACTAGCTGAAGAACTTGGCTATGACTACAAGGAAGAATTGTAATTCCCTCGTATCTTTTAGGAGAAGTAAATGACTAAAGAAACTATTAAACTTTTTTCAGAAATGCATGCTGAACCAAGCTGGTTGGCTGATCTCCGTCAAAAAGCTTTTGACAAGATTGAGAGCTTAGAATTACCAGTTATTGAGCGTGTCAAATTTCACCGTTGGAATCTGGGTGATGGAACTATTACAGAAAGTGAACCGTCAGCAAATGTACCTGACTTCACTGCTCTAGACAATCACTTGAAGTTGGTGCAAGTTGGAACTCAAACAGTTTTTGAGCAAATTCCAGTTGAGTTGGCTGAACAAGGAGTGGTCTTTACAGACTTCCACTCAGCTCTAGAAGAAATTCCAGAACTCGTAGAAGAATTTTTCATGTCATCAGTAAAATACGACAATGACAAGTTGGCTGCTTATCATACTGCTTACTTTAATAGTGGTGCTGTTCTCTATATTCCAGACAATGTCGAAATCACAGAACCAATCGAAGGAATTTTCTACCAAGACAGTGATAGTGATGTGCCATTTAACAAGCATATTCTGATCATTGCAGGTAAAAACTCTAAAATCAGCTACCTCGAACGTTTAGAATCACGCGGTGAGGGTAGTGCTAAGGCGACTGCTAATATCACTGTTGAAGTTATTGCACGTTCTGGTGCTCAAGTGAAATTTGCTGCAATTGATCGTCTTGGTGAGAATGTTACTGCCTACATTAGCCGCCGTGGTAAATTGGGCAACGATGCAAGTATTGACTGGGCCATCGGTGTCATGAACGAAGGAAATGTTGTCGCTGACTTTGATAGTGACTTGATTGGTAATGGTAGCCATGCAGACCTCAAGGTCGTAGCTCTTTCAAGTGGTCGTCAGGTGCAAGGGATTGATACTCGAGTAACTAACTATGGTTGCAACTCTATCGGTAATATCCTTCAACATGGGGTTATCCTTGAAAAAGCAACTTTGACTTTCAATGGTATTGGCCACATCATCAAGGGTGCTAAGGGAGCAGATGCCCAACAAGAAAGCCGTGTTCTCATGCTTTCAGACCAAGCACGTTCCGATGCCAACCCAATTCTTTTAATTGATGAAAATGATGTTACTGCAGGGCATGCAGCGTCTATCGGACAAGTGGATCCAGAAGATATGTACTACCTTATGAGCCGTGGATTGGACAAGGCAACTGCAGAACGTTTGGTTGTTCGTGGTTTCCTTGGATCCGTTATCGTTGAGATCCCTGTCAAGGAAGTTCGTGATGAAATGATTGCGACGATCGAAGAAAAATTGTCAAAACGCTAAGGGGAAGCCTATGTTAGATGCAGAAGCTATTCGCAAGGATTTTCCAATTTTAGATCAGATTGTCAATGACGAACCTCTGGTTTATTTGGATAATGCTGCGACGACACAAAAACCACTAGCTGTTCTGGAAGCCATTAACCGCTACTATGAACAGGATAATGCAAATGTTCACCGAGGGGTTCACACCTTGGCAGAGCGTGCGACAGCATCTTATGAAGCTGCTCGTGAAACCATTGGTAAGTTTATCAACGCAGGTTCGACAAAGGAAGTACTCTTCACTAGAGGAACTACGACTAGTCTCAACTGGGTGGCACGTTTCGCTGAGGAAATCTTGACTGAGGGAGACCAGGTCTTGATTTCAGTCATGGAACACCATTCCAATATTATTCCATGGCAGGAAGCTTGCCGAAAGACTGGGGCAGAGCTTGTTTATGTCTATCTCAAAGATGGAGCTCTGGATATGGGTGACTTGCGTACTAAATTGACTGACAAAGTTAAATTTGTTTCACTAGCTCACGCATCAAACGTTCTTGGAGTGATTAATCCTATCAAAGAAATCACACAAATGGCTCACCAAGTTGGAGCCATCATGGTGGTAGATGGTGCTCAATCTACGCCTCATATGAAGATTGATGTACAGGATTTGGATGTGGACTTCTTTGCCTTTTCAGGTCACAAGATGGCTGGTCCGACTGGTATTGGCGTCCTTTACGGTAAAGAAAAGTATCTGGAACAAATGTCTCCAGTAGAATTTGGCGGCGAGATGATTGATTTTGTTTACGAGCAATCTGCTAGTTGGAAGGAATTGCCTTGGAAATTCGAGGCAGGAACTCCCAATATGGCTGGTGCTATTGGACTTGCAGCTGCCGTGGATTATCTTGAAAAGATTGGCATGGATGCCATTGAAACCCATGAACAGGAATTGATTGCATACGTCTTTCCAAAATTGCAGGCAATTGAAGGTTTGACCATTTACGGTTCGCAAGATGTGGCACAACGTTCAGGTGTCGTTGCCTTTAACCTTGGCGATCTTCATCCTCATGACCTTGCAACTGCTCTGGATTATGAAGGAGTAGCAGTTCGTGCGGGTCACCATTGTGCGCAACCTTTGCTCCAGTATTTGGAAGTCCCTGCAACAGCTCGCGCTAGTTTTTATATCTACAACACCAAGGCAGATTGCGACAAGTTGGTAGATGCCCTACAAAAGACAAAGGAGTTTTTCAATGGCACTTTCTAAACTAGATAGCCTTTATATGGCAGTGGTAGCAGACCATTCGAAAAATCCTCATCATCAAGGAAAGTTAGAAGATGCTGAGCAAATCAGTCTCAACAATCCAACCTGTGGTGATGTCATCAATCTATCTGTCAAGTTTGATGCAGATGATCGTTTGGAAGATATCGCTTTTCTAAACTCTGGTTGTACGATTTCAACTGCCTCTGCTAGTATGATGACAGATGCAGTTTTAGGAAAGACCAAGCAAGAAATCCTAGAGCTTGCGACCATTTTTTCTGAAATGGTTCAAGGTCAAAAGGATGAGCGTCAAGACCAACTTGGAGATGCAGCTTTCTTGTCAGGAGTTGCCAAATTCCCTCAACGAATCAAATGCGCAACCCTAGCTTGGAACGCCCTTAAAAAAACAATTGAAGATCAAGAAAATAAATAAGACAAGCTTTCTTTGTCTTATAAATCATTAGAAATAAAGAATGAAAGAAAGGATATTATGGCTGAAGAAAGAGTAGAACCAAAACCAATTGACCTTGGTGAATATAAATTTGGTTTCCATGACGATGTAGAGCCTGTCCTATCGACAGGAAAAGGATTGAATGAAGATGTCATTCGTGAACTATCAGCAGCTAAGGGAGAACCTGAGTGGATGTTGGAATTCCGTTTGAAATCTTATGAAACCTTCAAAAAAATGCCCATGCAAACTTGGGGAGCAGACTTGTCAGAGATTGACTTTGACGACTTGATCTACTACCAAAAACCATCTGATAAACCAGCCCGTTCTTGGGATGACGTTCCTGAAAAAATCAAAGAAACCTTTGAACGAATCGGGATTCCTGAAGCTGAGCGTGCCTATCTAGCTGGAGCTTCTGCCCAGTATGAGTCAGAAGTGGTCTACCATAACATGAAGGAAGAATTTGAGAAGTTAGGAATTATCTTTACAGATACAGATTCTGCCCTCAAGGAATACCCAGACTTGTTTAAGCAATACTTTGCTAAGTTAGTACCGCCGACAGATAACAAGTTGGCTGCCCTCAACTCAGCAGTATGGTCTGGTGGAACCTTTATCTATGTACCAAAAGGTGTCAAGGTAGATATTCCGCTTCAAACCTATTTCCGTATCAATAACGAAAATACAGGTCAGTTTGAACGTACCTTAATCATCGTTGATGAGGGAGCAAGTGTCCACTACGTAGAAGGATGTACAGCGCCAACATATTCAAGCAACAGCTTGCATGCTGCTATTGTAGAAATATTTGCTTTGGACGGAGCTTATATGCGTTATACGACTATTCAAAACTGGTCTGATAACGTCTATAATTTGGTTACAAAACGTGCTAAAGCTTTGAAAGATGCGACTGTTGAGTGGATTGATGGAAACTTAGGTGCCAAAACAACTATGAAATATCCATCAGTTTACCTTGATGGAGAAGGAGCGCGTGGTACCATGCTTTCGATTGCCTTTGCTAATGCAGGGCAACACCAAGATACTGGTGCTAAGATGATCCACAATGCTCCACATACGAGCTCGTCTATTGTCTCTAAATCAATCGCTAAAGGTGGAGGTAAGGTAGACTACCGTGGACAAGTAACCTTTAATAAAAACTCTAAGAAATCTGTTTCTCACATCGAGTGTGACACCATTATCATGGATGACTTGTCAGCGTCAGATACCATTCCATTTAATGAAATCCACAACTCACAAGTTGCATTGGAGCACGAAGCCAAGGTTTCTAAGATTTCAGAAGAACAACTCTATTACCTTATGAGTCGTGGCTTGTCAGAGACCGAAGCAACTGAAATGATTGTCATGGGATTTGTAGAGCCATTTACAAAAGAACTTCCAATGGAGTATGCAGTTGAGCTTAACCGCTTGATTAGCTATGAAATGGAAGGATCGGTAGGATAAGGGAAAAAAGGAGAAGCAAATGGGATTCTTAAAAAAATTATTTGGTAATATCGAGAAAGCGAATAAAGGCGAAATTTCTGCCGAGGGAATTGTTCCACCTTTCACAATTGATTTAGTAGAAGAAGCTGATGATTATTGGAGACAAATGGAACAAAACCTCTTGATAAACGCTATCAAGGCTGTTGGTGGTCCCGATGCGGTAGAACGTGCTTTTATTCTTACCAATTTTAAGAAAAATCAAGAAACCTTTGAGCTCTTTTATCAGGTAGATGGTCATTTACTTTCTTGGCGAGAGATGGATGCAAGTGTTGTAGATAAAATCAGCGATCAACTTCTTCCACAAGCAACAGAAGTTGCCCAAGCAGTAAATGAGAATTATGAAGAGGCAAATGTACCGGTAATCGACTACGCTATGCTTCAGTTTGAAACTGCAACCATGGCTTGGTTTGGACGGAAGCTTACAACAGCTTCTCCTGAAACCAAATTGACTTTTGAAGAATTGGTATCTGGTTGGCGCGCTATTTTGGAAAAAGAAGTACCAAATCGTCCATTAGATAGTGACCGTCCTTTCCCATACTACGAAGTATAATAATTGTTGAATTTTAACTATAAATAAAAACTGAGCAAATATTACATTTGTTCAGTTTTTTTAGATATAATTTTATAAATATTCACAAAATACATTATCTGTGGTAAAATAAAACAATTATTGTTAGTGGAGATCAAGAATGAATATTTTTAGAACAAAAGACTTCAGTCCAAGTAAAACAGAAATGCATCGTCATTTGAAATTATGGGATTTAATTCTTTTAGGAATTGGTGCTATGGTGGGAACAGGTATCTTTACCATTACAGGAACAGCTGCAGCAACACTAGCAGGACCTGCTCTTGTGGTATCTATCGTGATTTCTGCGATCTGTGTTTCCTTATCGGCGCTCTTTTTTGCAGAATTTGCTTCTCGTGTTCCAGCAACTGGTGGGGCATATAGTTATTTATATGTGGTTTTGGGAGAATTTCCAGCTTGGATAGCTGGTTGGCTAACTATCATGGAATTTATGACAGCAGTCTCTGGTGTGGCTTCAGGTTGGGCTGCCTATTTTAAGGGTTTGCTTAGTCATTACGGAATTACCTTGCCACAAGCCTTGAATGGAACTTTTAATCCTGAGCATGGTACTTATATTGATTTTTTGCCAATTTTAGTAATTATGCTTGTTACAGCAGTCGTCCTCATGAATTCGAAAGCAGCTCTTCGTTTTAATTCTATTCTTGTTGTTTTAAAATTTTCTGCTCTTGCCTTATTTATCCTAGTTGGTATTTGGTACATTAAACCTGAAAATTGGTCAGATTTTGCACCATTTGGTTTTGGTCAGATTTATGGAGGAAGCACTGGAATTATGGCAGGTGCTTCACTCATGTTCTTTGGATTCTTAGGTTTTGAGTCCATTTCTATGGCAGTTGATGAAATTCAAAATCCACAAAAGAATATTCCACGTGGGATTGTTTTATCCTTAATCATTGTAACTATTCTATATGCCATGGTTACCTTGATATTGACAGGTATCGTTCACTATAGCAAGCTCAATGTTGATGATGCAGTGGCTTTTGCGCTGAGAAGTATCGGTATTGGTTGGGCAGCTAATTATGTTTCACTTGTTGCAATTTTTACCTTGATTACGGTATGTATTTCAATGACCTATGCCTTGTCACGAATGATTTATAGCTTGGCCCGCGATGGACTATTGCCTCAAAGCTTCAAACAAGTAACCAAGACTAGTCGCGTTCCAAAGAATGCAACCATTTTAACAGGTGGAGTTTCAGCGATTGCAGCGGGTGTCTTCCCTTTGGCAAGTATCGCAGCTTTTCTCAATATCTGTACCTTAGCCTATCTTATTCTCTTAGCCTATGGAATTATCAAATTGAGAAAAGATAAGGGTATGCCCAAAGAGGGAGAATTTAAAACGCCCTTGGTTCCTTTTCTACCAATCTTATCAATTCTGATTTGTCTGTCCTTTATGCTTCAATACAATCTTGAAACTTGGATAGCATTTGTATTAGCCTTAGTAGTAGGAGTTATTACTTACTTTACTTATGGCTATAAGCATTCGATTTTAGCTGAAAATGAATAAAGAAAAATCGCGAGTTATCGCGATTTTTTTATAATTTTTCATTGACGAATCGGATGAAGCGATTCCACCAAACTTTTAAGAAGAAGGCTTTCTCTACATTTTTATCAGAAATCATTTCAAAGGTTGGTTTGTCAGTGGTGATATAACCTTGACCAACTAAGTCCTTGTCATCATAGGTCAGATGTCCAACGACTGTACCTGCTTCAAGTGGTGCAGTATGCTCAGTACTATCAGGTGTGTAAGTAACAGATGACTGTGCTCGACTACCGAGACGCTGAACAATTTTTATATCTTCTTTAGCAACTGCTGTAACCGTATCTTGCTTTCCGTCATAAACTGGAGATTTGCTATCTTGGTAGCTTTCTCCTTGATTGACGATTGTTTGAAGAGCGAAATTAGATGAGATATAATCTAGAAGAGCTGAAGTTGCTGTGAAACGAGCGTAGGGATTGGTATCTTGGTTGTCAGCGTTAAGGACAACTGTAATGATTCGCATTCCTTTTTCTACAGTTGTTCCGACAAAAGAAGCTCCTGCTTTATCAGTTGTTCCAGTCTTAAGACCATCTATACCACCACGATAGGCAGGCATTCCATCTAACATATAGTTTGTAGAATGAATGGTCACCCCAGCGAAAGTAGAAGAAGGTTTCTTAGTGATTTCTAGAACCTGAGGATACTTGAGGATAAGATTACGTGCAACGACAGCCACATCATAGGCACTCATCTTGTTTTCGTCATCTTTCTTAGAACCAGGATAGATATTATTCCCAAGAGTTTCATTATTTAGACCAGTTGTATTGACTAGGGTCGCATCTTGGATTCCCCATTCAAGCAGTTTAGCCTTCATCATGTCAACAAAGTCTTTTTCGGATCCAGCAATCTTTTCTGATAAAGCGATAGCTGCACTATTGGCACTAGATACCAATGTTGCTTCAAGCAATTCTTCAACAGTATAGTTACGAGCTTCCATAGGAACGTTACTTGCTTCGGAGTTAGTCGTGAGCTGGTAAGGATAATCAGATATTTCTACCGGAGTGGAAAGAGTGATTTTACCTTGTTCTAGGGCCTCATATACCAAGTAAACAGTTAGCAACTTACTGATAGAGGCAATCTCTACAGGTTGAGTAGCATCTTTTTCATATAAAATCTTACCAGTATTAGCTTCAACAGCGATGGCGTGTTTTGCAGCAACATCAAAATCCTGAGCAAATACAGTTGTAGTCGAACCAAATGAAATAAGTGTTAGTATTGTTAAAAATATTTTCTTCATAGTAATTGTATTCTATCATAAAGACAAAAAATATTCTTGTTTTTATAATGTAGGTTATCAATCTTTTTCGAAATATGGTAAAATAGGAAAAAGAGGAGGTGGCTTATGTTTCGGAGAAATAAATTATTCTTCTGGACCACTGAGATATTATTAATAACCTTAATCTTCTACTTATGGAGAGAAATGGGTGCTATTATTACACCATTTGTAAGTGTCGTAAATACAATCATGATTCCCTTTTTATTAGGAGGATTTCTCTACTACTTAACAAATCCAATCGTTATCTTTTTAGAGAAAGAGTGTAAAATCAACCGAATTATTGGGATTTTGTTAACACTTTGTGCTCTCTTCGGGTCCATAGTGATAGCTGTCGTCTATCTCTTGCCGATTTTAATCAATCAGTTGAGTAGCTTGATTAATTCTAGCCAAGATATCTATTCTCGAATCCAAGATTTAGTGATAGAATTATCGAAATATCCTACTTTCCAAGAGCTAGATATTCAACAAACAATCCAACAATTAAATCTTTCTTATGTCGATATTTTACAAAATATCTTAAATAGTGTGACAAATAGTGTGGGAAGTGTCCTTTCAGCTTTGGTAAGCACTGTTTTAATTATCATTATGACACCGGTTTTCTTGATTTATTTCCTTTTAGATGGTCATAAATTCTTACCGATGCTAGAAAGAACTATTTTAAAGCGAGACAAACTCAATATATCTGGTTTAATAACAAACTTGAATGAGACTATTTCCCGTTACATAAGTGGAGTATCAATCGATGCATTTATTATCGGGTGTTTGGCTTTTATCGGTTATAGTGTAATTGGTTTAAAATATGCTTTAGTTTTTGCTATTTTCTCAGGTTTAGCAAATTTGATTCCTTATGTTGGACCGAGTATTGGACTAATTCCGATGATTATTTCAAATCTATTTACGGATCCTCAAAAGATGATTATAGCAGTTATCTATATGCTGATTATCCAACAAGTAGATGGGAATATCCTATACCCTCGTATTGTTGGTGGAGTCATGAAAGTTCATCCGATTACAATTCTCGTGCTATTATTGTTGTCAAGTAATATCTATGGTGTCGTAGGTATGATCGTTGCCGTTCCTACCTACTCAATTCTCAAAGAAATATCCAAATTCCTAGTCCGACTTTATGAAAAACATAAAGAAGTACAAGAAGTGGGAGAAAAATAAAGATTTTAAAAAGAAACGGATTCATCTGTTTCTTTTTTTATCAATAAATCGACAACTTATAGTAAGAATAAGAATAATTAATAAAAACTTTGTAAAAGACTTGCAATTTAGCTAAAATTTGATAAAATAGTAAGGAAAGTTAGACTGTATTGCCTACTGTCTATCTATAAAATATATTTTATTGGAGGCTTTTACTCAAATGGCAAAAGAAAAATACGATCGTAGTAAACCACACGTTAACATTGGTACTATCGGACACGTTGACCACGGTAAAACTACCCTAACTGCAGCTATCACAACTGTTTTGGCACGTCGCTTGCCTTCAGCAGTTAACCAACCTAAAGACTATGCGTCTATCGATGCTGCTCCAGAAGAACGCGAACGCGGTATCACTATCAACACTGCGCACGTTGAGTACGAAACTGAAAAACGTCACTACGCTCACATCGACGCTCCAGGACACGCGGACTACGTTAAAAACATGATCACTGGTGCCGCTCAAATGGACGGAGCTATCCTTGTAGTAGCTTCAACTGACGGACCAATGCCACAAACTCGTGAGCACATCCTTCTTTCACGTCAGGTTGGTGTTAAACACCTTATCGTCTTCATGAACAAGATCGACTTGGTTGACGACGAAGAATTGCTTGAATTGGTTGAAATGGAAATCCGTGACCTTCTTTCAGAATACGACTTCCCAGGTGACGATCTTCCAGTTATCCAAGGTTCAGCTCTTAAAGCTCTTGAAGGTGACTCTAAATACGAAGACATCATCATGGAATTGATGAACACTGTTGATGAGTACATTCCAGAACCAGAACGTGACACTGACAAACCATTGCTTCTTCCAGTCGAGGACGTATTCTCAATCACTGGACGTGGTACAGTTGCTTCAGGACGTATCGACCGTGGTACTGTTCGTGTCAACGACGAAATCGAAATCGTTGGTATCAAAGAAGAAACTTCAAAAGCAGTTGTTACTGGTGTTGAAATGTTCCGTAAACAACTTGACGAAGGTCTTGCAGGAGATAACGTAGGTGTCCTTCTTCGTGGTGTTCAACGTGACGAAATCGAACGTGGACAAGTTATCGCTAAACCAGGTTCAATCAACCCACACACTAAATTCAAAGGTGAAGTTTACATCCTTACTAAAGAAGAAGGTGGACGTCACACTCCATTCTTCAACAACTACCGCCCACAATTCTACTTCCGTACTACTGACGTTACAGGTTCAATCGAACTTCCAGCAGGTACTGAAATGGTAATGCCAGGTGATAACGTGACAATCGACGTTGAGTTGATCCACCCAATCGCCGTAGAACAAGGTACTACATTCTCTATCCGTGAGGGTGGACGTACTGTTGGTTCAGGTATGGTTACAGAAATCGAAGCTTAATTCGATTTAGTTCCCAGAAGAACAATTATTTAAGTCAGACATTAAAAGAATCTTGCTATGCAAGGTTCTTTTTTTCTAGTTATACAAAGACAAAATAAGAAAGTATGGTAGTTGATTAGGAATATAGAAACGTTATTAAATCATTATCTTATTTATTAACGAATGTATATCCTAGTTTTTCAGAATAAATTTTTATTAGGTTAAAAAGCTTTTCACAAATGCCTGTTTTTTTGATAGAATAGAAGGAAGAAAAAAAGAAATGAGTTCGTCATGTCAAAAGGATTTTTAGTCTCTTTAGAGGGGCCAGAGGGAGCTGGTAAAACGAGTGTGCTTGAAGCTATCCTCCCTTTGTTAGAAGAAAAGAATATTGAGTTTTTAACAACACGTGAGCCAGGTGGTGTTTTGATTGGTGAGAAGATTCGAGAAGTCATTTTAGATCCTAGTCATACTCAGATGGATCCAAAGACAGAGTTGCTTCTCTATATTGCAAGTCGTAGACAGCACCTAGTAGAGAAGGTCTTGCCAGCACTTTCAGCAGGAAAATTGGTCATCATGGATCGTTTTATTGATAGTTCAGTTGCTTATCAAGGCTTTGGTCGTGGTTTGGATATTGAAGCTATTGACTGGCTCAATCAATTTGCGACAGATGGTCTCAAGCCGGATTTGACACTTTATTTTGATATTGAAGTAGAAAAGGGGCTTGAAAGAATCGCGGCAAACAGCGATCGCGAAGTCAACCGTTTGGACTTGGAAGGTTTAGACCTACACAGAAAAGTTCGTCAAGGCTATCTTTCCCTTCTTGAGAAAGAAGGTGAGCGTATAGTTAAAATCGATGCGAGTTTACCACTAAGTCAAGTGGTTGAAAATACTAAACAAGTTTTATTTGACAGAATGGGGCTGACAGAATGAATCAAGAGCAATTAAGAGCTTGTCAACCCCAGCAATTTGACCGTTTTGTTCACATCTTAGAACAAAGACAGCTGAATCATGCCTATCTCTTTTCAGGGTATTTTGGAAGTTTAGAGATGGCCTTATTTCTTTCTAAGAGTTTGTTCTGTACAGAAAAACAAGGTGTCTTGCCTTGCGAGTCTTGCCGAAATTGTAAGTTGATTGATCAGGAAGAATTTCCTGATGTCACCATTATTCGTCCGATGAATCAAATCATTAAAACGGAACGAATCCGAGAATTAGTTGGCCAGTTTTCTCAATCAGGAATCGAAAATCAACGTCAGGTTTTTATCATTGAACAAGCAGAAAAAATGCATGCCAATGCCTCCAATTCACTACTAAAGGTCATTGAAGAACCGCAAAGTGAGATTTATATTTTCTTCTTAACCAATGATCAAGAGCAGATGTTACCAACTATTCGAAGCCGGACTCAAATTTTCCAATTTAAGAAGCAAGTCGAAAGCCTTAGGAATCAACTTGAACAAGCAGGATTGGTCAAAAATAAAGCAAGGCTTTTAGCTGAGTTCACTCAATCGCAAGCAGAAGCCGAAAAACTGACAAATCAAACAAGTTTTTGGACTCTACTTGAAGAAAGTGAGCGATTCTATACTTGGTTAGATGCTGGGAAAAAGGAATCTTATTTACAGGTCGCAAAATTAGCTAGTTTAGCAGATGACAAAGAAAAACAAGACCAAGTCTTTAGAATTCTAGAAGTATTAGCAGGTCAAGAGATTCAAAAAAATGCAGCACGTACAATCTTGCAAAACCTTCTCGAAGCCAGAAAAATGTGGAAAGCAAATGTGTCTTTCCAAAATTCTTTGGAATACCTAGTTTTACAATAAAATGAACATGAAAACAGAAAAAGAAAGGGCTGTTCATGAACAAGAAAGAATTATTTGATGCCTTAGATGATTTTTCTCAACAGTTGTTGGCAACCTTGGCAGATGTCGAAGCCATCAAAAAGAATCTCAAGAGTGTTGTAGAAGAGAATACAGCTCTTCGTTTAGAAAACGATAAACTGAGAGAGCGCTTGAGTGAGGAAGAAGAAACAGCTCCAACTAAGACCAAGCATGTTAGAGAAAACGTGAGCCGAATCTATGATGACGGTTTTCATGTGTGTCGCGATTTTTACGGCCAACGTCGTGAACAAGATGCAGAATGTATGTTTTGTGATGAATTGTTGTTTAGGGAGTAAGCATGCAGATTCAAAAAAGTTTTAAAGGTCAGTCACCTTATGGTAAGTTATATCTTGTTGCAACTCCGATTGGGAATCTAGAAGATATGACCTTTCGTGCTATTCAGACTTTGAAAGAAGTGGACTGGATTGCTGCCGAGGATACTCGTAATACTGGTCTATTGCTGAAGCATTTCGATATTTCAACCAAACAAATCAGTTTTCATGAGCATAATGCCAAGGAAAAGATTCCAGATTTGATTGGTTTCTTGAAAACAGGACAAAGTATTGCTCAAGTTTCTGATGCGGGTTTACCAAGTATTTCAGACCCCGGTCATGATTTAGTCAAGGCTGCAATTGAAGAAGATATAGCAGTTGTCACAGTTCCAGGTGCTAGCGCAGGAATTTCTGCCTTGATTGCCAGTGGTTTAGCTCCACAACCCCATATTTTTTATGGATTCTTACCTCGAAAATCGGGACAACAAAAGCAATTTTTCGAATCAAAAAAAGATTATCCTGAGACCCAGATTTTCTATGAATCTCCACATCGTGTGGCTGATACTCTAGAAAATATGCTAGAGGTCTACGCTGATCGTTCAGTTGTCTTAGTTCGAGAATTGACTAAGATTTATGAAGAATACCAACGGGGGAAAATCACTGAGTTGCTTGAAAGTATCTCTGAAACTCCACTTAAGGGGGAGTGTCTTCTGATTGTAGAAGGTGCTAGTCAACAAGTAGAAGATAAGGATGAAGAGGATTTATTCTCAGAAATACAAGAGCGCATCCAACAAGGTGTTAAGAAAAATCAAGCCATTAAGGAAGTCGCTAAAATTTATCAGTGGAACAAAAGCCAGCTCTATGCATCTTATCATGAATGGGAAGAGAATCAATCGGATGACTAAACAGGGAAGTTTGCCTTCTTCCCGAAATAGAAATAACAATCATAAGTATTTTACTACGAATGCTTAATTGGAGGGGTAATGAAAAGCAAAGTGTTGAAGAAAGTAATTGGTTTACTGTTTCCTATTCTCGCATTATTTATTTTGTCAGCATGTAACAAAGTTGATCGTGATTTAGCTAAAACAGCTATTTCAAACATCCGTTCCGTAGTAGAAGCTGCAGGGTTAGAAGCAGAAGGATACTCGACAGCTGATACCTTTGGTTATCAGGGATCTCCAATTTACATTAAAGGAACGGAACAATTTGTTGATGTCTATGTGGATTTTGAAAAAGACTATGTTGAGAAGACTCCAGTCCTTAGATACAATACGCGACTTAAAGAAGTTGAAAAGAAAATTTTCTTTGGTTTTTCCAAGAAAACAGTCTATCGTTTAGAAATGGAGTATGTTTCTAATGATGATAACTATGACCGACTTAAGGAAGCTTACAATAGGATACTTCAAAGTGATAGTTTGACTTCTACATATTTAAAGGATAATCAGCTTAAGAAGCTTTATATTAAAAACTCAGTTGAATTGAAATCTTTTGACTCCTATTATTCTATAGTTCCAAAAGAAGAATACAGTGGTAACCCTAATACTCGTCTTAAAGAGCAAGAAAAAAGAGAGGCAATTTTGAAGACGGATGTAGAAGAACTAACTCCCTTAATCGAGGACTTAGACCCAAGTAGAGTCAACAGTCTAGATGAAGATGTGCTTGTTCGCAATCGAGATCTACTTTTAAAAAGGGTTGCTGATAATCGTTCGACCTTTAGTATTTATATAAAAACTGATATTGAACAGGTACGAAAACAAAATCTACAATTAGCTAATGAGGATATTGACAATTGGACTGATTCTGATTTTCAATATTTACTTGCTCAAATAGTTGAAATTGAAAACTTGCCTAGAAATACAGAAGTAGGCTTTAGCATAACTTACAAAGACAAAAGTAATCGGTATGCTTTTAAATCTTTCAGTTTCAATAAAGAATAATTTTTGAAAGACATTCAGGAATTCTCCTGTCTGTCTTTTTACTTAGCTTTTTGGTATAATGAACCAAGTAATAATTTAGAAAGATTTGTGGGTGTCAAACAGTCCAGTAGCTTGTTTTGATATGAACTTAGGTTCCACCCAAAGAGGTATTAGTGTCATGTCTCAATCTTATATCAATGTTATCGGTGCTGGTTTAGCAGGTTCGGAAGCAGCTTACCAAATCGCAGAGCGTGGTATTCCAGTTAAACTTTATGAAATGCGTGGTGTCAAATCAACACCTCAGCATAAAACAGATAATTTTGCAGAATTAGTGTGTTCCAACTCATTACGAGGGGATGCTCTTACAAATGCTGTCGGGCTCCTCAAGGAAGAAATGCGTCGTCTTGGTTCTGTGATTTTAGAATCAGCAGAAGCAACCCGTGTTCCTGCAGGTGGAGCGCTAGCGGTTGACCGTGACGGTTTTTCTCAAATGGTTACTGAAAAAATTGCCAATCATCCTTTAATTGAAGTGGTTCGTGATGAAATTACAGAATTGCCGACAGATGTTATTACGGTTGTCGCTACTGGTCCCTTGACTAGCGATGCCCTGGCTGAGAAAATTCATGCCCTTAATGACGGCGATGGCTTTTATTTCTACGACGCGGCAGCGCCTATTATCGACGTCAACACCATCGATATGAGCAAGGTCTATCTCAAGTCTAGGTATGACAAGGGAGAAGCTGCCTACCTCAATGCTCCGATGACCAAGCAAGAGTTTATGGATTTCCATGAAGCCTTGGTCAATGCAGAAGAAGCACCCCTTAATTCTTTTGAAAAGGAAAAGTACTTTGAAGGGTGTATGCCAATTGAAGTTATGGCTAAACGTGGCATTAAAACTATGCTCTATGGCCCTATGAAACCAGTTGGTCTAGAATATCCGGATGACTACAAGGGACCTCGTGATGGTGACTTTAAAACTCCTTATGCAGTCGTTCAGCTTCGTCAGGACAATGCGGCTGGAAGTCTTTATAACATCGTTGGTTTCCAAACTCACCTCAAATGGGGAGAGCAGAAGCGTGTCTTCCAAATGATTCCAGGTCTTGAAAATGCTGAGTTTGTCCGTTATGGTGTCATGCATCGTAATTCCTATATGGATTCGCCAAATCTTCTTGAACAGACATACCGTTCTAAGAAACAGCCAAATCTTTTCTTTGCTGGTCAGATGACTGGTGTAGAGGGTTACGTTGAGTCGGCTGCTTCAGGATTGGTTGCTGGAATCAATGCTGCTCGTCTTTTTAAAGGAGAAAGCGAGGCTATTTTCCCAGAGACTACAGCTATCGGTAGTTTAGCTCATTACATCACACATGCTGATAGCAAGCATTTCCAACCCATGAATGTCAACTTCGGGATTATCAAAGAGTTAGAAGGTGAGCGTATTCGTGATAAAAAGGCTCGTTATGAGAAAATTGCAGAACGTGCCTTGTCTGATTTAGAGGAATTTTTATCTGTCTAATTTTTTTGAAAGAATTGTTCATGATACTATAAAAATCCTTGAAATTGTGATAAAATAGGTAGGATGAAAAAAGGAGAGAGAAAATGGTAGAACCTAAGTATAAACGTATCTTAATCAAGCTATCTGGTGAAGCCCTTGCTGGCGAACGTGGTGTCGGTATTGATATCAAAACCGTCCAAAGTATGGCCCAAGAAATCAAGGAAGTTCACGAGCTAGGAATTGAAATCGCTTTGGTTATCGGTGGTGGAAACCTTTGGCGTGGAGAACCTGCAGCAGAAGCTGGTATGGATCGCGTTCAAGCGGATTACACTGGAATGCTTGGGACAGTCATGAATGCTCTGGTGATGGCAGATTCATTGCAACAAGCCGGTGTTGATACTCGTGTACAAACAGCTATTGCCATGCAACAAGTAGCAGAGCCTTATATTCGTGGACGTGCCCTTCGCCACCTTGAAAAAGGACGTATCGTTATCTTTGGCGCGGGAATTGGTTCACCTTACTTCTCTACAGATACAACAGCGGCTCTTCGTGCAGCTGAGATTGAGGCGGACGCTATTTTGATGGCTAAGAATGGTGTAGACGGTGTCTACAATGCGGATCCTAAGAAAGATAAAACGGCTGTTAAATTTGAAGAATTGACTCACCGTGATGTTATTAATAAAGGTCTCCGTATCATGGACTCAACAGCTTCAACTCTATCTATGGATAACGATATTGACTTGGTAGTCTTTAATATGAACCAACCTGGCAATATCAAACGTGTTGTATTTGGTGAAAATATCGGAACAACTGTTTCAAACAATATCGAAGAAAAGGAATAAGAAAAATTATGGCTAACGCAATTGTAGAAAAAGCTAAAGAGAGAATGACTCAATCTCACCACTCACTTGCTCGTGAATTTGGTGGTATCCGTGCAGGTCGTGCAAATGCTAGCTTGCTTGACCGTATTACTGTTGAATACTATGGTGTCGAAACACCTCTTAACCAAATCGCTTCTATCACAATTCCTGAAGCGCGTGTCTTGTTGGTAACACCATTTGATAAATCTTCATTGAAGGATATCGAGCGTGCTTTGAACGCTTCAGATCTTGGTATTACACCAGCTAACGATGGTTCTGTTATTCGCTTGGTAATCCCAGCTCTTACAGAAGAAACTCGTCGCGACCTCGCTAAAGAAGTGAAAAAAGTTGGTGAAAATGCTAAAGTAGCGATCCGTAATATCCGTCGTGATGCTATGGATGAAGCTAAAAAACAAGAAAAAGCTAAAGAAATCACTGAAGATGAATTGAAGACTCTTGAAAAAGATATTCAAAAAGCGACAGACGATGCTGTTAAACACATCGACGACATGACTGCCAATAAAGAAAAAGAAATCTTGGAAGTCTAAGAAATAAACAGAAAAACTCAGTTGGCATTGCTGGCTGAGTTTTATTCGAAAGAAGGAAACATGAATACAAATCTTGCAAGTTTTATCGTTGGACTCATCATCGATGAAAATGACCGTTTTTACTTTGTCCAAAAGGATGGTCAAACATACGCTCTTGCCAAGGAAGAAGGTCAGAATACAGTTGGTGATACGGTCAAAGGTTTCGCCTACACAGATATGAAGCAAAAACTTCGCTTGACTACCCTAGAAGTGACTGCGACTCAGGATCAATTTGGTTGGGGAACTGTAACAGAAGTGCGTAAGGATTTGGGTGTTTTTGTTGATACAGGGCTTCCTGACAAGGAAATCGTTGTGTCACTTGATATCCTACCTGAACTAAAAGAGCTCTGGCCTAAGAAGGACGATAAACTTTATATTCGTCTAGAAGTAGACAAGAAAGATCGTATCTGGGGAGTTTTGGCTTATCAGGAAGACTTCCAACGTTTGGCACGTCCAGCATACAACAACATGCAAAATCAGAACTGGCCTGCAATCGTTTATCGTCTTAAGTTATCAGGAACTTTTGTCTATCTACCAGAAAACAACATGCTTGGATTTATCCATCCAAGTGAGCGCTATGCAGAACCTCGTTTGGGGCAAGTGTTAGATGTGCGTGTCATTGGTTTCCGTGAAGTTGACCGAACGCTGAATCTATCGCTAAAACCTCGCTCTTTTGAGATGTTAGAAAATGATGCACAAATGATTCTGACTTACTTGGAAAGTAATGGTGGATTTATGACCTTAAATGATAAATCTTCACCAGATGACATCAAGGCTACCTTTGGTATTTCTAAAGGTCAGTTTAAAAAAGCGCTTGGTGGTTTAATGAAAGCTGGAAAGATTAAACAAGACCAGTTTGGTACTGAGTTAATTTAGGGAGGCTTATGCGAAAATCATTTTATACTTGGCTTATGACAGAGCGTAATCCTAAAAGTAATAGTCCCAAAGCAATTTTAGCGGATCTTGCCTTTGAGGAGTCAGCCTTCCCAAAACATACGGATGATTTCGATCAGGTGAGTCGATTTTTAGAAGAACATGCTAGTTTTTCCTTTAATATGGGAGACTTCGATCGTATCTGGCAAGAATATTTAGAACATTAAAGATACCATAGGTGTTAGGGATAGCAATTTCTAATTGCCTTTGCTATAATAAAAAGAAATTAAAGAGTTAGAGAGGTTCTTTATTTGAAGGAACATTCAATAGACATTCAGTTAAGTCATCCAGATGACCTGTTTCATCTTTTTGGTTCCAATGAACGCCATCTTCGCTTGATGGAGGATGAGTTAGATGTTATCATCCATGCTCGTACAGAGATTGTACAAGTCTTGGGAGAGGAGTCTTCTTGTGAAGAAGCACGGCAAGTAATTCAAGCCTTGATGGTCTTGGTCAATCGTGGCATGACAGTAGGAACTCCGGATGTGGTGACAGCCATCAATATGGTTAGAAACAATGAAATCGATAAGTTTGTTGCCCTCTATGAAGAAGAGATTATCAAAGACAATACTGGTAAGCCGATACGTGTAAAGACACTGGGTCAAAAACTTTATGTAGATAGTGTTAAGAACCATGATGTGACCTTTGGAATTGGTCCAGCGGGTACAGGAAAAACTTTCCTAGCAGTGACATTGGCTGTTACAGCCCTCAAACGTGGTCAAGTCAAGCGTATTATCCTGACTCGTCCAGCAGTAGAAGCTGGGGAAAGCTTAGGATTTCTACCAGGAGATTTGAAAGAAAAAGTGGATCCTTATCTTCGACCAGTCTATGATGCTTTATATCAGATCTTAGGGAAGGACCAAACAACTCGTCTCATGGAGCGAGAAATTATTGAGATTGCGCCTTTGGCCTATATGCGTGGACGTACCTTGGATGATGCCTTTGTTATTTTGGATGAAGCCCAAAATACAACCATCATGCAGATGAAGATGTTCTTGACACGTCTTGGATTCAATTCTAAAATGATTGTCAATGGGGATATTAGCCAGATTGACCTACCGCGTAATGTTAAGTCAGGTTTGATTGATGCCCAGGAAAAACTTAAGAACATTTACCAGATCGACTTTGTACACTTCTCAGCCAAGGATGTGGTTCGCCATCCAGTCGTTGCTCAGATTATCAGAGCCTATGAACCTCGAACTGTCAAAGCTGAAGAAAATCAAGAAGAAACAGAATAAAGAAAAAGAGCAGTTGAAAAACTGCTCTTAATTTTTTTTGAATTTCTTATTAGACAAGTTCACTGATAGGTGTGAAGTCACGTTCTAAACCTTCAGCAACTGGTTGGCTGGTGAGTTGACCTTGGTAAGTTGTTACACCTTCAAGCAAGCCTGCGTCTTCAAGGATTGCTTTCTTAAATCCTTTTCCTGCCAAGGCTTCGATATATGGAAGAGTCACATTTGTAAGGGCGATAGTAGAAGTACGAGCAACTGCTCCAGGAATGTTAGCAACCGCATAGTGAAGGACACCGTGTTTTTCATAGACAGGCTCATCATGGGTTGTAACACGGTCAGCTGTTGCAATAACACCACCTTGGTCTACAGCAACGTCTACGATAACAGAACCAGGACGCATTTGTTGAACCATGTCATCTGTCACTAATTTTGGAGCTTTGGCACCAGGAATCAATACTGCACCGATAACAACGTCTGCTTCACGCACACTTGCTTCGATATTAAATGGGTTAGACATGAGTGTTTGGATTTGGTGACCAAAGACATCTTCAAGTTCAGAGAGACGTTTAGCGCTGATATCAAGAATAGTTACTTGAGCTCCTAAACCAAGAGCGATACGTGCTGCGTGTGTACCAACGACACCACCACCGATAATGGTTACTTTTCCTTTTGGTACACCTGGGACACCACCTAAAAGAACTCCAGAACCACCAGCTTGTTTCGTCAAGAAGTGAGCTCCGATTTGGACAGCCATACGACCTGCAACCTCACTCATTGGAACCAATAGAGGAAGTTGGCCTTCAGTATTGCGTACAGTTTCATAAGCAACACCAGTTGTTTTCGCTGCAAGCATAGCATCCGCTAATTCTGGGGCTGCTGCCATGTGCAAGTAGGTGAAGAGAAGTAAATCGTCACGCAAGAACTGGTACTCACTAGCAAGGGGTTCCTTGACTTTAACAACTAACTCTGCAGACCAGGCTTCAGCAGCAGTTGTGACAATCTCAGCTCCTTGCTTTTCATAGTCAGCATCAGCAAAACCAGATCCAAGTCCCGCATTTGTTTCGATGAGGACACGGTGACCACGACCAACAAGACTCTGTACACCAGCAGGTGTCAAAGCAACACGATTTTCATTATTTTTAATTTCCTTTGGAATTCCAATTAACATAGAGATTAGCTCCTTATTTAACATCTAGGTTCTTATACAAAATCATCACAGGAAGAACCCAGTCATTTCTTGTGATGTTCTTATTTTATATGAAACCGCTATAAATTGCAAGAAAAACTTGTAAACCTATTTCTTTTATGTTAATCTTTTAGCAACCTATTTTAGGAGGTACAATCATGGAATCACTATTTATCAAACTAGCGAAGCATCAAATTATCGAAACAGAACGCTTAGTACTTAGACCAGTAACACTTGATGATGCAGAAGCCATGTTTGAATATGCTTCAGACAAGGAAAATACACGCTACACTTTTCCAACCAATCAAAGTCTGGAGGAAACCAAGAATAATATTGCCCAGTTTTATTTAGCCAATCCATTGGGCCGATGGGGAATTGAACTAAAAAGTACTGGAGAGTTTATCGGAACTATTGACCTGCACAAGTTGGATGCTGTTCTTAAGAAGGCAACCATTGGTTATATTATCAATCAAAAATATTGGAATCAAGGTTTGACAACTGAAGCCAATCGAACTGTAATTGAACTGGCTTTTGAAAAGATAGGAATGAATAAGTTAGATGCCTTTCATGATAAGGATAATCCCGCATCAGGAAAGGTCATGGAGAAATCAGGAATGCGTTTCTCTCACGAAGAACCATATGCTAGAATGGATAAAAATGAACCTGGAAGATTCGTAACAGATGTCCATTATGTCTTAATCAAGGAAGAATATTTTGCAAATAAGTAAGCAGTTGAAAAGATTTTTCAGCTGTTTTTTTCTTTCTCTTACGAATAAGCTAAGAGAGGAGAAAATATGGAAGAATTTATTGAGAAAATCAAAGAATATAAAATCATTGTTATCTGTGCTAGTTTGGGCTTGGTCTTAGGCGGATTTTTCCTCCTAAAGCCAGTCGCTCAAACACCGGCTAAGGAAAGTAATTTGCAAACAGAAGTTACAACTGTTTCAAAGGATTCAGCAAGCGAAAAAGAGGAGAAGAGCCAGAAATCGGAAACAGAAGAAGCGGAGGAGAAAGATCTGATTACTGTCGATGTCAAAGGTGCCGTCAAATCACCTGGAATCTATGATTTGCCAGTTGGAAGTCGGATCAATGATGCTGTTCAAAAAGCGGGTGGACTTACAGAAAATGCTGACAGTAAGTCTATCAATCTCGCCCAGAGAATTAGTGACGAAGCACTTGTTTATGTTCCGACTAAGGAAGAAACTACTAGCCAAGAGACTCATTCAAATACTTCCAACACCAAAGAAAACAAGAAAGTCAATCTCAATAAAGCCAGTTTAGAGGAGCTAAAACAGGTTAAGGGCTTGGGAGGAAAACGTGCTCAGGACATCATCGATCACCGCGAAACCAATGGTAAGTTCAAGTCTGTTGATGACCTCAAGAAAGTGTCGGGGATTGGTGCTAAGACAGTAGAAAAGTTAAAAGAATATGTCACAGTGGATTAGTCGCATACCCATCCCCAAGATCTATCTTAGTTTTCTACTATTATGGCTCTACTATGCAATATTTTCAGCAAGTGTGTTGGCGCTTTTGGGTTTTGTCTTTTTACTATTCTGTCTTTTTTTCCAATTCCCATGGAGGACTGTGACCAAGGTCCTCTTGATTTGTGGACTGTTTGCTAGCTGGTTTTTATTTCAAAAATGGCAGCAAGAAGCAGCTAGTCGTAACCTTGTCGCCTCGATTAATACAGTGCGAATATTACCTGATACCATCAAGGTGAATGGTGACAGTCTATCCTTTCGTGGAAAGGCTGATGGTAGGCTCTATCAAGTCTATTATAAACTCCAGTCAGAAGCTGAAAAGGAAAAATTTCAAGACTTATCTGACTTGCACGAAATGGTCGTAAAAGGGAAATTAGCTAGTCCTCAAGGGGCAAGTAATTTTGCGGGATTTGATTATCGAAACTATCTCAAAACTCAGGGAATTTATCAGACCTTGACCATATCTGAAATTGTCGAATCAAGGAAAATATCTAGTTGGGATATAGGGGAAAATCTATCAAGCTTGCGAAGAAAAACAGTTGTTTGGATAAAAAGGAATTTTCCTGCTCCTATGAATAACTATATGACTGGGCTTTTATTGGGACATTTAGATACAGACTTTGAGGAAATGAATGAACTCTACTCAAGTTTAGGAATTATTCATCTTTTTGCTTTGTCAGGAATGCAGGTTGGTTTTTTCATGGATGCTTTTAAGAAGTTACTGTTGCGTTTGGGCTTGACTCAAGAAATGTTCAAATGGATAGCCTATCCATTTTCCTTAGTTTATGCAGGTTTGACAGGGTTCTCTGCTTCTGTTATTAGAAGCCTCTTACAAAAACTCTTGGCTCAACATGGTTTCAAGTCACTCGATAATTTTGCTCTAACAGTCCTGGTCTTGTTCATAGTGATGCCGAATTTCTTCTTAACTGCTGGTGGAGTGCTCTCCTGTGCCTATGCCTTTATCCTGACCATGACTGGCGAAGAAGTAGAAGGAATAAAAGGTCTAGTTAGAGAGAGTTTCATTATTTCCCTAGGTATTTTGCCGATTTTGTCCTTTTACTTTTCTGAATTTCAACCGTGGTCTATCCTATTGACCTTTGCTTTTTCATTCTTATTTGATATGGTCTTTTTGCCACTCTTATCGATTCTCTTTTGTCTGTCATGTATCTATCCTATTACCCAGTTCAACTTTCTCTTTGAATGGCTAGAAAGCATCATTCGCTATGTTTCTCAGCTATCTACTAGGCCCTTAGTTTTTGGCCAACCGAGTCTTTGGGTTCTGGTATTTCTGTTAATGTCTTTGGCTCTAGTCTATGACTATCGTAAAAATTTGAAAAAAATACCAATCATTGTCCTATTTGTCCTAGCCCTCTTTTTAGGAACCAAACACCCACTGGAAAATGAGATCACGGTCTTAGATATGGAGCAGGGACAAAGCATTTTCCTAAGAGACATGACAGGAAAGACCATTCTACTGGATGTCGGGGAAAAGTCTGAAGTTGAAAAGAAAGAAGCCTGGCAGGAGAAAGTCACTACGAGTAATGCTAAGCGTAGTTTAATTCCTTATCTAAAAAGTAGAGGAGTCGCAAAGATTGATCAGCTTGTGCTAACGAACAGTGAAACTAAGCAATTAGACCATGTGTTAGAAATCAGTAAAACCTTCGTGATAGGAGAAATTCTAGTAACTGAAGAAACTCTGTCTCAAAGAGATTTTATTGATAAGTTAAAAGAAAGTAACTTGAATGTACGACCTCTTAAAACTGGAGATAGCTTATTTGTTTTTGGGAGTCATTTGGAAGTAATCATAACTCAAAACAAGGATAGTAAAGCCTCAATAGCAATGTATGGAAAACTACTAAATCAAACTTTTCTAGTCACTGGAAATATAGAGGAGAAGTTCTTAAACAAGTCTTATCCAAAAATCCAAGCAGATGTAGTGCTAACTCATCAGCAAGCATCGAAGAAAACGACAGATGTCGAAGTCTTCGAAATCTTTCAGCCTAAAATCACTGTCATTTCTGTAGACAAGAAGAAAAAATTTAAAGTAATTAACCAAGATAAAGAAGTTGAGAATGCAATCTACAAAACGGATAAAAAAGGAGCCATTCGTTTCAAAGGCTGGAGCTCTTGGAAAATAGAAACAGTTCGATGAATTTGAACTTTAGAAGAAAATTAAAATTGTCTAAACAATCAATCAAAACTTGATTTTAGAACCTTTTTGCTATAAAATGGTAAAGATTAGTGTCAAACTTTTATATTGCAAATAGGAGAAAACATGACAAAAACTTTGAAACGTCCTGAGGTTCTATCACCTGCAGGAACACTTGAAAAACTAAAAGTAGCTGTTCAATATGGAGCAGATGCTGTCTTTATCGGTGGTCAGGCCTATGGTCTTCGTAGCCGTGCAGGGAACTTTACTTTCGAACAAATGGAAGAAGGGGTTCAGTTTGCGGCCAAATATGGCGCTAAAGTGTATGTAGCAGCCAACATGGTTATGCACGAAGGAAATGAAGAAGGCGCTGGAGAATGGTTCCGTAAATTACGTGACATTGGTATTGCAGCCGTTATCGTATCAGATCCAGCCTTGATTATGATTGCAGCAACAGAAGCACCAGGACTTGAAATCCACCTGTCAACACAAGCTAGTGCAACTAACTACGAAACTTTAGAATTCTGGAAAGAACTTGGCTTGACTCGTGTCGTTTTGGCGCGTGAGGTTTCCATGGAAGAATTGGCAGAAATTCGTAAACGTACAGACGTGGAGATTGAAGCCTTTGTCCACGGAGCGATGTGTATCTCTTACTCTGGTCGTTGTACCCTTTCTAACCACATGAGTATGCGTGATGCTAACCGTGGTGGATGTTCACAATCTTGTCGTTGGAAATACGATCTTTACGATATGCCATTCGGTAAGGAACGTAAGAGCCTCAAAGGAGAAATTCCTGAAGAATTCTCCATGTCAGCTGTTGATATGTCGATGATTGACCATATTCCAGATATGATTGAAAATGGTGTGGACAGTCTTAAGATTGAAGGCCGTATGAAGTCAATTCACTACGTTTCAACAGTAACAAACTGCTACAAGGCTGCTGTTGATGCCTATCTTGAGAGTCCTGAAAAGTTTGAAGCGATCAAGCAAGACTTGATTGATGAAATGTGGAAGGTTGCCCAACGTGAGTTGGCTACAGGTTTCTACTACGGAACACCATCTGAAAATGAGCAACTTTTCGGTGCTCGTCGTAAGATTCCAGAATACAAGTTTGTTGCTGAAGTTGTAGCTTATGATGATGCAACACAAACTGCAACTATTCGTCAACGTAACGTTATAAACGAAGGTGACCAAGTTGAGTTCTACGGTCCAGGTTTCCGTCATTTTGAGACTTATATTGAAGACCTTCACGATGCTAAAGGAAATAAAATCGATCGTGCACCAAATCCAATGGAACTTTTGACTATCAAGGTTCCTCAACCTGTTCAAGCTGGTGACATGGTACGTGCTTTGAAAGAAGGTCTCATCAATCTCTATAAAGAAGATGGGACAAGCGTCACAGTTCGTGCCTAGATAAGGAAAAAGAATGGTTCAAGCTCAGGGCTTACTAGTAGATCATGAAAGCAGATGTGTTCATTACCATAGTGATAAGGATATTGTAGCACTTCAGTGCTATGAGTGTCAGAAATACTATGCCTGTTATCAGTGTCATAATGAACTGGAGTCGCACATATTTTCTCCCTATCCTTTAAATCTGAAAGAGGATAGACCTGTCTTATGTGGATCCTGTGGGAAAACACTAACGTATGAGGAGTATACAGAGACGGGCACTTGTCCATTTTGTAATGCTGCATTTAATCCAGCTTGTCAAAATCATTACTCAATTTATTTCAGATAAGAACTGACAAATCCGAGTTGTAAAACTCGTTTTTTTTATTTTCAGAAAACAAGGAAAGGTAGCGAAAGTGGTATGAAAAGACAATAAAATTTTCTATATAATTGTCTTGAAAATCGTAAAATTAGAAATAAATGATTCGAAACGCTTTCATTACTAGTAAAAAGTTGACAAAAGCAAATTTTAGGACTAAACTAGGGAGGTAAATTTAATTTAAAAAAGGAGAATTCGTCATGAATTTAACATTTTTCGGTCTATGTCTTGCCTGTATGGGTGTATCTCTTGCAGAAGGATTTTTGATGAACGGTTTGTTCAAATCTGCAGCACGCCAACCAGATATCATCCCTCAATTGCGTAGTTTGATGATCATGGGGATTGCCTTTATCGAAGGAACATTCTTTGTAACCCTAGCGATGTCATTTGTCATTAAATAGACAACTCTATTTAGAAATGGAGGTGTCAAACCATGGAAGAAAGTTTGAATCCAACCGTTAATATTGGACCAATATCCTTTGATTTGACCCTGCTTGCCATGTCTCTTGTAACTGTTTTGATGGTTTTTGCCTTTGTCTACTGGGCAAGTCGAAAAATGACCATCCGTCCAAAGGGCAAACAAAATGCTCTTGAGATGATTTATGACTTTGTGATTGGTTTTACCAAACCAAACATTGGAGAATCATACATCAAGGACTATTCCTTGTTTCTGTTTTCTCTATTTCTGTTTATCTTGGTAGCCAACAATATTGGCTTAATGGCAAAAGTACAAACAACAAACGGTTATAACTTGTGGACTTCCCCAACAGCTAACCTTGGATACGATTTATCCCTCTCATTATTGATCACTTTGATCGCTCATGTAGAAGGAGTTCGTCGTAGAGGCGTTAAAGAATATTTGAAAGCATTTGTTACACCTGGCTTTATGACTCCGATGAACATTTTAGAAGAGTTCACCAATTTTGCTTCCTTG
This sequence comes from Streptococcus sp. KHUD_017, assembly GCF_054861245.1. NCBI lineage: Bacteria > Bacillati > Bacillota > Bacilli > Lactobacillales > Streptococcaceae > Streptococcus > Streptococcus sp. KHUD_017. The sequence goes on from NZ_CM142175.1 coordinate 773,129, forward strand.
GCGATTCGGATCTACGGAAATATTTTTGCCGGTGAGGTCTTAGCTGGATTGCTATTGACCTTGTCACAAAATGCTTTGTATTGGTATCCTTTTGCCTTTATCGCAAACATGTTATGGACAGCTTTTTCAATTTTCATTTCATGTATTCAGGCTTATGTATTTACCATGTTGTCATCAATGTACATTGGTAAAAAAATAAACGAAGGGGAAGAGTAAGTAGAGGAGGATTAGAAGATGGATTTAACTATTAGTACCATTATCGGTGACTTTATTCTTATCGCTGGTTCCTTCCTTTTATTGATCTTTTTAGTGAAGAAATATGCTTGGGGAAATATTTCCAGCATCTTGGATGAACGTGCTGGAAAGATTTCTTCAGATATTGATGGTGCCGAGGAAGCCCGTAAAAAGGCTGAGGAACTAGCTAGCAAACGTGAAGCTGAGTTAGCAGGTAGCCGTACCGAAGCTAAAACGATTATCGAGAATGCAAAGGGAACTGCTGAGAAAAGTAGAGCCGATATTTTAGCCGAAGCTAAACTTGAAGCAGGGCGCTTAAAAGAAAAAGCCAACCAAGAAATTGCTCAAAATAAAGCTGAGGCTTTACAAAGTGTTAAGGGAGATGTGGCAGACTTGACAATCAGTCTAGCTGAGAAAATTCTCTCTAAAAACCTTGACAGTCAGGCCCATAAAGAACTCATTGATCAGTATATCGATCAGCTAGGAGAAGCTTAATGGACAAAAAGACTCTAAAGGTAATTGAAAAATACAGCATGCCTTTTGTCCAATTGGTGATTGAAAAAGGAGAAGAGGACTCTATTTTTTCAGACTTGTCTCAAATCAAGCAAGTAGCTGAAGAAACAGGCTTACCTTCCTTTTTAGCTCAGGTGGCAGTAGATGAGTCGGATAAAGAAAAAACGGTTCGTTTTTTCCAAGACTCTGTGTCACCTTTAGTACAAAACTTTATCGAGGTTCTACTTTACAATCACAGATCAAACCTGTTTTATGATGTGATTGTAGATTGCTTGAATCGTCTTGAAAAAGAAACCAATCGTTTTGAAGTGACTATTTTGTCTGCACATCCTTTGACTGGTGAACAGAAAGAACGACTAATTCCTCTCATCGAGAAAAAGATGTCTCTAAAAGTTCGTAGTATTAAGGAAAAAATTGACGATAGTTTAATCGGTGGTTTTGTTATTTTTGCCAATTACAAGACAATTGATGTGAGTATTAAACAACAACTTAAAGTTGTTAAGGAAAATTTGAAATAGAAAGTGGTGTTCTTTTGGCAATTAACGCACAAGAAATCAGCGCTTTAATTAAGCAACAAATTGAAAATTTCAAACCCAATTTTGATGTGACTGAAACAGGTGTTGTAACATATATCGGTGACGGGATTGCGCGTGCTCATGGTCTCGAAAATGCCATGAGTGGTGAGCTGTTGATTTTTGAAAATGGCTCTTATGGTATGGCGCAAAACTTGGAATCAACAGATGTCGGTATTATCATTCTTGGAGACTTTACAGATATCCGTGAAGGCGATACAATTCGTCGTACAGGGAAAATCATGGAAGTTCCAGTTGGTGATAGCTTGATTGGACGTGTTGTCGATCCCCTTGGTCGTCCTGTAGACGGTTTGGGACCAATCAACACAGATAAGACTCGTCCAGTTGAAGCACCAGCTCCTGGTGTCATGCAACGTAAGTCTGTCTCAGAACCATTGCAAACAGGTTTGAAAGCTATTGACGCCCTTGTTCCAATCGGTCGTGGTCAACGTGAGTTGATTATAGGTGACCGTCAAACAGGGAAAACTACCATCGCAATTGACGCTATCTTGAACCAGAAAGGTCAAGATATGATTTGTATCTATGTTGCGATTGGTCAAAAAGAATCAACAGTTCGTACACAAGTAGAAACACTTCGTCAGTACGGTGCCTTGGATTACACAATCGTTGTGACAGCCTCAGCTTCACAACCTTCTCCATTGCTCTTCCTTGCTCCTTACGCAGGGGTCGCTATGGCAGAAGAGTTCATGTACCAAGGGAAGCATGTGTTGATCGTTTATGATGACCTATCTAAACAAGCGGTAGCTTATCGTGAACTTTCTCTCTTGCTCCGTCGTCCACCAGGTCGTGAGGCCTTCCCAGGGGATGTCTTCTACCTTCACAGTCGTCTACTTGAGCGTTCTGCTAAAGTTTCAGATGAGCTTGGCGGTGGATCTATCACGGCTCTTCCATTTATCGAGACACAAGCAGGAGATATCTCAGCTTATATCGCCACAAACGTAATCTCTATTACGGATGGACAAATCTTCCTAAGTGATAGTCTCTTTAATGCGGGTATTCGTCCAGCTATTGATGCGGGTTCTTCTGTATCTCGTGTTGGTGGTTCAGCTCAGATTAAAGCCATGAAGAAAGTTGCTGGTACTCTTCGTATCGACCTTGCTTCATACCGAGAGTTGGAAGCCTTCACTAAATTTGGGTCAGATTTGGATGCAGCAACACAGGCTAAATTGAACCGTGGTCGTCGTACTGTAGAAGTATTGAAACAACCAGTTCATAAACCACTACCTGTTGAGAAACAAGTAACCATTCTGTATGCCTTGACTCATGGATTCTTGGATACTATATCAGTTGATGATATTGTTCGTTTTGAGGAAGAATTCCATGCCTTCTTTGATGCGCAACATCCAGAGATTTTGGAAACTATTCGTGAAACAAAAGACTTGCCAGAAGAAGCAGTCTTGGATGCTGCGATTACTGAGTTTCTCAACCAATCCAGCTTCCAATAAGAATAGAGGTGTCAGATGGCAGTATCTCTAAATGATATTAAAACAAAAATCGCCTCAACGAAAAATACTAGTCAAATTACTAACGCCATGCAGATGGTTTCTGCAGCTAAGTTAGGTCGTTCTGAAGAAGCTGCACGCAACTTCCAGATTTATGCTCAAAAAGTCCGTAAACTCCTTACAGACATCCTTCACGGGGATGGTGCTGGCGGATCAACAAATCCAATGTTGATTAGCCGTCCGGTCAAGAAAACAGGCTATATTGTCATTACATCTGACCGAGGTCTTGTTGGAGGATATAACTCTTCAATCTTGAAGGCAGTCATGGAACTTCAACAAGAATACCATCCTTCAGGTGATGATTTCGAAGTCATCTGTATCGGTGGTATGGGAGCAGACTTCTTTAAAGCTCGTGGTATTCAGCCAATTTATGAATTGCGTGGTCTAGCCAGTCAACCAAGCTTCGATGAAGTTCGTAAGATTATTTCAAAAACCATTGAAATGTATCAAAATGAACTTTTCGATGAGCTCTATGTTTGCTACAACCACCACGTGAATACACTGACAAGTCAAATGCGTGTGGAGCAGATGCTTCCAATTGTCGACTTGGACCCAAATGAAGCAGATGATAACTACAGCTTGACATTTGAGCTTGAAACAAGTCGTGAAGAAATCTTGGATCAACTATTGCCACAGTTTGCAGAAAGTATGATTTACGGTGCCATAATTGATGCCAAGACAGCTGAAAATGCGGCAGGTATGACGGCAATGCAGACAGCGACAGATAATGCTAAAAAAGTTATCAATGATTTGACTATCCAGTATAACCGTGCCAGACAGGCGGCGATTACACAAGAAATTACAGAAATCGTAGCAGGAGCTAGTGCCTTAGAATAGGCTCTAGTCCAGCTCGTATGAAAATGAACTTATACTCAATGAAAATCAAAGAGCAAACTAGGAAGCTAGCCGCAGGCTGTACTTGAGTACGGTAAGGCGATGCTGACGTGGTTTGAATTTGAGTTTCGAAGAGTATTAGGACCTAGTTGAGCTAGGAACCGACAGTATCTTATACAGAATAGGAGAAGTAGATGAGTTCAGGTAAAATTGCTCAGGTTATCGGTCCCGTTGTAGACGTCATGTTTGCAGCAGGTGAGAAACTACCAGAGATTAATAATGCACTTGTCGTCTACAAAAATGACGAAAGAAAAACAAAAATCGTCCTTGAAGTAGCCTTGGAGTTGGGAGATGGTATGATTCGTACCATCGCTATGGAATCAACTGATGGCTTGACCCGTGGTTTGGAAGTATTGGACACAGGCCGTCCAATCTCAGTACCAGTTGGGAAAGAAACTCTAGGACGTGTCTTCAACGTTTTGGGAGATACCATTGACTTGGAAGCTCCTTTTGGTGAAGATGCAGAGCGTCAGCCAATTCATAAAAAAGCACCAACTTTTGATGAATTGTCTACCTCTTCAGAAATTCTAGAAACTGGGATCAAGGTTATCGACCTTCTTGCCCCTTACCTTAAAGGTGGTAAGGTCGGACTCTTCGGTGGTGCCGGAGTTGGTAAGACCGTATTGATCCAAGAATTGATTCACAACATTGCCCAAGAACACGGTGGTATCTCAGTATTTACTGGTGTTGGGGAACGTACTCGTGAAGGGAATGACCTATACTGGGAAATGAAAGAATCAGGCGTTATCGAAAAAACAGCCATGGTATTTGGTCAGATGAATGAGCCACCAGGAGCACGTATGCGTGTTGCCCTTACTGGTTTGACAATCGCTGAATACTTCCGCGATGTAGAAGGTCAAGATGTTCTTCTCTTCATTGACAACATTTTCCGTTTCACACAAGCTGGTTCAGAAGTATCTGCTCTTTTGGGTCGTATGCCATCAGCCGTTGGTTATCAGCCAACCCTCGCAACAGAAATGGGTCAATTGCAAGAACGTATCACGTCAACCAAGAAGGGTTCTGTAACCTCTATCCAAGCCATCTACGTGCCAGCGGATGACTATACTGACCCAGCGCCAGCCACAGCCTTCGCTCACTTGGACTCAACAACTAACTTGGAACGTAAATTGGTTCAATTGGGTATCTACCCAGCCGTTGACCCACTTGCTTCAAGCTCACGTGCCTTGGCACCTGAAATTGTTGGAGAAGAGCACTATGCAGTAGCTGCTGAAGTGAAACGTGTTCTTCAACGTTACCATGAATTGCAAGATATTATTGCCATCCTTGGTATGGATGAACTTTCTGACGAAGAAAAGACTTTGGTTGCTCGTGCACGTCGTATTCAGTTCTTCTTGTCACAAAACTTCAACGTTGCGGAACAATTTACTGGTCAACCAGGTTCTTATGTTCCAGTAGCTGAAACAGTTCGTGGCTTCAAAGAAATTCTTGACGGTAAACACGATCATCTTCCAGAAGATGCTTTCCGTGGAGTAGGTTCAATCGAAGACGTTATTGCTAAGGCTGAAAAAATGGGATTTTAAGAGGTGATCTATGGCTCATTTAACTGTCCAGATCGTGACACCAGATGGCCTCGTCTATGATCACCATGCCAGCTTTGTATCGGTACGAACTCTGGATGGTGAGATGGGGATCTTGCCACGACATGAAAATATGATTGCGGTTTTAGCGGTTGATGAAGTAAAGGTCAAACGCATCGATGATGATACTCATGTGAACTGGATTGCAGTAAACGGAGGAATCATTGAGATTGCTAATAATGTGATTACCATTATTGCTGACTCTGCTGAACGTGCACGTGATATCGATGTTAGTCGTGCTGAACGTGCTAAACTTCGTGCTGAACGTGAAATCGAAGAAGCACAAGACAAACACTTGATTGACCAAGAACGCCGTGCTAAAATTGCATTGCAACGTGCCATTAACCGTATCAATGTCGGAAATAAATTATAAAATAAAAAATGAACTTGCTTTGACAAGTTCATTTTTTTTATTTCTTAGTTAGAAAAACGAATGCAGACTGCCTCAGGAACCTGGAATTCATTAGAGAGTTCTGCCAGTCTTCCAGTTTCAGGATTGCGCTTAAAGACTGTCGCGTTATCAGAATCCTGGTGAACAGCGATAAGGAATTCTTGGTCAGGCGACAAATCAAAATCACGTGGATTTTTCCCATTGGTTGGAACAATCTCTAATAATTCCAAGCTTCCATCTGCTAAAATGCTATAAACAGCGATAGAATCATGGCCTCGATTAGAAGCGTAGAGGAATTTGCCATCTTTAGAAAGACAAATAGCCGCAGTACCATTAAAGCCACTATAGTCATCTGGTAAGGTTGAAATGACCTGCATTTGTTCAAATTCTCCGACTCCATCGTAAATCAATACTTCAATCGTACTATTGAGTTCACAGATGAGATAAGCAATTTTGTAGTGGTGGTGGAAAACAAGGTGACGAGCACCAGCGCCAGGATTACAATTATAAGTTGCTAGTTTAGTCAACTTTCCTTCTAGATTGACATCATAGGTAATGACCTCGTCAGTACCTAAGTCACAAGTTACCAAATATTGGTCTGGTGTTAAATCGGTGTAGTGTACGTGGGGAGAAGCTTGGTTTTCATGTGGACCATGGCCAGTGTGTTGAACTTTGTCTGCCAATTCAAGACAGCCATCTTCTTTACGTTTATAGACTAGAACTTGACCTTTATGATAGTTGGCGCCATAAACTAGACTCCGTTTCTCATCAACTGCAACATAGCAGTGAGGAGCCCCTTCTTCAACGACGTGATTCAGGAGGACACCATCAGTTTTGTATGCTGCGATTCCACCTTTGTCATCATGGCTTCCGACAGTATAGAGATGCTGATACTGATCAAAGGCTAGGTAGGTTGGACTTGGCTCGGTTGCAAATAGTTCTAGATTTGAGAGTTTGCCAGTCTCAGTATCAAAATCAGCCTTGTAAATCCCTTGAGAAATACGTCGTGTATAGGTTCCAAAATATACTATTTCTTCCATATTCATACCTCTAGAAAAAGATAATTCAATTATAACATAAAAAGGCCTGCTTGATGAAAAATCTAAGTCAGTAAAATAGCTCTTCCCTTGTCAAGAAGACAAATTTATACCTTGCTAAAAGACTATAAAAAACCCTTATTTTTCTTAAAACATGGTATAATGTTAGGACAAAGGAAAGGAAGAAAAAATGGAACAAAAAGAGAAACACTTTACCTTATCTTGGTTTTTTAAATGGTTTTTAGACAATAAAGCGATCACTGTTTTCTTGGTGACCTTGTTATTAGGTCTCAATATTTTTATTCTCAGTAAAATTAGCTTTTTATTTTTCCCAGTTATAGACTTTTTATCAGTAGTGATGTTGCCGGTTATCTTATCGGGTCTACTTTTTTACCTCTTAAATCCACTAGTAGATCTGATGGAGAAGTACAAGATTAACCGTGTCTTAGCCATTAGTATTATCTTTATCATTATTGCAATACTCTTGATTATTGGACTAGCCGTTGCAATTCCAAACCTTCAACGTCAAGTAGTAATTTTTGCGCAAAATGTCCCAAGTTATCTCGAGGATGCTGATAGAGTCATTGATGACCTTGTAACCAAGCGTTTGCCAGATGACTTTAGACCCCAACTGGAACAAGTTTTAGCTAATTTTTCAACACAAGCAACTGCTTGGGCAAGTAATATTTCTTCTAAGGCTGTTAACTGGGTAAGTGCTCTTATCAGTGCAACGTCACAGGTCATTGTCGCTCTGATCATCATGCCATTTATGCTCTTTTATCTCCTTCGAGATGGAAAAGGACTTAGAGACTATATTACTCAATTCTTACCAAATAAATTGAGAGAACCAGTTGGTAAGGTTCTATCAGATGTGAACCAACAACTTGCTAACTACGTTAGAGGACAAATTACGGTCGCTGTAATCGTAGCTATCATGTTTATTATCTTCTTTAAGATAATTGGGCTTCGATATGCAGTAGCGCTTGGTGTTACTGCAGGTATTCTCAATTTAGTTCCTTATCTAGGTAGTTTTCTTGCAATGATTCCAGCCCTTGTTTTGGGTTTGATTGCTGGTCCTGTTATGCTCTTAAAAGTTATTATCGTTTTCATTGTAGAGCAAACTATTGAAGGACGTTTTGTTTCTCCACTGATTTTGGGTAGTCAATTAAATATTCACCCAATTACCATTCTTTTTGTACTATTAACTTCAGGATCCATGTTTGGTATTTGGGGTGTATTGCTAGGTATTCCAATCTACGCTTCCGCAAAAGTAGTCATCTCAGAAATTTTTGATTGGTATAAAGGAGTTAGTGGACTTTATGAACCAGTAGAGGAGACTGATTGTGAACAATAGTCAACAAATGCTCGAGGCCTTGGAGCAACAAGATTTATCAAGAGCTGAATCTTTTTTCCAAAAAGCTTTAGAAGAAGATTCAGATGAAGTTCTTCTTGAACTATCTGCATATCTCGAAGGGATTGGTTTCTATCCACAGGCAGCACAAATCTATGAGAAACTAGCACCGAAATTTCCAGAAGTCTACATCAATCTAGCTGCTATTGCTGGTGAAGATGGACTTATCGAAGAAGCTTTTGATTATTTAGAGAATATTGGTCCGGAAAGTGAATGGTACGTATCAGCTCTTGCCTTAAAAGCAGATTTATATCAGATGGAAGGATTGACAGATGTTGCGCGTGAGAAGCTCTTAGAAGCTCGTAGCTACTCTGATGATCCTCTCCTGATATTTGGACTAGCTGAGCTAGATAGTGAGCTAGGAAACGATTTAGAAGCCATTAAAGGCTATGCTCAACTAGATAATCGAGTTATCTACGATCAAACTGGAATTTCGACCTATCAGAGAATTGGTCTTGCTTATGCACGTTTAGGTAAGTTTGAATCTTCAATAGAATTTTTAGAAAAAGCCTTAGAATTAGAATATGATGACCAAACAGCCTTTGAGCTTGCAAGTCTCTATTTTGACCAAGAAGACTACCAGAAAGCCATACTATACTTTAAACAACTAGACACTATTTCTCCAGATTTTGAGGGTTATGAGTATGGTTATAGTCAAGCAATGCATAAGGAGCATCAGACAGAAGAGGCTCTTAAAATAGCTCAACAGGGCTTGTCAAAAAATCCTTTTGAAACTCGGCTTTTACTCCTTGCATCTCAGCTATATTATGAGTTGCATCAACCTGAGCAAGCAGAAGCTTATCTGATTCAAGCACAAGAAAATGCTGATGACCAGGAAGAAATCTTGCTACGCTTAGCTACCATCTACCAAGAACAAGAAAGATACGAAGATATTCTAGCTTTAGCAGTCTATGAACCTGAAAACCTCTTGACTAAATGGATGATTGCTAGAAGTTATCAAGAGACTGAAGAATTGGATGTAGCCTATGATCTCTATAAGGAACTTGCCACTGAACTCAAGGATAATCCAGAGTTTTTGGAACAGTTTATTTATTTGTTAAGAGAGTTAGGTAAGCTAGAAGAAGCAAAAGACTACATTCAATCCTATCTACAATTAGTACCCGATGATTTACAAATGCAAGATTTGTATGATTATTTATCTTAAATACAAAAGATAATCACCAAGCATAGGTGATTTTCTTTTTTTATTAAAAAGAAGTATAAATTGCTTTAAATTTAGGTGGATTGAGTATGAACTTTTAGTTTTTTTTTGATATAATTGTTATAGTTATAAGTTGAATAATCAACAATAGTAAAAATAGAAAGATTGGCAAAATGACAAAAGTAAAAATTGTAACGGATTCTTCGGTTACTATTGAACCGGAAGTGGTTAAAGAATTTGATATTACTGTTGTTCCACTATCTGTAATGATTGATAGTGTCCTTTATTCAGATGCAGATCTTGAAGAAGGAGAATTTCTTCGCTTGATGCAAGCTAGTAAAAATCTTCCTAAGACTAGTCAACCACCAGTGGGACTCTTTGCAGAAATTTTTGATGATTTGGGTAAGGATGGTAGTCAGATTCTAGCAATTCACATGTCCCATGCTTTATCAGGAACTGTTGAAGCGGCTCGTCAAGGAGCAAGTTTGTCAACAGCAGATGTCACTGTTTTGGATAGTTCATTCACAGATCAGGCATTGAAGTTCCAAGTTGTGGAAGCTGCTAAACTAGCTCAAGAAGGAAAAGACCTTGAAACTATTCTAACCCATGTAGAGGACGTAAAAAATCACACTGAACTCTACATCGGTGTTTCAACTTTAGAAAATCTTGTAAAAGGTGGTCGCATTGGCCGTGTTACCGGTTTGCTGAGCTCTTTACTGAATATTCGAGTAGTTATGCAAATGAAAGACCATGAGCTTCAACCGATTGTCAAAGGACGTGGTTCAAAAACCTTTAAGAAATGGTTGGATGAGTTAGTAGCCACTCTTTCAAATCGTTCAGTAGCTGAGATTGGTATTTCATATGCAGGTACAAATGAATTTGCAAACGAGATGAGAGCTGTTCTACAACCTTACGTTGAAAAACCGATTTCAGTCCTAGAAACAGGCTCAATTATCCAAACTCACACCGGGGAAAACGCCTGGGCGATCTTAATTCGCTATAATTCCTAAAAAAATTGAGAAAAATCAATAAAAACGTGTTTTTGACTTGACCTAAAAGGAATTTTAGGTTATGATTATAAGTGTTAATTAGAAATAATTTTGGAGGATTCATTAACATGGCAAACAAACAAGATTTGATCGCTAAAGTAGCAGAAGCTACAGAATTGACTAAGAAAGATTCAGCAGCAGCAGTTGACGCTGTATTCGCAGCTGTAACTGAATTCCTTTCAGCTGGTGAAAAAGTTCAATTGATCGGTTTTGGTAACTTCGAAGTTCGTAAACGTGCAGCTCGTAAAGGTCGCAACCCACAAACTGGTAAAGAAATCAAAATCAAAGCTTCTAAAGTTCCAGCATTCAAAGCTGGTAAAGCTCTTAAAGAAGCAGTTAAATAATGATTTTATAAAAAACCTATTAATCAAGCGTCAAGCTTGGTTAGTAGGTTTTTTTGCTTTATAGAGGAATTGTAACGAAAGTAGAAGTAGAAATAAGAATTGGGACTATTATAAGCTATAAAAAAATTAAAGCTTGAAAAAATAAAAGAAACAAAAAAACAACTCCGAATCGAAGTTGTTTTCGTTTGACCGTATACAAGTGATGCGGTTGATTATTTGAGACCGTATTTTTTGTTGAAACGATCCACGCGTCCATCTGCTTGAGTGAACTTTTGACGTCCAGTGTAGAATGGGTGTGAGTCTGATGAAATTTCCACACGGATCAATGGGTAAGTTTCGCCTTCGAACTCAACTGTTTCGCTAGAGCGTTTTGTTGAACCGCTAAGGAATTTGTAACCAGTAGTTGTGTCCATGAAGACAACTGGGCGGTATTCTGGATGGATATCTTTTTTCATTTTGCAATATTTCCTTTCTGCCATGGTCTCTTTGCGAGCCATAGATTGTTACCATACTAGTCTATCAGATTCTGAAAAGTTTGGCAAGCTTTTTATCTATTTTTCAGCAAGTTTTTTAATTTTTGGTAGATGAGCTCGTTCTCTTCTAAACTATACGAATTTGCCCCACTAGCAAGAGGATGGCCACCGCCATCATGTTCTTTTGCGACACCATTGATAGGGACAAATTTACTGCGAAGACGTACGCGGTAGTGACCATCTGCTTGCTCCACAAAGATTCCCCAAAGGCTAATAGTATCGATACGGCCCGGAGCTCCAACGATGGCTGCTGTTTCCGCATCAGTAACGTCGTATTTCTTCAAGATTTCTTGGGTGAGAGTGATACGAGCAGCACCATTTTCATCAACTTCTAAGTGATCATAGACATAACCCTGGAGTTTGGCAATCTTAAAGCTTATAGTATCCATTTTACGAGTTAATTCAGCGTAGTCAAAGTTATGCTCTCTGAGTTGACTTGCCATACGAAGCGTGCGTGCAGAAGTAGAAGGGTAGAGAAAACGGCCGGTATCACCAATAATTCCAGCGCAGAGCATTTTAGCAGCGTAGTCGGATAATTCTAAGTTAGTTGCTTCAGCAAAAAGAGCAATCATCTCACTCGCACTACTAGAGTTCGTATCTACCCAAACAAGATCGCCGTAAACTTCGTCATTTGGATGGTGGTCAATTTTGATAATTGTCTCAGCATTAAGATAACGTTTATCATCAATACGTGCTGTGTTTGCTGTATCACAGATAATGGCAAGTGCACCTTGATAGTCTGTGTCCTCTACCTGATCCATTTTAGCAAGCCAAGTTAAGGTTGGTTCATTAAAACCAACTACTTTTATCGTTTTTTCTGGAAAATGATGCTCAAGCAAGGCTTTTAAACCTACCTGACTCCCCAAAGCGTCAGGATCTGGTTTCATATGACGATGGATGATAATAGTATTATATGCTTTGATTTTTTCTAAAATTTGGTGACAAATTTCCATAATGAACCTCAATTCTTTCTCATTTCATTGTAGCACAAGAGTTTTTATTTTTAAAATGAAAAAGATGTGATATAATGGAGAAAGATTAATTGAGGAGGACCTTATGGCATTAGCAAAAATTGTATTTGCCAGTATGACCGGTAATACTGAAGAAATCGCTGATATTGTAGCAGATAAATTAAGAGAATGTGGATTAGATGTCGATGTTGATGAGTGTACAACAGTTGACGCTTCTGACTTTTTAGAAGCAGACGTCGCCATTGTCGCAACCTACACCTACGGAGATGGAGAATTACCAGACGAAATGATGGACTTCTACGAAGATCTAGCAGACCTCAACTTGAGCGGTAAAATCTATGGTGTAGTCGGATCAGGTGATACTTTCTATGATGAATTCTGTAAAGCAGTTGATGACTTCGACCGAGTATTTATCGCTACTGGAGCTGAAAAGGGTTCAGAGTGCGTTAAAGTTGACCTTTCTGCCGAGGAAGAAGACATTGAACGTTTGGAGCAATTCGCAGAGGAATTAGCTGCTAAAGTAGGATAAGCATGAAGTTGCACTGATGATAGTTGTCAGTGCAGTTTTTATTAACTAGAATTAGGCTTTTAGTAGCCTATTTAGTGCTTTTTTGGTAGAATAATTCAAATAAAAAGGAGACTCAATGGATTTAGATATTATTAGACAAGAAATTGATCAAATTGATGATCAAATCGTCCAACTTTTAGAAGAAAGAATGCATCTAGTTGAGGGTGTAGTTGCTTATAAAAAGTCTACAGGAAAACCAATCTTGGATACCAAAAGAGAAGAAGCTATCTTTGAAAAAGTCAGAAATCGCGTCAGCAATAAAAAGTACGAAGAAACAATTGTTGAGACTTTTTCAGATATTCTCAAACGTTCCCGTGATTATCAAGATAGGAATATCAAATGAAAAAAGAACAATTCTATCCACTAGGAATCTTTCTAGCTGGTATGCTAGGAGGATTAGTCCGTTTTCAGATTACAAGATACTTACCAGCTAGTCCAGACTTCCCATGGGGGACATTGATTGTCAATTATCTAGGGATTTTCTGTCTAGTGTATCTTGTAAAGGGGTATCTAGTTTATAAGGAAAGCAGTAAAGGTGTCATTCTAGCGCTTGGAACGGGATTTTGTGGTGGCTTAACGACATTTTCTAGTCTCCTATTAGATGCAGTGAAATTGTTGGACACAGGGCGATATCTTAGCTTAGTCATCTATTTACTTTTGAGTATTGGTGGTGGACTTCTATTTGCTTATTGTCTAGGGAGGAAGAAATGGTAGTAATCTATCTAGCACTTGCTTGTGGACTGGGTGCCCTTGTCCGTTATTTCTTTTCACGTTATAATCAGGGTTCAGTACTGCCACTAGGAACTCTCATAGCCAATATTTTAGGCTGTTTTCTGATTGGCTTATTTTACAATCATGTGGAGTCGAAAGAAATTTACTCTGTACTTGCAACTGGTTTTTGTGGTGGCTTGACCACGTTTTCAACCTTGAATGATGAACTCCAAAGACTGATCAATGACAAGAAGGCATTTTATAGTTATTTATTATTAACCTACTTGCTTGGTTTTCTTGCAATTTTTTTGGGAATTTTGCTTTAAATTTCTTTACTTTTTCTAGGAATTTTGATAAACTGTATCTTGTGTGTAATGGACGCACAAAAATACAGTTTATCCGCTGAGGAAGTTTCCTCAAGATTGACAAAGATAGGAGAATAAAATGAATCCATTAATCCAAAGCTTGACTGAAGGTCAACTTCGTACAGATATCCCTTCATTCCGTCCTGGTGACACTGTTCGTGTACACGCGAAAGTTGTCGAAGGAAACCGTGAACGTGTTCAGATCTTTGAAGGTGTTGTTATTGCACGTAAAGGTGCTGGCATCTCAGAAAACTACACAGTCCGTAAAATCTCTAACGGTGTAGGTGTTGAACGTATCTTCCCAATCCACACTCCACGTGTTGAAAAGATCGAAGTTGTTCGTTACGGTAAAGTACGTCGTGCGAAATTGTACTACTTGCGTGCTCTTCAAGGTAAGGCAGCTCGTATCAAAGAAATCCGTCGTTAATTCGATGATAAAAACTCTGCTGCAAGGCAGGGTTTTTCTCTAGCTCCCTTAGTTCAATGGATATAACAACTCCCTCCTAAGGAGTAGTTGCAGGTTCGATTCCTGCAGGGGGTATAGAAACTATTGATTTTACTGGGTGTTTGAGGTGTTTCACCCCAAATTCGCTCCTAAATTACAAGAATTATATAAAGTGTTGACATAGGTTTGATAAGCAACCTCTAGAATTACTTTGACAAATTATCATGAATTATAAAATTTGGAGTACTAATGGTCGATAAAGATTTTTCTTTTGATAAGATAGAATCTATCTTAAACGGAACTAGCAATTTTTATATTTCTTCAAATGAAGAATTGAATAAATGCTTAGATCATGTTGTTCAGTTGATTTCGGATTCATATGTTTTATATATAAATAATTCATATACCTCCTCCTCTTTTTTAGCTATTAGTGTGCTAGAAGAGGTTGGAAAAATTCAAATGGGAATATTTATTAAAGGTTCAGATTCCTATGTGAGAAAAGATAAATTAAGAAATCATAAGTCTAAACAAATTGTTGGAGCGAGCTACACTATTTGTATGGGCGAAAGGATTAAAAATGCAATTTCTAATGAAAATTTGGAGAAGATTTTTAAATTTATTTATTCTGGTGAATTAAAAGATTTAAGAGAAAAAGCAATTTATTGTGATAGAAAAAATAACAATATTGTGATACCAAAAGATTTAATTACTCAAGAACTTGCAAGAAACCTACTTTTATTTGCGATAGAATCATTTGATGATAATCTAGTGGGCTGGACGAATTACTCAATAGAGTTATCAAAGAAAACTGATTTATTTTTTGAAATTATTGCTAATTCTAAGATGAAATAGACAAAAACCGCTCAGCTGAGCGATTTTTGTCTATTTTTACCTTTTGCTACAAGACCCAAGTTCGAATGGCATGGGCAACGCCTGATTCATCATTTGTTTTGGTGATGTATTTGGCGATTTTTTTGAGTTCTGGGTTTCCGTTTTCCATAACAACGGGATTACCAACGACTGCTAGCATGGCACGGTCATTTTCTTCATCCCCGATCGCCATAGTTTCATCCTTACTTAGTCCAAGTTTCTCAGCTAGGTGAGTGATAGCAGATCCCTTGTCTACATCCTTTTTAAGGAGTTCTAGGTAAAATGGAGCAGATTTGTTAATAGAGTAGCGCTCGTAAAATGTTGCCGGAATCTTTTCAATCGCAGCATCGAGAATCTCAGGTTCGTCGATAAACATACATTTGACGATTTCTTTATCAGCCATCTCTTCAGGAGTACGGTAAAAAATTGGCATGCTGACGAGGGTTGATTCGTGTACGGTGTATTTTCCGATATTGCGATTGGCAGTGTAGATGCCGTTCTTGGTAATAGCATGCATATGGACTCCCAGTTTACGGCTGAGAAATTCCATATCCAGATAGTCCTCGTAAGTTAAGGATTCGCTGATAATCTCATGGCCATTAGCGGTTTCTTGGACAAGGGCACCATTGAAGGTCACAACATAGTCCCCTTCGTCTCTCAACTGCAAGTCGTCAAGCAGTTTGGCAACACCAGCGATGGGGCGTCCTGTTGCAATGACCACCTTGACTCCAGCTGCTTTGGCATCTTGGATAGCTGCAAAAACTTCTGGAGTAATTTCTTTTTTACTATTAACTAGGGTACCATCAATATCGACGGCGATTAGTTTTATACTCATAAATTTCCTCTGTTATTTCTTGTCTGGAGTAAAATGATCATTCTCAATCAGTTTTGAAAATTGTTGAATGATATTCGTGAAAATACTGTTTTGCTTAAGCATTTCTTTAGGGAAGTAGAAACGGTTGTCACCATGACGGCTTCCTGCAAGAGATTGAACGATAGGAGATAGGCTAGAAAGTTCTGCCAACTCGCCATTTTTTTGGACAATCTCAATTTGTGTTCTTGGATTTTCAGACTCTGGTCGATAAATATCGTAAGGAAGGTCGAAATTCTTATGAATGGCAGTATAGTAGTTAGGGTCAAAACCGATTTCTTCTACTAAATTCCTCATGATTTCAAGTTTGTCTTGGTCTTCTTGAGAAAAAGTAATAGATTTAAAAACCTTACGATTGATAAAACGCTGCGAAAGATCAGCTAAGATTTTGTCCGTACTTGTCATCCAGAGCTGGAAGTAGGTATTCATAACCCCGTCATCTAGTGCTAGATAGTCAGACAAGCTAACGTTTTTCTCAAAAAATGGCAGTAGATGTGGGGATGTAAGGGCAAAGAAGTCCTTATTTTCAGGATAGAGCTCCTTAGCACGTTTGAGAAGATTTTGCAGAAGGACTTCCATGGCGCGTGTGGCTGGGTGGAAATAAACTTGCATATACATCTGGTAACGACTGAGTACATAATCCTCGATGGCATGCATCCCATTACGCTGAAAGGCAATGCCATTTTCAACAGGACGAATGACACGAAGAATACGTGTCAGATCAAACTGGCCATAAAAAGCACCGGTGAAGTAGGAGTCGCGAAGGAGATAGTCCATACGGTCTGCATCAATCTGACTCGAAATGAGCTGAACAACTTGTTTGTTGGGATAAGTGTGATCGATAACGCTGGCTACTTTTTTTGGAAAGTCCGGTGCAACCTGCAAAAGAACCTGATGAATCTCTGTATCAGGGCTTTGGATAATTTCCTGGGTAATGGCCTCGTGGTCGGTGTCAAAGAGATTTTCAAAAGTATGAGAGTAGGCACCGTGTCCGAGATCATGTAGAAGAGCCGCAGTCATGGTTAATAGTGACTCGTTAGAATCCCATTCCTCAGGATATTTCTCCTCAAAAATCTCCGTGATTTGACGGGCAATTTCGTAGACACCCAAACAGTGAGAAAAACGACTATGCTCTCCACCGTGGAAAGTATAGCTAGATGTCCCAAGCTGTTTGATGCGACGGAGCCGCTGAAATTCTTTGGTATTGATCAGGTCATAAATGACTTGATTATTAACGTGGATATAGTTGTGAACTGGGTCACGAAATACTTTTTCATTCATAAGACCATTATAGCAAATTCCTTGCCTTTTTGGTAAAATAGTAGGGATAAGTGAGAAGAAAGAGGAATAGATGTGAAGATTAGAATGAGAAATACCATCAAGTTCGATGAACAATTGGAAGTAATCGACCAACTTTATGATGTTGAATTACGGGAAAAGGGAGATTTTTCCTATCTCCTTTTTTACAATGAGGAGCAAGAAAAAGTGGTTTTGAAATTTAATGGAGAGGAACTGGTCATGTCACGTTTCTCAAATCCCAAGACCATCATGCGTTTTCTTAAGGGTTCTGATAGTTTAGCCTATATTCCAACACCTATGGGCCTGCAGGAGTTTATTATCCAAACAAGCAACTATGAAGTTAGTGAAGAGAAGATTGAACTAGCCTATCAACTACAAAACAAAGAAGGAGTTCCATTTGCCAACTACCGTTTAGAAATTACTTGGGGATAAGAAAAAGAGGCTGGGACAAAAGTCCTAGCCTCTCAATTGTCTTTGGATTGTCGAGCAAGACGCAGTGGTTGGGTGGGCTCTACTACGCTGATTTCATCAGCTTTTACAGCCCTACTCAACTGTGCGGAGGCGGGACGACGAAATCGAATTCTAACAACTTACCGATTTCTGCCCCACTCTCATTTGATATACAGTTCCTGATTTTTCAAGACGATTTCACGTACACTTGCGAATTTCTTCAGTTTTTTTAGCTCTTCTGGATGTGTCACAAGAGTGATGACATAGCCTTCTTTACCCATGCGTCCTGTACGACCCGCACGGTGAGTGTAAGTTTCCGTGTCTCTAGGGACGTCAAAGTTAATCACGCATTCCAAGCTATCAATGTCGATACCACGAGCGAGAAGGTCTGTGGCAAGAAGTAGTGTCAGTTGATTATCTTTGAATTTTTCTAAAATAACTTTTCTAAATTTAACGTTGACATCGCTAGCTAGCGAAACTGCTAAAACATCACGATATTGTAATTTTTCCTCTGCACTTCCAAGGTCTGACAAGCTATTAAAGAAGACAAGACCACGGAAATCTTCAACCTGTGCCAGTTTTCGAAGCATATCTACTCTGTGACGTTGGTCTACTTGCATGTAGAAGTGTTGGATGTTGTCTAACTTTTGGTCTGATAGATCAATGATGCGTGTGTTAGGTGCAATCTTATCTTGGTCAAATTTGGTAGTGGCACTCATGTAAATAAGTTGATGGTCACGAGGTGCATAGTTGGTAATTTTTTCAACAAAATGAATTTGAGAATCATCAAGGAGTTGGTCGAATTCATCAAGAATGATTGTTTCCACGTTCATCATCTTGATTTTTTTCAATTTAATGAGTTCAAAGATACGACCAGGTGTTCCAATTAGAATTTCTGGTCCTTTTTTAAGTCGTTCAATTTGACGTTTCTGACTCGAACCGGATAGAAATAGCTGAGCTGTTAATCCGATGGCCTCACCCCAGGTTTTAGTGACTTCAAAAATTTGTCCAGCAAGCTCAGTATTAGGTGCTAAAATCAATAATTGTTGGGCTTTTTTCTTTTGCAATTTGAGAAGACTAGGTAGGAGATAGGCTAAAGTCTTCCCTGTACCAGTTGGACTGACTCCAAGCAGGTTTTCACCTTCTGTTATAGGTTCAAAAAGTTGAGTTTGAATGGGGGTAAATTCTTGGAAACCAAGTTGGTCAAGGAGTTCAAGCCATTCGGTAGGTAGTTTGGTTTTCATTTTTCTGCCTCAAATCTAATGCCAGCATTCTGGCGCATGGTGTAAAGTAGGTTGTGGACATGTGTCGCATCATCAATCCAAGATTGGTAGAGAGTCAGGTCTGCTTGCTTGATCATGTTTGCAAAAGCAGCAACTTCCTCAGTCATGGTGTGAGGAGCCTGCTGGATAGGAAGTTGAACTTCATTTCCTTGATGGTCTGTAAAAGTAGCTGATTGGACATGCTCGATTGTATTAAGTGTCAGGGTTCCATCAGTAGTATAAATCTCACAAGGAAGATTAGAAGTGATATTCTTTCCTGCTTTGATATGTACTTGATAGTTAGGATATGAGAGAATACCATCTCCATTTAAATCGATACTATTATCTAGTTTCTGAGCTTGATAGGTTGCATGAGTCGGTTTTCCAAACAAGCGAACAGCTGCATAAATAGGATAAATACCCAGATCCATAAGTGCACCACCAGCAAAACGGTCTGAGAAAACATTAGGAGTATCGCCAGCAAGTAGGTTAGGCATCTTAGAAGAGTATTTAGCGTAGTTAAAGTCTGCACCAAGAATTTGTTTGTTCGCAAGAAAGTCTTTGATTGTGGCAAAAGCATCTTCGTGATAGTTTCTTGCTGCTTCAAAGACAAAACATTTATTATCTTTAGCCGTTTGAACTAAATCTTGCCATTCTTGTGGTTGAGTGACAGCTGGTTTTTCAAGGATAACATGTTTTCCAGCAGATAAAGCCATCTTTGCTTGACTAAAATGCAGGGAATTCGGACTAGCAATGTATACCACATCGAATGAATCCTTAAAGAAATCATTTAGCTGATCAAATAGCTTAACGCCTTGATACTGTTCAACAAACTTTTCTGCGGTTTCTATTTTTCTAGAATAGACTGCACCCAGTTGAAATTTCCCGCTAGTATGGGCAGCCTCTAGAAAATGATGGCTGATTGAACTAGTTCCTATGATACCAAGTTTTAGCATAGTTACTCCTTTTCCACAAGTAATGATTGATTTCATTATATCATAGAAAGAGCCAACTCGTTACCTTGAGATAATTCTTTTGCTTTGATACTTCGAAATTTCTAGAAAAAATGGTACAATAGCTACAGTATATTTAGGAGATTAGTATGAGATTATTACCTATGAGAAAAATTTCTCGTCATTCAAAAAGATTGGCGCTTTTTTTGACTTTTTGTGCTGGTTATGTAGATGCCTATACCTTTATTGTAAGAGGAAATACCTTAGTTGCTGGGCAAACGGGGAATGTGGTATTTCTATCAGTCGGAATCGTTCAGAGAAATTTGGCTGATGCTGAAATAAAGATATTGACACTTTTATCTTTCATGTTAGGCGTTTTTTTGCTTACGATTTACAAGGAAAAACTTCGCATTGTTAAAAAACCCATTCTATCACTTGTTCCATTAGCTATTTTATCATTGATAATCGGCTTTGTTCCATTGAGTGTTGATAACATGTTTATTATTCCTCCTCTGGCTTTTTGTATGGGTCTGGTTACAACAGCTTTTGGAGAGGTTTCTGGAATTGCCTATAATAATGCCTTTATGACGGGAAATATCAAACGCACCATGTTAGCTTTTGGCGAATATGTTCGGACCAAGCATACAGCCTTTTTGATGGAGGGATTGATTTTTGTGAGCCTACTTGTTAGTTTCATTCTAGGAGTAGTATTTTCAGCTTACTTAACGATTATCTTCAACGAAAAAACGATTTTAGGTATCCCTATCATGATGAGTATTTTTTATCTAAGTATGCTTTTATCTTCTTTGCGAAAAAGTCTAATAAAAGGCTGAATTTTGAGTGAAAATACTTGTCAAAAATTTGGAATCATGCTATACTTGTAGAGTTGACTATGCACGATCCTGTGCAACCGCACGAACATCGTTGCTCGTCGTATAACAAATTTAAACTTTGTCATTATCGCCTTGCCTAACATAAGTTATGTCTTCGGCTCAATTCCTAGTTTATTCTTTGTTATACTAAGAGCTCTTCTTTTAAGTGGTTCGTCCCACGATGCTAGGCGAGTCTTCACAAAAATTCGGGGAAACCCCAAAAAATCATAGGAGGTGCATAATGAGCACATACGCAATTATCAAAACTGGCGGAAAACAAGTTAAAGTTGAAGTTGGTCAAGCAGTTTACGTTGAAAAATTGAACGTTGAAGCTGGTCAAGAAGTTACTTTTAACGAAGTTGTTCTTGTTGGTGGTGAAAACACTGTTGTCGGAACTCCACTTGTTGCTGGAGCTACTGTAGTTGGAACTGTTGAAAAACAAGGAAAACAAAAGAAAGTTGTTACTTACAAGTACAAACCTAAAAAAGGTAGCCACCGTAAACAAGGTCACCGTCAACCATACACTAAAGTTGTCATCAACGCAATCAACGCTTAATTTTAAGGAGAACACATGATACAAGCAGTCTTTGAGAGAGCCGAAGATGGCGAGCTGAGGAGTGCGGAGATTACTGGACACGCCGAGAGTGGCGAATACGGCCTAGATGTCGTGTGTGCATCGGTTTCTACGCTTGCCATAAACTTTATCAATTCCATTGAGAAATTTGCAGGCTATGAACCAATCTTAGAATTAAACGAAGATGAAGGTGGCTATCTGATGGTTGAAATTCCAAAAGATCTTCCTTCTCATCAGAGAGAAATGACACAATTATTCTTTGAATCATTTTTCTTAGGTATGGCAAACTTATCGGAGAACTCTTCTGAGTTCGTCCAAACCAGAGTTATCACAGAAAACTAACACGGAGGAAAACATTATGTTAAAAATGACTCTTAACAACTTGCAACTTTTCGCCCACAAAAAAGGTGGAGGTTCTACATCAAACGGACGCGATTCACAAGCTAAACGTCTTGGAGCTAAAGCAGCTGATGGACAAACTGTAACTGGTGGATCAATCCTTTACCGTCAACGTGGTACACACATCTATCCAGGTGTAAACGTTGGACGTGGTGGAGACGATACTTTGTTCGCTAAAGTTGAAGGCGTAGTACGTTTCGAACGTAAAGGTCGCGATAAGAAACAGGTTTCTGTTTACCCAATCGCTAAATAAACATTAAATAAGGCTTTCCAAGATTCTTGGAAAGCTTTTTTTCTTGAACAATATTAGAATCAGTTATTTTTAAGTTTACTTCAGAAACTATTCTCACTCAATAAAATCTTAAGGAACTTATTTGATTTATTATGATAGATAATAAGAAGGAAATATGGTATAATATAGGGTGAGACCTTATGAATAAATAGTGAAAGAGTATAAAAAAAATAATGAAAAAAATAGTCATTAACGGTAGACGTCCATTAAAGGGTGAGATAACCATTAGCGGAGCAAAAAATAGTGTAGTTGCTCTGATTCCTGCTATTATTTTATCAGATGATGTAGTTATTTTGGATTGTGTTCCAGATATCTCCGATGTCGCTAGTTTGGTTGATATTATGGAAATTATGGGTGCGAGTGTTAAGCGCTATGATGACGTTCTAGAAATTGATCCTCGTGGTGTTCAAAATAAACCAATGCCATACGGTAAGATTAACAGTCTTCGCGCATCCTATTATTTCTACGGTAGTCTTCTTGGACGTTTTGGTGAAGCAACAGTAGGTTTGCCTGGTGGATGTGACTTGGGTCCTCGTCCTATTGACTTGCACTTGAAAGCTTTTGAAGCTATGGGTGCTAAGACAACCTATGAGGGAGATAATATGAATCTCTCAACTAATGGTTCTAAGTTACAGGGTGCTAGTATTTATATGGATACTGTAAGTGTAGGAGCAACTATTAATACGATGCTTGCAGCAGTAAAAGCTCAAGGACGTACAGTCATTGAAAATGCTGCTCGAGAGCCTGAAATTATTGATGTAGCTACTTTGTTAAATAATATGGGAGCTCATATTCGTGGTGCAGGTACGGATATGATTACTATCGATGGTGTTGAATCTCTACACGGCACACGTCATCAAGTTATTCCAGATCGTATCGAAGCTGGTACTTATATTTCTTTAGCTGCTGCTGTGGGACAAGGAATTCTTATTAACAATGTACTTTATGAACATTTAGAAGGTTTTATTGCGAAACTTGAAGAAATGGGTGTTCATATGACTGTTTCTGAAGATAGTATCTTTGTTGAAGAGCAGAAAAATCTAAAAGCTGTTAATATCAAGACTGCTCCATATCCAGGATTTGCTACAGACCTTCAACAACCGATTACACCACTTTTGTTGAAAGCAGAAGGACGAGGAACACTGATTGATACCATTTATGAAAAACGTGTGAACCATGTCTTTGAATTAGCTAAAATGAACGCAGATATTTCAACAACAAACGACCACATCCTTTATAAGGGTGGAAATCCTTTGCAGG
The DNA here is from genome assembly GCF_054861245.1 of Streptococcus sp. KHUD_017. Taxonomy (NCBI): domain Bacteria; kingdom Bacillati; phylum Bacillota; class Bacilli; order Lactobacillales; family Streptococcaceae; genus Streptococcus; species Streptococcus sp. KHUD_017. Next base: position 796,552 of record NZ_CM142175.1, read on the forward strand.
GTGCAAAAGTTAAGGCGACAGACCTACGTGCTGGAGCTGCCTTGGTTATTGCTGGCTTGATGGCTGAAGGAAAAACAGAGATTACCAATGTTGAATTCATCCTACGAGGCTACTCAAATATTATTGAGAAATTACGTAAGCTTGGAGCAGATATTGAGCTAATCGAAGATTAGCCATTTTGAGGAACACAATGAATATCTGGACAAAATTAGCAATGTATTCTTTCTATGAGACGGAACGTTTGTATTTCCGTCCATTCTTTTTTACGGATGTAGATGACTTTCATGCTCTAGCATCAGACCCTGAAAATCTCCAATTTATTTTTCCTACGCAAGCCAGCATTGAGGAAAGTCAATATGCTCTTGCTAACTACTTTATGAAATCACCTTTGGGAATTTGGGCGATTTGTGATAAGAAAGCACAGAAGATGATTGGAGCCATCAAGTTTGAAAAGCTGGATGAAATCCGTAAAGAAGCAGAAATTGGCTATTTTTTAAGGAAAGATTATTGGTCTCAAGGATATATGACGGAAGCAGTGACTAAATTACGCGATTTGTCTATGGATCAGTTTGAATTAAAGCAACTTTCTATTGTGACGCATTTAGAAAATAGTGCTAGTCAAAAGGTTGCACAAAAATCAGGCTTCGTTCTATATCGTCGTTTCAAGGGTAGTGATCGATATACTCGTAAGATGCGGGATTATCTAGAATTTCGCTATACAAAAGGAGAGCTAAATGAGTAAACACCAAGAAATTTTAGCTTATTTAGAAGAATTACCAGTCGGAAAACGGGTCAGTGTTCGAAGTATTTCAAATAGGCTGGGAGTGAGTGATGGTACAGCTTATCGTGCTATCAAAGAAGCTGAAAATAGAGGATTGGTTGAAACACGTCCTCGAAGTGGAACTGTCCGTGTCAAGTCCAAAAAAGTTGCCATTGAGAGATTAACCTTTGCAGAAATTGCAGAAGTCACTGGTTCAGAAGTTTTAGCTGGCCAAGCAGGTTTGGAGAGAGAATTCAGTAAATTCTCCATTGGAGCCATGACAGAAAAAAATATTCTTTCTTATCTTCATGATGGTGGTCTACTTATTGTCGGTGATAGAACACGGATCCAATTATTGGCACTTGAAAATGAAAATGCTGTCTTGGTAACGGGTGGATTTGAAGTTCATAAAGATGTTTTGGATGCTGCTAATAAGAAAAATATCCCAGTGTTACGCAGTAAACATGACACATTTACCATTGCAACCATGATTAACCGAGCTTTGTCAAATGTACAAATAAAGACAGATATTTTAACGGTTGAAAAAATCTATCGCACTTGTCATGAATATGGTTTTTTACAAGAAACGGATACTGTAAAAGATTATTTAGATTTAGTTCGTAAGAATAGAAGTAGTCGATTCCCTGTTATCAATCAGCACAAGGTTGTTGTTGGTGTCGTGACCATGCGTGATGCTGGAGATAAGTCACCAGGGACTACCATTGATAAGGTCATGACAAGAACGGTCTATATGACAGGCCTAGCAACGAATATTGCTAACGTGAGCCAGAGAATGATTGCAGAAGATTTTGAAATGGTACCTGTTGTACGGAGCAATCAAACCTTGCTTGGTGTCATTACTAGACGTGATGTTATGGAAAAAATGAGTCGTTCTCAGGTCTCAACTTTACCAACCTTTTCAGAACAGATTGGACAGAAGTTATCTTATCATCATGATGAAGTTGTTATTACAGTCGAACCCTTTATGTTAGAAAAAAATGGTGTTCTGGCTAATGGTGTTCTTTCAGAAATCTTGACTCATATGACGCAAGACTTGGTCGTTAATAGCGGTCGTAACCTCATCATTGAACAAATGTTGATTTACTTCTTACAGGCTGTTCAGATTGATGATGTTCTACGGATTCAAGCTAGAATTATTCATCATACGAGACGATCGGCTATTATTGATTATGACATTTATCTCAATCATCAAATTGTATCAAAAGCAAATGTAACTGTAAAAATTAATTAGAATCTAGGAGAAAACATGATTACATTAAAATCAGCTAGAGAAATCGAAGCTATGGATAAGGCTGGTGATTTTCTTGCAAGTATCCACATTGGCTTGCGTGATATCATTAAGCCAGGTGTTGATATGTGGGAAGTAGAAGAGTATGTTCGCCGTCGTTGTAAAGAAGAGAATTTCCTTCCACTACAGATTGGTGTTGATGGGGCAATGATGGACTATCCATATGCAACCTGCTGTTCGCTCAATGACGAAGTAGCACATGCCTTCCCTCGTCATTATATCCTCAAAGAGGGTGACCTCCTCAAGGTTGATATGGTTCTTGGTGGGCCAATCGCGAAGTCTGACCTCAATGTTTCTAAACTCAATTTTAACAACGTTGAGCAGATGAAAAAATATACTCAAAACTTTACGGGTGGTTTGGCTGATTCTTGTTGGGCATACGCAGTTGGTAAACCATCAGAAGAAGTTAAAAACTTGATGGACGTGACCAAGGAAGCTATGTATAAGGGGATCGAACAAGCTGTTGTTGGCAATCGCATCGGCGATATTGGTGCAGCGATTCAAGAATATGCTGAAAGTCGTGGATACGGCGTTGTTCGTGATCTTGTAGGACACGGTGTTGGACCAACCATGCATGAAGAACCAATGGTTCCAAACTATGGTATCGCAGGTCGTGGCCTTCGCCTTCGTGAAGGTATGGTTTTGACAATCGAACCTATGATTAATACAGGTGATTGGGAAATTGATACAGACATGAAAACAGGCTGGGCTCACAAAACTATAGATGGTGGTCTATCATGTCAGTATGAGCATCAGTTTGTTATTACCAAGGATGGACCTGTTATCTTGACAAGTCAAGGTGAAGAAGGAACTTATTAATCAAAAGGGAGCTGAGCTCCTTTTTTTCGTTTTAGTTGAAATCAAATTTGCGTAGCAGATATCTTACAAACGTTTTCTTTTATAGTAAAATATAAGATGACTATATGAAAGAAGGTTCTTAATTGGAAAGTATTATATTTTTTATTTCTGTCTTTATAGCTGGGGTCTTGTCATTCTTTTCTCCCTGTATTTTTCCCTTGTTACCAGTCTACGCAGGTGTTCTGCTAGATGATCAAGAGGAGTCAAGGACATTTCGTTTTTTGGGTAAAGATGTTGCCTGGTCAGGATTGATTCGGACACTCTGTTTTATCGCAGGTATCTCTCTAATTTTCTTTATTCTAGGGTTTGGAGCAGGATTTCTTGGGAATTTACTTTATGCCGACTGGTTCCGTTATGTCATGGGAATCATGATTGTTATACTGGGTTTGCATCAGATGGAAATTCTTCACTTACAAAAATTAGAGGTACAAAAAACAGTAACATTTAAGCAAAAACAGTCTAGCAAATATTTGTCGGCCTTTTTACTGGGTATCAGCTTCAGCTTTGGCTGGACTCCATGTATAGGCCCAGTTTTAAGTTCTGTTTTAGCACTGGCTGCCTCAGGAGGAAATGGAGCTTTTCAAGGGGCTTTATTAACCCTAATTTATACACTTGGAATGGCGCTTCCATTTTTAGTATTGGCCTTGGCATCAGGTCTGATCATGCCTTATTTTAGTAGAATTAAATCTCACCTACTCTTATTGAAAAGAATTGGTGGTTTACTAATTATTCTCATGGGAATTTTATTAATGTTGGGACAGTTAAATGTCTTATCTGGAATATTAGGATAAAAGGAGTAATCTATGAAAAAAACAATCTATTTTGGACTTAGTTTCTTATCTATCTTTCTTTTGATTGCTTGTGGCAAGGAAGAGAAGGAACCAAGTCAGGAAAATCAAACGACTCAAGCACAGCAGCAAGCAACGGTTAAGCAAATAGCTGTAGGAGCAGAAGCACCGGATTTCACGCTCCAATCTATGGATGGAAAAGAAGTGAAATTATCAGATTATAAAGGAAAGAAAGTTTATCTTAAATTTTGGGCTTCTTGGTGCGGACCTTGTAAAAAAAGTATGCCTGAATTAATGGAACTTGCTGCAAAAGAAGATCGTGATTTTGAAATTTTATCTGTTATTGCACCAGGTCTTCAAGGTGAAAAAACGATTGACCAATTTCCAAAATGGTTTGAGGACCAGGGCTATAAGGATATACCTGTCTTATATGACACTAAGGGAACAACCTTCCAAGCTTATCAGATTCGAAGTATCCCAACTGAATACCTAATTGATTCAAATGGTAAAATTGCTAAGATTCAGTTAGGTGCAATTAGCAATGCAGAAGCTGAAGCAGCTTTTGCACAAATGGATTAACGTTATAAAAAATGTCTAGACTGTTTTGTCTAGACATTTCTTTTTTTTAAAATTAAATTGAATTAGTTTTTAGAAGCAGCTTGGAATTCTGGGTTTTTCCATGCTTCGTCAATAATTTCTTGCAATTCACGAGCAGAAAGTTGCATTTTTTGAGTTTCAGCGTCGTTCAATGGGATGTTAACTGGGCGAACGATACCATGCGCACCAACGATAGCTGGTTGACCGATAAAGACGTTTTCAACTCCGTATTGTCCTTCTTGGAAGACTGAAAGTGGAAGAACCGCATTTTCATCATCAAGGATAGCTTTTGTGATACGAGCAAGAGCAACTGCGATACCGTAGTATGTAGCACCTTTTTTGTTGATGATTGAGTAAGCAGCGTCACGAACTGAGATGAAGAGCTCAACAAGATCTGCTTCATTCAAGTCACGGTTAGCTTGTAACCATTGTTCCAATTTAACACCGGCAACGTTAGCGTGTGACCAAACTGCAAATTCAGAGTCACCGTGCTCACCCATGATGTAAGCGTGAACTGAACGAGCATCAACACCAATAGTTTCAGCAAGTGCTTGACGGAAACGAGCTGAGTCAAGTGAAGTACCTGAACCGATAACACGTTCTTTAGGGAATCCTGAGAATTTCCAAGTTGAGTAAGTTAAAATGTCAACTGGGTTAGCAGCAACAAGGAAGATACCGTCAAAACCAGACGCAACAACCTGTTCAACGATTGATTTGTTGATAGCAAGGTTTTTGCCAACAAGATCAAGACGAGTTTCACCTGGTTTTTGTGGAGCACCAGCAGTGATTACTACAAGGTCCGCATCCGCACAGTCTTCATACTTAGCAGCATAAATTTTCTTAGGCGAAGTAAAAGCAAGCGCGTGGCTAAGGTCTTCAGCATCACCAACTGCTTTTTCAAACAATTGAGGAATTTCAATGATACCAAGTTCTTGAGCAATACCTTGGTTAACAAGAGCGAAAGCGTAAGATGAACCTACGGCACCGTCACCAACGAGGATAACTTTTTTGTGTTGTTTAGTAACTGTCATTTGTCTAAACATCTCCTTTGTTTTTTTCAGGGGGGATTCCCCATTTGATTTCATTCTATCACTTTTGCTAAGCTTTGTCACGGATATACCTTCGGGATAAATATGTAAACGTTTTACACGTGTTGTTAGACTGTAAAATAGTCCAAACTATGGTATAATATATCTAGTTACTAATAGTGAAATGAGGCATTTTTTAATGCAAGATAAAAATCTAGTGAATGTCAATCTGACAAAGGAGATGAAGACTAGCTTTATCGACTACGCCATGAGTGTAATCGTATCGCGTGCTCTTCCTGATGTTCGTGATGGGTTGAAACCTGTTCATCGTCGTATTTTGTACGGAATGAATGAATTAGGAGTTACGCCTGATAAACCTCATAAGAAATCTGCCCGTATTACAGGGGACGTAATGGGTAAATACCACCCACACGGGGATTCATCTATCTATGAAGCTATGGTTCGTATGGCTCAATGGTGGAGCTACCGCTACATGCTTGTAGATGGGCACGGTAACTTTGGTTCTATGGACGGTGATGGCGCTGCCGCGCAACGTTATACTGAAGCACGTATGAGTAAGATTGCTCTTGAAATGCTTCGCGATATCAATAAAAATACCGTTGACTTTGTTGATAACTATGACGCCAATGAACGAGAACCTGTTGTTTTACCAGCTCGTTTTCCAAATCTTTTGGTCAATGGTGCCACAGGTATTGCCGTTGGTATGGCGACCAATATTCCACCTCATAATTTGGGTGAAACCATTGATGCTGTTAAACTCGTCATGGATAATCCTGAAGTTACTACTAAAGATTTGATGGAAGTTTTGCCTGGTCCAGACTTCCCAACTGGTGCCCTAGTTATGGGGAAATCAGGTATTCATAAGGCTTACGAGACTGGTAAAGGATCTATTGTTCTACGTTCTCGTACGGAAATTGAAGAAACTAAAACAGGTCGCGAACGTATCGTTGTTACTGAATTCCCATATATGGTCAACAAAACCAAAGTACATGAACATATTGTGCGTCTGGTTCAAGAGAAACGTATCGATGGAATTACTGCTGTTCGTGATGAATCTAACCGTGAAGGTGTTCGCTTTGTTATTGAAGTTAGACGCGACGCATCAGCTAATGTTATTTTGAACAACTTATTCAAGATGACTCAGATGCAGACTAGCTTTGGTTTTAACATGCTTGCTATCCAAAATGGTGTTCCAAAGATTTTATCGCTTCGCCAAATCTTGGATGCATACATTGAGCACCAAAAAGAAGTTGTGACTCGTCGTACTCAATTTGATAAAGAGAAAGCCGAAGCACGCGCACATATCTTGGAAGGTTTGCTGATTGCACTAGACCACATCGACGAAGTTATTCGTATTATCCGTGCCAGTGAAACTGATGAAGAGGCTCAAGCAGAATTGATGAGCAAGTTCAAGCTTTCTGAACGTCAAAGTCAAGCAATCCTAGACATGCGTCTCCGTCGTTTGACAGGTTTGGAACGTGATAAGATTCAGTCAGAGTATGACGAATTGATTGCTTTGATTGCTGATTTAACTGATATTCTTGCAAAACCAGAACGCGTAGCACAAATCATCAAAGAAGAATTGGATGAAGTCAAACGGAAGTTTGGAGATAAACGCCGTACTGAGTTGATGGTTGGTGAAGTCTTGACACTTGAAGATGAAGACTTGATTGAAGAGTCTGATGTTCTCATCACTTTATCAAATAAAGGCTACATTAAACGTTTGGACCAAGACGAGTTTACTGCCCAAAAACGTGGTGGACGTGGCGTTCAAGGAACTGGAGTTAAGGACGATGACTTTGTGCGTGAATTGGTTTCAACCAGCACTCACGATCATTTGCTATTCTTTACTAATAAAGGACGTGTTTATCGTCTTAAGGGATATGAAATTCCAGAATACGGTCGTACAGCCAAAGGTTTGCCAGTTGTCAATCTTTTGAAACTGGATGAGGGTGAAAGCATTCAAACCATTATCAATGTTGAATCAGAACGTAGTGATGATGCCTATCTCTTCTTTACAACTCGAGCAGGTATTGTCAAAAGAACTAGTGTCAAAGAATTTGCCAACATTCGTCAAAATGGTCTAAAAGCCTTGAATTTGAAAGATGAGGACGAATTGATTAATGTTCTTCTGACTCAAGAAGATACTGATATCATCATTGGTACTAAATTGGGATATGCAGTTCGTTTCAATCAATCATCCGTTCGTAGCATGAGTCGTAGTGCTACAGGTGTTAAAGGAGTAAATCTTCGTGAAGGAGATGCTGTAGTTGGTGCTAGAGTGATTACCGATCAAGACGAAGTTCTTATCATTACTGAAAAAGGATACGGTAAGCGTACAGTTGCTACTGAATATCCAACTAAAGGTCGTGCTGGTAAAGGTATGAAAACCGCTAATATTACTGATAAAAACGGTCAACTTGCCGGCCTACTCACAGTAAAAGGTGACGAAGACTTGATGGTCATCACAGACACTGGTGTTATGATTCGAACAAATGTTGCCAATATTTCTAAGACTGGACGTTCAACTATGGGAGTTAAGGTTATGCGTCTAGATGAGAACGCTAAGATTGTAACCTTTACAACAGTTGCGGCAGCTGAGAAAGAAGAAGTTGGGGCAGAAAACGAAACAGAAAGTGAAGAATAATGTCTCAAAAAAGAACCAAAAGTAAAAAGAATAAGCGTAAAAATCTTCTGATTAATATTTTTTCTGGTTTTCTAATTCTTTTGTCGCTAGCTTTGATTTTTAACTCGAAGATACGTGATGTAATTATGATTTGGAATACCAATAAATATCAAGTAAGTCAGGTATCAAAAGAGAAAATAGAAGAAAATAAAAGTGCTGCTGGAAATTTTGATTTTGACTCTGTAAAATCCTTATCTTCAGAGGCAGTACTTTCAGCTCAATGGAATTCCCAACAACTTCCAGTGATTGGTGGTATTTCTATTCCAGAACTTGAAATGAATTTGCCTATTTTTAAGGGGCTGGATAATGTGAACCTTTTCTATGGTGCTGGAACCATGAAAGCTGATCAGGTTATGGGACAGGGAAATTATTCGTTAGCAAGTCACCGTATTTTCACTGGTAAAGATGCAGATCAGAAGCTATTTTCACCCTTAGCACGAGCTACTAATGGAATGTTCATTTATCTGACAGATAAAGAAAAAGTTTATAAATATGAAATAGTAGAAGTTAAAAAGGTAACTCCAGATCGCATCGATGTTATTGAAGACAGAGAAGGGATTGACGAGCTGACTTTGGTAACCTGTGAAGATGCTAATGCTACAGAACGGATAATTGTTAAAGCAAATTTGAAGGAAGTTAAAAACTATTTAGAAGCTTCTCCAGAAATATTGCAATCATTTAATAAACCATATAAACAATTTTATGAATAGTAGAAGAGGTTGGGACAAAAGAGCCCGACCTCATTTTTTATTAGCAATCAAACTTTGACGCGGTAGCTGATTGAACTTTTTGTTCGTCTTTTAGACTCCAAAAAGCTCCTAATCATCCTCGCGGGGCTGGGACTACGAAATCGAGACTTTGTCTATCGATTTCTGTCCCACCGCCTTTTCTTGTCAATTTCAGAAAATAGATAAGGTAAAGACTTTTCATTTTTTCTAAAAAGTAGTATAATATTTCTATTATAGAAATTTTTAGAAAATTCCAAAAGAGGTTTGTTATGGGATACACAGTTGCTGTTGTCGGTGCTACAGGTGCCGTTGGTGCTCAAATGATCAAAATGTTGGAAGAATCAACTCTTCCAATTGATAAGATTCGCTACCTTGCTTCTGCACGTTCTGCAGGAAAGGTCTTGAAATTCAAGGGTCAAGATGTGACTATTGAAGAAACAACAGAAGAAGCTTTTGAAGGAGTTGATATTGCTCTCTTCTCAGCTGGTGGTTCAACTTCTGCAAAATACGCACCTTATGCTGTTAAAGCGGGGGCAGTAGTAGTAGATAACACTTCTTATTTCCGTCAAAATCCAGATGTGCCATTAGTCGTTCCTGAAGTAAACGCCCATGCTCTTGATGCTCACAACGGGATCATTTCATGTCCTAACTGTTCAACTATTCAAATGATGGTAGCTCTTGAACCAGTTCGTCAAAAATGGGGCTTAGACCGTATCATCGTTTCAACTTATCAAGCTGTTTCAGGTGCAGGTATGGGAGCCATTCTTGAGACACAACGTGAATTGCGTGAAGTATTGAATGATGGTGTAAATCCACGTGATTTGCATGCGGAAATCTTGCCATCAGGTGGTGATAAGAAACACTATCCAATTGCTTTTAATGCCCTTCCTCAAATTGACGTCTTCACTGATAATGACTACACTTATGAAGAAATGAAGATGACAAACGAAACTAAGAAAATCATGGAAGACGATAGCATTGCCGTTTCAGCAACTTGCGTGCGTATTCCTGTCTTGTCAGCTCACTCTGAGTCAGTCTATATTGAAACAAAAGAAGTAGCACCAATCGATGAAGTCAAAGCTGCTATTGCTGCCTTCCCAGGTGCAGTTCTTGAAGACGATGTTACTCACCAAATCTATCCTCAAGCAGTCAATGCTGTCGGTTCACGCGATACATTTGTCGGACGTATTCGTAAAGACTTGGATGCAGAAAAAGGTATTCATATGTGGGTAGTATCTGATAATCTTCTTAAAGGTGCAGCTTGGAACTCAGTTCAAATCGCAGAAACACTTCACGAACGTGGTCTAGTACGCCCAACAGCTGAATTAAAATTTGAATTGAAATAGGGAGCAAAACAGAAATCAGTAACTCGAAGAGTTTGATTTTTTCTTCGCTTTTATAATTTAAGGCTCAGGCTATAAAAGTCCACCGGACTTTTATACTCCCCCCGCACAGTTGATTAGTAAGTACGAATGTTGTAAACATGAGTAGTTCCAATCAACCACTGCGTTACGATTCAGAAATCAGTAACTCGAAGAGTTTGATTTCTTCCTCTTATTTTATGTACAGAACAGGAGGCAAAGGCAAGTATGCCCCAGCCTCTTTCTTATAGAGAAAGGTTTTCCGATGTCTTATCAAGATTTAAAAGATTGTAAAATTATTACGGCCTTTATTACTCCTTTTCATGAAGATGGCTCAATCAATTTCGATGCCATTCCGAAGTTGATCGAACATTTATTGGCTCATCATACAGACGGAATTCTCTTGGCGGGTACGACTGCTGAAAGTCCGACTCTTACTCACGATGAGGAGTTACAGTTATTTGCAGCTGTTCAGAAGGTTGTTAATGGACGTGTTCCCTTAATCGCTGGTGTTGGTACTAATGATACACGCGACTCTATTGAGTTCGTCAAAGAAGTGGCAGAATTTGGCGGTTTTGCAGCTGGTCTTGCTATTGTTCCTTACTATAATAAACCATCCCAAGAAGGTATGTACCAGCACTTTAAAGCTATTGCAGACGCTTCTGATTTACCAATTATTATCTATAATATTCCGGGTCGTGTAGTAGTTGAATTGACGCCTGAGACCTTGCTTCGCCTAGCAGAACATCCAAACATCATTGGTGTCAAAGAATGTACCAGTCTTGCGAATATGGCCTATTTGATTGAGCATAAACCAGAAGAATTCTTGGTATACACAGGTGAAGATGGAGATGCTTTCCATGCAATGAATTTGGGAGCAGATGGTGTTATCTCAGTTGCTTCTCATACTAATGGTGATGAAATGCATGAAATGTTCACTGCGATTGAAGAGAGTGATATGAAAAAAGCAGCAGCTATTCAGCGTAAATTTATTCCTAAAGTTAATGCTCTATTCTCTTACCCGAGTCCGGCACCTGTTAAGGCAGTACTCAACTATATGGGATTCGAAGCTGGGCCTACTCGTCTACCTTTGGTTCCTGCGCCTGAAGAAGATGCTAAACGCATTATCAAGGTTGTTATTGACGGAGACTATGAAGCGACTAAAGCGACTGTCACTGGAGTTCTTCGTCCTGATTACTAACATCATAAACATAGATAGAAACTTCCTAACAAGTAAAATTGTTGGGAGTTTTTTTCTTTTTCTACGAATATATAAATAGAGAGAGAAAAAAGGAGTCGATCATGAAAATTAAGATTGATAATTTCGAGATTTATAAGTTAAAGCAAGCAGGTTTAAGTAATCAGCAGGTTCTAAAAGTACTTCAATACGGAGAAATTTATGATCAGGAATTGAGTTTAGAGACTATCGCTGAAGCATCTGAGTGTCGTAATCCAGTCGTTTTTATGGAGCGGTATCATAAACTGACTTTTGAAAGCATGGAACGCCTGAAGAAAGATTTTGAAAAGTTCCCATCATTTTCAATTTTGGATGATGTTTATCCCATTTCACTCAGTGAAATTTATGATGCACCTGTATTGCTTTTTTATAAAGGAGATTTAAATCTCTTGAAATTACCAAAGGTTGCTGTTGTTGGTAGTCGCTCTTGTAGTCAAATAGGAACCAAATCAGTCCGTAAAATCATTGAAGAATTGGAAAATGAATTAGTTGTGGTGAGTGGACTTGCTAGGGGAATTGATACAGCTGCCCATATGTCTGTTCTACAAACTGGGGGCAAAACGATTGCAGTGATTGGGACTGGTTTAGATGTCTATTATCCCCGCTCCAATAAACGCCTTCAAGAATACATTGGAGAACAACATTTGCTTCTAAGCGAGTACGGTCCAGGAGAAGAACCATTAAAATATCACTTTCCTGCCAGAAATCGAATTATTGCAGGATTGTGTCGAGGAGTCATCGTTGCAGAAGCTAAAATGAGGTCTGGTAGCTTAATCACTTGTGAGCGTGCCATGGAGGAAGGTAGAGATGTCTTTGCGATTCCAGGTTCCATTTTAGATGGACGCTCAGACGGCTGTCATCATTTAATCCAAGAAGGAGCAAAACTAGCAACATGTGGGCAGGATATACTAGCAGAATTTGAATTTTAATGAATGAAATGATTTCATTTAGCAAACTTTTCTTCTATTATATGGGTGTTATGTCTTGACAGGTTTTTAAAAATGGTTTACACTTTATAAAGTTTAATTACTTTGAGAAGGTGTGATACTGTGGTAACGGCAACCAAAAAGAAAAAATCAACAAGTAAAAAAAATCTTGTAATCGTGGAGTCGCCTGCTAAGGCGAAAACGATTGAGAAATATCTAGGACGTAATTATAAGGTTTTAGCCAGCGTAGGACATATTCGTGATTTGAAAAAATCAAGTATGTCAGTTGACGTGGAAAATAATTACGAACCGCAATATATCAATATTCGTGGGAAAGGTCCTCTCATCAATGATTTGAAAAAAGAAGCTAAGAAAGCCGATAAAGTCTTTCTTGCAAGTGACCCGGACCGGGAAGGGGAGGCTATTTCATGGCATTTAGCGCATATTTTAGATCTAGACGAGAATGATACCAACCGTGTTGTTTTCAACGAGATTACCAAAGATGCAGTAAAAAATGCCTTTAAAGAACCTCGTAAAATCAATATGGATTTGGTCGATGCCCAACAAGCCCGTCGTGTTTTGGACCGTTTAGTGGGGTATTCAATTTCACCAATTCTTTGGAAAAAGGTTAAAAAAGGCTTATCAGCAGGACGTGTTCAGTCTGTTGCTCTTAAGCTAATCATTGATCGTGAAAATGAAATCAATGCCTTCCAACCAGAAGAATATTGGACGATTGATGGTGTCTTTAAAAAAGGTACCAAGCAATTCCAAGCTTCTTTTTATGGAATGAATGGCAAGAAGATGAAGTTGACTACCAATGAAGAAGTCAAAGAAGTTTTATCTCACCTTAGCAGTAAAGACTTTACTGTTGATCAAGTAGATAAAAAGGAAAGAAAGCGCAATGCTCCTCTTCCATATACAACGTCTTCTATGCAGATGGATGCTGCTAACAAGATAAATTTCCGTACTCGCAAGACTATGATGGTTGCTCAGCAACTCTATGAAGGAATCAATATCGGTACAGGTGTCCAAGGTTTGATCACCTATATGCGTACGGATTCTACTCGTATCAGTCCAGTTGCTCAGAATGAAGCTGCTAGCTACATCAATGAACGTTTTGGTAGTAAGTATTCTAAACATGGTAGCAAGGTGAAAAATGCCTCTGGCGCTCAAGACGCCCACGAAGCTATTCGTCCTTCAAGTGTCTTTAATACTCCTGAAAAAATTGCTAAGTATTTGGATAAAGACCAGCTTAAACTTTATACCCTTATCTGGAACCGCTTTGTAGCGAGTCAAATGACGGGTGCTATCTTTGATACTATGGCTGTTAAACTTTCGCAAAATGGAGTTCAATTTTCTGCTAATGGTAGCCAAGTTAAGTTTGATGGTTATTTGGCGATTTATAACGATTCTGATAAGAATAAGATGCTACCCGATATGAAAGTAGGAGATGTGGTCAAACAGGTCAGTAGCAAACCTGAACAACATTTCACACAACCGCCTGCACGATATTCAGAAGCAACACTGATTAAAACTTTGGAAGAAAATGGAGTTGGACGTCCATCTACCTATGCTCCAACCATTGAAACAATCCAAAAACGCTACTATGTAAGACTTGCTTCTAAACGCTTTGAACCAACTGATCTAGGTCAAGTTGTTAACAAGCTGATTGTTGAATACTTCCCAGACATTGTAAATGTGAAATTTACCGCTGAAATGGAAGGTAAACTGGACGATGTTGAGGTCGGAAAAGAAGAGTGGCAACGGGTTATTGATGAATTTTACAAACCATTCTCTAAAGAGGTTGCAAAAGCTGAAGCAGAGATGGAAAAAATTCAAATAAAGGATGAGCCAGCTGGATTTGACTGTGAAGTTTGTGGCAGTCCTATGGTGATTAAGATTGGACGCTTCGGTAAGTTTTACGCATGTAGCAATTTCCCTGATTGCCGACACACACAAGCCATTGTAAAAGAAGTTGGTGTTACATGTCCAAATTGTCATCAAGGGCAAATCATCGAACGCAAAACCAAACGTAATCGTATTTTCTATGGATGCAATCGTTATCCAGAATGTGAATTTACCTCTTGGGATAAACCTGTTGGACGTGATTGTCCTAAATGTGGTCACTTCCTCATGGAGAAAAAAATCCGTGGTGGTGGGAAACAAATTGTATGTAGCAATGGTGACTACGAAGAAGAAAAGATTAAATAAAAATAATTAGGGCTGAAATGATAATTTCAGCTCTTTTTAATTTAAACTTGACAGATTTTATCTTTTTATGCTTAACTAGAAGAAGATTATTCTTACTTAGGAGTAGATATGCGCATTATTTATCTTAGCATTGGCTTTATTTCATTAGCATTGGCTATCGTTGGAGTTGCCTTGCCACTATTACCGACAACACCCTTTCTCTTGTTGTCAATAGCTTGTTTTTCAAAATCTTCTAAACGTTTTGAAGATTGGCTCTATCATACCAAGCTTTATCAAACCTATGTTGCGGACTTTAGAGAAACCAAGTCCATTGCGCGTGAACGCAAGAAAAAAATCATTGTTTCGATTTATATCTTAATGGGAATTTCGATTTATTTCGCTCCGCTTCTGCCAGTAAAAATTGCTTTAGGATGTTTAACAATATTTATAACCTATTATCTCTTTAAGGTGATTCCAGATAAGGAATAGCTAAAAAAGTAATGATTTTCCTTGATAAAAAGTAGGGGTTACTTAAAACAATATGATATAATAATATCAAATAAATCGTCAAGGAGAATCAAATGATTTACGAATTTTGTGCTGAAAATGTAACCTTGCTTGAAAAAGCTATGCAGGCAGGAGCTCGCCGTATCGAGCTCTGTGACAATCTAGCAGTTGGTGGAACAACTCCAAGCTACGGAGTGACCAAGGCAGCTGTGGAACTGGCTGCCGACTACGATACGACCATTATGACTATGATTCGACCACGTGGTGGTGATTTTGTCTACAATGACCTCGAGATTGCTATTATGCTCGAGGATATTCGTCTAACTGCTCAGGCAGGAAGCCAAGGCGTTGTCTTTGGTGCATTGACTGCTGATAAGAAGTTGGACAAGGCCAATCTTGAAAAATTGATTGCTGCATCTAAAGGTATGGAAATTGTTTTCCATATGGCTTTTGATGAATTGAGCGACCAAGATCAGTTGGAAGCCATTGATTGGCTAAGCCAAGCTGGAGTGACACGCATCCTGACTCGTGCTGGTGTATCTGGCGACTCGTTAGAGAAACGCTTTGCTCACTATCACAAAATTTTAGAACACGCTGCAGGAAAGATTGAAATTTTACCTGGTGGAGGGATTGACATGGACAACCGTCAAATCTTTATTGACCAACTGGGCGTGACACAATTACATGGAACTAAGGTTGTCTTTTAAAAAATAGAAAGGAACTGCTAGCTTTTGGTAGCAGTTTTCGCTTATGTTTGAAATTTTTAAAGCCTATCAATTTAATAGTAAAAAGTCTAAAGAGTATGGATTTATAGAAAATCAAGGTGTATGGACTTATAGTTCGACTATCTTGCAGGGAGATTTTCTCATGATGGTTACAGTTGAGGATGGGGACTTAAGTTTTCAAGTTTATGACCAAGAAACTGGTGACCTCTATCCTCAAGTTCATATGGAAAGTATGAGAGGTACTTTTGTCGGAAGCATTCGAGAGGCTTGTTTAGAAGTTCTTTATGGCATTCGAAAGGCTTGTTTTGAGGTACAGGAATTTCTCTGTCCTCAGACAAAAAGAATCTTGACTCGTGTTCAAGAAAAGTATGAGAATCAATTAGAATACTTATGGGAAAAATCACCTGATACGGCGGTTTTGCGTCATGAAGATAATCAGAAGTGGTATGCGGTTCTAATGAAGATTTCCTGGGAAAAACTAGATAAAACTCAAGAAGGGCTAGTAGAAGTCGTTAATCTTAAGCATGATCAAGTAGCTGATTTATTAGTAGAAAAAGGCATTTACCCAGCTTTTCATATGAATAAGCGCTATTGGATAAGTCTTCCACTTGATGATACTCTAACTGACGAAAAGGTGCATGAATTATTTGATAGAAGTTACTTTTTGACTTCTAAGAAATGAAGGTAGCTATTTGATTTTTTAAATACGTTCAATTCGCAAAATATTCTTTATTGAAGAAATTTTCAGAAAATATTGGATTTTTTCTTGACAAGTAATTTTTCCTATGCTAGAATACTAAACAAGACATCAAACAAAGGAGAAAGCCAAACATGAAAACAGCTAAGTTTAATCAATTTGCTTTGTTGTTGAGGTACTCGGACTAGTGCAATAGCATTAGTCCTGTTTGGCTTACCAAGCGGGAGTAAATCAACATCTCGCTTGGAACTCCGAGCGAGATGTTTTTTATATATCGAAAATGTGAAGGGAGAATTCTCATGCGTGTAGTTGAGTTTTTAGATACCAGTCTCCGAGATGGTGAGCAGACACCAGGTGTCAATTATTCTATTAAGGAAAAGGTTGCTATAGCAAAACAGCTTGAGAAATGGGGAATTTCAGCAATCGAAGCTGGTTTTCCAGCTGCTAGTCCAGATTCATTTACAGCTGTTCAAGAAATTGCTAAAGCCATGAAAAAAACAGCCGTGACAGGCTTAGCTCGTTCTGTTAAATCAGACATTGACGCTTGTTATGAAGCACTTAAAGATGCAAAGTATCCACAGATTCACGTCTTTATCGCTACCAGTCCAATTCACCGTAAGTATAAGCTCAATAAGAGTAAAGAAGAGATTTTGGAAGCAATCACTGAGCATGTTTCTTATGCACGGAGTAAGTTTGAAGTGGTAGAATTCTCTCCTGAGGATGCGACTAGAACTGAGCTGGACTTTCTCCTACAAGTCGTTCAAACTGCGGTCGATGCAGGTGCGACTTATATCAATATTCCTGATACAGTTGGTTTTACTACACCAGAGGAATATGGAAGTATCTTTAAATATCTGATTGAGAATGTCAAGACTAATCGTCAGATTATCTATTCTTCTCACTGTCATGATGACCTCGGAATGGCAGTAGCAAATAGCCTTGCTGCTGTAAAGAATGGTGCAGGACGTGTCGAAGGAACCATTAACGGGATCGGAGAACGAGCTGGGAATGCTGCTTTAGAAGAAATAGCAGTAGCTCTCAATATTCGCCAAGATTATTACCAAGCAGAGACAAGTATCGTCTTAAACGAAACGATTAATACGTCCGAAATGGTCTCTCGCTTCTCAGGGATTCCAGTCCCCAAAAATAAGGCAGTTGTCGGTGGAAATGCCTTCTCTCATGAATCAGGTATTCACCAAGACGGAGTTCTTAAAAACCCACTTACCTATGAAATCATCACACCAGAATTGGTGGGTGTAAAGAGTAATAGTCTTCCGCTTGGAAAATTATCTGGTCGCCATGCCTTTGTAGAAAAACTGAGAGAACTGGCCTTAGACTTCACAGAAGAAGATATTAAGCCACTCTTTGACAAATTCAAATCACTTGCAGATAAGAAACAAGAAGTCACAGACGCGGATATTCGTGCTCTGGTAGCTGGAACCATGATTGAAAACCCAGAAGGTTTCCACTTTGATGATTTACAACTTCAAACCCATGCGGAAAATGAAATTGAAGCGACTGTCAGATTGGCCAATTTGGATGGTGAGGAAGTCGACTTTAATGCGACTGGACAAGGTTCTGTTGAAGCTATCTTTAACGCTGTTGACAAGTTCTTTAATCAATCTGTTCGCCTGGTATCCTACACCATTGATGCGGTAACGGATGGTATAGACGCTCAGGCGAGAGTCTTAGTTACTGTTGAAAATAGAGAAACAGAAACAATCTTTAACGCAGCCGGAATTGATTTCGATGTGTTGAAGGCTTCAGCTATTGCCTACATCAATGCCAATACTTTTGTTCAAAAAGAGAATACCGGAGAGATAGGTCCAAATGTTTCCTATCGCGACATGCCTAGTCTTTAAAGGAGAATACCATGACAAAGAAAATTGTTGCTCTAGCAGGTGATGGGATTGGACCAGAAATCATGGAAGCTGGTTTAGAAGTTCTAGCATCTATAGCCAAAAAAACAGACTTTGACTATGAGATAGATAGAAGACCTTTTGGAGGTGCAGGTATTGATGCTGAGGGCCACCCCTTACCTGACAAAACCCTCAAGGCATGTAGAGAAGCAGATGCTATCCTCCTTGCTGCAATCGGTAGTCCTCAGTATGATAATGCTACAGTTCGACCCGAACAAGGGCTTTTGGCACTCCGCAAGGAACTTAATCTTTATGCCAATATTCGTCCAGTTAAAATTTTTGATAGTCTTAAGCACTTATCGCCTCTCAAACCTGAACGAATTGCTGGTGTTGACTTTGTTGTAGTGCGTGAGTTGACAGGTGGGATTTACTTTGGTGATCATATCCTTGAAGACCGAAAAGCGCGTGATATCAATGACTATAGCTATGAGGAAGTAGAGCGGATTATTCGTAAGGCTTTTGAAATCGCAAGAAGTCGCAGAAAAATCCTTACCAGTATTGATAAGCAAAATGTGTTAGCAACATCAAAACTTTGGCGAAGAGTGGCTGAGGAAGTAGCAAAAGATTATCCCGATGTAACTTTGGAGCACCAGCTAGTCGACTCAGCTGCCATGCTCATGATTACCAATCCAGCCAAGTTTGATGTTATCGTGACAGAGAATCTTTTCGGAGATATTCTCTCAGACGAATCAAGTGTTCTATCTGGCACACTGGGTGTTATGCCATCAGCCAGTCATTCTGAGAATGGACCGAGTCTCTATGAACCCATTCATGGTTCGGCGCCTGATATAGCAGGCCTAGGAATCGCCAACCCTATTTCTATGATTTTATCAGTTGCTATGATGTTGCGAGATAGTTTTAGACGATATGAGGATGCGGAGCGTATCGAGCGTGCTGTTGAACAAACTTTAGCAGCAGGAATTTTAACAAGAGATTTAGGAGGACAGGCTTCGACCAAGGAAATGACGGAAGCCATCATTGAAAGATTATGAAGATAAATCAAGGAATTACTTTTGCTCTATTGTTCTGGAATCTTTTGACTTTTATCATCTATGGAATTGACAAATCCAGGGCAAAGAGAGGTGCTTGGCGCATCCCTGAAAAATACTTATTATCATTTGCTTTCTTATGTGGTGGTTTTGGTGCTTGGTTGGCAGGTGTTACCTTTCATCACAAGACCAGGAAGTGGTATTTTAAAACAGTTTGGTTTCTAGGAATAGTGACTACAATAGTAACTTTGTATTTTATATGGAGGTAATGAATGGCAGGAAAATCGATTTTTGATAAATTATGGGACCTCCATGTGATTACAGGAGAAGAAGGACAGCCTCAACTCATGTATGTAGATCAGCACTATATTCACGAGGTGACCAGTCCTCAAGCTTTTCAAGGATTGCGAGATGCAGGACGTAGATTGAGAAGACCAGACTTGACATTTGGTACCTTTGACCACAATGTCCCGACGGTCAATATATATGATATTCGAGATGTAATCTCCAAAGCACAGATTGATAAGTTAGCTGAAAATGTTGAAGAGTTTGGAATCGAACATGCTGCCCACGGTTCAGAAAAACAAGGTATCGTTCATATGGTTGGTCCAGAAACAGGAAGAACACAACCTGGGAAATTCATTGTCTGTGGTGATAGCCATACTGCAACTCACGGAGCTTTTGGAGCGATTGCCTTCGGTATTGGAACCAGTGAGGTCGAACATGTCTTTGCAACCCAAACCATTTGGCAGGTTAAACCCAAGAAAATGTTGGTGGAATTCACAGGAGTTCCTCAAAAAGGGGTTTATGCCAAGGATTTCATACTAGCCTTGATTGCCAAGTACGGTGTTGCTTGTGGTGTTGGCTACGTGGTAGAGTATCGAGGTCAGGCTATTGATGCACTGAGCATGGAAGAACGAATGACTATCTGCAATATGTCCATCGAGTTTGGCTCTAAGATGGGAATTATGAATCCAGATCAGAGGACTTATGATTATTTGAAGGGACGAGAGTGTGTTCCCAAGGATTTTGATGCAGCAGTAGCTGATTGGAAAAGACTGGTTAGTGATGAAGATGTCGTTTATGATAAGGTTATCCAGATGGATGTCTCTGACTTGGCACCCATGGTGACCTGGGGAACTAATCCTGCTATGGGTGTTGACTTTGACAGCAACTTCCCAGAAATAAAGGATATGAATGATGAACGAGCCTACAATTACATGGAGTTACAACCAGGTCAGAAGCCGGAAGATATTGAACTAGGCTATGTCTTTATTGGTTCTTGTACCAACGCTAGACTTAGTGATTTGCAACTGGCTGCTCGATTTGTCGAAGGGAAGAAAATTGCTCCCAACCTGACAGCAATCGTGGTACCTGGTTCTCGACCAGTCAAGCGAGCTGCTGAAAAGTTGGGATTGGATAAGATTTTCCAAGATGCTGGCTTTGAGTGGCGAGACCCAGGTTGCTCTATGTGTCTAGGGATGAATCCTGACAAGGTACCAGATGGTGTTCACTGCGCCTCAACTAGCAATCGTAACTTTGAAGATAGACAGGGTTTTGGTGCTAAGACTCATCTTTGCAGTCCAGCAATGGCAGCTGCAGCAGCTATCGCAGGACGTTTTGTAGACGTTCGGCAAATGCCAGAGGCCCAGTAAGGAGAGGGATATGGAAAAATTTACAGTTTATACAGGAACAACGGTTCCTCTTATGAATGATAATATCGATACCGACCAAATCCTACCCAAACAGTTTCTGAAGTTGATTGATAAGAAAGGTTTTGGAAAATATCTCATGTATGCTTGGCGTTATGTTGATGATCAGTATACTGAGGATCCAGACTTTGTCTTTAACCGACCTGAATATCGCAACGCCAGTATTCTCATCACAGGAGATAATTTTGGGGCTGGTTCTTCGAGGGAACACGCTGCTTGGGCACTTGCAGACTATGGCTTTAAGGTCGTGATTGCTGGTTCTTTTGGAGATATTCATTACAATAATGAGCTCAATAATGGTATGTTGCCTATTGTTCAGCCTAGGGAGATTAGAGAAAAGCTAGCCCAACTTAAACCGACTGACCAGGTAACTGTGGACTTGGAACAACAAACAATCATCACACCAGTTGGAGAATTCACTTTCGAAATTGATAGTGAGTGGAGACACAAGCTCTTAAATGGTTTAGATGATATCGGTATTACCTTGCAGTATGAAGACTTGATTGCTGCTTATGAAAAACAACGACCAGCCTACTGGCAAGAATAAAAAATAGAAAAGGAAATAGAACTATGACAAAACACATTCAATGGAACGGAACACTTTCACAAGAAGGTTATGACATTTTAAAAGGTGAGGGCGGATGTATCGTTTGCCCTACAAAAGTTGGTTACATTATCATGACTAGTGACAAGGCAGGACTTGAACGTAAGTTTGAAGCCAAAGAACGTAATCGTAATAAACCAGGTGTAGTCCTATGTGGTAGCATGGATGAGCTTCGTGCTTTAGCACAACTCAACACAGAAATTGAAGCCTTCTATCAAAAACATTGGGATGAAGACATTCTTCTTGGTTGTATCCTTCCATGGAAACCAGAAGCCTTTGAGAAATTGAAAGCATACGGTGATGGACGTGAAGAACTTATGACTGACGTGCGTGGTACTAGCTGTTTTGTTATCAAATTTGGTAAAGCTGGTGAACAATTGGCATCTAAACTCTGGGAAGAAGGAAAAATGGTCTATGCCTCATCAGCTAACCCATCAGGAAAAGGAAATCGTGGTAAGGTTAAAGGAATCGGTCAACGTATCGAAGGGGCAGTGGATCTTGTCATTGAAGCTGACGACTATGTTGCATCTATCCAACCAGACAAAACGATTGAAACTCGTTACGAGCAAGGTGTGATGGTATCTATGGTTGATAAGGATGGCAAACTCATCCCAGAACAAGGTGGAGCACGTTCAATCTCACCAGCTCCAGTTGTGATCCGTAAAGGACTGGATATTGATAAAATCATGATGCATCTATCAGATACCTTTAACTCATGGGATTATCGTCAAGGGGAGTATTATTAATATAGAAAAGAAGTCTAGTGTTAAGAGACATTGAAGCTCCTAACGCTGGGCTTTTTCTTTAGAAATTCTTTTCATTTTTTATAGGATATGATATTCTATATATGAAATATATAGTTTTTTATTCGAACATTATTATAAAAGGAGTAAGATTGATGCTAAAAAGAAAAGTCAGTTTGGAAGATTTTTATGCTTGGTACCAAGAAAATAAAATAAGATTAAGAGAAGATGCATCTAAATATAGTATTTACAATGAACAATTACGTGAAGAATTTCTTAAAGAGTGGCCACTTGATAGAATTTTAACACTATCTATCGATGAATACGTCATTGGGAAAGGAGCTCAAAGTAATTCTTTTTGCTACGGTCTTGAGAGGGGAAAATACAAATCTTTATTTATGGGAATTGGAGGCGGAGGTTCTTCAAAATTTGGTATTTATTGGAATGAAAAAACAAAGAGTTATAAAGATCAAGCTAATAAAGTCATTCCTCTTTCAGAGTTGGATCATCGATTTACTAAATTAAAAACAGATTTGTACGAAATTATTAAAGAAGGTATTCATTTCAAATTTGATAATGCTATCTTTGATATGAAAAAGTCAACAAATGAATTTATTGGTCGTTCTGCGGTGGTGACAAAATTACTTTGTATTTATTCTGAGAATCATTCTTTTTTAGGGGTAAATATGAATAGTCAAAAGAGATTCTGGAACAAGCTACTTCCTCAAAAAAATCAAGGGGGGCCTTATCTTCAGAATCATGAGATTTGTCAACTCGTATTGCAAAAATATCCTGAGCTGGAACCATCATTGTTGGGAAGTATCTTATTTGAATATTCAACACAATTTTTAGACGAAAAAGAAAAGAAAGAAGAAAAAATGTCTCTAGAATATAAGGTTTATTATCCATTAAGTCAAACTCTACTACAATCCAAAAACCTCATCCTTCGTGGTGCACCTGGTACAGGAAAAACTTATCTTGCTAAAGAAATTGCCTTAGAATTAACAGGTGGCAATGAAGATCAAATAGGCTTTGTGCAATTCCACCCATCTTATGACTATACGGATTTTGTTGAGGGGTTAAGACCGGATTCAAATGAGGATGGAACTATTGATTTTAAACTACAAGATGGTATTTTTAAGAAGTTTTGTCATTTAGCTAAAGAAGCTCAGAAGATCGGGGGGCAAGATAATTTTGACCAAGCTTGGGATTCTTACTTAGAATATATAAATGTTGCTGAAGAAAAAGAATATATAACAAGAACATCTTACTTATCTGTTAATAGTAGACAAAATTTGTCAGTAAATTATGATAGTGGTGTTCCAGGATGGTCAATACCTCGTAAATATGTTTATGAGTTGTATAAAGATAAAAATTATAATAAGCAAGAATACTACAAAAGTGGTGGGAAAACTGTCCTAGAAAGATTGAGAAAGAGATTTGGTTTGAAAGACTATATTTCCCCAACAGAAATTGATACTAATAAGAAATTCGTCTTCATCATTGATGAAATTAACCGAGGTGAGATTTCTAAGATTTTTGGAGAGCTCTTTTTCTCTATTGACCCTGGCTATCGTGGTGAAAAGGGAAGTGTTTCTACTCAATATGCAAATTTACACGAAACTGATGACAAGTTTTATATCCCTAAAAATGTCTATATTATCGGAACTATGAATGATATTGACCGATCAGTGGATACCTTTGATTTTGCTATGCGTCGACGTTTCCGTTTTATTGAAGTTACGGCTGAAAGCCAACTAGGAATGCTGGATGATGTTCTTGGCGATAAAGCTGAAGAAGCGAAGGCGCGTCTAAGAAACTTGAATGCCGAAATTGAGAAAGTTCAGGAATTAAATAGTCATTACCATATCGGACCAAGTTATTTCCTTAAACTAGAAGAAGTAGACTTTGACTATGAGTTACTCTGGTCCGATTATCTTAAACCACTTTTGGAAGATTACCTGCGTGGTTCTTATGAAGAAGATACGACACTGATTACTTTGAAAAAAGCGTTTGATTTGACAATTCAGCAAGATATTGGTGATGACGATGCAGTTAACTGATAATCAACAGAGCATAAGCAAAGAAGAGTTTATCGCAAAGTATCCTAAAATTAGTCAAGTTCTTTTAGATAGAACCCTAGATAATCTCTCTCAAGAAGATAGTATCTTTATATTTCCAAATGACCTGAAAAATTCACTTGATTTGGATAAGGACCTAAAGATTTTGGAAACAGTCAATCAGAAAATTAAGACAGGAAATGTGATTGGTTTTCTGGGTTGTGGCCAGGAGAGATTAACGATTTCATCTCGCTTTTCGAGTAAAAGTGATGACTATTTTTTGCATTATCTATTGCAGAAAGTTCTAAATATCAATCTCACTAGCTTAGATGTAGGGTTATCGTATGAGGATAGACTCTATCAACTTTTAATTTACCTCTTTCCAAAGTATCTGGAAGGTGCTATGCGAAAGGGACTTTATAAGGAATACCAGAGGTTTTCTCATAATGATAGCCATATTAAGGGAGTGATTGATGTAAGAAACCATCTCAAGAAAAATCTTCCTTTCACAGGTAATATTGCTTATACAACCAGAGAGTTTACTTTTGATAATCCAATAATGCAGCTGATTCGTCATACGATTGAGTACATTAAAAATCAGAAATCTCTAGGGAGAAGTATTATTGATAGTAATCGCGAAAATATTACAGAAATAATTCGTGTAACCCCATCTTATAAACTAGCTGATCGTGCTAAGATTATTCGACGAAATCAAACTAACCCCCTTCGTCATGCCTACTTTCGAGAATACAGAAAGTTGCAAGAGCTGTGTCTGATGATATTAAACAGAGAAAAGCACGGTTTAGGATATCAAGAGCAAAAAATTCATGGCATTCTCTTTGACGTTGCTTGGCTTTGGGAAGAATATGTTCATACCTTGTTGCCAAAAGATTTCATACATCCACGCAATAAAGAAAAGAAAGATGGTATCTCTGTATTTTCTGGTGGGAAACGAAAGGTATATCCAGATTTTTATAATAGGGAATTAAAGACTGTACTAGATGCTAAATATAAAAAACTAGAATTGACTGAAAAAGGAATCAATCGTGATGATCTATTTCAATTGATTTCTTATGCTTATATCTTACAAGCAGAGAAAGCTGGCTTGATTTTCCCTAGCATAGATCAGACAGTAAGTAGTGAAATAGGAACGGTTGTAGGTTATGAGGTCTTGCTTAAAAAGTGGTCTATCCAAATTCCTCAGAAGGCTTCATCCTACAGCGAATTTTATGAAATGCTGGGGATATCAGAAAAAATTTTTCAAGATAATATAAAACAAAAATAGAGAGCTCATAATCTCTCTATTTTTTATGAAATCACAAGTAAAATCCGAACATAATAATTTTAATGTTTCAAAATGTTTGACAAAAACTTTACCTTAGTTTATAATCGTTAGAGGAAACGTCGGAAAAGACGTAGCGATGCGAAAGCATAGGTAGGTCATTATAAAAGAAACGAGACATCGAAATGTTAAACGAATTTCCGATCTTTGACTATGAAGATATTCAGCTAATTCCTAACAAGTGTGTCCTTAAAAGCCGAGCTGAAGCCGATACACAAGTGACACTCGGGAAGCACACCTTTAAATTACCAGTTGTTCCTTCAAATATGCAAACAATCCTAGATGAAGATGTTGCTGAACAACTTGCAAAAGGTGGTTATTTCTATATCATGCATCGCTTCGATGAAGCTGGACGCATCCCTTTTGTGAAACGCATGCATGATAAGGGCTTGATTGCTTCTATTTCTGTTGGTGTTAAAGATTATGAGTATGACTTTGTTAGTCAATTAAAGGAAGATGCTCCAGAGTACATTACTATTGATATTGCTCATGGTCATGCAGACAGTGTGATTTCAATGATTCAGCACATCAAGAAAGAATTGCCAGATACCTTTGTCATCGCTGGTAACGTTGGTACTCCAGAAGCTGTTCGTGAACTTGAAAATGCTGGTGCAGATGCTACTAAGGTCGGAATCGGTCCAGGTAAAGTATGTATCACTAAGGTCAAAACCGGTTTTGGTACTGGTGGTTGGCAGTTAGCTGCCCTTCGCTGGTGTGCGAAAGCTGCTCGTAAACCGATTATTGCCGATGGTGGTATCCGTACACACGGAGATATTGCCAAGTCAATCCGCTTCGGTGCAAGTATGGTTATGATTGGTTCTTTATTTGCAGGCCATATCGAAAGCCCTGGTAAAACTGTCGAAGTCGATGGTAAACAATTTAAAGAATACTATGGTTCTGCTTCAGAATACCAAAAAGGTGCCTATAAGAATGTTGAAGGTAAGAAAATTCTTCTTCCTGCCAAAGGACATTTACAAGATACCCTAACTGAGATGGAACAAGATTTGCAAAGTTCAATTTCTTATGCTGGAGGTCGTAAAGTAGCTGATCTTAGACATGTAGATTATGTAATTGTGAAGAACTCTATCTGGAATGGAGATGCTCACTAAAAAATATCATTACTTATTTATGCCGCGAATTGGCGTGGCGTTTCTACAAGGTACCGTAAATACCTAACAATGAGTAAGTCAAGAGAGATAAAAGAAGCAGAGATATCTGTTTCAATCTTTCTAAGGGGCTTACTTTGTAAGTCCCTTTTTATTTCGGAGGTTAATGTGAAATTACTAGAGGAACGTATTTTAAAAGATGGGAATATTCTAGGTGAGAATATTCTTAAGGTGGATTCCTTCTTGACCCACCAAGTTGACTATTCCTTGCTGCGTGAGATTGGTCGTACTTTTGCAGAGCATTTTAAAAATGCTGGCATTACAAAAGTTGTAACCATTGAAGCATCTGGAATTGCTCCAGCTCTATATGTTGCAGAACAATTAGATGTACCCATGATTTTTGCTAAGAAGGCAAAAAATATTACCATGAATGAAGGAATTTTAACTGCAGAAGTATTTTCTTTCACGAAACAAGTTACTAGCACTGTATCTATTGCAGGGAAATTCTTATCTCCAGGAGATAAAGTATTAATTATTGATGATTTCTTGGCTAATGGTCAAGCAGCTAAAGGTTTGATTCAGATTATCGAGCAAGCTGGTGCTACAGTTGAGGCCGTCGGAATTGTGATTGAAAAATCCTTCCAAGATGGTCGTGAGCTGTTAGAAAAATCAGGTCATCAGGTAGTATCACTTGCTCGTTTAGAGCGTTTTGAAAATGGAAGAGTTATCTTCAAGGAGGCAGACATCTAATGAAACAACAGGAAAAACACTCACAGGCAGCCGTTCTTGGTTTGCAACACTTACTTGCTATGTACTCAGGTTCAATCCTAGTACCCATCATGATTGCAAGTGCTTTGGGGTATTCAGCTCAACAGTTGACCTACCTTATCTCTACAGATATCTTTATGTGTGGGGTTGCAACTCTCCTACAATTGCAACTCAATAAACACTTCGGTGTTGGTTTGCCTATTGTTCTTGGGGTAGCCTTCCAGTCTGTTGCTCCACTTATTATGATTGGACAAAGTCATGGTAGTGGTGCCATGTTTGGTGCCTTGATTGCTTCAGGGATTTATGTTATCCTGATTTCAGGTATCTTCTCTAAGGTTGCCAATCTTTTCCCTGCAATCGTAACTGGTTCTGTTATCACAACTATCGGATTGACCTTGATTCCAGTTGCTATCGGAAATATGGGAAATAACGTTGAAAAACCAACTGGACAAAGTCTAGCCTTGGCAATGATTACTGTTCTCATCATTCTTTTGGTCAATATCTTTACAAAAGGATTCATTAAATCAATTTCAATTCTGATTGGTTTGATTGCTGGTACCATCATCGCTTCGACTATGGGCTTGGTTGATTTTTCTCCAGTAGCGCAAGCTCCACTCGTTCATATCCCAACTCCATTCTACTTTGGTGCGCCACAATTTGAAATTTCTTCTATTATAATGATGTGTATTATCGCTACCGTATCAATGGTAGAATCAACTGGTGTATATCTTGCCCTTTCTGATATTACTAAAGATCCAATCGACAGCACTCGTCTCCGCAATGGTTATCGTGCTGAAGGTCTTGCTGTTTTACTTGGTGGGCTTTTCAATACCTTCCCTTATACAGGTTTTTCACAAAACGTAGGTTTGGTGAAACTTTCAGGTATTCGTACACGTTTGCCGATCTACTATGCTGCAGGTTTTCTTATCTTACTTGGTCTCTTGCCTAAGTTCGGTGCCTTAGCACAGATTATCCCTAGCCCTGTTCTAGGTGGAGCCATGCTGGTCATGTTCGGTTTCGTTTCACTTCAAGGGATGCAAATCTTGTCTCGTGTGGATTTCGAACATAATGAACATAACTTCCTCATTGCAGCAGTTTCTATTGCTGCTGGGGTTGGATTAAACGGAAGCAACCTCTTCAATACTCTACCAACAGAATTACAAATGTTCTTCTCAAATGGTATTGTCATTGCAAGTACAGTAGCCATCGTCTTGAATGCTATTTTGAATCGTAAAAAATAAAAATAAGTGAGAAGTGATAGAAATATCCTTCTCATTTTCTTTTTTAGAGCTTCTGTATTGTTCCTATAGTCCTTTTTATGGTAAAATGGTTTTATGAATGAAAGAATGAAAGAGCTCGTTGAGTTGCTCAATCGCTATGCGACAGAGTATTATACAAGTGATAACCCATCTGTATCTGATAGTGAGTATGATCGTCTCTATCGTGAATTAGTAGAGTTAGAAAAAGCTCATCCAGAGCAAGTCTTGCCAGATAGTCCAACCCACCGTGTTGGCGGTAAGATTCTAGATGGATTTGAAAAATATAGTCATCGGTATCCTCTCTATAGTTTGCAGGATGCTTTTTCACGTGAAGAACTCGATGCCTTTGATGCGCGTGTTCGTAAAGAATTAGATGAAGTTACTTATATTTGTGAGTTAAAAATTGATGGTTTATCGATTTCCTTGATTTATGAGCAAGGAATTTTTGTTGCTGGTGCTACTCGTGGTGATGGTTCAGTCGGTGAGAATATCACAGAAAATCTCAAACGTGTCAA
Organism: Streptococcus sp. KHUD_017; assembly: GCF_054861245.1. Classification (NCBI taxonomy): domain Bacteria; kingdom Bacillati; phylum Bacillota; class Bacilli; order Lactobacillales; family Streptococcaceae; genus Streptococcus; species Streptococcus sp. KHUD_017. The sequence continues at coordinate 825,987 of NZ_CM142175.1, forward strand.
GGACATCCCTTTATCCTTACCAGAGAAATTAGATATCACTGTTCGTGGTGAATGTTATATGCCAAGAGCTTCTTTCAATCAAGTCAATCTTGCTCGTCAAGAAAACGGGGAGCCGGAGTTTGCTAATCCAAGAAATGCTGCTGCAGGAACACTTCGCCAGTTAGATACAGCAGTAGTAGCCAAACGTAATCTTGCAACTTTCCTTTATCAGGAAGCTAGTCCTTCAACTAGAGACAGCCAAGAGAAGGTTTTAAATCATCTGGAACAGTTGGGCTTTGTGGTTAACCCTAGACGACTATTAGCTCATAGTATGGATGAGGTTTGGGCGTTTATTCAAGAAATTAGTCAAGAAAGAGATCAGTTGCCTTATGATATCGATGGAATTGTGATTAAGGTCAACGACCTAGCTGGTCAAGAGCAACTTGGTTTTACAGTTAAAGCGCCTAAGTGGGCAGTGGCTTATAAGTTTCCGGCAGAAGAAAAAGAAGCAAAGCTTCTTTCTGTTGACTGGACAGTTGGGCGAACAGGAGTTGTAACTCCGACTGCCAATCTTACTCCGGTGCAATTGGCAGGTACAACAGTTAGTCGTGCAACGCTTCATAATGTTGACTATATCGCTGAAAGGGATATCCGCAAGGATGATACTGTCGTCGTTTATAAGGCGGGAGACATCATTCCTGCTGTTTTACGTGTCGTAGAATCAAAGCGTGTGTCTGAGGAGAAACTAGATATCCCAACAAACTGTCCAAGTTGTGACAGTAAGCTTTTGCATTTTGAAGATGAGGTGGCTCTTCGTTGCATCAATCCTCGATGTCCTGCTCAGATTAAGGAAGGCTTGATTCACTTTGCATCTCGTGACGCCATGAATATTGCTGGTCTTGGACTATCTATCGTCGAGAAACTATTTGCTGCCGATTTGGTTAAAGATGTTGCGGATATTTATCGTTTAACTGTAGAAGATTTGCTCTTGCTAGATGGCATCAAGGATAAATCGGCTCAAAAACTTTATCAAGCTATCCAATCATCTAAGGAAAATTCTGCAGAAAAACTCTTATTTGGTTTAGGGATTCGTCATGTTGGTAGCAAGGCAAGTCAACTACTCTTACAACATTTCCATTCGATCGAATCACTTGCTCAAGCAAATCCTGAAGAAGTAGCAAGTATCGAAAGTCTAGGGAGTGTTATTGCTCAAAGTCTTCAATCCTATTTTGAGTCTGAGGGTGCTCAACTACTTTTAAGAGAATTAAAAGAATTAGATGTTAATCTAGATTATAAAGGACAGATCGTTGCGGCAGATGCAGCCTTATCTGGTCTGACTGTTGTACTGACAGGAAAGCTAGAGCGTTTAAATCGTTCAGAAGCTAAAAATAAACTAGAAAGTTTAGGTGCCAAGGTAACTGGCAGCGTATCGAAAAAGACCGATCTTGTGGTAGCAGGAGCAGATGCAGGGAGCAAACTCCAGAAAGCGCAGGAATTGGGAATCGAGATTCGAGACGAAGCTTGGCTTGAAAGTTTGTAAGGAATACACAGTCTAGAATACTCATCTATCATTTCTTGCTTCTATCCAATTATTATAATCAAGAAATGCTACTATATAAATTTAACAATTAGAAATTAGGAAAAAACATGTATCATTATCCTGTACTTATTCATTATCATCGTAAAGATGACGCTTATAAGGCATGCAGTTTCAATAAGAATCCTCTAGATTCAGTAGAGTTTATCAAAGAAGAAGAATACTTTGGAGAAAAATTTTCATTTACTCAACTAAGTGAAACACCTCTCGAACAAATGCTGTTTACAGTTGAAAAAAATGGAGTCAGCAAAGAATATCCTATCCGATTCAATCATTATCCACTCTTAACAGAGGTTTGGATTTTAGATGGGGATGATACCGTGTATTATTCTGAAAATCCAGCTATCGCAAGTCCACACTATAAAGATCAAAATCCATTTGCTTTTGATAAAGCGATTAACAGTGCTAGTTTTGACCATCACTGGGGTTACCAAGGAGAGTTGGGATGCCAGGTTTCCGAAGAAGAAACAAGCTTTAAACTTTGGTCGCCAACAGCAACAACTGTACAAGTTGTAGTTTATGAATCAGCAAGTAATGATGCGCCTATCCTAAAGACTTATGAAATGCAACGTGGTAACAGTTATTCATATAGTCACAAGGATAATACAATTGGCGTTTGGGATTTGACAGTTCCTGAAAGTCTTGTTGGTCGTGCCTATCAATATCAGATTAATTTTCCACATCATCAATCATTGACACGTGATCCATATACCATTGCGACAAGTCCAGATGGCAAACGTTCAGCGATTCTTTCAGAAAATGAACGTCAAGTTGAAGGTTTTGAAGTTAAGAATGGGGCGGAAGCAAATTGGCGATTGGAAAATCCTTGTCAAGCGGTTGTTTACGAAATGCACATTCGTGACTTGACCAAGTCTAAAACTTCTGGTGTTGCTCCAGAATTAAGAGGAACATTCTTGGGTGCTGCCCAAACTGGAACAGTCAATCATTTCGGTCAGTCTACTGCATTTGACTACATCAAGGAACTTGGTGTGAACTATGTTCAACTGCAACCAATTGCTGATCGTCACAAAGAATATGATGCAGACGGAAATGTGACCTATAACTGGGGCTATGACCCACAAAACTACAATGCACCAGAAACCAGCATGTCTACGAATCCAAATGATCCAGGTCAAGTTATCCGCGATTTGAAGACGATGATTCAAGCCTATCATGATGCTGGTATTGGTGTCATCATGGACGTTGTATACAACCATACGTTTTCAACTGTTGATGCCCCATTCCAAACAACAGTCCCAGACTATTATTACCGAATGAATCGCGATGGAAGTTATCAAAATGGTACTGGTGTAGGAAATGAGACGGCTAGTGAACACGAAATGTTCCGTAAGTACATGATTGATTCACTGCTTTATTGGGTGAATGAGTTTAATATTGATGGTTTCCGTTTTGATTTGATGGGAATTCATGATGTTAAAACCATGCAGATGATTCGTTGGGCCATGGATGAAGTCGATCCTAAAATTATCCTTTATGGAGAAGGCTGGGATATGGGAACTGGTCTTGCTCCTTATGATAAGGCTAAGAAAGACAATGCCTATCAATTACCTAATATTGGCTTCTTCAATGATGATCAACGTAATGCGGTAAAAGGTGCTGAAGTTTATGGTGATATCAAAACAGGCTTCGTAAGTGGTGCTGCTACTGAACCAATTGTTGCAAAAGCGATCCTGGGTAGCCATGAACTAGGTTCTTATCTCAGTCCTAATCAGGTTGTCAACTACGTAGAAGCCCATGATAATTATAACTTGCATGATTTGCTAGCGACTCTTCATCCAACAGAAGACGAGACAAGTATCATGAAAAAAGTAGAAACAGCAACTGCAATGAACCTACTTATGCAAGGTATTTCCTTTATGGAACTTGGTCAAGAATTCGGTCGTACAAAACTAGTAGCTACAGGCGAAAATGGTGACCTGACTCATGATGACCGAGAACGAGCTATGAATAGTTATAATGCTCCAGATGCTGTGAACCAAGTAAATTGGGACTTAATTAATGAGCATCAGGATAGTATTGAATTTATCCGTCAGATCATTCAACTTAAAACAAAGAGCAGTGCTTTTTCATATCCTACATACGAGGAAGTATACCGTCATGTCTTTGTTCATACAGCGATTGAAAACAGTGGCTGGATTGTCTACGAAGTTCAAGGAGATGACGAGCATTTCTTAGTGGTCTTTAATGCTAAAGGAGAATCCCAGTATTATGAAAATGCGGGTAACCTTGAAATGCGAATCACTAACAGCCGTTCAAAAAATGAAAATACAATTGACAATGTTAGTGTGGCAGTCTTGAATGTTTTAGCGTAAGTCTTAGATTGAAGACGAAGTCAATGAAGTGTAGGATAAAACGCTCTTGCAGAGTCCAATGAATCAATAAAAATGTTTCAAAGACTCAATTCTACTAAAATGCGAGGTCGGGATTTTGATCCCGGCCTATACTTCTAGAAAGTCTCATTTGAAGTCGAAAGTAAAACTAAAATTTTCAGAAAAAGCAGTTCATTTTCAAGTCCTAGACAGATAGAAAAAGCAGAAGTTTCATTACTAATTGAATTAAAGTTAGAAAAGTTCATTGCTTTTAGCGGGAGAAACCTATGAATATTAATACAATTACTCTGGAAAAATTCATCACCTTAAATGAAGAGGAGAAACTTCAGTGTCTTAAAGACATTAAGCATACCTACCAATTCGAAAATATAAAGGAAATCCTCTCAGAGCTTGGTTTAGAAAATTTAAGTGGTCAAGTACTTAGTGAACTAGCCAAAGTTTGTAATAATTGGAGTCAATTTGAAGAGGCAAAAACAGTTTTAGAGATAGTCTCTGAAGAAGATAGGGATGCTATTTGGTATTATAGAAATGGTTTTACCCATTGGCGTTTATCTAGTGACCCGAAGAATGACTTTGAAACTGAAGCTAATCAGGCTCTAGCTTTATTAGAAAATGCTATCAAAAATGCTGATTCCTCAACAAATCCAGTCATTGAATGGTGTATTGAGTTGGTTAAAGTAGGTTCTCTAAAGGAAGTTTTTGAAGCTAAGCCAGCAGATTATCCCTTGCTAGAAAAATACTATTTTGAAGATGTTAATGAAACTAATCAAGAAATGACAATTGCGCAGAATAAGAAATTATACAAGAATATTACGGTAGAAGATGTTCAAAAGGCAAAAGACTCATGGGATATTATTAAACCAGTATACGAAACTGTTAACATCTATAACACCTATGAAGACTATCTCGATTCTGCAAAAATTTTTACTTTAGAACAAAGATACCTTCTGGCGATTATCTGGTATTTTATTGAAGTAAACAATGGAGGCCACTATCAATTTTTCGATAATTCGACAGGGATTGTCTGGGAAGATACTTTAAAGGGATTGGAACTATTTGGAATGACGGAGCATGCTATTAATTTCAAAAATCTTCTTGCATTCTTTGGTGGAGCTATCTCCTTTGTTAGAGAAGAGAGATCGGAGATGCTAGCACAGATGGAAGAAGAGTATGGTGATGCTTTTTATCAGAAGTTGGATGAAGCTGATGATTTTGTTTATGATTATGATGGAAATGAGAATGAGCTAAGTTTTATCAAAAAATATCCAGAGAAATTTATTTTTCAGGGAAATGCAGATAAATCGTAAAGAGTAGTAAATAAAGACAGAGCAGATTGGAAGATCTGCTCTATTTTTTAAGGGAAAATTCTTGCTTTCTGAATAATTTCAATCTAAGTTGAATACCACAAACACTATTTTTACGGATTTTGAATATATTTTTCAAAAATATCAGGCTAAAAATTGCTAAAAACCGAATATTTTGTTACTATTATATAAAAATGTAAGAAAATGAAAAGAGGCAAAGATAAATCAGAAAATTAAAATGATTTTCCCAGGCTGCATCAGAGAATTATTTTCAGATTTTCAAAATATTTTTTAGAAATATAGTAATTTACTTGAAACTTATCTAAAAAGGTAGTATAATAAAAATTAAGAAAACGCTTACAATATAAAGGGGGATTTATGGATACATTAGAAGCTTTAAGAACTTTTACAACAGGCGAAAATTTCCATCTTCAGCACTATTTGGGCGCACATCGTGAGGAGAAAGACGGGGAATGGGGTTACACATTCCGTGTTTGGGCTCCAAATGCGCAGGCTGTTCATCTAGTCGGTGATTTCACGAATTGGGTTGAAAATCAAATCCCTATGGTTCGAAATGAATCTGGAGTATGGGAAGTTTTTACAACTTTTGCCCAAGAGGGTCAGATTTATAAATATCATATTACACGGGCTAACGGTCATCAACTTATGAAGATTGATCCTTTAGCTGTTCGGTATGAAGCACGTCCAGGCACAGGTGCTGTGTTAACAGAAATTCCAGAAAAGAAATGGAAGGATGGACTTTGGTTAGCTCGTAGAAAACGTTTGGGATTCTTCGAAAGACCAGTTAATATTTACGAAGCACACGCTGGTTCCTGGAAACGAAATCCAGATGGAACTCCTTATAGTTTTGCTCAATTAAAAGAAGAGTTGATTCCTTACTTAGTTGAAATGAACTACACTCATATTGAGTTTATGCCTTTGATGGCTCACCCGCTAGGTTTGAGTTGGGGATATCAACTGATGGGATATTTCGGTTTAGAACATTCTTACGGAAGACCAGAAGAGTTTCAAGACTTTGTTGAGGAGTGTCATTTAAACAATATCGGTGTTATCGTGGACTGGGTTCCAGGTCACTTTACAATCAATGATGATGCCTTAGCCTACTATGATGGAACTCCGACTTTTGAATATCAAGACCATAACAAAGCTCATAACTATGGTTGGGGGGCATTAAACTTCGACTTAGGTAAAAACGAAGTACAATCTTTCCTAATTTCTAGCATTAAGTTCTGGATTGATTTTTATCATTTAGATGGTATCCGTGTAGATGCCGTAAGTAATATCCTTTATCTTGATTATGATAATGCACCTTGGACACCAAATAAAGACGGTGGAAATCTTAACTACGAAGGTTACTATTTCCTTCAGCGTTTAAATACTGTTATTAAGCTAGCTCACCCTGATGTCATGATGATTGCAGAAGAAAGCTCTTCGGCAACTAAAATAACAGGTCCAAAAGAGATTGGTGGTCTTGGATTTGACTACAAGTGGAACATGGGCTGGATGAATGACATCCTTCGCTTCTATGAGGAAGATCCAATTTACCGCAAGTATGATTTTAACCTAGTAACCTTCAGTTTTATGTATGTCTTTAATGAAAATTATCTTCTACCATTCTCACATGATGAGGTGGTTCATGGTAAGAAGAGTATGATGCATAAGATGTGGGGAGATCGCTATAATCAATTTGCAGGCCTTAGAAATCTTTATACTTATCAAATTTGTCATCCTGGTAAAAAATTACTCTTTATGGGTAGCGAGTTTGGACAATTCTTAGAGTGGAAATCAGAAGAGCAATTAGAGTGGTCAAACCTTGAAGATCCAATGAATGCCAAGATGAAATACTTCACATCTCAACTGAATCAACTTTATAAAGACTATCGTTGTCTTTGGGAAATTGATACAAGTTATGATGGAATTGAAATCATCGATGCTGATAATAGAGATCAGAGTGTTCTATCCTTTATTCGTAAAGGAAAGAAAGGCGAGATGCTAGTCTGTGTCTTTAATATGGCACCAGTCGAACGTCCTGATTTCACAATTGGACTGCCAGTTGCTGGTGTCTACGAAGAAATTTGGAATACAGAGTTGGAACAATGGGGAGGTGTTTGGAAAGAACACAATCAAACCGTTCAAACTCAAGAAGGATTATGGAAGGATTATGAGCAGACTTTGACCTTTACTTTGCCAGCTATGGGGGCAAGTATCTGGAAAATAAAACGTCGCTTGAAACCCGCTAAAAAAGAATCAAATAAATCTCAAAAAGGAGTAGAAAATGAAGAATGAAATGCTAGCTTTAATCCTTGCCGGTGGGCAAGGAACTCGTCTCGGTAAACTCACTCAAAGCATTGCAAAACCTGCTGTGCAATTTGGTGGGCGCTACCGTATCATTGACTTTGCTCTTTCTAACTGTGCCAACTCTGGTATCCACAATGTTGGGGTTATCACACAGTATCAGCCTCTTGCTCTTAACAATCACATCGGAAACGGTTCTAGTTGGGGTCTTGATGTAATTGATTCAGGTGTTTCTATCCTTCAACCTTACTCTGCAAGTGAAGGAAATCGTTGGTTCGAAGGTACAAGTCATGCCATTTACCAAAATATCGACTATATCGATAGCATTAATCCTGAGTATGTTTTGATTCTTTCAGGAGACCATATCTACAAGATGGACTATGATGATATGCTCCAATCACACAAGGATAACAATGCCAGCTTGACAGTTGCTGTTTTGGATGTACCACTAAAAGAAGCTAGTCGTTTCGGTATCATGAATACAGATGCTAATAATCGCATTGTTGAATTCGAAGAAAAACCAGCTGAGCCAAAATCAACCAAGGCATCAATGGGTATTTATATTTTCGATTGGAAACGTCTACGCAATATGCTAGTTGCAGCTGAAAAGAATAATATTGACATGTCAGACTTTGGTAAGAATGTTATTCCTAACTACCTAGAGTCTGGAGAAAGTGTCTACGCCTATGAATTCAGTGGATACTGGAAAGATGTTGGTACCATAGAATCACTCTGGGAAGCAAATATGGAATACATCTCTCCAGAAAATGCTCTAGATAGCCGAAATCGTCAATGGAAAATTTATTCTCGTAACCTTATCGCTCCACCAAACTTCCTTGGAGAATTTGCTCAAGTAGAAGACTCTCTAGTAGTAGATGGATGTTACGTGAATGGTACTGTAAAACATTCCATTCTTTCTACAGCTGCTCAAGTTCGTAAGGGAGCAGAAGTTGTTGATTCTGTCATCATGAGTGGAGCAGTTATCGGTACAGGTGCTAAAATTACACGTGCAATCATCGGTGAAGGTGCAATTATTGCCGATGGTGTTGAAATTGATGGTACAGAAGAAGTACAAGTAGTCGGATATAACGAAGTAGTGGGGGTAGCAACAGATGAAGATTGATAAATATTCAGCGATTTTAGGAAACACTGTTGGTTTTCATGATATGTCAACCTTGACGAGTAATCGTCCTGTGGCGAGTTTGCCATTCGGAGGAAAGTATCGCTTGATTGACTTCCCACTCTCAAGTTTAGCAAATGCTGGTGTTCGTAGTGTCTTTGGAATCTTCCAACAAGATAATATCAGCTCAGTTTTCGACCACATTCGTTCAGGTCGCGAGTGGGGCTTGAATACACTACTTAGTCACTACTATTTAGGTATTTACAATACACGTGTAGAAAGTAGCACAGTCGGTAAAGAGTATTATCAACAACTCTTGACTTATTTAAAACGTTCTGGATCTAACCAAACTGTTTCCTTGAACTGCGATGTTTTGGTAAATATTGATCTTGCTCAGGTTTTCCATTTGCACAATACTACCAAATCTCCTATCACAGTTGTTTATAAGAAACTACCTAAGCAGGATATTTCAGAAGTAAATGCAATCCTTGATATCGATGAAACTGACCATGTACTTTCTCACAAGCTCTTTGATAAAAAATTAGACCAAAATCTTTACAACATGTCTACCGATATCTTTGTCGTTGATACCCCATGGTTGATTGAACGTCTTGAAGAAGAAGCTCAGAAAGAACATCCAGAAAAACTTCGCTATGTTCTTCGTGATTTGGCAGCTAAAGAAGGTGCTTTTGCCTACGAGTATACTGGCTATTTGGCAAATATTCATTCTGTAGAAACTTACTACCAAGCGAATATTGATATGCTTGATCAGCATAAATTCTACTCTTTGTTCTCTCCAAATCAAAAGATTCATACAAAGGTGAAAAACGAAGAACCAACTTATTATGCACCTGGTTGTGAAGTAAATACTTCGCAGTTTGCTTCTGGTAGTATTGTCGAAGGTAAAGTTGTTCGTTCAGTTATTTCTCGTAATGTTCAAATTCATAAAGATAGCTTAGTTAAAGAATCTATTGTTTTCCCTCGTGTTATCATTGGTGAAGGCGCTCAAGTTGAGTATGCAATTATTGATAAGGGTGCTGAAGTAGCTGATGGAGTTGTTATTCGTGGTACAGCAGAAAATCCTGTTGTCATCAAAAAAGGTGAAAAAGTAACAGAGGACATTCTTTCATGAAAATTTTATTTGTAGCAGCCGAAGGAGCCCCTTTCTCTAAAACAGGTGGCTTGGGAGATGTTATCGGGGCTCTTCCAAAATCATTAGTTAAAGCTGGTCATGAAGTTGCTGTTATCTTGCCATACTATGACATGGTGGAAGCCAAGTTTGGTGATCAAATTGAAGATGTTCTTCAATTTGAAGTATACGTTGGTTGGCGTAGACAATTTTGTGGCATTAAGAAGACAGTTTTAAATGGTGTTACATTCTACTTTATTGACAACCAGTATTATTTCTTCCGTGGTCATGTGTATGGGGATTTTGATGATGGTGAACGTTTTGCCTTCTTCCAACTTGCGGCTCTAGAAGCTATGGAGCGAATTGGATTTATCCCTGATGTCCTCCATGCTCATGACTACCATACAGCTATGATCCCTTTCTTATTGAAGGAAAAATACAGATGGATACAGGCCTACCAAAACATTAAGACTGTCTTAACTATACATAATTTGGAATTCCAAGGTCAGTTCTCCGAGGGTATGCTTTGGGATTTGTTCCGAGTTGGTTTTGAACGCTATGCGGATGGTACTGTTCGTTGGAATGATTGCCTTAACTGGATGAAGGCTGGTATCCTCTATGCAGATCGTGTTTCGACCGTATCACCAAGCTATGCTTATGAAATTATGACACCAGAATTTGGATGTGGTTTGGATCAGATTCTTAGAATGGAGTCTGGTAAGGTTTCTGGTATTGTGAACGGGATAGATACTGATCTTTACAATCCAGAGACGGATCCTTTATTGGATTACCATTTTAATAAATCTGATCTGTCAGGAAAAGCTCAGAATAAAGCTAAACTTCAAGAAAAAGTTGGTCTTCCAGTTCGTCCCGATGTTCCAATGATTGGTATTGTGTCGCGTTTGACAAGACAGAAAGGTTTTGATGTCGTTGTTGAAGGTTTGCATCGCATGCTTCAAGAAGATGTTCAAATTGTTCTCTTGGGTACAGGTGATCCTGGTTTTGAACAAGCCTTCTCATGGTTTGGTCAAGTATTCCCAGATAAACTTTCTGCAAATATTACCTTTGATGTCAAGCTAGCACAAGAAATTTATGCAGCCTGTGATATTTTCCTCATGCCAAGTCGTTTTGAACCTTGTGGACTTTCTCAAATGATGGCTATGCGTTATGGAACATTACCACTTGTTCATGAGGTAGGCGGGTTGAGAGATACTGTCCAACCATTCAACCCAATTGAAGGAACAGGTACAGGATTTAGTTTTGATAACTTGACTCCATATTGGCTTAACTGGGCTCTACAAACTGCCTTGGATGTTTACTATAATCATCCAGATGTTTGGAAAAATCTTCAAGTTCAAGCTATGGAATGTGACTTCTCTTGGGATACAGCTTGTCAGTCTTACCTTGATTTGTATCACAGTTTAGCAAACTAAATAGTTAAAATCGTATGAAGTTTTCATACGATTTTTTGAGATAATGAAAGTAAGGAAGATAGATGAATAAAGCTAGAGGTCTCTGCGTCCTTGATGTTGATGGGACACTGATAGAAGAAGAAGTCATTGATTTATTGGGGAAAGAGGCAGATTGTGAAAAAGAAGTAGCTCAGCTAACAGCTCAAGCGATGAGAGGGGAATTAGACTTTGAATCGAGTCTGAAAAAACGTGTCTCCCTCTTAAAAGGACTTTCTATAGATGCCTTTGATAAGATTTATCATGAACTTCACCTTAGTAAAAATGCTGTGCAGTTTATTAAAACTCTCAAAGAAAGTCAGATTGAAGTTGGTTTGGTTTCAGGTGGATTTACTACAATTGTTGAAAGATTAGCAAAGGATTTAGGACTTTCATTATTTGCTGCTAATCAACTAGAAACCAAAGATGGGTATTTAACTGGAAATCTGTCTAGTCCAGTCATAACTAGAGAAGTTAAAGAAGAAACTCTAGTAAGATGGGCTGATCAATTAGAGGTACCTTTCGAGAGTACGATAGCTATCGGTGATGGAGCTAATGACTTAAAAATGCTTAAAAGTGCAGGACTTGGTATAGCCTTTTGTGCCAAGGATATTGTGAAAAAGGAAATAAATCTTCAGGTAGATGAGAGAGATTTTGGGAAAGTTTTGGAAATGATAGACTTCCTTTAGATAGAAAGAGAAATCAAGATGAAAATTATTATTGCACCTGACTCTTTTAAGGAGAGTCTCCCTGCTAACCAAGTGGCTGAAGCTATAAAACGGGGCTTTAAAAAAGCTCTGCCTGATTCAGAATGTGTACTTTTGCCTGTAGGCGATGGAGGAGAAGGAACCGTTGCTGCTATAAATAATTCTTTAGGTCTTGAAGAACATACAAGTCAGGTAACAGGACCTTTTGGTGATGAGGTTCAAATGCCCTATTTTCAAAAAGGTCAACTAGCTCTATTTGAAGTTGCTGATTTGGTGGGCCTTGCTAAGATACCTTATGAAAAACGAAATCCACTTGAGATTCAAACAAAGGGAATTGGACAGCTAATTCTACACTTAATAGAGCAAGGTATAAAAGATATCTACATCGGTGTCGGTGGAACAGCTAGTAACGATGGAGGCATTGGTATTGCTTCAGGTCTGGGTTATCAGTTTTATGATGAACACGGAATTGAGCTTAAAGCTCGTGGCCAATCCTTGTTTGAAATCAGTGAGATTTTGGATAGTCGTGTTAGTCTCATTCCTGATGATATCCAAATCAAAATTTTAGCGGATGTAACCAATCCCCTATGTGGACCTCATGGCGCCACCTATACATTCGGAAAGCAAAAAGGGTTGGAACCAGCTAAATTCCAAGACGTTGATATTGCTATTGAAAACTTTTACCACAAAGTTGCACCTGAGATTTTAAAAATAGAAGGTAGTGGTGCTGGTGGTGGGATTGCTGCGGGTTTGTGTGTCTTTGCTGATGCAGAAATTGTTTCTGGAATACAAACGTGTTTAGATTTGATAAACTTCGATGAACAGGTCGCAGATGTAGATCTCGTTATCGTTGGTGAAGGTAGATTAGACTCTCAAAGTCTGGCTGGCAAGGCTCCAATCGGAGTAGCAAAAAGAACACCTAAGGGTGTTCCGGTCATTGCTATTTGTGGTTGTTTAGATGAGGATTTACCCCCATTACCGTTTGAAAATATCATCGCTGCATTTTCGATACTCGAAAAAAGCGAGCCATTGGAAGATAGTCTAAAAAATGCAGCCACCTACTTAGAACATACAGCTGCAAGCCTCGCTCAAATCCTGTCTTTAAAAAATAATTAACCAAACCATTTTTTCCAGAGAGAAGTTGGTGCTTTAGTTTCTTTTTCTTGCCACAAATCTGAAAAGGCCTTTCGGAGGTCTTTTTCACTGGCTTGGACAGGAATATCGCTATGAATAACTAGTCCAAAAGGAGAAGAATTATGATCTTCAGAAACGATGGTTGCTTGGCAGTCAGCATCTTTGGATTGTTTTAGATAATAAACCTGCTTTTCAAACTCTACTTGAGGAGAAATCTTGACAAAAAGAGGTTCAGTTTCTTTTTTTAAGCACATTAAAATGTTCAAAAAACCTTTTTGGAATTTGTCATCATTTGCAGTCTCAAGATTAGCATAACCAAGTACACGCTCCTCAAAAGTACCGAGAAAACGCCTTTGTTCGTCTGGATTTAATTTAAGCCCGCCATGAGCTTTTTCTAATAGTTGTTTAGATACGTCTGTCATAAAAATAGTATATCACAAAATTATTCAAACAAGCGAAAAAGAAAGCGATTTCTTCATCGACTTAAGGAAAATTTGCACAAAGATAACGTTTTTTCTTGAAAAAGGTATCTTTTTGATGTATCATAGAGGTGTAAAATAATTTAACTCAAAGGAGAGTAAAAAATGTCAATTATTACTGATGTTTACGCTCGCGAAGTCCTAGACTCACGCGGTAACCCAACACTTGAAGTAGAAGTTTATACTGAATCAGGTGCTTTTGGACGTGGTATGGTTCCATCAGGAGCTTCTACTGGTGAACACGAAGCAGTTGAACTTCGCGACGGTGACAAATCTCGTTACGGTGGTCTTGGTACACAAAAAGCTGTTGACAACGTAAATAACATCATTGCTGAAGCAATTATCGGCTACGATGTACGTGACCAACAAGCTATCGACCGTGCTATGATCGCTCTTGACGGTACTCCTAACAAAGGTAAATTGGGTGCAAACGCAATTCTTGGTGTGTCTATCGCTGTTGCTCGCGCTGCTGCTGACTACCTTGAAATCCCACTTTACAGCTATCTTGGTGGATTCAACACTAAAGTTCTTCCAACTCCAATGATGAACATCATCAACGGTGGTTCTCACTCAGACGCTCCAATCGCTTTCCAAGAATTCATGATCGTACCTGCTGGTGCGCCTACATTCAAAGAAGCTCTTCGTTGGGGTGCTGAAATCTTCCACGCTCTTAAGAAAATCCTTAAATCTCGTGGTCTTGAAACAGCCGTAGGTGACGAAGGTGGATTCGCTCCTCGTTTCGAAGGAACTGAAGACGGTGTTGAAACTATCCTTGCTGCTATCGAAGCTGCTGGTTATGTTCCAGGGAAAGACGTATTTATCGGATTTGACTGTGCTTCATCAGAATTCTACGATAAAGAACGTCAAGTATACGACTACACTAAATTCGAAGGTGAAGGAGCTGCTGTACGTACTGCTGCAGAACAAATCGACTACCTTGAAGAATTGGTAAACAAATACCCAATCATCACTATCGAAGATGGTATGGATGAAAATGACTGGGACGGATGGAAAGCTCTTACTGAACGTCTTGGTGGTAAAGTTCAATTGGTTGGTGACGACTTCTTCGTAACAAACACTTCATACCTTGAAAAAGGTATCGCAGAAGGAGCTGCTAACTCAATCCTTATCAAAGTTAACCAAATCGGTACTCTTACTGAAACATTCGATGCTATCGAAATGGCGAAAGAAGCTGGTTACACTGCCGTTGTATCACACCGTTCAGGTGAAACTGAAGATTCAACAATCGCTGACATCGCAGTTGCAACAAACGCAGGACAAATCAAGACTGGTTCACTTTCACGTACAGACCGTATCGCTAAATACAACCAATTGCTTCGCATCGAAGATCAACTTGGTGAAGTAGCTGAATACCGTGGATTGAAATCATTCTACAACTTGAAAAAATAATCTAGTTCAGTGAACTAATGAAAGCCCTTGGATTTTTCCAAGGGCTTTTGTATATTATAAGACAAGCTCAAAGAATTCCAGTCTTGTTTTCGTATTCTAGAGGTGAAATGAGAGATTTTTAAACGGTTTTTTGGTATAATAATACCCAGGAAAAACTAGAGAAAGAAGGAGGTTGAGATGGAAAAGTATTTGTCGGTAACAACTTTGACTAAGTATCTGAAAATGAAATTCGATAAAGACCCATACTTGGAGAGGGTTTATTTAACTGGTCAGGTTTCTAACTTCCGGAAGCGTCCAACTCATCAATATTTTTCTCTAAAAGATGATCGAGCTGTAATCCAAGCGACTATTTGGTCAGGTATTTATCAGAAACTAGGTTTTGATTTAGAAGAAGGGATGAAGATCAATGTTATCGGTCGTGTCCAAGTCTATGAACCAAGTGGGAGCTACTCTATTATCATTGAAAAGGCAGAACCAGATGGGGTTGGGGCGCTGGCTATCCAGTTTGAACAGCTCAAGAATAAATTAAGTCAAGAAGGTCTGTTTCAAGATCGTTTCAAGCAAACCATTCCGCAGTTTTCAAAACGCATCGGAGTGGTGACTAGTCCTAGCGGAGCTGTTATCCAGGATATCATCACAACCGTAAGCAGACGCTTTCCTGGTGTGGAAATTGTCTTATATCCTACAAAAGTTCAGGGTGAAGGGGCTGCAGAGGAGATTGCTCGTAATATTGCTAGAGCTAATGAACGAGAGGATTTAGATGTACTTATCATCGGTCGCGGTGGTGGCTCAATTGAGGATCTTTGGGCCTTTAACGAAGAAATCGTTGTTCGTGCCATTTTTGAATCACGGCTCCCCATCATTTCAAGTGTGGGGCACGAAACTGATGTAACTTTGGCTGATTTTGTAGCAGATAGGAGAGCAGCTACACCGACGGCTGCGGCAGAACTCGCAACTCCTGTTACCAAGTTGGATCTTCTAACCTACTTTCAGAATCAAGAGAAAAGAATGGCTACTGCAGTACAAAATATCCTATCTAAGAAAGAGAAAGCTTTACAGGTCCTAAGTCAGTCTGTTATTTTTAGGCAACCTGAACGCTTGTACGATGGTTACTTACAGCGATTGGATCAGTTACAACTTCGTCTCAAACAAAGTGTCAGTTCAGAACTTGTTAGACAACAACAAAGAGTCTTGGAACAAGTTCATCATTTAGAACAATTATCGCCTATCAATAAGATCCATCGTTACCAGGACCAACTGCTACAATTAAAAAAATTACTTCGTAGTCAGATGGCTGTTACATACGATGCCAAGGTTGCTGAGGTGAAACGTTTGTCAGAAGCGCTAGTGATGTTAGATACTAGCAGAATTGTGGCAAGAGGTTTTGCCATTGTTAAAAAAGAAGATGCTGTGGTATCTTCAGCAAAAGATTTGAAAGTAAATGACCAAGTTATGCTGATGATGCGAGATGGTCAGGTAGAATTAGAGGTGAAAGATGTCAAAACAAAAGAAATTTGAGGAAAATTTAGCAGAACTTGAAACCATTGTTCAGAGTTTAGAAAATGGTGAAATTGAACTAGAAGATGCCATTGCTGCTTTTCAAAAGGGAATGATCTTATCAAAAGAATTGCAAGCTACACTTGATAAGGCTGAAAAGACCTTGGTTAAAGTCATGCAAGAAGATGGAACAGAAAGCGAACTCCTATGAACAAGCAGGAAAAATTAGCTTTGGTCGAGTCAGCACTAGAAGAGTTCTATGGCGACCAGCAATTTGCAACAAACTTAAGAGAAGCCGTTCTTTATTCCATACATGCTGGTGGTAAAAGAATTCGCCCCTATCTACTTCTAGAAGTTTTGGAATCTTTGCAAGTGTCTATCGCACCAGCCCATGCTAAGGTTGCAGCGGCGCTTGAGATGATTCACACTGGAAGTTTGATCCATGATGATCTTCCTGCAATGGATAATGATGATTTTCGACGGGGACGTTTGACCAATCACAAAGTCTATGGAGAAGCCCTAGCTATTTTAGCAGGAGATGCGCTTTTTCTGGATCCCTATGCCTTGATAGCGCAAGCAGATTTGCCTAACCAAACTAAGGTAGATTTGATAGCAAACTTATCACTTGCTTCCGGAAGTATGGGGATGGTAGCCGGTCAAGTTTTAGATATGGAAGGTGAAGGCAAACACTTAAACTTAGAAGAACTTCAGACCATCCATGCTAACAAGACTGGAAAGCTCTTGGCTTTTCCATTTCAAGCAGCTGGAATCATTGCAGGATTGGATAAAAACCTTCAAACACAACTAGAAACAGTTGGAGAACTGATTGGGCTTGCTTTTCAAATTAGAGACGATGTCCTTGATGTTACGGCTAGTTTTGAAGAAATCGGTAAAACACCTCAGAAAGATTTGCAAGCTGAGAAGTCGACTTATCCTGCTTTGTTAGGATTGGATGATGCAAAAGTTTTTTGCAATCACACCTTGGATCAGGCGAATACAAAGCTAGAAGAGATTAGTCAATTAGTTGAGTTTGATAAAGAACCAATTGTAAAAATAGTAGAAAGTTTGAGAATTGATGGCTAAGGAAAGAGTAGATGTACTTGCCTACAAACAGGGATTATTTGAAACAAGAGAACAAGCTAAGCGCGGCGTAATGGCGGGTTTGGTTGTCGCTGTTCTAAACGGTGAGCGTTTCGATAAGCCAGGAGAAAAAATCCCAGATGATACAGAATTGAAACTCAAAGGTGAGAAACTTAAGTATGTGAGCCGCGGAGGCTTAAAACTTGAAAAAGCCTTAGAGAGGTTTGAGATATCAGTTGAAGGTAAAACAACCATTGATATTGGCGCTTCAACAGGAGGCTTTACGGATGTCATGCTGCAAAATGGTGCAAAACTGGTTTATGCCGTTGATGTTGGGACCAATCAGCTAGCCTGGAAATTACGCCAAGATGAGCGTGTCGTTAGCATGGAACAGTTTAATTTTCGTTATGCTGAAAAGACTGATTTTGAACAAGAACCTAGTTTTGCAAGTATAGACGTGAGTTTTATTTCTTTGAGTCTCATTTTACCAGCTCTACATAGAATATTGGCCAATCAAGGGGAAGTTGTTGCACTTATAAAACCACAGTTTGAAGCAGGGCGAGAACAAATTGGAAAAAATGGTATTATCAGAGATGCCAAAGTTCACCAAAATGTTTTAGAATCAGTTACTAAAATGGCAGTTGATGAAGGATTCTCAGTCTTAGGATTGGATTTCTCTCCTATTCAAGGTGGACACGGAAATATTGAGTTTCTTGCTTATTTACGTAAAGAAGAACATACAAGCAACCAAGTAGTTTCTGAAATAGAACAAGTAGTAGAAAAAGCACATAGAGAGTTTAAAGATGAATAAAAAAGAAAGACTTGAAAAGATTAGAAGATTTGTGACTGACTATCAAATCGGTACACAAGAAGAAATCGTTGAACACTTGAGAGAAGCAGGCATCTCTGCTACTCAAGCAACTGTTTCACGTGATATCAAAGAATTAGGGATTGTAAAAATTCCTTTGAAAGACAATACATATGTCTATGAATTACCAAAGTCAGTAGTTAAAAGTTTACAGTTAGCTGAGAACAATATCGAAAGTTTCGAAAGAATGGGTAATCTCATCAACTTAGATGTTATTCCTGGGAATACAATTTTTGTTAAAAGTCAATTGACTCAAACATTTTCGGATATGATTTTTAGCTGTTTAGCAGATGATAACTCAATTTTAATTGTGGCGCGAACTGAAGAAGCAGCTGTAGAGATTGTTGAGCAAGTTAAAAAGTGGTAGGACCTTATGTTACTTGAAATTTCAATTAAAAACTTTGCCATCATTGAGGCTATTTCACTTAATTTTGAGAAGGGGATGACAGTTCTGACTGGAGAAACCGGTGCTGGGAAGTCTATCATCATCGATGCTATGAATATGATGCTGGGCGCCAGAGCTACAACGGACGTCATTCGTCATGGTGCTCCTAAGGCTGAAATCGAAGGTCTTTTCTCGGTTGAAAACAGTCATGCTTTGCAAATGATTTTTGATGAGCAAGGAATAGAGTTAGGTGATGAAATCATCATCCGTCGTGAAATTTTACAAAACGGGCGAAGTGTTAGTCGAGTCAATGGACAGATGGTTAATCTTTCAGTTCTGCGCTCAATCGGACAGCATTTAGTAGATATCCATGGTCAGTATGACCAAGAAGAGTTAATGCGACCACAATTGCACATTCAGATGCTAGATGGGTTTGGTGATGCAGCGTTTCTTGAACTTAAACAAGCTTATCAGACCAACTTTGAAGCTTATCGCAACATGCGCAAGCAACTTCTTGAGATTAAGAAAAATCAAGAAGAGCACAAGGCTCGTATTGAAATGTTGGAATTTCAGATGGCTGAAATTGAATCTGCATCCTTACAGCCAGGTGAAGACCTCAAACTAAACCAAGAACGAGATAAACTTCTAAATCATAAAAATATTGCTGATACGTTGACTAATGCTTATACAATGTTAGATAATGAAGAATTTTCAAGTCTAGCTAACGTACGTTCAGCTATGAATGATATGGAAAGTATAGAAGAGTATGATGTAGAATATCGTGAAATTTCTACTTCCTTATCTGAATCTTATTATGTTCTAGAAGATGTTACCAAACGTTTAGAGGATATTATTGAAGATCTTGATTTTGACGGTAATCGTCTAATGCAGATTGAAAGCCGTTTGGATCTCATTCACGCCATCACACGTAAGTATGGTGGAAATGTCGATGATGTCTTGATGTACTTTGCTAAAATCACAGAAGAATACAACCTTCTGACTGGCAATAACTTATCTTCAGATGATATGGAAGCAGAACTCAAAAAGTTGGAAGTAAGTCTAGTTGACTTAGCAACTAATCTTGCATCTGCTCGACATAACTTAGCTCAACAATTAGAAACTGAGATTCAGCAAGAACTCAAAGACCTTTATATGGACAAGGCTCGATTTCAGGTTCAATTTACTAAAGGTAAGTTTACTCGTGAAGGAAATGAAAGTGTTGAATTTTACATCTCCACCAACCCTGGAGAAGACTTTAAACCATTGGTTAAAGTAGCTTCTGGAGGAGAGTTGTCTCGCCTCATGTTGGCGATTAAGTCTGCTTTTTCTCGTAAGGAAGGTAAGACCAGTATTGTATTCGATGAAGTGGACACAGGAGTTTCAGGTCGTGTGGCTCAAGCAATCGCTCAAAAAATTCATAAACTTGGTCAGAATGGTCAAGTATTAGCTATATCTCATCTTCCTCAAGTCATTGCGATCGCAGATTATCAGTTCTTTATTGAAAAGATTAGTAATGACCATTCAACTGTTTCAACAGTTCGCTTGTTGACAGTTGAAGAAAGGGTGGAAGAAGTTGCTAAAATGTTGGCTGGTGAGAATGTGACTGAAGCGGCACTTAGTCAAGCGAGAGAATTGTTACAAAGTAAGGAGAAATAAATGACAGACTATTATGTAATTGGAGATGTTCACGGAAAAGCAGGAATGCTTGAAGACCTTCTAAAAACATGGGATGGTAAGACTCAATTACTCTTTCTTGGAGATTTGATTGATAGAGGAGAAGATAGTCGACGTGTTCTTGAAATGGTCAAGGACTTGGTAGAAAATCAAGGAGCGATTTGCATATCAGGAAATCACGAGTACATGTTTTTAACTTGGTTGGATAATCCTGAAGAAAGCTATGACCACTATCGTCGTAATGGTGGTGATACAACTATTAATTCTATTTTGGGGCGTCCACTGGATGCACCAGTCGATGGAGTAGAAGATGCTAAACGTGTAGAAACTGAAGCAGCAGACTTGGTTGCTTTTATCCGACAAATGCCATTCGTGATTGAAACAGATAAGTATATCTTTGTTCATGCAGGAATTGATTTAACTTTGGATGATTGGCATGAAACTACAGATTACAAGAAAGTCTGGCTCAGAAAACCATTCCACGAGGCACCGAATCACACAGGAAAAACGATCGTCTTTGGTCATACACCAGTCTACGGTTTATTAGATCAAAAACCAGGAACTGCAGAACTTTGGATGACAGAAGATGGAAAAATCGGGATGGATGGAGGAGCTGTCTATGGTGGTGTCCTTCATGGAATTGTCTTTACTGACCAAGGTATGACAGACCACTATTTCATCGAAAATGACGGCTTTGTTGCTGAAGATTAATACTCTCTACAGGGTATTATGGTCTTGTCAAAAACATAAAAACAATTTATAATTAATAGATACCCTGAAAGGAAGAGAATCTTGAATTTAGAAGAATTGAAAAAACGTCAGGAGAAGATCCGAAACTTTTCCATTATCGCGCATATTGACCATGGGAAGTCAACATTGGCGGACCGTATTTTGGAGGCTACAGAGACGGTTTCTAGTCGTGAAATGCAAGCTCAGCTTCTTGATAGTATGGACCTAGAGAGAGAGCGTGGGATTACTATCAAACTGAATGCCATCGAGCTTAATTATACTGCCAAAGACGGCGAAACCTATATTTTCCACCTGATTGACACACCAGGACACGTGGACTTTACTTATGAGGTATCACGTTCTCTAGCTGCCTGTGAGGGCGCAATTTTGGTCGTTGATGCTGCCCAAGGGATTGAGGCTCAAACATTAGCTAACGTTTACCTTGCCTTAGATAATGATTTGGAGATCCTTCCAGTTATTAACAAGATTGACTTGCCTGCTGCAGATCCAGAGCGCGTGCGTACAGAAATTGAAGGTGTCATCGGACTGGATGCTAGTGAGGCTGTATTAGCTTCAGCAAAAGCTGGGATTGGAATTGAAGATATTTTGGAGCAAATTGTAGAAAAAGTTCCAGCACCAACTGGTGATGTATCAGCACCATTAAAAGCTTTGATTTTTGACTCAGTTTACGATGCTTATCGTGGTGTTATCCTCCAAGTTCGTGTCATGGATGGAGTTGTTAAGCCAGGTGATAAGATTCAGCTCATGAGCAACGGTAAAACCTTTGATGTTACTGAGGTCGGAATATTCACACCTAAAGCAGTAGGACGTGACTTCCTTGCGACAGGTGACGTTGGTTATATTGCAGCATCTATCAAGACTGTTCAAGACACTCGTGTCGGTGATACAGTTACCTTGGCGACAAACCCTGCTTCAGAGCCCCTATCTGGATACAAGCAGATGAATCCGATGGTTTTTGCAGGTCTTTATCCAATCGAGTCAAATAAGTACAATGACCTTCGTGAAGCTTTAGAAAAATTGCAACTCAATGATGCTAGTTTACAGTTTGAGCCTGAAACATCGCAAGCACTCGGTTTTGGCTTCCGTTGTGGATTCCTGGGACTTCTACATATGGATGTTATCCAAGAGCGTCTAGAACGGGAATTTAACATTGATCTTATTATGACTGCACCATCCGTTATTTACAAGGTCAATCAGACTGATGGTGAGTCTATGGATGTATCGAATCCATCCGAGTTTCCAGACCCTACTAAGATTGCAACGATTGAAGAACCTTATGTTAAAGCACAAATCATGGTTCCACAGGAATTTGTAGGAGCGGTTATGGAACTAGCTCAGCGCAAACGTGGTGACTTTGTGACAATGGACTATATCGATGATAACCGTGTCAATGTCATCTATCAAATCCCACTTGCTGAAATTGTATTTGATTTCTTTGACAAGCTCAAATCTTCAACACGTGGCTATGCAAGCTTTGACTACGAATTGTCAGAGTATCGTCCATCTAAGCTGGTGAAAATGGATATCCTTCTCAATGGAGACAAGGTCGATGCTCTCAGCTTTATCGTTCACAAGGACTTTGCTTATGAACGTGGGAAACTCATCGTTGATAAACTCAAGAAAATCATTCCTCGTCAACAGTTCGAAGTTCCTATTCAGGCAGCTATTGGGCATAAGATTGTGGCACGTACAGATATCAAGGCTCTTCGTAAAAACGTCCTTGCTAAATGTTACGGTGGTGACGTTTCCCGTAAACGTAAACTCCTTGAAAAACAAAAAGCTGGTAAAAAGCGCATGAAAGCAATTGGATCAGTAGAAGTTCCTCAAGAAGCCTTCCTCAGCGTTTTGAGTATGGATGAAGAATAATTTTGTCTATGACTCAGGTTTCATAGAATACAGTTTTCTTTTGACACCTATCTTTTCTTTCATTAGAATAGAAGTGAAAGGAGAATGATTATGAAAAAAATCATCAGCTTATCTACACTTTTAGTGTGTTGCCTTTGCCTCGCTGCTTGTAATAGTTCAAAAACTAAAAAAGAAGTAGCTTCAGAAACAACAACAATTCAGGAAAGTACCACAACACAAGATACAACAACTGTAGCCGAATCAACGATAAAAGATACACA
This sequence comes from Streptococcus sp. KHUD_017, assembly GCF_054861245.1. Taxonomy (NCBI): domain Bacteria; kingdom Bacillati; phylum Bacillota; class Bacilli; order Lactobacillales; family Streptococcaceae; genus Streptococcus; species Streptococcus sp. KHUD_017. Next base: position 849,341 of record NZ_CM142175.1, read on the forward strand.
GGTGATTGGATCAGATGCATATGGTTATGTAAAGGTTCCAAAATCATGGATTCATTTTACAGAAGTTGAGGGTGGTGATGATATTCAGTACTGTGATGGTACTGACATCAATATTGTAACCTTAAATACATTTAAACCAGAACATCTAGGCGTTAGTGAAAGTGAATATGCTGCTCTTGATCCTGTTCAAGTTTCTACGAGTGTCTATCAAACCAAACAACAAAGTAAGGATTTCTCTAAAGTTTGGGGGTCTAAGTCAAAAATCGGCGGTTATGATGCCTATGTTGTGAACTGTATTGCAAAAAATGGAAAATATCTAGTTATCTGGATCTTTAAGTCAGATGACGGTAAGTTTAGATACGTTTCTCTAGAAGGAACACCTGAAGTCTTGAAAGATATGCTTCCTTTGATTGAACAAAGTTGGACTACGAAAAAAGATTAATAGACAAAAAACAGGATCTGTATCCTGTTTTTTTATTTACCTTTACTTAAATCTATGTGTAATAGTTTTTTTGTTCAAAATCAAACAAAAAAAATAAAAATCAAACAAAATACAACAAAAAATATTGACAACGGTTTCATATAGTGTTATACTTGTATCATAAAAGTTAGATATGAAAGGAGAAGGTCATGGGATTAGATCATTTCTTCAGCAAAGACTTAGTCTTTTGTCTAGAAGCGGATAATCAAGAGCAGCTATTTGATCAAGTTGCAACCCTATTAGAAGAAAAGAAAGTTGTTACGGATACCTATCGATCGGCATTGATTGAACGTGAAAAAATGTTCCCAACCGGTTTAGATATGGATTTTCTTGGGAAGGACTTGCCGAATGTAGCAATCCCTCACACAGACACGATTCATAATTTAACTGAAAACGTTGTTGTGGTTCGCTTAGCGAAACCAGTAACATTCCACAATATGATTGCTCCTGACAAGGAAGTAGAAGTATCATTACTCTTCTTTATCATCAATAATTCAAGTTCAAGTCAAACAAATATTCTTGCTCAATTGATGGACTTCTTTACAGGTGACGGTCATCTTGAAGCACTGTCTAAAATTACAGAGCCTGAAGCTATGTTCCAATATATCTTAGAAGCAACTGCTTAATTTATTAATAAATAGAAAATAAAAAATGGAGGAAATCCAAATGATTAAAATTCTTGCTGCATGTGGTGCAGGTGTTAACTCAAGCCACCAAATTAAAAGCGCTCTAGAAGAAGAGCTTTCAAGCCGTGGATACGACGTACAGTGTGACGCAGTTATGGTTAAAGATGTCAACGAAGACTTAATTAAAGGTTATGATATCTTCACACCTATCGCTGCGACTGATTTAGGTTTTGATCCTGGTATTCCAGTTGTTGAAGCTGGACCTATCTTGTTCCGTATTCCAGCGATGAGCGCTCCAGTCTACGACAATATTGAAGCAGCAATCAAAGAACACGGATTAAGTTAATTATAATTTTGTTAATATTCCATAACACATCATAAAGGGAGGAAAAATTATGGATTTCATTATTGAGTTGGCCAATAAAGTATTCAAGCCAATCTTGGATATGGGTGGCCCAATCATCATGCTGATCATTTTGACAGTATTGGCTTTACTATTTGGAGTGAAATTCTCCAAAGCACTTGAAGGTGGTATTAAACTTGCCATCGCCCTTACTGGTATCGGTGCTATCATCGGAATGCTTAACGGAGCTTTCTCAGCTTCTCTTGCAAAATTCGTTGAAAATACTGGTATTCAATTGACCATCACTGACGTCGGTTGGGCACCACTTGCTACAATCACTTGGGGTTCTGCCTGGACACTTTACTTCTTGCTTGTGATGTTGATCGTCAACGCTGTGATGCTTGCAATGAAGAAAACTGATACACTTGACGTTGATATCTTCGATATCTGGCACTTGTCTATCACAGGTCTTTTGATTAAATGGTATGCTGACAACAATGGAGTTAGCCAAGGAGTTTCGCTCTTTATCGCGACTGCAGCAGTTGTTCTTGTTGGGGTTCTTAAAATCATTAACTCTGACTTGATGAAACCTACATTTGATGACCTACTTAACGCACCAAGTTCATCACCAATGACTTCAACTCACATGAACTACATGATGAACCCAGTTATCATGGTTTTGGATAAGATTTTTGACAAACTCTTCCCAGGTCTTGATAAATACGACTTCGACGCTGCTAAACTAAACAAGAAAATCGGTTTCTGGGGTTCTAAATTCTTCATCGGTTTCATTCTTGGTATTGTTATCGGTTTGATGGGAACTCCACATCCAGTTGCTGGTGTAGAAGGCGCTGATAAATGGGAACTTGTTATTAAAGGTTGGTTGTCACTTGGTTTGATTGCCGGTGTCTGCTTGGAGCTATTCTCACTCATCGGTTCATGGTTTATCGCAGCCGTAGAACCACTTTCACAAGGTATTACAAACGTTGCTACTAAACGTCTTCAAGGACGTAAATTCAACATCGGTCTTGACTGGCCATTTATCGCTGGTCGTGCTGAAATCTGGGCTTGTGCGAACGTACTTGCACCAATCATGTTGGTTGAAGCAGTACTTCTTTCAAATGTCGGAAATGGTATCTTGCCACTTGCTGGTATCATCGCAATGGGTGTGACTCCAGCTCTCTTGGTAGTTACTCGTGGTAAATTGCTCCGTATGATTATCTTTGGAACACTCTTGTTGCCACTCTTCCTTCTTTCAGGTACACTTATCGCACCATTCGCAACTGAACTTGCTAAAGGTGTAGGAGCCTTCCCAGAAGGTGTAAGCCAAACTCAACTCATTAGTCACTCAACTCTTGAAGGACCAATCGAAAAACTTCTTGGTTGGGCAATTGGTAACGCTACAACTGGTGATATCAAAGCTATCCTTGGCGCATTAGTATTCCTTGTATTCTACGTTGGTATCTTTGCATGGTACAGAAAACAAATGATCAAACGTAACGAAGAATACGCAGCAAACGCAAAATAATTTGCTCCTAAAAATGTAAATTGTAAAAACTAGGTTGTCAGTTTCCACTATGGAGCAGTCAGCCTAGTTTTTTTAAAAAAATGGAGGTAAGACTTATGATTGTATTAAAATCAGATCATTTAGATGTTGAGTTTCAAACTCTTGGAGGTGCCCTTTCTTCCATAAAGGACAAGGAAGGCGTAGAGTATTTGTGGCAGGGAGATCCAACTTATTGGAGTGGTCAAGCTCCTGTTTTATTTCCAATTTGTGGGTCTGTTAGAAATGATACGGTCCTTTATGATAAGGAAGATGGTAGTCAAAAAGAAGGAAAAATCCCTCGACATGGCTTAGTAAGAAAAAAAGAATTTACATTAGTAGAACAAACAGAACATTCTGTGACTTTTGCTATTGAAGATGACGAAGAAATGTATGCAAATTACCCTTATCATTTTCGTTTAGAAATAACTTATACAGTGACAGGTAAAATCATACGTACACAGTATAAGATCTATAATAAAGAATCTGAAAAGAGTATGCCATACTTTATCGGTGGACACCCTGGTTTTAATTGTCCATTACTTGAAGATGAGGTATATGAAGATTACTATCTTGAATTTGAAAAGCCAGAAACTTGTACAGTTCCCAAACCATTCCCAGAAACAGGAATGCTAGATTTTAAAGATAGAAGTTCTTGGTTAGAAAATCAAAAAGAAATAGACTTAAATTATGACTTCTTTAGCTACGATGCTGTCACTTTAGACAATTTAGAATCTCGTTCTGTATCCTTGAAGTCTCGCAAACATGATAAAGGTTTAAAACTACATTTTGAAGAGTTTCCAAATTTAATCGTATGGTCAACTCTTAATAAAGGTCCTTTTATTGCCTTGGAACCATGGTCAGGTTTGTCTACTTCGCTCGAAGAAGGAGATAGACTGGAAGATAAGAAAGATGTTAAAGTTCTGAAACCTGGCGAATTTGATCAGCTTGGATTTGATATCGAAATTTTATAAAAAATAAACAAAAACAAACATAAAATGTTGACTTTTCCAACTAATAGTAGTATATTATGTTTATAAAGAACAATTTGTGTTTATTTTAACAAATTTATTGTTTTAGTTTTTCTCTGAAGAAAACTCGTTAAGAATGAAAGAAGTATTCATTCTTAATTTAAAATAGTGTCAAAAAAACTACTAGTGATTTTTTGAAAAGGTGATTTTAACTGAATTCAAAAATTTTTACTAGTCTATAATAAAAAAAGGAGTATACAATATGTCTATTGTTATTGGTGCAGATGCTGCAGGTTTAAGATTGAAAGAGGTTGTAAAAGACTTCTTGGAAAAAGAAAACTTCCACGTTGTGGATGTCACAGCAGAAGGTCAAGACTTCGTTGATGTAACTCTTGCAGTTGCTGAAGAAGTCAAGAAAGAAGAACAAAACCTTGGTATTGTAATCGATGCTTATGGTGCAGGTCCATTTATGGTAGCGACTAAGATTAAAGGAATGGTTGCTGCAGAAGTTTCTGACGAACGTTCAGCTTACATGACTCGCGGTCACAACAACTCACGTATGATTACGATGGGAGCTCAACTTGTTGGGGACGAATTGGCTAAGAACATTGCTAAAGGCTTTGTAAATGGTAAGTACGACGGAGGTCGTCACCAAATTAGGGTCGACATGTTGAACAAAATGTGCTAATTTTTATATTGAATGAAAGGTAAGATAAAATGAGAATTGCAATTGGATGTGACCACATCGTAACAAATGAAAAAATGGCTGTTTCAGAATTTTTGAAATCAAAAGGACATGAAGTTATCGACTTTGGTACTTATGACCACGCTCGTACCCACTATCCAATCTTTGGTAAAAAAGTTGGTGAAGCAGTAGTTAGTGGCCAAGCTGATCTTGGTGTATGTATCTGTGGTACTGGTGTAGGTATCAATAATGCTGTTAACAAGGTTCCTGGTGTTCGTTCTGCTTTGGTTCGCGATATGACAACAGCTTTATATGCAAAAGAACAATTGAATGCCAATGTTATCGGATTTGGTGGTAAAATCACTGGTGAATTGCTCATGTGTGATATCATTGAAGCTTTCATCAACGCTGAATACAAACCATCAGAAGAAAACAAAAAATTGATCGCTAAAATCCAACACGTTGAAACTCATAACGATCATCAAACTGATGCCAACTTCTTTACAGAGTTCCTTGAAAAATGGGATCGTGGTGAATACCACGACTAAGAGGTGACTTATGATTTTAACAGTCACAATGAACCCATCCATTGATATTTCCTATCCTTTGGATGAACTGAAAATCGACACTGTCAACCGTGTGGTGGATGTCACTAAAACGGCTGGTGGTAAAGGTCTTAACGTTACTCGTGTCCTATCGGAATTTGGTGACTCCGTAGTCGCAACAGGACTTGTCGGTGGTAAACTTGGTGATTTTTTAGTAGAAAATATTGATGATAAAGTAAGCAAACGTTTCTTCTCTATTCAAGGTGAAACCCGTAACTGTATCGCAATTCTACATGGAGAAAACCAAACAGAAATCCTAGAAAAAGGTCCTGAAGTTCAAGAAAAAGAAGGTCAAGATTTCTTGGCTCATTTCAAAGAACTTTTAGAGACTATAGAGGTAGTGGCTATTTCAGGTAGTCTACCTGCAGGACTTCCAGTTGATTACTATGCTAGTTTAGTTGAACTTGCGAACCAAGCTGGTAAACCTGTTGTCTTGGACTGTTCAGGAGCTTCACTTCAAGCGGTTCTTGAATCTCCACATAAGCCAACAGTTATCAAACCAAATAATGAAGAATTATCTCAACTTTTAGGAAGAGAAATTTCTAAAGACTTGGATGAATTAAAAGAAGTCCTTCAAGAACCACTATTTGATGGAATCGAGTGGATTATCGTTTCCTTAGGTGCTAACGGAGCATTCGCTAAACATGGTAACACTTTCTACAAAGTAGATATTCCAAGAATTCAAGTAGTAAATCCAGTCGGTTCTGGCGATTCTACAGTGGCAGGTATTGCTTCAGGTCTTTTCCATAAAGAAATGGATCAAGAACTATTGATCAAGGCAAATGTCCTTGGTATGCTTAATGCTCAAGAAAAAATGACCGGTCATGTCAATATGGCTAACTATCAAGGTCTATATGACCAATTAATTGTAAAAGAGGTATAAAATGGTTTTAACAGAAAATAAACGCGCTTGTATGCAAAAACTCTCTGATGAAAATGGTATCATCTCAGCTCTCGCCTTTGACCAACGTGGTGCTTTGAAACGCCTCATGGCTCAATACCAAACAGAAGAGCCAACAGTTGCTCAAATGGAAGAACTTAAAGTATTGGTAGCAGATGAATTGACTAAATATGCTTCATCTATGCTACTTGACCCTGAGTACGGACTTCCAGCTACAAAAGCTCTTGATCCAAATGCTGGTCTTCTCCTTGCTTATGAGAAAACAGGATACGATACAACAAGTACAAAACGCTTGCCAGACTGCTTGGATGTTTGGTCTGCAAAACGTATCAAAGAAAAAGGTGCAGATGCCGTTAAATTCTTGCTTTACTATGACGTAGATAGCTCTGACGAACTCAATCAACAAAAACAAGCCTACATTGAACGTATTGGTTCTGAGTGTGTAGCTGAAGACATTCCATTCTTCCTTGAAATCTTGGCTTACGATGAAAAGATTGCGGACGCAGGTTCTGCAGAATACGCTAAAGTAAAACCACGCAAGGTTATCGGTGCTATGAAGGTCTTCTCAGACCCACGCTTTAATATCGATGTCTTGAAAGTGGAAGTTCCAGTTAACGTGAAATACGTTGAAGGATTTGGCGATGGCGAAATCGTTCACACACGTGAAGAAGCAGCAGACTTCTTTAAAGCTCAAGACGAAGCTACTAACTTGCCATACATCTACTTGAGTGCAGGTGTATCAGCTAAGCTTTTCCAAGAAACTCTTGTATTTGCGCACGAATCAGGTGCAAACTTCAATGGTGTTCTTTGTGGACGTGCAACATGGGCTGGATCAGTTGAAGCTTATATCAAAGACGGTGAAGCAGCTGCTCGCGAATGGCTTCGTACAACTGGTTTTGAGAACATCGATGAACTCAACAAAGTTCTTAAAACAACAGCAACTTCATGGACCGAACGTGTGTAAATTTCCACCCTTTTTATGTTCTAAAACCCAGCAAAAAACTTTTAAAAAAAGTTGTATGTAAAGGTTTACAAAACAAAAATCTTGTGCTATACTTAAGTCACAAGTTAATAAGAGTGAGTGTTACTAAGTAATATTAGGCATGATCACAGATGACTCAGAAATTTATTTTCAGGGTCATTTGTGGTCATTTTTTATGCTCTAGCTCTTAAATGAGAGAACAAGGAGGTCGACATGTATCGGATATTAAATCCAATGAATAACAATGTTTCTCTTGTGCGGAATAGCAAGGGAGAGGAGTTGATCGTAGTCGGTAAGGGTATTTCGTTTGGTAAGAAGAAGGGAGATTTGATTTCTGAGGATCAGGTTGAAAAAGTCTTTCGGATGAAGACTGAAGAATCTCGAGAAAATTTTATGACTCTACTCAAGGATGTTCCGTTAGACTTTATTACCGTTACTTATGAAATTATCGATAATCTTTCAAAAAAATACCAATATCCTATTCAAGAGTACCTCTACGTAACCTTGACAGACCATATCTATTGTTCTTATCAAGCGATTAGCCAAGGACGTTATAAGGATAGTAATTTACCTGATATTTCAAAGGAGTATCCTATTGCTTTTCAAATAGCTCAAGAGTCTTTTGAAATCTATAATAGTAAACTATCTGGTAATTTACCAAAGGATGAAATAAAAAGAATAGCCTACCACTTTATTAATGCCGAGGGTGAGAATGAGGTAGAAGTTGCAGAAGCTATTGATAAGAGAAAGGAAATCATAAAGAGGGTTGAGAGTCTTCTCAGGAGCTATGACATTCAAAGAACCCATGAAAATAATAATTTCTACGATCGTTTTATGATTCATCTAAATTATTTCTTGGATTACCTTGATCGAAGTCGGGATGATAATCAATCCTTGCTTGATATGGAAGAACATATCAAAACTACATATCCAAAAGCATTTGAAATTGCTAGCAAAATTTATGAAGTCATTGCTCAGGAAACTGGGGTAGACCTTTATAAGAGTGAACGAGTTTACCTTGTTCTACATATTCAACGTTTATTGTCATAAAATTTACTAAAAATTATATAAGGAGAAATCTATCATGAATAGAGAAGAAGTAACATTGTTAGGTTTTGAGATTGTTGCCTATGCTGGCGATGCTCGTTCAAAACTCTTAGAAGCTCTGAAAGCTGCTGAAGCTGGTGATTTTGCAAAAGCGGACGCTCTGGTAGAGGAAGCTGGTAGCTGTATTGCTGAGGCCCACCACGCGCAAACAAGTCTATTGACTAAGGAAGCTGCAGGTGACGATTTGGCTTATAGCGTGACCATGATGCATGGCCAAGATCACTTGATGACAACTATTTTGCTAAAAGATTTGATGCATCATTTAATTGAACTTTATAAAAGAGGAGCTAAATAATGAATAAGTTAATTGCCTATATCGAGAAAGGAAAGCCTTTCTTTGAAAAACTATCTCGAAATATCTATCTTCGTGCTATTCGTGATGGATTTATCGCTGGAATGCCTGTCATTCTATTCTCAAGTATTTTTATCTTGATTGCCTTTGTGCCTAATTCATGGGGATTCCAGTGGTCAGATGATGTAGTGGCACTATTGATGAAACCTTATAGCTATTCAATGGGTATTCTCGCACTTTTGGTTGCTGGTACAACTGCTAAATCTTTAACAGACTCTGTTAACCGTAGCATGGAAAAAACTAACCAAATCAACTATATGTCAACTCTATTAGCTGCTATTGTTGGGTTATTGATGTTGGCAGCTGACCCAATTGAAGGGGGCTTTGCAACAGGTTTCCTCGGAACAAAAGGTTTGCTTTCAGCTTTTCTAGCAGCCTTTGTGACTGTAGCAATCTATAAGGTTTGTGTGAAGAATAATGTTACTATTCGAATGCCTGACGAAGTTCCACCAAATATCTCACAGGTCTTTAAAGATGTTATTCCATTTACGCTTTCTGTCGTTTCCCTATACGGTCTTGACTTACTTGCTCGTCATTTTGTTGGTGCAAGCGTAGCAGAATCAATCGGTAAATTCTTTGCGCCTCTATTCTCAGCAGCAGACGGTTATGTTGGTATTACGATTATTTTCGGTGCCTTTGCATTCTTCTGGTTTATTGGTATTCACGGCCCATCTATCGTTGAGCCTGCGATTGCAGCGATCACTTATGCAAATGCTGAAGTCAACTTGAACCTTCTTCAACAAGGTATGCACGCTGATAAGATCCTTACATCTGGTACACAAATGTTTATCGTTACTATGGGTGGTACAGGGGCAACTCTTGTGGTTCCATTCATGTTTATGTGGTTATGTAAATCGAAACGAAATCGTGCTATTGGACGCGCTTCAGTAGTTCCTACATTCTTTGGTGTAAACGAACCAATCTTGTTTGGTGCACCACTTGTTTTGAACCCGATCTTCTTTATCCCATTCATCTTTGCACCAATTGCAAACGTATGGATCTTTAAGTTCTTTATTGAAACACTTGGCATGAACTCATTTACTGCCAACCTTCCATGGACTACACCAGGACCTCTTGGTATTGTTCTTGGTACAAACTTCCAGTTCTTATCATTCGCTCTTGCAGCATTGTTAATTGTAGTAGATATTGCTATCTACTATCCATTCCTCAAGGTTTATGATGAACAAATTCTTGAAGAAGAACGTTCAGGTAAAGCTAATGATGAATTAAAAGATAAAGTAGCTGCAAACTTTAACACTGCAAAAGCAGATGCTATTCTTGCAAAAGCTGGAGTAGAACCAGCACAAAATACTATTACTGAAGAAACAAACGTCCTCGTTCTTTGTGCGGGTGGAGGAACAAGTGGTCTTCTTGCCAATGCTTTGAATAAAGCCGCAGAAGAGTATAAAGTTCCAGTTAAAGCTGCAGCAGGTGGCTATGGAGCCCACCGTGAAATGTTACCAGAGTTTGATCTTGTTATCTTAGCACCACAAGTTGCTTCAAACTTTGAGGATATGAAAGCTGAAACTGATAAATTAGGTATCAAACTTGCTAAGACAGAAGGTGCACAGTACATCAAGTTAACACGTGATGGTAAAGGCGCTCTCGCATTCGTTCAGGCGCAATTCGATTAACGATAGGGACTGTGAAACAGTCTCCTATCGTAACGGAAATCGCTATGGCGATTTTCCTAATCGCCTTGTTAATTCGTCGGTAAAAATATATCGTTTTTACCTCCTCATGTCACAATTCGGTGGCTTGGAACAAAAAGTGAGATGGAGATGGATGGCTCACTAACTCCTCTCCCCTCACTTTTCATTTTATCCAATCAAGAAATAGGTGAAAAAATGACAAAAACACTTCCTAAAGATTTTATTTTTGGTGGCGCAACTGCAGCTTATCAGGCAGAAGGTGCGACTCATACAGACGGTAAAGGACCTGTTGCATGGGACAAATACTTAACTGACAACTATTGGTATACTGCTGAACCAGCAAGTGATTTCTACCATAAATATCCAGTAGACTTACAGTTGGCTGAAGAATATGGCGTAAACGGAATTCGTATTTCTATTGCTTGGTCACGTATTTTCCCAACTGGTTATGGTGAAGTTAATCCAAAAGGGGTAGAATTCTATCATAAGTTATTTGCAGAATGTCACAAGCGCAATGTAGAACCTTTTGTAACCCTTCATCACTTCGACACACCAGAAGCTCTTCACTCAAATGGAGATTTCTTGAATCGTGAGAATATGGACCATTTCGTTGATTATGCAGCCTTCTGTTTTGAAGAATTCCCAGAAGTCAACTACTGGACAACCTTCAATGAAATTGGCCCAATAGGTGATGGTCAATACTTAGTAGGAAAATTCCCTCCAGGGATTCAGTATGATCTTGCTAAAGTTTTCCAATCACACCACAATATGATGGTTTCTCATGCGCGTGCTGTGAAATTGTACAAAGACAAAGGGTATGAAGGTGAAATTGGAGTTGTGCACGCTCTTCCAACTAAGTATCCTTTGGATCCAGAAAATCCAGCAGACGTACGTGCGGCTGAATTGGAAGATATCATCCACAACAAGTTTATTCTAGATGCAACCTACCTTGGACACTATTCAGGTGCAACCATGGAAGGTGTAAACCACATTCTTTCAGTTAATGGTGGTGAATTGGATCTTCGTGACGAAGACTTTTCAGCGCTTGAAGCAGCTAAAGATTTGAACGACTTCCTTGGAATTAACTACTACATGAGTGACTGGATGGAAGCCTTTGATGGTGAAACTGAAATCATCCACAATGGTAAAGGGGAAAAAGGAAGCTCTAAGTACCAAATTAAAGGTGTTGGACGTCGTGTAGCTCCTGACTATGTACCTCGTACTGACTGGGACTGGATTATCTACCCTCAAGGTTTGTATGACCAAATCATGCGCGTCAAGAAAGACTATCCAAACTACAAGAAAATCTATATCACAGAAAACGGACTTGGATATAAAGATGAATTTGTGGACAACACTGTTTACGATGATGGCCGTATTGATTATGTGAAACAACATTTGGAAGTATTGTCTGATGCGATTACCGATGGTGCAAACGTCAAAGGATACTTCATCTGGTCACTCATGGACGTCTTCTCTTGGTCAAATGGTTACGAAAAACGTTATGGACTCTTTTATGTAGATTTCGAAACTCAAGAGCGTTATCCTAAGAAATCAGCTCATTGGTATAAGAAAGTAGCTGAAACAGGCCTTATTGAGTAGATTTAACGATAAAAAAAGTCTCACCAATGGTGAGACTTTTTAAGGTGTCGATTTAATAATCTTTGTTTGTTTGGACAAAGTTTTTAGGGTTTCTTGGCTAAGTTTTGAATCTGAAATAATCGTATCAATATCAGCGATATTATAGAAAGTATAAAAATCAAACTTATTAAATTTACTGTGGTCAGCAAGAAGAATCTTTTTATTAGCATTATTTAATGCTAGCTTTTGGACTTCGCCTTCATCTTCGCTAAAAGTAGCGATAGCATGATCTTTTATACCATTGCAACTAACAAAAGCTTTAGAGTATTGAAGACTTTCGATATCTTGGAGCGTTAAGGTTCCGACAAAGGCACCGGTGATTTCTCGATAATTTCCACCAATCAAAATTAAATCAGTCAGTTTTCGTTCATTCAAGATAATGAAAACAGGAAGGCTATTTGTTACCACACGAATATTATCTATCGGAAGTTCACGCGCAAAGGACTCAAGAGTAGTACCTGGACCGATAAAAATCGTTTCTCTTTCTTCGACTAAATGACCAGCAAATTTTGCAATTTCTTGTTTTTCAGCAATCTGAAGACCTTGTTTTTCGACATTCGAGCGTTCATTTGCTAATAGAGAACCAGAACGAAGTTTTTCAGCACCTCCATGCACTCGAACAAGTAGATCCTTGTCAGCTAACTCTTGCAGATAACGTCGAGCAGTCATATCAGAAATATCTAAACGATTCATTATTTCTTTGACTGTGATGGTTCCTCTTGTATTGACAATCTCTAAAATCATATCTAGTTTTTCTTGTTTTAGCATTGAATCACCCCCATATCCAATAACATTTTATCACATTTTAAACATCTAAGCAACTTAAATAAAACAAAAATAAACAAAAACAAAAAACATCTGTGTTTGTTTTTAACTCAGATGTTTTTATATTTTTTAATTAGTCTAATCCGTAATTATAATCATCGTCCTGCATAGCTTCAACTTCACCAAGTAGATATCCGTTACCAACTTGAGAGAAGAAGTCGTGGTTGGATGTACCAGTTGAAATCCCGTTCATAACAATTGGGTTTACATCGTCAGCTGAGTCAGGGAAGAGAGGATCTTGTCCTAGGTTCATAAGAGCTTTATTGGCGTTGTAGCGAAGGAAAGTTTTCACTTCTTCAGTCCAACCAACACCATCATATAAACTCTCTGTATAACCTTCCTCATTTTCATAAAGTGTGTAAAGAAGGTCGTACATCCAGTCTTTTAACTTTTCTTGCTCTTCTTCTGGTAATTCGTTGAAACCAAGTTGGAATTTATAACCAATATATGTTCCGTGAACTGACTCGTCCCGAATGATGAGTTTGATGATTTCAGCAACGTTTGCCAACTTGTTATTTCCTAGATAGTAGAGTGGAGTGAAGAAACCAGAGTAGAAGAGGAAGGTTTCAAGGAATACACTAGCTACTTTCTTTTCAAGTGGTGTTCCGTTAAGGTAAATCTCATTGATGATTTGTGCCTTTTTCTGAAGATATGGGTTTGTATCAGTCCATTCAAAGATTTCTTCAATCTCAGTCTTTGTATTCAAGGTTGAGAAAATAGAAGAATAAGATTTAGCGTGGACAGATTCCATAAATTGGATGTTGTTAAAAACAGCTTCTTCGTGAGGAGTACGAATATCAGCGCGAAGAGCATTTACCCCTGTTTCAGACTGCATGGTATCCAAAAGTGTCAAACCGCCAAAGACTTTTCCTACCAAGTCTTTTTCTTGATTTGATAACTTTCTCCAGTCATCTAAGTCATTAGATAAGGGAATACGTGTATCCAACCAAAATTGTTCAGTTAGTTTTTCCCAGGTTGATTTATCGATGACATCTTCGATAGCATTCCAGTTAATGGCTTTGTAGTAAGTTTCCATTACAAATCTCTTTCTTTTGATTTTATTAAAATAGTGATGAATGTTCTATCCTTGTGTGATTGGGTTACCGCACAAAAAGTCGGTACTCCGACTTTTTGATGTTACCTTATCTTTGTAAACAAGATTTTAGTGAGATTTTAAATCACACAGCTTTCACATTGGTTAGCACCAACTTCACCGCCGTCATCTGTGTAGGTACGAACGTAGTAGATAGACTTAATGCCCTTGTTAAAGGCGTAGTTACGAAGGATAGATAGGTCACGTGTTGTTTGTTTGTTCTCTTTCTTCCATTCGTAAAGACCTGTTGGGATATCACTACGCATGAAGAGAGTAAGTGAAAGCCCTTGGTCTACGTGCTCAGTTGCAGCAGCATAGACATCGATAACTTTACGCATATCCATGTCATAGGCAGAAGTGTAGTAAGGAATAGTTTCAGTTGATAATCCTGCAGCAGGATAGTAAATCTTACCAATTTTCTTCTCTTGACGTTCTTCAATACGTTGAGTAATTGGGTGGATAGAAGCAGACACGTCATTGATGTAGCTGATAGAACCATTCGGCGCTACAGCAAGACGGTTTTGGTGGTAAAGTCCATCTGATTTAACTTTATCACGAAGTTCAGCCCAATCAGCTGCAGACGGGATAAAGATTCCTTCAAAGAGTTCTTTAACACGATCAGATTTTGGAACAAATTGACCAGACGTGTACTTATCGAAATAAGAACCATTTGCATAGTCTGATTTCTCAAAGTTGTGGAAGGTAATACCACGTTCACGTGCAATATTGTTTGATTCTACCAAAGTCCAGTAATTCAAAAGCATAAAGTAGATGCTTGTAAATTCAACAGACTCAGGAGATCCATATTCGATTAATTGCTGAGCAAGATAGCTGTGAAGCCCCATAGCACCAAGTCCAAATGTATGAGCTTGGTTATTTCCGTGGTCGATAGTTGGAACAGCAACGATGTGAGAGCTATCTGTTACAAAGGTCAAAGCGCGAACCATTGCACGAATAGAACGTCCAAAGTCAGGTGATGTCATCATATTTACAACGTTGGTTGAACCAAGGTTACATGAAACGTCAGTACCCATTTGAAGGAATTCTTGCGCATCGTTGATAAGACTTGGTTCTTGGACTTGAAGAATTTCTGAACACAAGTTACTCATGATAATCTTACCATCGACAGGATTTGCACGGTTAGCAGTATCGATATTGACTACGTAAGGATAGCCAGATTCTTGTTGCAATTTAGAAATTTCTGTTTCCAAATCACGGGCCTTAATTTTTGTCTTACGGATGTTTGGATTTGCCACCAATTCATCGTATTTTTCTGTGATATCGATGTAGTTAAAAGGTACACCATACTCTTTTTCAACAGAATAAGGACTGAAGAGGTACATTTCCTCGTTCTTACGTGCTAATTCGTAGAATTTATCTGGTACCACAACACCAAGTGAAAGAGTCTTGACACGAACTTTTTCATCAGCATTTTCTTTCTTAGTAGAAAGGAAAGCAATAATGTCTGGGTGGAAGACGTTAAGGTAAACAACCCCAGCCCCTTGACGTTGACCAAGTTGGTTAGAGTAAGAGAAGCTGTCTTCGAAAAGCTTCATAACTGGTACGACACCAGAAGCAGCACCTTCATACCCTTTGATAGGCGCTCCAGCTTCACGAAGGTTGCTGAGGGAAATTCCGACCCCACCACCGATACGTGAAAGTTGAAGAGCAGAGTTGATAGAACGTCCAATAGAGTTCATATCATCTGTTACCTGAATCAAGAAACAGGATACCAATTCACCACGACGTGCACGGCCTGCATTCAAGAAAGAAGGTGTAGCAGGCTGGTAACGCTGGTGGATGATTTCATTGGCAATATCAATTGCGATAGCTTCGTCACCATCAGCAAAGTAAAGAGCGTTAAAGAAGACACGGTCTTCCATGCTCTCAAGATAGTACTCTCCATCATTAGTTTTCAAGGCATATTGATTGTAAAACTTGTATGCTGCCATGAAAGACTTGAATTGGAAGTTTTGATCCTTAATAAATTGGTAAAGCTCTTCTAAGAATTCTGGACGATATTTCTTGATAAACGCTGTTTCGATATAGTCTTGTTTAATAAGGTAATCGATTTTATCAGTGATAGAATCAAAAACCATAGAATTTGGTACAACATTTTCTTTAAAGAAAGCATCCAAGGCTTCTTTATCTTTGTGGAGCATGATTTGTCCATTAACAGGACGGTTGATTTCATTATTTAGGCGGAAGTAAGTTACATCCTCAAGTTGTTTTAATCCCATAAAATTTCCTTTAATTCATTACAAAAGAAAGGCTTCTAAGATTGACATAGAAGCTTTTAATCCTGATACTTAAGCAAGTTCTTTAAGTTTTGCTGGTTGGAAACCAGAGAAAACTTCAGTTGGTGTTTGAATGATAGGAGCAGCATTGAAGCCTAGCTCTTTAACTTGTTCAATAAATTCAGGTTGTTCATCAAGATTGATTTCGCGATATGCGATCTTGTTACTATCTAAGAATCGTTTGGTCATTTTACATTGAACACAATTGTTTTTAGAATAAACGGTTACCATTCTGTAACTCCTCTTTCAAAATTTAATTACTTCTTAAGTATATCAGAAAAAAAATCTTTGTCAACGAAGAAAAACTAAATATTGTAGATTTTTTTCAGATGAGAGTTATCCAAACACAATATATAGTAATTGTAAAAAATAAAACCCATAAATAACAGCGTTTTCTTAATGTTAAAATTACAAAAAACTACATGATGTATTTTGATACATAAAATAGAAGATTTTCAGCAAGTTATCTGAAAGGAAAAAGAAGAAATCCCATAAAATACTTGAAAAAAATCCTAGAAGGTGATATAATACCAAATTGTAAGGGTTATCAGATATAACTCAAAAAGAAAACATTTAAAGGAGAGTCAAATTATGGCTTCTAAAGATTTCCACGTAGTGGCAGAAACAGGTATTCACGCACGTCCAGCAACATTGTTGGTACAAACTGCTAGCAAATTTGCTTCAGATATTACTCTTGAGTACAAAGGTAAATCAGTTAACCTTAAATCTATCATGGGTGTTATGAGCCTTGGTGTTGGTCAAGGTGCTGACGTTACAATCACTGCTGAAGGTGCAGACGCTGATGACGCTATCGCTGCTATCTCAGAAACAATGGAAAAAGAAGGATTGGCATAAGGATATGACAGAAATGCTTAAAGGAATCGCAGCATCTGATGGTGTTGCAGTTGCTAAAGCATATCTACTCGTTCAACCGGATTTATCATTCGAGACTATTACAGTCGAAGATACAAATGCAGAAGAGGCTCGTTTGGATGTTGCTCTTGAAGCTTCTCAAAACGAGCTTTCTCTTATCCGCGAGAAGGCTGTAGGTACGCTTGGTGAAGAAGCGGCGCAAGTATTTGACGCTCACTTGATGGTTCTTGCTGACCCTGAATTGATCGGTCAGATTAAAGAAACAATTCGTGCTAAGAAAGTAAATGCAGAAGCAGGTCTGAAAGAAGTTACAGACATGTTTATCACAATCTTTGAAGGCATGGAAGACAACCCATACATGCAGGAACGTGCAGCGGATATTCGCGACGTTACCAAACGTGTTTTGGCAAATCTTCTTGGCAAGAAACTGCCAAACCCAGCTTCAATCAATGAAGAAGTGATTGTGATTGCACATGACTTGACTCCGTCTGATACTGCTCAATTGGACAAAAACTTTGTAAAAGCTTTTGTAACAAACATTGGTGGACGTACAAGTCACTCAGCTATCATGGCTCGTACACTTGAAATTGCAGCTGTATTGGGTACAAACAACATCACTGAACTTGTAAAAGATGGTGACATTTTGGCTGTTTCAGGTATTTCAGGTGAAGTTGTTATCAACCCAACTGAAGAACAAATTGCAGAATTCAAAGCAGCTGGTGAAGCTTACGCTAAACAAAAAGCTGAATGGGCTCTTTTGAAAGATGCTAAAACTGTTACTGCTGATGGTAAACACTTTGAGTTAGCAGCTAATATCGGTACACCTAAAGACGTTGAAGGTGTGAACGAAAATGGTGCTGAAGCTGTTGGTCTTTATCGTACAGAATTCTTGTACATGGATTCTCAAGATTTCCCAACAGAAGACGACCAATACGAAGCTTACAAAGCAGTTCTTGAAGGTATGAACGGTAAACCTGTTGTCGTTCGTACAATGGATATCGGTGGGGATAAAGAACTTCCTTACTTCGATCTTCCTAAAGAAATGAACCCATTCTTGGGTTACCGTGCTTTGCGTATCTCTATCTCTGAAACTGGTAACCAAATGTTCCGTACACAATTGCGTGCATTGCTTCGTGCATCTGTTCACGGTAAATTGCGTATCATGTTCCCAATGGTTGCTTTGTTGAAAGAGTTCCGTACTGCTAAAGCTATTCTTGAAGAAGAAAAAGCAAAATTGGTTGCTGAAGGTGTTGCTGTTGCGGATGATATCCAAGTTGGTATCATGATTGAAATTCCTGCTGCAGCTATGCTTGCAGACCAATTTGCTAAAGAAGTTGATTTCTTCTCAATCGGTACAAACGACTTGATCCAATACACAATGGCTGCTGACCGTATGAACGAACAAGTTTCATACCTTTACCAACCATATAACCCATCGATTCTTCGTTTGATTAATAATGTTATCAAAGCAGCTCACGCTGAAGGTAAATGGGCTGGTATGTGTGGTGAGATGGCTGGTGACCAAACTGCTGTTCCACTTCTTGTCGGAATGGGATTGGACGAGTTCTCAATGTCAGCTACTTCAGTACTTCGTACACGTAGCTTGATGAAGAAACTTGACACAGCTAAGATGCAAGAATACGCTAACCGTGCTCTTACTGAATGTTCAACAATGGAAGAAGTTCTTGAACTCTCTAAAGAATACGTTAACTTTGATTAAAAACATTAAAACCTTGTAGAACTAAACTACAAGGTTTTTTTGTACTATTATTTAAAAAGTCCACCTGTAAAATTTTCTAAAAATATGGTAAAATAGACAAAGGAAAAATACGGAGGCAACTATGCAAAACAGACCAATCATTATCGGAGTAACAGGGGGATCTGGTGGAGGAAAAACCAGTGTTTCTAAAGCAATTTTATCGCATTTTCCCAACGAAAAAATTGCCATGATTGAGCATGATTCCTACTATAAAGATCAATCTCATTTAACCTTTGAAGAACGTATTAAGACTAATTATGACCATCCTTTTGCTTTTGATACTGACTTGATGATTGCGCAAATCAAAGAATTGTTGGCGGGGCGTCCTGTTGATATTCCTACATATGATTATGCTGCCCATACAAGAAGCTCGAAAACCTATCGTCAAGAACCTCAAGATGTCTTTATTGTTGAAGGAATTTTGGTTTTGGAAGACAAACGTCTTCGTGATTTGATGGATATCAAGATTTTCGTTGATACAGATGATGATGTCCGTATCATTCGTCGTATTAAGCGTGATATGGAAGAGCGTGGTCGTAGTTTGGATAGCGTTATTGATCAGTATCTTGGCGTCGTAAAACCTATGTATCATCAATTTATCGAGCCAACAAAGCGTTATGCAGATATCGTTATTCCAGAAGGAGTGACAAATACAGTAGCTATTGATTTATTGACAACAAAGATTGAAAAGATTTTAGAAGAAGCTCGTTTAGCCCAGTAATAGAAATAAAAAACTGTATCTCTTGATACAGTTTTTATTGTTTAATTTTTTCAAGTCTCGGAACAATGACGAGAGTTAAGAGGGCTGAGATAATTAATTCTGCGATTGAATTTGTTGAGATAACAGTCGCTAATAGTTTTTGAATATTTCCGTCAAAAACATTACCAAAGAGAAAGAAGATACCGCCTAAGACAAAAACTGTATTCGTGAGTGAACCAAGTGCACCTGCAAAGATGAGTCCAGCTCTTCCCTTTAGTAGTTTATAGACGAAATAAGGGGTCAAACCGATTAAGATACGAGGAACAATTGCGATCACAACTGAATAGAAGTTACCATTTGGTACAAATGGTGAGAAGAGATAGCTTGTTGGCAGGATTGTGAGAGTATTAACCGTTAAGCTAAGCATTCCCATCAAGAAACCTAAGGTTGCGCCGATTCTTGGTCCGTAGATAATACTTGCAATAATTACTGGAATGTGAACGATGGTTGGTTTGATTGGAAAGGGAAGTACATTAAATAAAATCGAGCTTAGTAAATGAATAACAATCATAATAGCAAAAAAGATAGCGATTGGAGCAATATTAGAGCGTTTGTTCATGAATTTTATCCTTTATTTCTTGTAAAATAGTTTCGAGATCAGCGAGAGCACCACGACCTGTATCCCCACAGGCCAGTAGAGAATCTTTGGGAGAAATAATTGTATAACCATAATCTTCTAAAGTTTTAAGATTAGCTTGGGTCGCAGGGTGGTCATACATCTTTGTGTTCATAGCTGGAGCCAATAGTTTGGGTACAAAGTGTGGCAAAGCAAGAGCTGTAGCAGTCACCATATTGTCAGCAAAACCGTGAGCTAATTTAGCGATTGTATTGGCTGTCGCAGGAACTACGATAAATAAATCTGTTTCTTTTCCTATTTGAATGTGATTCACTTGATCTGGAAAAGGTTCGTGCATGACATCGAGATGTACAGTATTTTGAGATAGTACTTGTAAAGTTAATGGCTGAATGAATTCTGTTGCTGACTGAGTCATAAGAACAGTAACAGAATGCCCCTGTTTTTTTAAAGAACTAACTAGGTCAACTGTCTTGTATGCAGCAATAGATCCTGTAATAGCGAGTGTAATACGGGCCATAAAATCCCTTTCTTTTAGTCATAACTTTTGATTTTCTCGAGGAGTAAATCAGCAATTTCATGTTTACTCATAGCAGTTTGGAAAGAATTTTTTTCAACTAAGTAAGCCTTATGTTGCTCGCTACTAATCTGAGTAAGGTCGTTTGCGACAATTAAATCAGCTTGGTTCTTTTCAAGACTTTCCCGAGCAATTTGAATCAGATGTTCCTGGCTGACATCAACCAGTAATTTAAATCCAATCAGATGAATGTTAGGATTCCATTCTTTAACCAGAGATATGATTTTTGGATTTTTCTTGAGAAATAGAACCTGAACGTCTTCCTTAGATGAGATTTTTGTTTCCTGATTTTTCTTATCTAAAAACTCCGTTAAATCTTGACTAGCTTCAATCTCATTAAAACTAGCCATATAGACAGGAGTGTAATCTGATACAGCCATAGAATGGATTAAGACTTGGTAATCCGTAACCTTATCTTTCATGACTTGCAGCAAATCATCTGTATTTTTAATTTCGATGATGGTCAAGTTTGGATGACTAACTGGCTTAACTGCCTGAAGAGTGGTAATCAAACAAACTTCATGGCCAGCCTTTAGAAGAGTTTCGGTGATAATTTTTCCAAGTTTACCGGA
Source organism: Streptococcus sp. KHUD_017 (assembly GCF_054861245.1). Lineage (NCBI taxonomy): Bacteria > Bacillati > Bacillota > Bacilli > Lactobacillales > Streptococcaceae > Streptococcus > Streptococcus sp. KHUD_017. The sequence goes on from NZ_CM142175.1 coordinate 870,560, forward strand.
AGAGTGATTGGTAATAGAACGAACTCTATCAATTTTTTCACTTGTACCACCAGAAGTAACTAAAATTTTCATAGAACTATTGTACAAAAAAATGAGCATTAAGTAAAATGAAAGCGATGTAATATAATTAAGAATTATAACTATATTATTATTGACAATTAATTTAATATATAAGATAATTATTTTAGTTATATTTGAAGAAGGGAAGCCGTTATGGACTTTTTTAAATTTGCAGATAATATTGTTAAAGAAGCTAGTAAAGTAATTGATGATGCTAGTAAGACAACTGGTAGCGTACTTAATGAAGCTGGTAAAGCTTTAGAAAGTACTGGAAAAGTTACAGGAGAGTTATTATCAGACTCTGTAAAAGTAATAGGAGATGTATCAAATAAGGTAGGAAATGTTGTTTCAGATGTTTCAGGTCAAGCTACAATAGTAGCGAAAGATGCTTTTCAACAAGTAACTGAGGTAACATCTGACACATTTAATCAAGCTGGTAAAGTTGCAACTGAGGCAAAATCACAAATTGATTCAATAGATCTTTTTAATGACAAATTAAGGTCCGAAGCTGTTGCGAATTATCATGAATCTATTCAAATATATAATGAAAAAGCCACAGAACTGACGAACAAATCGACTGACCTTTATCAAACTAGAGACAAAGCAATTAAAGTTGTAAAAATCGTTGAAGAGAGAATTAGTAAGTTAGCTAATAAACCGAAAGAATTCGAAACAAAATTAGAAGAAATTAATATTGAAATTCAAAATTTTGAAGATAAACAGTTAGCTATTACTCAAGCTATCAAAGAAGCAGAATTAGCAAGCGGTAGTACGGCAGCTACGGCTTCTTTAAGTGCTTTAGGGGTCACAGTTGCAACTTTAGGTCCTACTGCAGCTATGGGAGTCGCAACTACTTTTGGAGTCGCATCAACAGGGACAGCAATTTCGAGTTTGACTGGTGCAGCAGCAAATAGCGCAGCATTAGCTTGGTTAGGGGGAGGAAGTATAGCAGCAGGCGGAGGAGGCATGGCTGCAGGTAATGCTTTTCTAGCTATGGCGGGTCCTGTTGGTTGGGGGATTGCTGGTTTAATGTTAACAGCTTCTGTCGGAGCAGGTGTTTTTGCTAATAAAAAAAATGAAGAAGTAGCTAAAGAAGCACTTGATGAACAAAAGAAAATTGAGTTATTAATTAGACAAACTGATAAATCAATAATAGAAATTAGTGAATTAAATAATTTAATTGAAAAGCAAACTGAGGGGATTTATTTAGCTAATCTTTCTTTAATTGGAAAAGATTATAACTTATTTACAGATGATGAAAAGTATCAAGCAGGTAGTTTGGTAAATTCAACCCTTTCTCTGACTGAAATGATCAATAAGGAAATTAAAGTAAATGATGGTTCAAGTTGCTAATAGGGCATTCTATCAAGGTATAGGAGCATACGTAAATTGTCTAAATAATCTTAGAATTCAAGACTTACAAATTGCAATGAAGATAATAGAGGATGAAGCACGCAAAGTCGTCTTAAACAAGGACAATGCTTCAAAAATCTTAAACTATACTAAAGACAACATTGAAGACGTTATTCTAAAGAAGCGTGGGGGAGACTACGGTGGTCACGGGTTTATAGCTGAATTTGCAGAAGCAGGAATTGTAAATGCAAGAAGAGCTATTGAAGGATTAAATCCTATTATAAAAGTATTGAATGATAATGGGCCAGCCGATTTATTAATTGGCAGAAATACCATTCAAATGAAGTTTTATAATAATTTACGTGATGAACTAGCTCAATCATTTCATTACAGTGAAAAAATGAAAATGATGTTTCCAAAAGATCACGTGTTAGTATACGAAAAAATTATGACTGGCGCCAAAGAAGTTGAATTTAATGGTAAAAGATTGTCTGTTAAACAAATTACGGATATACGACAAATGATTAATGATATTACTAAAAGCAAGGGACTTACTTCATATAAATATTGGATGAAATCATCTGTTTTAAATTATGATGATGCTCAAAAAAATTCAATTAACTCTCTTTTAGATTCTGAAGAAAAGAATATTCGTAAAACAGTTAGACTTAAACAACAAGAATTAAATAAAAAACGATTAGTAGCGCAAAAACATGCATTACCAAATTTAAAAGAAGCTACTAAGGTTGCAAGAAACGCAGCTTTTTTGCAAGGTGGTTTAGCTCTGTTGTCAAGTGTGTATGGAAAATGTAAAGAAGGAAAAAGTATTTTTGAATTCGAACAATCAGATTGGTTAGATTGTGGATTGAATTCATTACAAGGAGTTGCATGTGGAGCGATAACAGGATATTCAATTTACGGATTAACTAATATTTTTGGTATTAGCGCTCCAAATGCAAGTGCTTTAGTAATGGCTACTTATGGGATGATAGATGTCATTTTGAGATTCAGATCTTCTGAAATAACTCAAGATGAACTTATGAATCTTTTGACATTAAATGTAATAGATTCTTCTTTTGCTGCAATTGGAGCTTGTGTTGGTCAGATTATGATCCCAATACCAGTTCTAGGTTCTGTAGTTGGTTCAATAGCTACTTCAATAATTTGGGAAATAGGCAAAGGGTTTCTAAGTGACAGGGAACAGGAATTAATTCAAAATTACAGGGAAAACTTAGATAGCCATATCAAAAACTTAGATGATAAATACAAGATTATTTTTAATGATATTATAGATAAATATCATAAACTAGGACGATTACAGGATTATTCATTTGATTTATCCCTTAATACTCGTCTCCGCTTTGAGTATTCAATTGAATTAGCTGAAAACTTAGAAATCTCTGATAATCAAATTTTGCATAACTTAGACGAAATTGACAACTATTTTCTAAATTAGAAAAATTTTTATAATAGTTAAAATCTATAAAGGCATATAAAAATTTAAATAGAGATAAAGAAAGTCTGTTATTTAGCGATATTCACGAACGTTACTAATCATAATGACTGTTAAAAATCTTGTTTTATGATATAATGAATTAACACATTAGAGGCTAGAGGAGTTTTTTATGAAAACAGATATTGAAATTGCACAGAGTATTGAGTTAAAACCGATCGTTGATGTTGTTGAGAAACTTGGGATTTCTTACGATGATTTGGAGTTGTATGGAAAGTACAAGGCTAAACTAAGCTTTGACAAGATTCGTGAGGTTGAGTCAAATCCAGTTGGTAAGTTAATTTTGGTTACAGCTATCAACCCAACTCCAGCAGGTGAAGGGAAATCAACCATTACCATCGGTCTTGCGGATGCTTTGAATAAGATTGGTAAGAAAACAATGATTGCTATCCGCGAACCTTCTCTTGGACCTGTTATGGGTATCAAAGGAGGTGCAGCTGGTGGTGGTTATGCTCAAGTATTACCAATGGAAGACATCAACCTTCACTTTACGGGTGATATGCATGCTATTACAACTGCAAACAATGCTCTCTCTGCCTTGATTGACAATCATTTGCACCAAGGAAATGAGCTAGGAATCGACCAACGTCGTATTCTCTGGAAACGTGTTGTTGACTTGAATGATCGTGCGCTTCGTCACGTAACTGTTGGTCTTGGTGGTCCACTTAATGGTATTCCACGTGAAGATGGTTTTGATATCACAGTTGCTTCAGAGATCATGGCTATCCTTTGCTTGGCAACGGATATTGAAGATTTGAAACGTCGTTTGGCTAATATCGTTATTGGCTACCGTTATGACCGCACACCAGTTTCAGTTGGTGATTTACAGGTTGAGGGTGCCTTGGCATTGATTTTGAAAGATGCTATCAAACCCAACTTAGTTCAAACAATTTATGGTACACCTGCATTCGTACACGGTGGCCCATTTGCCAATATTGCCCACGGTTGTAACTCTGTATTGGCAACGACAACAGCACTTCACTTAGCTGATTACACAGTAACTGAGGCTGGCTTTGGTGCAGATCTTGGTGCAGAGAAGTTCCTGGATATCAAGACTCCAAACTTGCCAACAGCTCCAAGTGCAGTAGTCATTGTAGCAACTCTTCGTGCCCTTAAAATGAATGGTGGAGTTGCTAAAGATGCTCTGACAGAGGAAAATGTGGAAGCAGTACGTGCTGGATTTGAAAACTTGAAACGCCACGTTGAAAATATTCGTAAGTTCGGTATTCCAGCGGTTGTTGCTATCAATGAATTTGTTTCTGATACAGAAGCTGAAATCGCAGCCTTGAAAGAACTATGTGCTTCAATTGATGTTCCAGTCGAATTGGCTAGCGTATGGGCTGATGGAGCTGAAGGAGGCGTTGCTCTAGCTGAAACTCTCGTAAAAACAATCGACGAAAACCCAGCAAACTACACACGTCTCTATGACAACGAACTTTCTGTTCAAGAAAAAATTGAAAAGATTGTGACTGAAATCTACCGTGGTAGCAAAGTAAACTTCGAAAAGAAAGCTCAAACCCAAATCGCACAAATCGTACAAAATGGTTGGGATAAACTGCCAATCTGTATGGCCAAAACTCAATACAGTTTCTCAGATAACCCTAACGCTCTTGGAGCACCTGAAAACTTTGAAATTACTATTCGTGAATTGGTACCAAAATTGGGTGCAGGCTTCATCGTTGCTCTTACTGGTGACGTTATGACCATGCCTGGTCTTCCAAAACGACCTGCCGCTCTCAACATGGATGTTGAAAGTGATGGAACTGTTTTAGGTCTATTCTAATTCAAACACAAAAGACAACCTCTTTGATAAGGTTGTCTTTTTAACTACAAAAAACTCCTAGAAATCATCTAGGAGTTTAGTTTTTATTTCATAGTTGGGAAAAGAAGTACATCACGGATAGTAGTAGTATCAGTGAGGAGCATGCAGAGACGGTCGATACCGATTCCCAAACCACCTGTTGGAGGCATACCATATTCAAGTGCTTCAATGTAGTCGTAGTCGATACCAGTCGCTTCGTCGTCACCAAGTTCTTTTGCTTTAGCTTGGGCTTCAAAACGACTAAGCTGGTCGATTGGATCGTTCAACTCAGTAAAGGCATTTCCGTATTCTTTGGTCATGATAAAGAGTTCGAAACGGTCAGTAAAGCGTTCATCTTCAGGGTTCTTCTTAGCAAGTGGAGATACTGCTACTGGATGTCCATAAACAAAGGTAGGTTGAATCAACGTTTCCTCAACGAATTCTTCAAAGAAAGCATTGATGATATGACCAACTTCTGTGTAGTGTTTTTCAACTGGAACTTTCTTCTCAGCAGCGATGGCTTTAGCTTCTTCGAAGGTCATGTCTTGCCAGAAATCTACACCTGTAATCTCTTTGATAGCATCAACCATGTGAACACGTTTGAATGGTTCGTTAAGTTTAATCTCAGTTCCTTGATAGATAACTGGAGCGTCGCCTTTAACAGCTTTTGCAACGTGTTGGATAATACCTTCAGTCAAGTCCATGATATCTTGGAAGTCTGCATAAGCTTGGTAAACCTCGATAGAAGTGAACTCAGGGTTGTGTGTAGCGTCCATACCTTCGTTACGGAAGATACGTCCGATTTCGTAAACACGTTCCATACCACCGACAATAAGTCGTTTCAAGTGAAGCTCAGTCGCGATACGAAGCACCATGTCAATGTTTTGGGCATTGTGGTGAGTGATAAACGGACGAGCAGCAGCACCACCAGCTTCGTTGTGAAGAACAGGTGTTTCAACTTCTAGGAAACCTTTTTGATCAAGATAACGACGAATTTCAGAGATGATTTTTGAGCGAGTAACAAAGCGTTCAAAGCTTTCACGGTTTGAAATCAAATCAAGGTAACGTTTACGGTAAATAGTTTCAACGTCTGTTAAACCGTGGAATTTTTCTGGAAGCGGACGAAGGGCTTTAGACAAGTGAGTGATGTGAGTAGCCTTAATAGAGAGTTCTCCCATATCGGTACGCATGACTTCACCTTCGACACCAAGGAAGTCTCCGAGGTCAGCTTTTTTGAAGATTTCGTAGTTTTCTTCACCAACTTCATCTTTACGAACGTAGATTTGGATTTGACCTTCACGGTCTTGAAGGTGAGCAAAACCAACTTTCCCTTTTCCACGTTTAGTCACCAAGCGTCCAGCGATAGTGGCAGTTTCATTTAGTTCGTGTAGTTGTTCTTTATCTAGCTCAGCAAATTTATCTTTTAGTTCTTGAGAGTTGGCAGTACGTTCAAAACGTTTACCGAAAGGATCAATTCCTTGTTCACGGAGCGCAGCCATTTTTTCACGGCGAACGATCTGCTGGTCATTCAATTCTTCCATATGTTCTGTTGACATGTGTTCCTCCTAATGAAATTCAAATTTTGAAATAATAAATCAATTTTTCACGGTACTCCCATTTTATCATAAAAAGCTAAGAAATTCACGGATATTCTATAAAAACTAAAAAGAACTTGACGTAATAGATCAAGTTCAATTATTTTTTTGATAAGAGGTATCGTTCCAAGTCTTAAGAGTAAATTTTTCAAAGTCGTCAGTCTCTAAAATTGTTAGACTTGCATTAGCCAAACCTCCGTCTTTACGAAGCAGAGCTTCCTGATAGCCTATAAGCGTTCGAAGACTAGCAGTAAGGTTCGCTCCATGACCGACTAGTAATAGGTGCTCTGCCTTAGAATTTTTTAAGGATCTGATAAATTGTATGGTGCGATGAGTTGTAGTGTAGAGTGATTCAGCTTCAAACATGCGAGTATCAAACTTAGCTAAGTTTGTTTTAAAAGCTTGAATTTGCTGAGGGCAGATAGCATTTAAAGTCGCAATTTTTAGACCTTCCAGTTTACCGAGGTGCCATTCTCTGAGTTCAGGAACACTTTCTAAAGGACAAGGATTTGTCAGTTGACTTTGGATAATCTCAGCTGATTTTACCGCTCTTGGTAAATCACTCGAATAGATCTTGTCAAAAGGGATATCTTTAAGATACCGGCCCAGGTCTTTTAAAGTTTCAATAGATTCAGGAAGAAGTGGTGAATCTCCGCCAGCCCCTTGAAAACGACCTTCTAGATTCCAGACTGTTCGACCATGGCGGACAAAGTAAAGTTTCATGAGTTATTTTCCTCCAAGATATCAACAAAGTTTGCTTTTACAAAGTTTGCCAGATCTTTAGGTGCGATGATGATACTGTGTCCTACCTCACCAGCAGAGACAATCATTTTTTCTAATTCTAAAGCTGTTTCATCAATAAAAATAGGGTAGTTGTGTTTTTGACGGATACCTACAGGGTTATTAGCTCCATGGATATATCCAGTAGTTTTTTCTAAATCCTTTTGAGGAATCATGCCCACTTTTTTATTTCCAGAAATCTTTGCTAATTTCTTTTCAGAAAGGTGTTCGGTGATAGGAACAATTCCTATTACCGGACCAGTCTTATCACCCAATAATGCTAAGGTCTTAAAGATATGATTTCTATCATAACCAGAAGGAAGTTCTCCTTCTAAAGCATTAATTTGAACGCCTTGATGATCAACACCTGCCTTAGTCAAAATTTGCTCTACTAAGGTTTTTTTAACTTTAACTTTCTTAGCCATTATTTGTATTTATCCTCCAACTGACTCATCCAAATACCTAACCAAATGCCAAGAGCAAAAAAGAAGGCAACAATCACATAAGACACAAGAGATAAACCACTGTAGTTAATGCTTTCAGCATTACCCGCATTTGGAATCAATATCAAGAGTGTACTTGAAAGAACGATTGCAATGATGAAGTGATAAACACGAGAGTGATACTCTCGAAGAGCGTAATCCATCAATTTTGAAAAAATAATAAGAGTAGCAGCAGCTCCAATTCCTATTGGAAGGAAGGTTCCAAATAAATCAAAAGTTTTAAATCCAGTCAACATTGGGGTATAAAGACCTAAAATCAATAGTAGATTTGAGGGACTTAAGCCTGGAACCAAAATACCTAGAGCAAGAAGAGCACCAGCTAGGATAAAACTTGTGAAACTTGCGTTTAGTGAACCAACCACAAAGTTTAAAGCGTAAAGACCAATTCCAGAAACAATAAAGGTCACCCAAAACCAGATAAGATCGACTTTGTCTCTTTCAGAATCTTGAGTAGCCTCTTTTACAAGACTAGGGACTGTACCAATAATAGCACCCGCAAAACTCCATAAAACATAAACTTGATAATGCTCTAGTAAGTACTCAATTGGATAAGAAAATAGCCCAATACCTAGTAACATACCGATAGCAACAGGTAAGAAATAAAGAATATCTTCTTTTAGGTTTTTAAATGGATGGGCAAGAAAACGAATCATTCTCTCATAGATACCCAAAATAGCCGCTAGAACACCACCAGAAATACCTGGTAAAATAAAACCAAGTGCGATAACAATACCTTTAATTATTTTTGAAATCCAAGATAACATAAACTCTCTCCGTATTTATTCTCTAAAATTCTCTTCTTGTATTATATCACAAAGTAAGAGAAATAAAAAAGCAAGCAGAAGTAATATCTGGCTTGCTAAATAAATTTAAGGTTTTAAGAATAATTTTCTAAACGTCTCTTGCTTATCTTTTGACAAAGAAATAAGATTTAGGTCTAGATGGTGTTCAAATCCAACCAGTTTACCCTTTGAGGTGTATTGATGAAGATCAAAGTCAAGGTCTGTATTTGGTGAACTTTCAAAGTAGCCTGAGTCAAGTCCGTAGGATGGAATCCAAATAGCAGAAAACTTATCTGTACTGATGCTATGTTCTTTCATGAAGTAAACACCAATGTATATACCAATATTTTTAGCACCAAGTGATTCTAACTTAGCACGGAATGCCTCAACTCCTTGGTTCATATCTGACATTGTTTTTTCTTCAACGTCTAACCAATAGTAACTTGGGTTGTACGGCGAAGCTGAATTATAAAATGATTCAGCAGCCTTTTCCATATCCTCTACACTTTTTCCAGATACATAGGCATATACAGCAACTGGAACATTTCTCTTTTGAAACTCAGCGATATGACTTTTATAAGCTTTATCAATACCGTTTGTATAAGATGCATCGTTCTCAGTGGTAATCTGATTTCCTCCGTGGACTCGAACAATGACACCAGAGATATTTTGAGATAAAATATCGTAATTGATTTCCGATGGTCTCTGCCAACCAGAGATATCGATGATAGGCTTATCCAAGTTATGTAGAGCTTGTGTTTCTATTTGAACTGGATTTTGTTTGGTTTTTACAGGATGTTCTTCGAATCGTGGACGATTTAGAATCAAGAGTCCTATAAAAGCAGCAAATATAATAACTATAAAAGCTGGGCGAATTTTATTTCTCATACTCCTATAGTTTATCGTAATTTGTAAAAAAAATCAAAAAATTTACTCAAAACGGAGTAGTGACAGTCATTAGCGTTAGGTTGAGGTCAGCAAATTTGTGTATCGTGAAGTAAATTGTGGTATAATAATAAAGAATTTCTATAGAAAAGAGAAAAATATGGCAAATTATGCAATTATTTTAGCAGCGGGTAAGGGTACCCGTATGAAATCAGATCTACCTAAAGTTATGCACAAGGTTGCAGGAATTTCTATGCTTGAGCATGTTTTTCGTAGTGTAGGAGCAATCAAGCCTGAAAAAACAGTAACGGTTGTTGGTCATAAGGCAGAGCTAGTTGAACAAGTTTTAGCTGGTCAAACTGATTTTGTGAGACAGTCCGAACAATTAGGAACTGGTCATGCGGTTATGATGGCCGAGCCGATTCTTGAGGGCCTTTCTGGACAAACATTGGTTATTGCAGGTGATACACCATTAATCACGGGTGAAAGTTTGAAAAACTTGATTGATTTTCATGTGAATCATAAGAACGTAGCCACTATCCTTACCGCAGAAGCTGAAGATCCATTTGGTTATGGACGTATTGTTCGTAACGAAAATGCCGAAGTTCTTCGTATTGTTGAACAAAAAGATGCGACTGATTTTGAAAAACAAATCAAAGAAATTAATACAGGAACCTATGTTTTTGATAACGCTCGTCTCTTTGAAGCACTTAAGAATATTAATACCAACAACGCTCAAGGTGAATACTATATCACGGATGTGATTGGAATATTCCGTGAAGCTGGAGAAAAAGTTGGAGCTTATACTCTGAAAGACTTTGATGAAAGTCTCGGAGTTAATGACCGTGTGGCACTCGCTACAGCAGAAGCTGTTATGCGTCGCCGTATTAACCAAGCTCATATGGTCAATGGAGTAAGTTTTGTAAATCCAGATGCGACTTATATTGATGTGGATGTTGAGATTGCTCCAGATGTTCAAATTGAAGCGAATGTAACCCTCAAAGGTTCTAGTAAGATTGGTTCAGAGACTGTTTTGACGAATGGAACTTACATTGTCGATAGTACTATCGGTTCAGGTGCAGTGATTACCAACTCAATGATTGAGGAGAGCATGGTTGCTGATGGTGTTACAGTCGGACCTTTCGCTCATATTCGTCCAGGGTCTAGCCTAGCTAAGGATGTTCATATCGGAAACTTTGTTGAGGTGAAAGGTTCTTCTATTGGCGAAAATACTAAAGCAGGCCATTTAACATACATTGGAAACTGTGAAGTTGGTAGTGACGTCAACTTTGGTGCTGGTACTATAACAGTGAACTATGATGGGAAAAATAAATTCAAGACAGTCATCGGCAACAATGTCTTTGTTGGTTCTAATTCAACCATCATTGCTCCTGTTGAACTAGGGGATAACTCTCTTGTTGGTGCGGGTTCAACAATTACTAAAGATGTGCCTGCTGATGCTATTGCCATCGGACGAGGTCGTCAAGTTAATAAGGACGAATACGCAACTCGTCTCCCTCACCATCCTAAAAACAAATAGGAGCTAATCATGGAATTTGAAGAGAAGACGATTAGTCGAAAAGAAATCTATAAAGGTCCTATTTTCCAATTAGTTCAAGACCAGGTTGAACTTCCTTCAGGGAAAGGGACGGCTCAACGCGATTTGATTTTTCATAACGGTGCAGTATGTGTTCTTGCAGTTACTCAAGAAAACAAGATTGTCTTAGTGAAGCAATATCGCAAGGCGATTGAAAAAGTTTCTTACGAAATTCCTGCTGGAAAATTAGAAGTTGGCGAAAATGCAGATCCAGAAGCAGCAGCTCTTCGTGAATTAGAAGAAGAGGCAGCCTATACCGGCACATTAAGCCTTCTTTATGATTTTTACTCTGCGATTGGATTTTGTAACGAGCGCTTAAAACTTTATTTGGCAAGTGATTTGAAAAAGGTTAAAAATCCTCGTCCACAGGATGAAGATGAAACATTAGAACTACTTGAAGTTAGTCTTGAACAGGCTAAACAACTGATCCAGTCTGGTGATATCTGTGATGCCAAGACTATCATGGCTATCCAGTATTGGGAATTACAAGAAAAATAGAGGAGGAACCCATGGGAAAACCTTTATTAACAGACGAAATCATTGAGCGTGCGAATCGAGGTGAAGATATCTCTGGTCCTGCTTTAGTAGATGATCAAGAAACGAAGATATTGTCAACTTCATCTCAATATGATGGATATTCACGTTCAAGTGACCATGGATTTAGTCAGGATACTTTAACGATTGAGGTTGAACCTCAAATCCATAAGAGTCGTCGAATCGAAAATACCAAGAGAAATGTCTTTAACTCTAAATTGAATAAGATTCTATTTGCTGTTATTCTTCTCTTGATTCTGCTAGTTTTAGCAATGAGATTTATTTAAGGGGAATGTCATGAAAATTGGAATTATAGCAGCTATGCCAGAAGAGCTAGTTTATCTGATTCAACATTTAGAAAACGCTCAAGAAGAGACGGTATTAGGAAATAAGTATCATACGGGTATAATTGGTTCAGTTGAGCTTGTCTTGGTGGAGAGTGGTATCGGTAAAGTCATGTCTGCTATGAGTGTTGCAATCCTAGCCGACCACTTTGAAGTAGATGCTGTCATCAATACGGGTTCAGCGGGTGCCCTTGCTGAAGGTATCTCAGTAGGAGATGTAGTGATTGCTGAAAAACTAGCCTACCACGATGTTGATGTGACTGCTTTTGGTTATGAATACGGTCAAATGGCCCAACAACCACTCTATTTCGAATCTGACAAGAAGTTTGTCAGTTTGATTCAAGAGAGTTTGTCTAAACTTAAACAAAAATGGCATTTAGGTTTGATTGCGACCGGTGATAGTTTTATTGCAGGTGAAGATAAGATTAAAGCTATAAAAGAACATTTTCCTCAAGTTCTTGCTGTTGAGATGGAAGGGGCGGCAATTGCTCAAGCAGCTCACGCGCTTAATCTACCTTTCTTAGTTGTCCGGGCCATGAGTGATAATGCTAACCACGAAGCTTCTATTTCATTTGATGAATTTATCGTAGAAGCAGGACGCAAATCGGCTCAAGCCTTGTTGACACTTTTACAATCTATTCATGATTAATATAAAAAGAACACTTGTTAGTGTTCTTTTTTTAGAAAAAAGGAAGCTTGTCTCTAATAGAGTTATTTTCAGTCTTTTTTGATATAATAGAAACATTGATTTGAAGAATAGGAAGAGAAAATGAATCCTTTATTACATGGTATGAATGACAAACAGGCAGAAGCGGTTCAAACAACAGAAGGCCCACTGCTGATCATGGCAGGGGCTGGTTCTGGTAAGACACGAGTCTTGACTCACCGTATTGCTTACTTGATTGATGAAAAGATGGTCAATCCTTGGAATATCTTGGCTATTACCTTTACCAATAAGGCTGCGCGTGAGATGAAAGAGCGGGCTTACGGACTTAATCCAGCTACTCAGGACTGTTTGATTGCGACTTTTCACTCTATGTGTGTGCACATCTTACGTCGTGATGCAGACCATATCGGCTACAATCGTAATTTCACGATCATCGATCCAGGTGAGCAGCGAACACTGATGAAACGTATTCTAAAGCAGTTAAACTTGGATCCAAAAAAATGGAATGAACGGACTATTTTGGGGACCATTTCTAATGCTAAGAATGATCTGATTGACGATGTTGCTTATGCTGCACAAGCAGGAGATTTATATACAAATATTGTTGCTAAGTGTTATACGGCCTATCAGAAAGAACTTCGTCAGTCAGAATCTGTTGACTTTGATGATTTGATTATGCTGACCTTACGTCTCTTTGATCAAAATCCTGATGTTTTGACTTACTATCAGCAAAAGTTCCAATATATCCATGTTGATGAGTACCAAGATACCAACCATGCCCAGTATCAACTGGTCAAACTTTTGGCTTCACGCTTTAAAAATATCTGTGTTGTTGGGGATGCTGATCAGTCTATTTACGGATGGCGTGGCGCTGATATGCAGAATATCCTTGATTTTGAAAAAGATTATCCAGATGCCAAGGTTGTTTTACTGGAGGAAAATTACCGTTCTACCAAAACTATCCTCCAAGCGGCTAACGATGTTATTAAAAACAATAAAAATCGTCGTCCGAAAAATCTCTGGACCCAAAATGTTGATGGGGAACAGATTATTTATTACCGTGCAAATGACGAACAGGACGAGGCTGTTTTTGTAGCCAAAACCATCGATGAACTTGGTCGTAGTCAAAACTTCCTTCATAAAGACTTTGCAGTCCTTTACCGTACCAATGCCCAGTCACGTACTATTGAGGAGGCCCTTCTCAAGTCTAATATTCCTTATACTATGGTTGGTGGTACAAAATTCTACAGCCGTAAGGAAATCCGTGATATCATCGCTTACCTCAATCTCATTGCCAACCTAAGTGATAATATCAGTTTTGAGCGTATCATCAATGAACCAAAGCGTGGAATTGGCCCAGGTACTGTTGAGAAGATTCGTGATTTTGCTAATTTGCAAGAAATGTCCATGCTGGATGCTTCAGCCAATATCATGTTATCAGGAATTAAGGGTAAGGTAGCCCAGTCAATCTGGGACTTTGCCAATATGATTCTGGATTTGAGGGAGAAACTGGACCAATTAACAATCACAGAGTTGGTTGAGGCTGTCCTTGAAAAAACAGGTTACGTTGATATTCTAAATGCACAAGCTACCTTGGAGAGCAAGGCTCGGATTGAAAATATCGAGGAATTCCTCTCTGTTACCAAAAACTTCGATGACAATCCTGAAAGCCAAGAAGAGGAAACAGGACTAGATAAACTTAGTCGTTTCTTGAATGATCTTGCTTTGATTGCAGATACTGACTCTGGTAGTCAGGAGACGTCAGAAGTAACCTTAATGACCTTACACGCTGCCAAAGGACTCGAGTTTCCAGTTGTCTTTATTATCGGTATGGAGGAGAATGTCTTTCCGCTTAGTCGTGCCTCTGAAGATCCAGATGAATTGGAAGAAGAACGTCGTTTGGCCTATGTAGGAATCACGCGCGCCGAGAAAATTCTCTATCTAACCAACGCCAACTCTCGCTTGCTTTTCGGGCGTACAAGTTACAATCGTCCGACCCGTTTTATCAACGAGATTAGTTCAGATTTGTTGACCTATCAAGGTTTGGCTCGTCCAGCTAATACAAGCTTTAAAGCATCTTACAGTAGTGGTGGTACTACATTTGGTCAAGGAATGAGTCTGGCACAGGCTTTTCAAGAACGAAAACGGAATACTGCGCCTACATCTATCCAATCAAGTGGTTTACCATTTGGACAATTTGCATCTACTAGTAAATCTTCTTCGAGTGAGACAAATTGGTCAATTGGTGATATTGCCCTTCATAAAAAATGGGGTGAAGGAACTGTGCTTGAAGTTTCAGGTAGCGGATCAACTCAGGAATTGAAAATCAATTTCCCAGAAGTCGGTCTGAAAAAACTTTTGGCTAGTGTAGCACCGATTGAGAAAAAGTAAGTTTCTAATCGAATAAAATATCCTCTTGAAATAGCAAGAGGGTATTTTTTTTGATTCTCTTATCACAAGATTGTGATAGTTTACAAGTTTTTAACAAATAGCTTTTTAAACTTCACCATCTAAAAAAATAGTGTATAATTGAAAATGTTTTTGAAAGGAGAAGAAAATGACTGAAAAACAAATGAAAACATTGGGTTGGATTGCAACCTTTATGTCTGTTATGATGTATATCTCATATATTCCACAAATTATGAACAACCTTGCGGGTCAAAAAGGAAACTTTATCCAGCCAGCAGTAGCTGCAATTAACTGCAGTCTTTGGGTTTACTACGGACTCTTTAAAAAAGAACGTGATATTCCTTTGGCAGCAGCCAATGCACCAGGTATCGTTTTTGGGATTATCACAGCTTTGACAGCTTTATTCTAAAAATAAAAAGCAACTAGCAGAATGTTCTGCTGGTTGCTTTTATTTGTTTACAAAATATATTTCTCAATGGCGCGTGCAACGCCCTCTTCTTCATTACTAGTAGTTACAGCATCTGCAAGTGATTTGACATGGTTGCTGGCATTTCCCATAGCAATCCCTAACCCTGCAAACTCCAACATCTCAATGTCGTTATTGGCATCACCCATTGCCATGATTTCAGAAGGTTGGATATCCAAAATCTCAGCCAAACGAGAAAGAGCAGAAGCCTTGGTTGTGCCAAGTGGCATTGCTTCATAGATAACAGGTTGAGAACGAACACCGCTAAAACGTTGACAAAGTTCTTCAGCAAACCGTTGTTCAAAGTCATCCGTTTGTTCTTTTGTGCCTAAGAACATGCCTTGGAACATACGATATTTACCGCTAGTAGCTTCTTCCAGTGAGATTTCAGTCAGATTAGCAAAGACAAGTGTCGCATCATATTGAACGATAGGATTTGGTTTGCCTCCGAGAACGAAATAGTGCTCTTCATCAAAGAGAGTCAACTGGACTTCACTCTTTTCAGCAAGGTCATTGAGGTATTCGATGTCAGATTTGCTAAGTTCCCGCCAGTCGACAAGGCTCCAGTCGCTGGTTTGGTGGGTAGAACAACCATTATTGACAATAACGTATTCATTTTGCAAATCAAGACCGAGTTTCTTGTAATAGGGAAGAACCCCAAAGAGAGGTCGTCCAGTACAGAGAACTAGTTTGACACCTTTTTCGATAGCCTTATGAATGGCATCAATATGAGCTTGAGGAATTTCCTTGGCTTCGTTAAGTAGAGTACCGTCCATATCAAGAGCAAGTAGTTTAATCATAGTATTTCCTTTTCACGTGTTTTGCCTATATTATAGCATATTTTGGGAATCAGAGGCAGAATCTTCTGTTAAATCATGGTATAATATAGAGTAATGACAAAAACAAATGAGGCAGAGATGAAACTACTTTATACCGATATTCGGACTTCTTTGACAGAAATCCTAACTAAGGAGGCTCAGGGACTAGTTGACCAAGGGAAACGAGTCTTTTATATCGCTCCTAACTCTCTTTCTTTTGAAAAGGAACGTGCCGTGCTGGAGTGCTTGAGTCAGCAGGCTTCTTTTGCTATCACAGTCACGCGCTTCGCTCAAATGGCTCGCTATCTGGTTTTAAATGATATTCCTGAGAGGTCAAGTCTCGATGATATCGGTCTTGGTATGGCTTTCTATAAATGTCTGTCCGAAATTGACCCTAAGGATTTACGTGTTTACGGGGCTATTAAACAAGATCCTCAATTCATCCAGCAACTGATTGAGATTTATCATGAAATTTCAACTGCAAATATGAGTTTTTTGGACTTGGAAAGTTTGACAGATGCTGATAAACGATCTGATTTACTCTTAATTTTTGAAAAGGTAACAGCTTATTTAAATCAAGGTCAAGTTTCACAAGGAAGTCCATTATCCTATCTGATTGATGCTATCGAAGAAAACAAGGTAAGTAGTGATTTTAGTAAGATTGCCCTAGTCATTGATGGTTTCACCCGTTTTTCTGCAGAAGAGGAACACCTAGTGGATTTGCTTCATCGCAAGGGTGTTGAAATTATCATTGGTGTATATGCGACTAAGAAAGCCTACACTAGCCCTTTTAGTGAAGGGAATCTCTATCAAGCCAGTGTTGAGTTTCTACGTCATTTAGCCTTTAAATATCAGACCAAGGCAGAAGACGCATGTCAAGAACATAAAAATCTTGATGCTTTTGCCAAGGCTTCAAAATTACTGGAAAGTGCTTATGATTATTCTGAAATTAGCTTAGAAGTGGATGCTAAGGATAGAGAAGACTTGCAAATCTGGTCTTGTCTGACACAGAAAGAAGAGCTGGAACTAGTTGCTCGTAGTATTCGCCAAAAATTGCACCAAGAGCCAGAACTAAGCTATAAGAATTTTCGTATCTTACTAGGAGACGTAGAGTCTTATAAACTGTCCTTGCAGACAATTTTTAATCAATATCAGATTCCTTTCTATCTGGGGAGAAGCGAGTCTATGGCTCATCATCCTTTGACTCAATTTGTAGAATCTGTGGGACGTCTCAAACGGTACTATTTCCGTCAAGAAGATTTGATTAACCTCTTACGAACTGGCTTATATACCGACCTTAGTCAAGAGGAAATCGATAGCTTTGAACAATATATCCGCTATTTAGGTATTGATGGTCTTTCTAACTTTAAACAAGAATTTACAAAAAATCATCATGGAAAATTTGATTTAGAAAAATTAAATGAGCTGCGTGTCCGTGTCCTAAATCCACTAGAAACTTTATTATCCAGTCGTAAACAAAAGACTGAAAATATCCTTACAAAATGGAATAACTTTTTGAAGGATGCATCTGTTACCAAGCAATTACAATCCTTATCTGAAACGATGGATGCGACAGAGCAAGAAAGACAAGAGGAGGTCTGGAAAGCATTTTGCCACGTAATGGAGCAATTTGTGACCGTATTTGAGGGAACTCAGGTTGCTTTAGATGATTTCTTGGCTCTTCTTCATTCAGGGATGTCCTTATCAAATTATCGTACAATCCCAGCAACGGTAGATACGGTTCTGGTGCAAAGTTATGATTTGATTGCGCCTTTGACTTCTGATTACATCTATTCACTTGGCTTAACCCAGGACCATCTACCTAAAATCACCCAAAATACTAGTCTTTTGAGTGATGAAGAAAGAGAAGTTTTAAACCGAGGTACTGAAGAAGGCTCTCAATTATTGATTGCTAGCCATGAAAATCTTAAGAAGAATCGCTATACCATGCTTTCTTTGGTAAATTCTGCCAAGAAGCAATTGGTCTTATCGGCACCAAGTTTACTCAATGAAAATGAGAGTAAAGAGTCAGTTTATCTGAAAGAATTGCAGGATTTTGGTTTTACCAAGATTGAAAAGAGAATCGATCGAAAAAACCTATCAAAGGATGATATTGGTTCTTATCACAGTCTTTTGTCTAGTCTTGTTGCTTATCACCAGCAAGGTGAGTCGGAGACAAGTGAGCAGGACTTAACCTTTATTAAGGTTCTAGCTCGTGTCATGGGGAGAAAATTAGAAGATCAAGGTCTTGATAATCCTGTCCTACCGACAAGTCCAAAAAGTAAGACCTTAGCTACTGAAACTTTAAAAGCCTTGTATCCTCAAGATCAGGATTTCTATCTATCAACTTCTGGATTAACAGAGTTTTATCGTAATGAATATAGCTATTACCTTCGTTATGTCTTAGGCTTGCAGGAAGAATTACGTTTGCGACCTGATGCACGAAGTCATGGGAATTTCTTGCATCGTATTTTTGAACGCGCTATGAAACTTCCTGCTGATACACCTTTTGATCGTCGTTTAGAACAAGCAATCTCTGAAACCAGTCAAGAGAGAGAATTTCAAGCGATTTATCAAGAAAGTTTGGAAGCCCAATTAACCAAGGAAGTTCTTTTGGATGTTGCTCGTGCAACTGGGCACATTCTTCGTCACAATTCTGAAATTGAAACAATTCAGGAAGAAGCAGTCTTTGGTGACAAGGAACAAGCTTTTGTTCAGTTAGAAAACGGCAGAAATGTCTATGTCCGTGGTAAAGTTGACCGTATAGATCGCTTAAAGACAAGTGAAGCTATTGGTGTTGTCGATTACAAATCTTCTCTAACTCAGTTTAACTTCCCTCTATTTTATAATGGCCTTAATTCACAGTTACCGACCTATCTTGCTGCTCTTAAGAAAGAAGGAAATAACGATTTCTTTGGTGCTATGTATTTAGAGATGGCTGAGCCAGTTCAGTCTATACAAACAGTTAAAACTCTTTCAAAGGCTTTGGCAGAAACGACTAAGAGTATGAAATATCAAGGGCTATTTCTTGAAAAAGAAATAAAGAATCTTGGGGAACTATATAATAAAAACAAGACCTATCAGTTGTCTGATGAGGAATTCCAGTTATTGCTGGACTATAACGCCCTTATCTATAAGAAGGCGGCAGAGAAGATTTTATCTGGTAGGTTTGCTATCAATCCTTACACAGAAGACGGCAGAAGTATTGCTCCTTATGTCCAACAATATCAGTCGATAACTGGTTTTGAAGCTAATTACCATTTAGGTCAAGCTAGATTGTTAGATAAGATCGCTAAGAGCAATGATAAAGAAACATGGTTTAATAAAATAAGAGAGGAGTTGGAGCGATGAAATTTTTATCCCAAGAAGAAATTGAAAAGTTGCAAATAGAAGAAGCTCAATCTGACAAGAAACCAAAGAAAACTGCTGAGCAAATCCAAGCTATCTACAGTTCTGGTAAAAACATTCTGGTCTCAGCATCAGCTGGCTCAGGAAAAACCTTTGTCATGGCTGAACGAATTCTTGATCAACTAGCGCGTGGAGTAGAAATTCGCCAACTCTTTATCTCAACCTTTACGGTAAAGGCAGCAACCGAGTTAAAAGAACGCTTGGAAAAGAAAATCAGCCAACAAATCCAAGAGACTCAAGATATGGAGCTAAAAAAGCATCTTGGAAGACAATTAGCTGATTTACCAAACGCTGCTATTGGAACTATGGACTCTTTTACTCAGAAGTTTCTAGCCAAACATGGCTATCTTCTAGATCTTGCTCCAAACTTCCGCATTCTTGAGAATGAAAGTGAGCAACTCCTCTTAAAGAATGATGTGTTTCGACAAGTTTTCGAAAGTCACTACCAAAGTAAGGAACAAGTCAAGTTTAGTCAGCTAGTCAAAAACTTTGCAGGAAAAAGCAAGGATGCGCGTGGTTTGCGTAAACAGGTCTATATGATTTATGACTTTTTGCAATCTACAAGTAATCCTCAGGCTTGGCTACAGGAATCTTTCTTAAGAGGATTCGAAAAGGCCGATTTTACAAGTTCTAAAGAAAAGCTGGCTCAAGACATTCAGCAAAGACTCTGGGAATTGGAAAGTTTCTTCCGTTACCATCTAGAGAATGATGCTAAGGAATTTGGGAAAGCAGCCTACTTAGAAGCTGTCCAACAAGTTCTTGATGAAATTGGAGCTTTAACCAGCGAATCAACTTTTAATCAATATCAAGAAGTCCTAGAGCGAGTTGTGAGTATTTCTAAGGATAAGGGTGGCCGTGCTCTCACAAATGCTAGTCGCAAGGCTGAACTCCTAGAACTGAAAGAAGCGTACAACCAAGAGAGAAAAGATAAGTTTGAAAAGTTAATTGCATTAAATGACCAACTTACTTTATTGAAATTCCAGGAAAAATATCATCAAGAGTCTTGGGACTTAGCAAAGACTTTTCAAGTTTTCATGAGTGATTTTGTTGATGCCTATCGAAAGCGTAAGCGTGAAGAAAATGCCTTTGAATTTGCGGATATTAGTCACTATACCATTGAGATTCTGGAAAACTTCCCTCAAGTTCGAAAAGAGTATCAGGAACGTTTCCACGAAGTCATGGTCGATGAGTACCAAGATACCAACCATATCCAGGAAAGAATGTTGGAACTCCTTTCTAACGGGCATAACCGTTTTATGGTGGGAGATATCAAGCAGTCTATTTATCGTTTTAGACAGGCAGATCCCCAAATCTTCAATGAAAAATTCCACAGTTTTGCTCAGGATAGCAAAGAAGGTCAGTTAATACTGCTCAAGGAAAATTTCCGTAGTAGTTCTGAAGTACTAAATGCTACCAATGACGTCTTTATGCATCTCATGGATGAGGAAGTTGGAGAGATTTCTTATGACGGCATGCATCAACTTGTTTTCGGAAATACTGATTTACACCCTGATCAAGAAAACAAGGCAGAAGTCCTCTTGTATGATAAGGATGTTGATGGTGATTCTAAGGAAGAGGAAGAGTTTTCGTCCAACAAACTGACTGGTGAAATGCGAATGGTTATTAAGGAGATATTGCATCTTCATAATGATAAAGGGGTTCCTTTCAATGACATTGCTCTCTTGACTGCCAGCAGAAGCCGGAATGACCAGGTTCTACTTGCTTTGTCAGAATATGGGATCCCAGTTAAAACTGATGGTGCTCTAAACAATTATTTGCAATCTTTAGAAGTACAGGTTATGTTGGATACTCTTCGTGTTATCCATAATCCTCTGCAAGACTTTGCTTTAGTAGCTCTAATGAAGTCTCCGATGTTTAGCTTTGATGAAGATGAATTGGCTCGTTTAGCTCTTCAAAATTCTGAGGATAAGGTTCAAGAAAACTTTTATGAAAAAATAGTCAATGCTCAAGCACAAACTAGTATCCAAAAGGATTTAATAAAATCTGAACTCCATAAAAAGCTTAACTTTTTCTTGGAAACTGTTAATGCTTGGCGTTTGTTCTCAAAAACGCATTCGCTTTATGACCTTATTTGGAAAATCTATAGCGAACGTTTCTACTATGATTATGTTGGTGCTTTACCAAATGGTCAGGCTAGACAGGCCAACCTCTATGCCCTAGCACTACGAGCTGACCAGTTTGAAAAGAGTAATTTTAAAGGCTTATCACGTTTCATAACTATGATTGATCAAGTCTTGGAAGTTAAGCACGACCTTGCCAGTGTCACTGTAGCTCCACCTAAGGATGCTGTGGAGCTTATGAGTATTCATAAGAGTAAAGGGCTTGAGTTCCCTTATGTCTTTATTCTCAATATTGATCAGCAATTTAACAAGCAAGATTCAATGTCTGAAGTTATCCTAAGTCGTAAAAACGGTCTTGGTCTTAAGTACATAGCTAGAATAGCCACAAATGCAAAAGAGGAATATGTTCCATCTACAATTAAGTTATCCATTCCAAGCTTGACTTATAGTCAAAATGAGGAGGAGCTCCAATTAGCAAGCTATTCTGAGTTAATGCGTTTACTGTATGTAGCCATGACTCGTGCTGAGAAAAAACTTTATCTAGTCGGAAAGGGATCGAGAGAAAAGCTAGAGTCTAAAGAATACCCGACAAATGGGCAAGGTCTCCTAACTCGTCAAACCAGGTTAGATGCTCAAAATTTCCAGGACTGGATTTGGGCCATCTATCAAGCTTTTTCTAAAGAGAACTTATACTTTAGTGTTCGTTTCGAGGGTGAAGAACAACTGACAGAAGAAGCTATCGGTAAATTGGAAACTAAAAGCCAGCTCCAAGATCTTTCTCAGGCAAGCAACCGTCAGTCTGATGCCATTAAGGAAGCTTTACAAATGCTGAAAGAAGTGGAAGTATATAATGAAATCCACCGTGCAGCGATTAATCTTCCGAGTGTTCAGACCCCAAGCCAGATTAAGAAGTTTTATGAACCAGTCATGGATATGGAAGGTGTAGTAGTAGCTGGTCAATCTAAACCAAAAGAAACTATTATTCAGTTTGAACTTCCAGACTTCTCCAAGACAGAAGAAGTCACTGGAGCTGAAATTGGTAGTGCTACTCATGAATTGATGCAACGAATTAATCTCGCTAAGAAACCCACTTTGGAAACCTTGACAGAAGCCTTGGAGCAAGTTCAGGCAACTTCAGCTGTTAAAGATAAAGTTAATCTAGAAAAAATCTTATCCTTCTTTGATACAGCTCTTGGTCAAGAGATTCTTGCAAATCAAGATAAACTTTATCGAGAACAACCCTTCTCTATGTTAAAACGGGATGATAAGAGTCAGGAGGACTTTATTGTCCGTGGAATTTTAGATGGTTATCTCCTTTATGAGGATAAAATTGTTCTCTTTGACTACAAGACAGATCATTATGAATATCCAAGTCAACTGATTGAACGTTATAGAGGTCAATTATCTCTATATGCAGAAGCCTTGTCTCGTTCTTACCAAATAAATCAAGTTAAAAAATATTTAATCTTACTTGGAAAAGATATGGTTGAGGTGGTCGAAGTTAACTAATCTTGTAAAAACTATTGCCTTAATGGCAGTAGTTTTTATTTATTTTCAGTTATGGTATACTAGTTTCAGAAAAGGATGTTAAAGAATCTATGTCAAAAGAAATCGATATCGAATACTATCACCAATTAGCTTTACAAAAGCAAAAAGAACATCGGAAATTTCTTGGAAATCTGAAAAAGAAAGCTCCAAAAAACCTAGATAAGATTGCCCTTGAAATTCACCAGGAAGTTTTTGAAGAAATTGATTGTACAGCCTGTGCCAACTGCTGCAAGAGCCTTGGACCAGATTTTAAAGAAGCAGATATCACACGAATTGCCAAGTACTTTAAAATGAAATTACCAGCCTTCGAAGATGAATTTCTACAGGTAGATGAAGACGGTGATAAGATCTTTAAGTCAATGCCATGTCCATTTCTCGGTGGCGATAATCTCTGTTCCATCTATGATGTCCGTCCCAAGGCTTGTAGAGAATTTCCACATACCGACCGTAAAAAGATTTATCAAATCAATAATCTGACTATCAAAAACACTTTAACCTGTCCTGCGGCCTATCTCTTTGTTGAGAAATTAAGAGAAAAAATAGAATAAAACAGTACTTATAATATATTTCTCCCCTAAAGACCGCTTTAGGGAATTTTTGTATATTTATCCCATGTAATTCTTAAAATCTCTTTTAAAACCTTAAATTTATCTGAACTTTATCTTAAAGAAAACTGATATAAGGTATCTTTAAGCGATGTTCTGTATAGTTATACCATCACTAAGAAAGGAGTGCCGGTATGAACTATATAGTAATTCCAGCTTATCAACCTGATAATAAACTTATCAAACTCATCGAAAAAATTCACGAAAAGAGTGATTTTCATATTCTAGTTATCGACGACGGTAGTTCATCAAAGTGTCAAAATATCTTTGATAAAGCACAACAATATGCTACGGTGCTCCGTCATCAAGTGAATCAAGGTAAAGGCCAAGCACTTAAAACGGCCTTTACTTATATCCAACAACAAAATAGCTATGGAACGGTTGTAACGGCAGATGCAGATGGACAGCATAAGATTTGGGATATTTTTCGTACGGCTAAGAAAGCTTCTGAAAATCCTAATAAGCTAATCTTGGGTGTGCGGGCCTTCACAGGTAAAGTACCCCTTCGTAGCCGTTTCGGAAATAGCTTGACAAAAGCACTCTTTAAACTACAAACAGGAGTAGGTGTAACAGATACACAAACTGGACTTCGAGCTTTTACAACAAATCTCATTCCTTTTATGCTAAAGATCGAAGGACAACGTTATGAATATGAAATGAATATGCTACTTGAGGCTACTAAAGAATATCAAATTTTAGAAGTTCCCATTGAAACTGTCTATATCAATGATAATGAGGATTCACACTTCCGACCAATCAGAGATGGATTAATGATTTATAAAAATATCTTTAAATTTGCCTTGTCATCTCTCAGTAGTTTTGTTGTAGACTATATCGTTTACGCTATTGCAATCTTGTTTTTACCAACAGCGCCAACAAGTTTCCGAATTTTCCTAGCTAACGGACTAGCTCGTGTGACAAGCTCCGTTTTTAACTACTCTACAAATAAGAAACTAGTCTTTAAAAACGAAGATAGCCTTGTGAAAACAGGGATGGGGTACTTTGGTCTAGCAGTCGGTCTCTTTGTCTTAGACACGCTACTAATTCGTCTCTTCTATACAGTCTTTGGTATCAACCTTCTGATTGCCAAAGTTATCGTCGGCATCCTTCTCTTCGCTGTCTCTTGGACAGTGCAAAAGAAATTGATTTTTAAGGAAAGGACATCTACGGTACTATGAAATTTTTAAAGAAACCATATGCTTATGCTTCGGTTCTCGGTTTACTCTTGACAGGATCCTTTAGTTACTCAATGTTGAAGACTTTTGTACTCGCTGAAACTATTTCGACAGTAGCAACAACTAATACAAGTTCCAATACAGCTCAAGCTAGTCAAGCAGCTAAAACAGCAACAGTAACTAACTCAAGTTATAAGGACGAGAATATCTCTATCAATTTGACTGAAACGACGGTTAATCATACCCAAGTGTATGTTGCAGATGTTACAGTAAGTTCATCAGAATATCTAAAAACAGCATTTGCTCAAAACTCATTTGGAACAAACGTAACAGATAAAACATCTGTCACTGCTGCAGATAATGATGCAATTTTAGCAGTCAATGGCGACTATTACGGTGCCAACTCTTCGGGTTATGTTATCCGTAATGGAGTTGTCTATCGTGATACTGTCCGTGAAAATTCTAATAATGGTGATTTAGCCATTTATAAAGATGGTTCTTTCAAGATTATTTACGAAGATCAGATTTCAGCTGACCAACTAGTCAAAGACGGAGTTGTTAATCTCTTAGCTTTTGGTCCTGCCTTGGTCGAAAATGGTGAAATTGCAGTAGGAAAAAACCAAGAAGTTGGACAAGCTATGGCTTCGAATCCACGTACAGCTATTGGGATTATCGACGAAAACCACTACATTATTGTAGTTTCTGACGGACGTACTTCTGAAAGTGAAGGTCTCTCTCTTTATCAGCTTGCTGAGGTCATGAAATCATATGGTGCAAAAACTGCCTACAATCTTGATGGTGGGGGATCCTCTACACTTTACTTCAACGGTCAGGTTATCAATAAACCAACGACTGGAGGAAACAAAATTTCAGAAAGGGCGGTGAGTGATATTGTCTACATTGGTTACTAATCTTGGTAAAAAACGTTTTAAGAAAACAGTCATCTCTTATACACTAATTACGATTTTCTTCTTTGCCTTCTCTAGAATTTATGAAGCATTCAGTTTTGGAGAGACATCAGTTCATATGCATTACTTGTTTGCTGTACCTCTGGTGGGTGGGATAATACTAGCAAACTTGCTCAAAGTCCTTCCATATTTTTCCAGAATTAGCCTTAATTTATGGAATTCGGCTATAGCTATTATTACAACAGGGACACTATTCCGCGGAATTGTCAATCTATCTGGTCGTTCAACCACACTTGATGTACCATACTGGTATGTCGGTATCAGTTTTGCGGCCCTTGCTATTTTATCTATCTTTATAAAACCGTTTCTAACTAATAAGCGTACCAAAGTAATAGAAGGTTAATTATCAGAATAAAAAAGTAGTCGTTCAGATATTGTTCGACTACTTTTTGTTGACTTTTATTTCTAAATTGTTTTAACAATATTACAACTTTCTTTCTTCTTAAAGACCTTACTTTTATAATTAAAATTATATTGTATAATAAAGTGGATAAATGTCGTCTTTAAAACGATAAGTAAGAAGTATAAAATATAGGGAATATAAAATTGAAAGGATAAAAATGAAAAAGATATTACTAGCAAGTACTGTTGTTCTTTCCATAGCCGGAATTTCTAAAACAACTGTATTAGCAGAGGAAAACCAAGCTACAAACAAAGTACAAAGTTCAGAAAAAACTGTAGCAAATGGAACGATTAAGGAAGCTAAAGAGAAAAAGCAAGCTCAAGGTCAAGAGCAGAAGGATAAGCAGAATCAAAACGAAACACAAATCAAGGCAGAAAAGGATTCTTCTCAATCTGAACAGAAACAAGAAACAGCCCTTACCAAGGATAACTCTTCAACAGAAGAAATTACTGAAGAGGTCAACAAAGAAGGTTGGCAAAAAGAGAATGGTCAATGGCGTTATTATGAAAATAAAAAGGCTGTTACGAATTGGAAAAAAATAGCTGGCCACTGGTATTATTTTAACCAGGATGGTATCATGCTTAGCAATACAGTTTATGATGACTATCTCTTTAATAAAAGCGGCGCTATGGTTGAAACTTCTTGGGTAAAAATAGATGAGAAGTGGTTTTATGTCACAGAATCAGGAAAGATTATCCGCAACAAATGGGAAAAAATCAACGGTTTTTGGTATCGTTTCGACGAAACTGGTGCCATGTTAACCAAAACCATTTATAATGACTACCTTCTTGAGACTAGTGGAGCTATGCACGAAAATGGTTGGGTAAAAATGGATGAAAAGTGGTATTATTCCACAGAATCAGGAAAGATTATCCGCAACAAATGGGAAAAAATCAACGGTTTTTGGTATCGTTTCGACGAAACTGGTATCATGTTAAGCAAAACCATTTATAATGACTATCTTCTTCAGACTAGCGGTGCTATGGCTGAAAAGAACTGGGTAAAAATGAATGAAAAGTGGTACTATGCTACTGATTCAGGAAAAGTCGTTCGTAATAAGTGGGAAAAGATTAATAGCTCTTGGTACTTATTTGATAAAGACGGGGTTATGTTGAGTAGTCAATGGAAAGATAAATACTACCTAAAAGATAGTGGCGCCATGGCTCAAAACGAATGGTTCTTTGATAAAAAATACAATAGTTGGTTCTACTTAAAATCAGATGGTTCTTATGCTGAAAACCAATGGCAAGGGTCCTACTATCTCAAATCATACGGTTATATGGCCAAGAATGAGTGGATCTTTGATAAGAGTTACAATGCTTGGTATTATCTAAAAGAAGATGGACTATATGCTACTGGAACACTCAAAATCAATGGTAAAAATTATAGCTTTGAAAATAACGGGAAGTGGATCTCTAACCCATCTAGTTATTATAAAGTAAAACCAATAACAGCCTATGTTTATAGTGCTTCTGGAGATAGACTTAGCTATATTTCTCAAGGTACTATAGTTGCTGTTTCTGACTCAGAGTCTCAAGGTGACAGACTCCCAGTCCAAATTTCTGGACTTTCAGGCTTTATGAATAAGAGTGACCTTGTAGCTGTTAACACTAATAATGAGTTTATTCCTCATTACACAAGTGATGGTCGTTACGTTTATCACGAGTTATCACCTTATACAAGTATTCGTGTAGCACCTCATAGTTCATCTATGGCTATTGGTACAAAATACTATTCAGCAGATGGCATTAACTTTGATAACTTTAAAGTTGAGAACCCATTCCTCTATAGAGATCTAAGAAAGCCAACAAATTATACAGCAGAAGAATTGAATAAGGTTTATTCTCTTATGAATATTCAGGGCAGCCGCCTTGCAGGTAAAGGAGAGGTTTTCAAAGAAGCGGAGAAACGCTATCAGGTGAATGCACTTTATCTAATGGCGCACAGTGCTCTAGAAAGTGCATGGGGACGTAGTCAGATTGCTAAGGATAAGAATAACTTCTTTGGTATTGCTGCTTATGATACTACTCCATATGATTCTGCAAAAAGTTTCGACAATGTTGATAAGGGAATCCTAGGGGCAGCTAAATGGATCCGAGAGAATTATATTGATGAAGGTAGAACCCATCTTGGTAATAAATCATCTGGAATGAACGTTCTTTATGCTTCTGATCCGTATTGGGGTGAAAAGATTGCAAGTATCATGATGACCATCAACAGTAAACTAGGTGAAAAAGACTAAAAATATATTTAAAATCGATGACTATAAAATGGTTATCGATTTTTGTTTGTCTTAATGATCATGAAACAAAAAGAGGATTTACCTTTTAGTAAACCCTTTTTTTGTTTATGAACTTAAATCATCTAAAATAGACCACTTTAATTTTGTTCATTAAAATTAGTTATTTTTAGATTTAAGTGAGTTTCTAACAACTAGAATTGATGAAACAAGGATGAGAGTACCAAGAATTGTTACAAATGTTCCTTTTCTTTCACCAGTGTCTGGAAGCCCTGGTTTATCCTTAGTTGTAGTTACTGTAGATTTAGGCTCTTCAGTTGTAGTTGTTGTAGTTGTTGTAGTTGTTGTGCTTGAAGTAGTCTTAGGCTCTTCAGTTGTAGTTGTTGTGCTTGAAGTAGTCTTAGGCTCTTCAGTTGTAGTTGTTGTGCTTGAAGTAGTCTTAGGTTCTTCAGTTGTAGTTGTTGTAGTTGAAGTAGTTGTAGACTCTTCAGTTGTTGTTGTAGTTGAAGTAGTTGTAGACTCTTCAGTTGTTGTTGTAGTTGAAGTAGTTGTAGACTCTTCAGTTGTTGTTGTAGTTGAAGTAGTTGTAGGCTCTTCAGTTGTTGTTGTAGTTGAAGTAGTTGTAGGCTCTTCAGTAGTAGTTGTAGTTGAAGTAGTTGTAGACTCTTCAGTTGTTGTTGTAGTTGAAGTAGTTGTAGACTCTTCAGTTGTTGTTGTAGTTGAAGTAGTTGTAGGCTCTTCAGTTGTTGTTGTAGTTGAAGTAGTTGTAGGCTCTTCAGTAGTAGTAGTAGTTGTAGTAGTTGTTGTTTCTTCTTTTGGATTTACGATTGTTTTAGTTGCTGAACGATCAGCTCCAAAATCGTCAACATTAACTTCTGTATCTGCTACTTTGATGACATAACCGGATGGTGCTTCTGTTTCTGTCAAGATATATTTATCTTTTAATAATGCATTAACAGTAATTTTACCATTTTCATCTGTTTCGTATTCACCGATCACTTGATTGTTGGCTTCACGTACTACTTTAAATTTAGCACCTTTAAGCGGTTGATTCTCATTATCAACTTTTTGGATATTGATTGAGTAAACATAACCAAGACCAGCACCACCAGCAATTTGAACTAAAGCAGCATTGGTTACTTCTTTAACAACAACACCTTTACCTTTTAATGTAGCGTCATTCTTCAATAATTCGCCATCAACGGGTTCATAATTTAAACGTACGTTATAAGAAATACGATATTGGTCTTCTTCTGTCATGTCCCCTAATTCGACAACAAAAGATTGTCCATCTTCACTAACTGTAATCTTGTGTTGGTCAGTTACATCAACACGGTCAGAGAATTGCCATTCTCCATCTACGAATGCAAATTTACCTTTGATAACTTTAATACTATCTTTTACATAGCTAGCATTTGTAAATTTCAAGTGGTCCTCAATCGTTACACCTTGAATATTCTCTTTTGTACGATTGACTGAAATAGTGTATTGGACCTCTCTTTTATCACCTTCATTAACCCAACTAGTCTTTGATAAAAGTTTTGGATCACCATCACCGATACCTTTAAATGTAACCTTACCAGCAGGTTTTGTTTCTTTGTTTATCGTAATTTCAACTGGGATTTCTCCTTGTTGAGGGTGTTTTTTGAAATCGACACGAGCATAGAAGAAGAAAGATCCTTCAGTATCTGAGTGTTTTTCAGCATAATCCGTATAAGTTAAAGTAATGGACTTGTTATCAGCACTTAGTTTTGCATTTGCAATCACCTCATTTGTATTGATATCCTTGATTTCAATATTATCAGAGTTAATCATTAGAGCATCAGGCACCGTAATTATCGTTTGATCTCCTGCCTTAACATCTTTTCCTAATTTAAAATCTGCATTAAGACGGAATGTAGCCCATTGCGCTAAATCCCAAGTTAGATCTCCACCTTCATTATTTGATACCTTAACATTTGTGATTGTATCTACAATTTTTCCAGATGCTGAAACCTCAGGGGTTTCAGCAAATGTCTTATTCAAACTAAATACAAAGACAGTTGTCAATAAGCAAATAATAAAAGAAAAGATTCCCAATTTCTTTTTGTTCTTCATTATTTTCCTTCCCTTTTGTAAGATTGGTATTCTTAAGATACAAAAAAATATTGCACTTTAAGTAATACTCCCTAAGTAAATTATTATATATAGGATGATTTTATAGATACCCTTATTGCTGTCCTCCTCCTAGTCTTTTACTAAAACTATCCTATAAGCGAATTATATCACATTATAATGTCTACATCAATAATATATATGCGGAATTTACTATAAATTAAAAAAATCACAAAGAATTAGAATTTATCTGTTTTTTAAGAAATAAAATGATAGAAAAACGTTTACATTCTTTGTTATATCAGATTTGAATTTTTAGTGTTTTATCTAATGATAAAAAAATCATTTGAACAATTTACACAAATCTAAGAATTATCTATTTTTGAATACTGGAAATTTTATATTAAATTTTATTATTTATTATATTTTTAAAATTAGTTATTGGAAAATCAATCGTGTATGTGTCCTAAATTGGGAGAATTGAATAAATAACATTGAGAGAACGTGAATAGCGTTCTCTTTTGTTTTTCTCAATTTAATCTCAGGAGGTCACAAATGATATCAAAAGAAAAAGAAACACGTGAATTGATTATTTCATTCTTGATGAAACAGACAGGGATAACCCGTCAAGAATCAATAGACAACATTAAAGAACTAGAATCTTTTGGATTGATTGCTTTTAATTCAAAAGGTGATCTTAGATTTAGGGAGGTTTAGGTATGGAAAGAATCTCACTTGCACAGGTTAATAACGGAGAAAGATTCTTCCGTGTACCAAAGTTACTTTTTGAGTCTGAACTCTATAAAAAGATGTCTGCTGAATCTAAATTGCTTTATGCCATCCTAAAGGATAGATTTGAGTTATCAGTAAAAAACAACTGGATTGATGCTGATGGAAATATCTATTTCATCTTTACCGTTGAAGAAATTGGAGAGATGTTAGGTTGCGGAAAAGATAAGGTTATTAAGCTGAAAAAAGAGCTGAAAAAATATGACCTACTCGAAGAAGTTCGCCAAGGTTTAAACAAACCCAATTTGATTTATCTTGGTTCTTTAAAGGTTGAAAATGAGGCTAAACCCTTTATGCCAGCGGAAGTCGGAAAATCAGAATTCCGGAAGTCGGAAAATCAGAATTCAAGAACTCTGGAAAACAGAAGTCAAGACTTCGGAATTTCAGAACCTAATGATACTGATTCTAGTGAGCCTGAGTTTAGTGATACTGATTTTAGTTTAGAGGAGGAAGAAGAGAAAGCCCCTCAAAATCCTGAAGGAAAAAATAAGGGCAACCTTTCTCGAAAAGTTGATAAGGCGACTAAGTACGACCGAGATTATATTTGGAACTTGGTTCATGACCAGTTACTAAAAGAAAACTTCTCACAGGCTACCGCAGATTATGCGATGATACATTTTGATGATCGCTATGAATACGCTTTAGAGAATATGAGGTTTGCCCGCTCGTCTGAAATGGTTGCTGAGTATGTCTTTAATGGCATAGTTTCTGAATGGAATCGAAACATAAGGAAACAACAAGCAGAAGGAATGAGCTGATGGGAACGGAGAAACTTACAGAAGAAAAATGGCAAAAGCTATGATTGCCAGTCATCCTTATAAGTTCAATTTGTTGAGTACAAGCCATTTAAAGATGCTGATTAAAATTTATATTTGACCCAAGCAAGTCGTTAAACTACTTACTGCCCATTGACAACTGAATACCCCCTCTGCCCTGATACAGCGTGACTATGAGATACAAAATTGGGGGCGGAGTGTAAAGCTAGTAATCTAGTCTCAGTCACAATTCGCATTTCGCGGGTTTGTCGTTTTGACCATAAACGGTGCGCAAGAAATACAGATATAACCAAAAGGAGGTTATACAGCATGGGTGTAAATCAACCTAAATTTATTCGAGAAGGAGAGAAAGAATGAATAAATTTGAAGATCTTGCAAATAATGACGTTTGCATCAGAGACTTAAAACAATTAGGACGTGAAGGTGGCGCTTCTGCTTATCTTGATAGTGGTGAAATACTGAAGTTAAAACCAAAGTATGGCACAGTATCAAGAAAAGCCTATGTCGCAGGAAAGCCTATGTACGTTGAGCTAAAGATTGAATACAAAGACGTTTTTTCCGCAATTCGCACAATAGAACGAAATGGAATTTTGGTTGCGAGAAGATGTCGATTTGGAATGACCAACGTGCTTAGACTTACAGGGACGGGCTATCACCGCACTAGAAAACGAACCACAGGAGGAAATTTATGACGGATTGGGAAAATGACAAAGGTTGGAAAGACAGTTTTGAAGACCAACAAAAGAAAATCCAGTCCAACCGTCAACCAACAAAAGATAATAATGAGCCTATACGCTTTAAAATCATTGAGACGATTGCCGTCCTATCAAAGAATGACAGAGGGTGGCAAAAGGAACTAAACATTATTTCATGGAATGATGCCGAGCCAAAATATGATATACGGTCATGGAAAGATGACCATTCACGAGTTGGCAAGGGTGTCACACTTTTTGAGGACGAAATGGTCGTCCTTGCAGATGCAATTAAACATTTACAAATTACAAAAAAGAAAGAGGATTAAATCTTATGGATACAGCAGTTAAAGTTTTTCAAATTGTTCAAGCAGTCGTTGGTATTACAGGACTTGTATGGGTTCTTACAGGAGTTATTGACTTCTTTGGTGGTCGTAACAACAATGACTCTATGCGCCAGGAAAAAGGGGCAAATGGCATGATTAACGGTGGCGCTATCGGTGTTATCGGGGTGGCGGTCTGCCAAGCAATTATTGCAGCGCTTCACGCCATCAGCTAAACCTGAAAGGAGCTAGAGTGAATGGATAATATCACAAATTCTCTAGCTGAGTATAGTTCAACAGTCAATCATTACGCTGATAAGATTAACGGGGCTTTATTGCCAGTCGCTTCAATATTGATTCTCACCTTCTTTCTCTTTGATATTTTTTCATGGAATAGACGGTTAGGACAAGAGGGCGGTGGCTTAACGGTTCAGCTTTGGATGGAAGTAGCTCTTGGATATGCTATTGCATTTCTATTGGTTTATAACATTTCAGAAATCTTTGATTTTATCGTATTTGTCTTTAACAGGGGAATTGCTCTTGTCGATGGCGTGTTACCGAATAAAACATTTAAGTCTGATATGGATACTTCAGGTGTAAGTGGATGGATAGCCAAACAGATTGTAAATATCGTAGGTAACTTTACTGAGCTAATAGCTGATGTATGTGCGAAATTACTTGTCTTTATGAGATTTTTCCAAATGTATCTCTTGAAGGCAGTCGCTCCGCTAATTGTGGCTTTCTTCATGTCTGAACAGACAAAGCCAGTAGCCATCAACTTCTTAAAACACTTTTCAGCTTACGCCTTACAAGGGTTATTGCTTGTCATTATTGTCAGACTTTACCCTGCTTTGGTAACGGATGACTTATTTAAAGCATCATCAGGAGATTGGGCGACTGCTTTTGCATCTATCGCAAAAAGTATTGTCTATATTGTCGCCTTGTTCGGTAGTCAGCGCTTGGCAAAAACACTTTTAAATGCCATGTAAAAAAGCAATAAATTTGATAAAATAGTTCTATAAGGAGGTGAGTTCATGTCAGAAAAACGATACTATATCAAGCGAGAAGGAAACCATTTCAAATTGTCTCCTCAATCGCAAGAGGAACCATTAGAAACCCCTACACCAGTTCAATCAAACGCCCCTAAACGAGTGAAACGCTCCATTTGGTCAATGATTGGCAACTTCTTTAGTCTGATTTTATCAGGTCTGATTATGATTATTGGATTTCTGATTGCAACTCCATTTTTCCTTTTAAGTGTCCTTTGGAATTGGATAATCATGTTTATTGGTCTATCTATTTTTTGGAGTATTGCAGGAGTTATTTACTATGGGACGATTTTAGATTACGAAGTTAATACCAACCTTATATTTAATAATACTTCGATACCAATTCTTTTGATTGTGGCTTTAATTGGTGCTGTCATGTCAACGATTGGACGCATGAGAGACTAACAAAATTGAAACTGTTGAACAAACACTTTGCCAGAGCAAGGTGTTTTTATTGTAGCTAGAAAGAGGTTGTAT
This sequence comes from Streptococcus sp. KHUD_017, assembly GCF_054861245.1. Lineage (NCBI taxonomy): Bacteria > Bacillati > Bacillota > Bacilli > Lactobacillales > Streptococcaceae > Streptococcus > Streptococcus sp. KHUD_017. The sequence goes on from NZ_CM142175.1 coordinate 905,294, forward strand.
GAACAAATTAGGAAGTGAGTTCCTCAAGCAGTTTGACAACTACGAAAGACCCGTCGCCTTTGGGATGACCAAACGTCTTTTAGTCATGTTGCTTGGGATTGGGATAGTGGTGTCACTCACTATCACCATTTCCTTAATGGGACTATCAGATATTTTTATGTACCTTGTGGCAATCCTCATTGCCCCTCCCTTTATCATTTACGGGCTAGGCTTTGATGAAACAGTCAAAGACAAGGTCATGTTTAATCTAAAAGTTCAGAAGCGAGCTTTTATTACAGAATTTGAGGAAGGAGAGGAGTTCACAAAAGATGATTTTAAATCTTGGAAGAAAGTCAAAGAAGTTGACGAAGGCTGAAAAGGAACGTAAGGCACGCCTAAAACGCTCCTTGAAGGCTTCAACACAAAATACCATTAAATACAATAACCTATTTGAAAATGGGCTGATGCACATTGCCAAAAACGAATGGTCAAGAACCTATCGCTTGGGTGATGTCGCCTATCTATCCGCTAATCAGGAAGAAAAGATTGACGTGATTGATACACACGCTGAAGCGCTCAATTCGCTTGATGCAGGCTCTACTTATCAGCTCCTGGTTATCAATCGGAAAATCGAAGACAACGTTGTTGACCAAATTAAGTATGATGAAGTTGGTGACGGCTTTGATAATTTCCGTAGGGAATACAATGAAATGATTGAAAGTAGTTTCTCAAGTGACTCAAAGAATTTCAAGGTTGAAAAATATGTGACCTTGAAGACAGAAGCCTATAATCGAGGGCAAGCGGATGCCAACTTAAGCGAGCTAGGCAACTCACTTGAAAATCAATACTCTCAAATGGATATTACCTTTGAAGAAATGGATGGGAAAGAACGTCTTGACGTGTTTGCGGAGTTGCTCCTGGGCAAACACAAACTCCCTTATAACTTCAGGGATATTGCCCTTTCAGAATTACATACAAAAGATTTCATCGCCCCTAACAGGCTTCATTTCTTGGAAAATCGTTTCCGTATCAATGAAGGGGTCGTAAAGGTCATGTATGCTAGAAACTTCCCAACTTTTTTAACAGATCGACTGATTAAGAGTTTAACGGATATAGGCGTTGAGCTGGCTATCACGGTTCATGCTGAGCCTTATGAGCCATCTAGCTTTATGCGTAAGATTAACAATGCGGATACAACTATCAAAGCTGAAATGGTCAAGGCTCAACGGTCAGGTGCTCAAGAAGGGGTTGACCAGGATCTGGCTGTCTCAGGTCGAGCACGTGAAATTTCTGAGTCAACGAGACGATGGAAAGAAGAGATTGACGACAATGACCAAAAAGCCTTTTCAGGTTTGATCGCTCTTTACTTCAAGGCTGAGGATGAGGAGGAGCTGGCAAGTATCACAGATAAAGTCTTGACCGCTTCACGTAAGGTTGGCGTTGATTTTCAAGAGTGTTACTATTACCAGGAAGAAGGACTTAATACCATCCTTCCTATTGGTCACACCTTCTTAAATGTGAAACGTCGCTTTATCCGTGATATGACCACAGCTAACTTGGCTACACAAGTTCCTTTTATGAACGTTGACCTGAAGTCAGATAGTGAGAGGGCGCTCTATTACGGTCAAAATCAACTATCTAACAATGTGATTACGGTTGACCGTAAAGCAGACCTGAACACTGGTTCGGGCGTAGTTCTTGGCTCTTCAGGTTCAGGAAAGTCTGTTACTGTAAAAACCATGGAAATCATACCAACTTATCTGAAGAACCCTGAAGACCGTATCATCATTGTTGATCCTGAAGATGAATATTCCGATATTGGACGTGAGTTCGGGGCGCAGTTGGTTGATATTTATATCGGTTCTAAGTCACACCTAAACTTGATGGACTTGCCTGATTCGAGTCAACTGAAGGATGAAGATGATGACCCTATCGGGGATAAGTCAAACCTTCTCATGGGGCTCTTTGAGTCTATTCTTGATGAAGTCGGTGACGTGCAATATACCATTATTGACCGTGTCACCCGTGAAACTTATAAACGGTTTGCGGATGAAGATAGAACGCCAACGCTTGCAGATTGGCACGATGTTTTGCTTGAACAAGAAGAACCTGAAGCCCAGGAATTGGCGCTCAAGTCTGAAATCTATGCCAAAGGGTCACAAAGTATCTTTGCACACGAGACCAACGTTGATATTACAAACCGCTTTGTGGTCTTCAACTTGAAACGCTTGTCAGGAAAACTCAAGCCTTTTGCGATGATGGTTATTCAGGACTATATTTGGAATCAAGTTGTCGCTTCCCAAGGGAAACTCACTACTCGCATTTATTTTGACGAGGTACAGCTCTTCTTCAAAGAAGAAGCCCAGGCTATCTTCTTTACAGAGTTGTACTCACGGGTTCGTAAATATGGGGCGATTGCCACAGCCATCACACAAAATATTGAAACCCTGATGAACAAAGAAGAAGGGCGCAAGTTGGTATCTAATAGTGAGTTCATGATTCTCTTGAAACACAAGAAATCAGACTTATTGGCTCTTTCTAAAGCTATTACACTTACTCCAACCCTTATCAGGTATATTGAAAAGCCAAAAGCAAAAGGAACGGGCTTGATTGTCGCAGGGCAAGTGGTTGTACCTTTTGAAAATCCTATCCCAAGACACACAAGACTCTATGAGCTTGTCACTACAGATGCTTAGGAGGTGTTACGTTGTCGAGAAAAACAAGACGTGATCTCCGTGATGCCAAACGTGAGTACAAGGAAGCCAAGTCTGACCTCAAGACAACGAAAAACAGCTATAAACAAGCTGAAAAGAGAGAAGCTCGGCTCTTAAACCCCAAGACAGATGCCGAAAAGCGTTACCTGGGGCAGAAACAAAAGGCAAGACGGACGGTCGCTAGTAAAGAGATTGAAACGCTCAAAGAGCGTAAGAAGACCGCTAAAGCAAAGAAACGCCAAGCCATTCAGCGTAACGGTGGAACAAAGGCTCAAAAGCTGGGGCGAGTTACTCATCACCAGGCTTCTCATTTTGTGGATTCGGCTTTTCAGGATAATGATGTGCTTGAAGATATTGCTTCAGCACGTCAGACTATCCGTAGAACACACGCTGAAGTAAGACAAGCTAAGAAGCTAGGCAATTATACCGTCAAGATTGGTAAAGGGGCAACTAGGGTCGTATATGGTGCAGGAAATCGCACCTATAACCTTGTCCGTGGTCGTAGTTTTACCAGGACTCCTGTTGCCAATCGATGGGAAACGAAAGTTACTAATAAATACGAACGTTTACGGGCGAGATTAAGAACTTCAAAGGCAGGTAAGACCGCTAGTGCTACTAAAAAAGTAGCCGTAAAAGTTGGGAAGCCTATCTTGGCAGTTCTTAAAAATCCCTTATCAGCTAAAGCCTACTTGATTATGTTTTTAGGAGTTCTGATTATTGCCTTGTTAGGAGTCGTGACAGGTGGAGGAACTTCAACTGTAGCACAAAACGAGTTTGATCTTACAGAAGCTTGGACTCATATTTCAAAAATTGATAGAGAAAAATCAACAGATAAGGTTGATTATTGGACAAATATTGATGAAATAATGATGTTCATGGGTTACAAATATGAAGATTACAAGCTAGATTCACCCTATAATACTGATAAGAAGTGGTGGGAATTAAATAAACCTTATAAAGATCTTTTATCAACAATTTGGGATGATTTAAACAAGGATAAAGACAACCTTAAAACAATGGCTGATATTTATACTTCTTCAGATAATAAATATCTTAAATTAAGCGAATCTGAGTTGAAAGAGTATAATGAAGTTTTAGAGCAAGCTAAACAAGTTGGTTATTATGTAACCTACAACGATTTATCGAATCCCTTTAATGCTGAAGCAAATGATGAAAAATTAGATCCAATACGGATTGATAAACGGTTTGGCTATGTTTCAAAAACAGAGATATATAATGGTTCTGTTTTGCAAGCGAATCAAGGGTCAAAACTTTATGCTGTAATGGATGGTACAATTTCTATAAAAGAGCAAGATGTGATTATATCATCAGAAACGGCAGAGTTTACTTATAAGAATGTGACTCGTGTTCGTGTTAATGATGGTGATAAGATTAAAGTCGGGAGTGAAATTGGTGAGGTAAGTGATGTAGGAGGGCAAGAAGTTTACTATAGAAAACTCAAAAACAAGAAAAAGAAAGAATGGGTTTGGGTAAATGTTGGTTTCTATCTTCCAAAAGTTGAATACAATCAGACTACTTCAGTAATTTCAGATATGAACCTAGACGGTGATATTGGTAAAAAAATAAATGATATATACAACTTCTTCAAAAAACAAGATAGTAGCGTAACTTTAAATGGTATTTCAGCAATTTTAGGAAACTTTTGGACAGAATCTTCAATAACAGCAAAACGGGCTGAAGGAGATTATCTGAATCCTCCCGTGGGAGCTTCAGCTAGCTCTTGGGATGATCCTAACTGGTTGAATATGGGGAATATTGAAATCTATGGAGGAAAATATCCAAATATTGTTCATAGAGGAATTGGACTTGGACAATGGACTGATACCCGTGATGGTTCGATTAGACATACAATGTTATTGAACTATGCAAAGGAAAAAGGAAAAAAATGGTATGATCTTGAACTTCAACTTGACTTCATGCTAAATGGTGATTCTCCTTACTATATTGAACATTTAAAGAATATCCTTCATTCAAACGATGATGTAGATTATTTAACTAATAAATTCCTGGTTAATTGGGAAGGGAACGAAGGAGACAAAGTAAAAGAACGGCAACATAATGCTCAACAAGTTTTATCGTATCTCAAAAATCCTAGAGGTCACACTAGAGGGGGAAGCTCAGTTCTTGAAAGTTCCTGGGGATTTCCTCCTGAATATTCATCTAAAATTAAAAGTTATCCGTCAGGAGCGACAGTTTCCTCTAATTTAAATGGCAATACCTATCCTCCAGGACAATGTACTTGGTATGTATATAATCGTTTAGTAGAAGCGGGAGCTCCCCACTATAACTGGTTAGGGGATGGGCAAAATTGGGTTAGAGGATTGACTGCGAGAGGTTGGACATACAGTTCAACACCAGTTGCAGGAGCAGTTATGTCAATTCAAGGTGGATTTTGGAATACACCTGAAGAACATGGCCATGTAGCATATGTTGAACATGTAAATGATGATGGTACTTTTCTAGTATCAGAGTGTAATATTAGAGGGGTTCAAGATCAAATTCATTGGACAGTTTGGACTAACCAAAGTTATTTAACATTTGCAATACCACCAAAATAAAATAAGATTGGAGAATTATGTTAGATTTAGCAAAAATTAAAGCACTAAAAATTATTGGTTACATTCTACTTCTGATTGTTGCAGTAGTGATTGGAGTAGGAGTTGGACAATCAATGACAACAAGTGAACAGAAAAAGGAAAATGCAAAAAACCAAGAAGAAAAATCCGAGCAAGTTCTTACACAGGAACAGGTTAAGGAGTTTTTGTTAAACTACTATACTAAAAAGGATCTTGGCGAAAATAGAAATCGTTATAAAGACTTCATGACAGATGGTCTCTATAAACAACAGATTGCTAAAGAAGAAGAGCCTGTTAATCAAACTTACAAAGGTTTTGTTATTGACTTTAAATTTAAGAGTGCAGAAATTTTTATTAATCAGGAAAAATTACAAGTTATCACTCAAGTTAATTATGTAAATACTTTACTTGATGATAAAAAAAACCTAGAGACTGCACAACGAGATATTTTAAACAAAAAGACATTACGCTTGAGTTATATTAATGATAAAGGTACATTAAAAGTTAATAAGATTGAGTCAATCATTTTAACTGACCAAACAGGCGATTATGGAATCTTAGATAGTTCTAAGTCATCTGAAGAACAATCTAAAGAAACAAGTGAACAGAAAAAAGAATCTAACTAGATACCGAAAAGGAGTAAAAAAAGAATGGTTACTAGAAAATCTCAAAGTGAAATATTAAAGGGTAAAATTGAAAAATACCAACTAGAACTTGAAAAAATTCAGGATCAGAAAACTAAACTTTTAGGAAAAGAGAGAAAACTTACCCAAAATTTAAACACCGCTCAGGCTGATTATATTGTTGCTTTAATGAATGAATCAGGCAAATCAATAGAAGAATTAGAAAGATTTGCAAAAGAAACAAATATAGTTTCTAAGACTGGTGGTGATAGCAATGTTCAAAATTACTAACACACAAACTCAGCAACAAGAATTGTGTCAAAATAGGGATGAACTTCTCTCTTTAATTAATGAAAAATCAGTTTGGGCTGAAGACAGAGGAGAGTTTCTGAAATTACAGGTTGAACACTTAGGTGAAGAATCTAAAATTTTGGATAGTATAAATTTGACACTCCCTCTCGAGTCAATTGTTGAGGAAGCTTTTTCAGGATTTGGTTTTAAAAAAGAGAAAAAGTCTTTTAGTTTTCTGAATCGTGGTAAAGGGAAAAAATCAAAAGAGAAAGTCTTGACAGATCAGCAAACTACAGAACCCACCTCAGAACAAGAAACTCCATCTCCAATTGCACCATCTGATCCTAGTTCAAATGTTCCCTCTACTTCGTCAGAAGAATTTCAAGTTTCCCAGAAAACAAACAAGATTCAAAAAACTAAGAAGGTTTCTCAAAAAAAAGTAGAGAAGCAAGTTAAAAATAAAAAACTATCTCTAGTCTCGCTTATTTCCTTGTTCTTAGTTATATGTACAATAGCCTTTTCTATAACAACTTTTATGTTGTTACAAAAGCAAAACAGGAAAATTGTGGAACTTGAAAACCGAATCAGTCTTGAAGAGAAACAAGGGAAAATTGAAGTAGTTGGAAGGTTTTTTATTGCAAACTATTATTCAGGAAAATCAGATAACCTGGTTAATTTTCTAAATAAGGATTCAAAATTAAAAGGACTTGAGACCCCAAAAGGATCCCAGGTGCAATCAACCATTTATGAATCTTTATCTGAAGTTGATAACACAATTTATGTTACATTTGTAGTGACAACAAAAGAAGAAAATTCAAAGATTAAAACAGTTCGCCTAACGCTTCCTTTTCAGGTCGCAGATGGTTCTACCTATGGTTATGTTCTAGTGGATCAACCAAAAATATCTAATTTCACCGAATAATACACATTATAATCAATATAAATATAAATATAAAAGTCAACATTAAAAGGAGAAATAAAATGACTAAATTTAATAAACTAATCACTCTTTCATCATCAGTAGTACTACTTGCATCAGTAAGTCCTCAATTAACATTTGCAGATACTACATCTCCTGCATCAACAGACGTACCTGCTGTAGTAGCTCCAAATTCAGAACCTTCAACAGTTCCATCAAGTGATACTGAAGTTCCTGCTGTAGTAGCCCCAAATTCGGAATCTACAACAGTTCCATCAAGTGATACTGATGTACCTGCTGTATCAACGACACCTTCAGAAACTACCTCAGAACAAGAAACTCCATCTCCAATTACACCATCTGATCCTAGTTCAAATGTTCCCTCTACTTCGTCAGACTCAAATGAGGTTAAACCATCTTTAGAGAACGGTGCAACAACAAATCCATTAACTAATGCAACCACAAATTCATCAGACAAGGATAAAGTGGGTACACAAACAACTACACCTGAAAAAAAAGAAGATACTGATAAGGACAAGAAAGAAGATACTGATAAGGACAAGAAGGTAGTGGTTCCAACTATTGATGGAGGAACAACTTCTCTTACTCCTGACGTGACAGTTCCAACAAATAATCCCAATGTATCAGCTCAAACAGCAGCTGATGCAGGAGCTTCTCAAGTTGGGACAACTTCACAAATCACAGGTCAAGTCGTTGAAGAAGTAACTCCTCAAGCACCAGTTCAAACAAATACAGGAGACTCAATTGTTAGCACCAAAGATGGTAACGTTGTCCTCTCAGATGGTTCTGTAGTAGCCCCTGAGGCAGTTGGGGGAACAGTTAATGAAGATAAGACTATCTCGGTTACTGACAAAGATGGTAAACTCAAAACACTTCCAAATACTGGTCTTAAAGAAAGTATATTACTAACATTTGCAGGTTTTGGACTATTGGCTATAGTCGTGAGTTTTTTCTTAAAGAAACGCTCAAATTAAGGAATAAGATAAAAGCACTCTTTTGAGTGCTTTTTTAGAAAGGAGGATAAAAATGGATCAGGAGAGAATAGGAATGAAAGTAGCCGATATATATAAATTAACAGGCGAAATGTTTCTAAAATCAATGTATTATGCACTTGAAGAATCGTATCACAAACTTAATCATTATCTTGAAAATAAGACATATACGGATAAAACCAACTGGAATCAGTTTATGGCAACAAAGGATACAAAACATTTTGAAACGTTTCTGAACTCTGAACTGAACTCAGAACGTTTGGAAGAATACTTAAAAGGTTACAATGTGGGATTTTCCATTATGGATAACAAGGACGGTACAAGTACAGTTGCCATCGATGCAAAGAACGTACAAGCCTTGGAAGCAAGTTTCAAAGGGGTCATCAATGATTTAACCGAACCTGAAAAGGCAGAAAAGCTTACTAAAAATCTTATCAAAACACCAAAGACCATGACTTTAAAGGAAAAATTGATTTACTACAAGAAAAAGGTTACCGCAGAAATCAAAGCTAAAGATAAGGTTAAAACACCAACGCCTAAGAAGGCTATCGCGAAAGATGAAAAGGGGTTATAGATGGTTACAGAACAGAAAAAACGTCGCTTTCTCCCTTATTTGATTGTGGGTCTTATCCTTTTCTATGCTGTGCATTGGTTGGTCAAGCTTTATGCCATAGCACCTGCAACTGAAGGAGTTACCTTTATAGATAATGCCCGTTTGGATTGGATGATGGAGAATTGGGCAAGTAAGTCTTTTATTGACTTTAACTTCACTCAAGCTAGTCTATATGGTGGCGGTTTAGCTCTCTTTGTTGTCTTGATGTTTTACTTTCGAGTTGGCGACAAAGGGCGCTACCGCTACGGGGAGGAATATGGGTCGGCACGGTACGCCACGAACAAGGAAATAGCTTCTTTTCGGGATAAAGAGCCTGAAAATGATATGATTTTCAGCCAAAATGGACGAATGGGGCTTTTCAATAAACGCCTTCCTTTCAACCGTCAATTAAACAAAAACACGCTGACAGTCGGTTTACCAGGGGACGGGAAAACTTTCACCTTTGTGAAACCTAACCTGATGCAAATGAATAGTTCATTTGTTATCACTGACCCGAAAGGTCTTCTTGTCCGTGAGACAGGAAAAATGCTTGAAGACCACGGCTACAAAATCAAAGTCTTTGACTTGGTCAATCTGACCAACTCTAATCAGTTCAACGTCTTTCACTATATGCACGATGAGCTAGATATTGATAGAGTTGCTGAAGCGATTATCGCAGGGACAAAACGGTCAGATAACACAGGTGAGGATTTTTGGAATCAGGCTGAAATGCTTTTGATGAGGGCGTTGATTGGGTATCTCTACTTTGACGGAAAAGTCCTGAAGAAGTATGAGCCAAATATCGCTCAGGTTGCAGACCTTTTAAGAAATATCAAGCGTGAGGATGAAGATACTCCAAGCGTGGTTGAAAGACTGTTTGAAGAATTAGAAGAAGAAATGCCTGGGAACTACGCTAACCGACAATGGGAGCTATTTAATAGCAATTTTGAAGGTAAAACAATGACCTCAGTCTTATCTGTGGCTTCTTCACGTTTTGCTGTCTTTGATCATGATGCGGTTAGAAACCTGACCGCCCGTGACTCAATGGAAATGGAAAAATGGCAGACAGAAAAAACAGCCGTCTTTATCGCTATTCCTGAAACAGATAAGTCTTTCAACTTTATTGCAACGACTATGTTTACCATGATGTTTAGGCAACTACCAAAGACAGCAGATGAAATCCTTCAGGGAGACCATCCAACGTGCAAACCTGAAGACTTGTTACATATCAGACTTATCTTAGATGAGTTTGCCAACTTTGGACGTTTCCCAAACTTCACGGAAACACTCTCTTCAGTTCGCTCCCGTGAGATTTCAATTGATATTATCATTCAAGCCATCAGTCAATTGAAGGCACTATATAAAGACCAATGGGAGACCATATTCAATAACTGTGCTACCCTGGTTTACTTGGGGACGAATGATAAGGAAACAATGAACTATTTCTCAATGCGAAGTGGTAAGCAAACTATCAATGTTAAGAATCAGTCGCAAACAAGAGGAGCGCAAGGGTCAAGCAGTCAGTCTATTCAGACCATTCAGCGTGACCTTCTCACACCTGATGAGGTGGCTCGTATTGGGGTTGATGAAGCCTTAATCTTTATCTCTAAACAAAATGTCTTCAGAGATAAGAAAACTAACGTTCTTCAGCATCCACGTGCTAAAGAACTGGCGAATAGTCCAAGTGATACGAACTGGTATCGTTATATCCGTTCCATGTCTGATATGGATGACTGGGATGCCAACGTCAACCATGATAGGGTGCTAGAAACAACTAGCGCAAAGGTGCTAGAAGTAAAATTACCATTTGAGGAAGTGGCTTAACCAAAAGAAAACCTGTTAGGATTGCCTACCAGGTTTCTTTTGTATTTTAAGGAAATGGAGAAAGACATGACACAAACAACTAATATGAGGGGGATAGGTTACTTTGATACCCTCTTTTCAGCCGTTGAGATGTCAACGATGGCGGAAGCACTCAAACAGTTTGCACTTGATCATCAAGTGACGGAAAAGAGCAACCAGGGGGAGGTCTTAAATGACTTTGTCAGCATTTTGATTAAGACGTTAGACGTTGAAGATTTTCAAGCAGTCTCTACACAGCTTTTTAGCTACCCTAAACGGTATAGAGGAGTGCTTGAAGTTGAGGAGATTGAACCTTCTAAGGAAAAGCTGATTTACTTAAAAGCTAGTATTGATAGCTTGCTTCAGGAAGAAATAGAGGTAAACCCGTCATGAAATACCTGGTATTGGCAGAAAAGCCTGACCAAGCCAAGAAGTACGCTCAAGCCTTGGGTCAAGCAAAGAATGAAAAAGGGGCTTGGAAAGTCAAGACAGACCTGCTAGATGGTCAAGTGACAGTCGTTTCTGCGATTGGTCACCTGGTCGAGATAAAGAATCCTTATCAGAACTATGAAAATTGGGACTTAGCCAATCTTCCTGCTTTTCCTGAAGCTTTCGAGTATGAAGTCAAAGCTGATAAGAAAAAGCAGTTTAATTTGATTAAGCGAGAGATCAATCAAGCAGACTGTATCATCATTGGGACGGATGCTGACCGTGAAGGTGAATCAATTGCCTATCTTATTTTGAGGCTGATACCAAATGCACTTAAGAAAGTGAAGTATCGTCTTTGGGTCAATTCATTGACGGATGCAGGCATTATTAAAGCCTTTAAAAACTTAAGACCTGCGGAGGAAACCCGTCAATATGCGGAAGAAGCAGAAGCACGTGCAAAGTCAGATTGGTTGGTAGGGTTTAACTTTAGCCCCTGGACTTCCTTGAAACTTCAGGAAATGGGCTACCTTGGCGAGAAGGACAAGAAATTTTCGGTTGGTAGAGTACAAACGCCTATTGTGTCTTTAATAGTCGAGAATGACCTAGCGATTGACTCTTTTATACCTGTCCCGTTTTGGAAAATTGAGTTAATAGATGATTCAGGAACAGTCTTCAAAAACAAGGTCAAGTTTGACACGCTAGAAGACGCTCAGAAGGCTTTAAATACTCTTGGGGGTCAATCGGTCGTCCAAACGATTCAAAGCGAAAATAAGGTGGTTTCTGCGCCAAATTTATACCATTTGACAAGCCTTCAGTCAGAAATGAGTAAGAAATATCATTTTGATTCAGCTTATACGCTTGAGGTGGCTCAAAAACTCTATCAAAAGGGGGTAACGTCTTATCCCCGTACTGACCATAAGTTAATAACCCCTAACGAGTTTGATTATTTGGTGAAACACCTTGACGATTATAAGCAAGTCCTGGGCAACGGTGCAGACCTTCCCAATACACAGCCTAGAAGAAAGTACGTGCAAGATAAGCAGATGGAACACTATGCTATTATTCCAACGGAAAACACGGCTGACGTGGTTTCTCTTGAGGGGGATGAGAAGACCCTTTACCTAGAAATTCTTAAGCGAACACTCCTGATGTTTGCGCCTGACTATCGCTATCAAGCAACGGAAGTCATTCTTGATAATAACGGACAAACCTTCAGCGCTAAAGGTAACGTCATGACCTCTGAAGGTTGGACACGCCTAGCGGACAAAGAAAATAAAGATTCAGTCCTACCTGTTTACCAGGAAGGGGCTAGATTGGTCACACAGTCTCAAATTCAAGAAGATGAGACCAAGCCCCCTGCCCGTCTAACTGAAAGTAGCCTACTTGATAAGGTTCTTCCAAAATACAACCTTGGAACACCTGCAACCAGGGCAGGTATTATTAAGACGATTATTGACCGTGACTATATCACCAGGGATAAGAAGACGGGACAACTCTTCCCAACGGATAGGGGAAAGATGCTTGTCTTATTTCTAGATAATTTAGAAGTGATGTACACCAACCCTGAAACCACGGGGAAATGGGAGACAGCCCTTCAGTTAATAGGTCAAGGTCAAAAGTCTAAAGAGTGGTTCATCGAGCAGACCAAAAAAGCCATTACGGCACAATTAGAGAAAGGAGTAGGGTAGATGGCAAGTATTGAAGAACTCAAAGCCCTGTCAATCCTAGAGGTGGCAGAAAGCTTGGGCATGAGTTTACAGCGTACAGGAAGTTATACTTACGCTTGGGAAGAACATGACTCTTTCACTATCAATGTTAGGGAAAACTATTTCAATTGGTTTGCCCGTAGCAATGGCGGTGATGTGATTAAAATGGTTCAAGTCGTTCAGGAAGAATTGACAGGGGAGAAGCTTTCTTTTAAGCAAGCAAAAAACTTCTTGGAAAAAGGTAGTTTTGACGTGGTCGATGTGACCAACGTTCCTGAAAAAGAACCCTTCAGCTATTACCTTGAGCCTTATGAAACTAAGTTCATAGAAGCCAGGGAATATCTGAAGGATGTCAGGGGCTTGTCTGATGAGACGATCGATTTTTTTGGAGAAAAAAACGTCTTATCACAAGCCACTAAAAAGACAGGGGACTACTATGAACCTGTCATTGTTTTCAAGAGTTTAGACAACCAAGGAGAGGTTATAGGCGCTTCTCTTCAAGGTATTAAGGAAAATCATGATCTTTACGAGAGAGGGCGCTTAAAACAGATTATGAGGGCTTCTGATGGTATGACGGGAATGCACGTTGATATTGGAACACCTAAACGATTAGTTTTTGCGGAAGCTCCTATTGATTTGATGAGCTATTATGAGCTTCACAAGGATAGGCTTGAAGACGTCCGCCTGGTTGCGATGGATGGCTTAAAAGAATCAACGGTGAGCCGTCACGTGGCAGAGCTTTTATCTGAGACGGGCGCTATCAATGGAGATGTTGAAGAAGCTAAACTACCAACTTTTCTTGCCAATATGGCTGTTGTCACGACTTTCTTTCACGATAACAAACACCAGGACTTAATTACCTTAGCGGTTGATAATGACGATGCAGGAAGAACCTTCATCGAGCGTCTGGAAGGAAAAGGGATAGGCTTGACTCAAGACCTCCCACCGTTAAGACAAGACCAGGACAAGATGGACTGGAATGATTACCTGAAGGAAAGCAAAGAAAAAGCCCTTGACCGAAGTCAAGAGCCACTTAATAACATTGGGGGCGAACTAATCAATCGCAATTCCGGTTATTTAGAAGGCGAACCTTCAAGGACAGCACCACAGCCTGAAGAGTCAAAGACTCAACCTGATTTTCCTGCCAATGTTCAATTACATTCTAACATAGATAAGGTTTCAGAGCAACAAAAAAAGGAGAGGACGTATCTACACATGGGTTATTTACAGCCTAAAGCTGAAGGTAGTACCGCACCCGTACTTGAAACAAGTACCTTTGAACGCTCTGTTACCAGTCGCCCTACAATATCCTCTCAATATCTACATTTTAGCATAACTGATGACCTAAAGTCAAGAAGAACACGTCTTGAACATTCGGTTACTAGACATGATTTAGCTAAAATAAACAGACGTGGACACGATATTCAGGAAGCTGCTCGATTTTATCGGGATGAGCTAGCAAATTCTACTATCAGCTATTTTACGTCTGATGGAAATGTCGTTCAAGTCAATTTTCAAGAGAAGAATTTCATGCATTTGACAGGTCTTAAACCACTTGGAGAAGGACAGACACCTGAAAAGACTTTGTATGATTTTGCAACTGGTGGGGAGCTTACTTATGATGATCTGTTGTTGTCAAATGATAATTCAACTCTTAATAAAATCAAGGTACTTCCTGATCTGAAAGTAGCCCTGGAGCTGAATTCATTTTACTTTAATGATTTACAAAATATAGATCGTTATAAAGGACGTTTTGATAGCCTTATTAAAGCTGATGATAAAGATATTATGCTTTTGTTTAGATCTAATACAGAAGATGGAACAGTCCCTGTTTCGGTGTTCAAAGCTAGAAAAATTCTCAATACAGAGCTTAAACAAGCAACTAAGAATGAAATTATTGGGATATACCGTGAACGTGATGGAGTGATTGAAAAGATTGCTTTGAATCATGAAAAGGTTATTGACAATGGAAGAGCAATGGTAGAAACTTTGAAAGAACTTCAAAAAACAGAACATGTCAAAGAAGGATCAAATTTACAAAATGGAGGAGACCTAATGTCAGAAAAACAAGAATCTTTCTTAGAAAAGATAGAACGTATTCGTAAAGAAGATGAAGAGAAAAAACAAGCTGAAGCACGAAAAGAAGAGCTTGAACGTGATTCAGATGGTGATGGTATTCCTGATGAAGTTGAAAAAGCTCAAGGGACAAGTCCTTTTAATGCTGATACAGACGGTGACGGAAAGTCAGACCAGGAAGAGGTCAGTTATGGGTCAAACCCGATTGACAGCAATCATCCAAATAATCAAACTCAACCTTCACCTGAACCACAAAAAAGCGTTGAAGAATTGATTCAGGCAAAAGACAGTAAGGGGCTTTCTCAACTTTTGAAGGATGGCGTTAAAGACTATTTTCAGTCTGACACTTACAAACAATACTTGACCACAATGAGTAAATTTCACAATTACTCACCGAGAAATATTCAGTTGATTTTAATGCAAAACCCTGAAGCTTCTCACGTGGCATCCTTCAAAAAGTGGAAGGATGAATTTGAGAGAAGTGTCAATAAGGGAGAAAAGGCATTGCGGATTTTTGCCCCTATGACTCTAAAAAGACGAGACCCTAAAACTAATGAACCACTCTTAGATGAGAATGGAAATGAACAAACATTCACATCTTTCAAACTTGTCCCAGTCTTTGATGTCTCACAGACAGATGGAAAAGAATTACCCAAACCAATCTATGAACTTGAGGGGACTTATGAAGATTATGGCAATCTTTACAAGTCAGCTAAAGAGGTATCTGAAGCTAATGGTGTTCCCCTTTCATTTAGCAAAGACACCAAAGGCTCTAACGGTTTTTATTCCGTAACTAACAATGAAATTGTAATTAAGCAAGGGATGTCTGAGCAACAAACACTAAAAACAATCTTTCATGAAATGGCACATTCTGACCTACACAATATGGAGAAATTACAAGAAACTCCTCTTAAAAGAAGTACCGCAGAATTACAAGCTGAGTCAGTTGCTTTTGTGGTAGCTAGTCATTATGGGTTAGATACAAGTGAGTACAGTTTTGGCTATTTGGCAACATGGACAGATGACCCTGACGGACTATCTGACCTAGAAGGTCAAATTAAAATTGTACAAAAAGAAGCAGATAGTTTGATTTCAAGAATTGATAAAACTCTTGAAAAGTATCAAACTAAAGAACTGACCAAGGATGCCTTTCAAGAAAAACTTGATCGCTTGAAAAACCAATCTAAAGAAAAAGAGGTTGACCCTAAAGAGAAAGAGCAGGCGAAAGATGCTCCAAAAAAAGAGCAGAAGAGCGACAACGAGATGAGCCTGTAAAAGACCTTGTCGCTCAATTATCCGCAGGCTTTATGAGTCGCAGAAAACAAACGGAGGACTAAAACATGAATGACACTATTGAAACAACATTACTTCTCAACTTGTTCTATTTTGAGAATGGGACGTACACAAGAAATGAAAGCTTTATTGAAGCCAAGCGCAGAAAAGCCATCGCCCTTTTAGATGAAGATGCGGACGAACTCAAAAGCATTGACCCTGACTTAGCTGAAGAATATCAAGAAACAATTTCCTATCTTGACTCTCTTTCAGATGAGGACTACCAGTCCTTAAAAGAGGAGTTGCTTCAACAATTTGAAGTCAACTAAGGTCTGAAAGACGACTAAGGGGCTTGGGGATTTTCCCCAAAACTTTGAAAGATTTACCAACCCCAAATTGGCAGAATTGCCAGTATTGGGGATTGGTAAAATCTTTTAAATTTCGCAATTGGGTACCCAAATGCTATGCTTGCCAGTTTGAAAAGTATAGAGGGATACGGCAAAGATGTCAAGAAAAAAGAATGAGGTAAAAATCAATGATAGAAGAAAAACGGTATCGTGAAATTCAGCGAAAAATGAGAGTTACGCCAAGAGAAAATGAATTGATTAAAGAACGGATGGAACTTCACGGATTTAAAAATTTCAATACCTATGCACGTTATATACTTTTGACAGGCGAGGTCGTAACCGTTGATTATTCAGAGCTGATAAAATTAAGAACGGAGATAAATCGTATTGGTACAAATATCAATCAGCTTGCAAAGTACGTCAATACAAATGAAGAAATTACACTTGAAAACTTTCAAAATTTGCAGGATTCACTTGCAGAAGTTAAGCGGTTGATGGATGACAATTTTGATAAAGAAGTGGCTATGATTGAAAAAATGATGAGAGATAGAAGGGAGTAAATTGACTTGGTTGTTACAAAAGTTAAGCAGATAAAATCGGTCAACAAGTTAGCTGATGGTATCAAGTATATTGAAGATGGTGCTAAGACTATTGGAACAGAATTGATTGATTCTGATTTGAACTTTCCTGTAAAGATTGTAGATGGTCAGATAGTCTCTCAGCTAGTTTCGGGAAATTTGGTGATTGATGTTGAGTCTGCTCATTCAGAATTTATGATGTTAAAGCAACTTGCCAATTTGGAAAAAGGAAGACCAATCAATAATGAAGAGTTGGTCAAAAATGATGTTTTGGCACACCATATCATTCAGTCTTTTTCCCCTGAAGACAATTTGACACCTGAGCAAGTACATGAGATAGGACGGAAGACAGCTCTTGAATTGACAGGTGGCAGTTATCAATTTGTCATTGCAACTCACATGGATAAGGGGCATCTTCACAATCACATTTATATCAATTCCACTAACTCGGTCACACTCAATAAATTCAGATGGCAAAAAGGAACAAAGAAAGCCCTTGAACAAATTTCTGACAAGTATGCAGACCTGGCAGGGGCAAAAATTCTTGATCGTCAAAATCAATTCGGACACAAAGAATATTCAGCTTACCAAAAAGAAAATGTTTTTAAGTTAGAAATTAAATCACGGCTTGAGTTTCTCCTGAAGCATTCAACCAACCTTTCAGATTTTCAAGAAAAGGCAAAGGCGTTAAGTCTTGCTGTTGACTTTTCGGGGAAATATGCCAAGTATAAATTGCTTGACAAAGACCAAAAAAGAAATACCCGTGACAGCACTTTATCAAAAAAGGGGAGGTATTCCTTAGAGCAAATTAAGGAGCGCCTGGATAAAAATGAAATCGTCTATCCGTTAGAAAGTATCAAGAGTGAGTATGACACCTTACAAGCTGAAAAGGCAGAAGATTTTGAAATACGGGTCAAGATTGAACCGTGGCAGGTCGAGCATGAGACGGACACAGGTATCTATCTTCAAATGCAATACGGTATTGCCAACCAAGGTACGGTCAAAATTCCTAGTCGTCTTGTTGATAAACAAGAGGACGGCAGTTTTGATATTTTTATCAAGAAGTCAGATTTTTTCTATTTCATCAATCCTGACAATTCAGCAAGCAATAAATTCATGAAAGGGTCAACGCTTATCAATCAACTTGCCTACGAAAGCGGAGAATATATCTTAACCAAGAACCCTAACATTTCTAAGTTGGATTTGTTGGTCAAAGAATATAATTACCTGGTTAGTCACGGGATATCCAATTCAGATCAATTCCATGAGTTACATGACCGCTTCCTGGGACAGATTGAAGAAACACAAGAGTCACTTGATAGATTGGATGAGAAGATCGAGCGACTCAATAAAATTGCTTCAGCGCTTGAAGATATTTACGCAGACAATTCGATTGATTCCAAAGTAGCTTATCAAATTTTGGAAGAATTGAACATTTCACCTTCAGTCAATCCTAAAGAAATTGAAAAGCAGGTGGTCGAGGTTTCCATCGAGCGGAAAGCACTTAAGGAAAAATTTGATAGTATCGTTAAAGATTTTACAAATTATCAAAAACTAGAACAAAACGCTGAAGCAAGACGTCAAGATGTTAAAAGTCATTATGAAACAAGTATGGATGAAATTTAATTTTGAGACTAATTTTTATTGAAATTTGAAACTAAAAATAGTATAATAATTCTGCTAATATAGACCTTAGCGGATGATTACTCTTGTGCTAAAGTGTGTATTAGTATGTAGTGTTTTAGGGATAAACTTGGACATATCGCTTCTTTGTGATTTAATTCAAACCTATATTGCTATTTCTAGCTTGAAAAGAGGTATATCTATGAAGTTGTCTATTTCAAACTTGGTGGTTAATGGTGCTGTTGGAGTGACCATTGAATTGTTTATCCTAATTACAGAAAGTACCAAATAGCGCCTAGAGGGTTCGAATCCCTCACACTCCATAAAAACCACTTTACTACAAGCGGTCAATAGGCTATAGCCTATTGACCGCTTGCCGTTTTCTTGATTTTAAAGGGATGAGGAGGCGGACAATAGGGTTAGGCAAAATAGAAAGGGGAAATATGACAAAAATTGGGTATGCAAGGGTCAGCACGACTGACCAAAACTTGGATAGGCAACTGGATCAACTGAAGCACGTTGACAGGCTCTTTCAGGAAGCGGTCAGCGGTGTCAGCAAAGACCGCCCACAGTTGAAAGCCATGCTTGACTATATCCGTGAAGGGGATATAGTCGTTGTGACAGAGCTAGAACGACTTGGAAGAAATAACCAGGAGCTAACTGAAGTCATGAATCAGATACAAACTAAAGGGGCTACCTTGGAAGTGTTAAACCTTCCAACCCTTCGAGGGATTGAAGATGATAACTTGAGACGGCTTCTAAACAACTTAATTTTAGAGCTATACAAGTACCAGGCACAAGCTGAAAGGGAACGAATCAAGGAACGTCAAGCCCAAGGGATAGCTATTGCAAAAACTCAGGGCAAATACCAGGGCAGAAAGTCACTCTTTACTGAAGACGATAGCAGACTAAAACACGCCTTCGAGCTTTACCTTTCAGGAATGTCTGATAAAGACGTGGCAGGCTTAACAGGCATAAACGAGCGAACGTTTAGGCGCTACCGTGAAAAATATCAGATAAAAAGATAGTGATTTATATCATGATTTTAATAGTGATAAAAATATTTATTAAAATCATGATTTTTATATTGATTTTTATCATGATGTATATTATAATAGAAGTATAGAAAAAGGGAGGAGAAAAGAAATAAATGAAATTACTCAGCTTTGTTGCCATCAAGGGTGGAGTCGGAAAAACAACTTTAGCCCTTCTAACAGGTCAGTATTTAGCTAGTCAAGGTCATAGAGTTTTATTTATTGATCTAGACCATCAAAGCAACCTAACACACTTTTATGACGTTTACGAGGATTCAGGAACAGTTGCTAATGTCTTTACTGGTTCAGGAGACGTGACCATTTTATCGGTTGCGCCTAACATTGATTTAATTGCAGGTTCTATGAGACTAGATGAAGCTGAAAGAAGACTTGAAACCAATCCTAATCAGAATATGTTTCTGTATGACTGGCTAGGTGAAAACCTGGAAGCAAAGAACCTGGCACAATACGACTATGTGATTTTAGATTGCAGACCTGACTTCGGGATTGCTACAAGAAATGCTATCGCTGTTAGTCATGCTCTTTTCAGTCCCATTACGCCAAGCGATTTTGCTTTTGAAGCGAAACAAAATCTTGAAGTCCGTCTTGACGAGTACAGAAAAACAGAAATTGTCCGTCCAAGCCGTGAGTCTCTAATTACTGCTAAACTCTACTTTTTGCCTAACATGATAAAGCATAATACGGCAAAATCGAAAGAGTTGTTATCTGTCCTTGAAAATGATGACAATGTTGTTGGTCAAATTCCTCAAAAGGAATTGTTTAACCGTGCATCAAAAGACAATACTGTTATTGACATCATGGCTGACCAAACATCACGAAACGAACACAAGGCTTTCTTTTCAGCTTTGGAAGAAACACTGATCCAAATTCAGACCGTGTCGGATAACTCCTAATATCAATCAATATAAAAACCATGATTTTAATAAATATTTTTATCACTATTAAAATCATGATATAAATAGCTATTTAAAAAGAGGTATGCAATGGCTTTTGAAATCAAAAAGGACAAAATTAGTAAAGCGTTAGGCGAGACAATACCGTCAGTCCCTAAGGCAAAATCACAAGGGCGAAGAGCAGGTCGCCCATCAGGGAAGACCAAACATCCTTATCAGTTCACCTTGAAGCCCCAAAATCGAGAAAAGCTAGATAGGATTGCGGAGCAAGCAGGATATAGCGGAGCATCAACTTTCCTTGATAATTGGATTGAGAGTTATGAAGAAGAATAATCGTCAATATTTTTATCACTATTAAAATCATGATAAAAATCACTATAATATTATTTACGCAGGTGACCTATGCAACCAACCTATGAAATTGATAACCCCAACCTTTCCTATCAGACTAAACTTGACTTATGGCAGACTGGCTTTGGTCTTCAGCAAGTAGACGGTCTTGAGCCATCACGCTATATGGTTGAATTGGCTAAAGAGCAGATTGAAGGTAAGATTGAGTATCAACAAATTTATGACCAAATTACCAAATACCATGAAGAGACCGATGATAGCACGAAAGAAGCTGATATTGTCTCTTTAAGGATCGTAGAGCTGTTATCAAGCAACGCCTTCAAGTTTGCCCCAACCACTCTAAAATCAATCCATAAAGAGCTATTCTTTGGCGTTCTAAGCCAAGGTATCCCTTTAGGAGAATATCGCCATTATAACATCACTAAAAAAGAGCCGATTTTAGGGGGAGATAGCGTTATCTATGATCATTATCAAACTATCTCGGCTAGCTTAACCTATGATTTTGACCAGGAGTCACAATTTGACTATCGAGGGAAGATACCTGAAGAAATGGTCAAGCACTTGAAAAAGTTTGTATCGGGAATTTGGCAAATCCATCCGTTTGGAGAGGGCAACACCCGAACTGTTACGGTCTTCATGATTAAGTACCTACGTTCACTAGGCTTTGAAGTTGATAATAGCCCGTTCAAAGAGAATGCACGTTACTTCAGGGATGCCCTAGTTTTGGACAATGCAAAATTGCTGAAGAAAAATCCTGAATACCTGGATAGATTTTTTGAAAATCTATTGTTAGGTGGTCAACATGAGCTATCTCTGAAGAAAATGTATCAAGAGGTTTTGCCAACTGCATCCGCTCCAAAGAACCAAAAAGACCAAGGTTTATCACTTTAGATATTGATTTTAATCACTATTAAAATCATGATATAAACCAATATTAAAATCACTATAAAAATATAGACCCTTCCGTTTGGAGAGGTCTTTCTTCTTGTCTTGTTTTTGGGGTATAATAGGCGGTAGCGAAGATTGAGGTGACAAAAATGGATATAACCGTGTTAGACGAAAGAGAATTTTCAAGGCAGTTGAACCAAAATAATCAACGGGCTTTTCTGAAGATGATTAAAAACTATGAAAAATTCATTGCCCCTAGTATGCGAGCGCAGGGGTACAAAAGAATCAATCAAAAAGAGCGGACAGTTATTTTTTCTTTTGGAGAAATGACCTTTTCACGTAGCAGATGGAAGAAAGATGACACCATCCGAATCCCTGTTGATGAAAAGCTAGGACTAGAACCAAGGTCGAGGTTTTCTCAGGAGCTACTTTACCAGGTGACCAAGCTTGCTAATTTTATGCCCTATCGTAAAGTTGTATCGGTGATGGAAATGTTAAAGGAAATCTATATCACCAAGAATACAGTTCAGCACGCTTTAGACGTGGCAGGTGAACTCCTAGCTGAAAAAGAGGAGTACGACTCCTTATCAGCTTCAGACTGGTCTGAAGATAACCAGGACAAAGTGAGAGCAAAGAAAGTCTATATTGAAGGTGATGGGGTTTGGGTCAAACAGGCAATGCCTGACAGGAAAAAGAAGTCTATTGAGTTAAGTCATTTTGTCGTCCATACTGGAAGCAAGAAGGGGAAGAGGAATATCTTAAAAGACAAGATAGAAGTTATCTCTACACGCTATCATAAAGCCAAAGATAGACTAATGGATTTGTTGACTAGGCATTTTGAAATTACTCCCGAAACGGTCATTGTGACTAATTCTGATGGTGGTAAAGGCTATTCTCCTACGGACTTTAAGGACTTAGTTAGTGCTTTTAAGCCTAAAGAGCATTTGCACTTTTGGGATGCTTTTCACGTGAATCAAGCCCTGAAAAAGAATTTACGTACTTTTCCTTTAGTGCTGACCAAACAAGCCTTTGAAGCGGTCAAGAGCCGAGATAAGGGGTTACTAAAAACGGTACTTGATACGGCTGAATCTTTGATTAAATCAGACAAAAAATTAGAGTCTTTTCAACGCTTCAGAAGACAACTTCTGAAAAACTTTAAATATACTGATCATCCTGAGAGCTTTGGACTCAGTAGCAAGGGTATTGGTATCATGGAATCTCAGCATCGAAAAGTGACGTATCGAATGAAAAATAGAGGTATGTATTGGAGTGAGAAAGGCGCTGATACTATGAGCCAAACCATTCTTTTAAACCATACAGGAGAATTGAGAGACCTCTTTTTCGGAGATTGGAGGAAATCCTACCAAACAATAAAAGACCAGGAAAAAGATTATCCTGGTCACTTTCAACATACTCAAAAATCAGATTATACACTACCACAGGTCAATCTCTCAAACCGAAAACCGAAGTATTGGGGAGCTCTTACCGATGAAAGGGATTGAAAAACAGATGAAACTATGATTTGTCAAGCCTTTTAGAAAAAAAAGTTTGGGAAAATGCTTGCATTCCCCTCCCAAAGTGGTATAATGGAATTATAAAAAAACACGAACAAAAGGCGCTGAGTGTTAGTAGCACTCAAACGCCCACCGATTAAACAACCAACACTTGTTCAATCAGTTTAAAGCTATTGTATCATCAAAAGAACAATAAATCAAGACTGGGACAGGAAAAAGTTGAAAGTTTCGGTCTTGATTTACGTTCTATTGGTGATTTTTCATTTTCTCCCAAAAACAGACACACTCATCAATCGTGTTAGGATTTATTATTCTATTTGTTTGTGCTATACTTTGAAGTATATAAAGACTATTGAATACAGGACAATAAATTAATGACTTATAAATTTTTACTCTTTGACCTCGATCATACCTTGCTTGATTTTGATACTGCTGAGGATGTCGCTCTAACGCAACTTCTAAAAGAAGAAGGTGTTGAGGATATCCAAGATTACAAAGATTATTATGTACCTATGAACAAATCACTTTGGAGGGATTTGGAACAGAAAAAAATTACAAAGGCTGAGTTAATTAACACACGTTTTTCAAAATTGTTTGCTCATTTTGGCATTGAAAAAGATGGTTCCTACTTAGCAGAGCGCTACCAGTTTTTCCTATCAAAACAGGGACAGACTTTCCCAGGTGTGGAAGATTTATTAAAATATTTGATACATCAGGAATATGAACTCTATGCTGCGACAAATGGAATTACCTTTATTCAGACAGGTCGTTTGGAACAATCTGGAATTGCACCTTTTTTCAAGGAAATCTTCATTTCAGAGCAACTCCATACCCAAAAACCAGATGCAGCATTTTATGAGAAAATTGGAGCCCGAATCCCTAACTTTGATAAAAATCATGCCCTTATGATTGGAGATTCCCTAACAGCAGATATTCAGGGTGGGAATAATGCTGACATCGATACCATCTGGTATAACCCTAATCACCTCGAAAATCACACACAAGCCCATCCGACTTACGAAGTTGACTCTTATCAGGCTCTGCTAGAACTCTTAGATAAACTGTAAAAAGTGGTTTCCATAGCCACTTTTTGCTATAATAGAGGCAGTAAAAATGAAGGAGTAGTAAATGATGTCTAGGCCACCTCTTTCTCTTTATGAACCATTGTATTTACTAAAGAAAGTTGATCAAAATATCTGGATAGTAGATGGTGATTTGATACAAATGGATATGAAGGTCTTCAAACTTCCTTTTCAGACACGTATGACGGTGATTAAGTTAAATGATGACAAACTTTGGATTCATTCTCCTATTGCTCCAAATGAAAAACTTTTTACTGAACTGGACGCTTTGGGCAAAGTTGCTTACCTGATATCACCAAATAAGATTCACTACGCCTATATTGCAGATTGGAAACAAAGATATCCTCATGCGCAAGCATGGTCTAGTCCAGGAGTAGAAGAGAGAGCGAAAAGTCAGAAAGTCAAGGTTGTATTTGATGCTCCCTTAACAGATAAGGCTCCTGACTTATGGTCTGATGAGATTGAACAACTCATTTTTAAGGGAAGTTCAGTCATTGAAGAGGTGGTATTTTTTCATAAATCAACTAAAACACTGATTGTGACAGACCTCATAGAGAATTTTGAACCAAAAAAGATAGCTAGTCCAATCCGCAGAAGATTCTATCGTTTAGCTCGTGTAACAGCCCCTGATGGTCAAACTCCTATTGACTATCGGATGACTTTTTTAGGAAGACAAAGGGAAGCAAAGGTTTCCTTTTCCCTTATGTTAAACTGGAAACCGGATAAAATCATACTTGCACATGGTTTATGCTTTTTTAAAAATGGTACGGATGAATTAAGACGTGCTTTTAGATGGATACGATAAAGGAGAGAAAGATGCAACACTCATCTTGGCATGCTTTGATTAAAGAGCAATTACCGGAAGGTTATTTTGGGAAAATTAATCACTTTATGGAACAGGTTTACGCTCAAGGAACTGTATATCCTCCTAAAGAAAAGGTTTTTCAGGCTCTTTTGACAACTCCTCTTGAAGAGGTTAAAGTGGTGATTCTTGGTCAGGATCCTTATCATGGTCCTGATCAGGCTCAAGGTTTGAGTTTTTCTGTTCCGGATAATATCCCAGCGCCACCTTCCTTGCAAAATATTCTTAAAGAGCTTGCTGATGATATTGAGGTAAAACCGTCACATGACTTGACCTCTTGGGCTGAGCAGGGAGTTTTACTTCTCAATGCTTGCTTGACTGTTCCTGCAGGGAAGGCCAATGGTCATATTGGGCAGATATGGGAGCCTTTCACGGATGCCGTGATTAAGGTTGTCAATAATTTAGATAGACCAGTAGTATTTGTTCTCTGGGGTGCTTATGCACGCAAGAAAAAATCGTTGGTGACCAATCCTAAGCATTTGATTATCGAATCAGCCCATCCAAGTCCCTTATCCGTTTACAGAGGATTTTGGGGTTCCAAGCCTTTTTCCAAGGTTAATACATTCTTAACAGAGACAGGACAAGAGCCAATTGATTGGCTTAGATAAGGAGAAAATATGCCTCAGTTAGCGACGATTTGCTACATTGATAACGGGAAAGAGCTACTCATGCTTCATCGTAATAAAAAGTCTAATGATGTCCATGAAGGGAAATGGATCGGTGTAGGTGGAAAGTTAGAGCGTGGAGAAACTCCACAAGAATGTGCTGCTCGTGAGATTTTAGAAGAAACTGGTCTAAAAGCAAAACCAGTATTAAAGGGAGTTATCACCTTTCCTGAGTTTACACCAGACCTGGACTGGTACACCTATGTATTTAAGGTGACTGAGTTTGAGGGGGAATTGATTGATTGTAATGAAGGGACTTTAGAATGGGTTCCTTATGATGAGGTTTTGAGCAAACCAACCTGGGAAGGAGACCACACTTTCGTAGAGTGGCTTTTAGAAGATAAACCCTTCTTTTCAGCTAAGTTTGTTTATGATGGTGATAAATTATTGGACACTCAAGTGGATTTTTACGAATAAAGGAGAAAGCAGATGTTACTAATTAAAAATGGTCGAGTAATGGATCCTAAGTCTGGTTTGGATCAAGTGTGTGATGTATTGGTTAAGGATGGAAAGATTCACAAAATTGCACCACAAATTAGTGAAGAAGATGCAGAGGTCATTGATGCAACTGACCATGTAGTTGCACCCGGCTTGGTGGATATCCATGTTCATTTCCGTGAACCTGGTCAAACTCATAAAGAAGACATCCACACGGGGGCACTCGCTGCCGCTGCAGGTGGATTCACAACTGTTGTGATGATGGCTAATACTAATCCAACGATCTCCGATGTTGAGACTTTGCAGGAAGTTCTTCAATCTGCGGCAAAGGAAAAAATTAATGTTAAGTCTGTAGCAACGATTACCAAGAACTTTAATGGTCAAGACTTGACTGACTTTAAGGCGCTTTTAGAAGCTGGAGCCGTTGGTTTTTCAGATGATGGTATTCCACTTGAAAGCAGTAAAGTGGTCAAGGAAGCTATGGAAGAGGCTAAAAAACTCAACACTTTTATCAGTCTGCACGAAGAAGATCCTGGACTGAATGGTACGCTAGGTTTTAATGAAAATATTGCTAAAGAACATTTCCATATTTGTGGTGCTACAGGGGTTGCAGAGTATGCAATGATTGCACGTGATGTCATGATCGCCTATGCAACAAAAGCCCATGTTCATATCCAACACTTGTCCAAGGAAGAAAGTGTTAAGGTTGTGGAGTTCGCTCAAGGTTTGGGAGCAAACGTAACTGCAGAAGTAGCACCGCAACATTTCTCTAAGACTGAAGCGCTTCTCTTGACCAAGGGAAGTAATGCTAAGATGAATCCACCACTTCGCTTGGAGTCTGACCGCCGTGCAGTTATTGAAGGTTTGAAATCAGGAGTCATTTCCGTGATTGCGACTGACCACGCGCCTCACCATGTAGACGAAAAGAATGTCGAGGATATCACCAAAGCTCCTTCAGGTATGACAGGACTGGAAACTTCATTGTCACTCGGTTTAACTTACTTAGTCGAAGCTGGTGAGCTAAGCTTGATGGAGTTGTTAGAAAAAATGACAGTAAACCCTGCTAAATTGTATCATTTTGAAGCAGGTTATTTGGCTGAAAATGGTCCAGCTGACATTACCATTTTCGATGATAAAGCTGTCCGAATTGTAGATACACATTTTGCTTCTAAAGCAGCTAATTCACCATTTATCGGTGAAACTTTAAAAGGGCAGGTAAAATACACTATTTGTAATGGACAGATTGTCTATAAATACTAGATGAAATACTGCTCTATAAAATTTAAATTTAGAGAGAGTCTGTATGTATCCAACCCGTCGTTTTAAAGACAAGTTCATTTTATTTCTTAAGATTTTCTTCCCTATTTTGGTTTATCAATTCGCCAATTATTCGGCTTCCTTTGTTGATACGACCATGACCGGCCAGTATAATACTATTGATTTAGCTGGTGTTTCAATGGCTACTAGCTTGTGGAATCCTTTCTTTACTTTTTTAACAGGTATTGTTTCTGCCTTAGTCCCTATAGTTGGACATCATTTAGGACGTGGAAAAAAAGATGAAGTGGCTTCTGATTTCTATCAGTTTCTTTATCTTTCGCTTGGCTTATCCATTTTTCTATTTGTTTTAGTTTTTCTGGTTGCTCCTCTAGTTCTAAATAATATGGGATTAGAAGCGGCGGTAGCAAATATAGCAGTTCGTTATCTATGGTTTTTAGCAATAGGGATTATTCCTCTCTTACTCTTTAGTGTTATCCGTTCATTACTGGATGCGCTTGGGTTAACAAGGTTGTCCATGTATTTGATGCTTTTATTGCTCCCTCTCAATAGTGGTTTTAACTATTTATTGATTTATGGTGCCTTTGGTTTTCCTGAGTTGGGAGGAGCTGGAGCGGGACTTGGGACCTCTATGGCTTATTGGGCCTTGTTGGGTATATCTATACTAGTACTTCTTAAACAAGAAAAATTAAAAGAACTACATTTAGAAAACCGACTACCTTTAGATAAAAATAAAATAAAAGAAGCGATAAAACTGGGGTTGCCTATTGGTGGAACTGTTTTTGCAGAAGTTGCTATTTTTTCAGCCGTTGGCTTGATTATGGCGAAGTTTTCATCATTGATAATAGCTAGTCATCAGTCTGCTATGAACTTTTCATCTCTCATGTACGCTTTTCCTATGAGCATTTCAACAGCAATGGCTATTGTTGTTTCTTACGAAGTTGGTGCTAAACGTCTAGAGGATGCTATGAAATACATAAAAATCGGACGACTATCAGCTATGGCATTCGCAATTTTAACACTTTCTTTTCTGTATGTTTTTAGAGAAAATGTTGCCAGTCTCTATGGTCATGATCCAGAGTTCGTTCAACTAACTGCTAGTTTTATGACCTATAGCTTATTTTTCCAGTTAGCTGATACATTTGCGGCACCATTACAAGGGATTTTACGAGGCTACAAAGATACTGTCATCCCTTTCTACCTTGGTATCCTTGGATACTGGGGAGTTGCTATACCTCTTGGTTTGTTTCTAGATTATTCAACAAATCTTGATGCTTATTCATATTGGATAGGTCTTATCGTAAGTTTAGTTGTCAGCGGATTACTCTATCAGTGGCGTTTACAAGTTATTATGAAAAGATTCAAATAATTTGTTGAAAATATCCATGGAAATCAGTTTGTGAAATAGCCATTTTACATAATGAAAAGTCTTGATTTCATTGACTTTTCTTTTTTTATATTGTGAAAAAATATCAAGCATAATCTTTGACTATAGTTAACCTATAAGTTAGAATAGAACTATAAGAAATTAAACTTAGAAAGGCAAGATTATGTCAACTTTAGATAAAAATCTTTTGCTTGAGATGTTCCGTAAGATGGAAGAAATTCGTCGTATGGATTTAAAAATTGCTCAATTAGTAAAAAAAGGGAAAGTGCCAGGTATGACGCACTTTTCTGTTGGTGAGGAAGCTGCAAACGTTGGGGCTATGTTAGCTCTAAACGAAGACGACCTCATAACATCGAACCACCGTGGTCACGGACAAGCCATTGCTAAAGGAATCGACCTTAATGGTATGATGGCTGAAATCCTTGGTAAGTATACTGGAACTTGTAAAGGTAAAGGTGGATCAATGCACATCGCCGACCTAGATGCGGGTAACCTTGGTGCTAACGGTATCGTAGGTGGTGGTATGGGAATCGCAGTAGGTGCAGCCCTTACTCAACAAATGAAAAACACTGGCAAGATCGTTGTCTGCTTCTTTGGTGATGGAGCGACGAATGAAGGTGTATTCCACGAAGCTGTTAATATGGCTTCAATTTGGAATCTACCAGTTATTTTCTACTGTATCAATAACGGTTATGGAATCTCTGCCGATATTAAGAAAATGACAAATGTCAAGCATATCCATGAGCGTAGTGCTGCTTACGGTATTCCTGGAATGTTTATCGAAGACGGTAACAATGTTATCGATGTCTACGAAGGATTTAAGAAAGCAGTTGACCATGTTCGTTCTGGTAAAGGTCCTGTCTTAATCGAAAGTGTAACTTACCGTTGGCTTGGTCACTCATCATCAGACCCTGGTAAATATCGTACACGTGAAGAAGTCGATGAGTGGAAAGAAAAAGATCCAATCGAAAACCTTCGCAAGTACCTTGTTGAAAATAAAATTGCTAGTGCAGAAGAACTCGAAGAAATTCAGGCTCAAGTCAAGGAAGCAGTGGAAGCATCTGTTAAGTTTGCAGAAGAAAGTCCATTCCCTCCACTAGAATCAGCTTTTGAAGATATTTACGCAGACTAAGGAGAAGTAGAGAAATATGGAAACAAAATTAATGTCTTTCCGCGATACCATTATCCTTGCAATGTCTGAGGAAATGCGTCGCGACGAAAATGTACTCTTGATGGGGGAAGATGTAGGTGTCTTTGGTGGAGACTTTGGTACATCTGTAGGTATGCTTGAGGAATTTGGACCAGAACGTGTTCGAGACTGTCCGATTTCTGAAGCAGCTATTTCTGGAGCAGCTGCTGGTGCTGCTATGACTGGACTTCGTCCAATCGTTGATATGACTTTCATGGACTTTTCTGTTATTGCCATGGATAATATCGTCAACCAAGCAGCTAAAACTCGTTACATGTTTGGTGGTAAAGGTCAAGTACCAATTACAATCCGCTGTGCCGCTGGTAATGGAGTAGGTTCTGCAGCTCAGCACTCACAATCATTGGAATCTTGGTTTACTCATATCCCAGGATTGAAGGTTGTAGCTCCAGGTACACCAGCTGATATGAAGGGACTTCTTAAGTCTTCTATCCGTGACAACAACCCTGTTATCATTCTTGAATACAAATCAGAATTTAACCAAAAAGGTGAAGTTCCTGTTGATCCAGACTATACTATCCCACTTGGTGTCGGAGAAATCAAACGCGAAGGAACTGATGTAACAGTAGTAACATACGGTAAAATGCTTCGTCGTGTCATGCAAGCAGCTGAAGAATTGGCTGAAGAAGGCATCTCAGTAGAGGTAGTTGACCCACGTACTTTGGTTCCACTTGATAAAGACATCATCATTAATTCAGTTAAGAAGACTGGAAAAGTAGTTCTTGTCAACGATGCCCACAAGACAAGTGGTTTTATCGGTGAAATTTCAGCTATTATCTCAGAATCAGAAGCATTCGATTATTTAGATGCACCTATTCGTCGCTGTGCAGGGGAAGATGTACCGATGCCTTACGCACAAAATCTTGAAAATGCAATGATTCCGACAGTTGAAAGCATCAAAGATGCAATCCGTAAAACTCACAACAAACAATAATACATAAAATAAATTATGCAAAAAAATTTTTTGAGATACTTTTTGTATCCAAGTAAGTCGAAAAGTTGCGACAGGAGAGAGTCGGGTCGATATTAACCGACGAACGACTTAGTAAGTCTGCTAGGTGACCGCTTAACAGCGGCAACCGTAGTAACTTGAGATACGTTTCGTATCCAAGTTACTTGTAGAGTTGAACTCGGGCTAAAGTCTGTGTGAAAAAGATAAACTTTCCTAGAAACTAAAGTTTCTTCGTCATGTTTCCTATTTTCACTTTGACTTTTAACGCCCTTAGTATCTTAGATTAGAGCACGGGCTAAAAGCTCGGAAAAAAGATAAATCTCCTTGACTTCATCGAAGTCTACGTTGATTTCCTATTTTTCGGTCGCTTTTAAACGCCCTTAGTATCATGTAATTGAATTCGGACGGAGGTCTGTGAAAAAAAGATAGATTTCCTTGTGTTCATCGAACACATCGTCAATCTCCTATTTTTTCATTGCCCTCTTCGTCCTTAATATCTTAGTATAGAATAGGAGAGGTCATGGCTGATGATAAGCTAAGAGCGACTCCTGCAGCTAGAAAATTAGCGGATGATTTAGGAATTAATCTCTACGATATTTCTGGCTCAGGCGCAAACGGTCGTGTCCACAAAGAAGACGTGGAAACATATAAAGACACAAACGTGGTTCGCATTTCGCCACTTGCAAAACGAATTGCCCTTGAACATAACATTGCATGGCAAGAAATCCAAGGAACTGGTCATCGTGGCAAGATTATGAAGAAGGATGTTTTAGCTTTCCTTCCGGAAAATATTGAAAACGATACGATTAAATCACCTGCTCAAATCGAGAAAGTGGAAGAAGTTCCAGATAACATAACTCCTTATGGGGAAATCGAGCGTATTCCAATGACACCAATGCGTAAGGTTATTGCTCAACGTATGGTTGAGTCATACTTGACTGCACCAACCTTTACACTTAACTACGATGTCGATATGTCTGAAATGCTTGCCCTTCGTAAGAAAGTTCTTGATCCAATCATGGAAGCAACTGGTAAGAAAATCACTGTTACAGACTTGCTTTCACTTGCGGTTGTTAAAACTCTTATGAAACACCCATACATTAACGCTTCATTGACTGAAGATGGTAAGACAATCATCACTCACAATTATGTCAACCTTGCGATGGCGGTTGGTATGGATAATGGATTGATGACACCAGTTGTCTATAATGCAGAAAAAATGAGCTTGTCTGAGTTGGTAGTTGCATTTAAGGACGTTATTGGACGTACCTTGGAAGGTAAACTAGCTCCTAGCGAATTGCAAAATTCAACCTTCACCATCAGTAACTTGGGAATGTTTGGTGTTCAATCATTCGGTCCAATCATTAACCAACCGAACTCAGCAATCCTTGGGGTTAGCTCAACAATTGAGAAACCTGTTGTAGTAAATGGTGAAATCGTGATTCGTCCAATTATGAGTCTTGGTTTAACAATTGACCACCGTGTCGTAGATGGTATGGCTGGTGCTAAGTTTATGAAAGACTTGAAAGCTTTAATTGAGAATCCAATCTCAATGTTGGTTTAAAATATTTGTTTTAGAAATATAGATAGAGGAAGTAAGATATGGCCTTAGAAGTAATTATGCCAAAAGCCGGCGTGGATATGACAGAAGGACAAATCGTCCAATGGAATAAAAAAGTCGGAGAATTTGTAAAAGAAGGAGAAATCCTTTTGGAAATCATGACTGACAAAGTCAGCATGGAATTGGAAGCAGA
The DNA here is from genome assembly GCF_054861245.1 of Streptococcus sp. KHUD_017. NCBI lineage: Bacteria > Bacillati > Bacillota > Bacilli > Lactobacillales > Streptococcaceae > Streptococcus > Streptococcus sp. KHUD_017. The sequence continues at coordinate 938,218 of NZ_CM142175.1, forward strand.
AGAAGACGGTTACTTGATCGCTATCCTGAAAGGGGACGGCGAGACTGTTCCTGTTACTGAAGTTATCGGTTATCTTGGTGAAGAAGGGGAAAACATCCCAACAGCTGGAGCAGCTGCACCAGAAGCTAGTCCAGCACCTGCAGCAAGTGCTTCAAATGATGATGGTAAGAGCGATGATGCTTACGATATCGTTGTTATTGGTGGTGGACCTGCTGGTTATGTTTCTGCCATTAAAGCAGCTCAATTAGGTGGTAAGGTTGCTCTTGTTGAGAAATCTGAACTTGGTGGAACATGTTTGAACCGCGGATGTATCCCAACTAAAACTTACCTTCACAACGCTGAAATTATTGAGAATATTGGTCACGCTGCAAATCGTGGTATCGTAATTGAAAATCCTAATTTCACAGTTGATATGGACAAACTTTTAGAAACAAAATCTAAAGTTGTGAATACTCTTGTTGGTGGGGTTGCAGGACTTCTTCGTAGCTATGGAGTTGATGTTCATAAAGGTATCGGTACTATTACTAAAGATAAGAATGTCTTGGTAAATGGTTCTGAATTGCTTGAAACTAAGAAGATCATCCTTGCTGGTGGTTCAAAAGTAAGCAAAATCAATGTTCCTGGTATGGAATCATCTCTTGTAATGACTAGTGATGACATCCTTGAAATGAATGAAGTACCAGAAAGTCTTGTGATCATTGGTGGTGGAGTTGTCGGTATCGAGCTTGGTCAAGCCTTCATGACATTTGGTTCAAAAGTTACTGTTATCGAAATGATGGATCGCATTGTCCCAGCAATGGATGCGGAAGTATCTAAGAACCTTCGCTTGATTCTTGAACGTAAAGGTATGACGATCTTGACAGGTACTAAACTTCAAGAAATCATTGAAGAAGATGGCAAACTTCGTATCAAAGTTGAAGGAAAAGATGATATCATCGCAAATAAAGCTCTTCTTTCAATCGGTCGTGTTCCAGATCTTGAAGGAATCGGAGAAGTTGAGTTTGAGTTAGACCGTGGTCGTATCAAGGTTAATGAATACATGGAAACTTCTGTTCCAGGTATCTATGCACCAGGTGACATCAACGGTACTAAGATGTTGGCTCACGCTGCCTTCCGTATGGGTGAAGTTGCTGCTGAAAATGCTCTTAAAGGAAACCATGCTGTTGCTAAATTGAACTTGACTCCTGCAGCCATCTATACACTTCCAGAAGTAGCAGCAGTTGGTTTGACTGAAGAACAAGCTCGTGAGAAATATGATGTCCAAATCGGTAAATTCAATTTTGCCGCAAACGGACGTGCAATTGCATCAGATGCTGCTCAAGGATTTGTTAAAGTCATTGCAGACAAGAAATATGGTGAAATCCTTGGTGTTCACATCATTGGTCCTGCAGCTGCAGAATTGATCAACGAAGCGTCAAGTATCATCGAAATGGAAATCACTGTTGAAGAAATGCTTAAGACAATCCACGGTCACCCAACATACTCTGAAGTTATGTACGAAGCATTTGCTGATGTTCTTGGAATGGCCATCCATTCACCTAAGAAAAAATAAAAATAGATAGACTAGACTGGAATTATTTTCCAGTCTCTATCGTATTAGAAGGTATCTTATGAAATACATTATCAATCATTCAAACGACACTGCCTTTAATATTGCTTTAGAGGAGTACGCTTTTAAGCATCTTCTTAATGAAGATCAAATCTTCCTTCTTTGGATCAACAAACCATCTATCATTGTAGGTCGTCACCAAAATACCATCGAAGAAATTAACCGTGACTATGTACGCGAAAACGGTATTGAAGTAGTGAGACGAATCAGTGGTGGTGGGGCTGTTTACCATGATTTGAACAACCTTAACTATACCATCATTTCAAAAGAAGATGAAAACAAGGCCTTTGACTTCAAGAGCTTCTCTACTCCGGTTATCAATACCTTGGCTGAACTTGGTGTTAAAGCTGAATTTACAGGCCGTAACGACTTAGAAATAGACGGTAAGAAATTCTGTGGGAATGCACAAGCCTATATCAATGGACGCATCATGCACCATGGTTGTCTTCTCTTTGACGTGGATTTGTCAGTCCTAGCTAACGCACTTAAAGTGTCTAAAGATAAGTTTGAATCAAAAGGGGTTAAATCAGTCCGTGCTCGAGTAACTAATATTATCGACGAGTTGCCAGAAAAGATCACTGTTGAAGAATTCCGTGATTTACTCTTGGAATACATGAAAAAAGAATACCCTGAGATGACTGAGTATGTATTCTCAGATGAAGAATTGGCTGAAATCAATCGTATCAAAGATACTAAGTTTGGAACTTGGGACTGGAACTATGGGAAATCACCTGAATACAATGTCCATCGTGGAACTAAATTCCCAAGCGGTAAGGTTGAAATCTTTGCGAATGTTATTGAATCAAAAATTCAAGACATCAAGATTTACGGTGACTTCTTTGGTATTGAGGACGTAGCAGCAGTAGAAGATGTCCTTCGTGGCGTTAAATACGAACGTGAAGATGTTCTTAAAGCCCTTCAAACCATTAACTTAGGCCGTTACTTCGCAGGAATTACTGCAGAAGAAATTTCTGAAGCAGTGGTGGAATAAAGTAAAAGATATCCATTTAATATGGATATCTTTTATCTTAGACTTGATATTCAAAAATAATGAGAGTAGAATAAAGAGGAAATCTGAACAAAAAAGGGGATCATATTCGATGATGAAAATTCCAGTGGAAAAACTTGGTCTATTTGAACAGTTAGATCGTATAGTAGTGGCTTTTTTTAGCAAGCAACAACCTTCAAGTCCATATGATTTGAATATCAGTATTACACAAGAACACCTTGACCAGAAAAAGCAAGAGCTAGAACCATTAGGCTACCAAGCTGTCCAACTACCATTAGGAATGGCTTTAGATAATATCATTCAGCAACCTCATTATAAAAACTTAATCATTGGTGGGCTTGCTCCCGACGAAATTATAGTCAGCAAAGAAGAATTAATGCCTATGAAAGATATTGTGGACAGTTTTTGTATTATGTACGCTGCAGCGAATAACAGACTGGAAAATAGTAAGGCTTATGAATTAATGAAAGATAAGACGGTTTATTTTATTGGTAAACTATTTACAGATATTCCAAAAGACGGTGATGAAATTGCTTATTTAGGAATTGATCGAATAGCGAGCGATGGTACACCATATGAAGCTGTTAAATGCTTTCTAACGGAGGAGAGTGCAGAGAGATTCAATGATGAAAAAAGACCGGTCACCCCTGCAAACTTGGCCTATCTAAAATCATTTTGGGGAAAACCAGTCATTATTGAGCCGCACCGTAATTATTGGATCGAATTTTTATAGAAAGAATAAAAGAGCGTAAGATTCCATAAAAAATCCTACGCTCTTTTATTAATACTAAAACATTACATAATTTATATTATGTATCTCACAAACTATCCAAGGCATTTTTTTGCTCATCATTAACGATATGGGTATACAGGTCCGTTACTTGTGTGCTAGCATGTCCTAGTTGATGACTGACCAAAACTTGGGATTTGGTGGCATCATAGAGACGGGTAGCAAGAGTATGGCGGAGTTTGTGGGGTGTCACCCGGACTTTGAAGTCTTCTGAATACTTGGCCACCATCTTTTCAACACTAGAAGCATCAATACGGTTAGGAACACCTCGGTACAAGGTTAAGAAAAGGGCTGTATCGGTTTTTTCTGTCTTATAACGTTTGTCTCGAATAGCGAGATATTGCTCTAAATAAGGCTTAGCAAAGGCAGCGACATTAACCGAGTCTCGTTTTCCACCTTTTCGAGTGACATCAATCACCATCATTTTAAGATTGAGATCTCGAAGATCTAGGTTTACTGCTTCAGAGAGACGAACACCAGAGGCAAGAAGGAGTGCGATAATGGCTAAATCTCGTTCTTTATTCTTATTAAAGGAAGATAAGGCGCGATTTGAAAGTGTTTGAGGGTATTCCTGGTCGATATAGTTCAGGAAACCTTCTGTCTCATCACCTAAAAAGAGCTTTTGCTTGATATTCTCAGCACGAGCCGCCAAGGTTTCCTTCTTTTTCTTGGTTGCAACCTTCTTCATAACATTACGGTAGAAATAAGGCTCCCCTTGCTCATTTTCAACTTCCTCAGTCAAATACTTATAAAGACTAGAAAGTGCAGAAAGGGTACGGTTAATGGTTGTTTGAGAAACCCCATTTTTTGTCGTATTGGCATTGAGCAGAGGACGTTCACGCAAGTAAAGAATAAAAGATTCCATGTCTTTCTTGGTCATGTGTTCCAGAACGTCTAAGGGAATATCGGCCATGGTGTCAGCATCTGATATGCCAGATTCCAAGACCCAGGTGAAAAATCGATCGTATTCCTTTAAGTATTCGTACAAGGTCGTAAAACTGTATGGAACAGCCAGTTTCGATTGATAGTATTCTAGAACATACCAGGGCATGACTTGTTTGAGTTTATCGATACGTTCTAATAAGATCTCGCGTTTCATGTTTTTCTCCAAATCTTTCTATACTAGTAGTATAGCATAGCTATATATTTTTTTCAAGAAAATTATAGTTTTTCGGAAAGATGTTATAGAGGAGATTTAGGAATGAGCTAGTATAACTAAAAATTTTTTTCGAACAAAAATTGGTCCAAAATGTACTTTATTCCCGTGAAAACTGGAAATTTCAACCACCCTCAATTCATGCGAAAATGTACTTTATTTAAGTGAAAACTAAAAATTTTTTCAATTGTCGATAACCCCCAAAATGTACTTTTTAAAATTAATTTTTTGAGAATTCAAAGTATTTTTATGTAGCTGCTGGGTTTGTTGAAATTGTCTAAAACTAAAAAACCAAGCTACTTTTTAGCAACCTGATCTTCCTAAATATTCTTGAAAGGCACAAAATGTTGCCTTTTTCTTCTCCGTCCTTTACAAATTAAACATGGTTCTTTGTGACGTTTCTCAAATAAAACTCTATTATATAAGAACATCTTGTACCTATGTTCACCATTATTCTTGCAAGTCCACCACACATTGATCCGACTCTTTTCACTGACTTCACTAGGGTTTGCTAATAGAATATTATTTAAGTAATCCCATTCCTGAACTAAGATTGGCTGCGTAACATCAAATGAATTATATCCTGGTAGTACTTTTCGTCCAAAACAGTAAGGACAGCAATTATCGTTTTCTTCACGTTCACAGATTCTAGCTTCAAATTCCCCCTGACACCTTCTACACTTCCAATTAACTTTTGCTGTAGAGGATGGAAAGACTGCTGAAATGCTCCCATAGATATCCGACTGCCATTCTTCAATAAGGAGTGGTTTTACTACGTCTATTGATTCTGTTTTGGGGTTTGGGAGCAGATGTGTGCAATAGGGGCAAATATCTTTTAGACTTTTGGTTTCCGAGGTTAAATAACGTTTTAGCACGGTATTCATTCTTTCTTTAAAGTCTAAATTACAGCTATTGCAATGCCACATAAAAGTCCGTTTTTCAACTTCATTGGGAACTATAGAATCTGTTTGCTCCTGATTTTTAGGACTCCAAATACTTACTAATTCAGGGTAAGCATCTAAAAGTGTGTTATAGCCCTTGAGGGGGGTCTCCTTGTTGCAATAAGGACATGGGTTAGCTGAGGCTCTTCGAATAGGAATAGAGCACTGATAATCTCCTTGGCAGGTTGAGCAATGCCACCAATATTTCTTGGTCTCGATTGTCGTTTGAGCTAGATAGATTGGAACATCGTTTTTATCGCTCCACTCTTTAACCAACTCAGGTTCGCTATAAAAGATTTGATTTTGGAACACTTCAGTATTCCAATCGCATAAGTTGGGACATGTTTGAAAGACTTGATTTTCGAAATTAGTGCGAAGAACCATCTCTTGGGGACTGCACTGAAAAACAATTTGGCAACAAGGGCATAGCCAAGTTAGTGGCTCGGTAGAATATTGCCAGTAATCAGTCAAGCTACCATCATTGTCAGAAGACCAGAATATATCAAGATAGGCATGAGTTTTATCAAGTGTGTTAAAGCCACTTAACAACTGTCTATTTGAACAAAATGGGCAACTCTCCTGATTCTTTTCTCGAACTAAACACGCATACTCTCCATGGCATACTGAGCAGGTCCATAGGGCTTCTATATTTGACAAGTTATCTACTTGTTCTACGGCTATATTGTTATTAGTTGACCATTCGTCTAAGTAAGATGGTGTTAAAAAGGATAATGGCTCATAATTGACATTGTCATCCAGTGGCATATCAAATGAGGCCTGACAGTTCGTACAATAATAGCCATTTCGCTTGATACGATTAAATAGTTGATCAATGGATAACTCGAATTGACTATTGCAGTGGTCACATTTCCATTGAACAGGTAGGGTGACGTTGTGATGAAGTTGTAACTGGGCAAACGAAATTTGGTTGCTATCATCACTATAAATCTTAGCAAGGTTTGGATATACCTCATGATAATAATAGTGATAACCCCATTCATTACAATCTAAATGAAAGAGCTCTTTGTCCTCTGATTGAAATAAGCGAAGATTCATTACTGTGTCGCGCCAACTAACCCGACAAGTAGGACATTTTAAGTGGAAAACACGCTTTGAATTAAACTTTTCATTCCAAAGCTCTTCTAGGATGGTATCCTTGTTTTCATGGTGAAAATTGATATAGTTTTCGAAATCAGGAAAGACGGCAGGAATGCTATTCTTTTCTTTGACCAATAATTTCCCTAGCTGACAACAAGGGCAAAATGCCTTACTGTTCAAGCTACTTCTGTACACATCATAAACCTTTGCTTCCCAACTGTAAGAACAATCAGGACAAATCCAATGAGCACATGCTCGTCGATTTATTTTTGTCGTTTCAATATCAAGATGATTTAATTTGAAGTCCCAATACATCAAAAGTAAAGGGCAATCTTTTATCACATCTATCATTAAAACCTCCTTAGTAATTGGTTTTACTATCCAGTAAATCTTTGATTGCTACTACCTTTTTAGGTTTTCTTATGTCGCCTTTATCATCTTTACTGTTAGTAGTATCAGAATGAAAGTTAATTTCTGAATCAGCAGTGAGAATATTATTCACCATAAACTCATTTGTAATCACTTGTTGCTCAGATTGAAGTATTCCCTCTTCTTTCAATAATTCATTTGCAATCTCAGGATATACACTTGATTTAATTAGAGCACGTAGCTTTATATTTTCCGTTTCTAAAGCTTTTCGACTTGTTTCCTTCTGGAGCAATTGTTGAATTTGCTCCTTCAGTTCTTCATTCTCATCTTGGAGTTTCACATTTTCATTTTTAAACTCAAGAGCAGCTTCTGCAACCTTCTTGTAGTATAGATTCAATTCAGATAAACCAGTGCGGATAGCATTAGGTGTCCGATTTGTCGCCATGAAACTATCAACATCAATAGTCTTATAAGTGATGACAGTTCGATACTCTTCCTCCTCGTCGTATTTAGCTTTTCTTTCGGCAAGCACCTCTCTAAAGCTAGTATTTCGTCTTAAGGTTGTGTCTGCAACACTTGGAAAGCCATTCTTTCTAAGATAGTCGCCGAATCTAGGTATTTTAAAAAGAGATACATTATTCGAACATTCTTCTTGCAAATATTTTTCAAAGTGCTCTATGATTTCAACGTCTTCTATATGTTTTCTTCTAGCCATTTGATTCTTCCTCTAACGATAGCTGTTTTGCTTTTAAATACTCTTGATACGAGTGACTAACTGATTTTAGCTTTAGTAAAGCCTCTCCAATATCCTCCACATGACCTTTACCTTCTCGAACTCGTTTTATTGCTTCATCAACACTCAGTGCCTCCTCGTCAATGGCCCTTTTATAACTTTTGTCCATGGTGAAATAGTCTTTTCCAGCCTTACGGTAAAACGGGCAACTGGTACAAGCTCCAAGCTCTGCATGTGAGCTGATCACTTTGAGGCAATCTGAAAAATCACCTTTAGCGTAACATGGAGAATAACATCGACCTTTGTTGTCTAAGGTGACATAATCCTTTCCAATGGTGTATTGACGTTGAGCTTTACTTACAGCATAGTTGGTCTGAGAACTGGTAAGTTTTCGATAAACTTGATAACTACTACATTCAATGAATTGACTAAGATTTGAGAAATAATGGGATGAAGTCGCCACATTGTCATGTCCTGCCAATAACATTGCTGTCACTGGACTAGCTCCTTCTGCAATTAAGTTAATCATAGCAATGTGCCTAGTGTCACCAATATGAATAAAGTTAATTTCATTATCCTCTAGCTTTGTAGGGGAGTTTAGATAGTAAACTTGATAACCATATTGTTCAGTAATTATCTCATTGTAGAAATACTTGAGGATGGTATTAAGGTTGGTATAGGTCAAGAAACGATTGTTTACCCCAGTCCTACGTTCCCACCGTTTGTAGTGAGAATCAGTGACAAAGAGTGTGTTGAGCTTTGTTGCTGATTGACTATTTGTTAAGTTTAGATAATCTTGTATGTCCATAGCCAATCTTTTAGGAATCTCATAAGTGGTCTTATAATAATCCTCGGAAATCTTGTGAGATACCGATTTCTCTTTTCCCTTTAAGTTATTACGTCTAAGTGTGAGAAAATACTTACCATCTTTTTCAGACAAGCAATCCCTTTGAGTTAGCAAAAATTCTCTGGGTCTTAGTGGAATCACAGCTGTAATTTGCCACCAAAGATAGAGTGGGAAGTAAAAGAGCCTTTGTTCTTGAGATAAGGCTTGACCCCAATAATCCGCTAATATATCATTGAATGCAAAATAGGACTGGAACTGAGCCAATTGTCGTTGTTGTTTGGGCTTGTTTTGGTAGACAATAGTCATCGCATTATCTAGCTGCTCAAGAAGCTGGCTCACTTCACTATCATCTGGATAGGGAAGACTGGCTAGAAAATCAATACAAAGACTAGGAGAGCTGATTTTAATGACTTCAATGTCTAAAAGAATATCCCGCTTCGTCTCCTTGATCATACGCTTTATATCTCGTAAAAAAGCTTGTAAAGAGCCCAGTACATGTTGATCCATGGACAGCACAATAAAGCTTTTAAGATAAGCGATAAATCCTTCATAATCTATACCAAAGAGAGGCTGATAGAACCGTTTGTATTGAAAGGTATTGACGTTGAATAAAAAGGTAACATTAGCATATTCATTGGTAGTCTCCCATTTATGATGATCAAAGTCATAACTGAGGATAATCCCCTTCTCTATGTAATCATCAAAAACCTCTCTGGCATGACCAATCAGATTGTTGTCGAAAATGGTAAAGTCTGTCACAGTTCGAAATAACTTAGTTGGATCACTCATCATTTAATTAACTCCTTTATAATCTCTTCATAGTCGTTTAGCACATTCTCTCCATATTGTTCAGCTAGTGCCTGTAGCATTTCAGTCAAGCAAGGTTTGAGCTGTTTTTCTATAATCGCTCGGATTTTACCTTTTTCTAGATTGCTTTGCACTTTGACATATTTTTTATTCAATCTGTTAAACTCACCAACAAGTAGTAACAGGGTGGATTTTGTCTGGAGCTCATACTGACAGCCTACACAGTGCATTCTGTCATTATAGGGACAAAACTTGCCCAGGGCGGACAAGAGACACATGCTTTCTCCCTGTTTAGAAAAAGCTTCACCATTACCAATACGATGGCAAACTGTAAGTAGTTGGTCAGGGTTCATATCCTCTCTCACGACTGTTTGGAGGGCTTTTTGAGCCTTTGAATCTGCTCTAATACTCAACTCCAGCGTTTTTTCAATCTCACTAGGTGTTAGATCTAGTTGTTGAATCATTTGAGTTTGCTGGCTAGGGCTTAACTCCTTATACTTACCTCTGGTTACTATCGTTAACAGCATGGATGGAATCATAGATAAAACACCACGTTCGAAGAGTTCTTTTGCAACCATCTCAGGCTGTAATTGACCAAGTTGAGCATCCTTCAAATAAGCAGTTGTAGTTTGGGCAAATTCATTGTAAGTGCCTTTATGACTTCTAGCTAAAGCTGCTAAGAAATAGCCTTTTATATTCAATTCCGATTTTTCCTCTAGAACATCATCTGCCAACATGGCAACAGCTTGTAAGTAAGACTTATTGGCTGATCGACTACTGAAGTCCCGCTCAAGGAAGAGAGAACCAATCTCATCACCCATGTACTTACAAATCCGTTCGTAATCATTGATTTTACGGATAAGAGGCTCTTCGCTATCTGTGTTATTTCCTAATTGATAATGAGATTCACAGATAGCCAATAAGGTTCCGATGAGGACCTGACAACTCTCAGGAACATGGAATTTTAGCTGACTAACATTGGAAGATCGTTTTGTTTTATTAGGTCTAACATTGAGATAGGTTAAACGTGTGGTGATACTAAGAAGGGTTCGTCTTGCCTCACTACTACTCCATGTCCCATTCTGAACGGCTTCTAGCACCCCTTTGGGCTCTCTAGGCAGTTCTGGATGGCCAAGACGTTCAAGGTCTGTTGTTCGCAAGGCACAAATGAAATGAAGGGCTAAGTATAGCCAAGTATCGGCATAGTTCTTTGAAGAAGCTGCATGATAGAGCATATCCTGCTTTTCAATATAGGCATCGTTGAAGAGGTAATACATGAGTTCTAGATAGTCATCTAACTCATATGCCCCATTTTTATCCTCTAAGGTGTATCTGGCCGTCATTTCAAAGCTCTTACGATAATGAGTAATGCCTTTAGCCATCATCCATCTGATAAAGTCGTTTAACTCTTCACCATAGGATTTACTGAGCACTTCTGTTGCCTCTTGAACCAGCCGTTCTATTTCACTATCACTGTAAAGAAACAAATCCTTGGTTAAATCATAAGCAAGAAAATCTTGAAGGTAGAATCTACTACTTCTGGACAACTTTTGCTCTTTTGAGAAATCTTGAAACAGCTCAAATGTCATTGGGAACTTCTGTTTAAAAATAGGCTGTAGGCCCGTTAAACCCACTGGACCAGATAGGAAAGTCTTTATTTTGTCAGTCAATAAATGGGCATCTGATTCTGATATGCTAAGGTTTGTCATATCTACCTTAATACCAAACCAAGCGTTATCAAGTAAAAACTGACTGATGACTTCTCTGTTCTCAGATGTATCAGCATTTAGTTCTGCTAAACTCTTCTCCAGAATATCCTTCACCAAATAAGCCATTGCTACTCCTTATCTATTTACCATACATTTCACTTGCTCGCCAGTTCATATAGTCAAAAACCCCGTCATTGACTTGTCCATATTGTTTTGCAATCTCTCCCTTGTTTTGCAGGTAAACCCATGCACTCTCAGGCGATTTGTCACCTCTTGCTGACATGAGCTCACTGATTTCAGAAACTCCTGATAAGACTAACTGTGTCGTGTACCAATGTCTAAAGATATGCGGAGAGATATTGTGCTCTTGTAAAAGCCTGCCAAAGAAAACAACCTCTTCATCGTCAGCATTGAGATAAAGAGGAATCATCTCTTCACGAATGATTTTACGGAATCGTTGGTAGTACACGTCATAGGTTAACGCCTTGCCTTGTTTATTCAGATTGAGTGGCCCATAGTCCTTCTCATACTTCTTACCTTCCAGATAACTCATATAGTCATTGTAGGTGTCTAAAAAGACCTCTAAGAAGATATAAGGTACTGCTTGAAGTCTTTCCTTTTTAATCCGTCCAGTCGGCTTTAAATCGCTTCTTAAAGGTATTTCTTTTCGTAAGTCAATTTCAATCTTAAATACTTGACCATCACTTTGGTGGAATAAAATACCTGGTCCTAGAGGACTATCTTCACGTCTTACGTTACATACTTCTGATGGTCTTAAGCCTACAAAGGCTCCCAAAGCCACAACCATGAGTAAATCCTTATGATAGTGTGCAATGTGAGAAAACAACATCTCAAAAGCACTATTTGGCATATCACGAAAAATAGCTTTCTCAGTGTTGCTATCATCCACGTAGATTTCAAAATTTGGTTCTTTACGTTTTATAACCCGTCCTCTACTATTCGTAAAGGTTGTCGTAGAATATAATTCTTCTGCTTTTAACTTAGCCTTCTCCTTTCGCTCACTTAAATAAAGAGTCAAGAAGTCAAGAACTGCATTTACGCATTTTTCAACGGTACTTTTCTTTCTTTTTCCGTTATCCCCTGGTAACTGAGATAATCCATAAAGCGTAAGAAACTCTCTGACCATCTCAAGTGTAAGTTGATCTACACTTTTAAGTCCAAGAGTACCAAATATGAAATTAAGAAACTTAACAACGTAAGAAAAGCGTTTATTCCCATCATCCGAAATCGACTTGATTCTTGAAGTAGATTTAACATAACGATGAAAATCAGTAAATTGTAAGTTGCCGTCATCGTGTTTCAGAACGATAAATTGCTTTGTCACGATGTTGTTATCACCTAAAACCAGTGAATGTTTATATACAACAAATCTCATGTTATCTCCTTGTTTAATATGACTGAAGGTTCTGACTGGGGTTTAGGATGTCAATACACAAAAAAACGATCAAATCAGTACCATTTTCCTTTGTGCTCTAAACTGCATAAAGGGAATATCGATGAGTACTTTCATTGATCGTTATTATTATTTAAATTAATTCAATAATAAAAGTAACTTCATCAAAGTAATAAGAGCAATTAATTAGCTCAGCAACAACGATAACCACAGCAACTCCTTCTAAACGATGAAAGGAATATCCGCCGTGGCTATCTATTTACTTTTTTTCTTTTACTTTTGTAAGTTACTTTTGTTATTTTTACTTTTTCTGTATTATATCATATTTTGATTAAATTGTCATCTGAGATAGTGATTTTAAAAAAGCTGGAATTTTTTTCAATTGTATATTTTGACAATAAAAAACACTTTAATATCAATTTAATGATTTTAGAGCGTTTTTAGCTTATTTGATTTTAAAGTTGTCGTCTATTCCTCAGAATTACTTGAAGAACAGGAAAAATTCGACAACAAAGTAAGTCGATCTATTCAGTTATAAAACCTATGAAGGTCTTTCTGCTGGAACTAGCCACTCCTACTTTGGAGATGTAGATTATACTCTTACTTATTCAACTGATAATATCCCTCATGATTTCTCCTCATGATGGGTCTGTGGGACTCAAAAGGTTTGGGAAACCTTTTGAGGATTAGTTTCGTTTCACTAACAAACTCACACACTCCACATGTGGTGTTAGCAAACTTCTATATTATAGAACGAAAGTGATAGAGTTGTTGTTTAAAATTAAACTTTAGAATGAAAATATATTATAGTTCCCTTTTTTCAACTTTATAGCTGATAATTGAAAGCATTTTTTTGTCTCAATCCAAAGCTCGTTGATTCTATTCACTTGACAAAGGAAGTTTCATCACTACAATCGCTCCTTGTCCATTCTCACTGTTCTTCAGTAAAATCTCGCCATGATGAAATTCCATAATCTTTTTCGCAGAATATAAACCAATTCCATGATTCTTCTGCGATTTTCTACTCTTATCACCTTGATAGAAAAGTTCTGTTGCATGTGTTAAATCTTCTTTCGTGAATCCAATCCCATTATCTTTTATTTCTATATAAAAGTAATAACTGTCTGTTTCCAATTTTAGTTCTAGCAATGGCCTTTTTTTAGAATGTTCTATCGCATTGCGAATGACATTTAAAACTGCCCTTTCAAGAAGTTTCAAATCTACATTCATGATTCTGTGTTCCACTTGAATACTTTCTTTGATCGTAAGAGAATTCGTGTCTGCAATCTCACGAGCAGCTTCTTGAATACTCGCTGTAACATCTTCTACAGAAATCTCTTGTAGCAAACCATCTTCCCACCGATCAGACTGTCCTACTAAAGTCAGTGTCTGTGCATAATCAGAAATCCGGCTGGCATTTTTCAAAATAAAATCCACATACATTTTCTGTTCACTTGTCAAAGGCGTATTCTTCAGCAATTCTGCATTGCCTTGCACAATAGAAATAGGCGTTTTTAAATCGTGTGTTAAAGCAGATATTTGATTCCTTCGATTTTCTTCCTGCACCCAGTTTTCCTTTAAAGAATTACCTAGTGCAACTTTCATTTCATCCATACTACATAGGACATGATTAAATTCCTTGATATTTGAACTGCCAATTTCAAAATTAAGATTTTGTTTGGCAATTTCTTCTGATGCAATCAACATTGGAACAAGCTGCTTCGATAACCTCTTAGCCCAAACAAAAGTAATGAAAACAATACTGGTAAAACTAAATACGATCAGCAAGATACCGAAAACCGTATTGAGTTTCGGAAAGTATCGCTCCATCCACGAATTGACATATTGAGGTTCAAGGGAGTATTGAACTATCAAATAACCATCTATCCTTTTTATTTCCATAAATGCGGATGAGGCAGTAGAATATACTTCCCGATTATGAAACTGTAATGCTTTTTCTTTTAAGGCTTGATCCATATCCGAATCCATCACCTGTCCATCCTCAGAAAGAAGTAAAAATTTTGTATTATCTGGTAGTACAGAGGAGTCAAAAGGATCGGATTGCGATAGAACTGTCTTGCTCTCCGATATCTGCTTTTCCATGTGATCTGCTGGAAGCACAAAACTGGAGACAGAAAACAGGAAAAAGGAAAGTACGGCCAATCCTAAAGCCAGCAAAAGCCCACCACCTACACTTACTAAATATTGAATGAAAACAAATTTCAATGATTTGCCCTTATGATTTATTCCCATTTATATCCAATCCCCCATACAGTCGCAATCGGAGACTCACCAAACTGTTGGAACTTTGCTCTGATATTCTTAATATGCTCCGAAACAGCGGAAGGAGATCCAATCCCATCGAATCCGAAAACCATCTCGTAAATTTGTTCTCTGGAAAAAACTTGTCCTTTTCGCTTAGCTAAAAGCTCAGAAATCTGATATTCCGACTTTGTAAACGACATTTTTATATCCTTTACGTAGATTTCGTTTGCAGATAGGTCAAAACGAATATTACCCAGATGTAAGCTGGAGTGCCTTTCTCTTTTTTCCCTGCGAAGATGAGCTTGAACTCTTGCGAGTAATTCGTTCATTCCAAATGGTTTCGTAATATAATCATCTCCACCACTTACTAACCCTTCAACAATATCAGACTCTAATGACTTTGCTGTTAAAAACAAAATCGGACAATCTACCATGCTGCGAATTTGCTTGCAATAAGAAATTCCATCTAAATCAGGCATCATAATGTCTAATAAGATCAAATCATAGCTAGCCAGCTTACGCTGATCAATCTGAGCAGGGCTTAGACAGCAGTCAACAAGATATGACTGCGTCCGCAATACATTTTTAACGAGTTCAAGCATATCCGGATCATCATCTACCACTAGAATTCTTGTCATATCCCATCCTCCTTCCTACTAAAATTTATTCATTGATTGTTCTACCATTCCACCATTTAAACCAAGCCAGTGATCCAATCATCAATACAAGCAACATTGGAATTGCAACATAAGACCATTTTATCAACTCCATGTACATCAAGCTTTGATCGGTCATTTGTTTAGACAAAAGAAAGGTGGAAGTCAATCTTGTTGGCCAAGCACAAGGTAAGAAATACCAGATTTTATCGCCTAGTCCTGTCATGCAAAGAAATGCAAGTAACATCTCAATAAATCCAAGACCAATAGAAGCACTCCCACTTATTGCAAGGGACAACCATAAGTGAATGAGATATACCGAAATGATCCCTACAAAGAGCAAAAGAATTTCTGCAACCCCATCGGCTAAGGTTTGGTTTCCAAATAACAGTGTAAATATTCCAATCGACAATGTGATTGCTACAAAACTTCCAAGCAGCAGCACACTGAGTTTACCTAAATACGATTGACTTCTTCGTTTTGTTCCTGCAAGCAAAACTTGAAATCGACCAGCTTCAAATTCCATATCAATCATTTTTGCTGTAAGCAATCCAATAATTGTTGGCAAAAGTCCACCTAAAATTGAAGCATAGCTTTGATAAATCTCTGCAATCGGAAAATTTTTTAGGGTAGTTACCTTAGCAGCTCCCCAAAATAGAAGTGCATAAATAATTGGCAGTAGAATATGAATCCAAGGAACCCATGTATGTTTTAACTTATATAGTTCTGATTTTATCACATTCATTTACTTCACCTCAATCCTTGAAAACCACTTGGCAGTAATCATTGTAATTAGCCCGAACAAGACAACTGAAGAGATAACAGGAATAAGAATGGAAGTATTTTCAATAAGTGGATGATTGGCGGTTACCGGAAGCCCATTTGGTAACACCTTAAGAATCGGAATCATCAATCGAATTCCCCATGTATATGGACATAGCATCCATAAAGAAGAATCTGCAAAAACGACTCCTAAACCTAATCCGATGATGACATTACTTGCTACACCAACAATAAACCCCAGTTTTTTCACCAAGAAAAAGCAAAATGGAATTTGCCATAGATAAGTAATCACAAGCAGCACACTTGCACTGAACAAAGTAGGGAATACATAACTTGATGTAAGTTGTTTTCCTACTGCAAATTGAAGAATATAAACTGCAAATAGATGAACCAAAGCAGCAACCACAATGTACAAAAGCGCTGTTAAAACCTTTGCAATCCACACCTTCGTTAAACTTACGGGAAGCGAATAGATTGCTTGATACTTTAACTTTTTATCTTCTTTTCTATGCATTAAACCTGGAATCAAGGCGAAGGTTACAGGCATGATCATCGCATACCACCAATTAAATGCATTGATTGTAAAATATGATTGCATTAAAACAAAAGAAAACAATACCGTAACTAGAGGAAGAATAAGCATTAGTTTCTTTAAATTACTATGCTTATGTTTTAGATTTTCAGCAAGCATATATTTATAAAGCATGTTCGTTTTCCCTCCTTCCCTTCTTTACAACATTCATGAATAATTCTTCAAGGTTTTCCTGATGGTTGATTGCATTTTGATATTCCAAACGCCCATTGTTTATAATCCCAATGTGGTCTGCAATTTGCTCAACTTCCGCCAGAATATGACTAGATAGGATAACGGTAATTCCTTGTTCAGGAAAACTTTTTATTAAATCCCGTAATTCTTGAATCCCCAATGGATCTAGCCCATTTGTTGGTTCATCCAAAATAAGCAAGCGTGGATGATTTAATAATGCAATTGCTATACCTAATCTCTGCTTCATTCCGATAGAGAACTGCCCACTTTTCTTTTTTCCAGTATTCTTTAAATCAACGATTTCAAGCACTTCTTTGATTCTGGAATCCGGCAGTCCAAGAAGTAATGTTCTTACCTTTAAATTTTCCCACGCTGTCAGATTGTCATAAAGAGGGGGCATTTCAATTAACGCACCTATCTTTTCTAAATCTGCTCTGCTCCATGGCTTATCCTCAAATAAAATTTCACCGGAAGTCTTATGAAGCATTCCCGTAATCATTTTTAAAGTCGTAGATTTACCGGAACCATTGGGTCCCAATAATCCATATACTGAGTTTTTTTTAATCTGTAGGGAAAGATTAGCAACTGCTTTTTGTCTGCCAAATTTTTTTGTCAGTTCCTTTGTTTCTAAAATATATCTATTCATTATGAAATCCTCCTTTTAATGAAAATATAAAACATAATTTTAAGGATTTCATAAGGATGGAAGTGATTTTGCAAGAATTTGTTTAAAGTACATCTCCTTTAGTAACGACTTAAATTTTATGTTCTTGAGATACTCAAAAAGAGATGCAGCTCCCATATTTTTTTCTAGTGCTTAACTCATAAAAAAATGGACAGCTCATACCGTCCACATTACGTAGCTGTTCTTGGTTCTGCCATTCATATATATTTATTTAAACGGTAATTCATATACGGAATTACCCTGCTCTGAGCCTCCAAAAGTAACAACCACAGAATTCATCTTCCACTCAACTCTATACCATCCATATCCGCCATCATCAGCAACATCTACATAAAAGTCCGAAGGCCCAAATACTTTATAATGAGCATTACCAAAAGGCCAATCTGGTTCTCCAATTTCATATATAATGATGCTTTGACTGCCATCTTCTGATGATTCACGGTAAACTTCCCTTAGTTTTCCATTATTTTGAAAAATGAATATTTCCATACCAAAAACTACTAGCAATACAAGTGTTTCTATGATTAGCAAAACCACTAAAATGTTCTTTCTCATTTTGGTGTTTCCCTTTCTATGAGAGCTAATTTAAGGGAAGGATTATATCTGCGTTCTCTAAATAAACGATTGTTTCCCGTCTCCCCTCCCACAATCTCTGCCAGCTCATCTACACCTTCCTTCTTATATTTTCTGATCATTACCTCTTGATATAGAAAAAGCAACAAACAGGAACGTCATTATAACCATATTTACTCTAAATATCTAAAAACTCATAAGGCTTTGCCGAAAGAGAAGATTCACAGCACTCGGCAAGATACGTATCCTTCTCCTTTAGGCTCTCTATGTCCGGATATACGTTTAACACTCTGTCACCCAGATTCCAAAAATCATGTGACCAAGACTGCGGGTTTTCCCATACGTGTGGATTCCCTTTCGCCCAATTAGGAAGCTCCTTGCGAACCTTGGTTGCCACTGCAAGCTGTCCTTTTGCAGTTTTATAAATCGTGTCAATCCTTATTCCACCGTCTACCGGACGTTCTACACGAGTAATCTCCATACCATAGAACATTACCTTTCTTCTTACCCCTTTTTCATAGAGGTTTAACTCAATCTTATCATATCCTTCGCTTTTGTTGCGTTGAACACTTAGAAAGTCCTGAAGTGCTTGTATCACAGCAGCAGAAATACTTCCGGCGTACTTGGCAGCATCATCAAATAGGTGTAGATCTGCTTCTGCAACATAAATATTTTTTGTGACCATAACCATACCTCCTTATTTTTTGTAACTTGTATCTGAAGTTTAGTATCTATATGATTATGAACATAATTATAACCATATAGAGGTATTTTGTCAAGATAGACTGTCTTTCCATCATTATGATGTTGAAGACTGTGATTCTTCACTGATACTGGGAGCCTAATCTCAAAATGCGATATATAAAGTTCTTCGTTTTTGCACAAAAAAATAGAGGATGATTCTGCAACCATCCCCCATTACTGTAATAAAGTACTTCCTCAAATAGTAATAGAAAAATAAAAGATTACCTTCCTACGCAAAAATTCCTCTTTGAAAAAATTAAAAAAAGAATCGATGACAAAAATGATAAAGTGAAAATAATTCTTACTCGCTCCTTTGCAAAATGGTACGAAGCCATTGAAGGTTTACGAGATTATAAGTATTGTTATGAAGTTAATAACACTAGGAATTTTTCACTAAACCCAGCTCAGATATATAAAGTACATAGAGAGTCTGTTGAAGATAAGTTAAAAAGCATAATTTTAAAATAATACAAAAAAAAGAATCGACTGATTCTTTTTTTAGATTAAAAGAAGTAAAATTACTTATTCAATAACAAGGTTTATTGCTATTGGTTATTTGTTTTTAAAGATTGTTGCATATTTAGTATTTTATTTTTTAGGCTAACTTTTTGTTCCTTTAACGCCTTATCGAGCCACCTAGCATCTTTACTATCCTGATTTAGGGTAAACCGTCTTAAAAAATTTTTTAGCTGTGTTTCAAAATTCCAATTCATTGTTGATGTAATATTGATTTTATCAAAATACGATATTGCTTTAGAAGCGTCTATTGTTCCAAAAATATAATAGAGAATAATAACTTCCGCAAATGTAAAAGGCATAACTTCATCATCATATTGCAAAAGGCTTTTATACGGTCCTTTGTATTTTGTATCATCAGTGACTAAACAGCATGTACCTAGTGTTTTTGCTAAAGCGATAGCATGTGCCTCGCCTTTATCCCCCACATTATACATCATTTCTTGAACTTTAGCGTGTCCTTCAAAAATCTGGAAAATTCCTTCTCTAGCCATTTTTTCCTGTGAAAATAATTCCAGCTTCCCTGCTTGAATATCTAAGTTTACATTAGGGAGAATATCTTGCCCATGGTTTTTTAATTCAATTAAATAGACTTGGTCACAAATATAGATAGAATCAAAATACCCAAAAAGAATATTTTGACATCCTGCTCTATAAAAATGAATAATAGTATTTGTATCCAGTGAAGCGTTCAATCACTTAATCCTCCAATTAAATCATCCAAATTTATATCCTCTGCATCATCTTCCTGACTAAAAGCATTATTTTGTTCAATTTCATCCTCAAAATCTTCAAGTGAAAGATGATAATATCCTAAAACTTTTTCCAATGTTTCTTTCGGCATTGCCCCATTATTAAAGTTATAGATTGCATACTGTGAGTACTCTTCAGGAATGACTATTTCCTCGCTAGGACGATTTAAAGCAGAACCACCATCAACTGATTTAATAAGATTCCCTACTTTGGCTTCTACTTTAGCAACATTTAATAACGTTTTTTTATGTTCATCAATGAACTGCAAACTACATAATCTATTAACTACCATGTCAAAGCTAACGTTAAACTCCACCATCATTTTTGCTATATCTCTTGCTGAAATATTTTCACTATCCTCAATTTCGAAATAAATATAACCTTCCACTTTTTCTTGTGGCATCAATAGGCAAGCTGCAAAATAATTTGCTTCGTGTTCTTTTTCATCAACGTCTGAATCTGAAAAAGTTGAATTATTATCAAAAAAAGCTTCCATATTTTCAAAATGGAGAACAGCATGGCCAATTTCATGAGCAAGTGTAAAAATTTCCCTTGAAAGACGAATACTTGTATTCGTAAAAATAATAGTATCATTGTCTCTTTTTAATGTAAAACCAAGATCTGCATCCTCACCCATAGGATAGCGAAAAAGCTTGATGTTAAAATTTTTACAGTCTCTGAAGAGATTTACAATACCATACCTTGTCGTGGTACACTGTTCTCTGATCTCATTTGCCTTCCTTCGGATCTCTTTTTCTCGTAATTTATTCATTGAGTTACCTACTCCTTATCCTGATAAGTTAATTTTTCATACAAACGCTTGTTTGCATAGAATAAATCAATCATATAGAGCATGTCACGTGTTGATTTTTTTTGTTCTCCTGATCTATAAGCTACAGATACTTCTTGATCAAGTACTTTTGTAATATCCTTAACAGTGACATCAAAAGCATCAGCAAGTTTTACAAGAATTTCTAATGTTACACTATTAATGCCGTTTTCAATTCGAGCATATTTTTGTCTACTTATTCCAATTCTTTCAGCTACTTGTTCTTGAGAAAAAGATTTAGCGCTTCTTAACTCTGCTATTCTGTTACCAATTTGTTTATTCATCTCCTATACCCTTATATTTCCTTTCTAACCTTATTTTATCACGATAACAACTCATTTTCAAGATACTTGTCACAAAACTATAACTTTCTGTTTTCATTTGCTCAAAAAAATAACAAGAAAGTTCAAAGTTTTATTGACTATTAATATTCTGTAACTTACTCTCAATAGGAACATAAATAAGCTGCAAAAAATGTACAATTGAACCACCACTTCTTCTGCTATTGCTTGAGTATAAAATGTACAAATCAATTCCTTAGATTAGAGAATATTATGTACTAGAAAACATACAAAATACCACTCCATAATAATGTACAAAACAAAAATAAAGTACACTTTTTAACGAATGTACTTTATGCTTCTAATTCAGTTGTATCAATAGTTTAGCTCTAGTTTAGTTAATTGTACATAAATTTTTAGTTTTTATGCAATATCTAAATCTTTGCTAGTATAACCAAAAATTTTTTTAGAGCTAATTATTCTTAATTATGTACTTTATTTAAGTGAACACTGAAAATTTTGACTACTCTCAATTCAGACGAAAATGTACTTTATTTAAGTGAAAACTAAAAATTTTTAAAATGTACATTTTGACAACAAAAAACACTCTATAATCAATTTAATGAACTTTAGAGTGTTTTTACTTTGTTTTATTTTAGTATTCTCTAGTATATCTTTAATCTAACAAAATGCTCCTGTTTTCTTCTTAAACCTTTGCAAATTGGGCAACTTATTAATGAGCGCTTTTTATACTTAATTTTTTCATTAATTTTAAGTTTGTATCGATGATTTGAGTTTTCTTTACATATCCACCATACATTAGTATTACTTAATTCAGTTATTTCAGTTGGATTTGCTATTAGGAGGTTATTTAAATAATCCCACTCATGCATTAGAGTTTGTTGTGTCGTTGCTAAGTCGTTAAATCCTTTTAAAACTTTTTGATTCGTGCACAAGTATGTAAATATTGTAAAACAATTTCAAAATGTGGTAGACTAGATATGAATTTTGATGAACGATAATTAGGTCAGAGAAAAGGTTACAGATGGAAAGATTAGTTTTTATTGGGTTGCTAGTGTTCTTGGCAGTTGTGTTTATTGGAATATTGTTTTGGCTGCGTTTTAGAATGAAGAACACCTTTGAGAACGGTGTTCCAGTGTACGATGCCCCAGCAAATAATCAGACTAGGACGAGTAAGCTAAGCGTAGGAGAGTATGCAGTGCACATAGTTTTAATACTAATTAGCGCTGTAATTGCCTTTAAGGTCATGGGCATGTTCCGTCATGGGGCGGCGCCAATTGGTGCTGCTATAATCACGCCTTCTATAATGGCGCTTTTCAATGCACGAAAGAGAACCGGGAAATCTTGGATAGGTATCGTTGCAGTTCTTATGATATTCGTGTTTTTGATGTTTGTATATATAATTATAGGTCTACCTGATAACGCACCTCCACTTAAAATTGACAGAACTGAAATTCATCTTACAGAGACTAAGATTTCGGATTTGATAGACCAGGGGTTTGAAATCTATGTGTCAAATGGTAGACATGATTATCCTAATTATAATGAGCTTTTGACATCGGGAAGCTATTATAAATACCAAGGTTCCGGTGTAACAGTGCCAAGCGGATTTAAGTCATATGACTCTGCAGTCACACGATCGACTTATCTTCTTGTAAAGAAGAATGTAGTAGTTGGCTGCATAGGTGTTTACGGGCATAAAAAGAGGTATGAGGAACTGAAGGACTGTGTAGTTACGCAGGTTTGCTTCGATTCTGAATGCACAGCTGCTGCTAAAGAATATGGAATCTCATATAATATAGATGGTATAGATTTGCTAGAGAAGCTTGATGAAAATAAGTTTAAGGAAGTATTTGGTAAAAAAATATGGCTGACTCCAAGCAATCCGAGAGGTGAATATTTGGGACATTACGGTGTGCAGTGGGGAGCAGGTAACAATGAATTCTTTTGGAATCATTATTTTATGAATTTAGACCTTGATTCGAATAATAATATAGTTAATTTTAGTTTTAAAGTTCATATTGCAGGTGAACGAGAGAATAATTAGCAAGGATAGTTAGATAAAATGAAAAAGAAAAAAATACTGAGCAAGACAAAGTATGCTATTTATCTTCTAGTGGTCCACCTTATATGCATACTTTTCACTATAAGCAAAATAATGATACCTTCATGGGGGCACTGGTTAGAGACGACACGCTTTCTTTGGACAAGCTTTCCTACCTATGTATGCGTGTTAATAGCCGTTTTCCCAATGATATGCTTTTGGCCATATTTGATTAGTGCAGATTTTAAGCCGGGTACAGCAAATACCTTGCTTGCGACTTTTGGTCTAATAGTAGGTAACGTGACTCTGATTTTGATATATACGACTATTTTGCACAAGGTATTATAGGTATAAAAAAATCCCTTTATAGGGATTTTTTGATTGCTTCAACTAGCTCGTCATATTCTTCAAATGCTGGAACCTCTGGGTGATCCTTCTTGATTGATTCGATGCTTCTAAACAAGAATCCTTGTGGGTGTCTCCTTGAAAGAAGTCGGTTTAATCGACGGTCAAGGCAGTTGATGACTTACTAGAAAATTGTTCTCAACCCTATGTTTTAGCTGATTTAGCTTATCTTAGCTATGAACTCAGAGAACAGTTGAAACAGAAAGGTTACCATCTTTGGACGCCTTTACGTCAAAATATGGCAAGAGCTAAACAACATAATCATTGGAAACTAATGGCTATGAGACGGATTATTGAAACTCGATTTTCAGAACTTTGTGCTTTTTTTGATGTCGAACAAACACTAGCTAGAGGCTTTACAGGATTGCAGTTGAGAATGGAGCAAATTGTACTGACTTATAATCTGAGATACTTTGAGATTAACTAGCACCACGAGTAAAAATCTATATCTTACTATCAATAAGTCCTTAAATGAGTAGCCAAAAATGTACAATTGAACCACTACTTCTTCTGCACCTATTAGAGTAAAAATGTACAAATCAATTCCTTAAATCAGATGATGTTATGAACTAGAAAATATACAAAATAACACTTCAAAATAATGTACAAAATAAAAATAAAGTACACTCCTTAAAGAATGTACTTTATGCTTCTAATTCAGTTGTATCAATAGTTTAGCTCACGTTAAGCCAATTGTACATAAACTTTTAGTTTTGCTAGTGTATAGTTTGTAACCAAAATTTTTTAGTTTTTCTTTTAATTAATTTATTATGATTAAAATTTTTTATACTTTTTGCTAAATGCTCCTCCGTCGATCTTCAACTCTAGTAAATGTAATTCAAGTAAAATTTGATTCTTATTATCATAAAAACCAAATCATATTTGATTTGGTTTTGGAGTTTTATATTTCATTTTATTAAGATGAAAGTTTACTAATACAATCAGTTACGACTATACTCTTCTTTTTTATTCATTACCATATAGCACGAAACTAAGATGACGAAGATTTTTATCAAGTAAGTTTCGTATTGATTAGTATCTATGGTTAGTTGAGACAAGACATTAATAATTGAATGAGTCATTACACAAATCCAGAGATTGTTTGTTTTAATATATAGTGCTGATAGTATGAAAGAATTTGTCAGTAATCCAATTAAAAACGGCGTCAATTGTAATATTGCCAGAGAACCATCTATGTAAAAGTACAACAGATGCCAAATAGCCCAACTAAAAAAGGTTAAGATTGTTGAGAGGAAATACGGCAAATTTTCTTGTAAAATTGGTTGAAATACATATCGCCATCCAATCTCTTCTATTCCTCCAAATAAAATAAATTTGAAGAACATCAAAAAAGGGAGATACCAGTTAAATTCTAACATTTTCCCACCAAACAATATGAAAGAAAAATCAAATATAATTAGGAAGAAAGATAATAAATAGTGTTTATAACTAGTATGAATGTTAAAAAAATCTTTTAAAATCTTCTTAAAATGAATATGAAAATATCGATTAGCAACAATTATTCCCCAAAGAGCTGAAGAAATTCCACCTAGAATGATTCCTGAAATAGTTAATACATTAGACTGAACAGAATAACGATTCAATAGAAAGAAAACTAGACAAACTGATACTAATTGGATAAATGTTCCTAGCAAATATACCAAAATTGCCTTATTTTTTTTCATAGAGAAACCTTTCAAAATATATTATAACTTTTCGTAATAAAAATTATGTAAATCAACACTTCTATAAAAGCAAATCTTTTACTTTTCCAATTTCACTTTTTGGAATCACGAGATGAATCATATCACCTAGATACATCCTTGTGGATCCATTAACTGTTTTACTTTTACCGTTATGTACTTGGGTTGTGATGAGGACATTATGAGGTAAATTGAGTTCATGTACCTGCTTACCAGCTATCTTATCAGAAACCGGGATTTCTATCAGTGTAACTTCTCCATCATCAGTTGCTGATTCAGGTAGCATTTTTTCTAGCATGGCTTCGTAAACAGGTGCTCCTTTGAGCATATCCATGACAATATAGGCAACTAGGGTCACCATGCCTAAAGGCATGAGATTTCGGATGTCACCAACCATTTCAGTCACAAGTATCATAGCTGTCAAAGGTGCTTTTGAGATAGCCCCAAAATAACCGCTCATTCCAAGAATTACAAATATAGGAAATTGCTGTTGGGTAACAAGGCCAAGATTGACACAAATAACGCCTACTAGGGCACCAAGTAAGGATCCTAAAGCTAAAATCGGTAAGAAAATACCACCTGGCAGTCCACTTCCGTAACTGATCATGCTCCAGATAAAGCGAATGATAAAGTAAATTAAGAGAATTTGAAAACTATAATCTTGTTCTGTTAAGGATAAGACAACCTGATTGCCCCCACCAAGTATTTGTGGTAGAAATATTCCTACTGGAATGATTAGGATAAAAGCAAAAATTGGATGATAAGCTTTATTAATGTGAACCTTTTGGCCAATCCAATCATAGACTTTTCCGACATTCAGAACGGCTTTTTCATAAAGGAAACCTGAGAGTCCAAGAAAAATCCCCATAACAAGATAAATCCAATATTGACTCAAACTCATGAGAGGGATGTCATCCGGCATATCCAAAACAGGTGTTAAGCCAAAGATGAGAAGGGAAACGAAGTTTGCTACTAGACTAGCAGCCAAGGTAGAAACCCAGAAGAATCGTGAAAAATGGTGATACACTTCTTCTACTACAAATAATAACCCCGCAATCGGTGCATTAAAGGCTGCAGCAAGACCAGCCGCAGCTCCGCTAGCAATCAAAGAACGCTCCTCAACAGGGCTAGACTTGAGCCATTTGGCAATTCCTTTTCCTCCAGCGGCACCTAGCTGAATACTGGGACCTTCACGCCCTAACATGAGTCCACTAGCAATTGCTAAAATACCAAGAATATATTTCTTCCAGAGGACACTCCACCAGTTGAGAGACATGAGACCTTTTAACTCGGCTTCAACTTGAGGAATACCAGAACCTTTGATATCTTTTTCTGAACGTGTTAATTTGGCACTAAGTAAGCAAATGAGGATATAAAACAATAAAATAATCAATAGATTCCGTATCAGATTCACTTGGTCTTGATAAAATCCTTGAACGATATGAAAGCCTTTTTCGATCAAAAATCGAAATGATCCGACAATAATTCCTACGACTAATCCGACAATAATACCTCGCCCTACTTGAGCTAAGATCGTACTGGACGCGAAGGCAAATTCTTTCTTGGAACTAAGTATTTCCGATTGTTCCTCCATAATTCTCTCCTTTAATTATCTTTTACTAGTTTCTGAAACGATCGTTTTAATCGGTTCAAAACTGGTGCGATGAATAGGTGTGACACCGTGCTTTTCAATTCCTACGAGATGCTTAGCAGTTCCATAGCCAGCATTTTGAGCAAAATCATAGCCTGGAAATTCTTCGTCATAGTTAGCCATGATCTTATCTCTGGTAACTTTAGCTATAATCGATGCTGCTGCAATAGATAAGGAATTCGCATCTCCTTTGATGATGGATGTCTGAGAAATCGGCAAGTCCAACTTCATAGCATCAATCAAGAGGTGCTCTGGTTGAGGTTCAAGTTGAGAGATAGCTTCCTTCATGGCTAGTTTCGTCGCTTCGTAGATATTGACTTGATCAATGACTTGATTGTCCATAATTCCAATACCGATTGCTAGTGCATTGTCCTTAACGGCCTGAAAAATCTCTTCATGTTTTTTCTTGGGAATCTTTTTACTGTCATTCAAGCCTTTAATTTTACAATTTTGAGGTAAAATCACTGCAGCAGCCACCACTGGACCAGCTAGCGGACCACGTCCAACCTCATCTACACCTGCAATTAGAGATATCCCTTTACTATATAGATCTTTTTCATAGCGAAGCATGGCTTCTAAGCGAAGATTTTCATCAATTTCTGCTTGAAGGGCTTTTTTCCGCTTTTCAATTTCTTTTTGGACACCTGAACGAGAATCTTTTTCAAATTCCTTAAACAAAGGACTTTCAAGATCAGTTATCTTTGCTAATTCTTCTTTGATTTCTTTAATCGTTGCCATTAAGATCATCCAATGTATCTAAGGTATAGTTACCAAGTTTTCCATCACGAACTTCTTTGACAAAGAGGTTGTAAAAACGGTCGTAATCATCACGAAAACCAAGGATACGCGTCATATCCATAATAATTTCAGGAGCTTCATCGTCCAGATTCATTTGTTTGAAACGTTCTTGAAGCTTTTCAGGATAATGCGTTTTAAAGTAATTGAGACCGAAAATCGTTACCTCATCCATTGGAAGTAACTGATCCTTGATTGCTCCCGTAAGCGCAAGTTTGAGTGCTACGGTTTCATCTTCAAATTTTGGCCATAGAATCCCTGGAGTATCCAAGATTTCCAAATCTTTATTTGTTTTGAGCCATTGTTGGCCTTTTGTCACACCAGGTTTATTACCAACTACAGCAATTTTCTTACCTGCCAAACGGTTCATCAGCGTTGATTTACCAGCGTTTGGAATCCCGATAATCATGGTGCGTAAGGTTTCAATTTGAATCCCACGTTCCTTTTGACGAGCTATCTTATCTGCCATAAGTTTCTTGGCGGCATCCGTTACGACTTTTACAGTAATTTGTTCTTTAGAATTAATGGCCAGTGTTTGAATGCCTTGTGATTCAAAATGTTGACGCCATTCTTTTGTTAATACTGGATCTGCAAGGTCTGCCTTGTTCAAAATTAATAGTCTTGGCTTATCTCCGATGATTTTAGTCAGCATCGGATTTTGACTAGACAAGGGCAAACGTGCATCAACTAAAACCGTCACAAAATCAACAAATTTTAAATTTTCCTGAACTTGACGACGCGCCTTAGACATATGTCCAGGAAACCATTGAATAGTTGCCATTTTATTTCCTTTTCTTCATACAAACTTATTCTATAAAACAAAGATGATTACTGACTATTTTACCATATTTTGGCTATTTTTGCAGTTGAATGATATCTCAATAAAAGGGAAATCCCCCTTTACCAAGAGGAAAAGAGGGATAAAATTCTTATTGATGAACAGCTTGAGCTGCTGTGATTAGAGTTAGTTTATAAACATCGTCAGAGTTACATCCGCGAGAAAGGTCATTTACAGGTTTGTTAAGTCCTTGCAATACAGGTCCAACTGCAGCAAATCCGCCAAGACGCTCTGCCATCTTGTAACCAATGTTACCAGCTTCAATACCTGGGAAGATAAAGACATTAGCTTGTCCAGCTACATTACTTCCTGGTGCTTTAAGAGCTGCAGTTTCTGGAACGAAGGCAGCATCAAATTGCAATTCCCCATCAATTTCAAGGTCTGGACGAAGCTCATGAGCGATTTTTGTTGCTTCAACAACCTTATCAACACTTTCACCAAAACCTGAACCTTTAGTTGAATAGCTAAGCATAGCAATTTTAGGTTCGATACCAAACATCTTAGCTGTGATAGCTGAGTTAATCGCAATTTCAGCTAGAGCATCAGCATCTGGGTTGATGTTGATAGCACAGTCACCGAAAAGGTATCGTTCTGTTCCACGAACCATAAGGAAGGCACCTGATGTACGGCTAACATTTGGACGAGTCTTGATAATTTGAAGAGCTGGACGAACTGTTGAAGCTGTAGAGTGAATAGCACCTGAAACCATACCATCAACCAAGCCCATATAAACTAACATAACACCAAAATAGTTTACATCGTTGCTGAGCACTTCTCTCGCTTCTTCTTCAGTCATTTTTCCTTTACGACGTTCAACAAGTGAAGCTACCATATCTTCAAATTGAGGGTAGTGTTCTGGATCGATGACTTCGTAACCCTCTGTAATTCCTTCGATTTCGAGATAGATTTTAATCTTATCAGGGTTTCCTAGGAGTACAGGGATAACTTCTGTTTCTTTAACCAAACGCTTCGTTGCTTGTAGGATACGTGGTTCTTCACCTTCAGGTAGAACGATGCGAGCATTTTTACCAACTAGGTTGGCTTTCAAACTTTCAAAAACTTCCATGAGTTTTGACTCCTTTTAAGATAAATTATTATTTGATAACTGTGTAATAAGTGTGTCGAAATCATCCGGCAGTGGGCATTCTAGCTCTAACTGCTCTTCTAAGAAAGGATGATAAAACGATAAGTAATGGCAATGTAGAGCCTGGCGCTCGATGCCATGTTCTAAACTTCCCCCATAAAGATCATCTCCAAGTAATGGAAAACCAATATGCGAGAAATGAACCCGAATCTGGTGAGTTCTCCCGGTGTGGAGACGAATATCAACTAAGTGAATATTCCCATAAGATGCCACGATTTGATAGGACGTATGGGCATATTTTCCACCCTTTGCTACTCGTCGAGTGATGATAGAATCTTCATCTCGGGCTATTGGAGCTATGATTTCTCCCTGAGGTTCCAGATGACCATCTCCCTTGACTAAGGCATAATAACGCTTTTCAATAGCTTTTCTTTGCAATTGCTTGTCTAACCTAGCATGCGCATAGCCGTGTTTAGCAAAAAGCATCAAACCTGATGTATCTCTATCAAGCCTCGTCACAATGTGGACCTGCTGATTCTCATAGTTTTGTTTTACATAGTAGCCCTTAATAAAGTTGGCAATGGTATTGGAATGATTGACACTAGGGATTGAAGCGACTCCAAAGGGTTTGTTGATAATCAAGAAATGATCATCTTCAAATAGAATATCTAGAGGATAATCAATTGCTTCAAGTGTCTCGAATCCTTCCTCTGGCGGAATATCAATGACGACTTCATCTCCGATATCTAAGAGATAGGTTGCATTCTGCGGATGCCCGTTTACTCGAATATCACCACCTCGAAACTTAATCTTGGCAAGTAACCCTTTTGAAACTTCATGTTTTTTCAGAAAGGTTTTGACCTTGACATGTTCGTCGGCAATAAACTGAAACCTCATTCGTCCACCTCACCAATAAAGGCATCTTTAACACGATTCCAAAAACTGGTGTGGCTCGGCGTGGCTACAAAATGAATCTTGTGGTGATCAATCTGATACTCTATTTTCTCAATATTTCGGAAAGAATAAATACTATTATCGATTGAGATTGTGTGATAGTCATTTCGAGTCGGTATCAATTCTATCTTGTCTTTTTTTGGAACAATGATTGAAGAACCAAGTGTGCGGTAGATTCTGTTGTTCAAACTAGCAATTTCAGCTAATTGTAGGGCCTCTATGGTCGGGTGCAGTACTGCTCCACCAAGTGATTTATTATAAGCAGTACTTCCAGTCGGCGTTGAAACAGTTAGGCCGTCACCACGAAAGCGTTCGAAGGGAACATGGTTAATAATGACATCGGCAACCATTGTACGATCCGCTCGACGAATGCTAGCTTCATTTAGTGCTCGGAAAGACTTGACTTCACCGTTTTCGAGAAAGATTTTAACACTTAATAGTGGATAAGAAACACGAGCTCCATTATCCAATTGTAAATTTGTGACCAATTGGTCCAACTCATAATCACGATAATCCGTATAAAAACCTAAATGTCCAGTATGCACTCCAATAAATCGAACCTTATCCAGTTGATTTTCATACTTGTGAAAGGCAGACAACAACATGCCGTCCCCGCCAATAGAAACGACAATATCTGGATTTTTGTCATTCAGGATAAAATTATTCTTTTTTAATCGGTCTTTTAACTCGAATAGAACTTTCTGACTCTGAGGTTTACGGTTGGCAATTAGGTCAATTCGTTTACCTGTATTCTTCATCGGTATCGTCACTGTTTCCTACCCCGTCATTTAACTTTCTGTGCAAAGGATCAAAGAGCGCTTGTGCTTCCTGGATATCAGCCCGTATTTTACTCATTTCTTCGTCTAGCTGATGAGAAATTCTGGCAGTAATCTCAAGTCTTTCTTTGATTTCCTCTGGGAAATCTCCTTGATATTTATAGTTGAGTGAATGTTCAATTGTCGCCCAAAAGTTCATAGCTAAGGTACGAATTTGAATCTCAACTAGAATGGTTTTTGCACCGTAAATGGTATCAACCGTATACTCAATAATCACATGGTAAGAACGATAACCCGATGCCTTTCGATGAGTAATATAATCACGTTCTTGAACAACTCTCATATCCTGTCTTTTACGAAGAATAGAAACAACCTCGTTTACGTCGTCTACGAATTGAACCATGACACGTAAACCTGCAATATCTTGCAAATCTTGTTCAAGTGTGTCGTAGCCAATACCCCGGCGTGCCATTTTTTCTTTGATACTTTCAATCGGTTTCACCCGACCTGTAACAAACTCAATGGGAGAATGGCGGTTTTGTTTTCTATATTGTTTTCGAATTCCTCGGAGTTTTATTTTTAGCTCTCCGACAGCTTGAATGTAAGGATCTAAAAATTCTTCCCATTCTGTAATCATATAACTATTACATCCAATTCTTTAAGCAGTTTCATTCATCTAGTTTTTGATTTTCTCATGAAAATCATATACAATAAATACAATGCTTATTATACCATAAATCGCTTTCAAATATAAAGAAAAGGTTGAAAAAATGAAACATTTAGAAATTGAAATGAAAACACTTCTCAGTGAAGAAGAATATAACCGATTGCAAGCTCAATTTTTAGAAGTCACACCAATTACACAAAAAAATTACTACCTGGACACACCTGATTTTTATCTTCGCCAACATAAAATCGCTATGCGCATTCGTACCTTCGATACAAGCGCTGAATTGACCATTAAAATCCCTCAAGAGGTTGGAAATATGGAATACAACCAAGCGCTTACTCTTGAGGAAGCTAACGATTGTCTCGAAGAATGTAAACTCCCTCAGGGCATGATTATGGACGAACTAAAAAATCGAGGACTCTCACCAAATGGTTGGGTAGTTTTAGGTTGCCTAACTACTGTTCGTTACGAAAAAGAAACAGCTATTGGGCTCATGGCTCTTGATCAAAGCCACTACTTCGATATTGTTGATTATGAACTTGAACTGGAAGTAGAAAACGGCGTCCAAGGAAACCTTGATTTTCAAGAGTTTTTACGAGCAAATGAAATCCAATATAAGAAGGCTCCTTCAAAATTAGTACGATTTATAGAAAATATGAAAAAATACTGAAATAATCTTCTTTTTTTGATAAAATAGAAGGGATAAAAAATAATAGAATCTGTGAAAGAAAACACTTTCCTTTAAAAATGTTTTTTCACCGATTTACTTAGTTTATAGAGGACGGTTTATCAATGTCAGATACAAAAAATATGAAGCTTTTTTCTCTTTCATCCAATCATGAAATAGCTCAAAAAATTGCAGATGCTGCAGGTGTTCCACTTGGGAAATTATCTTCTCGTCAATTCTCTGATGGTGAAATCCAAGTTAACATTGAAGAAAGTGTACGTGGATATGATGTTTACATCATTCAGTCTACTTCTTATCCCGTTAGCAATCATTTAATGGAGCTTTTAATCACAGTCGATGCTTGTGTTCGAGCTAGTGCAAATACAATAAATGTTGTCATGCCTTATTTTGGTTATGCACGTCAAGACCGTATTGCTTCTTCTCGCGAGCCTCTTACAGCTAAACTTGTTGCGAATATGTTGGTAAAAGCTGGAGTTAGTCGGGTATTAACTCTTGATCTTCATGCTGTTCAGGTTCAAGGTTTCTTTGATATTCCTGTAGATAACCTCTATACAATCCCACTATTTGCAAAACACTACTGCGATAAAGGGTTGACTGGTTCAGATGTGGTTGTTGTTAGTCCTAAAAACTCTGGTGTAAAACGGGCTCGTAGTCTTGCAGAATACCTAGATGCACCAATTGCTATCATCGACTATGCTCAAGATGATTCTGAACGTAGCCAAGGTTACATTATCGGTGATGTTGAAGGTAAGAAGGCAATCTTGATTGATGACATTCTTAACACCGGTCGCACTTTCTCTGAAGCTGCTAAAATTTTAGAACGTGATGGAGCAACAGAAATTTACGCAGTATCTAGTCATGGACTGTTCGTTAACGGTGCTGCGGAGTTGTTGGATGCTGCTAATATCAAGGAAATTCTGGTTACAGATTCTGTATCAACAGAAAGTAAAAAACCTCAAAACGTTCAATACATCACTGCAAGCGAATTGATTGGTGATGCAATGGTTCGTATTCACGAAAGAAAACCAGTTAGTCCGCTATTTAAATTTAAATAGAAATTAGGTGAGTTTTTGATTTATTTAGATAATGCTGCTACGACACCGATGTCATCTGCAGCTATCTCAGCAATGACTCAAGTCATGCAAGAAACTTATGGCAACCCTTCTAGTATTCATGGCCATGGGCGTCAAGCAGGCAAATGTTTACGTGAAGCACGTCAAGAATTAGCAGGGTTACTAGGTACAAAGCCCCAACACATTTTCTTTACTTCTGGTGGGACTGAGAGTAATAATACAGCTATTATCGGCTACTGTCTCCGTCATCAAAATCGTGGAAAACATATTATCACTACTGCTATCGAGCATCATGCAGTTCTTGAGCCAATCGAATATCTGGTAGAAAATTTCGGATTTGAAGTAACGATTTTAAAACCTGAAAATCAAGAAATTACAGCAGACCAGGTAAAACATGCACTGCGTGAAGAGACCATTCTAGTTTCAACTATGTATGTCAACAACGAAACTGGTACTCTATTGCCAATAGCTGAGATCAGTGAAGTTCTAAAAGAACATCCAGCAGCTTATCATGTAGATGCTGTCCAGGCAATTGGAAAATTGGAGATTTTTCCTGAAGAATTAGGAATTGATTTTCTCAGTGCTTCCGCCCATAAATTTCACGGTCCAAAGGGTATCGGTTTCCTATACGCTGCTTCTACAGATTTTGATCCTTATCTACATGGTGGAGATCAAGAACAGAAAAAAAGAGCAGGGACAGAAAACCTTCCCGCAATTATAGGGATGGTTGCAGCTCTTAAGGATGATATAGATCATCTAGAGGCTAACTTTAATAAAGTTCAAAAACTACAGAAAGTTTTTCTAACTGAAATGGCTGGATCAACCTATTATCTCAATCAAGGTAAAGAGCAACTCCCTTATGTCCTAAATATCGGATTTCCAGGACAACGCAACGATCTACTACTGCTTCGTTTAGACCTTGAAGGTATTTCTATATCATCAGGTTCTGCTTGTACAGCTGGTGTTGTTCAGGTCAGCCATGTTCTTCAAGCCTTCTACGGAGAAGAATCCCCTCGCTTACACGAGTCTGTACGCGTCAGCATTTCACCTCAAAATACAGAACAAGAAATGATAACTCTTGCTAAAACTCTTAAAAATATCATCGGAGGATAAACTTAATGGCATTTGAACAAATGATTAAACTTAAAAATTGTCGTTACGAATACACACTTAGTCCAACTGTTAAAAAATTTACGCTTAAAGATAATACTTTTTTTGAAACTAAAGTTGGGAACTATGAATTAACGCGTCTAC
Organism: Streptococcus sp. KHUD_017; assembly: GCF_054861245.1. NCBI lineage: Bacteria > Bacillati > Bacillota > Bacilli > Lactobacillales > Streptococcaceae > Streptococcus > Streptococcus sp. KHUD_017. The sequence goes on from NZ_CM142175.1 coordinate 973,507, forward strand.
TTGAAAAAGTTCCAAATAGTGGAGAAGGTTTCCAACTTAAGATTATCATCAACAAAGACTTAACTGGTGTAAAAATCAATATCACTGATAAATTTGGTCTACGTTTAGTTGATATCTTCAAATCAGAAGAAACTCATATCCACCAAGAGAAATTCTACTTTTTGATGGATAGCTTGGTTGAACGTGGCGTATTTACAAAAAGCGAAAGATAGAAGGTCATTATGTTTCGATTAACTTACAAGGACTCTTATCAAGTGGAGCGTGTGCAAGAATATGAAGACTATGAAGCTCTTATGCTCTCTCTATCGGGTTGTGTAACTCTCCCTGATACTACTCATATTACTTCATTAACACATGATGGAGTTGAAATCTATCAAGGACTTCTAGGTAACCTCTACCGCTTTTTAAGAACTTACCACGAAACGAAGATAAACTAAGATTTTTCTTAGTTTTTTTTTCGTTATTGTTGCAATTTTCACAAGCTTTCTATAAAATAGTAGATAGAAAGGTTGTGATTTTGTGAAAGAAAAACAGTCTGCTATTCCTAAAGCAACAGCAAAGAGACTTTCTCTCTATTACCGTATTTTTAAAAGATTTAATGCTGAGAAAATTGAAAGAGCCAATTCAAAACAAATTGCAGAAGCGATTGGAATTGATTCTGCCACTGTTCGCCGTGATTTCTCTTACTTTGGGGAACTTGGACGTCGTGGATTTGGCTACGATGTCAAAAAGCTCATGAACTTTTTCGCTGATCTTTTAAATGATAATTCTATAACTAATGTTATGTTGGTAGGTATCGGAAATATTGGGCATGCCCTCCTCCACTACCGTTTTCATGAGCGTAACAAGATGAAAATCATCATGGCTTTTGACCTAGATGATCATCCTGAGGTTGGTACCCAAACTCCTGATGGTGTTCCAATCTATGGAATCTCACAAATAAAGGACAAAATCAAGGATAGTGATGTTAAAACTGCTATTCTTACTGTTCCTAGTGTTAAATCTCAAGAAGTTGCAGAACTATTAGTCGACGCCGGTATCAAAGGTATTCTTAGTTTTTCTCCTGTTCACCTACATCTTCCTAAAGACGTAGTTGTTCAATATGTCGATCTTACAAGCGAACTTCAAACCCTCCTCTATTTCATGCGTAAAGAGGATTAGAAAGTGTAAATATTTATGAATAAACCAGTTATTGGGATTACAGGAAATGAAACCCCGCATCCAGATGATGATCTTATGATGAGTTATGCTGCCAAAGGCTTTGTTGAAGGAGTTAAGGAAGCTGGAGGTATCCCCATTATCCTACCAATTGGTGATGAAGAAATGGCCAGTTACTACATTAGTTTAATTGATAAACTTATTCTAACTGGTGGACAAAACGTTGACCCTAAATACTATGGTGAGCCAAAAGCCATTGATAGCGACGACTACCACCTTCAACGTGATATTTTTGAGTTAGCACTCATTAAAGAAGCAATCAAGCAAAATAAACCAATTTTTTCTGTCTGTCGTGGTACTCAACTTTTTAACGTAGCCATGGGTGGGTCTCTTTATCAAGATATCGAAGATCATTGGCAAGATACTTCCGCTGAATACACTACTCAGCGGCTTGTCACCGAACCAGATACTATTCTAAGAGAAATCTATGGAGAAATCTCTCATATCAATTCTTTCCACCATCAGAGCATCAAAGATTTAGCCCCTAATCTTAAGGTTGTAGCACATGATCCTAAAGATGGTATTATCGAAGCTGTTACAACTACGGACGGCTTCCCTTATCTTGGTGTTCAATGGCATCCTGAATTTCTCTTCGAAAATCGCCCCAAAGATAAAACACTTTTCGACTATGTCGTCAATGAATTATAAATTAGTTAATTAATTATGAATGAACTTACCCCACCTTCTACTCATGACCTTTTGAGAGATTTAGATGTTAATGTTTTCTCATCTGTTAAGAGCAAGGAAATTGACCATTTCTTAACCTATAAGGAAAAGAAAATAGAAGTTTATTTTCAACTTTCTAATCTATATAGTCTTTTAACGGCAGAAAGTTACCAATCATTTTCTAAGAATAAAGAGTATCTCGACAAACTCTCTCTAAAAGACAAACAAAAAGAACTGAAAAAAATGTCTAAAAAGGCAAAACCATTTTGTAAAAAGGCAGATGCTAAATTTAAAGGCAGATTTCGTTCTTCGCTTGTCTTTTACAGAGATATCTTGATCCACTCAAAAAAGTATTATAAAATTGAAGACTTCAATGCTATTATTGACTTTATCGTACAAGAAAAGTTGCTAGTCCCTACAATTGATCCTCTTCCTAAAATTGATATGAACGAAGTTGAGTCCTATGCTTTACAAGCGTTTGAGCAGGGGCCTCTAAACTTCAAAAAATAATCCTATATCAGGTCCGTCTTCTCGCGGTAACTAAAATAATCAGAATGAGAGACGATTAAATGGTCCAATAAGACCAATCCCATTAATTCGCAGGCTTCTTTAACAAGTTTCGTAACCTGGTCATCATTGGGGCTAGGAACTACTGCTCCTGATGGATGATTATGAACCAAAATCACAGATGTTGCCATATGCTTCAAAGCATAGTGGAGAATTTCTCTGGGTTCAGCAATGCTTCTCGTGGCAGACCCGATAAAAATAGTCTGCTGGTGAATGATTTGATTTTGAGTATTCAGATAGAGCGCCACTAGGTGCTCTTGTTTTTTATCTCCAAGCTCAGACTGCATCTTTTTAGCTAATTTACGACTGCTAAGAATACTCTCCATTTCCACTGTTTCCCTTTTATGGATACGGTAGCCTAATTCAATAACGGCTTGTAATTCGATAGCCTTTACACGTCCAATACCCGATAGAGTCTGCAATTCCTGTAGACTCATTCTTTTGAGGTCAGTTAAACATGTCAGCTGATTTAAGACCTTCTGTGCTATTTCAAAAACATTGGCCCGTTTTGTGCCTGTCCTTAGTAATATTGCCAGTAATTCTTGGTTGCTGAGCGCTTCTACTCCTTCTTTTACTAGTCTCTCTCTTGGTAAAAGCGAATCTTCTTGAAATGAAATGCTATACATAAAAATCCTCCTCACTTTATTATTCGTGAGAAGGATGCTTAATTTCATAAAAACTAGATATTTTTAGATTTTTTCAAGTGCAAGACGCAAATCTTCAATCAAATCATCGACATTTTCTAGTCCAATTGATAGACGAATTTGATTTTTAGTTACTCCTGCTGCTTCTAGATCAGAGTCAGACAATTGAGCATGGGTTGTAGTTGCCGGATGAACGACCAATGATTTGGCATCTGCTACGTTTGCAAGGTTTGAAAAGATTTCTAAGCTATCAATCACCTTACGAGCTTCTGCTTCTCCACCTTTAACATGGAAGGTAAAGATTGAACCAACACCTTTTGGTAAATATTTCTCCGCCAAGGCATGGTAAGGGCTATCAGCTAATTTTGGATAATTAACTTTTTCAACTTTTGGATGGTTCACAAGGAAATCAACGATTTTCTCAGCGTTTTGCACATGGCGTTCAACACGGAGAGATAGTGTTTCAAGACCTTGTAGGAGCAAGAATGAGTTAAATGGTGAAAGGGCAGCTCCCATATCGCGAAGCAATTGAACACGAGTAGCAACGATAAAGGCTGCAGCACCTACATCTCGAGTATAGCTCAAATTATGGTAGCTTGGATCTTCATTAACGAATTGAGGGAATTTCCCTGAAGCAGCCCAGTCAAATTTACCGCTATCAACAATGACACCGCCAATAGTTGTACCGTGTCCACCGATAAATTTAGTTGCCGAGTGAACTGAGATATCTACACCGTGTGAAAAGACATTAATGAGATATGGTGTTGCAAATGTATTGTCAGAAACTAAAGGAATTTGGTGTTTGTGAGCAATTTCAGCTATTTTCTCGATATCAGGAATGTTTATAACTGGATTACCCAAAGTTTCAATCAAGACAAGTTTGGTATTATCTTTAATCGCTGCCTCTACTTCTTCTAGATTATCAATATCAACAAAAGTTGTGGTGATTCCGTATCGAGGAAGGGTTTCTTTCAAAAGGTTAAAGGTCCCACCGTAGATAGTTGAAGCTGCAACCACGTGGTCTCCTGCGTGAGCAAGTCCAAGGATAGTATAAGTAAGAGCTGCCATTCCAGAAGCTGTGGCAAGAGCACCAACACCTCCTTCAAGAGCCGCAATACGCTCTTCAAAGGCTGAAGTTGTTGGGTTAGTAATACGAGTATAGATATTACCAGCCTTCTGAAGTGCAAAAAGGTCTGCACCTTCCTGTGTATCTTCAAATACAAAGGATGTTGTTTGATAAATTGGTACAGCACGAGACTTGGTAGTAGCATCTAGCACTTGTCCTGCATGCAATTGTAGGGTTTCAAATTTAAATTCACGAGTCATCATCAGACCTCCAAAGATTTCATTAAATTAATTGTATCATCAATGACAGTCAGTTACAAATACAACTTTATTATATATAGGCATAAGCAATAGCTATGGCTATTATTAAAATTGTAGAACTTTTTTCAGATAGTTTAAAAAGTTTGTATTCGTTATTCCTATACTTTATAATGAATATGAAGGAGAAGACTATGTCAGAAATTACACATGAAATTGATACAAACTTCACCGGCCGTTTAAATATTTTACGTGCTGGTGTGCTCGGAGCCAATGACGGGATCATTTCCATCGCTGGAGTTGTTATCGGGGTTGCCAGTGCAACCAGCAATATCTGGATTATCTTTCTCTCAGGTTTGGCTGCCATCTTAGCGGGTGCCTTCTCTATGGCTGGAGGTGAATATGTTTCAGTATCCACTCAAAAAGACACAGAAGAAGCCGCTGTAGCTCGTGAGCAATTACTTTTGGATAAAGATATCGAAGCTGCAAAGAAATCGCTCTATGCAGCCTATCTTCAAAATGGTGAGTGTGAAACTTCAGCTCAACTATTAGTCAATAAAGCCTTTTTAAAAAATCCACTGAAAGCTTTGGTTGAAGAAAAATACGGAATCGAGTATGAAGAGTTTACAAATCCTTGGCATGCTGCAGCATCTAGCTTTATCGCTTTTGTTCTTGGTAGTTTACCACCAATGCTCTCCATTACCATCTTTCCAAGTGACTACCGAATCCCTGCTACTGTTGTTATTGTAGCGATTTCTCTATTAGTTACCGGCTACACCAGTGCTACACTTGGGAAAGCTCCAACCAAAACAGCTATGATTCGTAACCTTTGTATTGGTCTTTTAACCATGGGAGTTACCTATCTATTAGGTCAATTGTTTAGTATTTAAAAAAGATACCTTGCGGTATCTTTTTTACTTATCAAAATGTTAAGATTAAAAACTAATTACCAAAACCAACCTTCGTCATCTTTGATTGGTTCAGCTTCTTTTATTTTGCGTGGTCCTGTTCCGTACATTTCTGCTTCGATATCTTCCTTGGTTGGCAAGATAGAGGCTAGGATGATGTAGATGATGATTCCAAGTCCGAAGTTTGCGATTGTAAAGATCGCAAAAATGAAGCGTACAAGAGTAACATCAAGATCCCATTTATCAGATAGTCCAGCAAGTACACCTGATATCATACGATTTCGTCTCATTTTATAAAATTTTGTATTCATGATTTCTACCTCTTTCGCTATTCTTGAAATCAGTATAACATGAACCAAAACTACTTGCATCAGTCCTTAGGCGTATTTTGCAAAATGAGTTTACCACGACAGAGACCACAACGATAGCGTTTGATATCAATTCGTCTCTTTCGTTGATAGGTTTGGTGACAAGTCTGACAAGTATAGACTAGAACGGGTGTTTGACTGACACTTGATAAGGGTGGAACAAAGCGGAGCCCGTCTACTTCTTTTAACAGTTTCTTAAAGACTACATCTTTATGTTTATACCCTTTGCCCTCATAGTATAGATGATAATGACAGAGTTCGTGACGGACAATTTTCCGAAAAACCTCTAAACCAAGTTCTTGATAGACTTTGGGATTAAAATCCAAATGCCCATCCTTTGGAAAGAATCGCCCACCTGTCGACCGTAGGCGAGTATTCCATTGAGCTTGGTGTTTGAAAGGTTTTCCAAAGTCTTCTAAAGAAACTTGTCGAACGTAATTAGTTAGATTCATCTGGTGCAAGGAGCGACAGATTTACTTTTTCTCGTTGGACATCAATCTTCTTCACCCAAACAGTTACCAAATCACCAACTGAAACGACTTGACTCGGATGTTTGATGAATTTCTTGCTCATATGAGAGATATGAATCAGGCCATCCTCGTGAATACCAATGTCAACAAAGGCACCGAAGTCAACGACGTTACGAACAACTCCCTCAAGTTTTTGTCCAACTTTTAAATCCTTGATATCCAAGACATCCTGACGAAGGACTGGAGCATCAAAAGAATCACGGAAATCACGTCCTGGTTTTAAAAGATCTGCAATAATATCTTTGAGAGTTTCTTGACCGAGGTCTAATTCTTGGGCCATTTCCTTGATTGAAATAGATTTGAGTTTGGCTTGCGCTTCTTCATTTAGGTCTTTAATGTCCAAACGTTTGAAGAGTTCCTTAACAGCAGCATAGTTTTCTGGGTGAACACCTGTATTGTCAAGGATATTGCTACTTTCCGGGATACGGAGGAAACCTGCAGCCTGTTCAAACGCTTTAGCACCTAAACGAGGAACTTTCTTGATTTGGGCGCGTGAAGTGATTTTTCCTTCTTCTTCACGGTACTTGACGATATTTTCAGAGATTGTTTTGTTAAGCCCAGCTACGTGCGAAAGTAAGGCTGGACTAGCTGTATTGACATTGACACCGACTTGGTTAACTACTGTATCAACAACAAAGTCCAGACTTTCAGACAGTTTTTTCTGACTAACATCGTGCTGATATTGACCGACACCAATCGATTTGGGATCAATTTTAACCAACTCAGCAAGTGGGTCTTGCAAGCGACGAGCAATAGAAATAGCAGAACGTTTTTCAACAGTTAACTCTGGAAACTCTTGACGAGCAAGTTCACTAGCTGAGTAGACAGATGCCCCGCTCTCATTTACAATGACATAGCTAACCTCAGGAAAATCTTTAAGTACTTCAGCGACAAAGGCTTCGCTCTCACGACTAGCAGTACCATTACCGATGGCAATGATTTCCACGCCATATTGACCAATCAAATCTGCCAAATCTTTCTTTGCTTCTTCAATCTGACGAGCTGAAGCTGGTTTGACGGGATAAATGACTTGCGTTGTCAACATCTTTCCAGTCGCATCAACAACTGCAAGCTTGGCACCCGTACGAAAGGCAGGGTCAAATCCAAGGACCACGCGCCCTTTAAGAGGTGCGACAAGGAGAAGATTTCTAAGGTTTTCTGAGAAGAGTTGAATAGCTCCTTCTTCTGCCTTTTCTGTTAATTCTGTACGAATACGTCGCTCAATAGCTGGTAATACTTTTTTCTTAACAGATTGCTGAACGACTTCATCAATATAGGCATTCTTAACCTTGAAACGAGCAGCAAAGAAAGATTGGATACGATCAGTCGCATGCTCAAAGCCAATTTTCAAAATGCCTAGCTTCTCACCACGATTAAGGGCAAGCGTACGGTAACCTTGCATGTTTGCAACTGTTTCTGAGAAATCGTAATAAATCTGAAAGACTTGCTTTTCATCAAGACTCTCATCTTTGACTTGAGAAGTAATCTTAGACCGTCTAAGTACCTCTTGATATGTCATTGAACGTAAATGAACATCCTCGGATAGTGCTTCAACCAAGATGTCTACAGCCCCAGCCAAAGCTTCTTGAGGAGTTTCGAAACCTTCACGGACAAATGCTTCTGCTTCTTTTTCTAGATTAGAAACATTTTGTAAAATTAAACGAGCAAGTGGAAAAAGTCCAGCCTCACGCGCAATCGTTGCCTTGGTCCGACGTTTCTCTTTATAGGGAAGATAGAGTTCTTCTACATCAGCTAGTTTTTCAGCTGCTAAAATAGCTTCTTCTAACTCCTTAGTTAGCTTGCCTTGTTCTTTGATTTTGGCTAAGACAGCTTCTTTACGATCATTAAGAGCAGTTAGACTTTTATCAAGGTCTATAATAGCCTTAATGGCCACTTCATCCAAGCTACCAGTCATGTCTTTCCGATAACGAGCGATAAAAGGAATAGTTGCTCCTTCTGCTGTCAAAGACAAGACAGTATCAATCTGCTTTAAAGTTACACCCAAATCTTGGGAAATTTTTTCATATTTTTTATCCATGAAACTATTATACCATAAGGAAGAAAGCTTGTTTTCATTAATTTGATGCTTTCATTCAACTTTATAAAGATAAAAGCCATGTTTATTTTAAAATCCAAACATTTCTTAGAAATAATAGTATAATAGTCTTAACTAAAAGAATCGAGGTATGCCTTATGGCTGTTAAATTTACAAAAACTGATGACTTAGATAAGATGTTCGAAGAATTCGCTAAACTCCCTGACTTGAAGCAAGTAACATTTCCAGATGACAAAGAAAAGAAAGATAAGGCAGAAAAGAAAAAATAGATGACACTCTTTCAAAGTTTCCCTTCTAGTGTGCTACAAGCTGGCGCCATCTTTCTTTCAATTATCATTGAAGCTTTACCGTTTGTCTTAATCGGTAGCATCATCTCTGGTGCCATTGAAGTCTATGTCACACCTGAGAATGTTTATAAGTTTCTCCCTAAAAATCGCTTGGGGAGAATCTTTTTTGGTAGCTTCATTGGTTTTCTCTTTCCTTCTTGTGAATGTGGAATCGTTCCTATCATCAATCGCTTTTTAGAAAAGAAGGTTCCAAGCTATACAGCTGTTCCCTTTCTAGTAACCGCTCCTATCATCAATCCCATCGTACTTTTTGCGACTTATTCAGCCTTTGGTAATTCATTTAAAATGGTTTTTCTAAGAGCTTTGGGCGCTATTCTAGTTGCTACTATATTGGGTATCTTTCTTGGATTTTTCTGGGAGGGACCTATCCAAAAGGAAAATAGATTGGCTTGCCATGAGCATGATTTTTCTCACTTGAGTAAAAGTCAAAAAATCCTTCAGGTATTCATTCAAGCTATTGATGAATTCTTTGATATGGGACGTTATTTGGTCTTTGGCTGTCTTTTTGCAAGTATAGTCCAAGTCTATGTTCCAACTCGTATCCTGACATCCATCAGTGCGACACCACTGCTCGCTATTGTTCTTTTGATGGTCTTGTCCTTTCTTCTATCACTCTGTAGTGAAGCGGATGCCTTTATCGGATCTTCGCTTCTCTCTAGTTTTGGCTTTGCTCCAGTGCTTGCCTTTCTGGTTATAGGTCCCATGCTTGATGTCAAGAACCTACTCATGATGAAGAATTATCTTAAAACGCGATTTATTTGGCAATTCATGGCAATTGTAACTCTTGTTGTTCTTGTCTATTCTTATCTAGTCGGGGTGATGCTATGATTCGATTTTTTATCTTATTTGGCTATTTTATCTTAACCCTTTATCTGCACCTATCAGATAAGCTCAATCAGTATATAAACCTCCACTACTCTTATCTGGCTTATATCAGCATGGTTTTGTCATTGTTACTAGCCATCGTTCAAGCCTATATTTGCTTCAAGCGTTTGAAAGAACATAGTCACTTACATAGTTTTTCAGCCAAGCTTGCTAGTTTTGTCCTCTTAAGTTTTCCCTTGTTAGTTGGATTTACCTTTCCAACCGTCACTCTGGATTCACAAACAGTATCGGCAAAAGGATATTATTTTCCTTTGTCGGAAGGAACTGACAAGGCAATCCAAGCAAGTGAAGGAACGAGCAGTCAGTATCTTAAGCCGGATACTAGCAGATTTTATTCAAAAACTGCTTATGAAAATATTGTTAGGAAGACTGCTGATAAATACTTAGGCCAATCAAGCATTGTCATCAAGGATGAGAATTACTTGGAAGTCATGGAGGTCATCTATGATTTTCCAAATGAATTTGAAGGTAAGGAGATTGAGTTTACTGGTTTTGTCTACAATGATCCCAATTACGCCAATAGTCAATTTGTCTTTCGTTTTGGTATCATGCACTGTATTGCTGATTCGGGTGTTTTTGGTCTCTTGACTACAGGAAATAGCAATCAGTATGAAAATAACACCTGGGTCAGAGTCAAAGGTAAGATTAGCAATCACTATCACAAAGAACTCAACCAAGTCCTCCCAACCCTTGAAGTCCAGTCCTTTATCAAAGTAGACAAACCCGAAAATACTTATGTTTACAAAGAATTTTAAAAAGTAGCCTGAGAGGGCTACTTTTTCTTGTTTAGTAAGATTGAATGTTTGACGTATTCAAAAGATTAGTTTTCTGAATTACAGAATTCTAATACTATCTGTTTATCTATTTTTTACTTATAGGATTTAAATATCCAATCTTAAATTTGGCCATTAGCTCTAAATGAATGTTCAGAGATCCATTTGGTGTAGCTAGCTAACCTTTCATCTGTTAAGGATTCTACTGCGATAGTTACACACATATCGACCGCTTCTTCAACTGTTACAGAAAAACGATAACCATTTAACTGTAGAAATTTCACCAAAACAAAGAAAGCAGTTCGTTTATTAGCGTTAGCAAAAACATGCTTCTTGATCAATTGGACAAATAGTATCGTTGCCTTATCAAAAATTGTTGGATAAAGAGGTTTACCGAAGACAAATTGTTCTGGTAAATTGACAATCATATTTAAGGCAGAAGGACTAACTGTTTGAATTTTTTCATTAGGTGAATACCGTTGAATTGCTAAAGCATTGATTTTTTCAATTTGTCTTTCTGTCAGATAGACTGTCATTTTTCCACCAAAGCTTTGAAAACATCATCGTATTCGTCAAAAATTTTGTCCAAATTTAAGTCAAAGGCATCATCAGATACATAAGAAATCTGATGTCCAGACTCTTCGGGAGTAAAGATAATTTCACCACTTGGTAACAATTTTGCTTCGTATTTAACACCACTTGGAATATTGAATTCGCTTGGAATGGTGATGGTGATTGAATTTCCTTGTTTTCTTGTTTTTACTACCATCTGATTTCCTCCTTTGAAGTATTATAACAAATAATTACCGTAATTACAATGACAGAATATCAGTTAAAATAATTCAGCTTGAGAAATTTCTGCTAAGAACTCATCCGAATAAACCGAATAAGCATTTGGATCAGGCGCTTGGTGGTCGTTCATTGCTTGACCATATCTACAAGTCCATTTTCCCATAATTAACCTCAGTCACGACTTAATTCTTCAAGGAAAAATTGATTGAGAGCTTTCCAGTCTTTCTTTTCCTCTGTAACACTTTGGACGTAGTCATCCAGCTCTTGGATATTTTTGATGATAAAGTCCTGAATTGGCTCTATCGGCTCAATTTCCATTCCTTCAGGTCCCTTTAACTTGATATCAAGCAATCTAGACACATGCTCTTTCATTTCATCAGGGAGGAGTTCTTTGACCAAATCATCAAACAAAATCGGTGGAACAGAATGATGTTTTTCAATCCAACGACAAGCTAAAATAGGACGTAGAGCATAGAAGTACTTTTTAGGTTTGACCTTATCTCCTGAAAGATACTTATTCATTTGAGTTCTAGCAGTATTCAAGTAATGGTGGAGCATCTTTTTCTCGGAAAAATACTGACTGACAAGCGGACGGATACGGTTAATAAAATCTGCATCTTGCTGGTAAACGATTGGCGACTGTAACCACTCAAAGAGGGTTGGATTTGACTTATAAAGCAACTTTAAAGCCTTGTCCAAATCCCAGCCACTCACATCCCAAGTATCGTCAATTGGTAGTTCGATGACATCGCGATGATCGTTCAAGCTTAGATAAAAATCTTGCTTATGCTTGTATACAAAACGCACATCAAAATCACTATCCGGAGACTCAAAGCCCCAAGCGCGACTACCAGACTCAATTGCCCACAAAACAGTAACATCATAATCACGCTCAATTTCTGCTAGTTTTTCAGGTACTAGCACATTCATTTCTTCTGGTGTTTGCATGGTGGTTCTCTTTCCTATTAACTTCTTATACCCCATTTTATCAGATTTCTAATACATTATCAAAAATTATTATAGTATATATAGAAAAAAGCCTATAGTAGGCCTTTTCTCATCTGACAATATCTTTATACATGTCTGGTCTTCTGTCTCTAAACAAGCCCCAGTTTAGGCGTTCATTTGCTCCCTTGTCAAGGTCATAAGTTGTTAACAAGATAGCTTCGCCTTGTCGTTCTGCTTGAATCAAGATAGCTCCTGTTTCATCGGTCATAAAAGAAGAACCGTAAAAGTTAAGGCTAGAACTTTGACCACCGTTTTCCTCGCAAGGTTGTACTTCTTCCAAACCATAACGATTGGCAGCAATAACTGGGACAATATTTGCTGCTGCGTGCCCTTGCATGGTACGTTGCCAATGACCACAACTATCTGTATCCAAAATTGGTTCCGAACCAATGGCTGTTGGATAAAAGAGAAATTCTGCACCATTTAAGGCAAGGCAACGGGCTGTTTCAGGGAACCACTGATCCCAACAGATCCCAATACCGATTTTCGCATAGCGAGTATCCCAAACTTTGAATCCTGTGTTGCCAGGCGTGAAATAAAACTTTTCTTGATAATAATGGTCATCTGGTATGTGTGTCTTCCGATAAACGCCTAGCACTTCTCCATCTGCATCAATGACAGCTATCGAATTATATAAGACATTACCATCTTTTTCATAGAAACTGATTGGTAAAACGACCTTTAATTCCTTGGCAATCACTTTGAAATGCTGAATTGCCGTATTTTCTGACACCGACTGGGCATACTGGTAGTAGTCATATTGACGTTCCTGACAGAAATAGGGACGTTCAAACAACTCAGGTAAGAGAATAATTTGCGCACCTTGATCTGTAGCTTGACGGACCAAACGTTCAGCTGTTTGGATATTCGTTTCCACATCCTTAGCGCATTGCATCTGAATAGCTGCAACCTTTACATTTCTCATCTTTTTCTCCTATTCTGGAATTTGTTGGGTAATACAGTGGATATTTCCACCACCTAAAAGAATATCTCTTGCAGGGATTCCGACAACTTCACGGTCTGGGAAACACTTACTCAGGATATCCAAGGCCACTTGGTCGTTTTCATCCTGAAATTGTGGCACCAAGACAGACTTATTAGCAATATAGAAGTTCACATAGGATGCTGCTAAACGCTCACCAGCATAGCGTTCCTCTTCGCCTTCTTCATAAGTATAGCCCGGCAAATCTTCTTCCGTCACTACTTGATGGATAGCTGGAATCGGAAGTTTATGAATGGTAAAGGAACGCCCCTTTGCATCTGTTTCCGTCTCTAAAAGAGCTAAATCGGCCGCAGACATGGCATACTGGGGATCGTCTTGGTCGTCCGTCCAAGCTAAGACAATCACTGCTGGGCCAACAAAAGCTGCTACATTGTCGACGTGTTCATTGGTTTCGTCCTGATAAATACCGTAAGGTAGCCAGATGACTTTTTCAGCTCCAAGGCTCTCTAGTAAGGTATTTTCAATCTCTTCTTTAGTCATATGAGGATTGCGACCCGGACTGAGCAAGCAGCTTTCTGTGACAAGTATGGTTCCTTGACCGTCACTGTGTATAGCTCCACCTTCTAGTACAAATGGTTTTGCATCGTAAACAGGTACCTCTAAGAATTCTGCAAAACGCCTGGCCACTTGGTCATCTGCTTCATAGTCTTGATAGAGTCCATCCACAGAACCTCCCCAAGCATTGAAAGACCAATCTACCGCTAATTTTTCCCTTTTATCATTAAGGAGAATAGTTGGACCTGTATCACGAGCCCAGGCATCATTTGTCGGAATATCTAAATAAACAACCTGGTCTCCTAGATAGGATTGCGCTTCAGATAGATAATCCTGGTCTACTAAAAGGTAGACTGTTTCCCCTTGGGCAATGGTTTTGATAATCTGGCTAAATGCTTGTTTTGCAGCCTTTCCTTGAAAAGGCCAAGATCCGGGTCGAGTTGGCCATATCATGAGAGTTCCATGATGGGGTTCATACTCTGCAGGCATACGATAACCTAATTTCTTTGGACTGTCCATCATGATAATCTCTCCTTAAAGTCTCGGTAGCCAAATTCTTTGACTAGACTGCACTCACCTTCTTTATCCATGAGATACAAACTTGGAAGCCCAATGCCGTTAAAGGTATTATTTTTGACAAATGAGTAAATAGCCATGTCTTCAAAATAGAGGCGATCGCCGATGTGAATCGGTTTTTCAAAGCTGTAATCCCCAATGATATCCCCTGTCAGGCAAGTATTTGAAGAGAGTCTATAAGTATAAGTTTTTTCTTGCGCTTCAAATCCATCTCTTAATGGTGGGCGATAAGGCATCTCAAGAACATCTGGCATATGGCAACTTGCTGAAGCATCTAACACCAAGGTCTCAATCCCATTTTCCACTATATCTAAGACTTCAGTAGCTAAATAACCCGCATTAAGTGCAATGGCTTCTCCTGGTTCAATATAAACGTCAAGGTTATAGGTTTCTCGAATACGCTTGATTTCAGAAATCAGCAAATCCACATCGTAATCTTCTCTTGTAATGTGATGTCCGCCGCCCATATTGAGCCATTTAAGGTGATGCAAATAGGTTCCAAACTGCTCTTCGACTGCTTTCAAAGTCGTTTGTAAATCATCTGCCCCCTGCTCACAGAGAGTATGAAAATGTAGTCCGTCAACCAAATCCAACAAATCACTTGGTATCTTGTCTGAAGTCACTCCAAAACGTGAACCAGGAGCGCAAGGGTCATAGAGCGCGTGGTCACCTTGCGTTGAACATTGAGGATTGATGCGCAGACCCACACTAATACCAGCATCACGACAAAGTTGACCATATTTGCGTAGTTGTCTCTCTGAGTTGAAAACAATATGATCCGATATTTGCAGTAGCTCTTCCATATCTGATTCCTTGAAAGCGGGCGCAAATACATGAACTTCTCCCGGGAACTCTTCTCTAGCTAGCTTAGCTTCAAAGAGTCCACTAGCTGTCGTACCTGACAGATACTGACTAATCAAAGGATAGGTTTTATAGAGGGAATAAGCTTTTTGAGCTAGCAAAACCTTACAACCAGCCTTTTCCTGAACCTCTTGTAGAATGCTACAATTTTCTTCTAGTTTAGCTAAGTCAATGATATAAGAAGGCGTTGATACTTGTTTTAACTTCATTAGTCCACCATTTGTGGATTTTCAACCACAACCCATGGCAAACCGTATTTATTTAAAGCATCCATGAATGGATCTGGGTCCAATTCTTCAAGGTTATAAACTCCTGGTTGTTTCCAAGTGCCATCCAACACTAATTTTGTCCCAATCATGGCAGGAACACCTGTTGTGTAAGAAATGGCTTGTGAACCAACCTCTGCGTAGCATTCCTGATGGTCGCAAACATTGTAGATGTAGATTGTCTTTTCAACGCCATCTTTGACACCAGTAAAGATACATCCGATATTTGTTTTTCCAACAGTGCGTGGTCCAAGGCTTGCAGGATCTGGAAGCAAGGCTTTCAAGAATTGGATTGGAACGATTTCTTGTCCGTTAAAGTTAATAGCATCTGTACGAAGGAGACCAACGTTTTCCAAGCATTTCATATGCGTTAGATAAGATTGGCCAAAAGTCATAAAGAAACGAATACGTTTAACACCGGGAATATTCTTTGCTAATGATTCAATTTCTTCATGGTGGAGGAGATACATGTCTTTTTGACCAACTTGAGGGAAATCATACTCACGTTTGATAGACATAGCTTCGACTTCTACCCATTTTCCATCTTCCCAGTAAGAACCTGGTGCAGAAACCTCACGCAAGTTGATTTCTGGGTTAAAGTTTGTAGCAAATGGATAACCGTGGTCACCACCATTACAGTCTAAAATATCGATATAGTGGATTTCGTCAAAGTAATGTTTGAGTGCATAAGCTGAAAAGACGCTGGTTACACCTGGGTCAAAACCAGAACCCAGAAGAGCGGTCAAGCCTGCTTCTTTGAATTTCTCTTGATAAGCCCATTGCCATGAGTAGTCAAAGTAAGCTGTAAAACCAAGTTCCTTACAACGTTTCTCATAAATAGCACGCCATTCAGGGTCTTCTGTGTCCTCAGCCTCATAGTTGGCTGTATCGATATAGTGGACTCCTGTTGCTAAACAAGCATCCATGATGGTCAAGTCTTGGTATGGTAGAGCTACGTTCAAAACAGCTTCTGGTTTGTAGCTTTCAATCAAGGCAATCACTTCTTCTACCTTGTCTGCATCAAGAGCAGCTGTTTCAATCTTAGTATTTGTTTTGCCTTCTAATTTAGCCTTCAAGTCATCACATTTTGACTTGGTACGGCTAGCAATCATAATTTCTTTAAACGTTTCGCTATCTTGGCAAATCTTTGAAATAGCAACTTGGGCAACTCCCCCACATCCAATAACTAATAAACGACTCATTTTTTTCCTTCCTCTTCTTCTAAAATGTCTTCTACATACTTAGGCAACTTGAAGGCCCCCTCATGTAAATTTGCAGTGTAGTATTCCGTAAATAACTGACGTTTTTTCCAGCCTTCCTTGTCAAAATCTTTGACAGGGTGATATTTTTTCGATGCAAATCCAAACAACCAATAGCCAGCTGGGCTAGTTGGAATATGGGCCTGATAGACCCGACTGATTGGAAAGGCTTGATTGACCTTGCGGTGCATGCTTCGGCAAGCTGACTCATCTTCGTCAAAGAAGGGACTACCATGCTGATAAATCATGATTCCGTCCTCTTTGAGAGCACGGTAACTATTGCCGTAAAATTCCTTGGTAAAGAGCCCTTCCGTATGGCCAAATGGATCTGTCGCATCGTTAATGATAATGTCGTAATCATCTTCACAATTTCTCAAAAATCTCAGTCCATTTTGGTAGTAAATGGTGACGCGAGGATCATCAAGTCCTGCAGCAAAGTCTGGAAAATATTCTCGACAAACCTCAACCAGCATCTCATCTGGTTCTACAATATCGATTTGTTCCAATTCTGGATAGAGTGTTAATACTTGGGCAACACCACCGTCACCACCCCCAATAACCAAGACTTTCTTTGGATTGGGATGGACAGCCATAGGAACGTGAACTGTCATTTCGTTGTAGACGAAATCATCCGCATCTGAGAATAAGACATGCCCATTTAAAATTAACACTTTCCCAAAAGCTGGGGTGTCCAGAACCTCGATATCCTGCCATTCACTTTGACCAGAATAAAGCTGTTTGGCTGTTCTCATCGTTAACTTAACATCTGGAGTATGAACTTCAGAAAACCATAAATCCATCTAGTTCTCCTTTCTCTCAATAACATTGATGTGATTGACCTCTGGATCTTCCGTACCTTGGAGGGAACAACCACGTTCTTTTGCAAATTGGATATAATCGACAATTTCTCGTGTAATCCGTTCACCTGGCGCTAGAATTGGAATACCTGGAGGATAGCACATGACAAATTCCCCACATACTTGGCCAATGGACTCGTCTAATGTTAAGCTTCTTCTCTCTGCATAGAATGCTTCCTGAGGAGACAGCACCAACTCTGGTTGGATATATTCTCCAGCAATCAAGTCCTTCCCATCTCGTGAATAGAGTCTCTTGATATCAGCTAAAGCACCAACCAAGCGTTCAATGTCTTGGATACGGTCACCAATCGAAATGTAGGCTAAGATATTCCCGATATCACCAAACTCAATTTGAATGTCATACTCATCTCGTAAGAGGTCATAAACCTCGATACCTGTTAAGCCAATACCCTGAGTGTAGACTGACAACTTAGTCACATCAAAATCACAAACTGATACCCCATCTACTAGTTCTTTTGAATAGGCATAGTAGCCACCGATGGCATTTATTTCACGACGTGCGTACTCAGATAGCTCAATAACTTTCTCAAAGGACTCCTTACCACGAAGGGCTAGGTTTCTACGAGAAACATCTAGACTAGCCATTAGCAAGTAGGATGCTGATGTTGACTGTGTCAGATTAATAATCTGGCGTACGTACTCAGGATTCATCTGATTGCCAACGAGAAGGAGCGAGCTTTGAGTCAAGCTGCCACCGGACTTATGCATGGATACAGCTGACATATCTGCTCCTGCGTCCATAGCAGACAGAGGAAGTTTATCTGTAAAGTGCAGATGAGCACCGTGCGCCTCATCTACTAAGACTTTCATTCCTGCGGCGTGAGCCATCTCTGTTAATCCCTTAAGATCTGAACAAATCCCATAATAGGTTGGATTGTTTATTAGGATAGCCTTGGCGTCCGGATGGTCCTTAATAGCTCGCGTCACACGCTCATTTTCAAGCCCCAAAGCAATACCGATTTTTGGATCAACACTCATCTCTATATAGATAGGAATAGCACCGCATAAAACGAGTGCATTAATAGCTGATTTATGGACATTTCGAGGAAGGATGATTTTATCACCTGATTTACAGGTAGAAAGAATCATGGTCTGCACGGATGAAGTTGTCCCACCAATCATCAAAAAGGCATGAGCAGCACCAAAAGCTTCTGCCGCTAGCTCTTCCGCTTCTCTAATAATCGAAATAGGATGTCCTAGATTGTCCAAGGGCTTCATAGAATTGACATCAATACCAACGCATTTTTCCCCTAAAAGTTCCACTAATTCTGGGTTACCACGGCCACGCTTATGACCTGGTACATCGAAAGGTACAATTCTTTTTTTTCGTAACTTGACCAGTCCCTCATAAATAGGAGCTTGGTTTTGATTTAACATTATAGAGACATACTCCTTTATCATAGTTTTTTTCACCTTGTGTAAGGCTCTAAAGGATACTTATGAAAAAAGAGCAGGTTGGCACCTGCTCTACAATCTACTGACGTGTTTATGTTTGTTTCTTTTGAGTATGTCTGTTCCTGATGTTTCCTAACTCTCTAGTAGCAAATATTACGTACTTTATTGATCGTTTCACAAGATGACGTGTGCTTTCACCACACTAACAAATGTATACGAATTAGAACTAATGTCCTAACATCAACTTATAAAAGTAGGCTTTTAACCCTATCAATAATATGGCTTTTCAACCACGCTTCGGCATTCAACCCTGCCTGTCCGTAGGCATTTTTTACTCGGGTTTATATTTGCTAGAAAACATCATCTCATTTTCTAAGCTTTATTACTATATCATGTTTTCATTATCTTGTAAAGTTTTTTTAGAACTTTTTTAAAATGATTTATTATTTAGTTCGTCTAATTTGTTTAACCAAGAAATGGAAATCGTTTTAAATTAAAATCTAATAATAAAAAAAGGAACTAATACTCAATGAAAATCAAAGAGCAAACTAGGAAGCTAGCCGAAGGCTGTACTCGAGTACGGCAAGGCGAAGCTGACGTGGTTTGAATTTGATTTTTGAAGAGTATAAATAAATTACTTCCTTTAGATAGTCATAAGCAAATTCAACTATTCAAAATCGTATTTACTACTCATCACGCGCCACTTTGGCAGCTAGTTCAAAATCAGTCATCAAATAATTTTCATCTAGACGGATGAGACTATAATATTCATTCCAAAATAGAGAGTCACTGTTGCTAACCCATTGTAATCCATACCATAGTTGAGTGACATCACTTGTATTTGTTGGTGGAATTGACCATAGATGCTTTTTAAAAGTTTCTTGAACAAGCGGGATATCAAGTCTAGTAGTCAAGTCGAGTTCATCTAACTTGAAAGTGATAGAATGTTTTTTAGCTGCCTCAATACTTTCCTTGTAAAATCGAACCTGAATAATCTTAGAATCTTCTAAAGCCACATTCTGGTCCTCAGCACCGTAAAAGGAAATACTCCCCAGTACTATGCCGTCTTTTGCTAGGATATAGGGAGCGTAGGGGACAGCATTGCTGTCAAGCCTGAAGCCTTTTTCAATGGTGACCGATTTATCTCCTGCATACTTTTGGAAATTGCCATCTGTCAGGAGGTCTTCATAGTCGCTACCACCATCACCCTGTTTTACATAGATATCAAATCCAGCTTCCATCAGACCACTTGCTTTGGTTTCTGCTAACGTAATTTTACTTTCATTAATTTGCAAAATTGGTGTTTGAGGTGGCAAACCAATCGTGAGATTAAACATGACTCCTACTAGAAAGACCATCAAGGTTATAAGGAGGGCAAGCATAGACTTCCCAGTCCTTTTTCGAGCATTGAAAAGAGCCATTATAGCTGGGAGGAGGATCATTTTAGCTAAAATAGAATTCCCCACACCACCTCTATTTAAGGTCTGAAAAGCAAACATCCCTGCGATTGCAATCAGTGTCAGGTAGACTAAAATCTCACCTAAACCCAGTTTTTCTGTTCGAGTTTGTTGATTTACAGGAGTTTCGTACAAGGACTGCCCATTCTCTTTCCTCTTTTTTAGAAAGAGATAAAAGCCCAGACCGAGTAGCAGATTAAAGATTGTAAAAACTATTAAAGTACTTATAATCACCGTTCTACCCATGACTCTCTACTCCTTTATGCTCTCTCTCAAATCTTATCTTTCTCTTTAATTCCCAATTCCCAACTAATAAAACCATCAAGAAGAAGGGGCCGCCTTCTATTAGTACAATCGGTAAAGCCAGGATAGCAAACATCAAAAAACTAGCTTTCTTTTGCCGCCAACTACCGCCCCATTTTCCGTTTATCAGTTGTCCCAAATAGTCGATATAGTCAGTAAACACCATAAACAAAGGATTTTGAAAATCACTTATCCTTAGGTAAATGAAGAGGACTGAATTTAAAAGGATGTAGAGAATTCCAAGAACTAGAATAATCTTTTGACTAGTTCGAGTAGCCTCTAGAACGATTTTTTCTCTCTTCTCTGGCTTTATTTTTTTTAGACTTGCATTCTTACAAGAGAGTTTTTCAAATCTATAGACCAGAAATCGGTAGAGATAATACTTCTTTATATCACGCTTCATAAAACCACCAATCTAGGAAGGACACTCAATTATAAATCATGGTTTAAACATCTATTTTCAAGGAATTTCCTTCCAAATAGACGGCTTTTGACTCAGTGATTTTGATTTTTTGATCTTCTGAAAAGCCAATGGTTTCACCGTCCTTTAAGATGACATCACTGCCTAAAACATACTGAAGAATAGACAGGAGGAAATAATATAAGTCATCGCTATTCATAGGAGACTCGATAATTTCAATCTCAGTTTTTCCAAACTCTTTCAAACCATAAGTGTAAATACTAGTTTTATCTCCCTGGTTGATAATTCCCATATAAATCCAGAGTTGAAGGGGAAGCATTTCTTCTTTCAAAAGGTCAGCCAGGTCTAGATAAAGATCTTTGGGTAAGAGCAAGGTGGCAGAACCCTGATAAATACCCATAGCTGATGGACTTGTTTTTAGGATAGAGGCATTGACTTTAGTTAATAGGGAATAGGTTTCTACTGGCGAAAGATTGTCAGACAAAATAGAAACAATAGCATGCTGTGTGTGCTCCTGTGTATCCTTCTCAACATCCTGCCAGAGGTAAGAATAGGCATACAATTCTTCAAATTCTTGACTTGGGATAGGCAAATCCATTAAAGCCAGCGCAACGAGAGCACCATCAATCACAAAGGTTGCACTAGAATCATCCCCAGAAACTTCAGAAATTTCAAGCGCCCAGTGAGATTTCAATTCCTGAACGACCTGGTCTAAAGAATAGGCCTGCTTGCCTTTGAAGAGGGGCATGGACAAAATCAGTTGTTTTTTCTTCTCTGACTTTTCTTTCTTACTAGTAAATAGATTTTTTAAAAAATTCACAGGACTTCTCCTTTTTCTCATATCATTTGGAAAGCAAAGCTCTCTTACTCAAAGTAAGTCGCCATACCAAGTTTCCTCATCCTCAAAACCGTAAAATTTCTCATCAAGTAGCCAATTTCCATCCACCAATCTAAGTACAAACTGATGCTTCATGTCTAAAGCTTCTTGATAATGAGTGATGACTCTTGCTTCTTCAGCTTTTGTCATGATAAAATCTATAGAAAAATCATTCCTTTTAACATAGTTATACTCACTTGGGGAGCTATAAGAAATTCGAACTCCTCCTTCCAAGTAATTTTGAGTCACTCGTCCAGTTAGAAGTTGCATTTGCCTCTGAAAATAATCATCCATAAGTTCATTCCACTTTGGATGAATTTGATTTGCTGGGATGCCAAGGCCTTCTTTTTCCTTATCCAGTGCTCTGTTACGCTCAAAAATTTCCTCTTCTAACAAGGTTAAACTTTTGAGTAAATCAAGCAAGGGTGGGATGATTATTTGCACCATAGCTCGATAGTTTTCAGGGGTATTTTTATAGTTCACTCTCATGATTACTCTCTTAACTCTCCTAGATTAATTGCTCTAATTCTATTTCTGAAAGAAATCCTTCCTTGTAGAGTTTTCTCAGTAAGTCTTCATCAACTGTAATTTCATAATAGTCAGTCACAAACTCATGAAATCTCTCAAAGTTATCAAAAAGGTAAGAAAGCAACCATTCTCCACCATCCTGATCTTGGTAAGTCTGTTGATGCGCGTGACCGTCATACCAGATAAAGAAGGTTGTTTCATCTTTTTGTTCTTCTGAATAAAGTGAGACATACTTTTCATCCAGTCCTTTATAAAAACTATCGATGATATCTTGATTCCACTCGTCAGCAGCAAACTGGCTTAAACTACTTTCATGATCAAAGCCTTTTATAAGGATCATTTTATCAGTCAAAATCACATCTAAAGAATCACCAGAGCCATTGTCAATAAGATATCGGACTCCATAGTCTTCCTCAATCTTAATCACAAGTCTGAGCCAATCCTCACTCGGATCTGTTAGATACTCATCAATGACCAGCAAGGCATCTAAGCGAGTCTTTATCTTGTCCCAATCAATCTTTCTCATCTCTAAAAACCTCCATCTTATTCTTTTAATTTATCAAGATCACAAGCTCTATAACGAGCTGTTAGATAGCCTGAAAAGCTAATCTGAGGGATATTCCACTCATTAGGCAAATAAATGGAACAATCTACCTGATCTCCAAGAGGAGAACTTGCTGAGAAGACATATCTTCCCAAATCCTCATTATTAGGATTTCTTTCAACTTGACCCAATCTGCTAGTATTGAACCAGTCTTTAAACAGTAACCAGATTTGCTCTGCATCTTCGTTTAATAGGGAGACTTTCAAGTTGTAGCTAATTCCGACCCTACATCTTTTTTTGAATCCTGATTCATCAGCTTTACAAACTTTTATCGATCCCTTATCATACTGCCAGTTATCACTATCTAACAGGGGAAATTGAACAGATAGATTGTCTTTAAATCCCTGCATAGTATCAAATAAATCTTTGGAGGCAGCTTCGAATAATTCTAGTTCTTCCATAGTCTTCTCTTTAATTTTCATAGCTAATCACATTTCGATTTAATCTGCATCAACCCAGATTTGGTATTTTTGACAATGGAGACATCTAAACAAATAACCACAGATAGGCCCGTCTTTGACCAAGTAGTCTTCTACCTCTTGATATTCTTCACGCGCTTCATAGTCTGCCAAGACTTGCTCAGCGATTCCCATGGCCTTCAATTCTCGAGTTCCAACTGTACCCAAGTAAGCACAATAATCTTGGCAACAAGAAAGCCAATATTCTCCCTGCCAACTAGAGTAGCCTGGGGTCTGACAAAAAAGCAGCTGATTCTTTTCTGGATCCAATTCACCCTGCCACTCGGCATCTTGGATAAATTCTGCATCAAATTTTTTAGCTGCTTGACCATTTGCAATGCACATTGGGCAAAGGTATTCTATATCCTCGATACAATAAGGGATCAAGTCATAATAAATATTGCTTTCTTTCCCACAAGATGGACAAAGCTTGGCTTCTCCTTCAACAAATGAACCTGTAGCCAACGGATCTGGATAATAGATAAAATGTGGTAAAGACTGTAATAGCTTCTGTCTTTGCTTCTTCTCTTCTTTTCTTAGAGGACGAGGAAGGGCAAAACGATCGCCATGACTCTGACTCATTTCTTGTAAACGGCTCAGTTTCTTTATCTGTTTTCGTTCAGGTTTGTCTAAGATTTCGGTAAATAAGCTATAGGCACTAGTGTAGAGACCCAATTGTTCATAGAGGTCAACTAAGACTTTCTTAGCTTCTAAATCATCAGACTTAGCTAATTCATCAGTTAAATCATAAAGGGCTGCAACACTTGAAGGATTTCCATCTTTAGCATGGTATTCCCTTGTCCGGGTGATATATTCTTGTAAATATGGATTCATCTGACTACCTTTTCTTACATGGATAAATTCTGATTAACAAATGGTAATAAGGACAATACCATTTAAGCCTAACATTGCTTTATATAAATCATTCATTTCATCACCTGATTTTAACCTCTTATTGTCAGACAGTTAGTAAATTTCATACACAAGCTCTCTATCAGCTTGAAAATATTTGTCGAATTTCACTAAAAGATAAAGGGATCCAGCTGGAGAGACACCGGCATCATAACCTAGAGCAAATTCGCCATAAGAACTACTTTTATCCAAGATTAACTCCTTTAATTCCAGTTCTGTAACTGCTTTATCAGGCCAATTATCATGGATAACCTTTTGAGCTTTTTTATCAAGGTTTTCTAAGTTTCTATATAAACTAGTCATCAAATCATCTGATAATAAGACTAAATCCTGTTCACAGTAACCTGTAAAATAAATATTTATGTCTTTATTTAGATATCGCCCTAGAAAATAGATCCCCGAGTCATGTTTTTCCCAGTTTATTCCCTTCCATAATGCCAATAAATCTTCTTTGTTCATTTATTACCTCAAGCAGTTTTATTCTTTTAGAAATGTTTAATAAACTTTCTAACAAATAGTGACCAGGACATTTCCATTGAGCTCCAGAATCTTTTTGTAAAAGTCTTTCATTTTGACAAAGCAGGTTAAAATATCATCCTTGATTTCTTCCTCTTCCTCAAGATAATCCCAAATATCAGGATACAAGTCGGCCTTCTTACAAGCTTCCATACTAAAGTTAGCCATAGCACTGTCCATGTCAAATTCTTCTAAAGCTTGACGGATAGCCGCAATTCTCGATTTTTCAGTATAGGCGATATATTCAGATACATCCTCTAGAGGAGTCACCCCTAAAACAGCCTCTCTCAAGGGATTGTCATCCAAAAATTCTGAACTACTAAATCCTGTCATTACAAAAACCAAGACATCCCACATTTTGTCAATATCTATTAAGATATCATGACTATCAGTGGAATCCTCGGAAAAATCTAATAAGTCATCTTCTTGATTGGAAAGACCTTTTATTTGTTCTAATTCATTGTCTGGTAAATATTGATAATTGGCAATCATTCCCATGATTTTACTCCTTTTAATCAGTTAGTATCATACGGATATTTTTAGCTCTATTTCCCTAGAAAATGCTATAATGGAGCTAAGAAATTGTTTTATTGAATGTTAAATAGGGGGAAATAGTCATGTCCACTAGTATTGTTTTGGGTTTTTATGCTCTTTTCTTTCTATCCTTGTCCTTTACTATCTATCTCTATATTAGACTTGTAGTTGCGGTTAAAAAAGGCAAAGACATTCCCAAATGGATTTATAAACTTGGCCATGCTGTTCAAGGAAGAATTCACGTTGACTATGAAGAAATCACTGATGCTAATGCCCTTAAAGAGATTCATTGGTTCTTGCTGATCTATTTAATCGTAAATCTACTCACATTGGCTGGATTCTACTATCATGGCAATAGCTTCCCGCAAGCAGTTTATGAATGTTTGAAAAAACAATTTTTCATCGTGCTTGTTAGTATGATTATAAAAAGTCTTGGAAAATTTGTTGTACTAGCTATAAGAAAAAACTTTCATAACAGTCATGCCTATGCTTCAACCAACGCTTTTGTCGGGACAGCTTTTTTAACGAGTTATGTTTTTATGTTTTGCATGATGATGAGTGGCCTTCCAGCGCAACCTGTTCCAGTAACCATTAAAGATACCACTGTCATTGTCGGGGAGACCAAGGCTTCCGAGCTTTTAGAGCATGGGTTCACCTTCGCAGATAAAGGTGCAGATAGTCCTATTACCAATCCAAAAAACGACCACTTCTACTACGGTCAGCTTCTTGAAGTCAAGCGGGATGATCAGTCCTATGGCTTTATGACCCTTACTCCCACAGGTAAAGATACAGATCAGCTCAAAAACTGCGTCATTACCTACTACAGAACACCTAAGGATAACAATCAACTAGAAGAAATTTCCGTCAATCATGTCAAGCTAGCCAATCTCAAGCTTCAAGATTTTCAAACACGAAAGTTAATCGATATCTTTGAAGTCAATCCTGCTGATTATAATGTCTCTGATAAGGATAACAACTTTATCCTAACCATTCAAACAGCAGACTACGACCTCTGGAAAAGGTACCGTATTGAATCCAAGTTCAATTCAGATGGTTCCCTAGATAGCTATGGTGTTAGAGCCCAGCACAGCATGTGGGAATGATTGACCATCTCCCCCTTTATCACATAAGCATTAAACTGGAAAAATATCGTCGACAAGTTTATAGGTTTCGATGAATCGAATGCCAGAGGAACCTTTATCTCTAGTGATTTCTTGATAAATATCTTCTAAATTTTGGGCAGGTGCCAGCATCCAAAGACTAAAAGGTCTAAGTTTCACCTGTCCAATTTTTTCAATATTTTCTAATAATTGCCCTAAATCTTTGTGATTGAACCAGCAATCTGTAACGAGAGCAAACTTTGTATTGTCCATCTTACAGGAGATTTGACTGGTCAAAAAATCATCTATGAAGGGCTTTTTTGTTTGTAAGAGGCGTGTGCAAGCCAAATGATACTCAAGCTTTCTAGGACTCTGCTCAACCATAGATACAAAGACAAGACCATACTCATCTTGGAACTTAACAGCAAGGAGATCTCCTTCTTCAAAATAAGGTTTGCGTTTAGTTTTGGCTTTAGGGACCTTTAGAGGCCTAGGATTTTCAGTTAGCAACAGGATAGCAAGTTTATCCAAGACCTTTTGCCTTTGCTTCAAAGCCTTTGGATCTATTTCCAACCAAAATGGATCCGCCCCTTTTTTGATAAGCTCCAAGGTTTTATCTCTGATATCGTCTGTCAGGTGACCAATCTTCCACAGTGAGTAGGCAAGAGCTGTCCAATAAATTTCTGTAAAAAAGTCTGTTTGACAGTAATCTTTTTCCGCATCGAGAATATCCTTGATGATATTCGCTACATGTTCACCGTCTCTATAGCGACCGACTACTTCATTGTAAATGTCATAACCTTGATCACTGTCAATGATTTTAACGCCATCAATAGCCATTCTCAACTCCTAATGTTCAATCGACATCTTATCTCTAAAACTCAACGCTTACTTAATCTTATGCTTGTTCATTTTCTCTTGGAAAATATCTGTAAGAATTTGTTGCAATTCTTGAGCTTCCTTTTCAGGAAGTTGGCCTTCTTGTTCAGCTACAGCATACAATTCTGGATACTCAAGTGAAATTCTCTTGACTGTACGTGTAATGGCATGTTTTCTAACAAAAAATGGAATTCGTTTAATCATATCTTCAGGAATTAAGGCGATAATCTTATCGGCAGTTTCCTTATCGTTAAGCTTAGAGAATGTTAGTCCCTTTTTAATCATTTCTTGTTCTTTTTCTGTAAAATCTTGTAATTCCATATGTCTACTCCTCATCTTCTGTCACTTCCCAAACTTCAGCTTGGTAAGGTTCTCCATCTTCATCGTATCGATTGATATAACCAATAAACCTCTCATTTTTTCTTGGTCTCTGCTGATTTCCTTTGATAACCCAAACAGCCCATACTCCGACTAGGACAAAAATTATGAATGTCAGTACTTCTTCCAATTCAGTGCCTTCCTTTAAAATTGAACCCACTTATCATTATCCATAATAAATGGCTTCGCTAGACCTTCTCCTGTATAGTTTTCGTATTTTGTATCTAGATATTTGTAGCAATCTTCCTTGGTCGCAAATTTGATGGCTTGATAAGGTTCCTCAAAGGTCAACTTTTCAACAAAGAGATAGCCGTCCTCACTTGGTACAAGTATCCCGACATGGCCAATAAAGAGGGAATGACCATCCAAGTCATCATGAACTACAACAGATAGCATTCTTGCATTTTCATTAAACTTAAATTGAGAGAGGAAGTTTTCCATCTTCGCTGCATGAACCTTAACATCTGTCGTTGCATCGGTCTTGACTCTTGAGAATAAGATATCAAAGGCGTCCTTATCTTCTGTACCAAAGACCTTTCCTTTATCAATGGCGTCATTATCGACAAATAATAGGGAATCATCTTTTTCTAACTTAGGAATTTCGATGGAATTTTTTAATAAGCAAAAACTGTTAATACGACAGTTAGTACCGACAAAATCACCTTTTTTGGGAGTCCATAGGTGACTAATTTTTTCCACATCATAGTCTGTTTTTGTAAAGGTAGAAAAATCTCCAGTTAATCCAACTGAACCGACAGTATTGTTATAATCATTTACAAGGTTGAAAAATGCATCCACACTGTCCTTATCCAAATGCGCAGCCAAGGCTTTTAGAACTTCTTCTGCACTTTCCTTGCTATTGAGATTGCTATAGGTTCCTTTGTGGCTTTCTTTATCTGAGCTAACCAACTTAGTATTTGAACTATTCTGTTGTTCCATAGATTGGTTTTCGTTTGTACCACAGGCAGCTAAAGTAAAGATAGCTAAACCACAGCAGCTCATTAATCTAATTTTTTTAGATACTTTCATAAAATGTTTCCTTTTTAACTAGGATTTTTCAAGTCGATTAGCTTCTCCTATATTATAGTTCAAATTTATTTTAAGTCCAAGCATTTTGCTAAGAAAGTAATTTTAAATCATTAAAAAGGAAGCTGGCACACAGCACGCTCCCTAATAATTGAAATAACTATGAAATATTTAATTTTAATCACCTTTTAGCTGTACCTGTGTATGAGCTATAAGGTCACCTAGATGTCGCTTATCTTTCCTGAAAACCATCATTGCTAGTAAGGCAACTGCGAGGAGAGTAGCTAAAAACGAGAGGATAACAGATAAGAAATCAAAATCACTATAGAAACCATGTATCGTGCCCATATGACCTATTTGCCAAGGTAAAAATTTAATGGTGTTTCTAATCAAGCTAGCTTGCACTGTTTTTTTCTTGTAAACCAATTGAAGTCCTGCTTTCGCCTTCCCAAAACTCCCATTCTTTGTATAATCTAAGAATGTAAAAAGTAGAGTGATTGGCAAAACAGAGGTAAAAAAAACAAGACACTGCGACTGAATTTCTGTGAACTCTGGGACGCCATTAAAAAGAATAATGTAAATAAGCATCGAACCTAAAAACAGAAGTACTAAATAAGCTAGAATGAAAAGATAATCAAATAGTAATTCAATCATTCTTTTTTTAAACGAAATAGAATTAATTACTAAAATCTTCATCATCATCAGCTCCTTTATTATCTACTATTCTTTTCAAAAGTTTTATTCTTTCGGTTGAGAATAAACTTCGATATGCTGCCCTAGTACCTTAATTTCTACTGGTAAGTCATCAGATTTATCACCGTCAACATCCGTTTCCAATTCACTATCTGAAGAGATTTTGATGTGACGAGCTTTCATATATTCGATATTCTCATTCACGACAACATCCCCTTTTAATAAATCAGGGATAACTGACAATTTGGTAAGAATAGATGCATCTTTTAAAATCAAAATATTAGCATAACCATCTTTGTCCTCATCAAAGATTTTTTTGTCAGCGAAATAATTGGTGAGAAGAACTAAGACATGACTTGCTGGGCCCATGTAATTTCCATTCTCAGTCTCAACTTTAATGTTAAATGCTTGATCTGTAACCACAGACTTCATGGTATTAATCGCATAGGCAAGCATGCCAAATTTTGTTTTATCCTCTATCCCAACGTTATGGATGGCTTCTGGTAGTGAACCAATACTAAAAATATAGCCAAAATAGTTTCCATTTGATTTTCCGATATCAATCTTATTGGTAGAACTAAAATCAAGCTCGTCAATCGCACCGTCAATATCTTGATCGATTTCTAATAGTTTCGTAATGAGATTTCCAGTTCCTCCTGGAATAATCGCAAGTTTTGGAATGTAGTCTTTTTCCGCGATACCAGAAATTACTTCATTAACAGTACCATCTCCACCGAATACAAGAACTGCATCAAAGTGCTCCCGAGACGCTTCTTCTGCAAAGTTTGTGGCGTCTTGCGCTTTTTCCGTAATTTTAATCTCCACATCTTCAAAATAGTCTCTAGCTTTATTCTCCAGCTTCACCTTATAATCCAAAGCTTTTTCGCCACCAGAGGTTGGATTGATGATTACCATGATTTTATTCATTTATAATTCTCCTGTCATTAGATTTCCTTACTTTAACTAGCTTTCTTAAGTTTCTTCAAGATACATTTTGACTGCTAGGTATTCCTGTTCTTTAGCATAGGCAAATATTTCTGAATTTCTAATGTAGTCAAAAATATTTTCCTCTAAATCCTCATCCCAGGTTGATTCATGAAATATTTCATTCTCTTGACATGCTTCATAGAAAACATCGAGGTGAACCTGATAAAACTCTTCATCCTCATCAGGGACTTGCCTTACTAATGATAGTTGAAACAAGGGTTTATCAGATATACTTGTAAATGTCCCTACTTCAAACAAAATCATTTCATCATCAATTGGCTCACGACACAAATCTTCAAAGATTGCGACCATATCCTCCAAGGGCATTTTATCGGTGATTCTTTCTCTTAAAAATTCAAGTGATTGCTTCATATTTTTTCTCTTTCTAAATGTTTTCGTTCTTAGAATAATCCTATTAAAAAATTGAATTCCTACCCCCTTTATTATACTACAATAACAGAAAAAAAGACTGAACCAGATGGCTTTCAGCTTGGTTTCAGTCTAGTTTTTTTATAACAAAAAGTCTCAATGAAGACTCTATTTCAAATATAAACCCTTAACTTAAAAATGATTCATTAGGTCTAAGTTTAATTTAAAACTTACAGATACAATTTTCATCTCACATTCTTTAGAAATTCTCATGAGCGACTTCTTCAAGATAGTCTTCAAGATGATGGTAGATTCGCATATCTTCTTCTGAACTATCTTGCAAAACTGCAAATACCTTCACTTTATCATCATTGACAAATACGAAATTATGTTCACCAAAATAAGCCTGATAACCCTTGTCAAGTAAGGTCCAAAGTTCATCTTTTTTTAAACCAAAAATATCTTTTTTTACAAGATAGGTTTTCCCGATTTCCATTTTCATGATAGATATTTCTCCTTAAGAAGCTAGATAGTACTAGATGTTTCTCTTTACTGCTCAATCCGTCTACTCAAGCAGTGGCATACACTCACAAGGAACTTTGATTGACTATTGAATATCTTCCATCACTTCTTTCACATATTCTTCGACATCTTCAAACTCTACAAACAGCGGGTCTAAGTGGCATAAGAAGTGCCAATCTTCGGTGCTGCGTTTTCTGTAGAGAATCGCTTCGCCGTCTTCACTTCCGAAAAAGCTTCTGTCGACTTCGTACCCTTTGCTTTCTAAGAAAGCTTTTGCCTTGCGGAAGTTTGCTTCTCTTGAATTGATATAAGCTTTGACTTCATCGTTCTTCACGACATACGCGTCGACTTTTGTAGCTCCTTCAATCACTTTATCGTTTGGTTCGGATAGATTCGAAATTTCTTTCCAAATAATCTCGACATTTTCTTCAGGTTCAAATGAGAATCCAGATAAAGGGACAATATTCCCATTGAAAACAATTTCCATATAATCGGGCAAGTGTTTAGGGTTAAAAAACTCAACTTCAAACTCATCTTCTGTTTCTAAAGTATATCCAGGGATTTGAGCTACAAAGGCTTTCCCCTCCTCTAAAGAATCAAACACGACTAAATCTTTAGAAAAATCATTTTGGTACAATTCCAATATAACCATCTATCATCCTCAAATCTTAACTGTTTCTATTAATTCTGATCATTTTTACGTTATTACTCATTCTCAGGTGGTACTACTGTTGAAAAATAAAAGTAAGACATTAAATTTTGTCAATCTCCTTCTTAAACTTTAATTCAAGTATTTTATTATAACCTTCATAAAAACGATCTCTTGTTACCACTTCACCTGGATATTTCTCTTCTAGAAGTTCATAAATTTCAATTGGTCTAATCCCTTCTTCCGCCAAATCTTGAAGGAATGGACTGCATAGCCTCATCTCACCTTTACTCGATTGTTTTAATAAAACTCCGTATATAGGAATTTTAGTTAATAGATTATAGGTACTCTTTTTCATAATATTTATCTCCCACATAAATTTGGATTAATTAGCAAGCCTACTTGACAAAATGATCCTGCTCATAGCTTGACTTAATATTAGAAAAGAGGCCAGTAACAAACTTAAGCCCAGCCTCTTAGATAATCATTTTTCTTTGTAGCAAATAATGTATGCTTTGATGAAATCACTACCCACGACAATGGTTAACGGAACACTCAAAACAACTTCATCAGTTTTGCCATTCTCATACTCTTGTCTTTCTTCAGGAGAGTATAGGTACATAGCTATTGAATAGGTGTTCCCAGCCTCCAAGTCAAGATCCATACTGATATTTTCTGATTTGATATTGATTGTTTGATTCAGTCGATTCTCAGTCGTTTTATAAACGCCCTCAATTGTATATCTCCCTGGAACTAAAGCAACTACCTTTTCTAGGTTTTCTCCAGTTATTGGATTAAAGTCAGCAAGATTCTGTCCATTAATTTTAGTTTTTGAACAGTATAAATGAACAATAGCTTTATCACTATTATCACTAACAAAGCTAACAGCTTTTTTCTTTCTATTACCATTTGCAATCATAAAAACAACAAATAGCAAGAACCAAAAAACAACAAATCCTACGATAATATACATTGTATTCATCATCTATCTCCTATGTTTTCTTTACTTTTTAACTACATTATAGCACCAATCATTGAACAAAGCAAAAAGATATACTAAATGCAAGTAATTGTTTTGGTTCTTCTCTTTCAACTCCTTTTTGTCACTTTTAAATAGCTCTTTTCAGAAGCATTTTTATTTATATTAAGTAAACGAGAACACTAGAATAAATCTTTTATCAATAATTTTTATAAAGCGCTTGCTCATGACCTTACGTCATGATGTATAATATATATTAGGAGGTGAGAATGATGGCAAAATTCAGAGCAATCCCAGAAGGGTTTATGACAGTTGGGGAAGTTGCCAAGAAAATGGGAGTTACAGTCCGAACTCTACAATACTACGATAAAGAAGAATTGCTTTCCCCGTCTGCAGAAAGTGAGGGAGGACGTAGACTTTATACTGATAAAGATCTAGTCATGCTTCATCAGATTATATCCTTGAAATCACTTGGTTTTTCTCTCAAGGACATAAAGGGGCGTTTGAACTCTTTGAAAACTCCAGCTGAAGTTGCAAATGCTCTTACAGAGCAAGCAGATGATATTCGCCAAAAAATAGAACAGCTTCAGGCATCATTGTCAGAAATAGAGCAGTTAAAAGTTGAAGTTTTACAAATACAGACGGTTGACTTTAAGAAGTATGCAGATATTATTGTCAATTTACAAATGAAGAATGAATCTTACTCTCTGATTAAACGTTTTGATGATGATACGCTGGATCACATACGAAGTCGATTTGACAAGAAAAGCGGAGTAGACTTTATGGACAGATTTAATCGCCTAAGTGATGAGATTGTGCGACTCCAAAAAGAAAAGGTGCCCGCTGAAAGTGAACAGTGCCAACAAGTTGTACAAGAATACTGGAGCTTGATCATGGAGTTTACAAATGGAGATTTGACTATGCTTCCGAAGTTGATGGAAGTCGGTAATATTGACACCGCTACTAACGCTTGGGAGGAAAAGCAAAAAATCGTTAACTCATATTTAGAGCCCGCTTTGCAAGTTTATTTTTCAAGACTTGGAACCAATCCCTTTGAGGAGGTATAGGCATGAAATACGCAATAGAGGTTCGTGGATTAGAGAAAAACTACGGAAGTAAGATGGTCCTAAAAGGTCTTAATCTTCAAATCGAAAAAGGAGAAATTTTTGCTCTGCTCGGTGTGAACGGAGCTGGTAAAACAACAACGCTTGAATGTATTGAAGGTATGAGAAAATATGATGGAGGCAATGTTATTGTAAACGGTAAAATGGGAATTCAACTGCAGTCATCTTCTTTGCCAGCTCATATCAAACCTATGGAGGCGATAAAGCTCTTTGCAAAATGGAATCAGACAAGCATTAATAATGCCATGCTGAAGGCTCTTGGAATAAAGGAAATTGAAAAATCACAATATCTGCAATTATCCACAGGACAAAAAAGAAGACTACATCTCGCCCTTGCACTTATCGGAAATCCCGATATTATTTTCCTCGATGAACCGACAGCGGGACTTGATGTTAAAGCAAGACTAGCCCTGCACGAACAAATACGGAATCTCAAATCACAAGGGAAAACAATCGTTTTGGCAAGTCATGATATGGCTGAGGTTGAGGCCTTATGTGACCGCATTGCTATTTTGAATAGTGGAAAGATTGTCTTTTGTGGTTCTCCTTCAGAACTGACAGACAGGTTGGGAAGAAAATATTTCATCCATTTAAAGACCCGGAACGGAGAGGAATCTTTTGAAACAGATACGATCGAGGACACTTTGATTTCATTATTGAAAGAATGCAAACAGAAACATATTCAGATACTGAATATTAAAGTTGATCGTGGCACACTGGAGCAGCATTTCATCGAAATGGCAAGGAGGGGATCGGAATGAATGGATTCTTATATAGCCTAGCATTACAGTGGAAATTGGACATACGAAGTAAGTCTCTCTTGGTTACTTACTATATTGTACCGCTTATTTTCTTTCTTCTCATGGGTGGTATTTTTACTTCTGTTATGCCTGAAATGCGAACCACACTCATACAATCTATGATAGTCATGAGTGTCTCAATGGGGGCCTTTCTTGGCTTGCCACCTTCATTGGTTGAAATTTATGGAAGCGACATAAAAAAGATTTATAATGCTAATGGTGTCCCTATTTATTTAGGATTGGTGAGCATACTTCTCTCTGCCTTTGTTCATCTGATGTTGACCTGCATTGTGATCCTGCTACTGGCCCCTATTTTATTTGAAGCAAGGCTGCCGACACAACTTCCCTTATTCTTTCTTGCGCTGTCCATCTACATGATTGTGTCATTATGTATTGGTAGTTTACTAGGGCTTACTTTAAAAAACCAAGCAAAGCTGACCATGATAGCGCAACTTGTATTTTTACCTTCAATTATGCTTTCGGGGATTATGTTTCCTATTAGCTTACTACCCGATTTTCTCCAAATATTAGGGCGTGTTTTCCCAGCTTATTGGGGATACAGATTGATTCTAGAGAATGATTTTAGTCTTGAAAACCTGTGGTATCTAATTCTTTTATCTTGTATTACAGTAATGACCTGTATCCTCCTCTTGAATAAACAAGAATCTGAGTAAGTACCTGAATAGGGCAACATGAATCCATGGCAACATTAACTTTAAAGAAAAAGCGACGAGATTGTTTCTTATCTCGTCGCTTTGCTATTTTTCAATGGTCAGGCTCAAGTTTTTGTCAAGTTTGTTTCCAACTTTTCTTCTAGTAAGACGCTAACTCTTTACCCGAGGATTTGCTCAACTTCCTTAACCTTATCTTTCATAGTTTGATATTGACTAGTTAGTATCCATTATGATATTGAAACTTCTTTCTCCCATCGTCTGAGCACGTCTTTTAAGGGCTCATCTAGATAGGTATAGGCCTTTTCCTTAATCCAATCAGGTATACCATAAGCAGCTTCGGCTATACTTCCTGTGATAGCAGCAAGAGTGTCACTATCACCGCCGAGAGAAATAGCATTTCTGATAGCATCTTCGAAGTCTGTACTTTCAAGAAAGGCAACAATTGCCTGAGGAACGGTATCCTGACACGTTTCATTAAAACGGTACGTAGGACGAATTTCATCCAGCGTTTTAGAAAGGTCATATCCATATTCTTTCTCGATGTGTTCCTTAACACGTCTTTTAATCTCCGTAGGGTTATTACTATCGAAGAAACAACGGCACATATAGATTGCATCCGCTGTTGCCATAGCTCCTTTAACCCCTTCTGGATGGTTATGCGTCACCTCTGAAGAAAGTTGCGCCAGACGTTTCCCCTCGGACGGCAACTCGTCTGTTGTAGCCTCCATCACCCAAGCGCACGGAGAAACGCGCATCGCAGAACCATTCCCAAAACTATTGTAAGGCTCACGGTTGTCGGTCATAAGCCACCGGTTAAACCTGGCACCGTAATCCGCGTTTGGATACATTCTACCGTACTTCTTCATGGCATCGATGAAGTCATCCTTCTGTCCGCCATTCATGATGGCTTCCGCCACAGCACAGGTCATCACCGTGTCGTCTGTAAAAAAACAATCCTCACGAAATAATGGGAAATTCTTGGTTTTAATATTGTCCCATTCATAAACAGAACCTACAATATCTCCAACTATTGCTCCTAGCATAAGATTCCTCCTTACAGCATATCAGATTTCCAATGGATCACTCTTTAAAAACGGCTCAACCAAATCGATCCATTCTTGAGGCAGGTAAGCTGATAGATAACCATGGTTATAGCCCTTTGCTTCATACAAAATTGTATTTGGATGTAGCTGCTGAAATAATTTCGCCGAAGCTTTCACACAGTTCAATTCTTTTTCACCATAGATATACAGAACCTGCGCCTTGCTAGCAGAAATTGTGTCCTTGAGCCTGTATCGCCCCATATAGGTTTTGTAAATGGTCACCAATGTTTTGATAGGTGTCCTTGGTAGATCCTCTAGATAATAAGCTTTTATTTCCTCTGGATAAGCTAGTTTAGGATAGAGTTTGTTCATCATGCTTAATTGAAGTTTACAAGAGAATTTACTGAACATCAATTTACCAAATAGGGATACTAGAAAGATGCTGAGTTTAGCTAACCCTGGTTGAGGAATACAGAGGCTTCCGTCTATAATGGCCTTCTCAGCAATTTCGCCATCTAAGGACAAAAGCTCCATAGCAATTTGACCACCAAGTGAAACGCCACCTATTGCAAACAATTTCCCACCACAGTTTGCTTTGATATAGTCTAGAATCTCCAAAGCAGAATCTTCAGTAGAAACATAATCAAATTGATATTCTTCACCGTGGCCATTCAAGGTGGGTAGAATGACACGGTATTCTTCTGACAAGATCCGTGCTTGACAAAGATAATTCCACCAAGAACTGCCACCGCCATGTATCAGCAAGATAGAAGGCAAATTCTTATCACCAAATTCATGGAATTTCATATTTAAACTCCTTACTGTAAGACATTCCTAGCTACATCTTTGTTTAATCTGTTTGAACAAGCTGTGATACCACTTTAAACAGACAATCTCTAACATCGATTATCTAGATAGAATGTTACCTTCAATAATGGATATCCTGATTTAAAATTTAAAATATATTTTTCTGACTAATTCTATTACTCGCCAATATAGTATAAATTAAATAACAAATAAAAAAGCAACCAGTCTTACAACTTACTACTGTTCATATGATAATTTACAAATGTCTTTCCAGCCACTCGATCTTTTTAAAATCCTTATTGTTATTGTGATCATTTCGATAGGAGTCTTGAGAAGAAGCTTTGTAAATACTTAGATACTGCTCCATACTTGGAAGACGAAAAG
This sequence comes from Streptococcus sp. KHUD_017, assembly GCF_054861245.1. Lineage (NCBI taxonomy): Bacteria > Bacillati > Bacillota > Bacilli > Lactobacillales > Streptococcaceae > Streptococcus > Streptococcus sp. KHUD_017. Next base: position 1,011,349 of record NZ_CM142175.1, read on the forward strand.
TGATGCCTTCAATGTGAATAAGCTCTATATTCGATTCCGAAACTCCTGCAAAATCAGGTAAGGAATCGATACTTCCAAATTCAACACTCACTCTATCCTTTTGGAATTCATGCTCATGAATATCTATTAAGACGTAGCCTAAGTCTTTCATCACTTTCATTATCTTGTCCCAGTCATAAATTCTGAGATGATCAGGTACTTCCCAACCTCTAGGGTCACCAGGCACATGAATGTCAATGTCAGACGGCTCCCAATTTTCTTTCGTTCTAAACTCAAATCCCAAAGAGCCCATCAGTGTCGGTGTAATTCCGACTCGATTTAAATGGAAACAAATGGTTTTAAATTCTTCAAATAAGAGACTCATATTTACTCTAAACCTTTCATATAGATTTTCGTTATTTCTACTATATAACCTTGAACAAAATCATCTTCATTTTCTAGAGTGTATCCATTTATTTTGGATACAAATTCTTTTGCTTACTAATTCTATTACTTGCTAATATTGTATAAATTAAATAAGCTATAAAAATGATAATAAAAGAAAGATTAATCTTCAACACAAAATAGAGATTTAACAAATTTGCGAACGCATGAAATAATATGCAGTAACCGACAGATTTCGTTTGACGGTAAAGAAGTCCTAAAACAAAACTTAAAAATAACGTATATATAAAAAATAAAATAAAAGGAAATGCTTGATGACTTTCTCCAACTATAAACCATAAAGGCAGATGCCAAATTCCCCAGATTGAACCTACAATCAAATTAGATTGCCAATAAGTATATTTTTTATCAAGTAAGGGTTGTAATATTCCTCTCCATCCTAGTTCTTCATGTCCACCACCGAAAAAAATTAATTGAATAAAGAATAGTGGCATTAGATAAATTGATACTTCATTTAATTCTAAGGAAGATACAGAAAATAGTATCAAAATTGCTAACAAATGAATAATGAAATAAATACTACTATTTTCTTTCTTACTAAATAGAAAATGTTTAAATTTTATATTATTCCTTTTCAAATAAAAACCACTTGCAATAGCTGGACCAAGTGCACCTACTATATGTAATGTTCTTCCTATAATTGTTTCTAATCCAAAAATATGAGATTGCGTAAAGATGGCAAGAATCCCTCAAGCTATATAAGTAATTCCAAATGTACAATAAAGATAATTTTTTAAATTCTTTTTGTCAATTTCTGTCATTTTATCTTCCTAATCATGATTATTCTATGTATAATATTTTTTTACTGCTTCTTAGTTACTCTCGATTATAACTACCTATATTCTATCACAAAAATGCAAAAAAAGCCTTACAATCAAGGCTTTTCATTATTGATTCATACCAAGCTTTCTAGGCTTTTACCAGCAAAGCAACACACTCAACATGTGCTGAGAGCTTTCTTCTATACTAATAGACGAAAGGGTGTGAAAATGATTTTTAAATGATACTGTGGAACGGAACAGTAGCCCTAGTATTGACTACTGTCGTTTCTATTCATATTGGCTATTCTAGGACTGAGATGAAAAAATCTATAAATGCTCAGAATAAAATTGAACCCGCAAATCTCCCCAAAACAATGGTGAGTCATGTACTTGTATTATTCCGAAAAAATACACCTCTGGTGCAGTGAGACAAATTGGTGTATCTTATAGTGGCTTCGTAGATGAAAGCTATACTCTACTATCACTCTTTGATGATGTAGAACAAATTGAAAAAGATAATAGACTTCAGACAGCTATTGATGTTGTCAGAGAACAGTTTGGTTTTTTAGCCATACAAAAAGGAACCGTCCTAACTGAAGGTTCCAGAAATATTGAACGCAGTAAACTTATCGGTGGTCATTCCGCGGGTGGATTGGAGGGATTAAAATGAAACAAGAAAAAAATACAGTACAATTTTCAGAAATCCGTAGCAAAGGATGTAATGATATTGAAATGCTTGAAAGATTTTTACATGGAATCGTTGAAACAGCAACTTCAAAACTTCGTCAGAGAAAACTCAAAACAACTGAAATATCGATACGACTAGTACATGCTAAATCTGAAAACCGATTACCATTGGAATTTACATTTAGCATTAAGCCAACAAGCTCATCTGTGATAATCTATACTGAGGTAATCAATCGCTTTAAAGAATGTTACACAGGTGGGGGAATTCAAGGTTTTACGATTCAATTTGATAAAAATACCCTTGCCTCTGCATAGAAAGGATTTGATATGATTGACCGTTCATATTTACCATTTCAATCAGCAAGAGAGTACCAGGATACAAAGATGCAAAAATGGATGGGCTTTTTCCTATCTGAACATGCATCAGCACTCTCTGATGATACAAACAAAGTAACGTACATGTCTGACTTATCACTAGAGAAGAAATTATTACTCCTCAGTCAAGTATACGCCGGGCAGCTACGCACACGCATTCAAGTGATTGAAAAAAACAAGCGTGTTTCCTACACTGGAACAATACCAAGTCTGACCAAAGATTTCATTTTGATAAAAACTACAACAGGTCACATCAATTTGAAATTAAAAGACATTATTAGTATTGAACTTGTCGAGGAGGTGCTCTATGAATCAGCTTGAGTTTCAGCGTAATCACCTACAAATGGACTATTATAGCGAGAGCTACCAAGATTTTGAACGTGACTTCTACCGCTACTCTAACATGAATATTCCATTGACCTTCCTAACTGATGATATCCTAAAAACAATGGCGACTTCACGTAAGAATTACTTTGTCCTCAATAAGGAAAAGTCCAGAGATAACCGCGATCACTTCTTCATATTTGAAGTAAGTACCGTAGATGAGAATCCGCTAATCTATCATTATACATATAAGAAAACTACAATATATTTAGCAGAAAAATAGGAGCAGTTCAATTGACTGTTCCTATTTTTAATATTCATAAAATCTAAAGTCTTTATACTCTTTAACAATGGAGTCGCCAACCAGAACAGACTATACTGACCAGCGACTACCTTAAATTTAATGTTTCAGATTTATTTTCTTATCTCTAATTTCATAAACTACATCTGCTACATTTTCGAGTAATCGTTTATCGTGGGTGATAAACACGATAGTTCCGGTGTACTCCTTCATTAGTATTTCCAAAGCCTCTAAACTTGGTATGTCAAGGAAGTTACTGGGTTCATCCATTATTAGGATGTTATATCTACCCATGAGCATTTTAGCAAGCAACAATTTTATAATTTCTCCACCGCTTAAAACAGATAAACTTTTTCCAATATCGTTCTGTTTGAACCCCATAGATGCTAGCACTGAACGAATTTCTGATATATTGTAGTCACAATCCTTCTGCATAAACTCCATAACATTCTGATTACTGTTGTACTTGTAACCATTCTGTGCAAAGTAACCTATTTTTGCCTTAGGCGAAATAGAAATTCCTTCTTCATGGTTTAAGATCATTTGGATTAAAGTTGTTTTTCCGATTCCATTACCACCAGTTAACGCCACTTTTGCTCCTAACGGAATTTGAAAAGATGCATTTTCAAACAGAGCCTTATCCCCAAATACTTTATTAATTTCTGCACCGACTATAGGGTATGGATTATGGAGCTCCAATGCTTTACTTTGCCTGAAACGAATTCTGCGAATGCCTTCCGGAGCTTCTACTTTTCCTAAGGCCGCAATCCTGTGCTCTAGGGTTTTAGCAGCATTATACATCTTTTTTTCCTTACTTCCTATTGATTTTTGATGAGCTAAACGCCCTCCGTCTTCAGTACTTTTTTTCTTTGAAGAACCTTTTGCCTTCTGTTCTATTTTACGAGCCTGTTTTCGCTTTTCCTCCGCAGCCCTTTCCAATCGGGCACGTTCCGCAATAAATTGTTCGTATTCTGCAGCTTGGCTCTTACGTTCTTCCTCTTTCTGACGAAGATAATCAGAATAGTTTCCCCAATACTCAGTGATTTTGCCATCTTTCAGTTCCCATATTTTATCTACTATTTCATCAAGAAAATAGCGGTCATGGCTAATAACTAACAGTGCACCTGTAAAATATTTTAGCTGTCCTATTAGAAAATCAATTCCTTCACGGTCTAAATGGCTCGTAGGTTCATCCGCTAAAATACCATGAACCTGTGCCGATAAGGCCTGTGCTATTTTAAGCCTTGTTTCTTCACCACCGCTCATAGTCTGTATATTTAATTGCTCAACACCTAGCTTGCCTACAAGTGCAAAATCTTTTTCCTCCTGCAGAGTTACTTCGTCCAACTGGGGAATATAGGCAAGTTCACCCAGACGATTCATTTTACATCCTGGGGGAGTTAATTCTCCTAAAAGTACCCTGAGTAAAGTGCTTTTTCCAGCACCATTTGCTCCTACTAAACCAATACGGTCATAATCATATACTTCTAATTCATTTATATCTAAAACATCGCGTCCTTTGAATTCCACACGAATGTCTTTTGCTTTTAATATTAATTCCATAACATTTCCTCCTGTCTATAATCGCATGCTTTCATTTGCTTGTATGCAGGGAAAACCCTGCGATTTTAGCAGGAAGAGTTACATGAAAATAAGATACATAAATATTCCTCCAATATTGTTTATTTTAAATCTAATTTTCTAACCTCAGTTATCATTTGGCAAACTATAGCAATGCCAATAATTAAAATACCTGATAGTAAAAACCAATGATTTACACCGATTTTATCAGCAAAGAATCCAGAAAGAATTAACCCAATTGGCATAGCAAGTGACATGATACTTCCGATCAAAGAAAATACACGTCCTAAATATTCAGGCTTAATTTTCTCCTGAAAAAGAGCTGTTTGCACACCGCTATAAAATGGCACCGAAAGCCCCATTATTGCACAGCAAACTACGAATATTACAAATCCATTTGGAGGAAGTATTCCCGAAACGGCTAAACTGGTCCCCATTATAAAAAATGAACTTGTTATTAGTAATACATGCTTTTCGAAGCCCCCTAATCTTCCTAATAATAAGCCTCCTGCTAGCATCCCAAATGCAAAGGAAATTTCCGTAATAGAAATATGCACAGGTGTTCCATTAAAGTGTTCCATGCTTATTAAAGGAAATAGTGCATTGATTGGCATATAAACAAAAGTATATAGTGTTCCTAAGAGTAATAAGGCAAACAATCCTTTGTTTTGTCTCAGAACCACAACTCCTTCTTTCATCTCCCTTATGAAATTTGGTTCTAAACTTTGCACTTGATTACCCAGCTTAGGTATACGTACAATTGCTACCGTAATAGATGCAATCACAGCACCCAATACGTCGATGGCAATAATAGCATTTAAATCCCAAACGGAGTATAAGAGTGCTGCAACTGCCGGACTAACAATATAGCTTATAGACTGCAAAGACTGACTATAGCCTGCGCATTTCGTTAGCTGTTCTTCTGGTACTAAAAGTGGTGTAACCGCATTGAGTGCTGGGGTATGAAAAGCTGTTCCAATGCTACGGATAAACAATACTATCATAATCATCCAGACAGGTAGCTCCATACAGAATGCAACAATAGCAAGCACTGCACCAGCTGCTGCGATAATTAAATCGGCACCAATCATTATCTTCTTCCTATCATGACGATCCACTAGCACACCAATGGCAGGTCCCAAAATCGCATAGGGTAAAAAACCTACTAATGAAGCCATAGACAAGACCATCGCAGATCCTGTTTTTTCTGTAAGGTAAAAAATAATCGCCATTTGCAGGATGGCACTAGTGATTAATGATACTGCTTGCCCTGCCCATATTGCATAAAATTTTCGTTTCCAATTGTTGTATTTTTCCATTTATATTATCTCCTGCATATTATTTTGCTTGAATTTCTATTTTGAATAGCATTCTAGGCAATAAAAAATGCAGGCCAAACCCCACAATGTGGCTTTTGGTCTGCATACATACAATTTGGAAACATTCATATTAAAGACATAGTTAAATAAAGGTATAGTTAAATAACCAATATCCTCACCGTAACTAATGAATGCTCAATATCGTATAAATAAGCACAACAAAAAAGCCTATCATCGGGTATAGATTCTGCTTTTTTTATTGCCAGCTTATCTTAAACGCATTGAGGCTGTCATAGTTTCGGTTCCTCCTACATCTTTGTTTATATCAATTTATAGTATAACACAACAAGATGATATGTTCAATATAAAAGTTATGGAATGAGACTCATACTTCCAATTCGATGCCAGATTTAAAGGATATGACGAAGTTTTCTTCATAGACTGTAACGCTCTGGATTATCTTCCTTAGTAGCAAGCGATTAGCTTTCACAAAATCTTCTGTTTGTAGTTTTAAAAATTCATCAGGATTTTCTAACTCAACCTCAAAATATTTCATTTTACATTCCCTCATTTCATTTATTGATAAATTGAGTTTGCAAAAAAGAGTGGACAATTTTTGTCTACTCTTAACCTTTAAAATAGTTTTTTTTAATCGATTTGAAGTTGCCTAAATTATTACTTATTCGGTAAAATGAAGTATTGCTTTCAACAGATTTCCTTCAACTACACTTCACTTGATTCAAACAAGGTGGGTACATTTCTATTCCCACAAACTCCTTGTCAATGGAAACAAACACGTACCCACAGGGTAAATGGAAATAGAAACTGATAATTTCTAGCTATCACTTCTACTCATTCCAAAAATTTTCTCACTCTGATACTTACCCACCATAAAGCAAAAAGCCTTGCAATCAAGGCTTTCATTATCCCTTTCGTTCAAAGGTTTCTAAGCTTTTACGAGCAGAGCGACACACTCAGCGGTTCGCTATCTCCGTTCTGTCTGCGTGCTAGCACTTGTCAATCACGGACAGCTATCGCATGGGCGGAAGTAAATGCTAATCTTCGTCGTTTTACTCCTTGACTAGCAAACTTACCGCCTCAACATGATGCGTTTGCGGAAAAAGGTCCACCGGCTGGACTTTCTTCAACTCGTAGCCCAACTCTTGATAGAGTTTGATATCACGCGCCATGGTTGCGACATTACAGGAGATATAAGCAATGCGGTCAGCTCCTGTTTGAGCGCTTGCTTTGATAAAGCTTTCGGTCAAGCCCTTGCGTGGTGGGTCGACCAGGATGGCAGTTGATTGGATACCTTCCTTGAGCCAATTCTTCATGGCATTTTCAGCTGTGTCACAGACATAGTGGGCATTGTCGATACCGTTCAATTCTGCGTTTTTCTGGCTATTTTCTACTGCTTCTGGGATAACTTCCACTCCGTAGACTTCCTTGACATGTTTAGCGACAGATAATCCAATAGTCCCGATTCCTGAGTAGGCATCGATCACTACATCATCTTCTTTTAACTCCGCAAAGTCAATGGCTGTCTGATAAAGCTTCTCTGCCATTTCTGTATTGACCTGATAAAAGGCTGGTCCAGAGATTTGGAAGCTATTCCCCAACATTTGGTCCGTAATGTAATCTTGACCATAGAGAACCTGCCATTCTTTTCCAAAAATGGCATTGGTATTCTGGTCATTGATATTTTGCATGACAGACACAATCTCTGGGAACTGCTTAATGACTTGGTCAATCAACTGTTCAACTCGGAAAATTTTAGGACGAGTTGTCACCAAAATAACCATGATTTGACCTGAATGATGGCCACGACGTACAACAAGGTTACGAATCAGACCAGACTGTTCCTTCTCATCATAGGGTTTTAAGTCATAGCGACGAAGCAAATCACGTAGTGCAAGAATAACCTGGTCAATGACTGGATCCTGGATATAAAAATCTTCCAAGGGCATGAGATCATGAGAATTCTTACGGAAGAAACCAGTCTCTAGAACACCATTAACGCGACGAACAGGAACCTGAGCCTTGTTGCGATACTTGATAGGATTTTCCATACCAAGTGTATCTGAAACCTCTACATCCGTGATTCCAGCAATCTTATAAAGACTATCTTTTACTTGCTTGGTTTTGAACTTGAGTTGCTCTGGATAGGCTAAGTGACCTAAGTCTGCAATCCCAGAACGCAAGTAAGCCAAATCTAAGTCTTGATTACGATGTGGAGATTGCGTAAGATATTCCTCGACTTTACCAAAGCCAATCTTCTTGTTGACTTTAAGGACTCGCATAAGGATTTTTTCTGTTGGTAAAGCATTCTCCACAAAAAAGACCAAGCCATCTACCTTGGCAACTCCTGCTCCCTCATGGGTCAAATCGACAATCTCTACTTCTACAATATCATTTTTCTTTAACATATGTTTCACTTTCTATGAGCCGACAAAAAAAGACGGCAACAATCCTGTTACCATCTATTATACCATGAATTGACCTAAGCACCAAAACTCTTGAAGAAATCAAGGATGGCTTGCCAAATAGAGCTGAGGATATTCCCACCGTCTTGAATAGCTTTATTGGCGTCAAAGTTAAGGTCGATATTGCTGAAACTGTCACCAGCTTGAGCAACAATGCTTTGTTTCAAATCTTTTAGAGTCTTTGTAAAGTCCTCGTTGTTAAGAATATCGCTCTTTGAAAGATTAAAGGCAAAGTTGATGATGACATTGACTTGGTTGCCTGTAACAACTTGATCCAGTTTATAGTTCTTTAAAGTATCTTCGACAATCTTACGAACATCATCTTCTGTAAGTTCACCCTTAGACTCTTTAGCCTTAGCGACTGCAGCCTTTATATCAGCAAGGGCTACGTTCAGTTTATTGGCATCAAAGCCTGATTTGTCCTTGTTTTCATCGTTAATATCTGACAAGGCCTTGAGCTCTTCCTGAGCCAAGTCTTTATTTTCCTGAGGTAATTTTACACCATTTGACTCAAGGGAATAGTAAATGCCTGCTAGGGCACTTTCACCAGTAACTGGAATTGGGGCCGCAACGGTGATACGCGCGTGCTCCACACCCAAGGTAACAGCCGCATTACGGTACATATCTTGCGTCACTTTAGTGATATTTTCAGGTGTTTCAATCTTGACCTCAAGGGGAGATTTTTCTCCTAATTTTTGAATTTTTGCTGATGAATAAAGTTGAAGACTTGAATCGTTTGCGACATTCATAATTTTTGAGTAGACCTCTGGTGTCATAGTCTTCAAATCTTTAGTATCTTTTGAGGCATCATAGCCAAGTTTTTTAAGTGTTTGATTTTTTTGATCTTCCGTTAATGAAGAACCCAAGACGTACTCAGGTTGAACATAGGTTTCATCAATTACTTTTTGAACATCAGTTGCTGCTTGAACGTTTTGCAATGTTGCAACCGCCAAAAGAACTGCAGCACTCGTCAGAAAGAATTTCTTTCGCATGAGACGTTCCTCCTTTTCCACTCTAGCATATTAAAGTATCCTTAAAGAAAACTTATAAAAAGCACCTAGAAATTCTAGATGCTAAAATAGATTAAAAATTTTGATGATATAGAGATTTAGTTGAACCTGTCTAGAGTAATAATAGTTTCCCCCATCGACATAGAGTTCTCCCCCCTGAAAAATAGAAATGGGATTGATGTAGCGATAGGTTTTCCCTGTTGTATTTCCTAATATAGGCGCAACTGTATCTCTGGAGTATTGCTTAGCTAGGACAAGAGTATTCTTTTTCCCATTCTGGGCGATAAAATCGATATAAGCAGGTCCAAAGTTATAAGCTTGAATGGCTGTCCAGACATCCACTCCTTTTTCTTGAGCTAAATAGAGATTTTCTGTCAAAGTTTGAACCCCTTGCCGAATACTACTTGCATTATCGTTTATGGTATCAGTAGAGCCACTAGCAGATTCACTTGACTGCATCACGTCTCCTTCTTTACCCTTAGTTTCTGTATAAATCATGGCGAGCACAAGCTCTTCGTTTGCTGGGGTATCTCCTTCATTCAAGATTTCGCGAACCATGGGTTGGTAGGTCATGACTTGTTTGACATCCTGACGAATCAGATAAGCTTTATATCCAGCGAAAAGGAAGACTGCTAGTACCAGCATTCTTCGTATAAGTTTAAACATTATTTATTTTGTATATCCTCGATGTTTTTGATTAAGATAGAATAGGTTCCATTATCGTTTTGAATGAACTCAACTGATTCCGCATCTTGATAGACATTGTTTGGTACGATGAGTTCAATTCCGTTTGACAAGGAAAGTTTCTGATTCTCAAATCTCTTTAACTGACGACTGGCATCAATCTCATCAAACTGTACTGGCTCTGGTACTGCTTCTTTAACCTGGTCAATGAAGCTAAGTCGAGCAGTAAGATTATTGTCAAAAAGATCATTGGCTAATTTTTCTGGAGAGAGCTCATTATTCTCTTCAAGATTATTGAAAATTGCTGATTTAACTTTAGATTGGAATTGAAAATCATCTGTGTTAAAGGTTTCGGCAATCTTTTGAGCCGTTTTTTCTAGTTCCTTAATGGATTTCTTAGGTGAAATCTTTGGTTGTGCTTGAATAAGATTCTCAGAAAAATAGTTTAAAAAGGCTCCATTATACTTGATGCGTTTTTCAATCAAGTGATACTTGCGACTTTGAAGATTAACAACTAGTGCTTCGTCTGCTCCAGTTCCAAACCCAGGTAAGTTATTTTGAGTCAGTTTGATTGGATTGTCAACCTCGCCACCCAAGTGTGTCAAGGTTTCACGCAATGCAATTCGTAGAAAGGCAAAGTGGTCTACTCCCTCTTTTGAAAACTGGACAAAAACCAAGTCATTAGTCTTTTGGTTTTCAGATACAGAGAATTCCTCTTTCCAGAGATTAGCAATTGTAACAGATGTTTCCATTAAATCTTCTGTGATGTGATTGAAAAAAGGATTATCCTCTTCAAAAATACCAGTTTTGGCATCATCCGAATATACACGCTCCACTTTTTTACGCAAGTATTCCTCGATTTTAGGAGTGATATTGAGAAACTTATCCGCCAAGAACAACTCTGTGTCATCAGGGCTGAACTGATGGATAATGGCTTTCTTAATATAAATATCCATAAAATATTAGTCCTCATATAATGGGAAGGCATCTGTCAAGGATTTGACTGCACTTCTCACTTCTTCTAAGACAGCTTCGTTTTCTGCATTCTTAAGGGCTTTAATAATAAGTTCAGCAACTTGACGGCTTTCTTTTTCACCAAAACCACGAGCAGTAATTGCTGCCGCTCCGATACGAATACCACTTGTCTTGAATGGTGACAATGTTTCGTAAGGGATTGAGTTTTTATTTAGGGTAATATTAACTTCGTCCAACAAGTTTTGAGCTACTTTTCCGTTCTCTACTACCTTAGTCACATCAACAAGGAAGAGGTGATTTTCAGTACCACCAGAGATAATGCGGAAATCAGGATCTTGCAAGAATACCTCCGCCATGGCTTTGCTGTTCTTGATAACATTGGCAGCATATTCTTTGAAGGCTGGATCCAATACTTCTTTGAATGAAACAGCCTTAGCTGCAATAACATGCTCTAATGGTCCACCTTGAATACCAGGGAAAATAGCAGAATTGATTTTTTTAGCAAGATCTTCGTCATTAGTCAAAATCAAACCACCACGTGGCCCACGAAGGGTTTTGTGGGTCGTAGTCGTTGTGATATGTGCGTATGGTACTGGACTTGGATGAAGACCAGCAGCAACCAAACCAGCAATGTGAGCCATATCGACCATCAATTTAGCACCTACAGCATCTGCGATTTCACGGAATTTTGAGAAATCAATAATGTGAGAATAGGCTGAGGCACCAGCAACGATAAGTTTTGGTTGCACTTCCTGGGCTTGTTTCAAGATGGCTTCAAAGTCCAATAGCTCTGTCTCCGGATCAACGCTATATGAAACGAAGTTATAGGTTTGACCTGAGAAACTTACAGGAGCTCCGTGAGTCAAGTGCCCACCCGCAGCTAAATCCATCCCCATAACTGTATCACCTGGTTCAATCAAGGCCATGTATGCTGCACAGTTAGCTTGACTTCCTGAGTGAGGTTGGACATTGGCAAATTTAGCACCAAAGATTTCTTTCGCACGTTCAATAGCTAGACTTTCGATAACATCCACTACATCAGTACCACCATAGTAACGACGTCCAGGATATCCTTCAGCATATTTATTAGTCAAGATAGAACCTTGCGCTGCCATTACAGCCTTAGATACAACGTTCTCTGAAGCGATTAATTCAATATTATTTTGTTGGCGTTCTTCTTCTTTAGCAATAGCATTCCAAAGTTCTGCGTCATAAGCTTTAAAATCATCTTTATCAAAAATCATAGCTTTTCTCCTTTAATTAACTTAATAAATCGTTTCTGCATCTTATCACAAGTATAACCAACTTTTTCATAAAATGCATGCGCACCAATACGATGGTCTGCAGAATTTAAACGTATAAATTTGTAGCCACGTTTTTCTGCTTCTTGCTCTAATCCTTGGAGCAAAGTTTTCCCGATGCCTTTACATTGTGTTTGAGGCAAAACAGCTAAAGCTAGGATGTTAAAACCTGCTTTTGAATAAAGGGATTCATAAACCTCAGCATGAACATAACCTAGTAAGTCATGATTGGTTGAATCCTCGAAACCTAGCAGGAAGTGATGGGAATCTTGAGACAACTTAGCTAGTTGACTAGCCGTTTCCTCTGGACTAAAATCATAACCTAAAGCCTCTTTGTTAATCTCATAAATAGATGCAACATCTGTTGGTTTCAAAGCACGTAGCATATCATACCTCCTCAAAAGGAATTTCGGGAATCTTGGCAAGGATATCTTCTCGTGTAATCGCTCCTTGACGTAAAATTTTCACCTTGGCACCAGATAAGTCTAAAATAGTCGAATCTTGACCAGTTAAAAAAGCATCATCTTCCAAACCTAAAACATTTTGGTTAAAATCCTGCAGAATTTCCTTATAGGTCACACCGCTATCCTGTCCTGAAATGTTAGCAGACGGGCCGATTAAGGGACCAAACTCACGAATCAATTCTAGAGTGACGGGATGACTTGGCATGCGAAATCCAACAGTCGTCAAGTCTGAATTGACCCAGTAAGGGACCTTGTCATTAGCTTCTAGGATAATGGTTAAAGGCCCTGGCAAAAAACTTTTAACAAGTTGTTGTAAACAAGGTGGCTGATTCTTGGAAAAGTTCAAGATATCGTCTAAACTAGCAACATTGAGATTGAGAGCCTTATCTCTAGGGCGACGTTTGAGCCGATAAACATGGTCAACAGCCTTCTCATCCAAAGCTTTCGCAAAAAGGCCATAAACTGTCTCAGTTGGCAAAACTACTGCTCCACCCTTTTCCAACTCTTGCTTAATTTTCTCCATCATCAATGACAACCATCCTATCTTGGCCAAATTGGTCTTTGAGCGTTCGAACTCGTTTCTCAGGAAGATTTTCCATAAAGAGAGCGGGTACACTTTGACCTTGTTTGTAGCCAATTTCAAGATAAATCTTACCACCATCAGTTAGATGGTCCTTTGATTCTTCCGCGATTCTGCGATAAATCGCTAGACCTTCCTCGTCTGCAAAAAGGGCTAAATGCGGCTCTGAATGCAGAACATTCAAACCAACTTCTTCCTCATCTGCTCGAGAAATGTATGGTGGATTGGATACAATTATATCATATTTTGAACAAATTTCGGAGAAACAGTCAGATTTGATAAATGTGATCTCTAAATCTAAACGCTCTGCATTCTCCGATGCTAGGTCTAATGCATCTTGTGAAATATCAGCAGCTGTGACTGACCAATCTGCTCTATTTTTAGCTAAAGCAAGGGCAATTGCACCATTTCCTGTACCAATATCCAAGACCTTGAGATTTCCATCAGGATTTTCAGCTAGGATAAGCTCAACTAACTCTTCTGTTTCAAGTCGTGGTATCAAGACCCGCTCATCTACTTTTAACTGCATCCCAAAGAATTCAGCATGACCTATAATGTACTGGGCAGGTATATGATTTGCCAGTTTCGTGTAAATTTCTTCTACGAAGTGTTTATCTTCCTCAGTTACCTCTTGCTGGAGAGTAAAGACAAAGTTTGTAAAAGAGAGATTTTTTAAGCTACGATAGACAAAAGAGAGGCTTTCTGCTTCCTCTCCTTGTGCTATTAACTTTTCCTCAAAATCTTTAAATATTTGAGCTAATTTCATTATTTGTTTAATTCTTCCAATTTTTGTGTTTGGTCGTAGAGTACCAAGGCATCTACAACTTCATCCAATTTACCAGCTAAAATTGTATCAAGTTTTTGTAGAGTCAAGCCGATACGATGGTCCGTCACGCGGTTTTGTGGGAAGTTATAAGTACGGATACGCTCTGAACGGTCACCAGTACCGATTGTAGACTTACGCTCAGCATCTTGCTCATCTTGGGCAATCTGTGCAAAGTGGTCTGCCACACGCGCACGAATAATCTTCATGGCCTTCTCACGGTTCTTCTGCTGCGTACGTTCTTCCTGCATCTCAACCTTGATGTTTGTTGGCAAGTGAACGATACGAACGGCAGTCGCTACCTTGTTGACGTTCTGTCCACCAGCACCTGATGCGTGGTAGATATCAACACGAAGGTCTTTTGGATCAATATCGTACTCTACTTCTTCTACCTCAGGCATGACAAGAACTGTCGCTGTAGAGGTATGAACACGACCTTGGCTTTCTGTCACAGGGACACGTTGCACACGGTGGGCACCTGATTCATACTTGAGTTTAGAGTAAACTGACTGACCAGAAACCATGGCAACGACTTCTTTGAAACCACCGACACCGTTCATAGATGCTTCCATAACTTCAAAGCGCCAGCCTTGGGCTTCAGCATATTTTTGGTACATGGTTAGCAAATCTCCAGCGAAAAGTGCTGCCTCATCTCCACCAGCTGCTCCACGGATTTCAAGGATGATGTTCTTGTCATCGTTTGGATCTTTAGGAAGGAGCAAGATTTTCAGTTTTTCTTCATACTCTTCTTTTTCAGCCTTAGCATCCTTGAGTTCTTGCTTGGCCATTTCTTCCAAGTCCGCATCTCCGCCAGACTCTTTAATCATTTCTTCAGCATCAACAATGTTTTGGAGGACTTGTTTGTATTCACGGTAGGCAGTTACGGTATCACGAGTTGAAGCTTCTTCTTTTGAAAGCTCCATGAAACGCTTGGTATCAGAGACCACATCAGGGTCGCTCAGCAATTCTCCCAACTCTTCATAACGGTCTTCTACAGCTTGTAGTTGATCATAGATATTCATTCTTACTCATTCTCCTTATTGATTTCAGGGGCAAAATAATGTTTACGGCAAACCGAGATATAGGTTTCATTACCACCTATCTGGATTTGTTCACCTTCATAAGTAGGTTTTCCATCTAGCGTACGTAGTACCATGGTCGCCTTTTTCTTACAATACTGACAGATGGTTTTGATCTCATCAATTTTATCTGCTAATAACAATAGATGTTTAGATCCTTCGAACAGCTCATTGCGAAAGTCATTCTTCAAACCAAATGCCATAACAGGTATGTCTAACTCATCGACGACACGAGCTAAATCGTAAACATGATGACGCTTCAGAAACTGGGCCTCATCGACCAAAACACAGTAGGGCTTTTCAGGTAAGTCTCGAATAAACCCAAAAATATCCGTAGTATCATCGATAGCTATGGCTGGTCGCTTCATGCCAATCCGACTCGACACATAGCCTATACCGTCTCTTGTATCCAGAGCCGAAGTCATAATCACAACTCCCTTTCCTTGCTCCTCATAGTTATAGGCTACCTTGAGAATCTCGATGGTCTTTCCTGAATTCATGGTCCCATAACGATAATACAACTGTGCCATGTTTCTATTTCACGTCCATTCTAATTTTCTGCTACATTCTAGTATATCATATTTTCCAAAAGCTTTAAACGGCAAAATGTGGTAAAATAGAAGAAATCAAAAACTAGTGGAGGAAGCTATTATGCCATTTGTACGCATCGATTTATTTGAAGGGCGCACGCTCGAGCAAAAGAAAGCCCTAGCAAAGGAAGTAACCGAAGCTGTGGTTCGTAACACTGGTGCACCACAATCTGCTGTTCATGTCATCATCAACGATATGCCTGAAGGAACTTACTTCCCGCAAGGGGAAATGCGCACTAAGTAAAGCTTAAGCGATCTGCTTAGGCTTTTCTTTATAAGTGGCATCCGTTGAATAAAAAACTTTATTTTGTTACAATTTTAAGAGATATTAGTCTATAAAAACAAACGAATAAAATTTAAAGGAAATAAAATGATTACTCGAGAATTTGATACCATTGCCGCAATCTCGACACCGCTTGGTGAAGGGGCTATAGGTATTGTCCGCCTAAGCGGAACAGACAGTTTTGCTATTGCTCAAAAGATTTTTAAAGGCAAGGACTTGAGCAAGGTTGCTAGCCACACGCTTAACTACGGCCACATTATCGATCCTTTGACTGGTAAAGTTATGGACGAGGTAATGGTAGGTGCTATGAGGTCTCCTAAGACCTTCACTCGTGAGGATATTATCGAGATTAACACCCACGGTGGGATTGCCGTAACCAATGAGATCCTCCAACTAGCTATCCGTGAAGGGGCACGTATGGCAGAGCCGGGTGAGTTTACTAAACGTGCCTTCCTCAATGGTCGTGTAGACTTGACTCAGGCTGAAGCTGTTATGGATATCATCCGTGCTAAGACTGACAAGGCTATGAATATAGCAGTCAAACAACTTGATGGTTCCCTGTCTGACCTCATTAATAATACTCGTCAGGAAATTCTCAATACCTTGGCTCAAGTTGAGGTCAATATTGACTATCCTGAGTACGACGATGTGGAAGAAGCCACTACTGCTGTTGTCCGTGAAAAGACCTTAGAATTTGAACAACTTTTGACCAATCTTCTAAAAACAGCCCGTCGTGGCAAAATTCTCCGCGAAGGGATTTCAACTGCTATTATTGGTCGCCCAAACGTTGGGAAATCAAGTCTCCTCAACAACCTCCTTCGTGAAGATAAAGCCATTGTAACGGATATTGCAGGGACTACTCGAGATGTTATTGAAGAATACGTCAATATCAATGGTGTTCCACTGAAGTTGATTGATACTGCTGGTATTCGTGAAACAGATGATGTCGTGGAACAAATCGGGGTTGAACGCTCCAAAAAAGCCCTCAAGGAAGCTGACTTAGTTCTACTAGTACTAAATGCTAGTGAACCTCTGACCACTCAAGACCGACAACTTCTTGAAATCAGCCAAGATACCAACCGTATTATCCTACTGAATAAAACTGACCTACCAGAGGCCATCGAAACTGAAGAACTTCCAGAAGATATTATCCGGATTTCAGTCCTCAAGAATCAAAACATTGATAAGATTGAGGAACGAATCAATGAGCTCTTCTTCGAAAATGCAGGCCTTGTTGAGCAAGATGCTACCTATCTATCAAACGCACGTCATATTTCATTAATTGAAAAAGCAGTTGAAAGCCTACAAGCTGTTAATGAAGGCTTGGAACTCGGTATGCCAGTTGATTTACTTCAAGTTGATTTGACCCGTACTTGGGAAATCCTCGGAGAAATCACTGGTGATGCTGCGCCAGATGAGCTTATTACTCAATTGTTTAGCCAGTTTTGTTTGGGTAAATAACATAAAAACTAGTTCAAAAGAATGCTAGTCACCTAAAAAGAGGCTGGGACAAAAGTCCTAGCCTCTCATTTGTCTATGGATTGTCGAGCAAGACGCAGTGGTTGAGTGGGCTCCACTACGCTGATTTCATCAGCTTTTACAGCCCTACTCAACTGTGCGGAGGTGGGACAACGAAATCGAATTCTAACGAATTACCGATTTCTGTCCCACTCTATTTTTCTTACACCTTCTAAATTAGATCCTACCTTAGCAGATAGCTGAAACAAACATTATACTCAATGAAAATCAAAGAGCAAACTAGGAAACTAGCCGCAGGTTGCTCAAAGCACTGCTTTGAGGTTGTAGATAGAACTGACGAAGTCAGTAACATATATACGAAAAGGCGACGTTGACGCGGTTTGAATTTGATTTTCGAAGAGTATTACTAGTTCTTTCCTATTTTCACTTAGTCTTTAGGTAATTTGCCAGCTTTTTCAAGCATTTTTTTGATTAAATAAGGCATCTTGACATTTTCACGACCTTTTTTCTCAATCAATTTTTTAACAAATTCTGGCATTTGTAAGTCTTGTGATTCATCTAGAATATTCTTAGTTTCCTCCGAAGGAACTAATTCATCAAAGGTTTCTTCTTCTGGGAGGAATTCTCTAAATTCTTTATGTTCGTTAGCTCGGACAGTATTAACCAAGGCATCAATCAAACGAGAATCTGTATTTGGCATTGGTGGACGATGGTAGTTCACCCCCAATTCCTGACACAATTCATAACATTCCACATCGTTGTCAAACAAGACTTCAATGTGCTCACTGATAAAACTAATAGGTACAAAAATATAATGATTTGGATGTTCTTTCTGTTCTCTGAGATACTCCAAAACATCTGGCTTAATCCACGGAATACCAATATCACTTTCGCTCTGCCAAGTGTTGGTATATTGCCCTGGATCCAAGTCTAATTTCTTCGCAATTAACTTGCTATTTTCAAAAATTTGATCGATATAGGGATCACCAAAATCCAAGGCAAAAATGGGCACACTGTGGGCAGAAAAGATGACTTTAAAGCTATCCTGTTTCACCTTTTCTTTTAAAATCTTAGCAATTTCAGCTGTCCAATAGTTTAATAGTGCCTCTTCTTGATACCAGTCCTTAATAACTAAAAACTGAATTTGTTTACTTTCTAGAAACTTTTCGTACCCCATGACAGAGTAAAAGGAATAGTGTGGCTCCAAAATCAAGCAAATACACTTTTCAATTCCATCTGCTTCCATTTGCCGAATTACATCTGGAATAAAAGGGGTTGAAAATTTATTGGCAAAATAGACACTATATTCATTACCTAACCTAGCTTCTACCAAAGAAACTTCTTCACGGGTAATTTTTTGAAGTGGAGTTCCTCCAATTCGAACATAATTATCATAAAGGGTTTGAATTTCGTGGTCTTGAGGTCGAACTCCTCGACGAATGTTGGTAAAAAAGTCGGCTACTCCTTCAAAGGTAATCTCTTCTGGTGAACCAAATGTCATCATTAAAATTGCTTTTTTCATCTCTGCATCCTTGTGATATTTTTATCTTTTTTATTGTATCACTAAAGAAGCTATAAGTAAACGCTAATATAAGGATTTTATCTCCCTTTTGACTTTTGTTTTTCTCTTCTTTCTATGATACAATGGTTTTAAAAGAAGGAAAAAAGGAGTTACGATGAAATATCCAACATTGTTGGAGCGTTTTTTGACTTATGTCAAAGTCAATACACGTTCTGACGAACATTCAACTACTACACCAAGTACTCAAAGTCAAGTAGACTTTGCCACTAATGTTCTCATCCCAGAGATGAAGCGTGTCGGTTTGCAAAATGTCTATTATTTGCCAAATGGTTTTGCTATCGGTACACTTCCAGCTAACGATCCAAGTTTAACTCGCAAGATTGGTTTTATCTCCCACATGGATACAGCTGATTTTAATGCTGAAGGTATCAATCCACAAGTAGTTGAAAATTACGACGGTGGCCTTATCGAGCTTGGTAAATCTGGTTTCAAGCTCGATCCAGCTGATTTCAAGAGTCTTGAAAAATACCCTGGTCAAACTTTAATTACTACAGACGGGACAACTCTTCTCGGTGCTGACGACAAATCAGGTATCGCCGAAATCATGACAGCCATCGAATACTTGACTGCTCATCCTGAAATTAAGCACTGCGAAATTCGTGTCGGCTTTGGACCTGATGAAGAAATCGGTGTTGGTGCCAATAAATTTGATGCAGAGGATTTCAATGTTGACTTTGCTTATACAGTTGACGGTGGACCTCTTGGTGAACTTCAATACGAAACCTTCTCTGCTGCAGGTGCAGAACTTCACTTCCAAGGTCGTAATGTTCACCCAGGAACAGCTAAAAGACAAATGGTTAACGCCCTTCAATTAGCGATTGACTTCCACAATCAACTCCCAGCTGGTGACCGCCCAGAATTGACTGAGGGCTATCAAGGTTTCTACCACCTCATGGATGTATCTGGTAGTGTTGAGGAAGCGCGTGCTAGCTATATCATTCGTGACTTCGAAAAAGAAAACTTTGAATCGCGTAAAGCTGCTATGCAAGCTATCGCTGATAAGATGAACCAAGAACTTGGTAGCAATCGTGTAACCTTGACTTTGACAGACCAGTACTACAACATGAAGGAAGTCATTGAAAAGGATATGACTCCAATCACCATCGCTAAATCAGTAATGGAAAGTCTTGATATCACACCTATTATCGAGCCTATTCGTGGTGGAACAGATGGTTCTAAGATTTCCTTTATGGGAATTCCAACGCCAAATATCTTCGCTGGTGGTGAAAATATGCATGGCCGTTTTGAATATGTCAGCCTTCAAACCATGGAACGTGCAGTTGATACCATCATTGGTATCATATCTTACAAAGACTAAAAAAGAAGTAGCAATGCTACTTCTTTTTAATTTACTTCTTTGTCACTTGTTTCAGGACTTGTAGTTGTTGAATGTGAACTTGATTCTTCACTTGTTTGTTCAGTGCTAGTTTCGGCAGGCTTGACTTTAGATTGAAACTCTTGGTTTAATAAAACAATTTCTTGAGCAAGAGCTAGAAGAGCTTGCTTATCTTTGCTTGCTGCACTTAGTTTATCAAACAGGGCATCTACTTTATCAAAGTCCGCATCAGAACCATTATTCATTTCCAAATAAGTATGGAGAGCAATGATACCGTTATAGAGTTTTTGGTAAAGAACTAAAACCTCTGGGTCTTGTTTCGAATTATCACGTTCATTTTGGATTGTTAGTGAAATACGTTTCAAAAGATCTTGAACCTGTGTATTTAATTCATCAAGGTCTGCGTCTTCTTTCTCCAAAGCAGCCTTCAGATTTTTCACTTCGTCAGAGAGTGAAGCTTTAACCCCCTCCTCATTGACTTGATTCACTAATTCTTCAGCTTTTGTTAGTAACTCTTCTACTTGCCCTTTTAAGACATGGTTACTTTGTTCCTCAGGTTTAAGATCATCATACAAACCTTTCAAGAACTCATAGACTGCAGTTTTAGCACTATGGCCATCCACTTTTTCTGTATCTAAGATTGTTTCAGAAGCCTTGCTTGCAACCGGCTCATTTTTCAGTGCTTCTTCTACTTCCAGTTTTGTTTGGTAGATTTCCGGGAAGAGTTTGTTCAAGTCAGTCGCCTTAAGGAAGGATTGTGATTGATAAAGTGTCCAAGTTAAGTTCGCAACTTTATTTCTAAGAGTGTCATTTAAGTGATTATCAGATAAATGTTGATAGAAATACTTAATGTACTCGACTGTTGTAACTCCAGTACGATCATTGAAGTCCTGCAAGGCTTCTAGTTTAGCTTCAACTGCATCTAAACCTGCTTCATCTTGGGCTAGTTTATTTTCTTGAAGCTGAGTTAATAAATCCTTCTTAGGAAGTCCATAAGCATCTGTGTCTAAGGTATTAATCTTATCTACTAAAGCTTGATATTTCTTGTCTAAAGGACTGATTTCTGTTGGTTTGACACTTGAGTCAATGTGAATATACTGTTTATCAAACAAATCCAAAGCTGCCAAGTATCCTGCAGTTGAGTTGGTTGAGAGCTTCTTCATATTCTCAGAAAATTGTCCCAAGGCAAGCTCAATTTGTCTTTGTAAAATTGGTTTATCTTTATAGACTTCACGACTTTCTGCTAGAAGTTGATCAATCTTATTTTGAACAGTAGCTTCATCAAAGGCTCCTGGTTGGTAGTTAGATTGCAAGGCAGGAATCTTGTGTTTCAAAGCCACTTCATAGCCTTTAGTTTGCACTTTGATGTAGTGATTATGATCACCGTGAGGAATGACGAAGCTACCATTTTCAACCTGCAAACTATAAGGAGAAACGCCATCACGTAAAGCAGTTGTATAGAGTTCGTTTAGGAAATCAAGCTCTGCATCACCTGTTTGGAGAGGAATACGAACGTGTTCCTTTCGAACTGCATAAGGGTGAATGTGAGTTGGGTCATAAGCCTGGTCTGGATTTCCAAATACAAAGAATCCATTTGAAATTCGGATCGCTTCAAGCGGAACACCATAGGTTTTAGAGATATAAGCTATCTTTTCTTCATCGCTGGCATCTCGAGAGAAACTTTCAACCGTCTTGGCAAGAGGTTTTACAGACTCAGTTTTATGACTGTTTAAATGTTCTTGAGCAGCTTTAATCTGATCTTTTGTTAAATCTTTTTTAAAGAAATAGTGGTTGTGATCTCCATGAGAAACGACAAATCCTTTTTCATCTTCACTTATCACTCGATCTGCTGCAAAGCCATGATCGTGCTCTTCCTCATGATGGTGTTCTTCTGGTTTACTACTGTGGTTATCTGGGCTAGTTTCTGATTGTTTATTTCCGTACAAGTGATCCTGCGCGGCCTTGATTTGATCAGGGGATAAATCTTTTTTAAAGAAGTAATGATTGTGATCTCCATGAGAAACGACAAATCCTTTTTCATCTTCACTTATCACTCGATCAACTGCAAAGCCATGATCGTGCTCTTCCTCGTGATGGTCTCCATGGTTATCATGATGGTGTTCTTCTGGTTTACTACTGTGGTTATCTGGGCTAGTTTCTGAATGTTTATTTCCGTATAAGTGATCTTGAGCAGCCTTGATTTGATCAGGTGATAAATCTTTTTTAAAGAAGTAATGATTGTGGTCTACATGTGAAACTACGAAACCTTGGTCGTCCTCGCTAATCACTCGATCAATAGCAAAGCCATGATCGTGGTCTTCACCGTGTCGATGATTAGCATGATCGTGGTCATGGTCTTCTTCGTGTTGATGATCAACATCTTCGTGGCCATGGTCGTGATCATGATCTTCGTTTGGTTTACTTGGAGTTTCTACAGGATTTGATGGTGTTACTAGACCTGAAAGTGGTATCAAGCGTGCAATCTTTTGTTCCAAAGCAGATAAACTACTATAAGGGATGAAATGGTAATGATTTCCATGAGGGATAGCAACTCCATTAGGCGTACGACTGGTAATTTTAGCCGGGTCAAATACCAAACCATCAGATTCTTTATAGCGTTGACTAACTGGTAAAGCGTAAAGTTGTTCAAGAAGTTTTTGAAGATTATTTTCTTCTTGTACTGGATTGCTTGTAGCCGGTTTCTCTACTTGATGACTTGGTTCAACACTTGGAATCGGTTTGTAGTCTGTTAGACTTTGTTGACTTCCTCTTCCAGCAAGGTAAGCTTGAGCGGCAGCCAATTCACTTGAAGATAGAGCACTCTTAGGAACGTAATGATAATGGCCACCATGAGGAACGATATAAGCGTCACCTGTATCTTCAATAATATCTGCAACATTAAAGACGTAACCGTCATCAGTTGTATATCGACCTTGTGCTCTGGCAGCAATAACTTCATTACTTGTACTACTATCTGATGTGTGTTCTTGTTTTTGTTTCTCGATTTGGTCTTTGGTACGAATATTATCTGCGTGACTAGCATCTTTAAGATAGACATAATATTTGCCATCCACCTTGATGATATAGCCACCTTTAATCTCATTAACAATATCTCCATCACTTAGTTGATAGTTTGGATCTTTCATGACCAATTCTTCACTAAAGATGGCATCAAAAGGCACCTTACCATTGTAGAAATGGAAATGGTCACCGTGGGAAGTCACATAGCCTTGATCTGTAATCTTAGTAACAATCTGTTCAGCTTCTATTCCTTCTTTTTGGTTAACTTGATCAGGTGTCAGATTTTCATTCTTTTTAGCATCAGACTCTTTCCCATCAACATAGGATACACGGTTAGTTTCTTTGTTCTCAGGCGCTTGATGTTGATTTAAAGCGTAAGCGCAGACACTTAATGCAAGGACCACTGCAGATCCTGCTAAATATTTTTTATTAATTTTCATAAACTCCTCATTTCAATTCTTCAGCTAAAATAGCTATATTGTCTTCTAAATTTTCCAAGTAGGACTTATCATTTTGTGGGTCGGCCTCTAAAGGATTGAGTGTTTTAAGGCTCACACCTGTTGATTTGACAAGTGTATCAGCAACTTTAGACGAAGCATTGCTCTCTGTAAAGATAGTTTTGACCTTATAATTTTTTACAAATTCTTGAATTTCGGTTAACTGTCTCGGGCTTGGTTCTTGGTCTGGTGAAATACCAGCTATTCCAAGTTGATTTAATCCAAAGCGTTTAGCTAAATATGAAAAAGCTGTGTGTTGAGTTACAAAATTTCTTTGATTGACTTTTTCAAAAATGGGTTGGTATTTCTTGGTCAAATCATGAGCTTTGGCACTAAAACTTTGTGCGTTTTTCTGATAAGTATCCTTGTTAGCACTGTCTAGTTCGGATAACTTATCAGCGATAATCTGGGCTTCTTCAGCAACCTTTTCAGGATCAAGCCAAGTATGAGGATCATACAAGGTCTTCTCATCAATCCCTTCTCCAGCTTTCATATCCTCTAATCCAGGCACGCGCTCCAAGGTCATACCTTCAGATGCTTCTAAGACCTTTACCTTAGACTTTTGCAGGCTTGGATCCAAACTTCCCGCCCATGACTCCAAGGTATGAGAATGATAAACGAAAACATCTGCATCATAAATGGCTGCAATGTCATTCGCAGAAGGTTCAAATGAATGGATACCTGAACTCGACTGTATCATCCGAACATCATTTAGGTCACCAGAAATTTCTTTGACCATAGCATAGACAGGATAAAAACTAGTCACAATCTTCATTCCCTTAGTTTCATTACGATTGTCTTGACTAGTCTTTTGTCCACATGCTCCTAAAACGAGAACAAAGAAGGCCAGCATGAGCCCTAGGATACTTCTTTTTTTCATAACAACTCCTTAACTAGTATTTAACCATTTAATTAACTAGTAAATAGTTTATCTTTTTTTATTTATTAAGTCAAGACTTTTTGTTGTAAAAATAAAATCATTGTTTTAGAACTCCTTGATTCATTTTTTAAGACAGCAAATTTCAGTTTTTTAACAAATAAAAGGACATTATTCAATCAAAAATCGAACAATATCCTTTCGAGTACATTATAATTAATAAAAATATTTTAAGGCTTTACTTGTTTTAGTGTCTTAATGTCATACATCACTAATTCACCATTTTTATTGTAAAACTGAACACCTTCTGGCTGAAAAATTAGAAACTTAGGATCGATTTGTGCAATTTTTGCTAACTTTTCTATATGTTCATTTAAAGTTACTTTATCCAATCCGTAGTCTGGTAAATCATCGTCACTTTCTTCTTTGGGGTTTTCTTTATCTTCAACCTTGTTTTCTGAAGGAATTTCGTTGGTTGTACCAGTCTCATTTACGCCTGTATTATTCTTCGGTTGCTCCTCAGTTTTATCTACACCAGTCTTATTTTTATCACTATTTTCAGTATTGTTTGAATCAGGTTTTAATTCTTCATTATTATTCGTAAACGTCCCATTTTGGGATTCTTTTTCTTTTATTCTTTTTTCTATTAAGTCTTGTGCTTGTTTCCATTCTACTTCTGATAAGTCGGATTTAGTGATACTTCTCAATGAACCACCTCCCGCTCTTGGAATACTGAATGATTTGTCTTCCCATACAAAAGTTTCTTTTGCCAATACATCTTTCGGATCAAAAATATAACCATCTGGAGTTGCAAAACGACCTTCTGCAAGAGCTTTCTGAACTTCTTCAGCAGAATGGATAATTTGCCAATTCTGCATTACAGCACGTTTTTCAAGAGGAGTCACATTAGCAATAACGGAACCTGAGTCCTCGTGACCCGGCTTAGACCAAACTTCAGGACGAACCTCAGGGTGTTGCATGACATATTTAATAGTCGCAATTTGATCAGGCTCTAACCATGAGTAAGGAACAACGTGAATATGATCAATGTGTGGAATAATGAATGAACTTCCAGTATCATAAGTAGTATTTGCTGCATGCATCGGCAAACTTGAGACATCTACAGCTAATCTTGGTTTAATCCCTGTGTCTACTATATCATAGCGATAATGATCTCGATCCTTCAGCATGAGTTCTTGCTCAGAAAAAGCAATTTGAGTAAGATCAAGTTCGTCTCGAGAATAGAAGTATTCTTTTCCGTTTTCTTTAAGAACATAACCAACTTTACCATCTTTGGTAACTTTACTAGTCACTCTTTTTGAATCAAATTTTGGTTTTTCTACGTTATTCATTTTCTCTGAAGGAATAATACTATCATTAGCTTGACCTTTTTCCTTCATCCACTTGCTAACTTCATCTAATTCAAATTGTTCTAACTCTCCAAATCCCACATAATGGAAATGATTACCATGTCTCGCTATAATGCCTGATTTATCAACTGAATAGATAGAATCTTTACTGAATACATATCCATCACTAGTATCGTATGGTTTGCCATCCAGACCCTTACCATAAGCTTTAATTGAATTTCCTAAAAACGTATGCTCAACTGTACTGTTTGTTGGCTTTTGGGCATTTACTGGCTTGTTGTTTCCATTATTTTGTCCTTTTACTGGAATAATCCGTGCAATCTTTTCTTCCAAAGCTGACATTTGACTATAAGGGATAAAATGATAGTGATCCCCATGTGGTACTGCTACCCCATTTGCTGTTCTTTTCGTGATTTGGGCAGGGTCAAAGAGCAAACCATCGGATTCCACATGACGTTGTTGGATAGGCAAAGAGTAGAGTTCTTGAAGAAGACTGTTCAAATCCTCAACTTTTCCTGGCTTATAGCTGGAAGTACTAGGTTGTCTTTGAATTGATGGCGTGTCAGTATTTAAAATGCTTGGGTGAGTTGTTGGATTAGGAACATAAGTCGGTTGAGTAACCAGCTTATAATCTTTCCCAGCTAAGAAGACCTGAGCAGCAGCTAGTTCGCTAGCTGATAAATCACTTTTTGGAATATAATGAAAGTGATTGCCATGTGGAACGATGTAAGCATCACCCGTGTCCTCAATAATATCACTAGCATTAAAAATATAACCATCATCCGTCGTATAACGTCCCTGAGTTCTTGCTACAGCGACTTCATTACTAACCTTTACTCCGCCACCATGTCCATGTTCCTGCTTCTGACGATTAATCTCATCCTTACTACGAATATTTTCGGAATGTGAAGCATCTTTGAGGTATACATAATAGCGACCATCAACCTTAATGACATAGCCACCCTTGACTTCGTTGACAATATCCTCATTTCGAAGTTGATAATTCGAATCTTTCATCAAGAGTTCTTCACTAATAATAGCGTCATAAGGAACCTTACCATTAAAGTAATGATAATGGTCTCCATGTGAAGTTACGTAGCCTTGATCGGTAATCTTAACGACTATCTGTTCTGCATTGATTCCTTCTCGCTGACTCACCTCATCTGGCGTCAAATTTTCAGTCTTAGTACTAGCCTGATTTCCATCTATATAAGCCACACGATTAGACTCTTTGCCAGTCTGTACTGCTTGGTAACGCCCTAATTCATAACTTGAAAGGCTTAAGGCTAAAAGAGCTACGGAACCAAGAACATATTTTTTATTGATTTTCATCTAAACACACTTTCTATTTTCACTACTAAATATAAGATTTAGGCAACATTATAAGTTCTGTGTTATTAACCAGTTAAGTTTATAAATAGAAATATTTATAAAAACAATTTATATGTTCTAATCCTTTTTATAGGTTCCTAGTATTGTTTAGTCAGATATATTGGATTTATAAACTTAACCATTTAATTAACCAGTAAATATTCTACTCCTTAACATTTAAGATGTCAAGTTATAAATTCACTTTTTTCCAAAATTTTACCCAAAAGAAAAAGCACCCTAAAAGATGCTTTCTTATAAACTACCAATGTTGATCTCAGGAAATTTTTTTGGAAGGAGATTCCAGAATTCTTCTAATTGTTCTTCTACTCTATTAGTATTTCGAATAGTTAAGCTATATTTCTTAGAACTATCTTTTCGAGTATATACAAACTGATAAACTTTTGTAAAACGGCTATAACTTGTACGTACTAAATAGATCCTCCACACATCTCTAAGATCTATAGCTTGTGTCCCTTTGTAATAAGTAATGAGATGGTTTTTATACAAAATAACTTTCAAGTTCTGATCGTAAAATTCAGCTTGAGTATCAAGCAGCTCAAGATTTCCTTCTAATTCAGGGTACAGACGATACAGCTCTTTGAATGAATCAACTGTTTTCTTTCGTATGATAAAGGCTGCGATTAAAGTCATTAGCCCCATGCCGGAAAAAATCACAATACCAAAAATATAGCTCAGGCTGTCTCGTGAATATTCACTGAGACTGAGATAAATTCTTGTATTCATATTACGAGCGACAACCGATTTAGCAGGAAGAATAGAGCTAATAAATTCATCAAGATTGATAATCTTAGTGTTCTTCGAAGTATTGACAAAATTGGTATCAGTGAGGGGTTCTAACTGTATACCTGTTAGAGTTGCAGGATTATCAGCAAGACTGTCTGTGTTCTCAAGAAGTTTATTAATTGACTCATCTTTAACTTTAGACTCAACTACAGCAAACTTTCCTTCACCTTCCTTGCTATATTGCACAATATAAACAACAGTTCCACCATCAACTTCACCGACAGGTTCTGGATAGATTCCGTAGACTGACATAGTAACTTCTTTTCCAGTATCAGTCGCATCTGCAAACCTCTCTGTAGGCTTCTTGTGCATTTGACCTAAGAATCCTGAAATAGAAGCAATCGCAAAGAATACTAGCGAAAGCATCAGTACAGAAATAAAACCCTTATTTCTTTTTTCTTTAAACATCATAATCTCCCTTAATCTCTTATTAGAATTATACCAGACTTAAGTTTATATCTCATCTCTTATTCTAGTTTTTCTAAGATTTTAACAAAAAAAAAGCTCGAATTTTCATTCGAACTTCATTTTTATTTTCTTGCAGCTTTTTCATCTTCTTCGAGTTGTTTGACCAGTTGTTCAATGCCGTCAAATTTCACCATATCTCGGATACGATCTAACCAATAGACGGTCACTGTTTCGCCATAAATATCTTCATCAAAATCAAAGATATTCACTTCAAAACGCTCTTCCTCTCCATCAAAAGTTACGTTCTTCCCGACACTAGCCATTCCTCGATAGAGTTTTCTCTTGATTTCGATATCAACGGTATAGACACCATCTGCCGGCATATAAGTACGATCCAAGAGCACCAGATTGGCAGTTGGATAACCGATTGTTCGACCACGAGCATTGCCGTGTACGACTATTCCTCTTGTAGGAAGTGGACTTCCAAGCAGCTGACCTGCTTCTTTCACATTCCCTTCAAGGATAGCTTGTCGAATACGTGTAGAGCTAATCTTTCCTTTTTCATCTTCTACAGCAGGAACTACAACTACTTCTCCATCAAAGATTTCTTTTAAATCTTCTGCTGATTTTCTATCAGAACCTAAACTATAGTCAAATCCAACTACGATGGTATCTGCTTTAACTTCTTTGACAAAAGTATCTACAAACTCTTGAGCTGTCATATTAGCGATACGACTTGAGAAGTCCATTAAATAAAGATTTTCAACACCAGCACGTTTAAACTTTCGTTCACGTTCTTCTGCATTCAGGATATGAAGTAAATTTTCTGGTGAATAGGGTTTTAAGGTTAATTTTGGTGATTCATGAAAGGTAATTAAAGCAACACTCAATCTCTTCTTTGCAGCAATTTCACCAGCAATACTAAATAATTTTTGATGTCCAAGGTGGATACCATCAAAATATCCTAAAACAAGGACTGTTGGTCCTGGTGTTGCAATGTCTTTTTCAGTTTTTATAGGTATTGTTACAATCATAGTCATATTATACCAAAAAGAAGAAGGCATTCAAAATATTACGAATTTAAAAAACTATAAGCTACTTTTTACTTCTTTTCTCAATTGCTCCAGAGTTTCGATATTATATTTGTCCATGACTTTTGGTAGGTTATCAATGATATCAGGACAGGCATAAGGATTGGTAAAGTTTGCTGTACCGACTCCTATTGCTGACGCACCCGCCAAATACATTTCTATAGCGGATTCAGCTGAATCAACTCCTCCCATACCAATGATTGGAAGATTAGTTGTTTGAGCTACTTGACGTATTAGTTTAAGAGCTACCGGAAAGACTGCAGGACCAGACATTCCACCAGTACCATTGGCAATGATTGGTTTTCTAGTTTTGAGATCAAAGCGCATACCAACAAGGGTATTGATCATAGTGAGACCACTAGCACCAGCATCTTCTACTGCTTTTGCAATAGTCACGATATCCGTCACACTAGGCGTTAATTTTACATAGACAGGAACTGATGATGCCCCTACGGCTGCTTTTACCACATCATAAGCTAAATCTGGGTCTTGCCCAATCAAAAGTCCGTGATTCCCATGATCGACGTTTGGACAAGAAATATTGAGCTCAATGGCTTTCACGTTAGGTGCCTTGGAAATACCACTAGAAACTGCTGCGTATTCTTGCTTTGAGAATCCAGCAACATTGGCAATGATTGGAAGATTCGGATATTCCCTTTGCAACCAAGGTAACTTTTCAGAGAGTACGACATCTAAACCAGGATTTTGTAGACCAATGGCATTCAGCATACCAGCAGGTGTTTCAGCCACTCGAGGAGTTGGATTACCAAAACGTGGTTCAAGGGTTGTAGCCTTAATCATGATAGAGCCCAAGAGATCCAAATCATAATATTTGGCATACTCTTGTCCGAAACCAAAACAGCCTGAAGCAGGAATGATAGGATTCTTTAATTCTAAGCCTGGTAGAGAAACTTGTAATCGATTTGTAGTCATGACACTCTCCTTATAAAACAACAGTTCCTGTTTTAAATACAGGCCCATCTTCACACACACGTTGACTAACTGTTTCACTATCTGGTACTTTCAATACGCAAGCGTAGCAAGCCCCCATGCCACAAGCCATACGAGATTCTAGGGATAGGTAAGCTCTGGGATGGTCATGGAAGGTTTGATTGATATATTTCATCATACCAGGTGCACCGCAAGAGTAGATGGCATCAAATTCTGTGTCAAATTCATTAATCACTACTGATACATTTCCTTTAATACCATAAGATCCATCATCAGTCGTTACAAAAACCTGACTAAATCTGGATAATTCATCATCCAAAATAACAGCTTCTTTAGTAGCGAATCCTAAAACAGTTGTTATTTCAACACCACGCTCATTCAGTTGTTTAGCTACTTCGAGTAAGGGCGGCACTCCGATTCCACCACCAACTATAAGAACATGATTCTGCTTGTCTAAATCAGATAAATCAAAGCCATTTCCTTGAGGGCCCATAACATCTATGCTATCACCTGTTTTTAATCTTGAAAAGATTGCTGTCCCTGCTCCTTCAACTCGATAGATAAGTCTGCATTGCTTAGCCGCCTTATCTATTGATGAAATCGAAATTGGACGACGTAAGAGATGGGCATCATCAGGTACACGCAAATGAAGAAATTGGCCCGCTTTCATAGCTTCGACCATTTCTCCTTCAAGTACAAGCTCAAAGATTGCTGGCGCGATTTCCTCCTGAGATACAACTCTCATAACTTCCAAGCGAATGGCACCCATTCGTTTTTTACAATTTGGATTCATAACCTTTCCTCCTTAAATTTTAAGGGGATCAGATAAAGAAAAACCTTGCACTTGCAAGGTTTCAGTTAAGATATTTACACAAAAGTAGCAAATAAGCACTTGCTTACTTGTTTCCATTGTAGCTTCTTTTCTCTGACACCTTGTGAGTCTCTCTGGACTGCCCTTAAAGGTTAAATTTTCACTAGTATACTGTATCAAACATAAAAAGTCAAGTAAAAATAGGTAAGGTATCAGTTCATAAAAGTCGCTTATTTTTGTGAAGAAAGAATCTTTTCTAATTTTTGATAATCTTTTACACTGTCGATTTCATAGATAGAGTTTTCTTCCAACTCTTCAACATATACATCTAGTTCTTTGATATTATCTTTGACCATGTTATCCCAATAGAGGTCCACAAACTCGCCACTTGCATATGCCTTGTCAATAAATCCAACAATTTTCTCAGCTGTTGGAGCATCCCAGAATGATACACCACTCAAGATGCGTCCATTTTTGCTATCTACAATGATATCTTGAACTTTGTAATCATCTCCGTAAACTAGAAACCACTCATTATCACAATCTTCACGATAAACACTGAAATAAGTTGAACGTTCGATATCATTACGGAACATATTTTTGAAAAGATAGTTATCCGCATCGATAACATAGCTGTTGGCCAAATCTTCTTTTACCAGGTAAAGAGAGTAAAAGTTATTGTAATCAGCATACTTATCATTGAAGACTAAACGTACACCGTACTTTTCTTTAAGATAGTCGAATTGCTCTTTTAAATAACCAACAACGATGATAATGTCATCAATTCCACGTTCTTTCAAAAATTCGATTTGATATTCAAATAAAGGTTTTTCTTTAACCTTGACCAAGGCTTTGGTAGTAATTTTGGTCATGGGTCTCAAACGAGTTCCCAATCCGGCTGCTAAAATAATCGCTTTCACTCGTTTTCTCCTTTATTCTTTAATAATAATATAAACACCAGCCATTACGATAAGGGAAGTAATAATGGTCAGTAAATTAAGGGGCGAGCCCAAGAAAATCGCTGCAATGATTAAAAAATACCAAACACTGTATTTTTTGAAATTTTGTTCTTTAAAAAGAAAAAGGCAAGCAAGACTGAAACAGCAGGATAAATAGCTGAAATCGATGATGCCAAAGAACTACCAATATACTTGACTGCATAGAGATTGGCCTGCATGCCAATCGGCCCAGCTAATAGAGCTCCAATAATGACACTGACATTTCGAATGTTCAGGAAGATTGAAAAACGTACTTTCCCTTCTTTAACGAGTAGATATCCTAGCAGGATAAACATACTAAGAAAGTCGTGCGCTGCTGCTACTACAAAAGGTGATAAGTCAGTAAATATAGAGAAGATATATGCACTAATGGTTAGCCCTAATCCCCAAAAAATACCTGATATAAGTCCAAAGGAAACTCCATTTTTAGTTTTCATCTAAATCTCCTTCAGACTCTAATTCTTTTATAGCTCTATTGTAACGAGAGATTCCATAATCTCCGAAATCTGCACCATTTTCTTCTTTGTAAATAGTCCAAAGACTCCAAATAATGTCTTGTAAAATCTTATAGATACGAATTTTCTCTCTCGAAACAGGAGTCTTGTCATCCTCGTAATAAACTAGAAAGTCTGCCTCTTCTTCCTGTGTAAATTCAGATTCTAGAAAGAGTGCTGCAAGGTCCCACATAGGATCGTTCATGGAAGAATATTCCCAATCAGATAAAGATGTCCGTCTGGTCCTTCAATAAAGTTTTCTGGAACCAAATCAATATGACATGATTTCTTATCAACTCCGATTTTTTCAAGCTCATTTTTTAAAGAAAGAACTGATTTTCTGACAGTTTCATAGTTTGGATAAGAAATCTCCCCTTGAATCAATGATTCATATTTTTTGATTTCCTCAAAAGGAGCAAACTCTCCTTTTTATTTTTTTCCAGAAGTATGGATCGTTTGTAGAATTGGAGCAATTTTTTCAAATTTAGCTTTAATAGTATTTGAATCAAGTGTCTCAGCATTTTTAATGTATTAATTAATTTTGATACCAGCTTCAATATCAAAAAGATAATTCTCTACATCTAATTTCAAATCTTTCAACAATTCAAGATTGAACTTTTCATTCTGGCGGTCGATTAATTTATCCGTACCTTTACCGAAAAACTTAACGATGTACTGATTTGAGGATGTTTTAACCAAATAGTTTTGATTAGTCATTCCACCCGACTGTTCAACGCTCTGAATTTCTTCGTCACCAGATAATAAAGAAGCAATCTTTTCTTTAACGATTTCCTTCACAATCATCCTCCATTAGACTTCCCACTTAAATACTGTCTTAAAGGCAGTATTAAGGTCAGTTGCAAAAACTCGATGAATATCCTTAATCTCTCTTACTGGTTCTTCTAGACAAATGATATTCTTCAAACGATTGGCAAACTTCTTTATCTCCATCATTTGGATAGTATTTTCAAAGTCAACTCTTCCAGAACGAGAAGATCCAACTAATAACAAGCCTTTTTCCAATGAATCACGAGTATTGATATTAACTTTATACTCACTAACACCCATCATCAAAATGGTACCTTGTGGTTTAATGTAGCGAATCAAGTCATTAATAGCAGGTCCACATCCATCACCACCACAGCATTCGAAACCATGGTCAAAACTAAGATCCTCTGGAATGCTATCAGTAATGTAGAGCTCTTTTGCAAATGAGAATAATTCTAATTTCTCCCAATGACGTCCGATAACAATAATCTCAGCTTCAGGCAAGGTGTAGTTGATAATATTGGCCATGACAAAAGCTAAACTTCCATCACCAATGACAGCGATGCGTTGACGTCTGCTGTGAGATACCGTCATGAAACGATTCATAGCATGCATGCCAACACTGACAAACTCTGTAATGGCAGCAACTGTATCTTCGATTTCTTCGTAAGCTACCACACGATCCTTAGGCAGAGAAACGAATTCTCGCATAAACCCATCATAACCACTTGATAAGAAATATGTTCCAGTCATGTAATTTTCATAGAATTCCTCATCACTTTGCATAGGTGGTTGATTTGGAATCATAACAACCTTCTGACCAACTTTGTAAGTACCTGTTGGATCAGAAATGACTGTACCACAAGACTCGTGAATCATAGCCATTGGTAGTTTTTTCGCTAAAATTTTTGGATCACGTTTACCTTGGTAGTAACGTTGATCCGCGTGACAAACCGCCATGTAATTTGGTCGGATGAGGATATGATTCTCTTGATCAATTTCTTCTTCCTGATATTTAATATTAATAAACTTTGGTTTTGTCAGTTGATAAATTTGATTAATCATGTCTCTAGTCTTTCTCAATCATGCTTTTAGCAATCTTCAAGTCTGTAACTGTTGTAATTTTAAGGTTTGAGTATTCGCCTTTTGCCAATGCTACATCTTTACCCTTAATGACAAAGATTTTACATGCATCTGTTAAAATTTCTTTTTCTTCTGCTGATAAAGAACCATACAAATCAAT
Source organism: Streptococcus sp. KHUD_017 (assembly GCF_054861245.1). Lineage (NCBI taxonomy): Bacteria > Bacillati > Bacillota > Bacilli > Lactobacillales > Streptococcaceae > Streptococcus > Streptococcus sp. KHUD_017. The sequence continues at coordinate 1,046,514 of NZ_CM142175.1, forward strand.
AAAGTCTTTACAACGGAAGGTTTGTGGAGTCTGTCCTTGGTATAGATGAGCACGATTTGGAATATCTGTGATGAACTGACCATTTGTACTTTCAACGATGGTATCCACCGCTTCAACCACGGTATCTACCGCATCATGGTTTTTAGCGAGAGCAATGTTATCTTGAATCATTCGAAGTGTGATAAAAGGACGAACTGAGTCATGTGTGACCACGATATCATCTTCCGTAATTGGACGATAAGCATCGATAGCTTCAATAATTTTTTCAATACTAGAATTACGGTCCGCCCCACCTTTTGTGATGATGATACGGTCCTTGTGGAGTGGAAGGAATTTTTCAACTAAGTCTTCTGCGTGTGTCACCCAGTCTCCGTGAACTCCAACCACAATCTTTTCGATACTTGGCTCTAAGACAAATTTTTCAATTGTATGGATTAGGATTGGGCGATCTCCCAACTCAAGAAATTGTTTGGGTAGGTTACTAATACCCATGCGCGTGCCGGTTCCACCTGCTAAAATTCCAGCGTAAATCATATCGATTCTCCTTTAGTTTGTTCTAAAAACTCATTCCTTACTATTATATCATAATCTAGCGTTATCTTGAAATAAATACTAGTTCTCTCCATTTAGAAACTGATGGCGAGAGCACTTTAGGTTTTGAACATTAAAAAATTTAATCCTTGCATTCTTATTTCTCGATTAAAATAGAGTTCTTCAGAATAATATAGAAAGCTTAAAGAAACCTTAAATCATTGGTTGATATGTATAGAGAACCTGAAATTTTAATTAGACTTTTCCAATTAAAATTGTTAAAATAAAATAGAAAATAAAAGAAAAGGAAGCTAACTACCGCCATGATGAATATGCAAAACATGATGCGTCAAGCTCAAAAACTTCAAAAACAAATGGAACAAAGTCAAGCTGAGCTTGCTGCTACTGAATTTGTTGGAACTTCTGCTCAAAATCTGGTAACTGCAACATTAACTGGTGATAAAAAAGTCGTTAAGATTGATTTTGATTCAGCAGTCGTAGATCCAGAAGATATTGAGACACTATCTGATATGACTGTCCAAGCACTCAATGCTGCTCTCGAGCAAATTGACGAAACTACTAAGAAGAAACTTGGTGCATTCGCAGGTAAATTACCTTTTTAATATCGTACAAAAAGAGGCTGGTTAACAGCCTCTTTTTTGATTAGAATGCAAAGAATTCAGTTGCCTTTTTTAAAAGCAAGTCTGTATACTCAGGATCTTCCTGAGCTGTTTCTAGTTCATCTTTAATCATTTTCAAGTTATCCGTTATCATGCCGTTGACACCTAAGCGGAAAGACTTATCAAATGACTCAGAACTATTGATTGTCCATACATAGAGTTTCTGCTCTGTATTCCAAAGTTTGGTTACAAAGTATTCATCCAATGTAGAGTACTCCATAGTATAACCCGTTGCATTCGTTCTCGGAAAAACAGAATTGTAAGGAAGAATAAAGTAGATTGGAATATCCTTGTCATACTGAGTTACTTTCTCAACAACATGGTAATCCAAGGATTGCATTTGATGACCATAAACCTTAATTTTTGCAGCATACTTTTCGAGAAAATGATCCATCATTTGCGGACTATCTTTGTGGCTAGTCTTAATTTCAATAAGAAGTTTCTGATGCAATTCATTTGCGCGATTCAGGTAATCATCAAAACTCGAAATCTTCGTCGTATAACCATTCTCGTGTATGTCGATCTGTTGTAACTCTTCCAGAGTCAAATCCTGTGGCGTCTTATTCAAACCTGCTAATCCTCTAAGATTTGCATCGTGCATCATGACAAATTGACCATCCTTGGTTTCCTGGATATCCATTTCTATTAAATCCGGTTTTAATTGAGCAGTTTTTTCCAAGGATTGGATTGTATTTTGTACACCATTGCCATTTGATACGCCACGATGTGAAATTACAAGTGGCGGATTGACTACAGGAGCTTCTAGATAATTATATCCTTCAATTGCAAAGAAAATACTTGCGCAAACCATGACCCCCCATCTCATGATATGGTCCTTCTCCCGTCTTGGCATAATGTCAAGTTCTTCTCCTGTTAGAAAAGAAGAGAATTTAATAAGGAAATAGGTTAATGCCATATAGTGAAAATTCTTGATGAGAGCAAAGTTAATAATAGCAAGAACTAGGGATTCTTTCTGTGTTATGCTATCCACTATAAACTGAATTGATAATATAGGGATGAGAGGTAGGTAAAAGAATAGGTTTGTCTTTACAATAATTAAGAATAAATGCCAGGCATAAAACCAAAAGTTATTCTTGGTTTTTTCAAGACTATAAAGAACGGAGTCCTTAACTGACATCTTTTCGTAAAAGACTTTTGGTAATGCGAACATCAACCGAACCGAAACATAGAAGAATAAAAGCGATAAGCTAATAATAGCTACCCACCACATCCAATATTTATCTTCCATGTAAGTTTGGATAAACTCCGGAATCACTATCTTATTGAAATAATAAATCTTAAATATCTTTCTGATAAAAGGAAATAGCATTGCTACAAATAAAAAGATAAACAAAGCTTTTGAAATAGTCATCTTCTTCATAAAAGCAAGGCTTTCACGAAATACTTTTCGACTATATTCTATAAGAGTCCTTTTTTCGTGATATAGGAGGTGGCGAGCTCCAATAAAGAGAATACTAAGTTGAAAATAGGCTACCAGCAGATTGATGGCTATTAAGATTACGAAGCCTAGACTGACTATAGGTGCGTTTTTTATAATAGCAAAAATATTGTTGTAGGATATAAACAAATATCCTGTTTGACTCAATAAAAATCCAGCTATCACTGAGTTTAGTGGCAACCAAATATAGTCAACCAACATAAAAATTAAAAAGAATAGAAAGAGGATTTTATCTAGATTTAGGTAAATCTTTTTAAAACCCAATTTTTTCGGTTTTTCAGGTTTCATAAAAACTCCTAATCAAAAAGTTGTGATAAATCCAAAGCACCAAATGGATTCGAATTGAGACTAGTCTGAGAATTTAGTAAAAGTCTACTCTCATCCGACTCCAAAAAAGCTTCATAAATTCGGGCAGTCATTCGTGCATCTTCTAGACTATTATGAGATTGCCCTTTAAAACCCAGAAAGCTAGCGACGGTTTGTAATTTTAGATTAGCGATTCCATGGAGATCGGTACTGCGTCTCTCTAGGGCTTCATTATAGACGTCAACTAGATATTGATGACTATAGTCAAATCCATGCTCTAGTAGAATCGGTAAATCACTTTTGGCTGCATTATAGCCAATAAGGGGCAAGTTCCCAACGAAGGCTTGAAATTTTTGCAGGACTTCTTCTACTTTTGGTGCGCCTTTCAGAGTCTCGGAAGTAATCCCCGTCAAACCATTAATAAAACTCTTCAAAGGAACATCCGTGTATACATAAGAGTCAAATGCTCCTACTTCTTCACCTTCTTTAAAATGCACTGCTGATACTTGAATCAAATGAGTCTTATCCTGGTGTTTGTTGAATTCTAAGTCAAATGAGATATAATCTCTTACTGTTTCCATCTTATCATTCCTTATTGATTTGTAAAAAGAAACCACCTGGTCTAATTATAGAAACCAAGCAGTTTTTTCTTATTTTCCAAATAAGCGAGCAAAGAATCCTTTCTTCGATGCTTGTACTTCTTGCTTAGCTTGATCCAACTCCAGCTGAAGAGTTTCTTGATCCTTCATAGCCTGAAGGGTTAACTGTTGTTGTTGGTCCAATTGCTTATCTTTTTCAGCGATTTGGCGGTCTTTAACACGCATCTGTTCATCTTTTTCAGCCAGTTGTTTATCTTTAGCTTTCAGTTGCTCATAAAGACGGATGATTTCAGCGTTCTTTTCATCAACAAGAATCTCCATGAGCTCTCGTTGCTTAACTTCATCACTAACTGGTTCATCTTCAAAGATAGTCTTTTTGTAGATTTCTTCAAGTTTGATCAATCCACTACGGGTAACAACGGTGACACCTTTGTCGTTTTTTGTAATATCTTCTTCAGGTAATTCTTTGACACGATTATTGATTGCTTGTCGGGATAGCCCCAAGACCTCAGCAATCTCACTGACAGTCATTTCAATACTCATAATATCCTCTATTTTTCTCTAGCTTTTCTTAAATTAAATCTTATCATAAGTAATTCAAACTGTCAAATAACACTGTATTTTCAATGGTTTTTTAGGACATAAAATTTTAAAACTATTTATCTGCAAATATTTTAAAAAGATGAGAAAATCTCATCTTTGGACTAGTAGATAAAAATCATTGGTTTGTCAAATACTTAAGAGAAAACCTTTCTAGGTTTGTAAAGATGATCTCGTTTTTCCAATATAGCAAGAAGCTTCTCACCTTCAAAGCTAGCCAATTCCTTCTCAGTTTGTTCCAATTCAATAAAGCGACCAAAACGCACTTCTTCAGCCTGCTCTGGAGTCAAATAAACCTTGACTAAGTCACCTGTCCCAATCTCAATTGGATGGAGAAAGTCCAGTTGCCCAGCATCTACTTTTTGAGTAATTTCATCCAAGGTCAAAGCATTCTCTAGCTGTAACCCTGCAGCACTAGTCCGTGTCAGATGGGACATATGGGCCGCGTAACCAAGCTTCTCTCCCAAGTCGACTGACAAAGTACGGATGTAAGTCCCTTTACTGCATTTTACACGAAAAGTGAATCGTGCAAGATGCCCATCATAAGAAATCGGACTCGTTCTTTCAAAGCTATAAATCGTAACCTGACGCTCTGGACGCTCCACTTCCTGACCAGCACGCGCATACTCATAGAGCTTGCGACCATTAACCTTGACAGCAGAGTACATAGGCGGAATCTGAGTAATCGGACCAGTTAGACTAGCAATGGCTTCATCGACAAGTTTCTCATCCAGTGGAGCTAAAACAGGAGTTTCTGCAACTACCTCACCACTAGCATCCTCGGTTGTTGTTGAATATCCAAGAGTGATTTCTCCTTCATAGACTTTACCCTCGTCCTGCATAAACTCCACCATACGAGTCGCCTTACCGACGGCAATCGGCAAAACACCGACAACATCAGGGTCTAAAGTCCCTCCATGACCAATCTTCTTAGTCCCTAAAATCTTACGCAATTTAAAAACCGCATCATGCGAGCTCATCCCTGCTTCTTTCTTTAAGTTGATAATACCGTTCATGTCTTGCTTTCTATTTTCCTTTCTCATTTTTTGCTCAATTAAATCGAACTAATTACATTTTATATTATTTATAACAGTATTAGATTGACAAGTATCATAAATGATTGGTTTCTATCACTACTATTGTTACGAGTTTCCCAACTGTTTAAATATGAAACATTTTAATTATTTGTAATAAAATTAATGATTTTCAATGTTTAATTCTACTTTTTAAATTCATTTTTTGAATCCAGTTTTTAATCTTTTCATCATAGATAGAATAAAGCTCCCCAAAATATCCAATCCTATCAAAATTATAAATATTCTCCCAAACCAAATAAGCCAAAGGGGGGTGTATGAACTAGGACTAAAATAGCCTATATTATACATAATACCTAGGAATATTGAACAAAACAAAATCTCAAGGAAAATTCTAATCTTTGCTTTCTTCAAACTGAAATCCTTAAATAAATTTCGAAAAGTCTCTTTTTTCTTAGGTACATCTTCCCAATACTCCTTGCTTTGAGTTTTTAGATATAAAAGATAGGCGACTTCTGTGATCAGTTGGGAGAAGCCATAGCTAAAAAGTACAGCTGTTAGAATTCCTAAAACTAGCGCAAACTTACCAGAAAGAACACCGCCTAGCATGGAAACTGTAAAAATAATGAGAAGAGAATTATTATTGTGGGCACTAGATTTCGCAAAATAATTACCCATTGTTCTATTGGTAGAAAAACCTTTTTTTAACTCTCTTTTTAGCCAAAAATAGTGATAAACAAAACCAACAACTGTACAGATTAACAAAAAAGGAATGGTGTATAATGAACGTTCGTTATATTCTTGCAAATTAGTCCCTGAATAAACAAGAATAATATAGGATATAAGTATCAAGGATAAAAAAATACCTATATAAGATAAAAGTAATAATATGGTTGATAAAATCTGTCTATGATAAATAAATGTCATTCCTAGCGGAATAAAGGTTGCCACGACAAGATAAATAATATAAATCAAAATAAAATCAAAAAAGTAATTTTCCAAAGGATTTATTCCGTAGCCTTTAACAAAATAAAAATATTGGAAAAGCAGAAACAATGCCAAAGCGAAGGCTCCTGCAAATGAAATAACCATCATCGTCGCAGATGCCCGAGTATTCGCTAAGCTTTTAAAATATGCTTTATTTAATTCTTCAACTTCTTTCACTTTAATCTCCTAAATTGACATAGCTCTATGCACGTTTAATTATAACTCGTAGCTTAATCTGCTTATTCTTAATTTTGAATAAATTGATTAATATCTCTAGAAATCAATTTTTTTAATTAAATATCTTTTTTTTCTAATTCTTTGTTTAACTGTCTAAATAAGTTATTAATTATTTTTCCTCTTTGGAATACTTTATTATAAAAGAACATAAAATATATAGTCATAAATAAAACTGAAACAACTCCCCACGGAAGATTGCCATATGTGATAAAGAGGTATGCAAAGAATATTATAATTAGTGGGAATATGATAAGAGATAAATAGGTAAAGAAGACATTTTTTCGCTCTCTTAACACAAAGTCCCTCATTGCTTTTTCCTCTAATTGAAGTTCTTCCACTTCTCTATCACGATGGAAGGTCGCATAACAAACAACAAAGGCTGTTATAAAGGAAATCAGGATGCCTATCATTAAAAATTGATATCTTCCCAGAATGGTTAAATAGTATTTGGAATTGACTTTTCCAATTATGCCATAAATAATCATGATCATGCTACTGCCAGCAGTTTCCAAAAAAGAAGTCTTTTTTCTTGCTATGTATAAACTAGAATCTTTTTTATCAAAATAAACTGGATTTTTATCAATTGTTCCTATCGGAACCATATTTTTTAAATATTTTTTCATATACCATTTTTCTTTTTATCTTCATTATAACATTTTCTCACCATATAGAAAATCCTAGAATGAAATTCTAGGATTTGTGTGTCATTTTATAAGTTCTACAAAGAAACGAACATGAGTAGTTTTAAGTCTCTTTATTTCCTTAAGTTTTCTATTATCCTCAATTCATTTTATCTCGAACCCCTACCATGATATCTGTATATAAAACATCATTTATCTTGCTAGAAATATAAAATACCGGTGTAGATTCTTCTAAGTCATTATCAATCAATAAATTGGTTAAACCGTATATAGCCTTATCAAAGTTGACTGCTTCCTCCCCAGTAACTCTAGCTCCTACCATTCTAGGAACTAAAAAATAACTGTTATAGGCTGTCACTTCCAGTAATTCATTCTCTCCTAAATAATCCTCATGGACAGGAAGATAGACTGTGATGTTGTATGTCCCATCATCCAACTCTCCGATATGAGGGCATGAGTAAAATGGATTACTTTTAGGTGTATATCCAGCTGCTACGGCTGTTTGAACCATATCTTGAAAGGCTACTGCAATTTCATCACCAGTAATGTTGTAATCGACACTTAAGACATTACTCATCATTAATGATTGATTCATACCATATGTAATTTCTGCCATTTTACTTCTCCACTGGGATAATCAAATCTACAAACAAATCATCATAAACTGGAATCAAGACAAGATACAACTTATCTTGCAACTCCCAACCATGGTCTCTGATGTAATCCTTCATCTCGTAGATGGACTGGTCCAAGCCATCCTCAAAAGGTACACGTTTGCTGATACCCTCAATACTTAAACTAGCTTGATACCTTAGTTGGCTCGTTGAGTTTGTTTCTGAAATGACCGGTATATAAATGGTAACGTCCTGTTCTTCTTCGTCAAACTGAGTTGGAGTCATTTCAAAAATGGTCGGACCATCTTTATAGATGCCATCAGTATAGGGAAGGAGTTCTGTATGAACAAATAACTCCAATAGTTCGTCCGCTTGAATCTGGACCTGGTCTGTCATCAAATGTTCCATATGAATCTGGATTTCTTTAATCATGTTTCTTTTCCTTTTTAAATCTATTTTTATCAAATTCTTTATTTTGAATCAAATCCGAAGACACTTCTATATGCTTGATTGGTCTTGTTTCCTCAATATCATGACGATGTTGGTAGGCATAGATAATATAAAACCATGTTTGGTATAAAGCAGAGCCAAAAATCATTAACAATAAGGATACTCCCCAGCCCATTAAAAAATCATATCCAATGATAGCTAGAAAAATAAAGCAAAGAGATAAAAGTATTATCGGTCCCACTACAAAATTAAGCATAATTTTTCCAGCCTTCTCCGGGATAATTTCTTCAGAGTCCAAGTCAACCAAACAGCTCATGACGATAATAATTACAATGGCATAGATAAGGGGGAGAGATAACTTTAGAACAATAAAGTTATGGTCCCCACTCAAACTACTAAATCCAATAATAGTATAAACATGACCAGTCAAATACATGAGATAGGTTCCAAAACTGGTTAAAATCCCTCTCTTAAGATCTAGTAAAAATACTAAATTTAAAACCCAAACAACAATCCCTGAAATAAGCAGTCCTTGATATAAGTCCTCATTTTTTAGAACCTCTAACCCTCCTGCAAGAAAAAACAAAAATGCCAAAGGATATAAAATAAAAATCCCATTTAACACTCCCCAAAGAGGAACTGGTCCCTTTATTCTACTTCTTTGAAACTCAAAATATTTTTTGATTCTTTCAATAATCATTTAAACCATCCTCTCATGCCTTTGAAAACTTTACTTTTTAAATCTATCTCTGTCAAATTCTTTATTTGAAAATATATCTGGGTTCACTTTTATATGCTTGATTGGTCTTGTTTCCTCAATATCATGACGATGTTGGTAGGCATAGATAATATAAAACCAAGTTCGGTATAAATAAGGCCCCATAATCATGAATAATAAAGATACTCCCCATCCCATAAAATGATCGTATCCAATGATAGCTAAAAAAATAAAGCAGAGAGATAAAATTACAGGAGGTCCAAATAAAAAATTATAGACATTTTTGACAGCCTTATCTGATAAAATTTCTTCAGAATCTAGGTTGACTAGACAGGTCCCAACAATAACAACTATAATAGCAAAAATAAGGGGGAGGAAAATTTTCAAACCAATAAAACTATAGTCACCGCTCATAGCACTAAAGCCAATAATGGCATAAATATGACCAGTCAGATACATGAGATAGGTTCCAAAACTAGTTAAAATTCCTCGTCTAAGATCCAGTAAAAATACCAGATTTAAAATCCAAACAACAATCCCTGCAATAAGAAGCCCTTGATATAAGTCCTCATTTTTTAGAACCTCTAACCCTCCTGCAAGAAAAAACAAAAATGCCAAAGGATATAAAATAAAAATCCCATTTAACACTCCCCAAAGAGGAACTGGTCCCTTTATTCTACTTCTTTGAAACTCAAAATATTTTTTGATTCTTTCAATAATCATTTAAACCATCCTCTCATGCCTTTGAAAACTTTACTTTTTAAATCTATCTCTGTCAAATTCTTTATTTGAAAATATATCTGGGTTCACTTTTATATGCTTGATTGGTCTTGTTTCCTCAATATCATGACGATGTTGGTAGGCATAGATAATATAAAACCAAGTTCGGTATAAATAAGGCCCCATAATCATGAATAATAAAGATACTCCCCATCCCATAAAATGATCGTATCCAATGATAGCTAAAAAAATAAAGCAGAGAGATAAAATTACAGGAGGTCCAAATAAAAAATTATAGACATTTTTGACAGCCTTATCTGATAAAATTTCTTCAGAATCTAGGTTGACTAGACAGGTCCCAACAATAACAACTATAATAGCAAAAATAAGGGGGAGGAAAATTTTCAAACCAATAAAACTATAGTCACCGCTCATAGCACTAAAGCCAATAATGGCATAAATATGACCAGTCAGATACATGAGATAGGTTCCAAAACTAGTTAAAATTCCTCGTCTAAGATCCAGTAAAAATACCAGATTTAAAATCCAAACAACAATCCCTGCAATAAGAAGCCCTTGATATAAGTCCTCATTTTTTAGAACCTCTAACCCTCCTGCCATAAACATAAAAAAGGCTATAGGATATAAAATAAAAATCCCATTTAATACGCCCCAAAGTGGAACTGGTCCATGGACACTCCTTCTTTGAAACTCAAAAAATTTTTTGATTCTTTCAATAGTCATTTAAACCATCCTCTCATGCCTTTGATCAGGCTATTGGCGCCTTTTTAAAGATTCCTTTTAATGCAGTATCAATACTAAATCAATAGGTAAATAATCTACTATTCACCTCTGTCTCTCCAATTCTTTATGATAGTATAAATAAAATGTATCAGTATTGCTACTAAAAATGCGAATAAAGGGCGTAATGATACCAAGCTTACACCCACAACAAGGAAGGCTGATAAAAAATAGATGATAAACGCCTCTAACTTAGAAGGTCTTCTCTCCTCTGGAAGCATATCTAAATGTTCCTTCGTTAAAGCTGAGCGATCATTGAATTGATAAAAGAAACGATATCTTGCAGATAAAGAATCAATATCTAAAAAGTCATATCCCCTAATATAATCAATTACGTAAAACATCAGTAAATTGTCAATTTCGTCAATATTTTCAGTATAGAGAGAAAAGTTTCTCTTTCCAGCAATTGCAATATTACTTGCAGCATAAACGGCAATCGGAATGCCATCTTTTGTGACAGGTGAAATATCTCCTTTACTACCTGAACCTACACACGTCATTTCATAGTTATTTAAATTGAATTGAAAAACTCCATGCCAGTATGCTTGTTCCCATAAATGTTCAAATCTTTCTTCTTCAAAATAAATCAAATCCTTATTTAACCCTCTTGCGACTATTCTTTTTCTTTTAGAAATATATTCTGATACTTTCAAGACTAGAATTTCTACATCTTTTGCATATAGACGATAACCTGCCTCTTCTTGAACGATTTCAATTCTTTCAGTCCAATGTTCATCATCAGGTAATTTTGACTCAAGGATAAATCCTTCTGAGTTTCCACGTAATTTTAATTGTATTTCCATGTTTTACCCCCCTATTAATAAGCCCAATCCAAATTGTCCTAGTTTCATTTTTGCCTCTGCTTTTTAGTATCTGGACAATGATTAACAATCATGACAGGCTCCACACCTTCTCTCACTCGAACAACACTCCCAATCGGTAAAGTAGTACGTTTTGACATCACTTTTCTCCTTCTAAATATTTCTTCGCTTCCTGAACATAAAAGAGTTCTGGATTTTCATGAGCTATGCTTTCAAACAAACTACGGGCACGCTCTTCATCTCCTTTTAGCTGGGCATTGAGAGCGCCGTAATAAGAGAACATGATTCGGGCTAGCTTATTTTCTGGTTCTGTGGTATCGAAGTAGTCGTTCACTTCTTGATTAAATACAATATCTTTTATGGCTTGAGTTTGGGCGACTAGTTTAGCTTTGTCTCCTTTAAAATCTGGCGCCTTGGACAATTGTTCCTCAAAGAAAGCAATATCTTGCGCATCTTGAAGATAGATGGAAACTAGCAATTGACCATAAGTTAACCTTAGGAATATGTATGTAGTAAATCTCTTCCAAACTTTTTTTAAATTAATTTTTTCAAAATTTTCTTTCGCAGATTGGAAATCTCCTTTTAGGAAACTGACTTGACCCTTAACAAAATGGAAATTTTCTTGGTACGTTGCTCTATAAATCTTAATAGATTTTTCTGATTGAACTCTGAACATGTCCACATAGAGCTTAAGATTAATAGCATCGTTTAACATTAGATAAATAACTTTGCTAGATATAAATCTTAAATAAAATACAAAGACAAGAGCGAAAAAGTCAATAACTAATAATATGAGTCCCAATATTTCCAAATTACTTTGCAATACTAAACACACTGCCATCACATCAACAACCAAGACTAAAAATAAGCAAATTAGAATAGCCCTATCAAGTTGTAGAAGAGTGTTTTCTGTCGCCCTACTAACTATTTTTTCAATCAATTTCATATGTTACTTCCCTAAGTTTTCTCCTTCTAAATATTTCTTCGCTTCCTGTACATAGAAAAGCTCTGGATTTTCATGGGATATGCACTCAAACAAACTACGAGCACGAGCTTCGTCTCCTTTTAATTGGGCATTGAGAGCTCCATAATAAGAAAACATGATTCGAGCTAACTTACTTTCTGGCTCAGTGGTGTCGAAGTAGTCGTTCACTTCTTTATTGAACACAATATCTTTTATGGCTTGAGTTTGGGCGATTAGTTTAGCTTTACCACCTTTCGAATCTGGCGCCTTGGACAATTGTTCCTCAAAGAAAGCAATGTCTTGCGCATCTTGAAGATGGATGGAAACTTTTAATAGTTCATAGGTTGATATTAAAAATGTATAGTCTCTTAATCTACCCCAAATTTTTTTCAAATTATACTTGGACATAATTTCCTTGGCAGATTGAAAATCTCCTTTTAGATAAGCTACTTGACCTTGGATAAATTGGTAATACTCACGATATGTTGGCCTAAAAGGCTTAATAGATTTTTCTGATTGAACTCTGAACATGTCCACATAGAGCTTAAGATTAATAGCATCGTTTAACATTAGATAAATAACTTTGTTTAGGACAAAACGTAAGTATAAAACTAGACTAGCAAATAGTACTACTACTACTAATAATATTACTCCCCACTTTTTCGTATCACTTTGGAAAATTAAAAACACAGCCAACACATCCAAAACAAGTGTAATAATTGAGCTAATTTGACTAATAGTCTCTATTTGTAGAAGAATATTCTCTGTCGCCCTACTTACTATTTTTTCAATTAATTTCATATATTACTCTCTTATTCCTCTGCTCCTAAATATTTCTGCGCTTCCTGTACATAGAAAAGCTCTGGATTTTCATGGGATATGCTCTCAAACAAACTACGAGCACGATCTTCGTCTCCTTTTAGCTGAGCATTGAGAGCTCCGTAATATGAGAACTTGATTCGAGCTAGCTTATTTTCTGGTTCAGTTGTATCGAAGTAGTCGTTTGGTTCTTTGTTAAACACAATATCTTTTATGGTTTGGGCTTGTGCAACGAATTTAGCCTTACCACCTTTACAATCTGCAGCCTTGGACAATTGTTCCTCAATGAAAGCAATACCTTGCGCATCTTGAAGATGGATAGAAGATAGAAATTCATAATATAATTTCTTAAATTCAAATATTTTTCTATTTTTTTTAGAAATATTAGAAAGATTGATATTTGAATATTGACTAAGTGCTAATAAAAAATCTCCTCTGAGGTAAGATAATTCTCCTGTGATTAATTCAAAACTTACTTCATTGAATTTCTTATTAAACTTATTGGAATGACTAACACTGTGTTCAAAGAAAGATTGATATTTCTTAAAGTCAATCAAAGTCTCCTTCAAATATAGGAGAACTTTCCAAGTCAATAAATTTAAAAAGATGCCAATAACTATAAATAATACCGACAAAAATAACAGATAACGTACTGCAATAATATTTTGTTTAAACAATAAAAACAATCCCAAAATTGCTATATAAACTGCAACAACTACTAAATATGAAGATAATCGAATACAAATATTATAAAGAAGTTTTACATCTTTATTTGCTAATAATTTAATCAAGCTTTTCAATTTTATAAAAATCCTCCAAATAAAATGGTTTACTAGATTCTCTAGGTAAAAAATTTTCAAAATCACCTTCATCTTCAACTATTTTATACGTTCCATTAATAACTATAAAATAGTCATTATTAATCATGTAGTGTCCATCAGAAAGTCCTGAAAAATCAATGTCTTCTAACTTCAATTTGTCACTTCCACTAAGTGTTAAACGTAAACGAAGGGCTCCCTCTTTCATATAGTCTTTAAGAGAAATTGCTGCATATCCTCCAAATGCTTGTTTTTCAAGACTAGATGAGTTTTGATTTTGAACTGCTTTTTCTTTAATAAAAGAAGTGATTCTAAATGAACGTGATATTTGAAAACCTGGGCTAGCTAATGGCTGATCTTCAGCATCAAATACAGATAAATCATAGCCTTTCTTTTTAATAGCATCTTCTACTACAGTCCTAAAATCTTTTAGAACTATTTGAGCTTCATCACTTGAAATAGTATTTTTTATAAATTCCTTTAGGCCATATTCTTGATCAATGAAAGTAACATATTTCAATTTTTGACGCGTGTACTTAGCACCCACTCTTATGGTAACTCCATTGTCGGAAACATCAAAAACACCAACATCAGTAATATTGCTATCATAGTATGTAGACTTAAGTGTTAATTCGTAGTTCAAGCCCCTAGAATGATAAAACTCTTGTAATTGTTGTACTTTGGCATTATTTCTCAAGTAAGTTTGAATTTCACTACCTAGAAATGGAGAAAAAATTCCCGATAAAAGAATAATGATTACAATTCTACTCACTTTTTGATTGTATTCAACATTTTGATAAATCCAATCTAAATACGGAAATAAAAATAAAGAAAAAATGAAACTCCAAAGATCCAGATCTTTTATAAAGTCAAAGGAAACAATCATTTTAAATTTTAGCAAAAACATCAGAAAAATTGCTAAAAAAACGTTGCCAATCAATATGAAAGCAATCATACGTTTCGATTCATTTTTTGCCTTTATCACATAAGTTATACCTACAATAAGATTGGCAAGAAAGCTAAAAATATACCCAAAAATAGTTGGAAGAAGGCCAATTACACCAAAAAGCAAGTCATATCTAGATCTTTCGTCAGAAACTGTTGAGCCTTCTAAGTTCAAAAAGCCGTATAAAAAATTGAGCAAAAAAACAACCAATGGTAAATAGGCAATATATACATCCGTAAATTTTAGAGTCTTTTTGATAGTCAAGGTCACTCCCCCTTCAAAGCATCAAACTTTGCTTTCATAGTTGGATTCTTCCGAGTCAATTTTTTTACAGAAACATCATCCAACTTATTGTTTGCGAGGCGGAGTTGGTTTTCTGATGTTGTTAGGAATTTCTTGACTTCTTCCATCCTTTTGATGGCCTTGTCGATTTCATCAATAGCCTTGCCGAAGTTGACTGAAGCTGAATTGTAGTTTTTAGCAAAGGCCACTTTGAAAGCATCTAGGTCTTCCTCGAAATGGGTAATATCAATGTTTTGTTCTCGGATAAGTGCTAATTCTTGCTTGTATTTTAGAGAGTTAAGAGCCGCATTCCGCAAAAGACCAATCAACTGAATAAAGAACTGAGGGCGTACGACATACATCTTTTCATACTCATGGCTGACATCGACTATCCCTGTGTTGAAGTAGTCATTATCGGATTCTAACATCGATACCAACACAGCATACTCACAGTTCTTCTCACGACGATCCTTGTCCAACTCCTTGTAGAAATCGGCATTCTTATGCTTCTTCTCAGTACCGTCAGCTTCATTTTTCATCTCAAACATGATGGAAATGAATTCTAGCCCATTTTCATCAAAGTCACGGAAAATAAAATCGCCCTTAGAACCACGAGCGGAGACCTTGTTGTCCTTTTCAAAGTAAGCATTTGGAAAGGCAAAACTACGAATTTTATTGAACTCATTTTCCGCATATTTCTCCAAGCTTTCCCCAATGGCCTTGGTCGACTGTTGGGCCTTGAAATTTTTGTAGCGCTCAATCTCTTCATTAGCTTCCTTAAGCTGGGCTTCATAATTTTGCTTGACAGAAGTCAGAGAAAGCTCGTTTTCTTTTTCTTGTAAAAGGAGCTGATTTTTGACCTGATTTCTTTCTTTCTCTATGTCAGATAGTGTTTTTTGCAGTTGGTTCTCATGCTCTAAGCGCAAGGTAGCCAACTGATTCTCCAGTACTTGAACTTCTTTTTCTTTCTCTAGCAGACTTTGACTAGCACTTTGCTCTACTTCCTTTTTGACCAATTCTTTTTCGGTATCAAAATTCTGGATTTGACTTTGTAGCTGGGCAATTTCTTGGTCTTTTTGCGCTAGTTTTGTTTGCTGTTCATTCATGGCTTTTTGCTCAGCCAAGGCCAGCTCTTGCTTCATGCGTTCATGCAATTCCTTATCAAACTCTACAGTGCGAACTTGAGAAATCAGTTCTGCATATTGACTTTCATTAACTGTAAAAACTTCCCCACAATTTGGACATTTAATTTCGTTCATGATTTTCCTCTATATTTAACATTACTACTTTCATTATAGCATGGAAAAACAAAAAGAAAAAGTTGGAATCAATCCAACTTTTAGTCTACGTATGTATCTTCGTTCTTGTTTAAGAAGGCATAAGGCAATCCAATCAGTAGACCACCTCCTATAAAGTTACCAATAAAGGTTACCCCCCAGTGACGAAGAATATTTCCAATACCGAAGTTTGCGATTGAATCAGCAGCAACACTGAACTTCACAATTGCAAATGAAGCAAAGTTTGCGGCGATGTGCTCGTTTGTTAAGAATACAAACATGTAAATGGCTGATAGAACCAACCAAAGTTTTGCGCCACCATCCTTAACTAAAACAAATGAAAGAATGGCGATGTTTACAAAGATATTCGCTAGAATACCTTCAAGTAAAACTAGTTCATTAGAGCGTCCCAACTTCATTTCTACAACTCCAGAAATAAAGCTATCATGTGTTAGATTAGCGTAAGCTGCTGAATGAGCAAATCCCCAACCAGCGATAAGGGCACCGATTAAGTTAAAGAAAGTACAATATAGAAGAATTTCAGCTGTTTTTCTCCAGCTAATTTTTTTCAAAAAGCTACCAGCTGTCAAGAACATCATGTTAGATGTTACCAATTCAGCATTTAAGAAGACAATGTAGGCCAATCCCCAAGCGAAAACAAATGGGAAAAGGAAGCGTCCGCTACCAGGAGCGATTTTATTGATCAAGTCAGCACCAACAGCTCCAGCAGCTGTACTGAAGGTAAGGAAAGCACCTGCAAACATTGAACGGATAGCATACTTGAATTTGCTATTTGAATAAAGACTTTCTTTCTTTTTACAAGCAAATTCAATTTTTGAAATAAATTCTGATGAGACCATATAAACTCCTAAAACTTTTATTTGTGAATATTATAACATAAAATCGATATAATGGGAAGGCTTTCCTAAATCAATCACTAATAATTTTTAAAAATATCGGAATCGTTTACACTCTTTTAGTTTTAAGGTTTTACACTTCAAATATCTCTGAAAACAATTCCTGAACTTCTAGAGCTATTTATTATAATTAATATAATTTTTACTAAAATAAAAAGAGAGAAACCTAGCATTTCTCCCCACTTCAATTGATAATTTTTAGTCTACATAAGTCTCTTCATTTTTATTTAAAAAGGCATATGGTAATCCAATCAAGAAACCACCACCTATTAAGTTAGCAACTAAAGTGACACCCCAATGACGGAGAATATTTGCGATTTCGAAATGCTGAACTTCATTAGCAACAATGCTAAATTTAACAATACTAAATGATGCAAAATTTGCAGCAATATGCTCGTTTGATAAAAATACAAACATAGAAATTGCTGACAATATAATCCAAAGTTTTGCAGACGCATCCTTGACTAAGATTGAAGACAAAATAGCGATATTAACAAACACATTGGCAAGAATACCTTCAAGTAAAACTAATTCGTTCGGACGAGCCAACTTCTTAGCTACAAGTTTTGGTAAAAAACTATCATGGGTCAGATGTGAAAATGCTGAAGAATTCGCAAAGAACCATCCAGAAATCAAAGCTCCAATAAGATTAAATAGCGTACAGTAAAGCAGAATCAGCATCGTTTTTTTCCAGGAAATTTTCTTTAAAAAACTTCCGGCAGTTAAATACATCATATTAGATGTTACTAATTCGGCATTCAAAAAAACGATATAGACAAGACCCCAGGCAAATACGAATGGAAATAGAAAATAACCTGAACTTGGTACAATGGTGTTCATTAAATCTGCACCGATCGCACCTGCAGCGGTACTAAAGGTTAAAAAAGCACCTGCAAACATCGAACGTATAGCATATTTGAACTTGCTTTGATCAAAAAGACTTTCCTTCTTACGACAATAATAATCTATCTTCAAAACGAACTCTGAAGAACTCATAAAAACTCCTTAAAATATCTCTGTTAACATTATAACATAAAATACTTTAAGTGGAATAAATTCTTGTTCTTTACATTTGAATGTTAGCAAAAGATTCAATTTCTTCTGCAGTCAATCCTACCAGCTCTGAAACCCACAAGCCGACAATATCTGATAAAACAGAATCGCAGACATATTCATTCTCACCATGACCATATTTACAAGTGAATAGAGGGGTTCTTATCGCTGATTGATAAAAATTGAACGCTAACTCTTGCAGTTTCTCTGGCTGAAATTCGAGTCCCAACTCTTGTGCAAGTCCAGCTCTCACTTTATCCCACTCTTCGCCTTTTGACTGGTAGTTTTCTCGTGCTTTATTGAGAAATCCTTGACAGAATTTTGCCAACAAATCCTTGTTTTGATAGAGTAAACGACAAGAAAAATCAGTGATAGAACCAGCATGGAGTAAGAAGGTAAGCAAGTCATCAAGGCTTTCTGCTACCCGACCAACTTGGCCTTCACTCCCTATAAAGCCGATACTCTCATCCTCAAGAATTACATATTCTCCCCCACTACCATCTTTAGCAAAGGCTATGGGCGATAGAGAATAAACTTCATTGTTCTGAGAAAATTCAACCTCTTTCAACTGGTCATAAAAGAGAATATCGCATTCTTTCATCAATAAGTTTCTCAGTTGATTATCTTCTCTTATTACTTGTAGTTGATTCATATTAGCTACTCTCCTGGCTTTGACAATTGTCACAAGTGACAACAATTCAATTTTAGCAATCGACTCTTAATAATAATAATATATTTTAATATGGCACTTCTTGGCCACATTGGCAAGATTTTTCAATAACTCCTCGTTTCTTTTGCTTTTTCCAAAATGAAAAGTAAAAGATTTTCCATCTTTCTTTGTAAAGTACAGATGATACCTGTCCCCATTCATTCTTCTCCCTCGAACGTAATCAATATCAATCTGTCTAATTTCAGCTAGAGGAACAATCCTTTTTCTAAAAAGAATAATCGTGTGAATGTATAATCTTCCCTTTGCAATATGAAAAGGATCCAACATACTCCCACCACTTTTTAAGGATGTCTTAACTCTTTGGAAAAAAAGATAGAAATAAAATAGTGCTAAAAAAATTAACAAAAATCTAATGACCTGATTTTCCCAAAGGACTTCAAAAACTGAAATACGATAACTATACATATTAAAATAATCCCTTTTTTCTTTATTATACCACTTTTGTTGAGAGTCTGGGTCTATAGAAAAATAAGAAAAAGACTGAACAGAGTTCAGACCTTTTCATGAATACTTGATGTGATTTCATTATCTAGTCAAATCAAGACGTTTACCGATTTTTCCAATAAGAATAGCACCAACAATTAGTGAAGCGAATTCTCCGATACCAGTAGTGAACCATGTAAAGAAGAATGGTGCTTCTGCTACAATGTTCAATTCAGCAGCAATAGTGATCATTGAAATTGAAAATAGAATTGAAAAGAAGAAATGATCTTTACGAATCAATCCATTAAAAAGATAGTCTTGGCTGTATTTGCTGAACAACCATACTCCCAGGCTAAGGAATACCAGTGTAGAACCGCCTCCAACAGCGACATCAATAATTCCAAAACTGAAGAAATTAGCAATCATACATCCAAGAGTAACACCGATAATGTACTTAGGATTATAAAAAGCTAAGAAGTTCATCATTTCAGAAATACGGAACTGATAGGCGCCATAACTGATGGCATTGAGTGGTGGTGTGATTGTCAAAACGACATAAATTGCTGCGACAATGGCAATGTCAGCCAAATCGCGGACAGTAAGTTTTTTCATGTTTTCTCCTTTAGCGGCTCCCCCGCGTTTAATATGCTTGGTGAAAGAAGCTAAGCACCAAGGGTTGAACAAGTCAACTTTATTAGTATAGCACATTTAAAGGCTTTATGCTATACTAATCTTATGAAAAGATACATTAAAAAATTCTTCGATAACGAAATTTTATCTTATTTATTTTTCGGCGTTGCTACTACAATTGTTTCTGTAGGGACTCGCATGATTATTTTTTACTTGACACAGCAAGAATTAACAGCAACTGCTCTAGGTAATATAACAGGTATTCTATTCGCTTTCTTCACGAATGACACTATTGTTTTTAAACAAAAACGAACAAATTGGTTTAGACGTCTTATCAAATTCTCAGGAGCTAGACTTTTTACCTTCTTACTTGATATGGTATTAACCTTTATCTTTGTCACTGAATTTCCTCATATTATTGGTCAATTTGTAGGCGATGATATTAATATAATTAACACAATTGAAATAGGGTTTGCTCAAGTTACAATTGTTGTTTTAAATTACCTATTTAGCAAGCTTTTTGTTTTTAAAAATAAATGAGCGCTTTTCTTGCATTCAACATAGATTTACGATATAATTTAGACTGAAAAATTTCGAAAGGAAAAAGATTATGTTAAAGGATCTTAAAGAATTTTTGCTCCGCGGTAACGTCGTAGACCTTGCTGTCGGTGTGATCATTGCTACTGCTTTTGGTGCTATCGTAACTTCATTCGTTAACGATATCATCACTCCACTACTATTGAACCCAGCTTTGAAAGCTGCGAAAGTTGACCGCATTGCTGAACTTTCATGGAACGGTGTTGCTTACGGTAACTTCTTGAGCGCTATCATCAACTTCATAGTAGTTGGTACTGTTCTTTTCTTTGTAGTTAAAGGAATTGAGAAAGCTCAAAACCTTCGTAAGAAAGAAGAAGTTGAAGCAGCTCCAGCTGGTCCAACTGAATTGGAAGTTCTTCAAGAAATCAAAGCACTTCTTGAAAAAAACTAAAAACGTAAAAGGATTTAGATATTGTCTAAATCTTTTTTTTCTTCCTCTTTTTACATTGGTTTTAGTCTTGAGTAAAACTCCTATTTTTGATATAATGATGAGAGTTTCCACCCTTAGTGTAATGGATATCACGTAAGATTCCGGTTCTTGAGATGGGGGTTCGATTCCCTCAGGGTGGATAGATTTAAACGAAAAAGCAACAAACCTGTTGCTTTTTATTTTTAAATTTTTTCTGACAATTCTTCCCACTCTAGCATAGCTTCTTCCTGGCGCTGACTAATCTTATCTAGTTCTGCTTGCAATTGCATGAGTTCATCCGCATCATTGGTAGTATGCATTTGTTCAGAAATGACTTGGGACTGAGTTTCCAGTTCTTCGATTTCTGCCTCAAGACTTTCAATTTGTCTCATCAACTTACGAAGTTCTTTTTGATTTTCCTTTTGAGCTTGGTAGTCATTAACTGGAGAAATCTCTTTTTCTTGGCTATAAGCTGCCGCTTTTTCCTCTTGACTAGCTGCCAGCTCTGTTTTTTTCTCAACGTAATAGTCATAATCACCCAAATAGAGGGTAGAACCATTTTCAGACAATTCTAAAATATGAGTAGCCACACGGTTAATAAAATAACGGTCGTGGCTGACAAAGAGCAAAGTTCCATCAAAGTCAATCAGGGCATTTTCTAAAACTTCCTTGCTATCGATATCTAAGTGATTGGTAGGCTCATCGAGAATCAAGAAGTTGTTGTTTTCCATGGAAAGTTTAGCCAGTAGTAAGCGAGCTTTCTCTCCTCCTGACAGCATCCCAACCGATTTCTTAACATCGTCCCCTGAGAATAGGAAGGCACCTAGACGATTACGTATTTCAAGTTCAGGGGTTAATTTGAAATCATTCCAAAGCTCATCTAGCACTGTATTGATGGGCGTTAGCTTACTTTGAGTCTGGTCATAATAACCAACTTCGACATTGGCACCAAAACGCTTCTCACCCTTGATAAAAGGAATCTGATCAACAATAGACTTGATAAACGTTGTCTTTCCAATCCCATTCGGACCTACAACTGCTACGGCATTCATCTTACGAAGATCAAGGTTGATGGGTTCTGATAATATTTCTCCATCATATCCAATGGCAGCATTCTCAACTGTCAGCACAATATTACCAGAAGTTTTATCAGAGTGAAAGGTCATATTGGCTGATTTACTTCTTGCTTCAGGCTTATCCAAACGCTCCATCTTTTCCAGTTGTTTACGACGAGATTGAGCACGTTTGGTTGTCGATGCTCGAACGAGATTTCGGTTAACAAAGTCTTCTAAAGCAGCAATTTCCTTCTGTTGCTTTTCGTAGTTCTTAGCTTCAGTCAGTAATTTCTGCTCTTTCTGCTCCACAAAGCTTGAGTAGTTTCCTACGTATCTATCTAAAGAATGTTTGGTTAAGTCGAGCGTTATGGTTGCTACCTTATCGAGGAAATAACGGTCGTGACTAACAATTATCAAGGCACCACTGTAATTAACCAGATAGTTTTCTAACCAGGCAATGGTTTCAATATCCAGGTGGTTGGTCGGCTCATCCAAAACCAAGAGATTTGGCTTTTCAAGAAGCATTTTTGCCAGTGCTAATCTAGTATTTTGACCACCAGAAAGCTCAGCAATTTTCATCTGCCACATAGACTCGTCAAACTTGAAACCATTTAAGATAGAGCGAATATCAGCTTCATAGGTAAATCCTCCAGCCTGACGGAATTCTTCAGATAGACGATCGTAGTCTGACATGAGCTTATCGAGATCTGCGCCTGTCTTTTCACCCATCTCCAGTTCCATTTGGCGAAGTTGTCTTTCAGTAGTACGTAAGTCGTCAAAGACGTGAAGCATCTCGTCATAGATAGTATTTTCGGATTCAAATCGACTATCCTGTGCTAAGTAAGAAAGGGAAATATCTTTTTTCTTGTTAATTTCACCAGAAGTTGGCTCTTCTTCCCCGACTAATATCTTTAATAGCGTCGACTTACCTGCTCCATTTTTCCCAACGAGAGCAATACGATCTCTTTCATCTACTTGTAGATTTATATTTTCAAATAGAACATCGCCTGCAAAAGAACGTTCGATTTTATTAGCTTGTAAAATAATCATACAGTTAGTATAGCATGTTTCGGTAAGCCGTTCAAGACTTGTGGTTTGGGTATATTTCATAACTTTTTCAGAAACTTATGCTAACGTTTTACTAAAACTTTAAATCGTGGTATAATGAAGGCGATTAGATTATATATTAAAGGAGATATCTTATGACTTACCAAGAAAACTACCAAAAATGGGTTGATTTCGCAGATCTTCCAGACTATCTTCGCCAAGATTTGGAAAGCATGGATGAAAAAACAAAGGAAGATGCCTTTTACACAAATCTTGAATTCGGTACTGCTGGTATGCGTGGTTTGATTGGTGCTGGTACAAACCGCATTAATATCTACGTTGTTCGTCAAGCAACTGAAGGTTTGGCTCGATTGATTGAATCAAAAGGTGGAAATGAAAAAGCACGTGGTGTTGCCATCGCTTATGATAGTCGTCACTTCTCTCCAGAATTTGCCTTTGAGTCTGCAGCAGTTCTTGCTAAACACGGGATTAAATCATATGTTTTTGAAAGTCTCCGTCCAACTCCAGAACTTTCATTTGCCGTTCGTCACCTCAACTGCTTTGCAGGTATCATGATTACTGCTAGCCACAACCCAGCTCCATTTAACGGATACAAAGTTTATGGTGAAGATGGTGGTCAAATGCCTCCACACGATGCAGACGCTTTGACAACTTATATTCGTGCTATTGAAAATCCATTTGCAGTTGAAGTTGCTGATGTGGAAGCTGAAAAAGCTTCAGGTTTAATCGAAGTTATTGGTGAAGCAGTCGATGCAGAATACCTCAAAGAAGTTAAAGATGTAAACATCAACCCAGCCTTGATTGAAGAATTCGGTAAAGACATGAAGATTGTCTATACTCCACTTCATGGTACTGGTGAAATGTTGGCTCGCCGTGCTCTTGCGCAAGCAGGATTTGATTCAGTTCAAGTCGTTGAAGCTCAAGCAACACCAGATCCAGACTTCTCTACTGTGAAATCTCCAAACCCAGAAAATCAAGCAGCCTTTGCTCTTGCTGAAGAACTTGGACGCCAAGTTGGGGCAGATGTTCTTGTTGCGACTGACCCTGATGCTGACCGTGTTGGTGTTGAAGTTCTTCAAAAAGATGGTAGCTACCTCAACCTTTCAGGTAACCAAATCGGTGCTATCATGGCTAAGTACATCTTGGAAGCCCACAAGAATGCTGGAACTCTTCCAGAAAACGCAGCTCTCTGCAAGTCTATCGTTTCAACTGACTTGGTTACTAAGATTACTGAAAGCTACGGCGCAACCATGTTTAATGTTTTAACTGGTTTCAAATTTATCGCTGAAAAAATCCAAGAATTCGAAGAAAAACACAATCACACTTACATGATGGGATTTGAAGAAAGCTTCGGTTACTTGATTAAACCATTTGTGCGTGATAAAGATGCTATCCAAGCCGTTCTTGTCGTTGCTGAGCTTGCTGCCTACTACCGTTCTCGTGGTTTGACTCTTGCAGATGGTATTGAAGAAATCTATAAAGAATACGGCTACTATGCTGAAAAGACTATTTCTGTAACTCTTTCAGGTGTTGACGGAGCTGAACAAATTAAAGCTATTATGGCTAAATTCCGCAACAACGCACCAAAAGAGTGGAACGGAACAGCTATCTCAGTTATTGAAGATTTCAAAGCACAAACATCTACTGCTACAGATGGCACTGTTACTGCTTTGACTACTCCTCCAAGTGATGTATTGAAATACACACTTGCAGATGGTTCATGGATTGCCGTTCGCCCTTCAGGTACAGAACCAAAAATCAAGTTCTACATTGCAGTTGTAGGTGAAACTAACGAAGAATCACAAGCTAAGATTACTAACATCGAAGCAGAAATCAATGCCTTTGTAAAATAAAGCCCTATAAAAGATGAGACAAATCAATCTCATCTTTTTTTCGTATCAAATCTAAGCATTTTTGGAAACTTTATGGCATACTAGACTTATCAAAAAAAGCGAGGTAATCTCATGGAACAATTTTTAGAAAACATTAAAGATCTTGAAGTTACAACTGTTGCGCGTGCCCAAGAAGCTCTTGATAAAAAAGAAACAGCAACCTTCTTTATCGGCCGCAAAACTTGTCCTTACTGCCGTAAATTTGCTGGCACATTGGCTGGTGTGGTAGCTGAAACCAAAGCACACATCTATTTCATCAATAGTGAAGAACCAAGTCAACTTGAAGCTTTACAAGATTTCCGTTCACGCTATGAAATCCCAACTGTACCAGGTTTTGTTCATGTTGAAAATGGAGAAATCAAGGTTCGTTGTGACTCTTCTATGACAGCACAAGAAATCAAAGATTTCGCTGGATTGTAAAAACCATAAAAAAAGAAGGCGAGGCCTTCTTTTTTTATATATCAGTTAGTGGAGTTGCAGTGTCTGGAGACGTATCGTAAACTTGAAAATCAACTCCCACTCCCAAGTCTGCTTGGGCAAGCTGATTAACCATAGTCATGTGGGCTAGCTCCTTAATGTTGTTCTCTTTAGATAGATGTCCTAGGTAAATCTTTTTGGTACGATTCCCAAGTGTGCGAATCATGGCATCTGCTCCATCCTCATTTGAGAGATGGCCAAGATCGGACAGAATCCGTTGTTTGAGTCGCCATGCGTAAGATCCAGCTCGCAGGATTTCAACATCATGATTTGACTCAATCAGATAGCCATCTGCATTTTCAACGATACCAACCATACGATCACTGACATAACCTGTATCAGTCAGCATGACAAAACTTTTATCGTCCTTCATAAAGCGATAAAACTGCGGAGCTACTGCATCGTGACTAACGCCAAAACTCTCAATGTCGATATCTCCAAATGTTTTAGTTTTCCCCATTTCAAAGATATGCTTTTGTGAAGAGTCAACTTTACCTAGATACTTACTATTTTCCATAGCTTGCCAGGTTTTATCATTGGCGTAAAGATCCATGCCATATTTACGGGCTAATACTCCAACACCATGTATATGGTCAGCATGCTCATGCGTAATCAAAATAGCATCCAAATCTTCTGGCTTACGGTTAATTTCCCCCAATAAGCTTGTAATTTTTTTGCCAGATAATCCTGCGTCTACTAAAATCTTTTTCTTAGGGGTTTCTAGATAAAAGGAATTTCCACTAGAACCCGATGCTAAAATACTATATTTAAAGCCTGTTTCACTCATTCTAGTCTTCTACTTCATCCTCCCATACTTCTTCTTTTACAGCATCATTATCATAAGGAAGAACAATGGTAAAGGTAGAACCCTTGCCATATTCACTCTTGGCCCAGATAAATCCATTGTGTTGCTTGATGATTTCTTTTGCTATCGCAAGACCTAAACCAGTCCCACCTTGGGCACGACTTCTAGCCTTATCAACCCTGTAGAAACGGTCAAAAATCTTCGGTAAATCTTCTTTAGGAATTCCAAGTCCTTGATCCGAAATAGATAAAATCATCTGATCATCAGTGGTTTTCATGCTAACCGTAATTTTCCCACCATCAGGCGAATACTTGATGGCATTGTTAAGAATATTATCGATTACCTGAGTCATCTTGTCTGTATCAATTTCAATCCAGACCGATGTAATCGGATAATCTCGAACCAACTCATATTTCTTTTCTTGATCCTGGGATCGCATCTTATCGAAACGGTTTAGGATAAACGTAATGAAAGCTGTAAAGTTAATCAATTCAACATCTAAATGGCCACTTGCATTATCAATACGCGAAAGATGCAAGAGGTCCGTTACCATTCGCATCATACGGTTGGTCTCATTTAGAGATACTTTGATAAAATCAGGAGCAACAGGTTCATATAATGCACCCTCATCCAAGGCCTCTAGGTAAGATTTGACACTGGTCAATGGAGTTCGCAATTCATGACTAACGTTTGAAACGAATAGTCTTCTCTCGCGTTCTTCCTTCTCTTGTTCAGTCGTATCATGTAGAACTGCTACCAAACCAGAGATAAAGCCGGATTCTCTACGAATCAAGGCAAAACGCACACGCAAACTAATATACTCCCCATTTACATTTTGGGAATAAATCATCATTTCAGGACTTTGCGTAATTAAGTCTCTAAGCTCGTACTCATCTTCGATCTTGAGCAACTCTAAAATGTTTTGATTGAGCGCGTCATCACTTTCAACTCCAAGTTGTCTTTTAGCCATATCGTTAATCATAGTGATTTGACCACGACGATTGGTTGCAAGAACCCCATCAGTCATGTATGACAAAATACTATGCAATCTTTTACTTTCCTGCTCAAGGTTTTCCTGAGTTAGACGAATAACTTCAGACAAATCATTTAAGTTATTCGTAATGTTAGTGATTTCAGTATTCCCCTGCATATCCAGTACTTGAGAATAATCACCAGCAATTAAATCTTTAATCTTTTGATTTAACTGTTTGAGTCGGATATTATCTCTACGGCCTTCAAGCAAGAGAAAGCTAACAAGCATGATAAAACCAATTAAAATGAGTACAAAGACGAAATCTCTGGTTAAAATTGTTTGTCTAATTACTTCAATCATTATTTCTCATGTAATAACCAACACCACGACGAGTTAAGATATATTCAGGTCTACTTGGTGTGTCTTCAATCTTCTCACGTAGACGTCTAATAGTGACATCGACAGTACGAACATCACCAAAATAATCATAACCCCAAACAGTCTCAAGGAGGTGTTCACGGGTAATAACTTGACCAAGATGAGAAGCTAAGTGATGCAACAACTCAAACTCTCTGTGAGTTAAGTCCAATTCTTCTCCATATTTTTTGGCTACATAAGCATCTGGAAGAATCTCTAAATCTCTAATTTGAAGACTTTGCAATTTAGTATCTTCCTCTTGGTTGTCAACTGCAACTAACTCCGTACGACGAAGAAGAGCCTTAACACGCGCTTGTAGCTCACGGTTTGAAAATGGCTTGGTCACATAATCATCTGCACCAAGTTCAAGACCAATAACCTTGTCAAACTCACTATCTTTTGCTGAAAGCATGATAATTGGAACACTACTTGTCTTGCGAATTGTTTTAGCCACTTCAAGACCATCAATTTCTGGAAGCATCAAATCCAAGATAATAATATCTGGTTTCTCAGCCTCAAACAATTCAATCGCTTCACGTCCATTAAAGGCTGTAACAACTTCATAGCCTTCCTTGGTCATATTAAACTTAATAATATCTGAGATTGGTTTTTCATCATCTACAATCAATATTTTTTTCATATAGTCACCTTTTTCCTTGTATCAATTATACCAAAAAATTGCAAAGAAGACACGCAAGACTAGTGGTCAGCATCTTTTTGAATACTCTTGCCAAATTTTTTGTTGAGGTTTTGCTAGTGGGTAGAGGTCAAAATCTTCAGGAGTTAACCAAACTACCTCTTTATCACAATATTCTTTGCTATCAACTACTTGCCCGGATAGGATTCGTACATGCCACTTTCGATGGCTAAAGATATGTTTGACTTCTTCGAAATGACTATCCTGCCACTCAACTTCTAAATCATAATCCTGCTCAAAACTTTCTTGCGGTGATGGCCCAAGTTGAATAGATGGTTCAGCTACCTGATTAAAGAGATTTAGTTCTTCATTTTTCGAAAATTCATCTACCTCAATCAAGGGAAAATGCCAAAATCCAGCAAGTAACTTTTCACTTTCATTCTTTTCTAGTAAAAACTGTCCTTTAGCATTTTGAACAACTAAAGCATTAAGATAGACGGGAACTGGCTTTTTCTTTGCCGCTTTAATCGGATAGCAATCCATTGTTCCATTTTTATAGGCAGCACTAAAATCTTTAACTGGACTATCTTCTGGCTTCGGATTAACGGGTGCCTCAATATCTGAACCCAAATCCATCAAGGCTTGATTGAAATCACCTGGACGTTCTGGATCAATCAAAATTTCCATCATAGCTTGAAATATCTTGCGATTACTTGGATTACCAATGTCGTGATTGACTTCAAATAAACGAGCCAAAACACGCATGACATTCCCATCAACTGCTGGTTGTGGTAGATTAAAGGCAATACTTGAAATAGCTCCGGCTGTATAGGGACCTATCCCTTTCAAGCTTGAAATACCTTCGTAAGTTGAAGGAAATTCTCCATTTAATTCATTCATAATCTGCTGAGCTGCAGTTTGCATATTGCGAACACGCGAATAATATCCAAGACCTTCCCAAACCTTTAATAAACGTTCTTCAGGTGCATTTGCTAAAGTCTCTACAGTTGGAAAGCTTTCTAAAAAACGTTCATAATAGGGAATAACTGTATCAACTCTGGTCTGCTGCAACATGATTTCAGATACCCAGATATGGTATGGATTTTTAGTCCTTCTCCAAGGTAGGTCCCGCTTATTTTCATCATACCAAGCTAAAAGTTTTTGACGGAAAGAGAGAATTTTCTCCTCTTCCCATATGGTCACACCGTATTTCTCCAAATCTAACATATATCTAGTATAGCATATCCTTATAGGATACTCAAAAAATGAAAATTGTCCTTGTTTTGGTATCAGCTCTCTTATCATACCTGACTATAAGTCATATCTCTACTCTTTCTGTTATTTTCTATGATTTTTTGATATAATGACTCTTGAATGATTCTTTAAAAGGAGATATCCATGCGTTTTAATCAATTTAGTTATTATCCCGTTACACCCCAACAAGCTTTACAAGAATTATCTGAGCTCGGATTCAAGCTTGATCTTTCAGCTTCACATAAAGAACAGTTTGAAGCTTTTGTTAGGACTTGTTTTTTTAATTACACAAATACGGATTATCCCCTTACTACTTTAGCAGTTGATAAAGAAACAGATTTACTCACTTTCTTCAATTCAGACCTTGAATTGACAGCAGAAATTTTCTACACTGTTGCCTTTCAATTGCTTGGATTCAGTTACTTAGTAGACTTTGAAGATGGTCTTGCTTTTCACAAAGAAACAGCGTTTCCGATCGTTTACGGAGATTTGATTGACAATCTCTATCAACTCCTTAACACACGCACTAAAAAGGGAAATACCTTGATTGATCAGCTAGTTAGTGATGGTTTTATTCCTGAGGACAACTCTTACCACTACTTCAATGGTAAGAGTTTGGCAACCTTCTCTGCAAACAATGTCATTCGTGAAGTTGTTTATGTAGAAACTCGCGTTGACTCTGACAAGGATGGTCTGCCTGATCTCATTAAGGTAAACATTATTCGTCCAGCATACAATGGGAAGATCCCATCTGTTATGACGGCAAGTCCTTACCATCAAGGAACCAATGATAAAGCAAGCGATAAAGCTCTTTACAAAATGGAAGCTGTGCTAGAAGTCAAGGAACCACATAAAATTACGCTAGATAAGCCAACCCTAGACTTGGTTGAACCAGTTGGTGACGCAGCACTCGTTTCTGATGCTGAAGAAAAACTCACTCATATCAATAGCAGCTACACACTTAATGACTACTTCCTTCCAAGAGGATTTGCAAATATCTATGTATCAGGTCTTGGTACCAAGGATTCACAAGGTCTGATGCCAAATGGTGACTACCGACAAGTTGAAGCTTATAAAAATGTCATTGATTGGCTCAATGGCCGTTGCCGTGCCTTCACAGACCATAGTCGTAAACGTCAAGTAAAGGCAGACTGGTCAAATGGTAAAGTCGCAACTACTGGTCTTTCTTACCTAGGAACAATGTCCAATGGTCTTGCTACTACAGGAGTTGATGGTTTAGAGGTCATCATTGCTGAAGCAGGGATTTCATCATGGTACAACTATTACCGTGAAAATGGTCTTGTCACAAGCCCTGGAGGTTATCCAGGTGAAGACTTCGATTCATTAGATGAATTAACTTATTCACGCAATCTCCTAGCTGGTGACTATATTCGTGGAAATGAAGATCACAAAGCTGCCATAAAAGAGCTTAAGAAAAATCTAGACCGTAAGACTGGTGATTATAACCAATTCTGGCATGACCGCAACTATCTGCTCAATGCCCATAAGGTCAAAGCCGAGGTTGTCTTCACACACGGGTCACAAGACTGGAATGTAAAACCACTTCATGTCTATCAAATGTTCAATGCTCTTCCAAGTCATATTAATAAACATCTCTTTTACCATAACGGCGCCCATGTTTATATGAACAACTGGCAGTCTATTGATTTCCGTGAATCCATGAATGCTCTTTTGACGCAGAAATTATTGGGGCAAAAAACTGACTACCAACTTCCAAAAGTCGTTTGGCAGGACAATACTGCTACTCAAACATGGCATAAACTAAATGACTTTGGAAATCAAAGTGAACATAAAACTTTCTCTTTAGGTACTGAGGAAGCTGTCATTGAAAACCAATACCAAGATTCTGACTTTGAACGATTTGGAAAGACTTACCAAACCTTTAATAATGAATTGTATCAAGGTAAGGTGAATCAGATTACCATTGATCTTCCAGTGACTGATGATCTTCATATCAATGGTCGTGTTAAACTAAACCTTCGTCTCAAGTCAAGTACCAATAAAGGTCTTCTCTCTGCTCAACTTCTCGAACTTGGTCAAAAGAAATATCTTCAACCTTATCCTGGAGTCTTGGCTGCTCGTACTATTGATAATGGTCGTTACCATATGCTGGAAAACCTTTGCGAGCTACCATTTAGCCCAAATGCCCAACGTGTTATTACCAAAGGCTACCTCAACCTCCAAAATCGTCATGATTTATTAAAAATTGAAGAAGTTAAACCAGATGAATGGATGGAATTCCAATTTGAATTACAGCCAACTATTTATAAACTAAAAGAAGGCGATACTCTCCGTCTCGTTCTTTATACTACTGACTTTGAGATTACTATACGTGACAATACAGACTATCGATTAACTGTAGATCTTGCTAATTCTAATCTAGAGATTCCATATCAAAAATAGTTAGTAAACTTAAAAACCCGTGATAAAAATATCACGGGTTCTTTTATTCTTATTTTTTTTCTTCGGCTTGTTTCTTCATTCTCGCAAGTCTCAAAGCTCTATTTGGATTGAGGCGATTAAAAAGTTCTTCTAATTTCTTTTCATTCCAGACGTCTGCAGCAGAAACAAAATTTCCATCAGCATCTCGGAAAGATATTGGTTTATCACCCATAGCTATCTCCTAGTCTACAAACTCAAACTCAAATTTTCCAATACGGACAAGATCCCCGTCCTTAGCGCCACGAGCACGAAGAGCTTCATCAACTCCCATACCACGTAACTGACGCGCAAATTTCATGACAGACTCATCACGGTCAAAGTTAGTCATGTTAAAGAGTTTCATGAGTTTTTCACCTGAAAGAACCCATGTTGCATCATCGTCACGACCAATCTCAAATGGTTTTTCTTCCTCATCGAAGCCATAGTAAGCCTCTTCTTCCATCTCTGACTCATCATAAAGAAGGAATTCTGGCGTTTTATCAAGAAGCTCAGCCGTTGCATCTAATAGCGGTGCAAGTCCTTGCTTAGTCAAACCTGAAATTGGGAAGATTGGTGGTAATTCTTCAAATTCATCATAATTAGCAGCCAATTTTTTCTTGAACTCTTCGAGGTTTTCTTGACTCTCAGGCATATCCATTTTATTGGCAACAATAATCTGTGGACGCTCCATAAGACGAAGGTTATAAGATTCAAGTTCCTTATTGATTGCTAAATAGTCCTCATAAGGATCACGTCCTTCACTAGCTGACATGTCAATGATATGAAGAATAACGCGAGTACGCTCGATATGGCGAAGGAACTGGGTCCCTAAGCCAACACCTTGGCTGGCACCTTCAATCAATCCAGGAAGGTCTGCAACGGCAAAGGATTCACCAGACTGGGTACGGACCATACCAAGATTTGGTACAATTGTCGTAAAGTGGTAGGCACCGATTTTAGGTTTTGCAGAGGTAATCACGCTAAGAAGTGTTGATTTACCTACAGATGGGAAACCAACTAAACCTACATCTGCAAGAATTTTAAGTTCTAACTGTAATTCACGCTCCTGACCAGGTTCTCCATTTTCTGAGATTTCTGGAGCAGGATTTTTTGGTGTTGCAAAACGGATATTTCCGCGACCACCACGACCTCCATGAGCAACGATGAACTCTTGTCCGTTCTCTATCAAATCAGTGAGAACTTTTCCAGTCTCCGCATCACGCACGGTTGTCCCTTGAGGTACACGGACAATCAAGTCTTCTGCACCTCTACCATGCATTCCTTTTGTCATTCCTTTTTCACCTGATTGGGCCTTGAAATGACGATTGTAACGAAAGTCCATAAGGGTACGCAAGCCTTCGTCTACAACGAAAACAACGTTACCACCACGTCCTCCATCACCGCCCCAAGGTCCACCGTTAGGGACGTATTTTTCACGACGAAAGGCAACCATGCCATCGCCACCATTACCAGCCTTTACTTTAATCTTGGCTGTGTCTAAAAACATACTCATATTCTTTTCTCACTTTAAAAAGGGCTGGGAAAATCCCAGTCACCAACTAATACAATTTGATCCTCTAACCAGTATTTTAAAATCTGCTGAATACACCAATTGCAGTCGCAAAAATACCGGCTAAAGTAACAAACAACATGATTAATACGACAAACATTGTAAGTTTTTCAAAGAATGTTTTTTTACGTTTACCATTATCACCGAATGCCATGTTTTCTCCTTTACTCTAATATTAATACTCATCAGATACAGGAGCGATTGCCCACAAGATCAAGTAAGCAATAAGTCCTGCACCATAACAGAAAGCCAAAACTCCCCAAATAACACGTACGATTGTAGGGTCAATATCAAAATAATGTGCTAAACCAGCGCATACACCACCGATTTTTTGATCTCTACCACTTCTCATAAATTTCTTTTGCATATATTTATTTCCTTTCTTTGATTTGATTAATCATTTAAATATTTTCTTAAATTTCTTAATTGTTTTCTAGATGCCTTAAGCATACGCTTCGAACCTTTAACTGGCATAGTAACAGCCTGTTGCGGAATGTAGAAGACTGTCTTTAAAATACGTTTTGTAACCGGTTCGTCAACCCCTGTTTCTTTGGCAAAATTATTTGAAATAATGACGTCTAGATAAAATTCATGGACTCTTCTACCAAAATTCTCAGCAGAAATTTCATATAATTTTTCAGCCAAGTGTTTTTCATCCATTGTCGGTGTAGCAAGTAAAGCCTCAAGAATCGCTCCTGCCAAGTCTCTTTCCTCATAATAAAGGGTTCCGAACATTTTATCATTGATGAGATTATCCAAATAAGGATTACCATGAGCAATAACAGGTGTCTTACTAGCTAAACTTTCCAGATAAGTCAATCCCTGAGTTTCACTTGTAGAAGCTGATATGAAGAAATCAGCTGCCTTATAATAGAGGGCTGTCTCATTTGGCGGAATCATACCTGTAAAGATAACAGAATCTTGAATTTTTAAATCTTCTGCTTGCTCCTTAAGGTTGTCTAAATAAGGTCCATCTCCAGCTACAACCAGTTTAACATTTGGTTCTTCTTTTAGGACATCTGGTAAAGCTTTAAGAACTGCTTGAATGTTCTTCTCGTAAGAAACTCGAGAAAGACTTAGAAGCATCTTTTCGTCTTGTTGGATCCCTAGTTTATCCCGTAAGTCACTAATGTGTTCAGGACCAATCTCAGGGCGTTCAAATTTGGCAAGTTCAATTCCAGTTGGAATGACACGCTTTTCAACTTTTACCTTATAGTCAGATAAAAGGTCGCGCACAATTTCACTCGGACATATAACTCCATCAACATCATGCAAAAAACCTCGAACAAGATATTTGACCATACTTGGACGAATCAACATTCCCTTAGCAATATAGTGAACATAATCCTCGTACTGGGTATGATATGTATGAATGACTGGAATTTTCAATTCTCGTGCAATCCATATTCCTAACAAACCTAGAGAAAACTCTGTTTGCGTATGAATAATATCGAGTTTGTATTGTTTAGCAATCTCAAGAGCTTTCGTAAATCCACGGTAAGCGAAACGACGGTCTTTAAAGGCAAAGAAAGGAACACTAGGAATACGAATAATCTGCCAGTCTTCATAACGATTGACATCCTTATCGGTTGTCGTGAAGATAAAGACTGCATGTCCTTGCTTTTCAAGCTCTGTTTTTAAGGTTCGAATACTGGTTGCAACACCCGAAACCTGTGGGAAATAAGTATCTGTAAATAATCCAATTCGCATATACTACCTCATTTTTTTCCTAAAGCCGCTTGCTCCCGATAGAATTTTAGCCATATTTCAAGGAGATGCTCCTCTGAGTATTCTCTTGAAATAGCCTTGGCCTTTTCTTTTAACTCTTTCAAAGCTTCTGGATGCTCTCTATATTCCATAATAGCTTGTTTCATTTCTTCCACATCGGTGGTTGGTCTGTAATTGCCTTCTAGAATCACCTTATAAAGATCTAAGTCCCGAAGCATAATGGGAGCTTCACAACTCGCAGCTTCTAGAATAGTCATCGGAAAGAGCTCATTATAGCTAGGAAGTAAGAACAAATCTGCCAAAGCATACAGTTCTTTCATCCGTTCTGGCTCAACAATTCCAGGGAAAATCAGATTCTCTGGAGGATTATCCATGATTTTTTTATAGCGTTCATAACCATCTGTAATCCCACCAAATGAGAAGCCTCCAGCCCAAATAAAGGTGATGTCCGGTAGTTCCTCAGCAAGAGTGATGAAATCATCGATACCCTTACGCTTCTGAACCTGTCCAGCTCCTACTACTACAAATTGATTTTCACTCAACCCCATATCTTGTCGAAGTTGACTTACTTTTTCTGCAGAAAGTGGGTGCCATTTTTCTTTGTTAACAAAGTTAGGGATATAGGTCACCTTTTCACGAGGAATACCAGCTGCAACCAAATCTTCGATAAAAGTAGGATTGACCACAACTAAATGCTCCATACGGTCATAAAAAGAAAACACATAGCGCTTAACAATCCCTTTTAGAAAGAATGGAATCTTCAAACTACCTTCTAAGGTATCAGGTAGGAAGTGGACATAACCAATTCTACGACCTGAACGCTTCTTTTGAAAAGTTGACAGATAATAAGGAAGGTCGATTGTATGAAAATGAGTAACATCAGCTTCTACAGGAAGATTCTCCGTTACAATTAGTTGGTCTTTCGCATCACGTTTCAAAAGTTGCACAAGTTCACGGTAAGCTCCAGAAACTCCTTGTCCTGCTACCTTTTCACTCGAACTTAGCATGTTGATGCGTAATTTCTCTTTTTCCATACTATCCATTATATCATTTTATTAAAAGAAAATCAGCAAATTAAAAAAGAGATAGCATAAAAGCTAGGGAATTTCCTAACACTTATACTATTTCTTTTTTTCTATCATTCTATTTAATACCTAAAGCGATACGTGCATAGCGACTCATTTTTTCAACCGTCCAAGCTGGATACCAAACTAATTTCACTTCAACGTTAGTAACCTCTGGTACATCTGTCATAGCATCATAAATTTGATCGGTCAAGAGGTCTGCTAATGGACAACCCATAGTCGT
Source organism: Streptococcus sp. KHUD_017 (assembly GCF_054861245.1). NCBI lineage: Bacteria > Bacillati > Bacillota > Bacilli > Lactobacillales > Streptococcaceae > Streptococcus > Streptococcus sp. KHUD_017. The sequence goes on from NZ_CM142175.1 coordinate 1,083,203, forward strand.
TAAGGTCATATCAATCTCAGTATCACCGGTATCACCATCAAATCGAATCTCATAAATCAGACCTAGGTTGACGATATCGATTCCTAATTCTGGGTCGATAACTTCTTCTAGAGCTGTCAAAATCCGTGTTTTGATGTTTTCAATTTGCTCTTCTGTGTAAGCCATATTCAGTCTCCTCTATCTTAATCCTCGATAAAGTCACGAAGCGGTTTGCTTCTACTTGGTTGGCGAAGTTTTCTCAATGCTTTTGCCTCAATCTGACGAATACGCTCACGAGTGACATTGAAAACTTTACCCACATCTTCTAGCGTACGCATTTTACCATCATCAAGTCCGAAACGTAGACGAAGAACATTTTCTTCACGGTCAGTCAAGGTGTCTAGCACTTCGTCCAACTGCTCACGCAAGACGATACGAGTTGTATAGTCAACCGGATTTTCAATCACTTCATCTTCGATAAAGTCACCAAGGTGGCTATCGTCCTCTTCACCAATAGGTGTTTCAAGAGAAACTGGTTCTTGCGCAATCTTTAAAATTTCACGAACCTTGTCAGGTGTCATATCCATACGTTCAGCGATTTGCTCAGGGGTAGGATCTTGTCCCAATTCTTGAAGAAGGTTACGTTGCTCGCGAACAAGCTTGTTGATTGTTTCTACCATGTGAACTGGGATACGGATGGTACGAGCTTGGTCAGCAATAGCACGTGTGATAGCCTGACGAATCCACCAAGTTGCATAAGTTGAGAATTTGAATCCTTTAGAGTAGTCAAACTTATCAACTGCCTTCATCAATCCCATATTTCCTTCTTGGATCAAGTCAAGGAACTGCATACCGCGTCCAACATAGCGTTTCGCGATAGATACTACCAAACGAAGGTTAGCCTCTGCTAGACGTTGTTTCGCTTCAACATCTCCTGCTTCAACGGCAAGAGCCAATTCTTTTTCTTCTTCGTTAGTAAGAAGAGGTACGACACCAATTTCCTTCAAGTACATACGAACAGGATCATTGACTTTGGCAGATGTTGAACCAATTAAGTCTTCGTCGCTAAGTTCTGGTTCTTCCTCTGTACTTAAGACACGTTCACTCGGATTTCCTTCGTTATCAGTGATTGCAATACCTGCATCTTGAATCCGTTGCAAAAGGTTCTCAATGCCTTCTACATCAAGAGCAAAAGGAATTACAAGGACATTGTTAATTTCATCATCTGTCGCAGTACCAGTTTTCTTATGGTTACGAATAAATTCTGCAACTTGGACATCAAAAGTTGTTACTTCTTTTTGTTTTTTTGCCATTCTTACTCCATTCTTCTTTTTTGGGAAATTAAGCGTTCAAGCTCTTCTAAAGCAGTATCTGTGTCGCCTACATGACTAGCTTCCTGAACTTTCTTTTTAATTTGCAAGTTTTGTTGATTCAAAAGAGCACGATTACGAGACTCCTCCACTTCCTTTAATTCTTCCGGAGACATTTCAGAAGGTAGATCTAAGGTTAACACCTGGTACCAAGCATTTTCAACTTCTCTAGTCTGATTTGCCAAGTCTTCAGAAGAAATCGAACCATTATCAATCAAGAGTCCATACAAGGTCTGAAACTCTGGAGTTTCAAATACAAAATCATCTCTCAAACGATAATCATTCAACACAAGGGGGTGCTCCATCATACGATAAAGAATATGTGCTTCAGCTCTCATGACTGCCGTCAATTGTTTAGAAACCGACATAGTAATTGGTGTCGGATTAACAACCTGCTTCACTTTTTCTTGTCTTTGTCTGACACGACTTTCATTGATAATGTGCTCAACTTGTTGATAATCAAAAGATGGTAAATGATCCGTCAACAAATGAATATAGGTGTTCTGGGCTGTGATAGAAGGTTCTTTGACGATAAGAGGTGCAATTTTCTCAATGAACTCAATCTGTGCTTGGAGATTTTCACTATTACTAGGTTTGTAATGATGGATATAAAACTCAATTGGACTGATTCGAGTATTGGATAAAAGATAAGCCAAATCCTCTGGAGAATTCTTTTGTAAATACTCATCAGGATCCATTGCATCAGGAATCTGGACTACTTGTACAGGTAGATCTTTAAGCTGGTCCAAAGCTTTAGCGGTTGCAGCTTGTCCTGCCTTATCACCGTCATAAGTGATAATCACTTTTTTTGTAAAGCGTTTGAGATGTTCGACGTGTTCAGCAGTCAAGGCTGTTCCCATGGAAGCTACTGCATTTTCAATACCAGCACGGTAGGCTGCAATAACATCCATAAAGCCTTCCATCAGGTAAATTTCAGGAGCCTTACCTGAGCCTTTTTTTACCCTATCCAAATGATATAATTCGTAACTCTTGTTAAAAATCGCCGTCGCTCGACTATTTTTATACTTGGCAGTTTGAGAATCTTTCTCTTGCCAAATCCGTCCAGAGAAAGCAATTACCTTTCCTTGGTCGTTTGAGAGTGGAAATATAATCCTGTTATGGAAAGTATCAAAAAATTGGTTACTCTCAGATAGATAAAATAGACCTGAATCCAGCAAGTCCTTCTCACTATAATCGTCTGCTAAACGCTGATAAAGATAAGAGCGTTCTGCTGGAGCTAGACCAATCATAAAGTGTTTAATGACATCATCAGTCAAGCCACGTTTATAGAGATAGTTTCTCGCCTCCTCACCCATTTTAGTCGTCATTAGGATTGCATGATAAAAGCGTGCAGCCCTGTCATGCATATCGTAGAGATTTTGATGGGGTGACGTGTGTGGGACAGAGTTATGTGCAGGAGCTTCCAGGTGCATTCCGAGTCGTTCGCCCAACATCCTTACCGCATCCGCAAAAGTTACTTGTTGATACTCCTCTATAAACTTAAAGACGTCTCCGGAACGACCACAACCAAAACAGTGGTAAAATTGCTTATCTTCGACCACGTTAAAGGAAGGGGTCTTTTCACCATGAAAAGGACAGAGCCCCAAAAAGTTCCGTCCAGATTTTTGTAAAGAAATCACTTCTCCTATGATTTCGACAATATTGGTATTGTTTTTGATTTCTTCGATGACTCTCTTGTCAACCATAGACAATACCTCCATTTTATCACAGTTTACTTTATATAGTATACTTTATTTCTGAAAAAAAGTAAACCATTTCATACCTTTTACATGCTTCTATTTCATATATTTCCACCTATCATGTAAAAGTGGATCTTCTGAGAAAAAAATTCTAATATTTGTTAAAAAAAATTGGAAAGCTGGTCATAGCTGTAACGGTTCTGACTGAGAGGATCCGTGTCCTCACCTGGATAACTATCCTCTGTTAAGAAAGTACCTCCCTGATTATCAAAATATCTTGCTCGTAAATAGTCAATATCTCATATTTCTTAACTTTAATACATTCTAATTTTCTAAAACAGGGCTAAATTCATTGAGCTAACCCTATTTTGAAACTATGTTATGAAGTTCTATAATTCAAATTTGAATGAAACTAACAATCTTTTACTTGCTTTAGTCATAAGTCACTTCTATTTTAAACTCAATCCTTGTATCCGATACATTCTTAATTTTAATCTTGAAATCTTTCTTTGAAGCAAACGAAAAAAGTGCATTTTGAGGTGGATCCATGATAATACCTTCGCGGTCGACTCCAATGCCATTATGAGGATTCTCTAACATCGTTACATCCCAGCTTTGTGTTTTTTCATTGTAATCATAGGTCTCAATCCGAGAATCCTTAATATTATATCCAATTCCTTTTTCAGGTTCAAACCAATCATCGCCTCGCAAAAGCTTTATCTTTCCATCTGTAGTAACGGGAATTACTCTCACATGAATGATAGAATCCAAACTCTTGGAGTGTCCTCTGACTGTTACACTTGCTTCTTCATTTGGGAGTATAATAATTGTATCTCTTTTAAAGACACTTCTCAAGACTAATATAACTGGTAGTGTTAATAGCAAAATGATTAAAATCATTAAATTTGATTTTTTCATTTTATCTTCCTCCTTCACGATTATTTAGGTGATACCTCACTTTTTTGCTTACTATTATAAAATGAAGTTGAGACAGTATTTCTCAACTTCATCTATATTATTTTTGCTTCCCGAATTGCATTATACCTAATTGTATCCCTTTTAAAAATGTTTCTCAAGACTAATTGCACTAATAGAATTAACTATAATATAGTTACAATTACTAAATTTGATTTCTTACTTGATCCCAGGCTCTATTATTTATAATCAACTTCCATTTTAAAAACTATAAATTTATTTGATAAATTTTTTACTTTAATATTAAAATCAATTTTGGAGTTAAACGTAAAAAGAAAAGCTTGAGATGTTTCCATAATAATACCTTCGTGATCAACACCAATGCCATTATAAGGATTCTCTAACACAACGATTTTTGTTGTTTCTGTTTCCGAATCGTATTTCCAATGTTCAACCTGACTTTTCTCAATATTATAATGTATACTATTATCATAGTCAGACCAACTCCTCCCGTATGATAACTTTACCTTACCATCTGTACTTAGACGAGTTAATTGAATATCCGTATAAGAATCTAAGCTTATTGAATTCCCCTTAATTACTATATCTTTTTCAGAGTTTGGCAATAAAATATTATATCCCCTTGTTAATTCCTTAATAATCATGACTATTACTATTATTATCAATAAAAGAATACATTTTTTTCTCATTCGTTTTTTTCCTCTATCTGGCTTCAAATTATCTATCTAGTCTTTAAAAAATCTGTTTAATTCAATTAAGAAAAATTTAGTGGCACAATCTCTACATCCCCAAGATTATCAACTGAGTAACGTTGACTACCATTTTTAAACCAGAGTTCTAGAACGACATCATAGAGCATGAAGTGGGATTTTTCTTTAATCCAGTATGTATTCGGAAATAACTTTTACATTCCCCCAATTATTCTTTGAAAATTGACTAGGATAGACGGAAAGCCAGTCTGGAATAATCTTATTTCGTAATAATTCTTCACTTTTAGTAAAGTATGGTGAAAGATTAATTTTTTTCTCCTGTGCATACTCCATAATTTGATTGGGTTCTGTCAACCATTTTTCATCAATAACGCTTAGTAACTGAACCAATTCATCAGATTTGTGATTATACTTATAATAAATATCTATAATCACTCCACTACTATGCATGAATCGAAAGTTTATAGACATTTCTCCACTATCTAGTTTACCATCTGGATAATAAAAACTGTACGAAATCCCATCAACTCCTGTAGGTAAAACTTCTGAACGATACTTTTCTATAGTTGAACCGTAAAGTAGACCTCCTGTTCTATTTACTTCCATATCTGGCACCCTATTTAAAGTAGAATTCGTACGTAAAAAAGAAGATGTAGCATGATGGTACTCGTCATGATAAATTTCTTCAAAAACATTACTATATCGTGGCTTAAAAAAAATGAAAGCGAGCGGTAGTAGCATGATTACAAATGCCCCTATAGATGAGGTATAAAACATTTTTTTATTCACTTAGCATCCTCTTTCTTGTTAATCAATATAATCGTGCAAATCAGATTTTAATATAAGGATTTGAAAAATTCTTATAACTCCTACTACCACATTTTATACTTGATAGAAAGTACTTTTTTGCATCAGTAAGCTATTCTATTCTAAAAAATTCAGTGGCACAATCTCTACATCCCCAAGATTGTCAACTGAGTAACGTTGACTACCATTTTTAAACCAGCGTTCTAGAACGACATCACAGAGCATGAAGTGGGATTTTTCTTTAATCCAAGCTTCATCAATCCCATGAGGTTTTAAATACTCTAGTACTTCGTTTGGATTAGTTAAGTAAAAATTTGGTTTTTCCACAGTGCCCGCTCTCTTAAAATACGACTCCAAATTTATCTCTCCGCTATCCTTATTTCTTATATTATACCCAGCTAAGTAGTATGCCAGTGAACTTTTAGAATCTGAAATTTCGATAGTTTGATTAAGATTTTTATTCTTATAATTGTATCTAATAAATAGATATCTCCCATCAGATAATAGTTGCTGGTATTCAATAATAAAAGTTTCTTCAAAACCTACAATCACTTCTAACCTTTCATTTTCAGACAAGCCTGCATCAAGTCCTATGGGAATTATCCAGTCTGGATCTCTAAACGACTGACTTCCATCAACGGCTTTGCTAAAATCAGCGAGACAAGGCAAAATACCACTATGGGTTTCTGCATAGTTCATCTCTAAAAAGACATTACTTAAAGATTCATACACTCCTTTAAAATAATTCTTTTGATAGACACGATATAGACCAAACAAAGTTAGAAAAACTAATATCGTTATGACTAGAATTTTTAAAATTTTTTTCATTGACATTTTTCCTTACTTAAATCTTGGATAAACTGATAAGCAACATTGTTCTTCTCTTTTAACAGCTCCATTGCTTGGGCATCATCCTATTCAGAAAAACTTAGTGTCACAATCTCTACATCCCCAAGATTGTCAACTGAGTAACGTTGACTACCATTTTTAAACCAGCGTTCTAGAACGACATCATAAAGCATGAAGTGGGATTTTTCTTTAATCCAAGCTTCATCAATCCCATAAGGCTTTAAATACTCTAGTACTTCGTTTGGATTTGTTATCTGAAAATTTGGTAAGCCTTTAGTCGAACTAAAACTATAGGAACTTTTTAAATGTAGCTCTAAATCAGATTCTTTTCCACTCTTCACTTCTATATTATAACCAATTAACCCGTAAGCTAATGATTGATCAGATTCAGAAACCTCAATAGTTTGTTTGAGTATTTTAGCGCTATAATCATAGTCAATAAAAAGATATCTACCGTCAGGTAACGTCCGCCTATACTCAATTAGAAATGTTTCTTCAATACCTACATACACTAATATAATTTCACTTTCAGATAAGCCTGATTCAAGCCTCATACCAACTGTAATATCCTTATCGCGATATGATTGGCCTCCGTCAACGGCTTTACTAAAATCAGCAAGTCCAGGTAAAACACCACTATGGGTTTCTGCATAATTCATTTCTAAAAAGACATTGCTTAAAGACTCATATACTCCCTTATAATAATTCTTTTGATAGGCACGATACAGACCGAACAAAGTTAGAAAAACTAATACAGTTATGACTAGAATTTTTAAAATTTTTTTCATTGACATTTTTCCTTACCTAGAACTTATATGCTCTTTGCTGTCAAAATATATTTTTAACGTCTTATTTTAAAGACGAGATAACATTCAGACGATACAATCTTTTTAGAAATTTTATTTCTCTAGGTACCATTTCCTTAGAATCATTATACTATAAAATGTTAGATGGTGACAATAAGACTAGTTTTTGACAAACTCCCTTTAACACAAAAAAACTAGAAGTAGAAATCCTACTTCTAAGTTTTTAATGATATATGTTTTAAAAATTATCTATTCAAATAACTGATAGTAATCTGAAATCTTCATCTTGGCTTTTTCATCCTTATTCAAATCTTGGATGATTCGGCCTTCTTTCATAACAATCAAACGATTTCCGTACTTGAGAGCATCTTCCATATGGTGGGTAATCATCAGAGCAGTAAGATGGTCCTTACTGACAAAGTCATCTGTCAATTCCATCAAGGCCACACTTGTTTTAGGGTCAAGAGCAGCTGTATGTTCATCCAACAAAAGGAGTTCTGGACGCTTCAAGGTTGCCATCAAGAGGCTCAAGGCTTGCCTTTGTCCACCTGATAAGAATTCAATCGGGGTGTCCAAGTGTTTCTCTAGTCCATTTCCGACTTTCTCAATGGTTCCTTGAAATTCTTCCTTATAAGCTGATAGTCTTCTTGGAAATAGACCACGTTTTTCTCCACGAAACTTAGCAATCAAGAGATTTTCTGCAACGGTCATACGAGGGGCAGTTCCCATCTTGGGATCTTGGAAAACACGAGAGAGGTACTTGGCACGCTTTTCAGGACTGAAATGAGTCACATCCTCCCCCATGATTCGAATACTACCACTAGTTAAAGGTAAAGTTCCCGCAATGCTATTAAAGAGAGTTGATTTCCCCGCACCATTTCCACCCAAAATTGTGATGAAGTCATGTTCATAGATATCAAGTGAAACATCGTTTAGGATAATCTTTTCTTCGTCAAAGCCATTTGTCACAATTTTTGTGGCATTTCTTAATTCTACAATTGCTGTCATTTGCTTAACTTGACTCCTTTCAAGTATTTATCCTTAAGTGTTGGAATTACAAGACATGTTGCTAGGATAAGGGCACTATATAGTCGAAGGTAGCTTGTGTTAAAGCCGAGAGCAATGACTCCCCATACTAGGAATTGGTAGCTAATTGAACCAACGACAATAGTAACCAAACGTTCTGCTAGGGTCAAACTCTTAAAGAGTACTTCTCCGATAATCAAGCTAGCAAGCCCAACTACGATAACCCCGATACCACGAGAAACATCCGCATAGCCTTCTTGTTGAGCGATAAGAGCGCCAGCAAGTGCGATCACACCATTTGACAAGACCAAGCCCATCAACTCCATACGTCCAGTATTGATACCAAAACTACGAGCCATATCTGGATTATCTCCTGTTGCGATATAAGCTTGTCCCAATTTAGTATCTAGGAAGAAAAGCATAAGAAGGATAACCAAAGTCACAAAAATCAAACCTGTAAATAATTGATTAACCTCAGATGAGAAAGGAAGAACGTCCTGGATTTGTTTAGTTCCTAAGAGCCCAAGGTTTGCCCGTCCCATAATCATGAGCATGATAGAATGGCAAGAAGTCATCACCAAAATACCAGACAAGAGTGTTGGAATCTTTCCTTTCGTGTAAAGAAGACCAGTCGCTAAACCTGCAAGACAACCTGCTCCAACAGCTACTAATGTAGCAAGAAAAGGATTGACACCTTGTGTAATTAGAGTTACTGCTACCGCTCCTCCAAGAGGGAAGGAACCCTCGGTTGTCATATCTGGAAAGTTGAGGATTCGAAAGGTCATAAAGATTCCCAAACCTAGAATAGCCCAGACAAATCCTTGTGAAATTATCGATACTATCATGTTACATTCATTTCCTTCTTTTAAATATTGGAGGAGATGTCTCCAACTCCTCCTTCATTCTTATTCGATTACTTGACCAGCTTCTTTAAGAACTGATTCAGGTATAGTGATTCCAAGTTCTTGAGCCACTTTTTTATTGATAACTGATTTACCAGTTGAGAAGACATTGACTGGTGTATCTGCTGGTTTTTCACCCTTCAAGACTTTGGCAATCATCTTACCAGTAGCAACACCAAGATCGTGTTGGTCCACAACGACTGATGCCAAACCACCTGCTTCTACCATGGCAGTTGCACTTGGGTAGATTGGTTTTTTAGCTGTTTGGTTACTTGATACTACAGTTGAGAACGCAGATGCGATTGTGTTGTCAATTGGAACCCAGATTGCATCTACTTTTCCTGTCATAACGTTAACTGTAGAAGCAATTTCGTTAGTTGAAGGAACTGCAAAAGTCTCTACTTTCAAACCAGCTTTTTCAGCGTAAGCTTTGAACTCTTCAACTTGTGATTTAGAGTTATCTTCACTACTTGAGTAAAGAGCTCCAACTGTTTTGACATCAGGAGTCAATGTTTTAATCAATTCAACCTGTTGTTCAGCAGGGTTATGGTCAGATACCCCTGTGATGTTTCCACCTGGTTTTTCCAAGTTTTGTACAAGGTTAGCTCCAACTGGGTCTGTAATAGCTGCCATGATAACAGGAAGGTCTTTTGTTGCACTTGCTAGACCTTGAGCTGCAGGTGTCGCAATTCCGACAACAACATCATTTCCATTTGACACCAATTGTTTACTCATTGTGGCAACCTTACTTTGGTCACCTTCTGAATTCATAAAGTCGATTTTAACTTGGTCGCCTTTATAGCCTTCTTCAGCAAGCCCATCTTGGATACCTTGGTAGATTAAGTCAAGCGATGGGTGACTGACGAACTGTAGAACACCAACCTTAGCCGTTTTGTTAACTGTCTCAGTTTTAGTATCTTGTTTCGTTAAGTTAGAGTAGACCAAGCTTCCTCCAACTACAAGTGCTAGTGCTGCAATAATACCAATTAAACGTTTATTCATATCTATTTCTCCTTATTTCACTTAAACTTCGTCATGTTCATGTCACTTTCAATATAACTTTACCAAGCGTCGCCATCGTTTAAATTCCATCATATACCTCCCCATAGAAAAAGTCCTCACACAAAAAACTTGTGTGAGGACGTCGATGCGCGGTGCCACCTCAATTATAGGGAATCCTCCCTATCTCTCAATCTCGCTTCACGAGTTGCACTGTAAGGTGTGCGCACCGAATTCTTATGATTTCAAATTCTTTATAACATTCAGCCCAATTTTCATCATCTCCATCTATCTGTTTCCACCAACCACAGACTCTCTAAAAAATTTTAATGATTACTTTCTGAATGCTTAAATTATATCATTTTAAAAATGCTTGTCAAGTTATTTTATGAATTATTTTTTTAAAAATGTAAAATTCTTACGGACTTTATAAAAAAATATTTTAAAATTAACCCGAATTACGTAATCCTGTAGCAATTCCGTTAATGGTCGTATGAATCAATCTTTCTTCATGTGAGGACAACTCTCCGCGACGTTGACGCTTAATCAACTCTAACTGAATATAGTTAAGAACATTGAAATAAGGCATGCGGTAATTTAGACTATCTCTCAAATAAGTGTTTTCTGCCAAGAGTTCTTCATGACCTTCGATAGCCAGGATAACATTCTTAGTCAATTGCCATTCATCCAAAATTATATAGTAGATTGCTTGCACTTCTTCACTTTCACAAAGTTTAGCATATTCAAAAGCAATATTCATATTTGATTTTGATAGAACCATATCAACGTTAGATAGGAGTGACTGGAAGAAAGGCCAGTTCTGATACATGTCACGAAGGTATTCAATATTTTTTGGATCTTGATCAATAAATTCCTTGAAGCTTGAACCAACACCATACCAACCTGGGAACATGACACGACTTTGTGACCATGAGAATACCCAAGGAATGGCACGTAGACCACCAATTTCAGTGATTGTTTTACGTGCTGCTGGACGAGAACCAATATTAAAGCTTGAGATATTCTTGATTGGACTAGATTCAAAGAAATAATCGTAGAAATGATCATTTCCAAATACTAGTTCACGGTAGATATCATAGCTACGACTGACTACTTGGTCCATAATCGCCTCATAGCGATTTGATGTATTAGTATCGCTCTTTTTCTGTGTAATCATACGGTTGATAGCCGCTGATACCAACATTTCTAAGTTATAGTATGCTGCATCCTTGTTTCCGTATTTATTTCCGATAACTTCACCTTGTTCAGTTAATCGAATACGGTCCTTGATTGATTTGAGTGGTTGAGAAGCAATGGCGTCATAAGTAGGGCCACCACCACGACCAACAGTACCACCACGACCGTGGAAGAAGGTTACTTTGACTCCAAATTCATCACCAATAGCGGTTAATTGTTGTTGAGCTTTGTATAGAGTCCAACAAGATGATAGATAACCACCATCCTTGTTACTATCAGAGTAACCTAACATGATTTCTTGATAATTATCTTTTGAAGCAATCCACTTCTTAGCAAGCGGTAAAGAGAAATACTTTCTCATAGTCTCTTCGGAATGATCCAAATCCTCAATTGTTTCAAAGAGAGGCACGATTTGAACACGTGCTTTTTTAGCATCCACAAGACCGACTTCTTTCAGCATAATCGCCAATTCTAACATATCAGACACGCTGGTTGCATGAGAAATAATCGTTTGACGAATGACGTCTTCTCCCAAACGATCTTTTAATTCACGTGCAGTTTGGAAAATGGCTAATTCTTTTTCAAGAAGTTCAGACTTTTCAGCATGAGTAGCTGACAAGATTCGAGGGTCTTCTAATAGTTCATGTAAAAGCAACTCGCACTTCTCATCTTCTGAAAGATCGCTATAATGGTCATTAATTCCAGCAGATGCTAACAATTCAGCAACACAGGCTTCATGAACACTTGAGTCTTGGCGCATATCGATAGATGCCAAGAAGAAACCAAAGACTTCAACAGCCTCCAAAAGCTCGGCAAACTCTCCAGTAAGCAAAGCTTCTGCCTTATTTTCAAGCAATGAATCTTTAATGATAGCTAAGTCTTGTTTAAATTCTTCAATTGTTTCGTAGTAGGGAGGACGATCTTCAGCCAATTCTTGAATGGCTCCTGAGAGACGATTACTAATATAGTCAGTAACCACTCCTTGTTGATGTCCTTGAGTTCCAAAGAGTCGTTCAATGTGATGGCGTTCATCTGCTGATGAGCCGACAAGAGCCCACTCTTTTAAATTTAAAAGAGTTTGAATTAATTTCGATTGAATAAAGTGAAAAGCTCGACGATAAGGTTCTTTCTCGCGGAAAACAGAAGTATCTTGAGATTGAGCTGCCATTTCTTCAACAGCCTTACTTGTCTTAGATAAATTAGTAGAAAGAGAGAAAGTACGGTAGAGACTAGAAATCTTACTGATGTAGTAGTTTAAGATCACTTCACTTTGAATGGTAGCAGAACGCATGAGTGTCTCAGCAGTTACAAATGGATTGCCATCACGGTCTCCACCAATCCACATTCCCATGGTGATAGGTTTTGCTTGTTTTAGGTCAATTCCCTGCTCTTTTGCAAGACGCTTATACTCTAACATTAGATTTGGTACAGCTTGTAGGAAAGAACTATTGTAATATTCCATCACGTTTGTGATTTCATTCGTTACTTTTAGCTTCTTCTCACGAATCATATCCGTCTGCATGATAATCTCAATGTAGCGACGAAGATCATTGTGCCATTTTTCTTTGTTAATAAGCCCCATTCTCACGTCACGGTATTTACGCAAGAGAGTATGGATATGATTAGTCAAGTCCAGCATACTCTTACGTTGAACCTGAGTTGGATGGGCTGTTAATACTGGCACAACGTTCAGATGTTCAAGAATTTCAGCCGCATTTTCTTTTTCAGCAACCATTTCAATGGTTGTTGACAATTTACCAAGATAATCTTGATCAATATTGTTTAGATGGTTAATCTCATAAGCTAAGTCTACGTCTTCGGAGATGTTAATCAAAAGTGGTAAAATAGAGAAATATCTAGAGATGTAGACCATTTCATCATTTGAAAGGTTTCTCACTACCTTATCTAGTCCTTGATAGTCTAGATTTGATGATAGTTTCTTCAACTGCATAATCTTGTTAAAAGTCTCAGCAGGAAGCATATTTTTCGTGATATCTTCAAGTAAATCTGTCAAGATTTGAACTTCTTCTTGGACTACAGTTTTGTTTCTGTTATTTTCTAGTTTTTGAAGAGACATATTTTTCTCCTTGTCACATTTTCTTAGAGCTGTGCTTCATATTCGCTGTAGAGTTTTGCACGTTTTTCACTAGCATCGATATTTAACACAAAGGCGATAGCTACTGATAGAACCAGGAGACTATTCCCCCCTTGTGAAAGGAATGGGAAGGTTACACCTGTTGAAGGAATCAATCCTGAAATCCCTCCGATATTAACGAATACCTGAATTAAAATCATTCCACCAATACCGATTGCTACCATAGAGTTGAACGGATCTTTTGCTCGTACCCCCACTAAAATAATACGAAGAATTAGGAAGAATAATAGAGCTAAGATAAGACTGGCACCGACAAACCCAAACTCTTCAATCACAATAGAGAAAACAAAGTCTGTGTGTGCTTCAGGTAGATAGCCTCGTTTTTCGATAGAGTTTCCTAATCCTAGCCCAAACCATCCTCCATTTACCATAGCATAGTATGAATTCGCCAACTGGTGTCCTGCACCAGCGACATCATCAAAGGGATTAAAGAAAGCACTGAATCGTTTAGCTACGTATCCAAATACTGGAATCTTAGAAAACTTATCAACACCAACAAGCTTAATGGTTGATAGAGAAACAAAGGATAAACTGGTCAATACTCCAAGAATAGTTGCAAACCATCGGTGAGCTATCCCACTAACTGAGTACATCAACAATGCTACCAAAAAGAGAATTGTAGCATTTCCAAGGTCAGGGAAAATAGCCAAACTTCCAATCATGACTAGAAGTACAAACCGCCAATCGTTAAACGCTCTAGGAAACCATTGGTTTTGAGTTAAAACTTGGAAATCATAAACGGCAATTTCTTCTTGTTGTTTTGAAAAACGTTGAGCCAAGTACCAAATGATGATAATTTTCAAGTATTCCGCAGGCTGAACAGTAATAGGTCCTAATTTGATCCAACCGTAAGCACCATTGATGGGAATCCCAATCAAACGAGCTAAAGCTAGTAACACTAACTCAGCAAACATAACAATAAATAACAAACGTTCGTTTCGAAGAAAACCAAGTTTCAACTTATAGATTACTGCAATAAGCAACAAACTAACGATCCAAAACAAGCCCTGATTTCGAACTAATTGAAAGGCGCTCTTACCCTCCTGAATCAAGGATGCACTCGTTGTCGAATATATCACTATCAGTCCCAAAACAGACAAGAGAATATAGGGCACTAAAATAGAGTAATTCAACAGGTGCCTTTTACTAATTTTCATATTTCACCATCTACTAAATTTTTAATTTTCTATTCATTCTAGTTTTACTAGCTATTATACCATTTTTTAAACTAGAAAAAAACTCTTATCCGTTAAAGCCTAGAATTTGTACTTGGAGAATTCACAAATCATTTATCTACATTTTCAACTTTTAGTTAAGAAAGCTTCAAAAAACTCTACCTTTCAAGAGTAGAAAGATAGAGTTTTCATCTTTAGTTTGAAGATGTTGTTGTCGTTTCAGTTGCTGCTGATGTAGTTGTCGTTTGAGCTGTTGTATCACTTTGGATGTACTGAGTAAAGATATTTTGGAATGCTTGGTCTTTGACCTTGATATTTGCTGCTTGCAATTCTTTACTAATAATGCCTTGAACAAAAGTAGCATCATTTTGTTTTTGAGTCAGGATAACTGTCTTCAATTTTTCTTTATAATCTTCCCAGTTAGAAGATTTTTCTGTTTTCTTAGTCAATTTCACAATATAGAAGCTGTTTGAATAAGCTTGTGTACCTGGCGCTGTGATCACATCTGAAATACCATCTACATCAAGAGCAAATGCAGCTTTTTTAACAACGTCTGGCAATTCTGTTGATGCAGAGTCAAAAGTGATTTCTCCACCATTTGCTTTTGTCTTTTCGTCAGTTGAATTATCTTTAGCCAATTGTGCGAAGTCAGCTCCAGATTCTTTAGCTTTAGCAAGTACTTCTTTAGCCTTATCTTCACTGTCAAGTTTAATAATTTGCGCAGTTACTTCTGGTGTGTACTCATCGTAAGCTTTTTTGTAGTTCTCATCTGTCAATTCAGCTTCTGCAGCTTTCTTAACAGCATACTCAACTAGTTTACTTGTACGAATTTGAGCTTTACGACTTTCTGCTGTCATACCAGCACGAGAAAGAACGATTTGATAGCTATCACCATATTTCTTCTGTTCTTCTGCTACCGCATCTTCTACTTCTTTGTCACTTACTTCAGATCCATATTGTTTTTCAAAAACTTTTTGAATAGTCATGTTAAGTAATACTTGTTGTGCAGTTGGGTTGTTTTTCACTTCTTCATAAAATTGGTGCTCAGTGATGACATCACCCTTCATACTGATGAGGTCAGCTCCTTGAGAACTATTTGAACAAGCAGCCAAAGTAGCTACTGATAACAAAGTGATGGCACCAGCCAATAATTTTTTCTTCATGTTTACTCCTTTTTATCACTAGATAAATGTTCACCTTATCTATTTTACTAAATTGTCTTAAAAATATCTGAAACTAATCAACATCAGGCAGTTCTACTTCTGCTTGATTCTTTCTTAGCATCAATATTCCATCTCCAAGAGGAACCAAAGTAGCGGTTAATCCTGGATTGTCCAAAGTCGCATCAAAGAGTCGTTGCAAGCCCCGATAAATCGTCCGTTGTCCACGTCGGACTTCCATAATATCCTTAGCAATATCTCCACCTTGGAAAATATCATCCAAGACAACTACTCCACCAACCTCAAGGTGTTTGAGTATTTCTGGTAGAAAGATGATGTATTTGGACTTAGCAGAATCCATAAAAACAAAATCATAGGTCTCTGTCAATATTGACAAAACGTCTACCGCATCGCCTTCCAAAAGAGTGATTTGTTGGCGATTATCAAACTTGGCGAAATTTTCCTTGGCAAAACCAATCATTTCAGGATTTCTGTCAATGGTTGTTATTTTTGCATTTGGAGCATGATTTGCCATTAAAAGAGCTGAAAATCCAATTGCCGTTCCAATTTCTAAAATATTCTTTGGTTGAATTGTTTCCATTAGGAAACGGAAATAAGCGACTGTTTCATGAGGAATGATAGGAATATTCTCCTTGCGAGCAAAGTTTTCTAGTTCTTTTAAAGAACCAGTCACCTGCTCTTGTCTGTGGCGCATAAATTCCACAATCTCATCCTTAACAACAGGCCGTCGCATGTTATGGTTAGCATTTTTACTGTATGACTCAACCATTTTATGCTAATCCTAATTTTTCAACAAGGGCTTCGAACTCATCCAAACGGCGTTCAAAGACTGCAAAGGCATCATTAAGATAGTCTTCTTTTTCCATATCAACACCAGCTTTTCGCATGATATTTAGAGGATAGTCTGACTTCCCAGCCTTGAGGTAATCAATATAACGGTTACGATCATCTTGACTACCGTGAACAATCTTTTCAGCCAAGGCTGAAGCTGCTGCAAAGCCTGTTGAATATTGATATACATAGTAATTATAGTAGAAATGAGGGATACGAGCCCACTCGTACTGAATTTGAGGATTGTCTTCCTTGCTTAAGCCATAATATTCTTGGTTCAAGTCAGCATAGAGATTGTTTAAGAACTCGCTTGTCAAGACTTCACCATTTTGATCGGCTTGGTGAATAGCATGTTCAAATTCAGCAAATTGAGTTTGGCGGAACACTGTTCCACGGAAACCATCCAAGAAGTTGTTTAGAATAGCGAAGCGTGTTGCGTCATCTTGAACTTCTTGCAATAATTTTTCAGTTAAGATATTTTCATTGGTTGTTGAAGCAATTTCTGCCAAGAAGATTGAATAATCTCCGTATACATAAGGTTGGGTTTCACGCGTGTAGCTTGAATGCATACTATGACCTGTCTCATGTACAAGAGTAAAGAGATTATCTAGGTTATCTTGCCAGTTAAGGAGCATGAAGGCGTTAGTATCGTAGGAACCACCAGAGTATGCACCTGAACGCTTGCCTTGGTTTTCATACACATCAATCCAACGTTCGCTAAAGGCGCGTTTAACACGACTCAAGTAATCCTCACCAAGAACAGCCAAAGCTTCCTCTGCCTTCTTCAAGGCTTCCTCATAAGTAAAGCTGTATTCTACTGAAGACAGTGGTGTATAGACATCGTACATTTTAAGGTCTGGAATACCCAAGATTTTTGAACGAAGTGAGAGATAACGATGCAATAATGGCAAATGCTTACGAACAGCAGATACTAAGTTGTCATAGACACTTTCTGGAACAAAGTTCGCTGCAAGAGCTGCTTCACGCGCACTCTTGTAGTTCCGAACTTTTGCACGGTAGTTTTGTACTTTTACATTGGTCTGCAAGGTTTTAGCGTAAGTGTGCTGGTATTGCTCATAGGTAGAGTATAGTGCTTCATATGCACCACGACGAACTTCACGATTTTTAGATTCTACCAACCGCATATAAACACCGTGTGATAATTGCACTTCATTTCCATCTTCATCTTGAACAAATGGAAAGACGATATCTGCATTATCTAAGATAGCAAAGGTTTCACTAGCTGCCCCGAAGATTTCACCAGCACCTGCAAGCAACTCTTCTTCACGTTGTGAAAGGACATGTTCCTTATTTTGCAATAGTTTATCAAAGAAATGTTTATAAGGCTGGAGTTTTGGTTCTTCTGCTAGAAAGTTTTGATACTGCTCTTCTGTGATAGCCATAAATTCTGGCTCATAGAAAGAGAAGACCTGGTCTAGTTGACTATAAAGAGCCATTGCTTTTGCGTAGTATTCTTGATACTTAGCTACTCGTGTGTCTTGGTCGTTTTTCATATGTGCATAAACATAAAGTTTTTCAAGACGACGACTCAAATCTAGATAACGCTCTGTAATATTTAATAGGCTCTCTGCGCTATCCAAAAGATGTCCTTCAAGGCTAGCTGCTTGTTTTGTATCCTCGGTTAATAGGGCTAATTCTTCTTCCCATTTTTGGTCTGTTTCAAAGATCGTTGATAGATCCCATGTATCTTTTTCATTGATTTCATTTCGTTGTAATACCATAAATTTCCTCCATCCTTTCTATTTTACCATATTTTTCGAGAAATAATGCTGATAAAAGGCAGGTGGATAGAGCTTTTGTTGCTGATTTTGTGGATTCAGTTCATAATAAGCCTGAAAGTTGCGGTAATAATCATATAGATTTTGACTTATCTGACAAAAATGACCACGTTCTATCGGCCTTACTTGGGGATACCAGTCCTGTTTTTTTAGATTTAAAAGATTTTCTCCTCTTAAGTAAGCTTGAGCTTGTTGTTTCATCCAATAGGGGTTTTGATAGTAAAGCTGTTTTTGAATGTAACGACAAATATTCTTGTCCTGTTCGACAGAAAAAGCAGTTAGCTCTTGCTGCTGGTAGGGACTACGTAAAATTTCTAGGAGATTTCCTTTGCCATAAGAAAATTCCTTGAGCTGATAATGGAGTTTCCCTTTCAAATCTTGATGAAGGAGGTACTTGAGCCTCAAAATTTGTCTTTTATGGTCTAACTCCCAAAGATAAAATCCCATATTATGACTAAAATAAAGAAAATCTCTTTGAAGTTTAGTTAGTCGCTCTTTTAGCCAGAGCTTTTCTCCCAATAGCCAAAGAACTTGAATTCCCAAACTTCGATAACCATTGCTTCTCTCCCGTAAAAGTTCGCAAGAAATAGGACTACATTGAACTTCCAGTGCTAATTGCTTATTGATGAGGATATCTGCGATTTGCTTAAGTTCAGGAATCGGATATTCCATTTCTACTTCAGCATCTTTCTTAGCCCAATTAAAAAGTGCCACCTTATTCTCTAAATGTTCTGGTCCTTCATTCTCATGATAAAAATCACAACTTTTTAAACTTTCATGCGCAAAATGAGTTCTTACATTTTTCCCTTTTTTCAAGCGAACACTTGTTCCGCAAGCTGGACAATAATAAGCTTGTTTCTTTACTTCATTCTCTAACGCGTTGATTAAATGACCTTTTTTATCTCTAGCTAAAAACATAAACTCTCCTTTTCTAATCCATTCGAAAAGAAAGAGAAGAAAAAGGCTGACCAACTCAACCTTTTTCACATTTAATTTTCAACTATTTCATATGTTTTCGAATATATTTCCGTAACATGGGAATAAGATTCTGTATTTGATCCTGCTTTATCACCATTACACCATATTCTTGACAACGATGACTGTAAACGGGGTTAATCTTGCCTGAGCAAACAATCATCTTCAAACAATTGTCACCCGCAAAATGATTGGCATATACTTCAAGTTCGTTGATAGCTTCAACTGAAAGATCAGTCATTTTACAAGAAATGAAAACTACAGAGTGACTTTTACGAAGAATAACATCAATCTCATTTTGAACATTGTCAGCCTCAGGGAAAATCCCATTCCAGTCAATTTCAGTACCAATCATACATTCATCAAAATACTCCGACTCGAGGGCTAGTAAATAGATATACAATTCTAAAATATGCCCTTTTGTTCGACATAACAGATGTGCTTCTGGTGTTGGGAATGTATAAGTGACAGTATCTGTTGTTTCCTCTTCTACTTTCAATAAATTAGCTTTTGTGAACAAAGGAATCAAGCTACTGGGATAAGAATAATTTTTTCCATTACTCTCCAAAATTTTTGCTGTTTCAGCATGAAAATCAGTTGTTTTTGCCAGTGCAAAGAATTGGGTAATCTGATACCATTTTTCAGGATTTTCGATAGCATATTTGGCCAATTTTTTAATAGCTAGCACTTGCTTATTAGAATGCTGAGGTCTTCTTGATTTAAGGACTTTGCCACCACGTAAAGCTATCAATTGTTCAATGGATAAACTAGGAATCTCTAACTGTTTATCATAAATCTTATTCCTTTCCCAGGCATACTGCTTTCCTTGTTCAACATCCATAGCAATAATGGGAATACCTTTCTCCAAACCATACTGATATAGAACTATTGCTAATAGATTATCTCCACCAAAAACATCGATGGTCACTGTCTCAAAATCATTGATAAATACGTCTAATTCCTGGCAGATTTTTTCTAGGTGAAATTGTCGAAAATGTACTTGTTTTAAGTGTGGAACTTGTTCCATTAGAAAATGCTTCAAGGATAGCTTATCTTCCTCAGCAATTTTTCTTGTAGAAAGGTATAAAATCTCATCACAATCACTGACAAAAGCTTGGTAGACATTTTTCTCAATGGTATGACGATCGTATAGTTCAATTAAAAGACTAGTCATCTTAAGACCTCCTAGACAAAAATGTCTGAAAGGATGGTGGTCGATCAGAATCGTTTTAAAACTATCACAATTCTGTTTAATTTCATCGACTTCTCCTACTTCTAGTATAGCATAAATTGAGATTTCCCTTTCTTATTAGGGTAACAAATAAGGAATAGAAAACGACCGCTCTCTATCCCTTTTATTCATTTATTTTACTTTTTTAGCCAACATTGTTGCAAAACGTAGTTGGATACGATTTCCGTTTTCATCACGACGGTGGAGATGGCCAGGATTTTCATTGTACTTGACCAACTCCCAATCCTTGTAGTAATTTGCCAACTCACCCTCTTTAAAGGTAAATGGGAAGTTGACTGAGCAAGGATAATCTTCTGTATCCATAGCACACACTATCAAATTGTAACCTCCAATTGAGGTTTGTTCCTGCATGTTTTTGATAATTGCAGGAATGCGATCTGCTTGTAAAAACATCAGAACAACCGTTGATACGATAAAATCATAAGTTTGTCCAATGCTAGCTGAATTGATATCGTAGATACCGACAGGCATTTCTAAATCTTCTTGCTCCACAATGCTTTGCAAGATTTCAAGAGATAGCTCATTTTGATCTACAGCTGTGACATCAAATCCATGTTGAGCTAGAAAGAGTGCATTTCTTCCTTGACCACATCCTAGGTCTAGTGCCTTACATGGTTTTACTGTATCCATAGCTTCTAAAACTTCCGAATGAACTGGATTAGTATTGTATTTCTTGGGGAAATAATCCTCTGCTTTACAATAAAATTCCAAGTACCATTCCACATCGTCTGTTGCGGCCTCTACTCGGTGCCAGGCTTGAGGTTGTGCCATAGGATTATCAGCACCTGCTTCAAAAAAGTGCTCGGCTAAAACTTCCCCGTCTTCAGTCAACTCAATAAACTTAAGAGTCCCTTTTAATACGGTAATCTTGCCCCAAGTACCGACCTTAGTATTGTGTTTTCTTTGAACAGCTTCTGGCATGGTGTCTTTATTCCAGACAGGCATGCGTTTGTAGGCAACTAGTTTTTCCATATTCTTCACTCTTTCTATCGGTGGTTAACAGCTTTTATAACACGTTCAATATCACGATCTTGCTCACGTCGTTTGATAGACTCACGTTTATCATAATCATGTTTCCCTTTTGCAAGTCCTAAAAGTAACTTGGCATAGCCATCTTTGATATAAACTTTAAGAGGAACCAAGGTCATCCCTGTTCCTTTTGTTTCTTGCTCCAATTTCTGGATTTGTTTTTTATGAAGGAGGAGTTTACGACGACGTTCGGGTTCCTGATTCCAGATATTTCCTTCTTCATAAGGAGCGATATGGACATTACTCAGCCAAACTTCCCCATTCTTAACCTGGGCAAACCCATCTTTCAGATTGATGCGGGCTGCTCGAACACTCTTGATCTCAGTTCCTGTCAGGACCATTCCTGCTTCTAGCGTATCTACGATTGTATAGTCGTGGTGCGCTTTTTTATTTTGCGCGACGACCTTTCCCTCGCCCTTTGCCATGCTTGGCTCCTTTCTTTGCTACTTCTTTGTAAAAAGGTTTCTTGCTTTTTTTCTTCTTGTCTTTTGGAGAATGCTTGTGCTTATCACCTAAGCGACCAGCTTTTCTCTTGTCTTCTTTCCTGTCTGAACGACGCCCTCTATCCTTACGACCAGAGCCTTTCAGACCTTTTTCAATGACATCAAATTCACTTGGAATAAAGGAGAAATCGATTTCACCAGTCATCTTATCCGCTCTTTCGACACGAATACGGATCTGCTGCCCCACTCGGAAAGTAATTCCTGATTTCTCCCCACGGAGGGTTAAATCGCGTTCATTAAAATGGTAAAATTCAGGTAGATTGGTAATGTGAATCAATCCTTCAACTGTATTTGGTAATTCAACAAAAAGACCAAATTTAACGATACTTGAAACAACTGCATCATACTCTTCGCCAACATACTCTTCCATGTACTCAGCTTTTTTCATGGCTTCGACTTCACGCTCAGCCTCGATAGCTCGGCGCTCACGGTTGGAAGAATGGGTGGCAATCTCAGGAATGACCTGTTCAAAATGATCTGCTACATCCTTAGAACGTCCATAGTCACGAATCATACGATGAACAAGAAGGTCAGGATAACGACGAATTGGGCTGGTAAAGTGAGTGTAGTAGTCTGCAGCTAATCCATAGTGACCGTGATTATACTCAGAATAACGAGCCTGCTGCATCGAACGGAGAAGCATCATGGACAATACATCCGCATATGGCTCGCCTTCAACAGCACTCATGATGTCTTGGAGTACTTCCTGGCTAATCTCACTGGCAGTCCCATAAATTCGCAATCCAAAACTTGAAGCGTAATCAATAAACTTCTGAACTTTCTCAGCTTTAGGCTCCTCATGGATACGATAGATAAAAGGTAGGTCCAGCTTGCTAAAGTGCTCGGCAACCGTTTCGTTAGCAATCAACATAAAGGACTCAATCATACGTTCAGCAACGCCACGATGACGAAGAACAATATCAACTGGCTTGCCTTTTTTATCTACCAAAATCTTAGCTTCATTGGTATCAAAATTTAAAGCACCACGCTTAATTCGCATACTTTCCAAAGTCTCATGGAGCTTGGCCATAAGTTCGATACTAGGAACAATTTTCTTATAGTCTCGTCTCTTCTCCTCATCACCTGCTAGGATGTCATTGACATCACTATAGGTCATACGGAAACTTGTCTTGATAACAGTCTGAGTAATCGTATAATTACGAACACGACCATTTTTATCAATCTCCATAATAGCGGATTGAGTCAAGCGGTCCACTTGAGGGTTAAGAGAACAGATTCCGTTTGAGAGGCGCTCTGGCAGCATTGGAACTACACGGTCTGTCACATAGACAGAGGTCGCACGATTGAGGGCTTCCTTGTCAAGAGCAGAACCCTCTGTCACATAGTAGGAGACATCGGCAATGTGAACACCTAGTTCGATATTTCCATTTTTCAATGGTTTGATATGAACAGCATCATCCAAGTCTTTTGCATCAGCTCCATCAATGGTAAAAGTAATTTCATCTCTTAAGTCTAGACGACCTTCCAGATTTTTCTCTGATGGTGCATCGGGAACCTTTTCTGCTTCTTTAAGAGCAGCCTCTGGAAACTCAGATACAATGTCCATTGACTCCAAGACCTCAAGAACGTCAATCCCCGCATCTGTTGAATGTCCAACCACATCTAGGACACTAGCGACAAAGAAATCGTGTTTCTTACTTGGGTACTTATCGATAAAGACCTTGAGAACTTCTGTACCGTCTAATTGAATAGCTGGCTTCTTAACGTAGATTGGTTGACTAATCTTTTGATTTTTTGAACGGATGTAACCTGCATACTTGGGTTTTTCCTCATCAAGAACGATTTGACCAACAACTGTCGTCAAACTGTGTTCTAAAATATCGATAATCTTTGCTTCAGCTGCAGTTCCTTTTTGGCGGTCCGCAACCTTCTTGATTACAATTTCAACCGTATCGCCATCAATGGCATAGTTAACATCATTTTTTCCTACAAAAAGATCGTCTTCCTCGCCTTCAAGACTAACAAAGCCGAAGCCATTTTTATGGGCATGAAAAGTTCCTTTAAGGGTAATCTCGTGTTTCTTCTTTTGGTCCAAGGTGAGACTACCATCTTCTTCAAAGCGAATTTGGTGCTTTCTCTCCATCAGTGAAAGAGTTTTGATTAACTCACGGAAGTCCTTAGAACCATCCTTTCCGAGAGCTTGAGCCAAGTCATTTACAGTGACTCGCCCCTTTTCTTTTAAATATTCTTTTATTCTATCTTTCATGTTTTCTTTCTAGATTGTTAAATTTTTTTGGTGTAAAATCTTATTTCTTTAAAAAATAAAAATAGGCAAAGACCTAGTCTCGCCCATTATTTTCTTATCTACTTGATAATACCGTCAATGCTAAGGCAATGGCTAGCCAGAAAAAGACTAAGATTCCTGTCAAACGTTGCATTACGGCTTCAAAACCACGCGCTTTGCTGCGTTCAAACAAATCACCTGAGCTGGCATCGAATACATTGCTAGATTGATTTTTAGTTGGTTGCATAAAAATTGCAATCACAATCACAACAGATAATACTAATAAAATGGTTAATAATAGGTTATACATATCAAACTCCTTAAAATCCCTATTATTCTACCATAATTTCTACTTAGATTCAAGATGTAGAGTCACTTTTCTTTCTTTGGGACAATACTTTAAGACTTCAATCTTATCTGGATGTGTTTTGGAGTTCTTACTGGTTAGATAATTCATGCTGCCACAAGAGGAGCATTTTAGATTAATTTTTACACGCACTAGATTTTTTGTATTTGATACTATTTCAATCTAAGATGATTTGAACAAACAATACCAAAATTCTCCTTCCTAACAATGTTAATTTATAGACACATTTCTTCAAGCAACTGAACTACTTGAGCTATCAACTGTCCTTGGTTTCCATTATTATCTAGACTGTGACTAGCCAGACTAATTTTTCTTTCTAAAGGCCATTGAGAGTTTAAACGGGATTCGGCTGCTTCTTTTGAAATTTGGTCCCGTTTCATTAATCGCTCCAATTGAACATCACGATTTACATAGACTAGCCAAGTTTCGTCAAACCATGAAGCATAGTCTTGCTCAAAAAGTAGGGGGATATCCATGAAAAAGAGAGCTTCTGTCTGAGCAAACTGATTTCGTAATGCAGCTAACTCCTCACGAATAATCTCACCCTGGGTTCTCTTAGACCATTCTTGCTCTTCTGGCTTTGAAAAAATAAGGCTAGCAAGCAAGGGGCGATTCAGTTCACCATTTTCAAGAAGGATTTTCTCCCCAAAATGCTTCACTAAAACCTGATAGAGTCGTCCACCAGGTTTTTGTAGTTGGTGGACGACTGCATCCGCATCTACAACTTGAAACCCTTTTTGTCTTAAAAATTCTGTGACAGTGGACTTGCCTGACGCAATACCACCAGTGATTCCGATTATTTTTCCCATCACTTTCTCCTTTGACACTTGGGACAAAAGTGGGTTCCACGACCACCTAGTTGAATTTTTTCGATGATGGTTTCACAACGCGAACAAGGTTGACCTACCTTGTCGTATACTTGATGGAATTCCTGCATGGTGCCATCTTCTCCAAATGCATTGGTATAAGTACGAATTGTTGAACCACCCTTTTCAACCGCCTGACCTAAAACATTGATTGTTTCATCATGTACTTTTCTAGCCTCTTGTGCTGTTAAACTATTAGAGGTTCTAGAAGGATGGACTTTCGCTCTCCAAAGTACTTCATCAACATAGATATTACCTAATCCGGCAACCAAAGTCTGGTCGAGAAGATGCGATTTGATTGGTTTTTTAGATTTTTTCAAGGCAAGTTTAAAACTTCCTAAATCAAAATCCTTATCAGTTGGTTCCGGACCAAGTTTTTTTGAAATAAAGTAAGAATCCAAGAGTTCGGGTGCTAACAGTTCCAAGGTACCAAATTTACGGACATCCTCATAGACTAAAGTTCCGTCATCCTCAAAATGAATCAAAACATGGGCGTGTTTACGTTCTGGAACTTGGTCTGGGTAATAAAAATACTTGCCTTCCATTCTCAAATGAGAGATTAGAACTTTGTCGGATAAATAGAAAAGCAGATACTTGCCACGACGTCCCATTGTTTGAATGACTTGACCAGGCATTTCCTTCTGAAATTCATTCAAATCGGTTTTTATCATCTTGGGGTAACAAATGTCAATGTTTGAAATCTTCTTCCCCAGAATTAATTTTTCCAGACCACGTCGGACAGTCTCAACTTCTGGTAATTCAGGCATAGCTTCTCCTTCTTAAAATTTCAATTCAAATTGCAATAATTTTTCAACTTCTTCTCCTAAGACGGTTTTTATATTTTTTAATTTATAATTTTTTTCTACTATATCCTTTTGTATCTCTAAATCAATTTCACCAAAGCGATTAAAAGGAATAGGAATTTTAGTATCCAAAATTACATTTCTTTCTATTTTGGTATACTCATTTCTACCATTTTCACCACTTCTTCCCTTAACCTGTTGTCTTAAAAGAGGTTCTAAATTATAAGCAATATAATCAATGTTTGTTTTTTCCTGTTTAGGAATTAAAATCATTCTATCCGCATTCAAAGAAAACTTATTATCTATTAAAGTTATCTTTCCTGCTATACCATTGACAGAGATTGTAGCATAACAACCATCAAAATCAAAATCATTTCGGTAGCCAAGGGGAACAGAATTATTAGCTGAGTAGACAGGATACTTCCCCTTGTTATCCAAGCAATATTTTTTCGTATACTTACTAGAACCACGTTTCAAATCAAACAAATTAGCCAAGGTTATATATATATATATATGGAACGCCGTTCGAATTAAAGTCCAGATTCGATTGAAT
Source organism: Streptococcus sp. KHUD_017 (assembly GCF_054861245.1). Taxonomy (NCBI): domain Bacteria; kingdom Bacillati; phylum Bacillota; class Bacilli; order Lactobacillales; family Streptococcaceae; genus Streptococcus; species Streptococcus sp. KHUD_017. Next base: position 1,110,218 of record NZ_CM142175.1, read on the forward strand.
AAACTGATATCCTTGCTTCTCAATATTTTTTTTCATTTCAAGGATTGTTTGAGAATTTTGTACAATCTGATTTTGCTTTTCAAGGTCAATTTTTCCTGAAGAGGTAAGAGGAAGCACGACCTCTAAATTTTTTATCATAGAGGTATTTAACTTTGTATACTCATTTTTACCATTTTCTCCTTTTCTCCCTTTAACATGGGAACGAAAAATTGGTTCTAAAACTTGTTTCAAGTATAAAGGGTTAACCTCACTCGCATATTCTTCTCTTATAACTAACGGGCGTACTTTTTCACTTAAACTAAAACGACCCTCGTGATAAAAAATATAACCTGCAAGACCATCTATATTGTAAGTCAAGCAGTTTTCAAAATAGCGAACAGGAAATTCACGTTTTCCATCTCTGTCCACAATTACAGCATTGTCTTTCACATAACCATAACTTGGTAAGTTATCACTACTAGCACCATAAACTGGTATATCGCCTGGATTTTCTTTCACAAATGTCTTCGTAAATTTTGAAGAATTTGTTGATACAGTCAAGTCAAACAAATCTGCAACTTTAATTGAGGTATTCTTAGGAGTCTCTCCTGACATAATATCCACATCTACTGACTTGATCGCTTCAATCTTTTCAGCTAATTCTTCTTTGCGTGCTTCAATTAATTCAAACTTACGAACAATTTCTTCTTGTTTTTTAAGGTCGAATTCTCCATCTTCAGTAACTGGAATGCTAACTCTTATATCTTTGATTTGAGACCAAGCTAATGATGGAACATCACCACGTTTTACAGAATTATAGAATATACTTTGAAAAACATATCTACAATAAGATAAGGATAAATTATCCACTTTACTTATTAAAATAGCTCTGTGTCCCCCAACATTGTATTTACCTTGTAAAATTTCCAGAGTTCCTGCATACTCTCCATCTGTTGTATAGGTTAAATGAGGAGATTCATATTCATAAGTATCTATAAATCCAAAGGAAGTTTTAGTTGAACCAGTGTAAACTTCAAACTCACCAGTATTTTTATTAACGTAAGCTTTCGTATACTTACTATTTCCTCTTTTATTGGTAAATAGTTCTGAAAGTGTTACAAGTTTGCTTCTTATTTCAACCATTCTAACTCCTCCTTGAAATCTTGCATAAGAGAAATCATATCATCAATCATTGCTTGGAATTCATCAATCGAAACGACTTGTCTTTCTTTTTTTAGACCAATAGCAATCTTTTCTTCCTCAGACCACCAATTTTCAATAATCCAACTCTTCTTACTATCTAATTCCTCAATCGGAATTAATTTTAGTCTAGAGTCATTTAAAAGATGGGATTTAATCGGTTCTTGTAGATTATTTCTATCTTGATGTTGGCGATAAAAATTATACATGATGACAGCTTGCTTTAAGTCATTTTCTTCAGAATCAAATCGATAAACATCTAAGGTTTCACCAATACTACCTGCAATGTAGGTAAAAACAGGATAATCTTGTACGATATTATTTTCAATCTCAATCTCTTTTTTCTTACGAATGGTCAAAATGTAGGTTTTTTTAGGTGTGTTAAAAAAAGCGTTGACTGGTAAAGAAATCAAAGCGTCGATAAAAAAGAGTTCTTTTAACTTTTCTTTTAACTTTTTATTTGCATGATTAGAAAAAATACCATCCGGTAAAACAATATTGGCTACACCACCATGTTTTACGGAACGCATAATCCACTCTAAAAAGAGAGCTTCAACACCACTACCACCATACTTATAAATATCCCTAGCTTTGGCAAGTTCTGACATTTCCTTACTTTGATAATAGGGAGGATTTGCTAAAATTAGGTCGTATTTATTTTTTTCAAAATTTTCCAGAGTACCTAACATACTCTTATGTAAGTAAAATGAATCATTTAATAGTGTTTTCGCAATTGTTTGTACATCTTTAAAACTATTATTTTGCTGGAATAATTCAGAAAAATAAATTAACGTATTAGCTTTAGCAAGAATAATTGTGATATCGTCTTTTTCAGACATCATCTTGTCATAGCCAAAAAATCGAATTTTAGAGTCTAACTTTCCTTTAGAATAGCTATAACTGTCTTCTATACGTTTTTCAACTGCTTCAAGCAAAAACTTACCAACACCACAAGCAGGATCACAAATAGTCATTCCCTCAGAAATATCTACCATCGAAACCATTTCGTCTACTATTTTTAATGGTGTAAAAAACTGCCCCATATCACTCTTGTCATCACTATTTTTCATAAAGGTTTCAAAGAGTTTTGACTTGAAGTCTTTACTTATATTTAAGAATTTCCCATATTTTTTATCGTATTTTTCAAATTCTAAAATAACAGATTTAAATACTGTATCCGTATTATCTACGCTGACAAATTCGTTTTGTTCATCTCTTTCAATATGAAAAACTTGACCATTGATAATGCTTGTCCCATCTATACCTTTTGGAAACAATTTAACCATCGTCTCTCTAGCACCTTCTAGGTATTTTCCTAAAACATAGGCGGTAGAATATCCTTCCTTTTCATATAAAGAAACAATGTATTCAAAACTATTTTCGCCATTTAAAACACCAATATCTGATAAATATTTAAAGAGAAACAACTCAACAAAAGTATATAAAGACATCTTTGCTGATGCAAAAGTTAAATTTTTTAAAATTCTATTAATCTTTTGAGCTAAATCAGTAGGATCCAAAAATTCCTTTTTCAATATCTGATTATTTGTTTCAGAAATAGATAATGAAATATCATTAATGAACTTGACAATTTGTTTGCCATTTTCTTTTGGCTTTATCGCTAAATTAATTTCATTTCCATTCTCATCTAAAATCTTTGCCCCGGTTTTAGGATTAATCCAGATAAAAGAATCACCGTCGCTTACAATATAAATAAGTGCACCCAAAGCTTTAGCGACATCTATCTCTTGTTTAATCGCTTCTTCAATATCCTTATCACTCTTAAATTTACTTGGTATCTTTTGCTCAACATAGATAATTACGTTTTTATTATCATCTAGAATTAAAACATCTGGTTTTTTATTCCCAAGACTTCTCTTTAGATTTACATTTTTGATAATATTTGATTTTATCAAATTATTAACGGTTGTTGCACCAATACTATAACATTCATATTTATCAAATATTACTGGTGTGGAAAAAATACTATTTTGAATTAACTGCTCTGACATTTATTATTCTCCATTATTATTCAGTTATACTAAAAAACTCTCTTAAAGAGTTTTTTTTAATATTCTTTTTCGTTATAACCAAAATCGGCAAGATCTAATTTCTTATCGCGCCAATTTTTCTTAACCTTAACCCACGTTTCTAGGAAGACCTTGTCTCCTAGCATGAGTTCGATATCTTTACGAGCCATGGTTCCAATTTTCTTGAGCATGGCACCGCCTTTACCGATGATAATCCCTTTTTGGCTGTCACGCTCGACCATAATGGTTGCTCGGATATGAACCTTGTCAGTCTCTTCATCTCGTTTCATAGAATCAACCACTACTGCAACTGAGTGTGGAATTTCCTCACGCGTTAAGTGTAACACTTTTTCACGAATCATCTCTGATACTAGGAAACGTTCTGGGTGATCGGTGATTTGATCTGACGGGAAATATTGGAAACCTTCTTCTAAGTTTTCGCTCAAAATATCAATCAAACGCGAAACATTATTTCCTTGTAGAGCTGAAATCGGTACAATTTCCTTAAAGTCCATCTGATTACGGAAATCATCGATTTGAGCCAAAAGTTGGTCTGGGTGCACCTTGTCAATCTTGTTGACCACTAGAATCACAGGAACCTTAGCTACTTTAAGACGTTCGATGATCATATCGTCACCCTTCCCACGTGGTTCATCTGCTGGCACCATAAAGAGAACCGTATCGACTTCCCGAAGAGTGCTATAGGCTGACTCCACCATGAAATCTCCAAGGGCAGTCTTAGGCTTATGAATCCCTGGGGTATCGATAAAGACGATTTGTTCCTTATCCGTGGTGTAGATTCCCATAATCTTGTTGCGCGTCGTCTGCGCCTTATCACTCATGATGGCAATCTTTTGCCCCATGACATGATTCAAAAAAGTTGACTTCCCGACGTTAGGACGTCCTAAAATGGCTACAAAGCCTGATTTAAATGTCATAGTTACCTCTATAATGTTTAAAATAGCAAATCCCAAATCCTAGGGATGAAAATGATAAGTCCAGTCACTGCAGCAAATAAAGACACAACAAGAACTGCACCTGCAGCCATGTCTTTAGCCTTCTTTGCAAGCATATCGAAGTGATAATGGCTAGCCAAATCCACTACATTTTCAATAGCAGAATTCAAAATCTCAAAAGCAATGACTAAAAAAATGCTTAATAGGAGAAAGAGCCATTCAATTCTGGAAACTTGAAAAACAATGCCTGCAAGTAGAACTAAGAGAGAAGTCACTGCATGCTTTCTCATATTACGCTCTTCTTTTACGGCAGTAAAAATACCTGTCAGGGCAAAATCTAAACTTGAGAGCAAGTCGCGATTCTTCCATTTTCGTTTATTGTCTTGTGAGTCCATAGGCTGTTAAAATTTCTTCTTGTAAACCGAACATCTCCGCTTCTTCTTCCGGAGTGTAGTGATCATAACCGTTTATGTGTAAAAAACCGTGCACAGCTAAAAAGCCCATTTCACGTTCGAAACTATGACCGTACTCTTCAGCTTGCTCATGTGCTTTATCAATTGAAATGAATAACTCGCCGATATAAGAATCAAATTCTGACATCATTTCTGCTAAGTCAGGATCTTCTACCAAATCCTCTTCGTCAAAGGTAATCTCTAATTCAGGTTTGTATTCAAGGCTAATAACATCTGTTGGACGGTCAGTATCACGAAACTCTAGATTGAGTTCATGACTGCGTTCATTGGTCACAAAAGTGACTACCATCTCCTTGTCTTCTTTTCCAATCTTTTTCGCAGCAAATTCCAAAATTTCTTGTGTTTGCTTTAAAATTTCTTTAGAAACCTGACCAGTTTCATCTACCATTTCAATATACATGTGCTTCTCGATTCTCTTTACTTGGCTTTATTATACCATATTTCTATGATTTTATTCTACCTTTTTGATATAATACTATGGAATACATTCATAAGGAGAGAACCATGTCATTTGATGGATTTTTTTTACACCACATGGTTGAGGAATTGCGAGCTGAATTACTAAACGGTCGCATTCAAAAAATTAATCAACCCTTTGACCAAGAATTGGTCTTACAAATCCGTAGCAATCGCCAAAGTCATCGTCTGCTCCTTTCTGCTCACCCTGTTTTCGGACGCATCCAGTTGACAGAAACGACCTTTGAAAACCCTGCTCAACCTTCTACCTTTATCATGGTTTTGAGGAAATATTTACAGGGTGCTGTTATCGAGTCTATCGAGCAGATTGAAAACGATCGAATCGTTGAAATCACTGTTTCTAACAAGAATGAGATTGGAGACAATATCCAAGCCACCCTCATCATTGAGATTATGGGTAAACATAGTAATATTCTCCTTGTAGATAAGTCTAGCAATAAAGTTCTTGAGGTTATCAAACACATTGGTTTCTCTCAAAATAGTTACCGTACACTCCTACCTGGTGCAACGTACTTAGCACCACCAAGTACGGAGGCTCTCAATCCTTTTACCATCAAGGATGAAAAACTTTTTGAAATCCTACAAACACAGGAATTGACAGCTAAAAATCTTCAAGTTCTCTTTCAAGGTTTAGGCCGTGATACGGCATTTGAATTAGAAAATTTATTAACTATTGAAAGACTTTCCAATTTCCGTAACTTTTTTAATCAAGAAACAAATCCATGCTTAACTGATAAGTCTTTTTCTTGTGTCCCTTTTTCAACTAAAATTGAAGGACATTTTTCAAGCTTATCTCAACTTCTTGATGTTTTTTACAAAGATAAGGCAGAACGTGATCGTGTCAAACAACAGGCTAGTGAACTCATTCGTCGTGTTGAAAATGAACTACAAAAAAATTGTCAAAAACTGAAGAAACAAGAAAAAGAACTTCAAGCTACCGAAAACGCTGAAGAATTTCGTCAAAAAGGCGAATTACTAACGACTTTTCTTCATCAAGTTCCAAACGACCAAGACCAAGTCATATTAGATAACTACTACACCAATCAGCCTATCACAATTGCACTTGATAAGGCTTTAACACCAAACCAAAACGCTCAAAAATACTTCAAACGTTATCAGAAGTTAAAAGAGGCTGTCAAATATCTGACTGAACTAATTGAAGAAACCAAGGCAACAATTCTTTATTTGGAAAGTGTAGAGACAGTTCTCAGCCAAGCTGGGTTAGATGAAATTGCTGAAATTCGTGAAGAATTAATTCAAACAGGCTTTATTAGAAGACGCCAACGCGAGAAAATTCAAAAGCGTAAAAAGCCAGAGAAATATCTAGCTAGCGATGGTAAAACCATTATTCTCGTTGGACGAAACAATCTTCAAAACGAAGAGTTGACCTTTAAAATAGCACGCAAAGAGGAACTTTGGTTCCATGCTAAGGATATACCAGGAAGCCACGTTGTCATCTCAGGAAATCTGAATCCTTCTGACGAAGTCAAGACGGATGCTGCAGAACTAGCTGCCTACTATTCGAAAGGACGCCTTTCCAATCTTGTTCAAGTTGATATGATTGAGGTTAAAAAGCTAAATAAACCAACTGGTGGAAAACCTGGTTTTGTTACCTATACCGGTCAAAAAACTCTTCGTGTTACACCTGATTCCGAGAAAATTGAATCCATGAAGTTGTAATATCAGTCTTATTTAAAAAATATTATTACTTCACTTTTACAAAAAAATAGGAGGGGAGCTCAATGCTACGGCATTTTAAATCAACTATAACTATTATATTCGGAGCTGCTATCTTCGCCTTCGGACTTACTTATTTTGTTGTACCACATCACTTGTTTGAAGGTGGAGCAACAGGGATAACCTTGATTACGTATTACCTCTTTAATATCCCTATTTCGCTGATGAATATCTTGATTAATATCCCTCTCTTCCTACTAGCTTGGAAAATATTTGGATTAAGATCACTATATTCCAGTCTACTTGGAACCATTGCCGTCTCCGTCTGGTTAGCTATCTTTGAGAAGATTCCTCTTCAGTTTAACCTTGAAGGTGATTTGGTTGTTGTCGCTCTAGTAGCTGGTGTCCTCCTAGGTGTTGGACTCGGAGTTATTTTCAACGCGGGTGGAACAACTGGTGGAACCGATATTGTCGCTCGTATCCTTAATAAATACACCAATATTTCTGTCGGTAAATTACTTTTTGGACTTGATTTTCTAATTCTGATGTTGATTTTAATCATCTTCCAAGACCTACGTCTTGTAACCTATACTCTCTTATTTGACTTCATCGTTTCAAGAGTTATTGACCTAATCGGTGAGGGTGGATATGCTGGAAAAGGATTTATGATTATCACTCAAAAACCGATGGAATTAGCCGATAAAATTAACAAAGAACTCGGTCGTGGTGTTACCTTTATCTCAGGGCAAGGTTACTATAGCCAAAAGGACTTAAAGATTATTTACTGTATTGTCGCAAGAAATGAAATTGTCAAGATGAAAGAAATGATTCATACAGTTGATCCGATGGCCTTTATCACTATCACGGAAGCTCACGAAATCCTTGGAGAAGGGTTTACTTTCCCAGCAAGAGACGAGGTTTCTTAACCTTAAAATAAAAAAGTAACTTCAATAGTTGAAGTTACTTTTTTTGTCATATCATCAATTATTTTTCTGCTGTAAGTGCAGCCATTGTGATGTAGTTGTATGGTTTATTGAAGTGTGGCAAGAAGAATAGGTCTGTCAATGCTAATTTATCAATTGTAACGTGTTCTTGAATTGCAAGTGAGAACATGTGAATTCCCATGCTAATTGCTGAATCACGAGATACCATTTGAGCACCAAGGATTTCACGGCTGTCTTTATCAAAGACAATCTTGATAGCTACTTCATAGTTGTCATGCTTCATAAATTCTGGTTTTTGAAGGTCGTTAAATCCAGTTTCAGTTGCGTTGTAACCAGCAGCTTTTGCTTTTTCAAGTGTCAAACCAGTTGAAACCATGTGAAGACCATAGATTGAGATACCGTTTGATCCTTGAACACCGATTCCTTCAAGCTCATGTCCACAAGCGTTGTAAGCACCAACGATACCAGTACGAACAGCGTTTGATGCAAGAGCGATGTAGCTAGTGTCTTTACGAGCATTGTCATAAACAGTCGCACAGTCACCAACAGCGTATACACCTGGAATTGAAGTTTCTTGTTTCTTGTCTACAAGGAAGGCACCGTTACGGAAGAGTTCAATCTTACCGTCAGCAAGAGCTGTGTTTGGACGGAATCCAACTGCAAGAACAACCATATCCACATCAAATGTTTCTTTGTCAGTTACCAAGCGTTCTACTTTACCGTCACCTTCGATAGCTTTAACAGTTTGACCAAGTGCCAAACGGATGTTGTGGTCTTCCAAGTTTTTAGCCATCATTTGTGTGAAGTCTTTGTCATAGTATCCGTTCAATACTGTGTCAACGATATCAACAAGGACAACTTCTTTTCCAAGACGTTCGAAAGCTTCAGCAAGCTCAACACCGATGTAACCACCACCTACAACAACGATACGCTCAAGGTGTTTGCTCTTATCAGCAAGTTTGTTGATAACTTCTTCAGCATTTTGGTACAATTTAACGAATTGTACGTTTTCAAGAGTTGCTTTGAACTCACGGTTACCTTTAACAATTTCAACACCTTCGATTGGTGGCAAGATTGGAGTTGAACCAGTAGCGAAGATCAATTTATCATAAGATTCTTTGTGTTCTTTACCGTCAACTTCTGCAGTAACAACTTTGTTGTCGTAGTCGATTGAAAGAACTGGTGAGTTCATATAAACTTTAGCACCTTTTGCTTCCAATTTTTCTTTGTCAGAGTAGAACAAACCTTCAGGTCCGTCAATTTGTTCACCGATCCAAAGTGCCATTCCGCATCCAAGGAATGAAATGTTTGAGTTTTGGTCAAATACAACGATTTCGTTTTCGTTTCCAAAATTATCCAACATAGTGTTGATACATGCAGTTCCAGCGTGGTTAGCACCCACAACTACGATTTTACTCATAAGATAAATCCTACCTTTATTTTTTTATTTACCTTTCAAGTATACCATTATCTGTGAACGTTTTCAAGACTTTTGACTAGTTTGATGCTATTTAAGAAAGTTTTTGAAAGATATATTAATTTGTTTTCAAAGGGTCCTCATTGATTTGGAGGTGTTTTTAATTTTTTAAGCATATTTCTTGACTTTTTGTAAAAAATGATTTGTGAAAACGCTGACTTTATGATATTCTATTTATATGGAAATAAATTATAAATTCTTAATTTCTTATTCATTCAAGATTTGTAGCTATTTCCGAGTGATTTGAAGGGAGCTGATTCTTTGCCTCTTAGTTCATTATCTGAGAGATTAATGGGAACTACGATTACTATTTCCTTAGTACATGAACAAGCCGATAATCTTCTCCGTCAAGCTTTTGATTTGCTCAAGGAACTTGAATTCCGCTTCAATGCTAACAGTACTGAATCCGAATTAATGGAAATTAACTATCAGGCAGGTATTGCCCCAGTTAAGGTCCACACTGATTTATTTGAACTGATTTCATTAGGTCTAGAACACAGTCTAGCACCTAAAAGTCATCTCAATATTAGTATCGGGCCTTTGGTTCAAACCTGGCGTATTGGTTTTTCCGATGCAAAGGTTGCAAGCCCTGAAGAAATTGCTTCAGTCTTACCACTAATAGACCCTCATTTTATTAGACTCGATTCAATCAATTCTACGGTTTTCCTAGAAAAAAAGGGAATGAAAATTGACTTAGGCTGTTTAGCAAAGGGATACAGTGCAGATAAGGTTGCTGCTTTCTTGAAAGAAAATGGCGTCACTTCTGCTCTTATCAATCTTGGAGGAAACATCCTCACAATTGGGAACAACCAATCAAAAGATGGACGTCCGTGGCAAATCGGTATTCAAGACCCAAATAATCCACGAGGTAATCACCTGATGACCTTGTCTATTACTGGAAAATCAGTTGTTACATCTGGGATTTATGAACGACATCTTGAAATCAACGGCAAGGATTATCATCACATTTTTGATAGTGAGACAGGTTATCCCATTGAAACGGATTTAGCCAGTTTAACCATTGTATCTGACCGCTCAGTCGACGGTGAGATATGGACCACTCGTTTGTTTGGAGAGCGAAGCGCCTCTATTATGTGGCAAGTCGAAAATATTGATGGTATCGAAGCCATCCTCATTGACAAAGATGGACGCTTAGCTTGTTCATCTGGTATCCAACGATAAATCATTAATAATGCAAAAAGAGAAAGGAAAGCCCATGCTTAAACTTATTGCTATTGTAGGAACTAACTCAAAACGTTCCACAAACCGCCAACTGCTTCAATATATGCAGAAACACTTTGCTGATAAAGCAGAAATCGAATTGGTAGAAATTAAAGATCTACCTGTATTTAACAAACCAGCTGACAAACAAATCCCAGCTGAAGCTACGGAAATCGCTGCTAAAATCGAAGCTGCTGATGGAGTTATTATCGGTACTCCAGAATACGACCACTCAATCCCAGCTGTTCTTATGAGCGCTCTTGCTTGGATTTCATATGGTGTATTCCCGCTTTTGAACAAACCTGTCATGATTACAGGTGCTTCATATGGTACACTCGGTTCATCACGTGCTCAATTGCAACTTCGTCAAATTCTTAATGCTCCTGAGATTAAAGCAACAGTTCTTCCTGATGAATTCTTACTTTCTCACTCTCTTCAAGCATTTGATAAGAACGGTGACTTGGTAGATCTCGATGTCATTAATAAATTGGATGCCATCTTTGATGACTTCCGTATCTTTGTTAAAGTTACTGAAAAATTGCGTAACGCACAAGAGCTTCTTCGCAAAGATGCTGAAGATTTTGATTGGGAAAATTTGTAAGATAGGAGATCGAAAGAATGAAATTTATTGGACTTGTTGGATCAAACTACGATCAATCATATAACCGCAAACTCTTGGAGTTCATCCGCCGTCAGTTTAAATTTAAATTTGAACTAGAAGTTTTGGAAATCGATGAAGTTCCAATGTTTAACCAAGACGAAAAATGGGATGACAGTTTCCAGTTGCGCCTTCTTTACAACAAAATTACTCGCGCTGATGGTGTGATTATTGCTACTCCTGAGCACAACCACACTATTTCTGCTTCACTTAAGTCTGTACTTGAGTGGCTTTCATTCGAAGTTCATCCATTTGAAAACAAACCAGTCATGATTGTGGGTGCTTCATACTATGACCAAGGAACTTCACGTGCTCAAGTTCACCTTCGTAAGATTCTTGACGCACCAGGTGTTAATGCCTACACATTGCCAGGTAATGAGTTCCTTCTTGGAAAAGCTAAAGAAGCTTTTGACGCAAATGGAAACATTATTAACGAAGGAACTGTTAAATTCCTTGAGTCTTGCTTAGATAACTTTGTCAAATACGTAGGAGTCGTTTCTAAATTGAAAAAACCAAAACCAATTGAACCAGAAGATTTGGATTGTGGAAAACCAATTGCCACAACTATTACAGAGGTCGACCCTGATGATCCAGAATGGGTTGAAAAAGTAGCAGAAATTACAGGTGCTGTTTCAGGTGATACATATGTTAAACTTGACCATGGTATCTTGACAGTTAACCAGATTGATATGTTCTTGAAAGCTATGCCTTTTGAACTAACATACGCTGACGATAACAACCAATTCCTTTACTACAACAATGCTCACCAGGATCCTGACACAATGTTTGCAAAACGTGTCCCATCTCAATCTGGTAGCCGTATGTCAACAGTTCACGGATCACTTCCACCAGCACGTATGAAAAACGTTGAGTGGGTAATCGGAACTCTTCGTAACGGAAACCAAGAATACGTACGTACAATTGTTCCTGGTTCACCTGCAGGTGTTATCAATACTCACAACTACCAAGCTATGTACTATCCCGATGGATCATATGCTGGTATCAATGAAATTGTCTTTAACTTCCAACCATGGCTTGACTGGTACTTGAAAGAAACTGGTCAACGTTTGGTAGGCGGTAGCGGACCTTTTGCTCCTGCTGCTGGAGGTCACGGAGATGCCGATGCTACTTCTGGCGCTTCTGACTCAGCCGATGGCGGCCACGGTGGTGGCGCAGATGCTACTTCTGGTGCTAGTAACTAATAACTAACCAAAAGGAACCATTTTGGGTTCCTTTTTAATAATAGAAATCTCGGTTCGCACACAAACCGAGATTTTTTTTATTTATGAATTCGGATCATCAAGACTACGGCCGTGTAAACCTTTTTCTCGTTGCACTTGACGAAGTTTTTCAGGAGTCACATCATTACCATCTTCATCTACGATTTTGATTCCTTCAATGTGGTGACGTACTGAACGACGATAGCCTTCGATATATTCTTCACGAAGTTTGGCTTGTTCTACTTTTTCTTCCGCAGTCAAGCCTTCTGTTTTTTTCTTTTTAGCAAGTTCATTAATACGAGCGATTTTTTCTGGTGTCATATTTGGACCTCCAATCTATTTTTCAATTACTATTTTGTATTAAGAAGGTTAAAAGCAGCCACTGTTTTTGCTTTATTGACAAGTTCAGCTAGAATAGCCAAACGATTATTCTTAACATCAATATCCTCTGCCATAACCATGGTATTGTCAAAGAATGCATCAATAACTGGACTAAGAGCAAATAATTGCTCTAATTTATCACTAGCTGAACCTTTCAATTCTAAGCTTTCTACAGCTTGAGCTAGTTCTTTTTCCTGCTCATTTTCAAAGAGACTTGCATCAACTTTGACTGAACCTTCTGCCTTTTCTGCTAGGTTAAAGGCACGAGATAATGACTCAACTGATGATTTGTAATCTTCAGTTTTCGCAGCTTCTGAAAGAGCTTCTGCTGCTTCAATCATATCAGAGACAACAAAGTTTGAACTTGCGAGAACAGCTTCTTTAATATCTTTTGCAGTAGAACCCATCATCTTATCAACACGAGCTTTGATGAAGTTAAGCACTTCTTCTTGGTTATCGTAAGTTAAACTATCAAACGATAAAGCATAAAGACTCGCAATCAACTCGTCCATTGAAATATTCCAACCGAAGTCTTCTAAGATTCGAACAATCCCTTGTGTTGCACGACGAAGGGCATAAGGGTCGTTTGAACCAGATGGAATCAAACCAACAGAGAAGAAAGATAAGAGAGTATCTAATTTATCGGCTAGTGCAAGTATTGCTCCAACTTTAGATTCAGGAAGAGCTCCGTCTGCTGAGTCTGGAAGGTAGTGTTCACGGATTGCTTGTGCCACTGCAGCATTTTCACCTGCAAGAAGCGCATACTTCTCACCCATGATCCCTTGAAGCTCATCAAATTCACCAACCATACCGGTTAAGAGGTCAAATTTATAAATGGCTGCAGCACGAGCAAGATCAATAGATTCATCAACTGATAGACCAGCTTTTTCAGCTAGCAGGATAGCAATTTGTCCTGTACGAATCATGTGTTCACGAAGTGAACCAATCTTTTCATGGAAGGTAACGTGTGAAAGTTTAGCAACTAAATCTTCAATTTTAAGTTTTTGGTCTTCACGCCAGAAGAATTCTCCATCTTCCAAACGAGCAACCAAAACTTTCTCATTTCCTCGAATGACATTTTCCAAGTGTTCAGCATTTCCGTTACGAACTGAAATGAAGTTTGGTCTTAGGTTTCCATCAAGATCACGGACAACAAAATAACGTTGATGAGTTTCCATTGAAGTAACCAAAACCTCTTCTGGAACTTCTAGGTATTTAGGATCAAAATTACCCATAAAAGCGGTTGGATATTCGACCAAGTTTAAGACTTCGTTTAAAAGTCCTTCGTCAATCTGTACTTGAACGCCTTGTTCTGCTTCAATTTCCTTAATTTGTTCACGAATCATATTTTCACGTTCAATACTATCAGCAATGACATAGACTTTTCGTAAGTCCTCTTCATAACTATCAGCATGACGGATTTCAACTTCATGTCCAAGGAAGCGATGTCCTCGACTCACTCTGCCTGAATGAATATCTAAGAAATCTAGTTCAAGAGCTTCATCATCCAAAAGCACTGTCAAAGTGTGGACTGGACGGATATATTCAAAAGTATTGTTTGCCCAACGCATGCTAACAGGGAAACTTAAGCTAGCCAAGACTTCGGGAATTCCAGTCAGAACTTCTTCCGCTGGTTTTCCAGCTTCATGTTTCGTTACATAAACATATTCTTCACCTTTGATTTCACGGAATTCAATGTCATCTACAGTCAAGCCTTTTCCACGGACAAAACCTTGGGCCGCTTTAGAGAAATTTCCTTCTGCATCCAAAGCAATTTTCTTAGAAGGTCCTTTAAAATCTTCAGTCAAATCTGTTTGTTGGTCTGCTAAACCAAGTACACGAACAGCCAAACGACGTGGAGTTGAAAATGTTTGAATCCCTTCATATGAAAGGCGGTTGTCATCCAAGAAGGCTGCCATTTTTTCGCCGAGTTGTTTTTCACTTGGTGTGACAACGTAGGCTGGTAACTCTTCGAGTCCTAGTTCTACTAATAAGTTTTTTGTCATGTTTTTTCTCCGAAAAATATCTTTTTTTCCAGTTTGCCTTATGTGATTGGCACGCAAGCAACCGACTGCGTCGTTTCATTGCTAAAATTGGAGCCTAAGGTCTCCAATTTTGCCTGGTATCGTTAGTTTCTCTAACGATACCTCTATCACTGCGGCAACTGGTCCTGTAGGATTGCTCTATCAACCAATCCTATCTAATACATTATTTATTCTTCCTCTTCTGCTAGGAGTTTTGCGCGTGTGGCTTCATCTAGAAGTGGGTAACCGAGTTTCTTACGTTCTGCGACGAAGGTTTTGGCTACGACACGGGCCAAGTTACGGATGCGGGCAATGTAACCGGCACGTTCTGTAACTGATACCGCTCCACGAGCATCAAGCAAGTTGAAGGTATGTGAACATTTCAAAACGTAGTCATAGGCTGGGTGCACAAGGCCTAATTCCAAAGCACGTCCAGCTTCTTTTTCAAATTTTTCAAAGTTTTCAAGAAGCATGTCTTGGTCAGAAACTTCAAAGCTGTATTTTGAATGCTCATATTCTGGTTGAAGGAAGATTTCTCCGTATTTAACACCTGGAGCCCACTCAATATCGTAAACTGAGTCTACTTCTTGGATATAAGAAGCTAAGCGTTCCAATCCGTAGGTAACCTCAGCAGTAACAGGTCCTGTTGCTAAACCACCGACTTGTTGGAAGTATGTAAACTGAGTGATTTCCATACCATCAAGCCACACTTCCCATCCAAGACCAGCTGAACCAGTTGATGGGTTTTCCCAGTTGTCTTCAACGAAACGAATATCGTGTTCCAATGGGTTGATGCCCAATTTTCCCAAAGACTCAAGGTAGAGCTCTTGGATATTTGATGGAGATGGCTTCATAACCACTTGGAATTGGTGGTGTTGGTAGAGACGATTTGGGTTTTCTCCGTAACGACCGTCAGCAGGACGACGTGATGGCTCTACATAAGCTGCATTCCATGGCTCAGGACCAATGGCACGAAGGAAAGTATAAGGACTCATAGTTCCCGCACCTTTTTCGTTATCATAAGCCTGCATAAGCATACAACCCTGATCATTCCAGTATTGTTGCAAAGTCAAAATTATTTCTTGAAATGTTAATTTCTTAGACATTGAATACTCCTTAATTAAAAATGATTTCTTGCGACACGAGTCTGCCTCGTCGATTATACGAGGCAAGACGAGTTAGTACTGCGTCTAGCTCAGGCACCTTAGTGCTGAGCGTGGGGCAGTCCGACTGTAAGGAGGTCTCTGCCACTGACACAGTGGAAAGTCAATTTTTTAGACATTGTTTACTCCTTTAATTTATATTATCTTCTTATATTTATTTATCAAGCAACCAAGAAAAGGCTGGGTCCTGAAAAATATGACGTTTAGGAACAGTTTGTAAATTCTGATCGCATTCATCTATTGTACCTAATTTCAAAGCACAGACTTCTAGTATATTTTCTTGAACAGTGAAAATTTGACTATGACAGTTCTGGCAGTAATAACGCTGTTTTCCTGGAGAAGAACTATACGTAACAAGCTTTTCTTTTCCATGCAATACTAGATTTTTACTACTAACTTTGGCATTAACTGTATAGGCAGACGCAGTTGCTTTCCGACAGAATGAACAGTGGCAAAAAACTAATTCAGATAATTCCTCATCCAGAGTGTAAGTCACTGCTTTACATAAACAAGATCCTTTAAGCATTGTACTCCTTTCTACTTAGGCATTAGACGAATTCAAAAAGAACCGAATTTCAACACCCAAGCCTTGCGACTAGGGGCGTCAGAAACGCGGTTCCACCCTAATTTATTACTTCATTGTTTTTGAAAATACTACCAAAAGCGCCACACTTATCTCTCAACCACCTGACTCTCACTATCTCAGGCTCGCTTAGGATTTACCGATAAGATATTCTTTCTTGGGTCTATTATAACAAAATGAAATTAAAAAGTAAAATTATTTTATACTAAAGAATAGACAAAGAAAAACCGCTAATCAGCCGTCTATTCTTTTTATGAGAAATTCAATAAAATCGCTAGCATAGTATTCTCCATCTCTAAAAACTGCTAACTCATTGGTCAAACTTTTCTGTTTTTGAAAATAAAACATGCCATCTTCCCCTTCACAGATGACTAATTGATCAGAGTTACTAAACCCTTCTTCTCGGTTCAGTTCATTTATGTATACGATATCCCCGCCTACAACAATATCAAAATCTAATCCATAGATACTGAAAATTTCTTCTCCGTAAATTTCTCCACCCATGTAGTTTTTAAGCCACCATTTATAGGTGTCAGGAAAAATAAAATGTAATCTTTCCTCAGCTTTTGTAATCCATTCATCAGAAATACCCTCTCCAAATGGTTCAAAGTCCACACCCTTGGTAGAAGCAATCTTCTTTTTCAGTTCATCAATCATAATCCACCTATATTTATTTAAATTTTTTGAACTATTAGCGTTTGTCCAACTTGTTTAGCTATTATCTTCTTCACAAAAATGTTTATATTTCTATCATATCAAACAATTAGTATTAATCTAGCAGATATACATAGAATGTTTTTCTTTTTCCATCAACTATATATCTTTCAACATCTTCTCCCCACCATGAAACTGTATCAGATAATATTTCTAAAAAAGTATTTTTAGAGTTTGCATCCTTGATAAAAAGATCATTTGAATTGTTAAGAAAAATATTAATTCTCTCTGGATGCATATAATTAGAACGTTGAAGGCGGTCAAATAATGCATCCCAATTACCATCTTGGAGATCATTAATATTAAAACTGTTCGCTAATATCTCTATCGCATCTCTTTCACTTTGTACTTTTTTTCCATCAATATTTAGATTGAAATCATTAGAGCACTTAACCATTAAATAGTTTTTCTCTAACTTTGTTATTCTTCTATAAACATTCACTTAAAGTTCCCCTCATAAACTGTTTAAAAAGTTTTTTTCAAATTCATACTAGTATCACTTTTTTATCCAGCACTCCACAACTCTAGTAGTTCTTGTTGGCCTTTCTCCATCCCCATTCAAGCATTACTTTATACATTTTTGGGCATAATCTAATGGTTTACATTTGATAAAAGAATGAGCCTCTAATAATAACTTAGCCATTCTTAAACTCTTACTAATACCCTATTTGCCCTTGAACTTAGATGCGTGTGACAAACTAATGTACTTAACGATAACAGTTCTAGATACCAGTTTTTGTTGGCTTGCTTGCTGAACTATCCTAACTAAAGTATGTAAGTCCTTTACCAGAATCTCTGTTTTTTAACAATTTGGTTAGTCTTGAGAATCGCGCTCATAAACTAATAAATAGGCATTGTAATTCAAAGTATTTATAATCTTATAACTAGAAAAAATAGATTGGGCAAGCCCCATAAATCCGCCGTTTAAGACTTGATAAACAAAATGATTTTCGAGATGTATAGTAGCTATTTCTAACTCATATTCCGATTCAAGTGATCGTAAATCCAGTCCTTCATCAATCAATCTAAAAGCAACATAATCGTCACATTTTATAAGTTTATCACTGATTTTAAAATAGAGTTCACCATCATTAGTTAAACTAGCTTCTAAATAATACAAACCCCTATCGATGTTTTCTACTTCACTTATTTTAAAGGGAAGGCCAGAGATTTTTTTCAATTCAGTAGCTGTTTTTTCTAATTTAAATGTCAAGGAAACATTTATGAGTATTTCCATCATACCTTTATTAGAAAGGAAAACATAATGATTAAAATCATCAGCTGACCATATACCACAAGATCGATAACTAACTTCTTTCGATAATTTACTATCAAAAACTTGGTAGATTCCATAGCCATCAAGTTCATATTCTTTATTATATAGTTCACTATACTTTTTACTAACAAACGATAGATACTTAATATAATTAACTGATAAATTGAATGTCTGGATTCCATCATATACCTGAACTATATCTGCATCTTGAGTTTCATGAGCAATCTGAAAGGCAAAATCCATGTACTCTGAAGAAATCGTATCCGTAAATAATTTTATTACTCTACACACTTTCATACCTCAATATCTCATTTTTATATCTCAATCGTCAATTTTGCTAGATTATCTGATATCTAAAAAAGTAAATCAGTTCTCCGACTATCATAATAACTTGTACATAAATTGTCAAGTTTATTTCGCTCTCAGACTTCTTCTTTATGGAAAAAAATTTAAGCTATAATTAATCTAGAGTTGTAGAATACTAGTATCGCTTTAGAAAATTCATAATTATATGAAGGATGAGTAAATGAAGTAAACTTTAAATTCCTACTGAGATAATTTCTGACCAGTAATTGTATCTAAAAAATACACTCTCTCTTCTTCATAAATCATTGTAAGTTCTGTTCCAATAGGCATATTAAAAATTGATAGTACTGCAGGTTCTATATCAATAATTGTACTCCAGTCACATATCGACATATTTTCAGCATGTGATAAATATTCTTCTGTATCTATTTCGGATAAAAAACGCCATCCGTTATCTAACTCATTAACACTGCTCTCGCGTAATATCCATTTTATATTCGCCTTATTTTCTAAAATATTATTCGATACTATTGAAGCACCTAATCCCATTCCTTTATTACTCACATTCATAACCTCTATTTGTTCTAGTTAGTTCTCCACTTGAATTAGATAAGGCAAACAACTCAGATCCACCCCCTATGTATTCTATATATGATAAAAAAACCGAAGCGTAAGCTCCGGTTTTCATTTTTTATGGAAACTCTATTATTTAAGAGTAACTGAAGCTCCAGCTTCTTCCAATTTAGCTTTGATTTCTTCAGCTTCTGCAGTTGGAACGCCTTCTTTGATGACACCTGGTGCACCATCAACAAGTTCTTTAGCTTCTTTAAGTCCAAGACCAGTGATTTCACGTACAACTTTGATAACGCCAACTTTTTTGTCACCAGCAGCTGTTAATTCAACGTCAAATGAGTCTTTAGCAGCACCAGCGTCAGCAGCACCAGCTGCAGCAACAGCTACAGGAGCAGCTGCAGTTACACCAAATTCTTCTTCGATAGCTTTTACAAGGTCGTTCAATTCAAGGATTGAAGCTTCTTTAATTTCAGCAATAATGTTTTCAATGTTCAATGCCATTGTTATTTCCTCCAAAATAAGTTTAATTTTAATTTTTATAATTTTTTGTAGCTAGGCTACGCTGCGTAGCTTATGATTAAGCTGCGTCTTCTTTGTTGTCTGCAACCGCTTTGACTGCAAGAGCAACGTTGCGAACTGGCGCTTGAAGTACAGAAAGGAGCATAGAAAGAAGTCCTTCGCGGTTTGGAAGAGTTGCAAGAGCAACGATTTCTTCTTTTGATGCGACAGCGCCTTCGATTGCACCACCTTTGATTTCAAGTGCTTCAGCGTTTTTAGCAAAGTCGTTCAAGATTTTCGCTGGTGCGATAACATCTTCGTTAGAAAATGCTACTGCAGATGGTCCAACAAAAACAGATGCAAGATCTTCAAGACCAGCTTTTTCAGCTGCACGACGTAAGATTGAGTTTTTAATAACTTTATACTCAACTTCGCTTCCACGAAGCTCACGACGAAGAACTGTATCTTGTTCAACTGTCAAACCACGAGCGTCTACAACGACGATTGATGCAGCAGCTTTCATTTTCTCAGCTACTACGTCAACTAGTTCCGCTTTCTTAGCAATAATTGCTTCACTCATTAGTGTGTTCACCTCCGTAATTATTTTGCTTGGGGAATTTTTCCAAAAGAAAAACGCGCCCAAACCTAGACACGAAAGTACAATACGCTTCTTTTTACATGATACGTTTTGTCCTCGGTAGGATATTTATGAGTCTAGCTCCCCTACTGTCTTAGGCAGTTTTTTCAAACCGTTTATAAGTATATCACAAGAATTCTATCAAAGCAAGTATTTTTTAAAAAAATTTGAGTTTTTTCTCAATTCTACTGCCACTTAGAGAAGAATATTTAAATATTTTCTCAGTAAATGGAAAAGATTGGTACCAAGGTATTATAGATTAAGAGCGCTTGAAAGATCAACATTAACACATGAAATATGAATGGAGTATTTTCCGTGGTTTGAATGCCCTGATTAGATTTTTGACTGTCTAAGAAAAAAGTTAATGACAAGAAAAGTAGGATTATGCCATAAATAATGCTAATGTGATAAAGAATGAGCCCTATGATACTGAAATAGAGGAAACCGAAAATGGGAATCGAGAAAACAATCAGAGCTAAGGAACCAAATGCGATTCTTATTATCGAAATCATTAAGAAACTATAGGCTGAAAATGGAGTAAATTTTGATACTTGGAATCCTGTTTTTTTCTGCTTGGATAAATAATGAATGATAAAAATCGGATAGAGAATATCTATCATCTTGACTCTCTCCTCTTTCTAAGATACTTTACTCTAATTTATTTTACCTATTTTTCCAACAAAATTCAATTTCTCTCTTGACGGATAATATTATTTAGTGTACTATACAACTGTATATACACAAAAAAGGAGTTATTATGAATATACAAAAGAAAACCCAATTCATGACTTTAACCGCATTGCTAACCGCTATCGCTATTTTAATTCCCTTGGTGATGCCCTTCAAGATTGTTATTCCGCCCGCTTCTTACACTCTAGGAAGCCACGTTGCAATCTTTATCGCTATGTTCCTTTCTCCTTGGATGGCAATCTTTGTCATTATAGCTTCTAGCCTAGGATTCCTCATGGCTGGTTATCCAATTGTCATTGTACTTCGAGCTTTCTCCCATATCTTTTTCGGCACTTTGGGCGCCTTCTATCTGCAAAAACATCCTCAAACCTTAGATAATCCAAAATCTTCATTGATTTTTAACTTTGTACTTGGTTTAGTACACGCTATTGCCGAAGTCTTTGCTTGTATTATCTTCTATGCTAGTACAGGAACAGACCTAAAAAATATGTTCTACGTTCTCTTTGTATTGGTTGGTTTTGGAACTATTGTTCATAGTATGATAGACTATTACTTAGCATTAGCTGTTTATAAAGCACTAAAAAAACGCCATTAAGAAAGAGACTATGACAAAAAATAGAAAAGAAACCCTTTTACAACTCTTAAAAGAAGCTCAAAAACCTCTAAACGGACAAAGCTTAGCAGAACATTTTCATGTAACTCGTCAGATTATTGTTCAGGATATAGCTGTGCTTCGTGCAGATGGTGCTCCTATCCTATCAACCAATCGTGGCTATATCTATAAAGAAAACAAAGCCAATTCTTTTGTTCATAAACTCTTTAAGGTCAAACATAAAGAGGAAGATATGGAACAAGAATTACTTGCTATCGTTGATAACGGAGGACGGGTTCAAACTATCCTTATTGACCATCCTGTCTACGGGGAAATCGAAACCCTCCTCAAACTAAGTTGTAGACGCGATGTGGAGCACTTTTTAAACCAAGTTAAGACGTCTGATTTTCGCCCCCTATCTGAATTGACAGATGGTATCCATTATCACTTAATTGAAGCAGAAAATAAACAAGACCTCCTCTATATTGAGAAGGCCTTGGACCAGCTTGGTTATTTAGTAAAAGATTAGAAGGTTTTCTTTTCCCACCCGTCCTCTGTACGGTGACGGTAGAAAAATTCAGACTTGTCTGGAGCTTCCATCATCTCCATCAAAGGTAACATATCATAAGCCAGATCCAAATTTGGAATCTGGTCTTTTTGTACCCAGGAAACTTCTCCTTCATCTGAAGAACGAAGGGTACCAGAGAACTCAGTAGCCTTATAACAAAAGACAATATAACGCTCACCTGTATCTAACGGCCAATTTTTAATGCCGACAAGTTGAGGATTTTGAACCGTTAGACCTGTTTCCTCATAAATTTCACGAATAACAGATTCTGCAAAAGCCTCTCCATTTTCAACATGGCCTCCTGGAAAGGCATAGCCAGACCAATGGTTGCTTTCGGGTGATCGATACTGCATAACCACGCGCTGCTTTTCTAGATCTTCAATCATACAAATATTTGTTAAAATCGTTAATTGTGCTCGAGACATAGGATTCACTTTCTAAGGGTTATTTTCTATCATGTACTTAACTTTAGATTTCATAATCAAAGGATTAATCCAGTCGTGATACTCTCGAATATCATCAAGAAAAAATCCTCTATTAATCCTTATCTCTTTGTCTTTACTATTAACTTGATAGTCTATACTGATAGGCATGGCTGAGTCTGGAATAAAAGATAGGAAAAAGAATATCACTAACCAGATTAAAAGAGCGAAAAAGCCACTGAGAGTCTGAAAAATTAAATGATGCCATTGAAAGATTCTAGTTTTATAGAAGATAGTCCATGGATGAATAAATAAAGTAAGGCAAAGACTAAATAACCAGATGTTCCACACAATAGGTGTAAAAGCAAAACCGAACAAGCCTAAGATAAAATGAATCAGGACAAATACAAGAAACATAAGGTAAAGAATCCTAAATATAGTTAGATGTTTTAGCATGATTAACTCCTTTTCTTTTTAATATATTTGGAAATTAAAATAATCAAAGTAGCCACTAAGAAGAAGGTTATATAAGTAAGAATTGGAAACCAGATGTAGCGGTGATCTAGAGATAAGAGAGAAGGTAAAACCCCTTTACTATTTTTCCCACCAATCCCAATAAAGAGATGAACTATTAAACCGATACTATTAAGATAGATAAATAAATCTGCATATCTTTTTATCGTCATTCTTGTCCTAGTCAAGTCTAGGAACCAATAGTCAAATAATCTATAGACCAGACAAAAAAGATTTATATATATTGGAAAACTATAGTTGATATCTCTGTAGGGCAACGGAATAGGAAGACTTTTAAAAATAAGATCGATACCTAGTCCTATTGCTAGGATAAGACCGAGGATCAAGAAGAATCCTAAAAATTTATGAGCATCTAGCCAGAGCTGAAATCTTTCTCTCCTTGATAGATTCTTTTTTGTATTTGAATTTCTTTTATTTTTTTTCATTTGAGTGAATTTTCCCTATTTTCTTCTTTTCCATTTTTCTTATCAATATGCTTGGAAGTAATAATTATCACAATAGGCATTAGAAAGAAAATAAAATAAGTAACGAGGGGAAACCAGATATAGCGATAGTCTAATGCCCATATCGGAAGTAATCTTGTTCCTCTTTTAGAGGTCATCCCAATCGTTAACTGGAATACACAAGCAATTCCGTTAGGATATAAAAACATATCTGCAAAATTTCGCAAGGAAATCCAGTCTTTTCTAAAGGTACGAAAGAAAGTATGATAAGATGCATTCACCAATACAAAAAGATTTAAAAAAAGTGGAAAACTATAATGCAGTTCCCGATAGGAACTTGGAATAAGGGTTGTTCCGTACAATAGACATAATATTCCTAGAGTAGAAAACAAAAGAACGCTTGCATCAAGGATCCAGGCAATTGTTGAATGTTGCATAAACCACAGATTCATGCGGTCCAGTAGACCAATCTTTCGCTTTGATTTCTGGTGTTTTTTTGATTTTTTCTGACTCTTATTTTCTTGTTTCATGATAGTTTCTTCACTTCTGCTGCGACCTTTTTGAGATGCTGTTCCCGCATACTAGCGGTATTCACATCCCGGCCGACTTCTCCTAAGATACACACGCGCTTGGTTTTGATTCCACAATGGTTCAAGACGGCATTCTTCAAAACAGAGATACCATAACTATCAGGAATGTTGAGAGGGCCCGAAAAGATCTTGTACCACCAAGTAGGCGCCATGGAGGTTGCGTAAATACTGGCTGTTTTCCCTTTTAATAACTTTTTAAACTGCTTGCCTCTAAGGTAATTCCAGATAAAACTCCCCTGATCATTGGCAGAGTATGCAATTCCAGGTGTAAAGACCCGATCAATCCAGCCTTTCATAAGGCTAGGCATACTACTCCACCAGATGGGATAAACAAAGATGAAATGATCTGCCCACTTTATTAATTCCTGAGAACGAAGGATAAAAGAATCTTCTTCCATACGTTTTCGATAGCCATAACGTAAAACAGGATCAAAGTCCTCTTCATTAAGGTTGATGACTTCAAGTTCATGGCGACCTGAGTCAATGTTTTCTACAATCGTTTGAAAAATAGCCTGACAGTAACTTTCCTTATCAGGGTGTCCATTGATGACTAGAATTTTCATTCGTCTTCTCCTTCATTTCTTTGGTTCATTCTATCTCTTTTAATTTTTTACTTGATTAATTGATAATGATTCAAAGATCGATAGATACGTCCTTTAGGAATCTTTATTTGAAGAACACACCATCCGCAATTCCTTAACAGATTTTCCAAGTTCAAGTATTTTTTCTGGGCCATCAACAGTAAAACCCATTTTTTGATAGAAAGCAATGGCTCGCTTATTATCTTTCAATACCCATAAATAAATTTCAGAGAAATGATCAAGAGCAGCAAATGCAGCATGCATTAACTGTTTACTCACACCTTTTCCATAGTAATCTTTTAAAACATATAAGGCTATGATTTCACCAGCTTGAATGGCTTCATCACGAAAATTTCCATAGCTGATAAATCCAACGACCTTCTTTCCATCCATCGCAATCAAGGTATTCTCTGGATATTTTTGACTAAAGAATCGACATTTTTCTAATGTCATCGTCTCCTGAAAATCCGCGGGTAAAAGATCGTCATAAGCCTCTCTCCACGTTTGCCAATGAACGAGAGATTTTCCTTCTATCTCTTCAGGAGTTTCCATTGTTTTAATGATAATCTTCATTCGCTTTCTCCTATCTAATCCAAGGCCTTGACTTCCAACATCATATCACGGATTTGAGCTGCGAGTTCAAAGTCAAGCACTTCGACGGCTTCTTGCATTTGCTTTTCCAGTTTCTTAACCAATTCTTTACGTTCTTGTTTGTTAAGGTTATTGATATCGACTTCTTTATCCTCTTCCTTAGCCACAGCTTTTGTGACAGAAATAAGGTCACGGATTTCTTTCTTAATGGTTTGTGGAACAATGCCGTGCTCTTCATTATAGGCCATCTGGATTTTACGACGGCGAGCCGTTTCATCAATGGCACGTTGCATAGACTGAGTCATAGTGTCTGCATACATGATGACATGCCCCTCGCTATTACGGGCAGCACGCCCGATGGTCTGAATAAGTCCACGCTCATTACGAAGGAAACCTTCCTTGTCAGCATCAAGAATAGCAACTAGACTAACTTCTGGAACATCAATCCCTTCACGAAGGAGGTTAATCCCAACTAAGACATCAAAGACTCCTAAACGCAGGTCACGGATAATCTCTGTCCGCTCCAAAGTCTTGATATCTGAGTGCATGTATTTGACCTTAATCCCCATTTCTTTGAAGTAGTCAGTCAAGTCTTCAGCCATTTTCTTGGTCAAGGTTGTAATAAAGGTCCGTTCATTCCTTTCAACACGGGCGTTGATTTCACCTAAGAGATCATCAATTTGTCCCATAGTCGGACGCACTTCCACTTCTGGATCCAAAAGACCAGTGGGACGGATGATTTGCTCAATCACAGTGTCTGTTTGCTCCATCTCGTAATCACCTGGCGTCGCTGAAACGTAGACAATCTGATGAACATGACTTTCAAATTCTTCACGACGAAGAGGACGGTTATCCAAGGCAGACGGCAAACGGAAACCGTAGTTAACTAACATTTCCTTGCGCGAACGGTCTCCATTATACATCCCCTTGATTTGTCCCATGGTCATGTGGCTCTCATCTATCATAATCAAAAAATCATCAGGGAAGAAATCAAGAAGCGTATACGGAGGCTCTCCTTCGCTTCGTCCATCCATGTGACGGGAGTAGTTTTCGACACCATTGGTATAACCCATCTCACGCAGCATCTCAATATCGTACTCTGTCCGTTGTTTCAAACGTTGCGCTTCGAGGAGTTTACCTTCCTTTTCAAAGAGAGCTAACTGCTCCTCCAACTCAGCCTCAATCTTAGCAATAGCTACTTCCATGTGGTCGTCATTGGTCATAAAGTGAGTGGCTGGGAAAATCGCCAAATGATCCACTTCGCCCAGAACTTGACCAGTTAGAGCTTCGACTTCACGGATGCGATCGATCTCATCGCCGAAAAACTCTACCCGAAAAGCATGCTCATCACGCGAAGCTGGGAAAATCTCGACCACATCCCCACGAACACGGAATCTTCCACGCTGAAAATCGATGTCGTTGCGTTCAAACTGAATGTTAACCAAATCATTTAAAAGTTTGTCACGAGAAATCTCAAGACCTGGACGCAAACTTACTACGCTATCAGCATATTCCTTCGGAGAACCCAAACCATAGATACAAGAAACAGAAGCTACAATAATGACATCATTACGCTCCAAAAGAGCTGATGTAGCGGAGTGGCGAAGTTTATCAATCTCATCATTGACCGAACTATCTTTTTCGATATAGGTATCGCTAGAGGGCACATAAGCTTCTGGCTGGTAGTAATCATAGTAAGAAACGAAGTACTCAACAGCATTCTCTGGGAAAAATTCCTTGAACTCTCCATAGAGCTGGCCTGCTAGTGTCTTATTGTGGGCAATGACCAAGGTTGGCTTATTAACCTGTGCAATCACCTGACTCATGGTATAGGTCTTTCCCGTACCAGTCGCCCCCATCAGGATTTGGGCTTTCTCGCCCCCCTCGATGTTATCAACCAACTGCTCAATAGCCTGCGGTTGATCCCCAGACGGTTGGTATTTGGATACTAGTTTAAATTTGTTGTCTGTAATTCGATTTATCATAATAGCCTCATATACATTTTCTATCCTTCTATTTTACCATAAAAAGGAAATAGTTTCTGTTTCTCAAAAGACCACCTCGCCTTGTTGTATGTTATATCTTCTAACATCTAAATATAAAATATTTGCCGTTCTTCAACTTTTTTGATATAATTTAAAAATATCTTGAAAGGAGACATCACATGAAGAAAAAAATTTTAGCATGTTTGCTTATTTTATTTCCTATTCTTTCATTAGGACTAGTAAAAGCTGACACAGAAAAAACCAAGTATGTTATCGCCAGTGACTCATCTTTTGCGCCATTTGTTTTCCAAGACTCAAGCAATCAATACACTGGTATCGATATGGATCTAATCAAGGCAATCGCTGAAGACCAAGGTTTTGAAATCGAGATTACCAATCCAGGTTTTGATGCTGCTATTAACGCAGTCCAATCTGGACAAGCAGACGGTATCATTGCAGGTATGTCAGTAACTGATGCTCGTAAAGAAACTTTTGATTTCTCTGATTCTTACTATACAGCAAATACTATTCTTGGTGTTAAAGAATCAAGTACCATTTCTTCTTATGAAGATTTGAACGGTAAGACTGTAGGTGTGAAAAATGGTACTGCTTCACAAACCTTCCTAACAGAAAATCAAAGTAAGTACGGTTACAAGATCAAAACTTTTTCAGATGCTGCATCTATGTATGATAGCTTAAACACTGGTTCAATTGATGCTGTTATGGACGACGAACCTGTTATTAAATACTCTATTAGTCAAGGTCAAAACTTAAAAACACCAATCGAAGGTACACCAATTGGTGAAACTGCTTTTGCAGTAAAAAAAGGAAGCAATTCAGAATTGCTAGAGAAGTTTAACAAAGGGCTTGCAAACCTTAAGGCAAATGGAGAATTCCAAAAAATCCTGGATAAGTATCTAGCTAGCGATTCTACTACTACAAGTTCAACCGCTGATGAAACAACTATCTGGGGCTTGTTGAAAAACAACTACAAACAACTTCTCAGCGGACTTGGAATTACCCTCTCATTAGCCCTTATTTCATTTGTAATTGCGATTTTCATCGGAATTATCTTCGGTATGTTTAGTGTCAGCCCTTATAAATCACTCCGTTTGATTTCAGAGATTTTCGTTGACGTTATCCGTGGTATTCCACTCATGATTCTTGCAGCATTTATTTTCTGGGGAATTCCAAACTTTATCGAATCCCTCACAGGTCAACAAAGTCCCATTAATGACTTTGTCGCTGGTACTATCGCACTTTCCCTAAACTCAGCTGCCTACATTGCTGAAATTGTTCGTGGTGGTATCAAGGCCGTACCTGTTGGACAAATGGAAGCCAGTCGAAGTCTTGGTATTTCATATGGAAAAACCATGCGTAAGATTGTCTTGCCACAAGCAACCAAGCTCATGCTTCCAAACTTCGTCAACCAATTTGTTATCGCTCTTAAAGATACAACGATCGTATCTGCAATCGGTTTGGTAGAACTCTTCCAGACTGGTAAGATTATCATTGCTCGTAACTACCAAAGTTTCAAGATGTATGCAATTCTCGCAGTCTTTTACCTTGTGATTATCACTCTTCTAACTAGACTAGCAAAACGCTTAGAAAAGAGGATTCAATAATGGCAAAATTAAAAATTGACGTTCATAACTTACATAAACAATATGGTAAAAACAAAGTCCTTAAAGGAATTTCAGCGAAATTCTACGAAGGAGATGTTGTTTGTATCATTGGACCTTCTGGTTCAGGTAAGTCAACTTTCTTGCGTAGCTTAAATCTCCTCGAAGAAGGAACAAAAGGAAGCATCACAGTTAACGGCTATGATTTGACGGATAAATCTACCAACGTAGACCATGTTCGTGAAAATATCGGAATGGTGTTCCAGCACTTCAATCTCTTTCCACATATGACCGTATTGGAAAATATCACTTTCGCTCCTGTAGAACATAAGTTAATGACTAAGGCTGAAGCAGAAAAATTGGGTATGGAACTCCTTGAAAAAGTTGGGCTTGCTGACAAGGCCAATGCCAATCCTGAAAGTTTATCCGGTGGTCAAAAACAACGTGTGGCTATCGCTCGCGGTTTAGCAATGAACCCTGATATCATGCTCTTTGACGAGCCAACTTCTGCCCTTGACCCTGAGATGGTCGGTGATGTTCTGAACGTCATGAAAGAGTTGGCTGAACAAGGCATGACCATGATTATCGTAACCCACGAAATGGGATTTGCTCGTAAGGTTGCCAATCGAGTTATCTTTACAGCAGACGGTGAATTCCTAGAAGATGGGACACCTGATCAAATCTTTGACAACCCACAACACCCTCGTCTAAAAGAATTTTTAGACAAGGTCCTCAACGC
Source organism: Streptococcus sp. KHUD_017 (assembly GCF_054861245.1). Taxonomy (NCBI): domain Bacteria; kingdom Bacillati; phylum Bacillota; class Bacilli; order Lactobacillales; family Streptococcaceae; genus Streptococcus; species Streptococcus sp. KHUD_017. The sequence continues at coordinate 1,140,042 of NZ_CM142175.1, forward strand.
TTAAAAAACTGCAAGGTTTCCCTTGCAGTTTTTTCTCACTTGTATTTGAATTTTGGATTTTTTAGAAAATTATGATAAAATAAAGGGTATGAAAATGGGGATTCCTCATGCCTAGGATATCTAGGAAAGTAAATAGAAATTAGGTAGCTGGATGTCATCTAAAGTTATTGTTACAATTTTTGGTGCTAGTGGAGATTTGGCTAAACGCAAGCTCTACCCTTCACTCTTTAGACTTTATAAATCAGGTAATTTGTCTGATCATTTTGCTGTTATTGGAACTGCTCGTAGACCTTGGAGTAAGGAATATTTCGAATCTGTTGTTGTCGAATCTATTTTAGACTTGGCAGATAGCGCAGAAGAGGCTCAAGCTTTTGCTAGTCATTTTTACTATCAAAGTCACGATGTTAATGACACTGAGCACTATATCGAATTGCGCAAGCTTCAGGCTGAGTTAAATGAAAAGTATCAAACTGAACACAACAAGCTCTTCTTCCTCTCAATGGCACCACAATTCTTCGGTACCATCGCTAAACACCTCAAGTCTGAGCAAATCGTTGATGGTAAGGGCTTTGAACGTTTGATTGTTGAGAAGCCTTTCGGTACGGACTATGAAACTGCAAGCAAACTAAACGAAGAGCTTCTAGCTACTTTTAACGAAGAGCAAATCTATCGTATCGACCACTATCTTGGTAAAGAGATGATTCAGAGTATTTTTGCCATTCGTTTTGCCAATATGATCTTTGAAAATGTTTGGAATCGGGAACATATTGATAATGTGCAAATTACCTTTGCAGAACGTCTAGGTGTTGAAGAGCGTGGTGGCTACTATGATGAGTCTGGCGCCCTTCGAGACATGGTTCAAAACCACACACTTCAGCTTCTGTCACTCCTTGCTATGGACAAGCCTGCAAGCTTTACAAAGGATGACATTCGCACAGAGAAAATCAAGGTCTTCAAGAACCTTTACCACCCTACAGATGAGGAACTTAAAGAGCACTTCATCCGTGGTCAATATCGTTCTGGTAAAGTTGATGGCATGAAGTACATTTCTTACCGTAGCGAACCAAATGTCAACCCAGAATCAATGACAGAAACCTTTGCTTCAGGTGCCTTCTTTGTTGAGAGTGACCGTTTCCGTGATGTACCTTTCTTCTTCCGTACAGGTAAACGAATGACTGAAAAGGGAACGCATGTCAATATCGTCTTTAAGCAAATGGATTCAATCTTTGGAGAACCACTAGCACCGAATGTGCTTACCATCTACATCCAACCGACGGAAGGATTCTCTCTTAGCCTTAACGGTAAGAAGGTAGGGGAAGAGTTTAGCCTCGCACCAAATTCGCTTGACTATCGAACAGATGCGACTGCAACAGGTGCTTCACCTGACCCATATGAAAAACTAATCTATGATGTTTTGAACAATAACTCAACAAACTTTAGCCACTGGGATGAAGTGAGTGCATCATGGAAATTGATTGACCGTATCGAGAAGCTTTGGGCTGAAAACGGTGCTCCACTTCATGACTACAAGGCTGGTACAATGGGACCTCAGGCTAGTTTTGATCTCCTTGAAAAATACGGAGCCAAATGGACATGGCAACCAGATATCGCCTATCGTAAAGATGGTCGTTTAGAATAATCAAAAACAATCCTGCAAGAATTCTTGCAGGATTTTCTTTTATATCAAACCTTCTAGAAGGCCCTTCATAAAGTTTTCAGAGTTAAACTCACCGATATCATCAATTTTTTCACCAAAACCAATTAGCTTAACAGGGATATTGAGTTCCTCACGGATAGCAAGAACAACCCCACCTCGGGCAGTTCCATCAATCTTGGTTAAGACAATCCCTGTAACAGGAGTAATTTTTGAGAATTCTTTAGCTTGTACAAGAGCATTTTGACCAGTTGATGCGTCAAGAGCTAGGAAGGTTTCATGAGGTGCTTCTGGCACTACGCGTTTGATGATACGACCAATCTTTTCCAATTCTGCCATTAAGTTTTCTTTGTTTTGCAGACGGCCAGCTGTATCAATCATGAGAATATCAATACCTTCTGCTACTGCTCGTTCCATCCCATCAAAGACAACGCTAGCTGGATCTGCTTTCTCAGGACCAGTAACGACAGGAACATCTACACGACGCCCCCATTCTGCTAACTGAGCAACCGCACCCGCACGGAAAGTATCCGCAGCAACAAGCATAACCTTTTTACCAGCTTGTTTGTATCGATTAGCCAATTTACCAATTGAAGTTGTTTTCCCGACCCCATTAACTCCAACAAAAAGCATAACTGTTAATCCATCTTGGAAGTTAATATTTTCATTATAAATGCCATCCTTTTCGTATAGCTCCACCAATTTTTCGATGATAACACGGCGAAGGGCATCAGGTTTCTTAGCATTCTCAAGCTTGGCTTCATAACGCAATTCTTCCGTAAGATTTGAAGCCACCTGCACACCAACGTCACTCATGATGAGCAGTTCTTCAAGTTCCTCAAAGAAATCTTCATCGACTGAGCGGAAGTTTGCAAAGAAAGCATTCAAACGGGCACCGAATCCAGTACGCGTTTTCTTAAGACTACGGTCATATTTTTCTTGTTCAGTCTCTTGGACTTGAGGAGTTTCTTCGATTGCTTGGTTTGCTTCCTCTTCTTCAAAAAACTCTGTTTCTGCTTCGTCTGATTGAGGCTGAACAATTTCTTCTTCGTCACTAGCATTTGAAGTTGCTTCTTCAGCATGAGTCAATTCCTCTTGAGGACTATCTGCTTCTTGGACTTGATTTAACTCTTCTTCAGAAACCTTCACTTCATCAACTGATTCGACAATAGTTTCCTCATTAACCTCTGCTTCAAATAATTCTTCATCATTTTCTTCGGCTACGACAGTCCCATCTTGCTCTTTGACTTCGATATTTTCAGATTCTAGCGTCTCAGTTTGCTGGCTATCATCCGATAAATCAATGTTTTCTAGAGCTTCTTTGACAACATCTTCAATTTTCGGTTCTTCTATTTTTCCAAATAAACGGTCAAATAATCCCATTCTTTAGTTCTCCTTCAGTACATATTTTTCAATTGCCCAGGCAACAGCTTCTTCGTCATTAGTCATTGGTGTTACCACATTTGCCACAGCCTTAACTGCTGGCACAGCATTTTGCATAGCGACACCGAGACCGGCCCACTCAATCATCGAAAGGTCATTAGCCTCATCTCCACAGGCCATAACCTGACTTTGGTCAATTCCCAGGTGTTCAATTAGTTTAGATAATCCTGTCGCCTTATGAACATTCTTTGGTGACCATTCTAGCAAGAGTTCACGTGATTTAAAAATTTCATATTGGTCGTATAATTCTGGTGAAATCTTTTGAATAGCCGCATCCAAAGGTTCCTGAGGAAAGGCAGTCACACATTTATTGTATGTTACCTGACTAGACAAATCTTCAAAAGTAGTTGGAACAAAAGTTAGAGCTGGGTTAAACTGAGCATATAAACTTTCTTGGTCAGACTGAATCTGGTAAACTGTTCCTTCTGAAATTGCATCTAAGGGGATTCCTAATTTTTCAGTTTCTTCATAAATACGGCTCACATCATCAATTGAAAAGACTGTCTTATCAAGAATCTCACCTGTATTTTTCTGAACCAATCCACCGTTGAAAGTGATAGTATATTCGTCATCATGACCGTCTGTTCCAAGCTCTTTAAGGAAGAAATCCATAGCCTTGAGAGGACGTCCAGTTGTTAGGACTACCTTGACCCCTTGTTCACGCGCAGCCTTTAAAGTTGCCTTGGTACGATCAGTCAATTTCTTGTCTGTCGTCAGCAAGGTTCCATCTAAATCTAGGGCAATTAATTTAATATCTGCCATTATAACCCCTCCATATAAGCGATAACAGATTGGTCCTTATGGTGACCGATAACTGTTTCAGCTAGTTCCAAAATCTCTGGACGGGCATTTTCAGGTGCGACTGGGTGCCCTACAACTTGCATCATGTGAAGATCATTAAGATTATCACCAAAAGCCATCACTTGGTCCATATCTAGATTTAACTTCTTAGCCAATTCGACAATCGCAACTCCCTTATCCACATAATCAAGAACAATATCAATGGATTCAAAACCTGTCGTCATTGCCTTAACACCAGGCACATGTTCATTAACCCAAGCTTCGCCAGCTTCTACTGTCTCTTCTGTAAAGTTAGTTGTGAATTTGAAAATTTCATCGGTGATATCTTCAAGTTTGGCTACTTTTTGAATATTCTCATTGTAATGATGACTAAACATGAGATAGGTTTCATCAACCGTATCTAGAACATAGCATGCTTTTTTACCTGTTAGGAGCATCTTCTTTTCATCAAAATAAGGTGATGTCTTTAGCTTTTCAAAAGTTGATAGGTAAAAATCTCTAGGCATGGTCGCTTCATAGAGGTCTTGTCCATGAAAACGAACCAGACTCCCATTTTCAGCAATGAAAATAATCTCATCTTTGACATCCGAAAAATGCTTTTCAAGCGACAAAAGACCGCGGCCAGAAGCTACAGCAAAGTAAATCCCTTTTTCTTTATAAGAATGGAGAAGCTTTTTTAAACGTTCCATATCAAATTGGCCAGCTTCATCCAGAAAAGTCCCGTCCATATCAGTTGCGACTAGTTTAATCATAAATCCATCTATTCTCCAGTTATAAATCTATCTTCTATTATACCATAGAAAAAGTAAAAAAAGACGTGCTGAATTGACACGTCCTTGTATTCTATAAATCTATCCGTAGGGCCAATTGTTATTATAAATATAAGCCCCTTTCCACACTTTCCTGAATCAAATCTTCCGTCAGTTTCCATAATTCTTCTGATTCACTTTTTATGAACTTTTTCTTTTCTAATACCATGTCTGCACTGATATTATCAGGGTTATAATTTAATTGTGACACCTCTAAGTGATTTATCAGTGGTACCAATGCATCGATTACTCTTGCATATCTTGATTCAGCACTCTGTCCTTTTTCAAATTCCAACCACAAATTTTTCATATTCAAATATTTATCTTCTGGAAGGAGGCTCATTGTTTTTTCTATAGATTCTAACTCTCTATCATGAGAATGAATCTTTTTTTCATCATCAAAAACCCAAGTATCTCCGGCATAAATCTCACCTAAATCATGAATCAATAACATAGAAATAACTTTTTCCATTTTTAACTTTTCAGGATAATAATCTTGAAGAACTATAGCAGCTATAGCACCTTGCCAAGAATGCTCGGCACTATTTTCAAATCTTCCATCAAGAGTTCTATTAAATCTTGTTACTGACTTTAACTTCTCTATTTCTTTAATAAAATCGACTGAATTCTTTAAATTACTCATTGTAGCTCCTATCTTATTTAAAATTTTAGATATAATACCAAAAAATATTAATTTCATCAAATATTTCCCGTATTTGCAAAAAATAAAATAGCGCCTAATCCATATGAGATTAGACGCTTGATTAAACTTGTAATTTATAAAATATTTATCAATCGAGTGATTGAACTTTCCTACCATCAATCAATTCCAAGTCTTTTTATCCATATTTGGCAAAGAGAGCTTAAACTTAATAATACAGAGTCGAATCACAAAACCGACAATTGAGAGAATGATAAAAGCAGTGATTCTTGGAAAGTGAAGGACAAAGGCTAACCAGTAATAAATAATGCCAATTACAAAAGATAGAAGGGCATAGATGTCCTCTTTTAGAACACTTGGGACTTCATTAATCAAGAGATCTCGGATGATACCTCCGCCAGCTCCTGTTAAACAGGCTAAAATCCCTGCAGACATCAAGTTCAATTTACTATCAGCTAAGGCGGTAGCTCCAATCAAGGAAAAGATGATTAAGCCAATCGAATCAAAGATAAGATAAGCTTCTCTCAGCCACTTATAGAATTTTTTTTCTTGACTAGCATTGGCTTGTTTTGATGTCACAAAGGCATACATAATAACAGCTACTAGAATAGAGACATAAATCGGTCCAGGATCTGCGAGAGCGGATGGAAAACGACTGATAATAGAATCTCTTAAAATACCCCCACCTACTGCTGTTACAATTGCCAATAAACTAATTCCAAAAATATCTAAACGTTTACCAAATCCTTTAATGGCACCTGACGCCGCAAAGGCAATAGTCCCAATATAATTACAAATCATTAGGAATAGGTCAAAATCCATGTAAGCTCCTCAATTTATTTTTGTAACCTTTCCGACTTCTTGAAGGTCATTCTACATGCTCTAGCTTGAAATGTTATATTGAAAACAAACTAAGCATCCATATTTTCTAAATCTTTTAGTTTAACAGAGACAATCTTAGAAACACCAGATTCTTGCATAGTTACTCCATAAATAGAGTCTGCGGCTGCCATGGTTCCCTTACGGTGGGTAACAACGATAAACTGGCTATCCTTGTCAAATCGGTTAAGATAATCCCCAAAGCGTTTAACGTTAGCTTCATCGAGTGCAGCCTCTACTTCATCCAAAATAACAAATGGAATGGTCTTGACACGAATGATTGAGAAGAGCAAAGCAAGAGCTGACAAGGCCTTCTCTCCACCACTCATGAGGTTGAGAGATTGGATTTTCTTACCAGGCGGTTGAACAGAGATTTCAACACCTGCTGTCAATAAATCTCCCTCGGTCAGGATTAGGTCCGCTTGACCACCACCAAACATCTGCTTGAAGGTCACCTTGAAGGATTCACGAATAGCTTCAAAGGTTGATTTAAACCGTTCCTTCACTTCATCGTTCATCTCTGTAATGGTTTCAAGAAGAAGATTTTTGGCAGAAAGAATGTCATCACGCTGACTATTTAAGAATTCCAAGCGTTCGTGAACTTCGTCAAACTGTTCAATGGCATCCAAATTAACTGGACCAAGTGAACGGATAGATTTTTCCAAATCCTTGACCTCTTGTTCAGCCATAGCTAAATCTTCTAACGGATTGGCTTTTTCTAAAGCTTCCGTATAACTAATCTGATATTCTTCTGTCAGTTGACCTTGAAGATAGCGAAGGCGGTCCGTAATCTTCTCTTTGGTTGCTTCTGCACGTGTTTGCTTACGAATCCATTCTTCATTTTGCTGACGGGCTTGTTCTAAATGACTAGCAATATCATCCAATTGACCTTCAATATCATCCAGCTCAAACTGCTTACGAATAAGCCCCTGTTGAATTTCTTCCTTCTGACTCTTAGCTTCTGTTTCCTGCTTGGTCAAAAGTTCCGTATCAACCTTTTCAAGATTGTCTACCTTTTCTTGGAGAAGGCGTTCGATTTCATCTTGCTCCATATCAAGGTATTCAAGCTCTTTGTTAATCCGTTCAATATCCGCAACTTCGTAACGTTTTCGCCCTATCATTTCTGTTTTGAGAAGACGTTCTTGGGACAGTTTTTCCTGTAAGTTTTGGTAACGTTCTTGAATCGCATTTTTATTGGACTTGATTTCTTCAATCTCAGACTCCAGCTTTTGCTTTTCGGTTGAAATAACTGCAAGACGTTCTTGGCATTTTTCTTTTTCAGCTTGCCAATCTCCACCTCTTAGATTAGTTAACTCTTGCTCCTGAAGTTCTAAAAGTGTTTCGAGTTCTTCGACTTGTTGGCAAGTTTGTTGATAAGCCAGATATAAGCCTTGCTCCTCTATTCGAGCTTGCTCTCCTTGGGACTTAATGATTTCCAAAGTTTGAGCGAGAGCAGTCAAGTTTTCTTGAAGTGATTTCAGATTTTCTTCTTCCTGACCAAGAATCTTCTCTTCCTTAGCAATTTCTTTTTGCAATTGCTCCAATTCAGGCTTGATGAAAATACTGTTATTTTGACGATTGGCACCACCAGCATAAGAACCACCTGTTCGCAATTCTGTACCATCGAGGGTTACCATCCGAACCTGATAGCGTACCTTACGAGCTGCATCACGCGCATGCTCTACCGTATCAAAGATTGCAGTTGTAGCAAGCAAGTTTTTAAATATAGCTTCATGCTTAGCATCAAAAGTAACCAATTCATCTGCCATTCCAAGAAAACCTGGACTTGAGGCAATCACATCTTGGTTCTGACTAGAAATGCTACGAGCCTTAATAGTTGTTAAAGGCAGGAAGGTCGCACGACCAGCTCGGTTTCGCTTAAGGAAATCAATAGCTTTAGTCGCTGCCTGTTCATCTTCAACGATGATATGTTGGCTACTTGCCCCGAGGGCAATTTCAAGAGCTGTTTGATAACGAACATCAAAAGTTAAATGTTCACTGACCGCTCCGACAATACCGCCCAGGCGATTTTTTTCTTGTAGAACACTCTTAACACCTGCATAGAAATTACTATGGTTTTTAAGAATGTTTTCCAGACTTTGCGCCTTGGCCTGCTTGTTTTTCAGACTATCCAAACGGTCAAAAAGTTGACTTTGCTGACTTTGATAAACCTGCTTTTGTTCTTCTTCCTGTTTAGCATTCGTCTGATAGTCAGCAAGTAAGTTCTGTACTTTTTCTTTTGCTGATTTAAGAGCAGTTTCTTGCTCACTAGCCTTAGATTTAGCAGAAGCTAATTGTTCCTTCAAGGACTCCAATTGTTCTTCTTTCTTTTGAGTCTGTTGGCGACTATTTTCAAGGTCATTTTCAATCCGTGTCAATTGATTAGACACATCCGCTTCTTCCTGCAAGAAAGCAACAAAGCGCTCACGCAATTGCTCAATCATCTGATCTGGATCATCAGAAAATGCTACTAACTCAGCTTCTAAACGATTGATCTCCTTGGTATTGACTGCAAGATTTGCTTCTAACTGACTGAGATTTGCTTCTTTTTCTTCCTTCTCTTGAATAAGAACATTTCTCTTTTCATCCAAACTAGCTAAACGAGCTTGAGCCTCTTGTTGATTGAGAGCAACCTGCTCTGTCTCCAGTTTAGACAAGGCCAATTTCCGTTCTAAATCACTGATTAGAGCAGTCAAATCCATCAAACTAGTTTGATCTTTAGCCATCTCTGCTTGTAAATCTTGTCTCTGCTTCTTGAGAGATTGATTTTCAAGTTCTAGTGACTCGCGTTTTTGATAATAACTAGTCAACAGTTCTTGAACTTGGTTTAATTCTTCTTCTGTTAGATTCAATTCAGCCTTATTGGCTTGAATTTGTGCAACTAAAACATCTAAGTAGATGCCTTTACGCTGACTGTCCAAGTCTATAAATTTACGAGCTGTTGCTGCTTGCTTTTCTAAGGGCTTGATTTGATTGTCTAACTCATAGATGATATCTTCCAAGCGGTCTAAATTGTCTTGAGTTTGTTGAAGTTTGCTTTCCGTCTCTTTGCGACGAGTTTTATATTTTAAAACTCCGGCAGCTTCTTCAAAGATTGCGCGACGTTCCTCAGGTTTAGAGTTGAAGATTTCTTCAACCTTCCCTTGGGAAATAATAGAGAAGGAGTCGCGACCAAGTCCGGTATCTAAGAAAAGATCATGAATATCACGAAGACGGACTTTTTTCCCATCAATCTTGTATTCACTATCTCCCGTACGATAGATGTGACGCTCCACCTTGATTTCCTGTCCTGAATCCTTGATGAAACCATCCTGGTTATCTAGAGTAACAACTACAGAAGCATAGTTTAATGGTTTTCTACTTTCTGTTCCTGCAAAGATAACATCTGGCATCTTCCCGCCACGAAGACTTTTGACACTGGATTCCCCAAGAGCCCAGCGTAAACTTTCTGTGATGTTAGATTTTCCAGAACCATTTGGTCCTACAACCGCTGTTACTCCTTGGTCAAAAACAACCTTGGTCTTATCAGCAAAGGACTTAAACCCCTGAATCTCAATTTCTTTTAAATACATGAATCCAGTCCTTCCTCAACTGCATTTTTAGCGGCTTCCTGTTCGGCCAATTTTTTAGATCGTCCTTGACCCCTACCTAAACTTTGACCCTCGACGAGGACTTCAACCTCAAACATCTTATCGTGGGCAGGTCCGATCTCTGAAATCACCTGATAACGAATATCAACATCACCATTGACTTGGAGTAATTCTTGAAGGTGGGTCTTGTAGTCTTTAATCATCTCAAAATCACCAGCCTCAACCTTCGGTATCATTACCTGGTAGATAAAGTTTTTTACCGTAAGCAAATCTTTATCTAAAAGGAGGGCACCCAAAAAGGCTTCAAAGGCATCTCCCAAGATGGTATCACGATTGCGACCACCTGATTTTTCTTCTCCTTTGCCTAGCTTGATAAACTGATCAAACTGGCAATCACGGGCAAAACCAGCCAAACTCTCCTCACGGACAATCATAGCACGAAGTTTAGATAGATCACCTTCTGGTTTTTTAGGATATTTCTTGTACAGATATTCTGAAATCAATAATTGTAGAACAGCGTCTCCTAAAAATTCCAAGCGTTCATTGTGTGAAATTTTTAAGAGGCGGTGCTCGTTTGCATAACTAGTGTGAGTAAAAGCTGTTTCAAGTAATTGTTTATTTGAAAAAACAAGCTCAAAACGTTGCTCTAACACGGTTTCTAATTCTTTCATAAGAACCTCTTTCTAAAACATTATAATACATTCCATTATACCAAAAAAAGGATTCATAGTCAGAAAATAACCGTTAAAACGACTTTTTCTCACTTATCTCTAAAATCAATCCATTACTAGCAGTTCAGGCTATTTTTTGGTATAATAAATCTTATGGAAATTGAAAAAACCAATCGAATGAATGCTCTGTTTGAATTTTATGCAGCTCTTTTGACTGATAAGCAGATGAACTATATCGAACTCTACTATGCAGATGACTATAGTTTGGCTGAAATCGCTGAAGAGTTCGGCGTTAGTCGCCAGGCTGTTTATGACAATATCAAACGTACAGAAAAGATACTGGAAGATTATGAAATGAAGCTTCATATGTACTCTGACTACATTGTCCGCAGTCAGATTTTTGATCAGATTTTGGAGCGTTATCCAGAAGATACTTTTCTACAAGAGCAACTTGAGATTTTAACAAGTATTGACAATCGGGAGTAATTATGGGCAATCTCGTCATTTATCAAGGAATACCTTGCAAACTATTAGCAGCTGAGGAACCATTTCCTAGTCGACTACAGATTATCTCGCCCAATGATATCTCCAAAGCTATGCAAATAGGTTTTAGCTGTTGGGGATATCCAAATGAAATCATGAAAGAAGCCACACCCGAAGAACTAGAGTGTTTGCAACATTTCGGACGATTTCCACTGAATTGAGTAAATAGGAGAAAAATATGGCATTTGAAAATTTAACAGAACGTTTGCAGAACGTCTTTAAAAATCTACGTAAAAAAGGAAAAATCACAGAGAGTGATATTCAAGAAGCAACCAAGGAAATTCGTCTGGCTCTTTTAGAAGCCGACGTTGCTTTGCCAGTGGTTAAGGACTTTATCAAAAAAATTCGTGAACGCGCGATTGGGCACGAAGTCATTGATACCCTTAATCCTGCTCAACAAATCATCAAGATTGTTAATGAAGAGTTGACGGAAGTTCTTGGTTCTGATACAGCTGAGATTATTAAGTCTCCAAAAATCCCAACCATTATCATGATGGTCGGTTTGCAGGGTGCTGGTAAAACAACCTTCGCAGGAAAGCTCGCTAACAAACTCAAAAAGGAAGAGGATGCTCGTCCTTTAATGATTGCGGCCGACATCTATCGTCCTGCTGCTATTGACCAGCTCAAAACACTGGGACAACAAATTGATGTTCCTGTCTTTGCTCTTGGGACTGAAGTGCCTGCAGTTGAGATTGTTCGCCAAGGTTTGGAGCAAGCTAAAGCCAACCATAACGACTATGTCTTGATTGATACAGCCGGTCGTTTACAGATCGACGAGCTTCTCATGAATGAGCTTCGTGATGTTAAAGCCTTGGCTCAACCAAATGAAATTCTCTTGGTCATCGATGCCATGATTGGTCAGGAAGCTGCCAACGTTGCACGTGAATTCAACGCACAATTAGAAGTTACTGGGGTTATCCTTACTAAGATTGATGGGGATACTCGTGGTGGTGCTGCCCTTTCTGTTCGTCATATCACTGGTAAACCAATCAAGTTCACTGGTACTGGTGAAAAGATTACCGATATTGAAACTTTCCACCCAGACCGTATGGCTAGCCGTATTCTCGGTATGGGAGATATGCTGACTCTGATTGAGAAAGCTTCCCAAGAATACGATGAGCAAAAAGCCCTTGAAATGGCTGAAAAAATGCGTGAAAACACCTTTGATTTCAACGATTTCATTGATCAGTTGGATCAGGTACAAAATATGGGACCAATGGAAGATTTGCTCAAGATGATTCCTGGTATGGCCAATAACCCTGCCGTCCAAAATATGAAGGTAGACGAAAAACAAATTGCTCGTAAACGTGCCATCGTATCTTCTATGACTCCGGAAGAACGTGAAAATCCAGACTTGCTCACGCCAAGCCGTCGTCGTCGTATCGCTGCTGGTTCTGGTAATACCTTTATCGATGTCAATAAGTTCATTAAAGACTTTAATCAGGCCAAACAACTCATGCAAGGTGTCATGTCTGGTGACATGAACAAGATGATGAAACAAATGGGCATCAACCCTAACAACCTTCCTAAAAATATGCCTGGAGGCATGGATATGTCCGCCCTTGAGGGAATGATGGGACAAGGTGGCATGCCTGATATGTCTGCTCTCGGAGGAGCTGGTATGCCTGATATGAGCCAGATGCTCGGTGGAGGCCTCAAAGGTAAAATCGGTGAATTTGCCATGAAACAATCCATGAAACGCATGGCCAATAAAATGAAAAAAGCTAAGAAAAAACGCAAATAAAAAAGGGGCTCAGTTGAGTCCTTTTTTAGTTATTTCGAAGTTTTTCCAAAGTCTCTTTAAAGATAGCTGGGATATCGGAAGTAAATTCCATAGTTTCACCAGTTCTAGGATGGGTAAAACCTAGAGTTTTAGCATGTAGAAATTGCCCATGTCCTTTCAAGGTTTTACGAGGACCATAGACCTCATCTCCAGCAACAGGATGACCGATGTATGCCATATGGACACGAATTTGATGAGTCCGCCCTGTTTCCAGTTGTAATTCCAGCAATGTATAATCACCAAAGCGTTCCAAGACTTGGAAACGTGTCACTGCTGGTTTCCCTTTAGCGGTAACAGCTTGTTTCTTGCGGTCTTTTTCACTACGTCCGATCGGCGCTTCAATGACTCCACGATCATTCGGGAGATTACCGTGAACGATAGCCCAATACTTACGAAGAGATTTCTTGTCCTTCAATTCTTGAGCAAGTGCCATATGAGCTTCATCGTTTTTGGCAATCATCAAGAGACCTGAAGTATCCTTATCAATACGATGGACAATCCCAGGGCGCAGCACACCATTAATGCCTGATAGGTCCTTGATATGGTACATGAGGGCATTCACTAAGGTACCACTGGTATGACCAGCGCTTGGATGAACAACCATCCCCTGAGGTTTGTTAACTACTGCTACATCCTCATCTTGATAAATGATTTCTAAAGGAATATCTTCAGCTACATACTCTAAAACTTCTGGTTCTGGAACTTGATAAGTGATAACATCCCCTTCTTGAACCGAGTACTTAGCTTTTTTTACCTGACCATTGACCAAGACCTGACCAGACTTGATTTGTTCATTGGCAAGACTACGGGACAGTTCTGTCAAATCTGACAAAGCCTTATCTAAGCGTAGTCCGCCTGTTTCAATTTTAATTTCCATTCATTTCCTCTTTTAGCATTGCAAGCAATAACACAACTACTCCTACAGTCAGATAACTATCGGCTACATTGAAAATTGCGAAATTAATAAAGTCTAAGTGGAACATATCCACGACAAATCCTTGACTGATGCGATCGATAAAGTTCCCAAGACCACCTGCAATAATCAAGACCAATCCAAAGACTGTCCAGAAGGAATCCTCTATATGCTTATGAAGATACCAGATAGCCCCTGCCATTACTACTAGAGTAATCACCGCAAAAAACCACTGTTGATCTTGAAGCATAGAAAAAGCTGCCCCCCTATTTTGCAGATAGGTTAAACTAACTAGATTTGGGACCCATGATTTGATTTCACCAAGAGCAATATTCTGAACGACATAAGCCTTTACCAATTGATCTAAGACAATCAAGGCTACTATAATCCCTGCTACTATTCCTCTTTTTTTCATGCTTTCCTCTTCTGATCAAAATACTCTTGCATAACCGCTACAAATAAGGTTCCCGCTTGGCTCAAGTCTACTTCTTCACGTTTCACATAAACCATGCGATTATTGAGATTATCATTTAATGGAATAACCGTAATTCCGTTCACACTATCGCTATCTAAGAATCCAGAACCAGTCGCATAAGCATCTGTTCTTTCAAGAATCCCATTTAAGGTAGCACGGTCAGTTACATTAAACATTTGAGAGCTAGCACTGGTATCCACAAAATTCTCTGAGTAATAAAGATATTCATCTTTTTCCTGTGTGAATCGCACTGTTGGTAAATCTACCAAATCCTCCATAACCAACTCTTTTTTCTTGGCTAAGGGATGTCCTTCACGTAGATAGATATGAGTTTGGAAAGGAATTAATTCAATCACTTCAAGTCCTAGCTTTTCAACCCGTTGCATGATTCCCTTTTGGTTTTGATTGTTGAGATAGATAATCCCAATCTCACTATGTCCTTGGGCTACTTCATCCAAAATTTGAACAGTTGTAGATTCAAAAATACGGAAATTCTTATATTCAGGGTATTGTTGCGAAAAAGCTGTAATGGTTGGTGGCAAGAAATCATAGTGCTGGCTGGCTATTGAAAACTCATCCTTTTCCTCTTCAGGATTGGCATACTGGTTCTGGAAAACATCAAATCCTTTGACCAATTCTTGTGCCTTTTCATAAAATTCCATACCGCGACGAGTAAGGAAAGTTCCAGAACTGGTTCTGCGAAAAATCTTGAAACCGAGCTCTTTTTCCAAGTCTCTTACAGAAATAGATAGACTGGGTTGGCTAACGTACATCTTCTCAGCTGCTTCACGAAAAGTACCACTATTAGCAATAGCCACAACGTAGCGTAATTGTTGAATATTCATGATTTCTCCTTCGATTTCTATCTTATCATTATACCATAAATCAAGCCTATCCAACAAAGGAAAATCATGAGACAGTCACTTCTAATCCAAGCAAACAAAAAACACCTTTCAAGTTAGATAAAATTCTAACCAAAGGTGTTAGTGTTCATATTATTTAGCTACTGCGTAAAGTTCATCTACTTTATTCCAGTTGATCACTGAGAAGAAAGCTTTGATGTAATCAGGACGAACGTTGCGGTATTTTACGTAGTAAGCATGTTCCCAAACGTCCAAGCCCAAGATTGGTTTCTTACCTTCTGAGATTGGTGTGTCTTGGTTTGCAGTTGAAGTCACTTCAAGTTTACCTTCTTTGTTAACAACCAACCATGCCCATCCAGAACCGAAACGAGTCGTTGCTGCTGCAGTGAAAGCTGCTTGGAATTCTTCGAATGAACCAAAAGCTTCATCGATTGCTGCTGCAAGTTCTGCTGAAGGAGCTGTTTTTTCAGGAGTCATCAATTCCCAGAAAAGAGCGTGGTTCAAGTGTCCACCACCGTTGTTGATAAGCGCTTGGCGGATATCAGCTGGGATAGACTCTACGTCAGCAAGCAAAGCTTCAAGGTCTTCACCAATTTCAGGGTGTTTTTCAAGAGCTGCGTTTGCATTGTTAACGTAAGTTTGGTGGTGTTTGTCATGGTGCAAGTGCATTGTTTCAGCATCGATGTATGGTTCCAATGCATCGTAAGCGTATGGAAGATCTGGTAAGATAATAGCCATCTGTAATACCTCTTTTTCTTTTTATATAAAAATGATAACGCAAACAACCTATTTTTTCAAGTTATTTGCTCAATTTGACTGGCTTGCAATTTGCAACAAAGCCTTCTCAAACAGGTAGCCTTTTTCGTAAACACCAGTCTTAATTTGATAATCTGCTTGAATAAGATAACGGATAGAATCCTGTAAGAAATTCAAGGACAAAGCTCGTGTGTCACGAAGGGCAAATTTGATTTGGTAAGGATTAGGATTGCGACCAAGATAGTGACCTAAACTGCTGACCATCTGAGATTCTGTCTGACCAAACTCTTGCAAAATTTTAACCTGTGTGTAGAGTCTGAACTGCCCCAGCATTATGGCAATCAGTTTAATCTCATCTTCTCCCTGTAAGGTCAAGTCCTTGACTAAATCACGTGCCTGATCGATTTTCTTCCCTAAAATCAATTGGGTTAAATCAAAGATATTATCCTGCAAAGTCTTTGGTATGGCTTCAACAATGTCTTCTTCTGTAATGACACCATTATCCTTGTAGGCCTGTAGGAAGAGTAGATTTTTTTGAATTTCACTGAATTGAAAACCTGATTTGATAAGCAACTGTTCGAAGGATTTTCCAACAAAGGTAAGTCCTAATTCCTGAGCCCACTTTTGAAAATAAGCTCGTATTTCTTGCTCTTTTGGCTCGATGGCTTCAAAAACTGTCGCATCCCGCTTGAGCAATTTGACCAAACGTCTCTTACTATCCAACTTCCCTTCAGCAAAAATGACTAGTTTACTAGAAGGTAAAGGATTTTCTAGATAGTCTTCAAAAGACTTAAGTTCATCATCAGTTAGATAACGTTTTTTAGCTGTCGTTATATCGACAAAATGATCTAAAATAACAATTTTTTCATCCGCAAAGAAAGGAAGACTGACCAACTCTAGCTCCAAGTTTTTGTAGTCTACTTCTTTCATATCAAAATAAGCAAAGTTCAAATCTGCAGGATCGTAGCCGATTTGCTTGAGAACCTGTGTTTTCATGACGTCATACTGACCTTGATCGACCCCTGTAAACAGGGTCAAACTCGGAAGGTTCGCTAAGGACAGTTTTCGGCTTTCTTCTATGGCTAGCATCTATTCTCCTTTCTTTTTAGTTTCGCTTTTATTTAATCAATATAATGTAATTTACCACGGAAATCATCTAGGCTTTGATAACCTTTTTCCACCATAATTTCTTTGAGTTCCTTGGTAATACGCTCAAAAGCACCTACTCCTTCTTTATGAAGAGTAGTTCCTACCTGCACCATGCTAGCACCACATAAGATATGTTCAAAAGCATCACGCCCTGTTAATACTCCACCAGTTCCAATGATTTGAATTTCTGGATTTAAGCGTTGATAAAAGGCATGGACATTGGCAAGGGCAGTTGGTTTAATGTATTCTCCACCAATTCCACCAAAGCCATTCTTAGGACGAATCACGACCGACTCATCTTGAATATAAAGACCATTTCCAATAGAGTTGACACAATTGACAAATTTGAGCGGATATTTGTTAAAAATAGCTGCAGCCTGGTCAAAGTGAACTATATCAAAATAAGGTGGTAGCTTAATTCCTAGAGGTTTTGTAAAATACTCAAAGACTTCTGACAAGATACGGTCTGTTGTTTCAAAATCATAGGCAATCTGAGGTTTTCCTGGAACATTGGGACATGAGAGATTGAGTTCAGTTAGACCACGAAAATCACTTTCTTGCACCTTCTTCAAAATGGTATGAGTTTCCTCTGGAGACATTCCAACTAAAGATAGAAAGAAGGTACGATTTGGTTCCTTTTCTTGTAATTCCAAAAGGTAGTTCAGGTAATAGTCTAAACCATTATTTGGCAGACCCATAGAGTTGATAGAGCCAAGTGGAACATCTTGGTAGCGTGGTTCAGGATTTCCCTGACGAAATTCCAAGGTTGCTGTTTTTGTGACAAAGGTTCCTGCTGCTGAGTTTTTAACACCTTCCAATTCCTCAATGGTCATACAAGCAACTCCTGCCGCATTCATCAAGCAATTATCAAATTCAAAACCAGCAATCTGTGTTTTAGTTGATACCATGATTCTATTCCTCCAGATTCCTTTATATCTCCATTATTATACCATACTTTGATAGGACTCTTTTAATAAAACTAACCTCATAAAAATGTTGGCTTTTTTTGCTGAAAAATAGAGCTGTTGCTAAATTGAAAGAATTTTTAGAAAATTTGTGTTTTTTCCTTTACAGTGAAAAATTTTTCTGCTATAATGTCTCATGTAATAAAATATGACAACAAAAAGGAGAACGATATGACATCTGCTAAAGAATATATCCAAAGCGTGTTTGAAACTGTAAAAGCTCGTAACGGGCATGAGGCTGAATTTCTCCAGGCGGTTGAAGAATTCTTCAGCACTTTGGAGCCTGTCTTTGAAAAACACCCTGAGTATATTGAAGAAAATATCTTGGCACGTATCACTGAGCCTGAGCGCGTAATTAGCTTCCGTGTTCCTTGGGTTGACCGTGACGGAAAAGTTCAAGTTAACCGTGGTTACCGTGTTCAATTCAACTCAGCTGTTGGACCATATAAAGGCGGACTTCGTTTCCACCCAACTGTTAACCAAGGGATTTTGAAATTCCTCGGATTCGAACAAATCTTTAAAAACGTTTTGACTGGACTTCCAATCGGTGGAGGTAAAGGTGGATCAGACTTTGATCCTAAAGGCAAAACTGATGCTGAAGTGATGCGCTTCTGCCAAAGCTTCATGACTGAATTGCAAAAATACATCGGACCATCTCTTGATGTACCTGCTGGTGATATCGGTGTAGGTGGACGTGAGATTGGTTACCTTTACGGACAATACAAACGTCTCAACCAATTTGATGCTGGTGTCTTGACTGGTAAACCTCTTGGATTTGGTGGTAGCTTGATTCGTCCAGAAGCAACTGGTTATGGATTGGTTTACTACACTGAAGAAATGCTCAAAGTAAACGGAAACAGTTTTGCAGGTAAGAAAGTGGTTGTTTCTGGTTCTGGTAACGTTGCTCAGTTTGCCCTTCAAAAAGCAACTGAACTTGGTGCTACAGTTATTTCTGTATCTGACTCAAATGGTTATGTCATTGATGAAAATGGTATCGACTTCGACCTTTTGTCAGATGTTAAAAACAACCGTCGTGCTCGTTTAACTGAGTACGCTGCAGAAAAACCAACTGCTACTTACTACGAAGGTTCTGTATGGACTTACACTGGTAACTACGATATTGCTCTTCCATGTGCGACTCAAAATGAGATCAATGGTGAAGCTGCGAAACGCTTGGTTGCTCAAGGTGTTATCTGTGTGTCTGAAGGTGCTAACATGCCTAGCGACCTTGAAGCTATCAAAGTCTACAAAGAAAACGGAATCCTTTATGGACCTGCCAAAGCTGCCAATGCTGGTGGTGTCGCTGTATCTGCTCTTGAAATGAGCCAAAACAGCCTTCGCCTTTCATGGACACGTGAAGAAGTTGACGGTCGCTTGAAAGATATTATGACTAACATCTTCAACACAGCTAAAACAACTGCAGAAACATACGGTCTTGGTACTGACTACCTTGCAGGTGCCAATATCGCAGCCTTTGAAAACGTGGCAAATGCTATGATTGCCCAAGGGATTGTTTAATTCTAAAAAATGAACTCCTCACTATTCGTGGGGAGTTTTTCTAATGCCAAAAAAACCTATCCAAATGGATAGGTATTTTTTGATTACAATTTACCTGCTACTGCATCCAATAATTCTTGGATCTTGGCTTGGTTGCTTCCTCCTGCCATGGCAATGTCTAGTTTACCACCACCACGTCCATCAACGATTGGAGCTAATTCTTTAACCAAGTTACCTGCGTGTATGTCTTTTGTCTTGCTGGCTACAAGAAGGTTGACCTTGTCATCGATGGCTGCGACAAGAACAAGCACATCCGAATAGTCTTTTTGCTTCCAGTTATCTGCAAAGGTACGAAGAGCACCTGCATCTGATACAGAAACTTGACTAGCAATGTAACGGTGGCCGTTTGCTTCTTGAACATTCTTGAAGACATCGCCGGCTGCCGCTGCTGCCGCTTTTTCCTTCAATTCTGCATTTTCTTTTTGCAATTGACGGAGTTGTTCTTGAAGTCCTTCAACCTTGTGAGGTACTTCTTTGAGTTGAGGAGCTTTCAAGGTTGCTGCGACTGCTTTCAGTGCATCTTCTTGTTCACGATAAGCTTCAAAGGCTTCCTTACCAGTCACTGCCAAGATACGACGAGTTCCTGATCCGATCCCTTCTTCCTTGACAATCTTGAAGAGACCGATTTCAGAAGTGTTACCTACGTGAGTACCACCACAAAGTTCAACTGAGTAGTCACCAATGGTCACAACACGGACTTCCTTACCATATTTCTCACCAAAGAGGGCCATCGCTCCCATTTCTTTGGCTGTGTCAATGTCTGTCTCAACTGTTTCCACTGCGATGGCTTCCCAGATCTTTTCATTGACTTGTTGTTCAATGGCGCGCAATTCTTCAGGAGTTACCGCTTGGAAGTGAGTGAAGTCAAAGCGAAGGAATTCCACTTCATTCAGAGATCCTGCTTGAGTAGCATGGTGGCCAAGGATATTATGAAGAGCTGCATGGAGCAAGTGAGTTGCTGTGTGGTTCTTCATGACACGATGACGACGATTGCTATCGATAGCCAAAGTGTATTCTTGGTTCAAAGCAAGTGGCGCAAGAACTTCAACGGTATGGAGTGGTTGTCCGTTTGGTGCTTTTTGAACATCTGTCACTGTCGCTACAACATTTCCTTGAGCATCCATGATTTGACCATGGTCCGCAACCTGTCCACCCATTTCAGCGTAGAAAGGTGTCTCTGCAAAGATAAGTGACGCAGTTCCTTCAGCTACACCTTCTACTTCAACATTGTTAGCTACGATAGCCACCAACTTAGAAGACAATTGGCTAGCATTGTAGTTGAAGACACTCTCAACTGTAATGTTTTGAAGGGTTTCATTTTGCATCCCCATAGATCCGCCTTTAACAGCAGACGCACGCGCACGTTCTTGCTGCTCTTTCATGGCTGCTTCAAAACCTTCACGGTCTACGGTCATTCCAGCTTCTTCAGCAATTTCTTCTGTCAATTCCACTGGGAATCCGTATGTATCGTAGAGTTTGAAGACATCTGAACCAGCGATAACTGTTTGGCCTTTTTCTTTCAAGTCTGCTACGATAGTTTCTGCAAAGTGTTGACCTGAGTGAAGGGTACGAGCAAATGACTCTTCTTCGCTCTTAACGATTTTTTCAATAAAGTCACGTTTTTCAAGAACTTCTGGGTAGTAGCTTTCCATGATCTTACCAACAGTTGGAACGAGTTTGTAAAGGAAAGGCTCGTTGATTCCCAATTTTTGACCATGCATAGAGGCACGACGGAGGAGACGACGAAGGACATAACCACGACCTTCATTTCCAGGAAGGGCACCATCCCCAATCGCAAATGAAAGCGAACGGATGTGGTCTGCAATAACCTTGAAGCTCATGTTGTCGCCATCTTGGTCGTAGACCTTACCAGATAATTTCTCCACTTCACGAATAATTGGCATGAAGAGGTCTGTTTCAAAGTTTGTCTTGGCCCCTTGGATCACTGCTACCAAACGCTCCAAACCAGCGCCTGTATCAATGTTCTTGTGTGGCAATTCCTTGTATTCGCTACGAGGTACCGCAGGGTCTGCGTTAAATTGTGACAAGACGATGTTCCAGATTTCGATATAACGGTCATTTTCAATATCTTCTGCAAGAAGGCGAATACCGATATTTTCTGGGTCAAAAGCTTCTCCACGGTCAAAGAAGATTTCTGTATCAGGTCCAGAAGGTCCCGCACCGATTTCCCAGAAGTTGTCTTCGATTGGGATCAAGTGGCTTGGGTCCACTCCTACTTCAATCCAGCGGTTGTAAGAATCTGTATCATCTGGATAGTAGGTCATGTAGAGTTTGTCTTTAGGGAAGTCAAACCACTCAGGACTTGTCAAAAGCTCATATGCCCAAGTAATGGCTTCGTCACGGAAGTAATCTCCGATGGAGAAGTTCCCCAACATTTCAAACATAGTATGGTGACGAGCAGTCTTCCCTACGTTTTCGATATCATTGGTACGGATGGCTTTTTGCGCATTGGTAATACGTGGATTTTCAGGTTTGATAGTTCCATCAAAGTATTTCTTAAGGGTTGCGACCCCTGAGTTGATCCACAAAAGTGTTGGGTCGTTTACTGGAACTAAACTTACTGATGGTTCTACTGAGTGGCCTTTTGTAGCCCAGAAATCAAGCCACATTTGGCGGACTTGTGCACTAGATAATTGTTTCATTTGTATCTCCTTTTTACTAATTTGATTGGCTTTCTAACATTTCCACATAGTCGATAGCGACACAGAGGGAAATGACTAGGTCTGCATAAGATTCGTCATAGACGGTTACGGTATAGGTAGAGGTTAAATGGAAGAGTTCCTTGGCGATTTCCGCAATCACTTGATCACGGTCATCCAGAAGTTTAAAGTTTAAATCCCAGATATTTCCCTCAATGCGAAGACCTAGGTTGTCAAATTCATACTTATCTCTAAAGAAAGTCAACTTCTTTCGGATATAAAAACTATCTCCATTACTGAGTTGAATCTCAAAGCGTGGCATGAAGGTCAACATTTCTTTACTAATCACACTAACCTGTTCACCAGAATTATCAAAAATGGTAAAGGTCTTAGGAATCTTAAAAAATGAACCTTCAACCTGATAGGCGACATTCCCCATTTCATCTTTGATATCAAAGCGTTCACCACCTAGGCGAAATTTTTGTTTGACAAGAAAACTTCTCATAAGCACCTCCAAAAATAAAAGACAAATCCATATCACGAAGGGCGAAAAACCGCGGTACCACCTTCATTCAATGAACTTGTCATTCTTGATTCTTATGCAATTGTTACAATCGAGTAGCATGATTTTCTATCTTAGATGGCTTGCAGCACCGCCAATTCTCTGAACTAAGATGGAGAGAAAATCAATTCTCAACTTTCTTATTATATCGTTTTTTGGGTTCTGCGTCAACTAGGAAAGCAAGCACTTGCAATCACATTATATGTATCATCAGCAAATCGATTTATTGATAAACTATATTATTGACGAAGTAAATCAAGCATTTCATTATTGAGTGTTTGATAACAAGAGAAATAGCTATCATCAATCTCAAATGTATCTTGTAAAATAAAGCGCAAGGTATCTATTGTCTGTTGCAATTTTCTAGAATTGACTAGTTTACTATCAATCTCTGACAAGCCATGTGCCACCTTATTTCTCTCACCATTTAAGCTATTTATTAACTTTATGGACTTAAGTAATTCAGGAGAAACTTGATAATAAGATAGAATATTTTCATATGACAAGAGATTTAAGGTTGACTGAGGGGAATAGATTCTTTCCTTCTCATCTTTTATACCTTTGGCTTTCTTAAATTCTATGTCAATGAAATCTAAAATAGCTTCAAAATCCTTGTATTCTTCATTTAACTTTGGAAAAGTTGCATCATATTTGATCAAATCTGGATAATCTTTCTTTATCTTTTCCTCGATGATATATTCAACATAAGACTTTGATTTGATTAAGACATCAGCAACCTGCCCTCTCTCTTTCAAAACTTCAATCATTAAAAAGTAATTAAGAGCTTTTTTCTCAACTTCTGTGAGTGAATATCCCTGAATATCTTTTAAAATCGCTTGGGTTTTAAATACTTTTACAAAATCATTTAATATGTCTCTTAAACGAGCTAATTTCTTTTTAGAAAGTAATTTATTGTATTCTTTTCTAGTAACTAATTCTTCCGCAGCAAGATAATCATAAGAAGAGATTAAATTTCTTAAGTGTCGCTTGATAAGAGACTGGTTAAATTTTTCAGCTTCATCTTTGATTGTACGATCTTCGTAATCCTTTTGGTTATCCTCGTTCTCGTCAAAAAGCTTCTGTTCATCTTCACTTGACAGTGGCACATACTTTCTGTTTGCAGATTTGTTAGGAGTTGCAACCTGTATGGCTTGCGTATTATAATCATTAATTCGATTTAAGGCAAATAAAGCAGAAATAATCTGAGGTGTCCCTGAGGAGAGATTCAAGATTAATTGATGATCTGCTCCAGAATATTTTTCGATAATCTGTCCCATCACTTCATACATTTTATCAAATAGATAGACTTCATCATTTTTCAATATGATTGATTCAATAACCACCTTAGGATGATAACCCTCTATTGAACATAATGCTTTCTCAACAAGAGCTTTTTTTACTAACATTTCTTCACTATAAACCAAAACAATTTGTTCAGGTCTGTATGTTCGAGCAATATGTAATAAAGCTGCATCTCGATTATTGCTTATCGGATCTGTCGTTCCAACTGCTGAAATCAAAATTTCCAAGATATTCTACCTCTCATTATTTCAGTAATTCTAATAATTCCTTATTTAAGTCCTTGTAAAAATCAAAATCTTTCTCAGTGAATTGATACTGTTCCTTGACTAGTCCCTTTAAGGTTTTTAGAACAGGACCTAACTGTTTTAAGTCTTCAGCTTTTATAGAATCTAATCGATGGGCTACTGTATTTCGTGTTTTGTTTATTCTCAAAATCGGTTTGATTTTGTCATACAATGTCCGATCTTTTATTTGAAGAATCTTATTATAATCCTGAATCCCGAGGTAATATTTCTCTGATTCATTCACGTAATTATCCAGAAATTCTGGATAACGATTTCCGATATAGTCTTCTAAGATAAACTCTGTAAGGTTTTTAATTCTAATCAGACCTTCACTATAATTCCCACGTTCTTTTTGCAAATCAATAGTCAAATAAGCATTTAGTACTTTTTTCTGTTCTTCACTCCATTTTTTCTTTTGGAGGAGTTGAGGTATATCTTGCCTATCTAATGAATCCACAATATCTTGTAACTTTTTGCGACAATCTTTCAATCCAGGGAAGTCAGGCAACTGATTTGCTATCTCTAAACTAGCTTTATAATCATATTTCTTAATAAAATCACGTAAAGTTTTTTTTATTAAGCCTTGTTTAAACTTATCTGAAGTATCTTCAATAGTTCGATCGACATAGTCCTGCTTATTATCCATATTTGTATCGATTAGTACATCAATATCTTCCGAATCATCATGCCTAACGCCAGCGTTCGATTTTTTTTCAGGACTTGGAACTTGTACTGCCTTGACATTGATTTCACTTAGTCTGTTAAGAACAAATAAAGCTGATTTTATTTGAGGAGTTCCACTTGAAAGATTAAGAATAAATTCGTCGTCTTTTGTATAATACTCTCGTATAATATCATCAAATTGATCAAACATAGTATCAAAAATATGTACTTCATTGTTTAAAATGATTGGTTCATGGTATACAATCTCTGGGAGGTATTCAGAATCAATAGAACGAATTACTTTCTCAATATCATCTTTCTTACGAATCAGTTCCTCAGAAAAAACAATAATAATCTTATCTGGACGGTATTTTCTCGCAATATGTACTAAAGCTCCATCGTGAAAATTACGGATTGGATCCGTATTCCCCACTGCTGAAATCAAAACCTTCATTTAGTAATCTCCTTAATTATGAAATTAGCTTTGCCCATTTCATAGAAAGACTCATCATTCATTATCAGTTTTCGAGTTGCTTGTGTTGTTTTAACACTTTTCATTGGTGCTTTTGTTAATTTCAACACTCCCTTACCAACCATCTTAGTCGTTCGGCTCTTCTGATAAAGTTCTTGTATAATTCCATCTGCTTGTTTAAATATTGTTTTTGTCCAAACTCCACTACCAGCACCCAAGTATATAGGATAGTCTATATTATCTTGAATCTTATCGTCCGGAAAATCTTTTAGGAAAAAGGTTTTATATTCTTTGTATAAAGCTTGCGCTCTCTGTCCTAATTCTTCAATTAAGATTCCAGCTTCCTTAGTAGTTGTAGTAATGGTGAAATTGATTTTAGTTAAGGGTGCGATGGCTTCTCTATATAAAGGAAGAGGCTTGGCAGTTAAAGACTCGGCTGAATAATCCCATTTTTGAACTAGAATAATCTGCTCATTGTTAAATGGCTTACTATCAATAACACGAATGGCATTAAATAAGTTATTGAATTCTTTACCCTTCTTAGGCTCCCAAGGAATCATATTTTTATTTTCCTTAGGATGCTTACCCTTAGTATCAACCACATTTTTATTGTTCCAGTCAGGATTGGTATTCATTAAAATGGTCCGAATAGCCCCCTTTAGTGAACTTCCAGGAATATAGGGATTACCAAAAGCATCTCTCATAAATTTTGTCACTTCATTTATCGTTCCTAATTTGGAATCGCGATTATTCTTTTCAATTTCCAAACCTGTCTCTTTAATCCTATACCCACCAAAATCACGGTCAGAAATACGGTTATCTTCTAAAAAGGAAATCAACCTATTATTACTATCACTTGCCATTCTCTCTTGTAAAAAGCGCTCAAACTTCTGATCGTATCCTTTCTCCACCATGCGATTATAAAACTTACCCATATCAGGGAAATAAAAGTAGCTATTTTCATAGATAAATTCACGAGAAGTGTACTTATCACCACTGCCAATATGGATAGGAGCCATAGAAAGAAGGCTGAATTGAAAGGTTCTATATTCTGTTTTCATCTTTCTCCCTCCATCTTAAAAAATAGTGGTTTAGCATAATTTAATACTTCATGTGGGAAATCAAGAGGTCTTACATCCACAATCTGTCCTGTAAAGGTTTCAGAGAAAGTAGAGCCAGAAGTAAACTTATATAAATCCTGCTTACGGTAATTTTCATTGGTTTCTGTACTAAAAGCAAAACCACTTGATTTACTTAGTAAATAGGAACCAGTTTCCATAGCATATTCAAGTTCCTTTTCGACTGGTAGAGAAGTCGTCAAGGTCATAACAGGTCCTTGATGGACCTTGGTAAGACGATTTTTGAAACCATCTGGTAAATCTAATATAGTCAAATCAAATTGTCCATAGCCACTGGAACGTTTGCCACCAATTCCTGTATACTGCAAGCTTGCCATGAGTTCATTCAAGAGCTCAGACTCGTTTGCAATCACATAAAGTGAAGAGTCATCTCTAAATCTAACAGTAGACACTTGAAAAAGATTCCCGTCCACATGAGGTTGGTTTTTAGTGACGATATTTGTTACTGCATGTTCTGCATCTTTAAAAAGTTTCCCATTTACATAAGATTCAAATCTCTCTAAGGGGATAAACTGAAGTTTCTTCGCCATTTTCGCTTGACGTCTTACTTCTTTAACATCCGTTGTTAAGTCTGGCTGATCAAACTTTGGAAATCCTATTGGCTTAGGTAAAAATGGTTCTGATTTATAAGGAAAGGCATCAGTCAAAACAAATTCATCTTGACCCGCTATTGACACGAATTCCTCCATTTTCCCCATTTTTTTTGCTTCTAAGACCAGAGCTGAAAACAATCGTTCAGCTGCAAAAGTCATTTTAGAACTATCCAATTTACCTGCCCCAAAGTGAGCAGTATGGAAGTTCATAATATACATCTTATAGGTCATACTAGACCTCCGTAGTTAAAAGTTCATTCAATCTACTAACATCATAGTTTCCGAAAACTGTATTTGCTTTAAGATTCTCAAAAGCAACCTTACCATATCCACGAGAGCCTGAACCACCTAAATAATCAAGTTCCAACAGTTTTAATCCATCAAGAATCACTTTGAAGTCTTCTTCTACTTGAGATTGACTCCTGTCTGTCACCTCATAGATCAACTCAAATCCAAAGACACTATCTCGGATGGCACGTTCAATTTGTCTAGGTTTAGCTACAGCAGAGATACGATCAATGGTATTTTCAAATTTTACTTCAGTATAAATCTTTGCTCCTAAGCTATCAAGTTCATCTTTATTAGATAAAAAAGCATCTCTAAAAATTAAGCGACCTATTTTATCGCGCTTAGATGAGCTATTTCCAAATAGTCGACTTAGAATTTCCCCATCTTCTCCTGGTGCTTTTGCTGGTCTAGAATTATATACTTTTGCCAGAAGGGTACGCATTTTCCCTTTGATACTAGATCCTGGAATAATGGGTAAGTTTGTAATTGGATCTTTAATTACAGGTGAGTCCATAGCCCCAATTGCTGCAAAGGCATTGTTTGTCCCAATATGAAGTCCTGTCTCTAGACGAATTTGTGCTGTTACTTGAATTTTTGCAAATGTCATGAATCTTCTCCTCCGTAAAATCTAAAATAGGCCACTAAAGCTTCCATATAACGGCAAAAGCGTTGGAGACTTTCCTTATTGTTTATTTCTTTTAAAGCGGCTAATATTTCAGCTTTTCTTACTAAGTCTTTAACAGAAGGTTCTCTTCCTGCTTGATAAACAAACTGCACTCTCAAATAAGCGATTTTATCAGCCAATTCCTTATACTCTCTAACCTTACTTTCATCAAAAAGATTACTAGTTAAATTTAATAGATTTCGAATTTTAGTAGTTGTTAAAAAAAATCTATTTTTATTATTTCTATCTTTAGTTTGATTTAAAGATTTAATAGCCTTCTCTGCCTTATCTACGTAATTATCATCTTTTAAAATTGCCATCTATGAATCCTTTCTAATCTCATAAATATATAGAAGTAAAGCTATCTCTGCTTCCTTACGTTCATTATCGCTACCTGTATACCAAGAAAAGAATAAATCTTTAAACTCTTTAAACTCTTCTTTTTTATCCTTAGAAGTTTGATCTTCTAAGCGAGTTAAATAATAGGCTAATCGAGCAATATTCATACGATCGTAGTTGCGAAGGAGCTCAATAAGTCTATATACAAAGCTCTTTCCGCGCTCATCTTGAATATTAAAGTAGTAACGAATGCTCTTCAGTTTCCCATTATAGACATTGTCAATAAATTGGTCGAACTTCAAGGTATAATTTCTTTCAGAATCGACATTGCCAAAAGATTGGTCCAACTTCAAGGTATTACCTCCTTTAAAAAGGGAAATACTATCCTTGTCGTTATCTTTGGCTGCTGCTTCTAGATTACCAGTCTCTTCAGCCATGAGGCTAACTGGGGTTTTATCTGGAAAGAGGCCAATCCCTGCTGATAGGGTTAATTTACCATTTGTCCACTTGATAAAGTTTTGTCTGAGACAAATAGTAAACTCAATAATATCCTGCCAGGAACCGATAGCAAATACATCATCTCCACCAGCATAAATGATCGATAGTTTTTTCTCTT
Organism: Streptococcus sp. KHUD_017; assembly: GCF_054861245.1. Taxonomy (NCBI): domain Bacteria; kingdom Bacillati; phylum Bacillota; class Bacilli; order Lactobacillales; family Streptococcaceae; genus Streptococcus; species Streptococcus sp. KHUD_017. The sequence continues at coordinate 1,169,136 of NZ_CM142175.1, forward strand.
TGGCAAACTGGTTGATATAGACCTTAAAGAAGAGACTCATACTTCTAGAGAAGGTCGCTGAACGTGCCAGAGTATTATACTTGCCACCATCTTGATAAGAGAACCCAGCCATAAAGGCTGCTCCTAGGTCATCCACATCTAGTCGAACGACTGCCAGACGCTTGATTCCTTGTCCAGTTTTACTATCCTGAGATAGTTTGGCATACTGGTCAATCTCAGCATATTTGTAATCTCCGACAAAGACATGGGTTGCTTTTAGAATATCTGTACTATAGCTATTCTTTACATAAACACGGTCCCACTCTTCATTAGCGAGATCGGCTTTGGAAATACCACTAATATAGGCTCCTGGACCTATCGGCAGGCCTTTTTCTTTTGTCACAATATAGTAGTTTTCTTGTATCTCCTTAGCAAAGCGATACATCCCAGCACAGATATGGCAGACCTCTTGATCTTTATACTTGGTAAGCTTTTCAACTGAGTGGCAAATAGCACATTCTTTCTGAGAACTTTTTCCTCCTTGGTTGAGTTCAAGGAGAGTTTTGGCATCATAACGAGAAATTTTCTTTTGGGAAATCATCCGACTAGTTGTTTGATAGACTTTTCGATAGTCGGCCAGTGTCGTTGTCATATCATTGGCAGAAAACGGACTCCAACCAAATGCTACGTATAAGCCTGTCTGGAAATGCTTGACCAAAAACTGATTGAATTCTGCTTCAAAGTTAGCCAAGCTCTCTCTAGTTTTTTCGGTGTTTGGAAGGATAAAGTAGGCATGCCCGCCACCAACGTAGAGGAGATTAGCCCTCGTAAGCTCTAACTTCTCCAGTAAGCTGTCAGCGATATGTTCTCCCATAAAATCTAGATACAAGGAACGTGCTTTTAGTTGCTTGGCTGCACCAGCTGTTGCGATATTGTAGATAAAATCCTGAATCCCTGACAAGTCAAAACTTGCTAATAAAAAGACCTTCTCGCTATAAAAAGCTTCTAAATCTTGCCCCAGTACCTTCTCATAGTCACAGCAATTCTTGTCTGCTAAATAGTCTTCTATGGCTAGGGCAAAGCCAGCTGTCAGACGACTGTAGGTTGCTAGAGAAATATCCGATAATTCCTTGGTCCTTGTAGAAACAGGCACATAGGAAAGAGTAGACTCAAGGAGATTCAAAAGGGTATCTATCTCAGATTGGCTAAAGTCCAATCGCTCAAACTCTTTTTCTAAGGTTTCTACTATCAAGTCATAATCTGACTGGTCAGACGGCTCACTCGATTCCTTAGCATAGTTTGGTTCCCCGTCAAGCTCTAATGGTCGTGCATCGAGATAACGTTGACTAGGGCTATCTGAAAATACATTGAAGATATCCGATTGTTTGCTTAGGAAATCTTCTTTACCTCCATGAGCATCTGCTGCTCCTTTTAGGCCTGAAGCAATCTTTGCGGCAGCTGACGTGATATAGACCAAACTATCAGGAGCCAAGTCCGTCGGCAAATCACTAGAAGTCGCATTGGCTATCTGCTGGGCTATTTTTTCATTATCCGAAAAGCGTCTAAACCATTCGGACCCAATGGTACCTAGGTCTTTCTCATCATACCTGGAACCTTGAATCACCTTGCCGATAGCGTGCAAAAGCGATCCATAAACTAAATCAATTTTTTCTTTCTTCAAGTTCTAAACCTCCCATCCCTAAGCTAGTTTTCATACCGAGACCTGAGTACTCCCCAAATTTTAGAAGCATATTGGCATATGCTTTCAAGGTATTTGGACCTGTAATCTTAAAGGTCAATTTCCCCCTGAAACCAGGGATTTTTTTGCCATGGACCTTAAAATAGCTGGACTCCAATCGATAGCTGGTAACCCTACTATGCTTGACCAAGTAGTCCAAGGTTTCCTCTTCGATGTCCTGACGATTCTCGACCAGACGTGCATACTTCATCATCAAACTCTGAAAGATGAGACGCATGGTCGGAAAGAGCACGTACTCTCCCTGGGAGCGAAATCCTGTCGGAGTTTGAAAATGAATGGTGTAGAGTGACCGATCTTGGTTTTCATTAAAAAACTCAAAGAGTTGCTCCGAACTGAGATCTTGCATGGACACAGACTCTACCATGAGAGTCGGTAAATCATGAAGTTCTACTTTCTTGAGCTCCAAGAGAACAGGCAAAATCTGTTTGACGGCCTCATCCGTCAGGAGATGAAGGGACCATAGGGTCTTTTCCTTTTGATGGATGATTTTTAGTGAGTAGGGGTTTGTCTCCTGTTCATGTAACCAAGTCACATAGTCTGGTTCTAGCTTTTCCATGAGAAAACCTTGGAATTTTGTCGATAGGTCACTCGGTGATTGGTCAATCCGCTTAAATGATAGTTCGATGCGTTTCATATGCCTCCTTTATTGACACAATTGCGCTTTTGCTTTCTCATGAGCGCTTTTTTCTTTCACTTTTGGAATCCTTTTCCCTTATGAGACTGTCCCCTCTCGAGGTAGATAGGTATCTATACGCTAGGGCCCTGCACAATCCGTATCACTAGCTGTTTCCGTCCCCTCTCGAGGTAGATAGGTATCTATACAGGATATAAAATGGCTTTTGCAAACTTTACTGGGTGTTTCCGTCCCTCTCGAGGTAGATAGGTATCTATACACTCTGCACTCAAGCAGGCGAACAAAGGCTTGAAAGAAGTAGTTTCCGTCCCCTCTAGAGGTAGATAGGTATCTATACTATGAAAACTACAATAAAGCTCGGTCTAACTGACCGTTTCCGGCCCCTCTCGAGGTAGATAGGTATCTATACAAATAGAAAGATAAAAGAAAGCCCAAAAGGGTTCGGAGGAGTTTCCGTCCCCTCTCGAGGTAGATAGGTATCTATACGAAAAATGAAATCAATTTTAGTAAGAAAAATTCGTAGGTTTCCGTCCCCTCTCGAGGTAGATAGGGAGCTATACCAAACGCAAGACGTAATCTTTCCAACAGAACAATTGTTTCCGGCCCCTGACGAGGTAGATAGGAAGCTATACACAAAATCAACGTTATCGGTCGTCCAGAAATCACAGTGTTTCCGTCCCCTCTCGAGGTAGATAGGTATCTATACAATGAATATCATTTGCAATGTGATAATTACGGATATGTTAAGTTTCCGTCCCCTCTCGAGGTAGATAGGTATCTATACGGTGACCGAAGCTAATCCGTATAATGACGGTGACTGTTTCCGTCCCCTCTCGAGGTAGATAGGTATCTATACTTTTAGCTACAAAAGGAGGAAACACATGGGAGTTGATACAAAGTTTCCGTCCCCTCTCGAGGTAGATAGGTATCTATACGGTAATAGAAAGAAGGAATTTGTTTAATGACAAAAAAAGTTTCCGTCCCCTCTCGAGGTAGATAGGTATCTATACCCCATATCTTGTATGTAAACCTATAACAAGCACTAGATATAACCTATTGGAAACTACTACTAGTATATCATACTTTGTAAGAGTTTTCATTTCTGAATACCAAATAAATCACATATTTTTTTCCTCCTAAATGTATAAAGGATACTATTTTATCATTAAAATTCCTTTTGTCAAGCCCAAATATAAATTTTTTTAAACAAAAAACGAACCAGCTTAACTGATTCGTTTTCTTTATATCTACTCCTACTTCCGATACATCTTAAACTGTAGGAAGAGGTCACTATAGATTCCTGTCCATTTATGGTCAAATTTTTCATAAACTTCGAGGTGTTTCATAGTGTCTGCATCTGGATAGAAGGACTTGTCCTCTTTTGTCTCCTCTGGGAGCATTTCCTTAGCAGCATTGTTTGGTGTTGAATAGCCCACATACTCTGCATTCTTAAGAGCATTTTCAGGCTTCAACATGAAGTTGATAAAGGCATAAGCTGCATCTTGGTTCTTGACAGTTTTAGGAATAACCATGTTATCAAACCAGAGGTTACTTGCTTCTGTCGGCACGACATATTTGAGGTTAGGATTCTTTTCCAACATCTGGCTAGCTTCCCCTGAGAAGGTCACACCGATAGCAGCATTGTTCTGAATCATGTAACCCTTCATCTCATCCGCCACAATTGCCTTAATATTAGGAGTTAGCTCATACAGTTTATCAACCGTTTGTGATAGTTGTTGAGGATCTTTTGAGTTGAGGCTATAGCCTAATGAGTTAAGACCTAAACCAAGCACTTCACGCGCCCCATCAAAGAGCATGATCGAATCCTTGTATTCTGGTTTCCAGAGGTCGTCCCAATGTTCAGGCGCTTCTTCCACCATGGTTTCATTGTAGACAATTCCCAGAGTTCCCCAGAAGTATGGTATAGAATATTCATTGTTTGTGTCAAAGGACTGGTTGAGAAATTCTGGACCAATATTCTCAATTCCCTCAATTTTACTATAATCTAGTGGAACCAAGAGGTCTTCATCCTTCATTTTGTTAATCATGTACTCACTTGGGATAGCAATATCATAGGTTGTCCCACCCTGCTTGATTTTCGTGTACATGGCTTCGTTGGAATCAAAGGTCTCGTACTGAACTTGGATTCCTGTTTCTTCTGTAAATTTCTCTAGAAGTTCAGGGTCGATATAATCTCCCCAGTTGTAGATAACCAATTTTTGGCTGTCACGACTATTGATTTTGCTATCAAGATGATAGGAAATTCCCCATAAGACAAGGATAATGGCTAAAATTCCTGCTAAAAATGAATAGAGTCGTTTCATGCTTGCTCCTCCTTCTCACGTGAAATGAAGTAATATCCAACTACTAGAATAATACTAAAGAGAAAGACCAAGGCTGAAAGAGCATTGATTTCAAGCGAAATTCCCTTACGAGCTCGAGAGTAGATCTCGACTGACAAGGTTGAAAATCCATTACCCGTTACAAAGAAGGTTACGGCAAAGTCATCTAGGGAATAGGTGAAAGCCATGAAGTAACCTGCAATGATAGAAGGCGTTAGGTAAGGAAGCATGATTTCCTTGAACATTTGGAACTGGCTAGCTCCAAGGTCATAGGCCGCATGAATCATATCTCCATTCATCTCTTTCAATCGTGGCAAGACCATAAGCACTACGATAGGAATCGAGAAGGCCACGTGACTGGACAAGACTGTCAGAAAACCAAGCGAAAACTTGAGTTGGGTAAAGAGAATCAAGAAGCTAGCACCAATCATAACGTCGGGTGCAACCATCAAAATGTTATTAAGAGATAGAAAGGCTTCTTGGTACTTTTTACGTGATTGATAGATGTAGATAGCACCAAAGGTACCAATCACTGTCGCAATCAAAGCTGATAGAAAAGCTAGTAAAAAGGTTTGAACCAAGATGAGCATGAGCCTTCCATCACCAAACATGGTTTCAAAGTGAGACAAACTAAAGCCTGTAAAGCTGTTCATATCATCCCCGGCATTGAAGGCATATCCGATCAGGTAAAAGATTGGCAAATAAAGGACGATAAAGACAAAGGCTAGATAGAGATTTGCAAACTTTTTCATCGTTCTCTCCTTTCCTTAGTCACCCACATAGTGATAAACATGGTTAGGATAAGAACAACACCGATAGTTGAACCCATACCATAGTTGTCATTGGTCAAGAAGTTCTGCTCGATGGCAGTCCCCAAAGTAATCACTCGGTTCCCCCCAATCAAACGCGTCAACATGAAGAGACTCAAACTTGGGATAAAGACAGATTGGACTCCGCTTCGCACCCCGTTCATAGACAGAGGGAAGATGACATGACGGAAGGTTTCCCACTTGGTCGCACCGAGGTCATAGCTGGCATTGATGAGATTATTATCCATATCATCCAAAACATTGAAGATGGGCAAAATCATAAATGGAAGCTCGATGTAGCTTGCTACAAAGATAAATGAGAAATCTGTAAATAGCAACTGCTGAGAACCAATTCCGATGAATTCTAGAAATTGATTAATAGAGCCATTTTGACCAAAAATCCCGATAAAGGCATAAGCCTTAAGGAGTAGGTTGATCCAAGTTGGCAAAATGATTAGCATGAGCCAGAGTTGACGGTGTTTGAGACGAGTCAAAAAGAGGGCTGTTGGATAGCTGATGAGAAGCGTCACTAAAGTCACAATCCCTGCATAGAGCACTGAGTTAAAACTCATTTTAAGATAGGTTAAGTTTTGTGACGCAAAATAGGATTTATAGTTTTCTAAACTAAACTGACCTTCGATGTTGAAAAAGGATTGTCCAAAAATCAAGACCAAGGGTGCCAATACAAAGAGTGCAATCCAAAGCATGTAGGGCACTACAAAGAGTTTAGAGGTTGTTTTCTTCATCTCTTTCCTCCTCAATAGCGTTAATTAAACCTGCTTCATGCTCTTCGATTTCTACGTACTCTTCGATACGAGCATCGAACTCTTCTTCTGTTTCATTGAGACGCATGATGTGGATGTCTTCTGGTTCAAAGTCCAGACCGATTTCCTCACCAACGATGGCCTTACGAGTTGAGTGAATCATCCATTCATTCCCAAGTTCATCATAGGCGATAATCTCATAGTGAACCCCACGGAAGAGCTGAGTATCGACCTTAACTTGAAGCTTTCCTTCTTCTGGCAGAGTAATACGCAAGTCCTCTGGACGAATAACGACCTCGACCGGTTCATTTGGCTTCATCCCACCGTCGACCGCTTCAAATCGTTTGCCATTGAACTCGACCAAGTAGTCCTCAATCATGGTTCCTGGCAAGATATTTGATTCACCGATAAAGGTGGCTACAAAGTGATTGATAGGCTCGTCGTAGATGTCAACTGGTGTCCCAGACTGAACAATCTCACCGTCATTCATAACAAAAATCCAGTCGCTCATGGCCAAGGCTTCTTCCTGATCGTGAGTAACAAAGACAAAAGTGATGCCCAAGCGTTGTTGCAGTTCACGTAGTTCGTACTGCATGTCTGTCCGCAGTTTCAAGTCAAGTGCTGACAAGGGCTCATCCAAGAGTACCACTCGAGGCTGGTTGATAATCGCACGCGCAATAGCTACACGCTGACGTTGGCCTCCAGATAACCTACGGATAGAACGTTTTTCATAGCCTTCAAGCTGTACCATCTTGAGAACTTCTAAGACACGTTTTTCGATTTCTTTTTTATCGACCTTGCGCAATCGCAATGGAAAGGCAACATTTTCAAAGACATTCATGTGCGGGAACAAGGCGTAAGATTGGAAGACCGTGTGAACATCGCGCTTATTGGTCGGGATGTCATTGATACGAACACCGTCTAGCAAAATATCACCCGTCGTTGCATCCAGCAAACCTGCAATGATATTTAGGATGGTTGATTTTCCTGAACCAGAAGCTCCTAGCAGTGTATAAAATTTTCCTTCTTCCAACTCAAAGTTAATATCCTTGAGAACCTTAGTGTCACTATCTTCAAAAACTTTAGAAACGTTTCTGAATTCGATAATTGGTTTTTTCAATTCCTCTAAATTCCTTTTTCTTCGTAAATTAACAGATTGGGACCTTGTTAAATGCTAGCAATAACTGTAAGGAATTGACCCAAACCATATCTAGCGATAGAATCCCAATCTTTGTATAATGTTTAATAATAATGTTATTCGTGTTCACCCAAGATACGAACTTCTCGCTCTAAGGTAACACCTGAATGTTCTTTAACTTTTTCAATGACAGACTCAATTAAGTCTTCATAATCTCTTGCAGTCCCATCGGCTACATTAATCATAAAGCCTGCATGTTTTTCTGAGACTTCGACACCACCGATACGGTAGCCCTTCAAACCAGCTTCTGAAATCAATTGTCCTGCAAAATGCCCAACTGGACGTTTAAAGACAGAACCACATGATGGATATTCCAAGGGTTGTTTGAGTTCACGAAGGTGGGTCAAGCGGCCCATTTCTTGATTAATAATCTCATAATTCCCTGGAGATAGTGCAAATTTAGCTGATAAGACTACTGCTCCAGAATCTTGAATAGCTGAATGACGGTAACCAAAGGCCAAGTCCTTGGCTGATAAAGTCTCGATTTCCCCATCCTTGGTCAATACTTTGCAAGACTGCAAAATATGAGCAATCTCACCTCCATAAGCACCAGCATTCATAAAGACAGCTCCACCGACGCTTCCTGGAATGCCACAGGCAAACTCAAATCCTGTCAAACTATGGCGTAGAGCGATTCGAGTAGTCTCAATCAGGTTAGCTCCCGCTTCTGCTTCAATGGTGTAACCATCGACTGAAACATTGTTGAGCTTGTCACACATAATGACAAAGCCACGAATTCCGCCTTCTCGGACGATAATATTACTGGCATTTCCAAGAACCATCCATGGGATATTTTCTTGATTAGCAAACTTAACCACACGGGCCATCTCATAATGATTGCGAGGAAAAGCTAAGTAATCTGCCTTCCCTCCGACTTTGGTATAGGTATAAGTTTTCAATGGCTCATCGAATCGAATATCAATTCCTTCTAAGGTTTCTTTTAATTTATCTAATACAGTCATCTTTCTTATCCTTTAATAAAATTCATTCCATTATACCATTTTTAGCGATTTTTTTCGACGATTTGAAAAAGCTTTTTTATTCAGACAAGTAAAAAAGAGGTCAGACCTCTTTTGCATGATTATTTTTTATACAAGATAGTTTTTGTAAAGTATACAAATAGAACAACTTCCACTGCTAACAATCCTTCAACAAGAAGCGGATTTGAAATCCAACCAACCTGAGATAGACTTGGAGCCAAATCAAATAGGGCATGTAGACCATAGGCAGCTACTAGATAAATCCAATTCTTTTGACGGACTGCTTGATAAACCCAGAAAGAGAGACCAATTTGCATAACAAGAGCAAGCACACGTTCAACACCTAGTAAATAAACTTGCCATACAGATAGGGACTGAACTGTTTCAAGTGTGGTTTTTGGAAGGAGATTTGCTACATCGGGATTTGAAGACTCTAATAACGAAAAGAGAATCAAAAGACTAATCAAGCTACCCATTCCGAGGTAGAGCAATTCTAAGCCACCATGACCAAGTCCATAGGCGAGGGCATCCGAATCTTCCAAAGCTCTCTTCTTCTCTAACCATTTAAAGAAGACAAGTCGAGCCGTTTCTTCAAACAAAGCAGCCATACAGACCCCGTAAATCACATAGAGAAGGGGATTTTCCGTCATGAGTGGAACTGTCCCATCTTTTTGTGGATGAAGGACCAAAAGGTGAACAATTTTCTCAAGTACTTGAGATGAGACAAAAAATGCAACTGCCCCAAGTCCTAAAACTGAAAGGTTAATCTTGTACTTCTTTTTTGCGAACCAAATGGCAGCTATGAGAAATACAAATAAAGCTATCATTGTGATTATTACATGAATTTTCATACTTTTCTCCTTTTATTCAGCCTGATCGATATCTTTTTTCATCTCATCAACATTGAACTTAGCAAAGAGGTACTGACGATCCTGGACAGGGAAACGTTGATCCAACTGATCGACAGCTCCAACCTCTACGATTCCTTCCTTGATGACAAAGTCCATGACGTGACCACCAAAGGTTAGGTCATCTGAAATAAAATGCAAATGATAGCCTGCGACACTGACGCCATGGAAAATTTCAGGTGTCCAGAATCCAACGATAGTCCCAGAGACATTTTCGCAACTATATTCAGGCTGATGAGTCGCAACCTCAGCAAATTTCGTTTCGCTTGTCGATTTTGGAATCATGCGAACATGCATGTGTTTAAAATCACCATGAATCTTAATCGAACGGAAAAGATTTTCTCCATCATAGTAGGACTCAATACGTTTTTCTAGTTCATTATCAGTCATTTCAAAACGCTGGCGGAAAATAACTTCTGCCTGGTGGGGTACAACTGCTGCATAGGGAATCAGCGCGTCTGGTGAAACTTCAACGATTTCAGGCTTCTCACCTGAACCCTTAGCTTGATAGGCTTTACCATCTAAGACAATTAACTCCCCATCAATAGAGTCCAAGGTTCCTAGCCCTAAATCTCCATGTTCGAGTAACTCACCAACTGTCATGGTCCCGCCGTAAAGTCCTGCCATCAAAGCTCCCAAAGTATTGTATTGGAATAATTTAACTGGTTCTTGCACCTTTATCATCTCACTCTTCTTTGAAAATTTTACTTACTAAGTATATCACATTTCTTCTTAAAATTGAACGTTGGAAAGCCTTTTAACATTGCCAAACAACTAAAAAAAGGGTACAATGTAACAAAATCAAGAGAGGTCTGGAATGAAGCAAGAAAGTAAGTACGAACAAGTTGTTCACTATCTAAAAGAAGAGATTGAATCAGGAAAACTTCAAACAGGAAGTCGTCTACCTTCTATCCGAAAACTCAGTCAAGACTTCCACTGTAGTAAAGATACTGTGCAGCGTGCACTTTTGGAACTCCGATACGAGAAATACATTTACTCCAAACCTCAAAGTGGCTATTATGTTTTAGAACAACAAGCTAGCCACGAAGACCTCGTTATCTCGGTCAATGACGAACATGCTGCTGCCTATGATGATTTTCGTCTTTGTGTCAATGAAAGCTTAATCGGTCGAGAAAATTATCTCTACAACTACTATGAACACCAAGAGGGTTTAGAAGAATTACGAAAGTCTGTTCAGAAACTACTGTTTGACCAAGCTATCTATAGTAAACCCAATCAATTAGTCATGACAACTGGAACCCAGCAAGCACTGTTTATTCTTTCTCAAATTGACTTTCCAGGTAAGGGCCAAGAAATACTGGTCGAACAACCAACCTATCACAGAATGAACCAACTTCTGCTGGCTCAAAATCTTCCCTATCAAACCATTGAACGTCGCGTGGATGGCATTGACCTGAAAGAACTTGAGAAACATTTTAAAAGTGGTAACATTAAATTTTTCTACACCATTCCTCGATTCCACTATCCGCTGGGACATTCTTATTCTGAAGAGGAGAAACGTGCTATCCTTAATCTAGCAGCCAAATATCAAATTTATATCGTTGAAGATGATTATCTGGGGGATCTAGATCCTAAAATGGGACAAACCTTTCATTATTTGGACCAAAATGATTTGGTCATCTACATCAAGTCTTTTTCAACAAGTATTTTCCCCGCACTTCGAATCACTGCTCTCATACTTCCAAATCCTATTAAAGGGCCTTTTGTGGCCTATAAAAACATTCTGGACTATGATAACAACCTCATTATGCAAAAGGCTTTATCACTCTATATTGATAGTCAGCTTTTTGAAAAAAATAGAGTAGCGAGATTGGCACTGCAAGAGAAAAGTCAAGACTTCATTCATAAGCTATTAAAATCTTATCCCCTTTCCCTACCAAACTATCCTCTCCATGATGGGCTTTTGCTTGATCTCAGGAACTATCCTAAGATTGCAAGCCTCAAACATAGCTCTTTAAATCTAGACTTTTTCGAATCGTCCTACATAGAGACTTGCCCATATCAATTTGCTAAGGTTCCTTTAGAAAATCTTGAAACAACATTAAATTACTTAAAAACAGAGAGTGGGACAGAAATCGGTAATTCGTTAGAATTCGATTTCGTCGTCCCACCTCCGCACAGTTGAGTAAGGCTGTAAAAGCTGATGAAATCAGCGTAGTAGAGCCCACTCAACCACTGCGTCTTGCTTGATAATCCAATGACAATTGAGAGGCTAGGACTTTTGTCCCAGCCTCTGTTATTTTTTATTGCTCTACTTCTGTTAGCTTAGCAGCTTTTTCAAGATATGTTTGATAAGTACCGTCATCTTTCAGTTTTTGAATAACCTTATCAACTACTTCCTTCAAATCTGAGTTTCCTTTCTTGATAGCAACTGCATTTTCTTCGCCTTCTTTCATAGTTAAGCTTACTGTTGCGACAGCCAAGTCAGCATTTTTTGTTGCATAGCTGAGGGCTACTGGCTCGTCCATATGAACAGCATCAACCTTACCTGATTGAAGTTCATTAACAGCTTCACCCATATTTGTCAATGAAGTCAACTGCGCTTTAGGAAGTTGCTCTTTGACCATAGATTCAGGGACAGTTCCTTTTTGAGCTGCTATATTTGCACTTGCTAAAGAATCCAAATCTTTGTATTTTTCAAGATCAGTTTTTCTGATTAGGAAGCTAATTTTGTTTTCATAGTAAGGAATTGAGAAATCAAAGACTTCTTTTCTTTCTTCAGTTGCACTAATTCCCGCAATGGCCAAATCTGCTTTCCCTGTTTGAAGACTGGTCAAGACATTATCAAAACTCATGCTGGAAACTTCCAATTTCACCCCAAGTTCATCAGCGATAGCTTGTGCCATATCAATATCAGCACCGACGACTTGGTTCTTGCCATCCACAAGTGCTTGAAATTCAAATGGTGCATAGTCTGGGCTAGTTGCGACCACTAATTTACCTTTTTGTTTGATTGCCTCTACTGCAGACTGTGAGCTTGAGCTAGATGATTGGCAAGCAACTAAAAAGAAACTTGCAAGAAAACTACATAAGACAAATATCCATTTTTTTAATTTCATAAATAAACAACCTCTCTGTCAATTTTGTATAATTATAACTCAGCAAACCTTGTTTGTCAAGTATAAATTTAATATTTATTTATTTTTTCATTTTCTTAAACAAAAAAAGAAGCTTTTATTCATTATTCAACTCCTTTTTCTGTATATTTAATCAATTTTACAATTCTACAATTTTACCTGTTTCAAAGTAAACAACCCATTCACAGATATTTTTTGCATAGTCACCGATGCGCTCCAAGTATGAAATCACTTGGAAGTAATCACGACCTGTGACGATAGCATCTGGATTCTTTCTGATTTCTTCAGTTGCCAAATCACGAATATTTCCAAAGTAATGGTTGATTTTTTCATCCATGGTTGCAACTTCATAGGCCTTATCAACTGAACCGTTTAGGTAAAGTTCAAGGGTTGTTTCTACGAAATCTTTAACATCACGTCCCATTTTTTTGATTTCTTCTTCGACAGCTGGGATACGTTGTTCACCCTTCATACGAATGGTTGCCTCAGCAATGGATACTGCGTGGTCACCCATACGTTCCAAGTCTGAAACTGCCTTTAGAACTGTTAGAACTGTACGTAAGTCTTGTGATACTGGCTGTTGAAGGGCAATGATTTCAAATGATTTCTTTTCAAGTTTCAATTCGTATTCATTGACTTCTGCGTCTTGCTCGATGACTTCTTTAGCCAAGTCACGGTCATGGGTGACAAAAGCACGTACAGTACGATTGATTTGGGAAAGAACTTCTTGTCCCATAGCGTAGAATTGGTTATGCAATTTCTCTAAATCTTCTTCAAATTGAGATCGTAACATCTTTTTCTCCTTATCCAAATTTACCTGAAATGTAATCTTCTGTTTCCTTATGTTTTGGATAGAGGAACATTTCCTTGGTATCGTTAAATTCAATCAAATCTCCATTGAGGAAAAAGCCTGTTTTATCAGAGATTCGAGATGCTTGCTGCATGGAACGAGTAACCAATAGCATGGTGTACTTGTCCTTGAGACTATATAGGGTTTCTTCGATTTTCCCAGCTGAAATAGGGTCTAAGGCTGAGGTCGGCTCATCCAAAAGGATAATCTTTGGACTAGTCGCCAATACACGGGCTACACAAACACGTTGTTGTTGTCCACCTGAAAGTCCAATAGCTGAATCATGCAAGCGGTCCTTGACCTCATCCCAGATTGAAGCACGCTGTAAAGCTTTCTCCACAGCTTCATCCAAGACTTGCTTGTCTTTCTCTCCATTAATTCTTAGTCCATAAACAACATTTTCGTAGATAGACATTGGGAATGGATTGGGTTGTTGGAAAACCATCCCGATTTCCTTACGTAATTCAACCGTATCAGTACGAGGGCTATAGATATTGTGCCCATTATAAACCACTGATCCAGTTGTCGTCACTTCAGGATTTAAATCTCCCATACGATTGATAGCCTTGAGCAGTGTTGATTTCCCAGATCCAGAGGGACCGATAAGGGCTGTAATTTCCTTGGGTTGGAAAGATAAGGAAACACTATTCAAAGCCTTCTTTTTGTTGTAATAAACAGACAGGTCTTTAACCTGCAAAATCGGTTCTGTCATACTGTTTCCTTTCTAACCAAAGTGTCCAGTTACATAGTCATTGGTAGACTGTAGCTTCGCATTTTGGAAAATGTTTGACGTTTTATCGTACTCAATTAAATCACCTAAGTAGAAAAATCCAGTGTAGTCACTTGCACGCGCAGCCTGTTGCATACTGTGGGTCACGATGATGATGGTAAAGTCCTTCTTCAACTCAAGCATAGTTTCCTCTAGCTGAGCTGTCGCAATCGGATCCAAGGCTGATGCCGGCTCATCCATTAAGAGGATGTCTGGTTTTACAGAAATAGCACGCGCGATACAGAGACGTTGCTGCTGACCACCTGAAAGCATCAAGGCTGACTTATGGAGGTCATCTTTGACCTGGTCCCAGAGGGCAGCCTGGCGAAGAGAGGTTTCTACAATATCATCAAGGACCTTCTTGTCCTTAACTCCTGCACGTTCATGTGCAAAGGTGATGTTGCGGTAGATTGATTTAGCAAATGGGTTTGGACGTTGAAAAACCATTCCAATATGTTTACGCATTTCATAAACATTGATTTCAGGGCGGTTAACGTCGATTCCCTGATAGAGAATTTGTCCTGTAACCTTAGCAATATCAATGGTATCATTCATACGATTGAGACTGCGTAGGTAGGTTGATTTCCCAGATCCCGACGGACCAATCAAGGCCGTAATTTTATTTTTTTCGAATTGCATATCCACGCCCTTGATGGATTCATTTTTACCGTAGTAAACATGTAAATCCTTCGTAGAGAGGGCCACTTTTTCTTCTGGAAAAGTAATGATATGCCTTTCATCCCAATTATATTTTGACATGGCTTCTCCTTTAGGCTGCGGTTAATTTCTTATGTAGATAGCTTCCGAGTTTACGTGCTCCAAAGTTAAAGATCAAGATAAAGATGAGGAGCACCGCAGCAGAACCTGCTGAAACCAAAGTTCCATCAGGAATAGTTCCTTCACTATTGACTTTCCAGATATGGACAGCCAAGGTTTCTGCTTGACGGAAGATTGAGATTGGACTACTTACGCTGAGAACATTCCAGTTAGACCAGTCAAGAGCTGGTGCAGATTGACCTGCTGTATAGATAAGGGCTGCAGCTTCACCAAAGATACGACCTGATGCAAGCACGATCCCCGTTACAATACCAGGTAGAGCTTCAGGAATCACGACATGAAGGACAGTTTCCCAACGAGAAAGTCCCAGCGCCAAACCAGCTTCACGTTGCGTATGGTGAACGTGTTTCAAACTATCTTCAACGTTACGAGTCATCTGTGGAAGATTAAAGACGGTCAAAGCCAAGGCACCTGAAATAATAGAAAATCCATACTCGAACTGGACTACAAAGATGAGGTAACCAAAGAGTCCCACAACTACGGATGGGAGCGAAGACAAGATTTCAATACAAGTTCGTACAAAATTTGTAATCCGACCTTTTTTTGCATACTCTGCTAGGAAAATTCCAGCCCCCATTGATAAAGGGACTGAGATAAATAAAGTAATCACCAAAAGGAAAAAGGAATTATAGAGCTGAATCCCAATACCACCACCTGCTTGATAGGAGGATGATTTTCCAGTCAAGAATGACCAAGAAACATGAGGTAAGCCTCGAACCAAGATATAAAGAATCAAGGAAGCTAGAATGGCCACAATGATTCCTGCGATGGTGTAGAGGACAGCTGTTGCAAGTTTATCTAATTTCTTAGCGTGCATAGTTTTTCTTTCCTCTCTCTTTTGTAATCAATTTAATCACACTGTTAAAGGCCAAGCTCATCAAAAGCAATACTAAGGCCAGTGACCAAAGAACATTATTATCAACAGTTTCCATAACGGTATTACCGATTCCCATGGTCAAAACAGATGTCAGAGTCGCTGCTGGTGTCGTCAATGAAGTTGGAACAACTGCTGAGTTACCAACAACCATCTGAATAGCCAGGGCTTCACCGAAAGCACGCGCCATACCAAAGACTACAGCCGTAAAAATACCTGAACGAGCAGCCTTCAAGGTTACACGCCAGATGGTTTGCCAACGAGTCGCTCCCATTGCTAAACTTGCTTCACGGTAGTGACGAGGAACCGCACGTAGGCTATCTGTTGTCATGAAGGTTACAGTCGGCAAAATCATAACAAAGAGAACAAAAATTCCTGATAAAATACCGAAACCTGTTCCACCAAAGACAGTACGTACAAATGGTACCACGACCTGCAAACCGATAAATCCATAAACTACTGAAGGAATCCCAACTAAGAGTTCAATAGCAGGTTGCAAAATCTTAGCTCCTTTTGGAGACACTTCTGTCATAAAGACTGCTGCACCAATGGCAAATGGTGTTGCAATAAGAGCTGACAGGATGGTAACAATAAAGGAACCTAAAATCATTGGAAGGGCACCAAATTGTTTACCTGACGGATTCCAAGTTGCACCAAAAAGAAAATCAAAGATATTCACACCATTAACAAAGAAGGTGGACAAACCTTTTTGGGCTACAAAGATCAAAATCATTGCAACAATAATAACAATCAAAGAAAGGCAGGCAAAGGTTAGCCCTTTTCCTAATTTCTCAAGACGAGAGTTTTTTGAAGGAGAGAGCAATTTTTTTGATAATTCTTCTTGATTCATTATTGGCTCCCTTCTAGCGCTGTCACAGTACCTGCAGCATCTTTTTCAACCTTCATTTCCTTGACAGAAATATAGCCCATTCCTTTTACGATTCCATTCTGAGCTTCGTCTGAAATGACAAAGTTTAGGAATTCGGCAACCAATTCATTTGGCTCACCAAGTGTATACATATGTTCATAAGACCACAAAGGCCAGTTATTCGTTGTAACGTTTTCTGAGATTGGCTCATAACCATTGAGTTTGATGGTCCCAACAGAATCATCAACATAAGCAAAGGCAAGGTATGAAATAGCACCCGGTGTTTGGGAAACGATGGACTTCACCATACCGTTAGAATCCTGCTCCTGACTTTGAACCGCTGACTGACCATTCATAATCACACTGTCAAAAGTCGCACGAGAACCTGAGCTCGCAGCACGGTTGATAATAGAAATAGCTAAATCCTTACCGCCGACTTCCTTCCAATTAGTGATTTCTCCTGTAAAAATTTTGCGAAGTTGTTCTGTCGTAAGATTATCAACATCTACTTCTTTGTTGATGATAACAGCTATTCCCGCAACAGCTACCTTGTGGTCAACTAAGGCCGTAGCATTGATTCCGTCTTTTTCCTCGGCAAATACATCCGAGTTACCGACGTCTACTGCTCCAGACTGGACTTGAGACAGACCTGTACCTGAACCACCGCCTTGAACATTGACTGTTTTACCAACGTGTGCGGACGCAAATTCATCTGCTGCCGCCTCGACTAAAGGTTGAAGGGCAGTTGAACCGACAGCCGTCATAGACTCCCCACGATCAATCCAACTTGCGCATCCTGCTAGCGAACCAGCAAGTAAAAGAGTTGCAAGAGAGATGGTGAGTTTTTTAAATTTTTTCACTATTTGTCTCCTTGAAAATAATGATGAATAGCTTGAATTTTTGCCCTTATTTTCTATTGTTCTCAGGGAAAATCCATACTTCCACTATAACATAGAATACTGTTTTTGACTAGTTTTTCACCTTAAACCTCAAACCCTTAGGGAAATAATTCTTTAAGGTATTTCCGGTTACTTTTGCAAAACCTAGACCATTTCCACCAACCAAAACTTGGTACCAACCATTTGGCAGAGTTTCAGCTAATTGGACCGTTTCACCAGCCACATATTTGACAAAGTCTTCTTGATGAATTTCGATTCCTTGCTTGACTTGGCTTGGTTTTAAAGCTAGGCCAAGAGCAAAACTTGGTTCAAAACGTTTCTTCTTAAAAGTCCCGAGATGAAGACCATTACGAGCAATTCTAAGTTTTCCTAAATCTGGTAGGATTTCTGGCAAGAGATAAAGCTGGTCTCCGAAAACTTGTAGAACACCGGTCAGTTTTTCATTAAGATGTTTTTTCTCAAAATCCTGCCATAAAGAAATCTGTTCACGAGATAGATTGGATTTAGAAGGTTTGAACTTCCCAGCTTGATTTTGTCCCTTAAACTGAAGATGGGCCACGAACTGACCTTCTCCCTTAAAGAGATGAGGGTACATTCTAGCTGTCTCAGGTTGGTTGATTCCTTGTGTCATACCATTTATATGTTCTACTGGAATGAGTTCAAAGTCATAATTATCCATGAGCCAGTTAATGATTTCTTCGTTTTCTTCTGGCGCCCAGGTACAAGTAGAATAGACAAGTTGACCTCCTTCAGCCAACATTGTAACAGCATCTGCTAAAATCTCACGTTGTAAACTAGCGCACTGACTAGGATAATCGACACTCCAATAATCCATAGCGTCAGGTTGTTTACGAAACATCCCTTCTCCTGAGCAAGGTGCATCTAAAACGATCAGGTCAAAATAGCCTTTAAAAACCTTGGCTAAACGGTCTGCTGATTCATTGGTCACAACGACATTAGTCGCACCAAAACGTTCCATATTTTCAACTAAAATCTTTGACCGTTTGCTTGAAATCTCATTTGAAACAAGAAGACCGTCTCCTGCAAGATAGGAGGCCAGTTGAGTGGATTTCCCACCGGGAGCCGCTGCCAAGTCTAAGACCTTCATTCCAGGTTTTGGCTGAGCTATTTGAGCGACCATTTGTGCGGCAGGTTCTTGTGAATAGACCAAGCCAGTTACATGTTCTGGTGATTTTCCTGAAACCTTCCCATAGTAGCCCCAGGGTGTGTTAGGAATAGGGTCAGAGAAAGTGCCTTGGGCTTCTTTTAAGGGATTGCTGCGAAAGGCTGAGATGGCCTCATCATCAAAAGAGGCAAGAAAAGCTCTTGCCTCATCTTCCAATATTGTTTCGTATTTTTTTACAAATCCATCTGGAAATTGCATGTAGGTTTATTTCCTTTCATAGATATAGGATTGAATCTCATCTTTCATCTCGACTGGCACCATCATAACGGCCTGTCGTGTTTGAAAATCGACTTCCTCACCAGCAATCGTAAAAACCTTATAACCCAAACTCTCACCTAGGATACTTGCAGCCGCATAATCCCAAGGTTGTAAATAAGTGATATAAGTTAAAAGTCGACCTGATAGCACCTTGGCAAAACTAATAGCGGCGCTGCCATAAACTCGTGTTCCAAGTGCAGCATTTCCCAAATCCGCTAAGCCCCATTCGTTAGTCGCTAGCATTCTAGAATTACCAGACACCAAAAATTCTCTCAAGGGTTTCTTTTTAAAGAGTGGTAAAGGTTCGTCATTGCGACAGGGCGGGAAGTCTCCTCCACCATGGTAACAATCACCTTTCATGACATCATAAATAATACCAAACTTACCAATACCATCCTCAAAATAGGCCAGCATAACGGCAAAATCTTCACCTTGTGCTACGAAGTTGTTGGTTCCATCAATAGGATCAATAATCCATACAGAACCTTGTCCTACTGCTGCACGCATGCAGCCTTCTTCTGCACAAAATAGATCATCTGGATAGCGAGAACGGATTTTTTTAATAAGTAAGTCTTGAACTTCTTTATCTAACTTAGTTACCAAATCTGTAGGGGAAGACTTTCTCTCAACATGGAGATCTTCTTTCATATGCTGGAGAATGTATTCCCCAGCTTCCCTGACAATTTCTTTGGCAAATGTAAATTTATTTTCCAAGTGAAATCTTCCCTTCTCCTTTTTCTTTGGCCAACTGGACTGCACGGTAGAAAGAGTATCCACTAACTGATTCAAACTCACGTCCCAAACGTTTTTCTTCGCTCTTGCTAGGCACAACTGACTTGAATACCTTGTAGGAATCTAATAGTTTCTTAGCATCTACCTGTGTCTCATAGGCAGCTTCAACATCATTAAAAAAAGAAAGCACTGAAGCAAGTTCTTCAGTGCTCCACGACAAATCTAGTGGGTAACTATACTGTTTATTCATCTAATTAATACCAGCTCTTAATGTAGCTTCTTTCAATTCTTGCTTACGGTAACTACGAGGAAGAAACGCACGAATCTCATCTTCATTAAAGCCAATCTGCATACGTTTATCATCAATGATAATAGGACGACGCAAAAGACTAGGGTATTGCTCAATTAAACTAAGCAACTCCGTCACCGAGATACTTTCCACATCGATATTTAACTTTTGGAAAATTTTTGAACGAGTTGAAATGATGTCATCGGTACCGTTTTCGGTCAAGGAAAGAATTTGTTGCAACTCTTTTCTTGATAAAGGACTGGTCATAATATTGTGCTCTTGGAAAGGCACCTTATGATTATCTAGCCAGGCCTTTGCCTTACGACATGATGTACAACTCGGTGATAAAAATAGTGTAATCATGCTATTCTCTTCTTTGCATACTTTTCTCACTCTATTATACAAAAAAATAAAGCGCTTGACTAGTTATTTCCGTAAAAAAACCTATTTTTTCAAGAAAAATAGGTTTTTCGCACATTCTTTTAAAACATTTTTATGCATTTATTCTTTTAATTGCCTGTTTTTCGACTTTTAAGATACATAAATCCAAAAATCAATTCATACAAGCAGAAAAATAGGAGAAAGGCATGCAAGAAAAAATTCTCTGGTAGGATGAGAATAACTGAATCTTTTGCAGGATCAAAAAGCCAGGTATCATCACCTACAAATAGAATCTGATGAAACAAGGTAAAGAATTGTTCAAAACCAATGAAGACACCAACTAAACCAAGAACCAAAGGTAAAGACAGCATAATCAAGAGACCTCTACGATAAAGAGATAGAAAACCTTTTTGAATGACCTGTTTCCAAAAAAAATAGAAAATCGGCAGCGTTACGATTGCTACTCCTTGAGCCAGATGGAACAATCCCTTGACAACCGCAAAATGATGAATTCCTGAGGCAGACGAAGGAAAATCTGGCATTGCCAATACTTGACTCAATGGATTGGTCAAATAATTCATCAACACATTAAAGTTATGTTGGATGGTCTGAGATTGGAAAGGAATACGGCTGGTCAGATTTAACCAAGAAATCTCCAGAGGGTAAACCAACCAAGCTAGATAAATGGTCAATAAAATGGCAAGGGAGAGAAGAAAGAGAAGACTCCCACCAAAAGTAAACTTAGTTTTCATCGAAATTCCACTCCGCAAGACTTGAGAGGACATGGGTTGGGGCGATTGGTAAATCAGCTACTTCTTCAGGTTTTGTAAACCCTGTCGTCACCAAAAGGCTCGGAATCCCATTGTCAATACCCGCTCGAATATCAGTCAGATAATTGTCCCCGACCATGACAATTTCTTGACGCTCAAGTCCTAAGTGTTCAACAGCCTTATCCATAATAATAGCGTTTGGCTTCCCAATGTAAACTGCTTTTACGCGAGTTGCTGCTTCGAGAAGAGTAATCAGTGAACCAGCACCAGGCAAAAGACCACGTTCAGTTGGAATATTTAAATCTGGGTTAGTACCGATAAAGTGAGCACCTTTATGGATAGCTAGGGTTGCCGTAGCAAATTTTTCATAGTCTACTTGCCAGTCTAGACCAACAACCACATAGGCTGGATTTTCTTTATCTTCCACGTAGCCTGCTGCTTGAATCGCTTCCTTAAGCCCTGCTTCTCCGATGACATAGACTGTCTTTTCAAGTCCTAGATCATTCATATAATCAATAGTCGCTAAGGTTGCAGTATAGATAGTTGATACAGGTGTGTCGATGTTAAACTGATTGGCTAACATCTCTTGGACACTTTCAGGTGTACGAGTGGTATTATTTGTTACAAAAAGATAGGGAATCTCTCTCTTTTGTAACTCGTGAACAAAAGCTTCTCCTGCTGGTATTCTATCTTTTCCCTTATAAATTGTTCCGTCTAAATCGATTAAATAGCCTTTATAAGTCATATATTTCCTTCTAATCTTTTTTAATTTCTTGCCAAGTTATCTTTGCCTGAGCATTGATGTCGCCATCACTTGTGACTTGGTGATTACTTTCTAGTCCATTCAATTCGTAACTAGAAGTAATCATACCACCTGGTCGAACTTCCTTGACATATTTGAGGTTGATTTTTTTAGGGATATGGTTGGTCAGAAAATCTGCTCCCATAACCTCAAAGATCCAATCTAGGTATTTGCTGTTATTGACATGCCCATTCATATCCAAGTCGTAAAAACGAACATGATAGTCCTTGCTGATTGCTTCTTCTAGCTCTTGGTATTTTGGTCCACGGATCAGTTTTTTAGAAAATTCAGATTGATAAGGGGCAACAATTTCTGGTTCTACAGGGTGGACCTTACGACTCTCACGATCCATGAGGACAAAGGTAGCTACCATGTGGATGATTTCTTGACCAGTTTCATCGTAAATGGTAAATCGGCGATAGCAAAAAAGACGGTTATAAGTCAAGGCTTCTGTTTCAATCGTAATCTCCTCAGCAAAACGAGGCAAACGAACCACATCGATGTCATAATCTGTGATAATCCAGACTAGATTGTACTGTTCTAAAACATCCTTGTCACTTACTCCCAGTTCAATTGACTGCATTCCTGATACCTGCAAAGATAACAAAATCACATCTGGTAGCTTGATATGACCGTTCATGTCAGCCATATCGAAAGGAATTTTCATCTTCATTTGATAAGTTAAGCCCATAATTCTACTCCAATATAAATCTTTCTGCTACTGTATCTCCTAAAAAGAGACCTTTTTTTGTCATTCGTATTTGTTGACCTTCTACTTGTAAAAGACCTTGATGACATAAATCTCTTACAACTTGACCATATAAATTTTCAAAAGATGTGCCAAATTTTTCTTCGAATCTTGCTTTTGAAACTCCTGTCTTCTTGCGAAGTCCAAGAAACATCTCTTCTTCCATTTGTTCCCTTAGACTCAGGTGTTCCTCATTGATGCGAGCATTGCCTTCTTCTACTGCCTTTAGATAATGGCGGATTGGCCCATGGTTTTTATAGCGAACACCGTTTACATAGCCAGACGCACCTGCACCTATACCATAATACTCAGCATTATCCCAGTACATAAGATTGTGACGACTTTCAAAGCCAGGTTTTGAAAAATTTGAAATTTCATAATGCTCAAAACCAGCACGCTCTAATTCAGCAATGATATATTCGAACATTTCAGCTTCTACTTCTTCTTTAGGAAGTGGTAATTTCCCACGACGCATACGATTCATAAAGACCGTATGGTTTTCTAGAATCAAACTATAAAGGCTCATATGAGGTATATCAAGAGCGATGGCCTTGGCAACATTGTCCTTGACCTGGTCCATAGTCTGACTTGGAAGAGCGTAAATCAAGTCAATAGAAATATTATCAAATCCTGCTAACTTGAGACGGTCAATATTTTCATAAATATCTTTCTCCAAATGACTACGACCAATCTTTTTCAGCATTTTGTCATCAAAGGTCTGCACACCCAATGAAACACGATTAACTGCTGAATCTTTCAAAACTGCAATCTTATCCTCATCCAAATCACCGGGATTAGCCTCAATTGTTAATTCTTCTAAAACAGACAAATCCAGATTCTTAGTCAAACCATCCAGCAAAACTTCTAATTGAGAAGCGGACAAGGCTGTCGGTGTCCCACCTCCAATATAAAGAGTACGCAACTTCTGAATATCATAAGAATGAAATTCTTGCAGTAGATGTTCTAGATAGGTGTCTACTGGTTGATTTTTAATAAAGACCTTTGAAAAGTCACAATAATAACAGATTTGTGTACAAAATGGAATGTGCACGTAAGCTGATGTTGGTTTCTTCTGCATAGTATTTATTATACCACAAAGACTTCCCTCAAGAAAAAAATCACCATTCCTGATTCTTTAGAAAATCAAGAATAGTGATTCTATTTTAGTCTTCTTCGATTTCGATGACAATTTCTTGACCATCTTCTTGGTCTTCAACAACTACTTTTTCTTCCAATTGTTCCTTGAGATTATTCAAGGTCTCTTTTGAAGCTTCAGTAGCTTGTTGAGCTAAAGATTTAGATTTTTCAAGAACTGAATCCAAGGTAATTTCGCCTGATTCTATTTGTTCCTTTGTTTTAAGAACAAATTCTTTGGTTTGATCTTTGACATCAGTCAGCTTTTCGCAGACTTGTTCTTTAGCGTATTCAGGGTCTTCTTTTAGATCTTCAATAAAGTCTTGTGCTTGACTAGTCACACGTTTCCCTTTTTCACTTGTTAGGAATAAGGCAACTGCAACACCAGAAACGGTTCCTAAAAGGATTGATGATAATTTACCCATGAGTTATCTCCTTTTTATTTTTTAAAAAATTTACTTGCAATACGAACGGCAGATAAGCCTGCACTAGTCTTTAATGTTTTTGAACCTGCAGATGATGCTTTTTTACTCAAGACACGAGCCTGCTCATTTAAGTCAGAGACAGAAACAGAAAGGTCTGCAACAGCTGTAAAGAGTGGATCAATGGTTGCAACTTTGACATTGATATCATCAGCAAGAACATTGACCTTTGCAAGCAGTTCGTTTGTGTGATGTAGAGTGACATTCACATCTGAAGTTAGCGTTTTAACAGTATTTTCAGTTTCATCGATTACACGACCAACTTTTTGAAGGGTTATAATCAAATAAACTAAGAATACAACCAAGGCAATTGCCACAATGATATAAGCAACTTCTAACATTTTAATTCTCCTTTTTTACATTATAAAATGATGCTTTTTTCCGATTTTGATAAACGATAATATAAATACCAAGTCCAATTAATAGAACAGACAACCACTGAGATACTCGAAGTCCAAAGAACATGAGACTATCTGTACGCATACCCTCAATAATCATACGTCCAAAACCATACCAAATTAAGTAAAAGGCTGTTATATGACCACGACGAATACCATTTAATCGGCGTCTAAAAATAATAATTAATGCAAAACCAATCAGGTTCCAGATAGATTCGTATAGGAAGGTTGGTTGACGATAAGAACCATCAATATACATCTGGTTCTTAATAAAACCAGGTAAGTAATCAAGATTTTCAACGGCTGCTCCGTAGGCTTCTTGGTTAAAGAAATTCCCCCAACGTCCTAGACTCTGAGCAATCATAACGCTCGGAGCTGCAATATCCAAGAAATCCCAGGTATTGATTAATTTACGGTCTGCGAAAATATAAAGTACAATCGCTCCGGTAATTAGACCGCCGTAAATAGCAAGACCACCATTCCAGACAGCAAATATCTCCCCTAAATGTTGGCTATAATAGTCAAATTTAAAAATAACATAGTAAAGTCTCGCGCCGATGATTGACAAAGGGAAAGCCACTAAGATAAAGTCCAGAATATCTTCTGATAAGATTTTCTTTTTAGGAGCTTCTTTACTTGCCAAATATACCGCTAAGATAAGGCCTGAAACGATACAAAGTGCATACCATCTAATGGCAAATGGACCTATTTGAAAAGCAACTGGATCAATCATTTTGCACCTCGTTCTTTTCAATTAATTTCGTCAATCTTTCTTCAAACAGACGCGTCGCATCAAAGCCCATGTCTTTTGCACGATAATTCATAGCTGCCGCCTCGATAACAACAGAAATATTGCGCCCTGTTTTAACTGGGATGCGGATACGTGGAATGGTAACTCCAGAAACTTCTAGTTCTTCAGCATTATTTCCTAAGCGATCAAAGGTCTTATTTGTATCATAATTTTCCAAATAAACAGCTAGCTGAACTTGTGAAGAATCCTTAACGGCACTGGCACCGTATAGACTCATGACATCGATGATCCCTACTCCACGAATTTCGATCAGATGTTTCAAGATTTCAGCAGGTTCACCCCAGAGAGTCATTTCATCCTTAGAATAGATATCTACCCGATCGTCTGCTACCAAACGGTGACCACGTTTAACTAGTTCTAAACCTGTCTCACTCTTACCGATTCCACTATCACCTTGAATCAAAACACCCATACCATAGATATCCATTAGGACCCCATGTACACTTGTACGTTCCGCTAAACGTGAATCAAGATAGCTAGATAGTTCTCCAGACAAACGACTGGTTGCTGTACGACTAGTTAAAATCGCAATTTTACATTCTCTAGCAGCCTTCAACATTTCCTCTGGAACCACCAAACCACGGGCAACGATGACCGCAGGTGTTTCTGGTAGGAACATTTTTTTCAAAACAGTATAACGGTTGTGAGAAGACATACTGATCAGATAAGACCATTCCTTCATCCCCAACAATTGAATACGCTCTGGAGTATAGTAATCAAAATAGCCTGTCATTTCAAGACCAGGTCGCGTTATATCTGCAGTATTAATTTCCTTTTCAAGTAATTCAGGCTCCCCATAGACAATGTCTAATCTAAGCTTCTCAATTACTTCTTTTACTGAAACCGACATATATTTCTCCTTAAATCGAGTTCTCTTACTATTATATCAGATTGTCGGAATAAGTTTATATTTTTTACAGTCTTTACGCTATTTATTTGACTGATAATATTTGAACCATACAAAAAGGGACTAGACAATGAAATATTGCCTAATCCCTTCTAATTTTTTAACAGTTTAATTAAATCATAAATAATGGACTTTAGTTATCTTTTTTCTTTAAGCCCAATACTCCAAGACCAGCTACCAAGAGTGCTACACCTGTTGCAAACAATGATTCTTTAGAACCTGTATTTGGTAATTCTTTTTTAGGTTCAACTGTTGTAGACGTAGTCTCAGGTTTTGTTTCTTCAGTTGTTTTGCCTGAAGTTGTTTCTTCGCTTGATTTACCTGGAGTTGTCTCACCTGTTGTTGTAGTCGTTGTTGACTCAGCTGTTGTTGTAGTGGTTGTTGGCTCTTGGGTTGTTGTGGTTGTTGTAGTTTGCCCAACTGTCGTTGTAGTCGTGGTTGTTGTTGGCTCTTGGGTTGTTGTAGTCGTGGTTGTTGTTGGCTCTTCTGTTGTTGTCGTGGTAGTTGTAGTACTAGTTGTTGTCGTAGTTTGTTCAACTTTTTTATACCAGTGGATACGATTTCCTTCACGATCTTTTTCTGTTTTTACAAACTCATAACCATCAATAGTAGCTGGATCTTTCCAACCCTTATCCTGTGGTTTAAGATTTTCTTTTGTATCGATATCTTTGTAGTCTGTGACAAGCGTATCAAGAACTAATTGTGCACCTGCAGAGTCATTAATGATACGGTAAATATAGATACCCTTTGAATCTTTCCCATCAATAGTTGCCGTAGCTACTTTCGAAACATCATATTGCATTTTTTCAAGATCAATCTTAGATTTATCGATGATATTAATACGGTTTTGACCAACACCGAAGAATACACCTAATTCTTTTGGAACATCTCCTGAAATCATTTCCATTGTTATTTTCTTTTCAGAGATAGAAGTTACTTTGAATGTTGGCTCAACACCTGTCGGGAATACATATGCACCATATTTATTGACTTCATATGTACTATATACAGGCAAGATAAATCTTGAAGTAAAAGTATCTCCAACTTTGAGTGCAGTATCACCACTTGTTTTCCACTCAATTCCTGAAGCATCGTTGAATTCTAGTTCAACAGTTGAACCAACTTTCATACCTTCACTTCCACGAACTTGGAATTCTGTATATGTTTCATATGAACCATCAGCCTTGAACTTAATTGTATTTCCAGAAGGTGGCATGTTAATTGAGTTTGTATCGGTTGCAAATTGTTCTACTTTCGGAATATCTACTGTACTTGTCACAGAAGAAGACCCCACTTTAATCACTTGGTTTAAAGTGTAGTCTTTATTTGCGATTACAGCTCCATTATAAGCGTTATCTGATTTAATTTGGAACTTGACTTGTTTCAATACATCTGGTTTTTCAGCTTCAATAGCTTTCGTAAATGTAATTTTTAATGTCGCGCGTGTTGATTCCAATTGAGCTTGTCGCATTTGAGCTGTATCGTTTGAACCTTGACGTGCTTTATTGACGTTTTCAAACGAAACAATTGAAATTTTACCAATTGTCTTACCTTCGTAAGTGACATCCTTGCCATTTAGTTGATTTAAGACAGCGACGTTTTCTAATGTAACTGTAACATAGTCGCCTTCTTTCACATCATCATCTGTAATTGAAAAAGAAAGGTCTACATCTGTATAGTATTCATAATATTTAATGTCATGATTTTTTATAGTACCAGTCACTTGTGCATTTACTTCTTTAGCAGCACGTGCTGGAGTTTCTGTAGCTGTTGTTGCTTCTGCACTTGTTGCTGATTCAGCAGTTGTTGTCGCTTCTGCAACAGTTGTTGCTTCAGCACTTGTTGTAGAAATTTGCTCAGCTGTCGTTGTTTCTTCAGCAGTGATGATTTCTTGACTTTGAAGAGTGGCCAAAAGCACACCTGTAGACAATAAAGTGATTAATAATTTTCCAAACCTTTTCTGGTTTTTCATCCCCATTTACCTCCGTGTAAAATTACACTATTTCAGCATAATTTTACTCTATTTTTCAATTAAAATCAACTAAAACGAATGATTATTTTAAATGCCAAATAAAAGTAAATAGAGTTATAATATTCAGTTATTACACCCTTAAGTTTGATTTTTATCCAATTCCTAAATAATCATTGAAACATGTAAAATTATTCGGGTCTTAAGAATACAAAAAAGACTAGACAAGTCTAGCCTTTCACTTCAATTAGAATTTTTTACGTTTACGAGCTGCTTCTGATTTACGTTTACGTTTTACAGAAGGTTTTTCATAGAATTCACGTTTGCGTGTTTCTTGAAGAGTACCAGCTTTAGTAACCGCACGTTTGAAACGACGAAGTGCATCGTCAAGAGATTCATTCTTACGTACTACTGTTTTAGACATTTTTTTCACTCCCTTCAAGTTCAAGATCTATTCTATTTTACATGCATAATGAATAAATGTCAAGGGGAAGCCTACATTTATTCCTATTTTCCAGTTTATTAATTACTTTCTTACCTATACTTTATCAAATCATACAACTTTGTTACTGCTTGTTCAAAAGATTCAATATATTCCCAATATTCATCAGGAAGATTTGAAATCTTACTCAAGTCATTGCTATCAAAATGATATACCAGATGACGAAGAATTTGATTTTCAATAAAATGCAAATCCCTCAGCTGATCTATACTAATAGAATCGATCTTTTCTACGTAGTGACATAAATCAGCCAGCGACTGCCTATCAAATACTTTTTCCTCGTGTAAATAATAGAGAAAGCTTTGGTTTTCAGCCTTTTTATTATCTTCTATCAAATTCCTATTCTTCGTATTCATTCTGATTCCTCCTGTAAAAGATTTTAAAAAAGCTACTTTTTAACAAATCCTTTACGAATTTTATAAAGGATCCACGATCCCTTTCTTTGACTAGTTACGAGCTCAAAGCCTACTGATAACAAGAATCGTCTAAATGCTTCTTCGCTTTGAACCTCTGGTAAAAAGTAAGATAACTTGTTATATTCACAAGCCAGTAAGAGCATCCCGTCTGATTTGAGTATTCTTCGAATTTCCATAAAAGAAGCCTCTAGATTCTGCCAATGAAAATGAGTTTGAAAGGCTGTGATTAAATCAACACTTTCATCAGAAAAACCTGTCTCCCTAACGTCTCTTCGTTCAAAATTTAGATTAGTCATCTCTATCTGTTTGGCTTGAGCTATTGCGGTATCTGAAATATCGATTCCAGTTATAGTACTTTGCGGAAAAGTTTCTTTCAGTAGGATGGTTGAACGGCCGTTCCCAACTCCTACATCTAAGATTACAGGGTAAAATGTCCTATCCAGATGACGAATTGCCCATACAAACATGGGGAGATAGGCTCTATTCCACAATTTCATCATTCGTTTTCCTAGAATACCTGAAGGGTTCTTTGATTGCTGAATGAGACGATAAAACAGTAACATTAAAAGTAAAAAACAAATAAAACCGATTATATAAATCAAAGTTCGAACCTCCTTTATATAGCTATATTATACCACTTTAGCAGGATAGTGAACATTTGAAGTAAAAAACCACTCACTACAAAGAGCAAGTGGTTGTGAATTTATTTTTCAAGCAGGCTGAGTGCTCCAGCATCCGCAATAATAGTTACATCTGGATGGTTCTGCAAACTACTTGCTGGAAGACTTTCAGTAACTGGACCTTCAACAGTTCCAGCGATAGCTTCTGCTTTTGACTCTCCATAAGCAAATAGAAGGATAGACTTAGCGTCTAAAATGTTCTTAATGCCCATTGAGATAGCTTGTGTTGGTACATCTTCAATCTTATCAAAGAAGCGAGCATTTGCTTCAATAGTAGACTGATCAAGATCTACAAGGTGTGTTTGACTATCAAATGGAGTTCCTGGCTCATTAAATCCAATATGTCCATTTCGGCCAATTCCCAAGATTTGTAAATCTACTGGATGATCTGCAAGAATTTGATTATAACGTTCTACTTCTTCTTCTGCATTATCTTTTACACCACGCGGTAAAAAGCTTTCTTTGAATGGCTTTTTATTGAATAGATTTTCTTGCATAAAGTAACGATAAGATTGTGGGTTATCTCCATCAAGACCTACATATTCATCCAAGTTAACACTTGTAAGATTTGAAAAATCAAGGTCACTCTTAACGATTTCTCCATAAAACTCAAGTGGACTGCTACCTGTCGCAAGTCCTAATGTTTGAGCACCGTTTGCTAACTTTTCTTTTAAAATTTCAAAAGCTACTTTTCCACCTTCTTCAGGATTTTTTACTTGAATAACTTTCATAATTGTTCCTCCATATTTCTTTATTTCATTATATGGTATAGACCAATTTTTGTCAAGTGAAAACGGTTTAATATTTTAAATTTTATAGGAGAATGTTAAAAAAAAGAGAAGACTAAACTAGTCTTCTCTTTTTAAATTGTCAGAATGAATTAGTCTTCTTTTTTCTTTCTTGACAAAGCATAACCGGCAGTAGCTAAACCAATAAGTGCTGAATAAGTCATGAATGATTGTTCAACTGAACCAGTATTTGGCAATGATTTCTTAGATGATTCTGGTTTTGGTTCTGGCTTAGGCTCTGGTTTTGGTTCTGGCTTAGGCTCTGGTTTTGGTTCTGGCTTAGGCTCTGGTTTTGGTTCTGGCTTAGGCTCTGGTTTTGGTTCTGGCTTAGGCTCTGGTTTTGGTTCTGGCTTAGGCTCTGGTTTTGGTTCTGGCTTAGGCTCTGGTTTTGGTTCTGGCTTAGGCTCTGGTTTTGGTTCTGGCTTAGGCTCTGGTTTTGGTTCTGGCTTAGGCTCTGGTTTTGGTTCTGGCTTAGGCTCTGGTTTTGGTTCTGGCTTAGGCTCTGGTTTTGGTTCTGGCTTAGGCTCTGGTTTAGGCTCTGGTTTTGGTTCTGGCTTAGGCTCTGGTTTTGGTTCTGGCTTAGGCTCTGGTTTTGGTTCTGGCTTAGGCTCTGGCTTAGGTTGTGGTTTTTCATTTTCCTTGATAAGCACAACATTTTTATTCCATTCAACAACTGGTTTTTCTGTTTCTTTCTTAACAGGATCCTTCAGCAACTCAGGTGCTTCCGGTTTAACCGGTTCACTTGGTAAGACAGGTACAGTTTTATATTCTGGTTCTGTCGGTGGAACTGGTTTTTCTTTAACAGTTGGTACTTCTGTCAATTCTGGTTTTTCAGGTTTAACTGGAGGTGTTGGTTCTGTCGGTTTAACTGGCTCTTCACCTGGATCTTGAGGGAAGCCAACGTTTGAGTTGATAGAGAACCAATAGATAGTTGCTTCGCCTGTTGCGTTAGCACCTTTTGCTGTAAATTCAAGATGACCATCTTTCAAAATAACAGCAGCACCACCATAGTAAAGGTAAGGGCTCGTAGGATCATCCCAACCCTTAGTTTGACTTGAAGAGTCTGCATTAAATGTAGCACCTTGATCCATGTATTGGTTTTGTTCTTTAGCAGATACTTCTTTTGTAGATGAATCTTGGTCTACACTTGAATTTGGAAGTTTAATAAACTCTTTGTCACCAATGTTTACAGACTCAACGTGAGGAGTATCTTGGTGTTTCATTTTTGGTGTGTATCTCAAAACACCTGATGTAGCGTCTACAGTGTAAGAACCGATAACATCTGATTTATCACCAAATGTGTAATCTTCAGTACCAACTGAGTGACCATTTCCGCCACCAGATGCGTTCACTGTTGTAGCATCAACTGTTGTTTCTTCAGTTACTTTGAAGGCATCATCAACCCATGTTGCTTTTTGAGCAACAATTTTCAAAGGATTATCAGCATTGATATCAACTTCTGCACTACCGAAGTCAGCTTTACCGCTTTTCACAACAACGTTTGCACCATCGAGTTTTGGTTCAGTTCCATCTGAATATGGATCCCAAGTTCCACGAACTGTATTGCCTTCGCTATCTTTAGCTTCAACAACTAGAGGACGAGGTTTGTCATTTTCAACATAAGATGCACCATTCCAGTGGTTAAGTGAGTTAAGGGCAAGGATTGCATTGTGTTGTGACAAATCAATTAATTGGTCATTTTCATCGTAAAACTCAATGTCAACACCAACAGTTACTGGGTTTTCAGTATCTGTTGAGCTACCAATTGTCATTGTAACTGCTGGATCGTTATAAATTTGAACGATTCCTTTTCCATCTGATGATGGAAGGCTCTTCACTTCGTATTTATAAACAACTTTTGCAATACGTTTTTCTTCGCTACCTTTTACAATTTTAGCTTGAGTAAGTCCTGTGTATGTCACATCAAATTTGTCTCCGACTTTTACAACTCCCCACTCAATTTCATTGTTGGCATATGGATTTGTAGTTGTCAAATCAGAATCTTGAAGATTCTTTGTTTCATACATTTTTGTAGCTTTCCCATCGCCGTACATACGAGAATGACCTTCTTTTGTCAAGTAAGTTGTTAATCCAGTTGTTTGGTGTGTGATTTTAGTTGTTTCGCCATCAGCAAGTTCTTCAGAGAGGAATGTCAAATCTTGTTTGTATTTCTCAGGATTTCCACCACGCTCTGCAACCATCTTATTGAAGGCATCTTTAGCATCATCGTATTGTGCTTTTTTCTTGTTGTAAATTTCAAGTTCAATCAAGTAAGCAGCTTGCGCTTCATCATAAACAGCTTTTTTAGTCTTGTATTCAGCTAATTTAGCTTCATAATCTGCTTGAGCTAATTTATTACTTTCAGTAGCTTCTTGATTTGCTTTTACAGATGCATTATATGCTGCAAGAGCTGTGTTATATTCTTCAAGCGCTTTTTCATAAGCAACACGTGCTTCTTCATTACTTTTTTCTACTGCTGTTTTTTCTGCTGTTTTTTCAGTCAATTCTTTTTCGTAAGCAGTAAGTTTTTCGTTGTAAGCTGCAAGCTCTTTATCGTAGTTTGCTTGTGTAGCAGCATTTTTAGCATCAACTTCAGCTTTTTCTTTTTCGTAAGCTTCTTGATTTGCTGCCACTTCAGCTTTATAATCAGCTACAGTTTTATTAATATCAGTAACTTGTTTTTCGTAATCTTTAGCAGCAGCTTCCTCAGAATCTTGCTTTTTAGTCTCAGTTTCTTTAACTTCAAGACCTTCATTTGTGGCAGCAGTTTTAGCTTCTTCCAACTTCTCTGGAGCCGCAACTTCTTTTGTTTCTTCTCCAGCTACTGTTGTAGTTGAAGTAACAGGTGTAGTTGCTGATGAAGTTTCATCGGCAGATACTGTAGCAATACCTGCAACAGCAATCACTGTTGCAACTGCAACAGAACCAAAGGCAACTGAGGTTTTTCTCAAGGCATATTTAATCGTTTTATTATTCTTTAACGATGACATGACAAACTCCTTTTTAAATGGTTTTTTTATGCTTCTCAAGCAAAAAGAATTTTTGTTCTTCGAAGTCAGAAAAATCGTAACAAAAATAATTTAAAAAGTCAAGTATTTTTATATATTTTTTTCAAACTTTTTTCACTTTATTTTTAGGGGTTTTTTTAGGGGTTTTTCATTTTGATTTCAAAAAATTTACGTTTTTGTTGACATTTTCCTATGATATGTCGTATAATTTCAACTAACAAAATTTAATGATTGGGGGATATAATGAAATCTTCAAATAACTTTTCTCAAGAAAAAGGTCACGGCTATTTCCGTAAGCGGAATAAAGTACTTGTATCTATGATTACGGTCTTTGGTTCTTTAATGTTAAGTTCTGTTGCTATGGCAGATGAAGTTGCTTCAACTACAACTTTATCTACAAACGTAACTACATCAAGTCAACCAGCCACTAGTACTGAGACCACTAGTGAGCAACCTACTACAACAACTAGTGAGGAAACCCCAAAGACTTCTTCAAGCGAAGAGACATCAACTTTGCCTCAAACTTCAAGTACAACTGAACCCACAACGGCTAGTACTTCATCTACAACAAGCACTTATAACACTCCAAAAATCCAAAACGATGTAACATTTAACAAGGCTACATATAAAAGTGGTGAGGATGTTAGCATCTCAATCAATAATCCTAACGTAACTTCATCTGATTTGACAGTATCTCATTTAGACAAAGTCATTTATGAGTTGAAGAATGCTCCAGGAAATTCACTTGTCATTCCAAACTCTGTCTTCTCTCCAAATTCTGGTTATCTCATTGACATCATTGGAAAGAATGCTGATGGAAAACAAGAACTTCACAAAGTAGCTGGTCTATCAGTCGAAGATGATTGGACTGTATATCCACGTTATGGTGTTGTTGCAGGTTCAAAAGACAATCACAATTCAATCACAAAAGATCAAGTAGAAGGATATAAAAATAGTATTGACCAATTGGCCAATATGCACATCAATAACTACTTCTTCTATGACGTTTATAATACACCTGCAAACCCATTCCCAGCTAATGTTGAACGATTCACTCAAGATTGGGCTACTTTCTTGATTCCGAAAGATGAAACAGATCCCGAAAAACGTAAAACATACTTACCGGTTATTGACACAGAAGCTGTAAAAGAGTTGGTTTCTCATGTCCATTCAACTGGTGCTAAAGCTATGCTTTATAATATGATTTACGCTGTGTCTCTTGATGAAAAAATCCCAGACCAAGTAAAAAGTGCGATCGTACGCAACTTGCAAGATCACTTCAACTTTGGAAAGACTGGTGATATTACAGCAACAGACATCCA
Source organism: Streptococcus sp. KHUD_017 (assembly GCF_054861245.1). NCBI lineage: Bacteria > Bacillati > Bacillota > Bacilli > Lactobacillales > Streptococcaceae > Streptococcus > Streptococcus sp. KHUD_017. Next base: position 1,204,287 of record NZ_CM142175.1, read on the forward strand.
ACAATTTCTAGATCCAGGAGATCCAAACTGGCAAAACTTTATCATCAATGTGATGTTAAAAGCCATGAAAGAAGGCGGCTTCGATGGTTGGCAAGGAGACACTATGGGGACTAACTTGGTTGAAAAAGTTAACGAACCTGGAAAAGCTTTCTCTTTAAGTGAAAACTATCCAAAACTAGCCGCAGCTGCAACAGAGGCCCTCAAAAAAGAAGGCTATGACTTCATGATCAACGATATCTCTACTGGAGATGCTGATCGATTAGGAAAAACCAATGTCTCTGCACCTTACGCGGAAGTTTGGGGAGATAGCATCGCCTATGATTCTACCTACCAAGCCTTAACACGCTTGACTGAGCGTATGCGAGATTTATACAACGGAAAATCTCCAATTATCGCTGCTTATACACACCGTGAACAACATGCAGCAAAACTCAGCAAAGACAATGAATTACTAACAGATGCAATTATTGCAGCAAGTGGAGGTTATCATATGACCACTGCTGCTCTCAATACATCTCAAGATGAAAAAGGTTTTGGTGTTATTCAGGCTGAATGGTACCTCAATCAAAACTTACCAGTCAATGCTGATTTTGCGAATGCAGAATTCAACTACCAAGAATTCATCGTTGCTTATCAGGAACTCCTTCGTGGGCGCGAAACCTTAGCACATGATACTCGTCGTATTGGAGACAATACAAATGTTCTTGTAAATGGTAACTTTATCGGTTCTAATCTTGATAATTCAGATGGTGTTCGACCAGGCACTGTCTATACCATCACAAAAGAAACTAAAACTGGTGACCGAATTGCTCATTTAATTAATTTAGTTGGAATTACTGAAAACAAATGGAATAGTGCTGTTAATTCCACTACCAAACTGACTAACATCCAAGCCTTTGTTCCACTTGGAAAAATCACAAAAGATCAGGCCGAACATGCGAATATCTATTGGGCTACCCCAGATGCTGTAGAAGGAAAGTATAATATTAAACTTCGTGAAACTACTGCCAACGTATATTACGATAGCGGTGCGGGACAATGGATGGCTGCAATTGATGTTCCTAGCCTTGATGTGTGGGATATGCTCTATGTCAAACTCAATGAGGTTGCCCGTGTAATTTATCAAGATGAAACTGGTAAAGAACTGGAACGTTCAAAAGACTTTGTTGGTCATACTGGTGAAAAAATTGACTACTCAACAAAAGATACGATTGCTAAATATTTGAAGCAAGGTTATAAACTAGTTGAGAACGAATTTGATAAAAATGGACAAGCAAAATTTGACCGAGATGCTTCAAACATTAATGGTGATGGCGTACAAGAATTCATTGTTCGCTTTGCTCCAAAAATCGTAGATTTTTCTGAGACACAGCCAATTCAAGTTGGTCAAGTTGTTCCAGGAGATACTGATGGCAGCCTCTATCCAACTCCTAAAGCTCCAAATGGAAAATCTATTAGTGATCTCAATCATTTATCTGAAACAGTGACTCGTACCATCACATATGTGATTGAAGATAAGAATGGACACAATCGTCAAGAAGCTGGCATCACTTCAAAAACAGATAGTTTAAGCTTTAGCCGCAAAGGAACTATCAATTTGGTAACTGGAGAAACTACACTTGAAGATTGGGAACCTAAAGACGGCACTACTTTCGCAGATTATGAAAATCCAGTCAAAAATGGATATGTTGTGGTATCTGAGGAATCAAATGCAACAATCACTCCTGATCTTAAGAAATCTGGAACTCACACTGGAATCCTAGCTGAATCAGATGACATTTCTGATATTGTTGTCTACCGACCAGTCGGTGTTTATACAATTAGTTATGCATCAGGAAAAGAACCATCAAATGCTATTAAAGAGATTCCATATTTAAATGATTCTTCTAATCCAACTGCTATTTCAGCGCCAACTGCAACTTTACCATATATTGAAGGGTTAGAACCAAAAGATGCAACTGGAAAAATCTTAACCTTTGTAGATCCACTTGATGAAACTAAGGGTTACCTTCTTCCGACTGCAACTTCTGCTACTAATGATACATCAATTACTTATACAATTTCTCAAGGATCAGTGACGGTACAATTCCTCATTATAGGTAGTGATACCGAATTACAAGACTCTCAAACAGTTTCTGAAAACGCAGACTTTGGTACGAACTATACTACAGATGCACCAAAAGTAATTACAAAAGACGGTCTAGTCTATAATTTAGTTAGTCATCGTGAGGGTTCTGCTGATGTTTCAGGAACAGTATCTAAGGGAAATAAAACAGTAATTTATGACTACAAACTTGCTTTAGGAAATGTAATAGCACGATTTGTCCTTCAAAACACCACAACTGAATTGCAACCAGCTATCGTTATTGCTTCAAATGCAGATAACGGTTCTGCCTACATTGCTGTTGCACCGGACGAAATTTCTTATAATGGTCAAACATACGAACGTATTAGCAGTGCACAACAATCAGGCCAAGTCGGAGTAGGAACTACAGATCTGATTTTTGAATACAAAGTCAAAGAATTACCAACTCCTCAACCTCAACCTCAACCTCAACCTCAACCTAAACCTAAACCTCAACCTCAACCTCAGCCTAAACCTCAACCTCAGCCTAAACCTCAACCTCAACCTCAACCTCAACCTCAGCCTAAACCTCAGCCTAAACCTCAGCCTAAACCTCAACCTCAACCTCAACCTCAGCCTAAACCTCAGCCTAAACCTCAGCCTAAACCTCAACCTCAACCTCAACCTCAGCCTAAACCTCAGCCTAAACCTCAGCCTAAACCTCAACCTCAACCTCAACCTCAGCCTAAACCTCAAACTCAAACTCAAACTCAAGTTCAACCTCAAACTCAAGTTCAAGTTCAAGGTTCTGAACGCCAAAAAGAGTCAATACAATCAGAAAGAACTTTGATTAAACCTGGTAGTCAGCTACCTGCAACAGGAGAGCAAAATTCCCAATTAGCATATCTTGGATTTGCTTTTCTCACTGGATTTGCAGGTCTTGTCGGTTATAAAAAGAAACAAGATTAAACTACTATAATTTTAAAAACCCAAGGAATAAGTCCTCGGGTTTTTTTAAGAAAATAACAAAGAGGCCTTGCTCTTACGAGCAAAGCCTCTTCATTTTAGAGCTAAAATTGCTATTTCAATACCAAAATATTGATCTTATCTCAATCTTAGTCTTCACGTCTTTTTGGTTTTGCAATTAAACCAAGACCTACTAGACCAAGTGCTGCACCTAGAGCCACTAATCCAACTTTAGATTGCTCACCAGTATTTGGCAACTCACGACCTTTAGGTTTTTCCGGAGTTGGTGGTGCTACCGGCGTTGGCGGCGTTGGTGGTGTTGGCGGTGTTGGCGGTGTTGGCGGCGTTGGCGGCGTTGGCGGTGTTGGCGGTGTTGGCGGCGTTGGCGGCGTTGGCGGTGTTGGCGGCGTTGGCGGCGTTGGCGGCGTTGGTGGTGTTGGTGGTGTTGGTGGTGTTGGTGGTGTTGGTGGTGTTGGTGGTGTTGGTGGTGTTACCTTGTTGTTAAACTCAGTATCTTCAGGCATTTGTGAAGTAAGGGTCAACACTTTACCATCCTTAGTTACAGTAACTCCAACAGTCGCTACCATCTTATCGTACTCAACTCCAGCCTCTGTACCTTTCGCTTCTTCTACATGATAAATATAAGTACCTTCTTGACCACGTTTGAATTCAAGAGCTGAGAACTTGATCTTACCTTCAGCATCATTGCTTACGGTTTCAATCACGTTACCATCTTTGTCCTTCAATACGAAGCTGAATTCACCAGCTTTCAACGCACGACCTTCTAATTTCTTCGTGAAGTTGAATTCAACTTTCACTGGAATATTAACAACACGTTTTTCAGTTGGTTTTTCTGGTTTTTCAACTGATTTCTTAGTTGGATCATATTGGTGAACAATTTGAGAAGCTGTATTTTCAATATCTACACCTTCCTTAGCAGTATCCTTGATTCGTGCAAGAATATCAAACTTGTAGTAGCGACCAAAGGCAAGCTTAGTAGTGTCAATTACTTGTGTATCGTCTACGTCTCCAAGCGACTTAGTCAAATCAGCTTTAGATGTAGCAGTAATGACGCCATCCACAATTGAGATATCAAACTTAGCTGTTACATCTTCACCAGTTACTGAATCGTAAGCTTTAATATCAGCTACATTAACATCCAAGTTTTCACTGTCATATTTATCTGTAATTCCAACAGATTGAATATTGTGAGCTTCTGTAAATTTAGTTGTATCCAACCATACTTGGTAAACTACCTTATCACCTTTATGGAGTGTTTGAGTATTGATATTTTGCGCTTCATTATTATCAACTTTGTCCGCATATGGATCTTTGTTGGTATCAGCTACTTTATCAGTCAACTCTTTATCATCATCCAGAAGTTTAGTTCCAGTAATGTCAAATTTCTCTTCGTTAAGAATATATTTTTCTGGGTTAAACTCAGGAGTTTCTGGTGGAGTCACAGTGTTATTGAACTCTTTATCTGGAGCGTCAGTTAGTTTCTTCACAAGTGCTTTAGCTGTACCGTCGTATTTAACTTCTACTGTGATTTCAGCCTTCATGGTATCGTAAGTGACTGTAGCGTCAGTACCTTTAACTTCTTCTACAGTATACTTATGAGTTCCAACTTGGGCTTTAGTGAATTCAAGTTTAGCGAATTTCACCTTACCATCTTTGTCGTTCTGAACTGTTTCGATTTCAGTACCTTTAGAGTCTTTCAATACGAAGCTGAACTCACCAGCTTTCAATTCACGGCCTTCGAGTTTCTTAGTGAAGTTGAATTCGATGTCGATCGGTACAGAGTTGACACGTTTTTCAGTTGGTTTTTCTGGTTTTTCAACTTTCTTCGTAGTTGGATTGTAGTAGTTTACAATTTGCGCTGCTGTATTTTCGATGTCTACTCCACCTTCAACGTCTGTTTTAACAGTGGCTGGGATATCGAATTTATAGTAGCGACCAAACTCGAATTTAGTTGTGTCGATGATTTGTGTATCGTCTGCGTCTCCAAGTGACTTCGTGAAGCCAGCTTTAAGCGTTGCGGTCATAACACCAGCTTCAACTGTGATGTCGAACTTATCAGTCACATCCGAACCAGTTACTGAATCGTAAGCCTTGATAGCTGAAGAGGCTACATTAACCTTCGTTTCATCGAAGTCATCAGAAATACTTACTGATTGGATGTTATCCTTGTTGTTAGCGTCGAACTTAGTTGTATCAAGCCATACTTGGTAAACCAATTTAGCGCCACGTTTCACAGTCTTAGTATTCAAGTTTTCTGCTTCGTTGTTTGAAGTTCCATCTACATATGGATTTGTATTTGTTTCACCATATTTATCAGTCAACTCAGAATCATCATCAAGAAGCTTGTCGCCTGTGATGTCGTATTTCTCTTTAGTTACAACGTATTTCTCTGGTTGGAACTTAGGCTCTTCTGGAGGAGTCACAGTGTTGTTAAACTCTTTATCGGCAATATCTCCGACCTTAGCAACTAAAGCTTTAGCCGTACCATCATGAGAAACAGTGACTGTTACAACAGCTTTCATATTGTCATATGTAACAGTTGAGTCTGTACCAGCAACTTCTACTACTTTGTAACGGTAAACACCGATATCATTGTTTGTGTACTTAAGGCTAGTGAATTTAACCTTACCATCCTTATCATTGGTTGCTGTTTCAAGAACATTGAATTCATCATCGTCTAACAATTGGAAAGTAAACTCGTTGGCTTTCAATTGACGACCTGCAAGAGCTTTCTTGAAGTCAAGTTCAATTTGAATTGGTACGTTGTTTACACGTTTTTCAGTTGGTTTTTCAGGTTTTTTAACTTTCTTAGTTGTTGGGTTGTAGTAGTTGACTACTTGAGCCGCAGTATTTTCGATATCTACTCCGCCAGGAACATCAGCTTTCACTGTTGTTGGGATGTCGAACTTGTAGTAACGTCCGAAGGCGAACTTAGTTGTATCGATCACTTTAGTGTTTTCTGCATCGCCAAGTGACTTCGTGAAGCCAGCTTTAAGTGTCGCAGTAATCACACCGTTGTTCACAGTTATATCGAATTTATCAGTTACTTCTGCTCCTGTTACTGAGTCATAAGCTTTGATCTTAGTAGAATCAAGTTCTAACTTAGTTTCATCGAAGTCATCAGAAATACTTACTGATTGGATGTTGTCCTTGTTAGCTGCGTCAAACTTAGTAGTATCCAACCATACTTGGTAAACCAATTTAGCGCCACGTTCAACTGTCTTAGTATTCAAGTTTTCCACATCATTATTGATGGTATTGTCCGCATATGGGTTCACATTGGTATCCGCGTACTTATCTGCCAACTCTTTGTCATCATCAAGAAGCTTGTCGCCTGTGATATCGTATTTCTCTTTAGAAACAACGTATTTCTCTGGTTGGAACTTAGGTTCTTCCGGTGGAGTTACAGTATTATTGAACTCTTTATCTGGAGCGTCAGTAACAGTTGCTACAATTGCCTTAGCAGTACCATCATAGGCTACCTTCACTGTAACTGTTGCAACCATATCGTCGTAAGTTACTGTTGTATCAGTACCTGCAACTTCTGAAACAGTATAAGTGTAGGTCTTGCCAAGATCATCTTTACCAAACTTAAGTTTCTTAAAGGTAATCTTACCTTCTGCATCATTCTTAACAGTTTCAACTGCAACATTGTCTTTCTTAAGAACAAAGCTAAATTCACCAGCAGCTAGAGTACGGCCTTCCAACTTCTTAGTAAACTTGAGATCAACTGTAATTGGTACAGTATTTACACGTTTTTGAGTTGGTTTTTCAGGTGTTTCTACTGATTTGCTTACTGGATTGTAGACGTGAACGATTTGGTTGGCTTTATTTTCAATATCAGCCCCTGCCTTAACTGTGGCTTTAACAGTGGCTGGGATATCGAATTTATAGTAGCGACCAAATTCAAATTTAGTTGTGTCTATAACTTGAGTATTATCCACATCACCTAAAGACTTGTTCATAGAAGCCTTAGAAGTTGCTGTAATAACGCCATTTTCAACTTTAATATCAAACTTAGCAGTTACATCTTGGCCAGTTACACTGTCATATGCTTTAATATCAGCAGCATTAACTGTTACTTTTTCAGCATCATAAGTATCAGAGATTCCAACAGATTGGATATTGTTCTTATCTGAGAAGTTTTTAGTATCCAACCATACTTGGTAAACTAATTTATCGCCACGTTCAACTGTCTTAGTATTGATATTTTCTGCTTCGTTATTAGTAGTTTTATCAGCATACGGATTAGCATTGGTTTCTGTATACTCATTAGTCAATTCATTGTCATCATCGACTAATTTTGTACCAGTGATGTCATACTTTTCTTTATTCAGTACAAATTTTTCTGGTTGGAATACAGGTGTTTCTGGAGGAGTTATTTTATTGTTAAACTCTTTATCTTCCGTTCCATCTGTTGATTCTCCATTTTCATTCACACCATCTGCTGAGCTGACATTTGTTACTGTTGTTAGGGTATGTCCATTTTTTGCAACTTCCACAGTAAGCGTTGCTTTCATGGTGTCATAAGTCATTCCTAATTCTTTAGTAGCTGGGATAACCTCTTCTACTGTATAAGTATGGGTACCAACTTTTGTATTATCGAATGATAATTCTGAGAACGTAACAGTTCCGTCTTCTTTATTCTTAACAGTTTCAACTTCTTCACCTGCTGCATTCTTAAGGACGAAGCTAAATTCACCTTCCTTAAGTTTACGACCTGCGAGTTTCTTCGTAAAATCAAACTTAGTAACTACTGGTGAAACTACATAGTTGTTAAAGATTTTATCATTAGCATCTGCACTAAATCCACCTTCAGAACTATACTTAACGGTAGCTTCGAGATCACCCAATGCATTTTTTTCAGTTACCGTAACTGTCATTGTAACTGTCATCGCATCGTAGTCAACGTTTGCATCAGAACCTTTTAACTCTGTAATCTTATATTTATAGGTACCAGGATTGCTAAATGATAATTCACTAAATGTAACCTTGCCATTTTTGTTTGTAACTGTTTCTTCATGTTTATCTGGAGTACTCTTTTCTTCTGTTAACTTGAAGCTGAATTCTCCATCTGTTAATACACGTCCAGCAAGCTCTTTTTCGAATTCTGGTGTAACTTTTGCTGGTTCGCGTTTTACATAGTAGTAGACCGGTTGTCTATGTGGCGTCAAAGTGTTAAGCAAGTCAACGTTTGTACCGATACCATTTACTCCACGAACCAATTGTTCGTTTGGAGAAAGGTGCCCAATGTTATCTCCCAGGAATGGAACGAATACAGTCTTCTTAGGCGTGTAGCCAGCAGCTTTTTGGAAATCAAATGTAACTTCTTTACCATTTGGATAATTCACACCTTTTGAATCAGTGAAAGGAATAGTATAAAGTGGAGACTTTTTAACTACCAAATCTTCGGTATTTACTTTTCCTGGTTTAATCGGCTTGGTTTCTGCAAGCAACATGTAACCGTCAGTACTTAGTGAACCATCAGAACGTTTGCTTTGTTGTTTTGGATCAAGAAGATAAACACGAACAACTACAGATCCGTCTTCTCCTACGATTTCTTTAATACGCTTAATTCCTGCACGCTCAGCATCCATGAATTTCGTACCAACTTTGTAAGGACGACTTACATAACCAGTTGTAGTATCTGGATCTGCTGATTGATAGAGCTTATAGCCGTCAAATTGGCGCACACCTGAAGCAGTAAAATGTTGCCCTTCCATAGCTTTAGTCGTATATTTAGCTAAGTCTACTTCATTTCCATTTGGCTCATAATCCTGAACAGTTGCATCTGTCTTATTAGCATGAAATGTAGCATTGTTTTTATCAACTACTCTGTAGTAGGTTGTCTTTTCAACAAAGCTAGGAATTTTACTATTTGTATCAGTAATTGTACGACCATTATAAGCTGGTTCTACAACATTGATAATATCTGTTGATGTACGAGCTGCATAAACAGCATCGAATAATTTTTGTTCGTCAGGTGTAAGTTGGTGTCCTGGAGCTACTAAAGCTTGGATACTTGCTCCAACTTCATATCCATATTGTAAGAATGGTTGAGCAGGTTCAGCCTTACTAGCAGGTGTCCCTTTATCGTAGTCTACTTGATAAGTTAACTCGCCATTAGATGCAGTAGCTGTCGTAGTGAATTTTTGAACTCCACTTGTTGCTGTAATAGTTCTAGTTTCTACTACATTACCAGTGTTTTTATCAATTAATTCTACAGTAGTATCAGTAGAATCATCAAATCTCTTGTAAGCACGTGTGTAGTAGTTTGTATGATACCGTTCGTTAAAGCGAGTAAGGTCTACGATGCTATAAGTGTAGACATCACCTTCTTTAGCAGAATAACCAGACGGTACTGTTTGAGAGCTAACAGTTGCACCATTTGCATCTTTGATTGTTGGAGTTACTTTTTCCCCATCTTTTAAGTAAGTACTTACCTCTACTGGGTTAGAATTGTGATCTCCAGAAACTGCATCTTCCGTAGTCGCACGACGGTTACGAACTTTAGGTTTATTTGACTCATCTGTAGCTGGTTTTGATTCAGTTGCTGCTGGTTTTGATTCTTCAGTGTTTTCTGCTTTATTAGCTTCTCCTTCAGCAACTTCTGGTTTAGCAGACTCTTCCACTTTGGCAGTTTCTTCTGTAGCTGGTTTTGATTCAGTTACTGCTGGTGTAGCTTCTTCTGCTTTGTTTCCTTCAGCAAGCTCAGTTGTTGCAACATTTTCTACAATATTCTGTTCCTTTTTAGAGGAACCCTCGCTACTATCCTTTTTCACCAACTCTGTTTTTTCTTCAGAACTTGGTTGTGTAGGAAGTTCAGAAGCTTTTACCGTACCTCCATTTGCTAACATAAAACTAAGAGTTGTTCCCAAAAATACGGATGCAACACCTACCTTATATTTCCTCAAAGAAAAACGTTGTTGTTCCTTTCTTATCATTTTGATAAGTTCTCCTTTTATATTATTTTACTATTAGCAGAGGAATTATACCATATTTGAATCTAAAATACAATATTTTTCTCTAACTTTAGCCCTTATATCATACCATAACTCTGACCTAACTTCAAATAATTATGTGCACCTGAAATCGTTTACTTTATTATATTTTAGGTCTTTTTAACACCCTATGATTTATTATATATACTTATATGTAAATGCGCATTATCCAGAGTTATGTCTATTTTTTTTAAATCAATTAATTTAAAATTATACTATTTTTATATATTTAATTAGGTCCAGATTTTGCATTTAATTATTTGTGAAAAATGATAGCAACGTTTTCATCAAAAAAAAGATTCTCTTCCGAGAATCTTTTTTATCAGATAGCCTCTGTAACAAAGCTTCTGCTTTCTAATACTTTTAGCATAGCATCCGCTGTATCCAAAGCTGTAAAGAGAGGAACTCCATGTTCAATAGCTGAACGGCGAATTTGTTCTCCGTCCTCATCTGCTGTCCGTTTGGTACCGACGGTATTGATGATTGCTTGAATTTTTCCTTTGCGGACGTAGCTTGGGATATCGTGTTCATCATGACCGATTTTACCAACAAGTTGAGTCTGTAATCCATGACTTGCAAAGAACTCCGCTGTTCCTGCAGTTGCAAGGATTCCGTAGCCAATATTTTGGAAACGACGCGCTAAATCTAAAGCTTCTTCTTTTGCATCGTCTGCGATGGTAAAGACAACGTTCCCAAAGGTTGGCAAGTGGAGGTATGAAGCTTCAAAAGCTTTATAGAGGGCTTTTTCAAGAGTGGTATCAGACCCCATAACTTCCCCTGTTGACTTCATTTCAGGACCAAGAAGGCTGTCTACCTTAGCTAGTTTGGTAAAGGAGAAGACTGGTGCCTTGATATGAACGCGACTACTTTCTGGGTAAAGTCCATCTTGGTAACCAAGTTCTTCGAGACTTTGACCAAGAATCAACTTAGTCGCTACCTGTGCCATAGGGATATTGGTTACTTTTGATAGGAATGGAACAGTACGGCTGGCACGTGGATTGACCTCAATAACGTAGACTTTCTCATCCTTGATGACAAACTGAATGTTCATCATACCAAGACAGTTGAGGCCAATTGCAAGACGTTTAGTATAGTCTGCGATGGTTTCTTGAACCTTTTGAGACAAGGTTTGTGGAGGATAAACAGCCATGGAGTCACCTGAGTGGACACCAGCACGTTCGATATGCTCCATGATACCAGGAATAAGGACATTTTGTCCATCTGAGATAGCATCAACTTCACATTCTTGTCCAACGATATAAGAGTCGACAAGAACTGGATGGTCTGGACTTGCCTTAACCGCAGTACGCATGTAAGAACGAAGATCATCTTCATTCTCAACGATCTCCATAGCACGTCCACCCAAGACATATGAAGGACGAACAAGGACTGGGAAACCAATCTTGCGAGCTGCAAGCACTGCTTCTTCTTCGTTTGTTGCAGTCTGTCCAGGAGGCTGTGGAATATCCAAGTCTTTGAGGGCTTGTTCGAAGAGGTCACGGTCTTCGGCACGGTCTAGGTCAGCAACCTGCGTACCAAGGATAGTCACACCTGCCTTAGCCAATGGCTCTGCAAGGTTAATAGCTGTTTGACCACCAAACTGAACGATAACGCCTTTTGGTTGCTCAAGGTCAATGACATTCATGACATCTTCAAATGTCAATGGTTCAAAGTAAAGTTTATCCGATACAGAGAAGTCGGTTGAAACGGTCTCTGGGTTCGAGTTCATAATGATGGCTTCGTAGCCAGCAGCTTGAATCGCCTTAACTGAGTGAACAGTCGCATAGTCAAACTCAACCCCTTGACCGATACGGATTGGACCTGAACCTAGGACCAGTACAGATTCCTTTTCAGACTTGATCGATTCATTTTCCCAACCATAGGTTGAATAGAAGTAAGGAGTTTCTGATTCAAATTCTGCCGCACAAGTATCAACCATCTTGTAAACTGGGACAATTTTGTTTTCCAAACGTAGTTGGCGAACTTGATCAGCTGTAGTATTCCAGAGTTCAGCAATCTTACGGTCTGAAAAACCATTGAGTTTTGCCGTTTTCAAGACATCGACATCCTGAGGATGTGCGCCCAATTCTTGTTCAATCTCAAAGATATGCAAGAGTTTATCAAGGTAGAAAATATCAATCTTAGTCAAGTCAGCAATCTCTTCTGGTGTATAACCACGACGAATAGCTTCTGATACGTAGAAGAGACGGTCATCTTGAGCCTTGACAACTTTTTCAATCAAGGCATCATCTGAAACATTTGCAAGCTCAGGCATTTCATTGTGATGGACACCAATTTCTAGAGAGCGACAAGCTTTAAGGAGAGATTCCTCGATGTTTCGACCGATGGCCATGACTTCTCCAGTCGCCTTCATCTGGGTACCAAGACGACGTTCCCCTTTTTCAAACTTGTCAAATGGGAAACGTGGAATCTTAGCCACCACATAGTCAAGTGCTGGTTCAAACATGGCATAAGTTGAACCTGTAACAGGGTTAATAACTTCATCCAAGGTCAACCCTACAGCAATCTTAGCAGCCAATTTAGCAATTGGATAACCTGTTGCCTTAGAGGCAAGAGCTGAAGAACGAGATACACGAGGATTTACTTCGATGACATAGTACTTAAAGCTGTGTGGATCAAGAGCAAGCTGAACGTTACATCCGCCTTCAATCTTGAGAGCGCGGATAATGCTTAAGCTAGCATCACGAAGCATTTGGTTTTCATAGTCGGACATGGTTTGCGCAGGGGCAAATACGATGGAATCCCCTGTATGAATCCCGACTGGGTCAAAGTTTTCCATGTTACATACAACAAGGGCATTGTCAGCCGAGTCACGCATGACTTCGTATTCGATTTCCTTAAAACCAGCAATCGAACGCTCAATCAAACATTGGGTAACAGGTGACAACTTCAAACCATTTTCAGCGATTTCACGCAATTCTTCCTCGTTGGCACACATACCACCACCAGTACCACCTAGGGTAAAGGCTGGACGGACGATCACTGGGTAGCCAATAGTTGTTGCAAAGGCAACTGCTCCCTCAACTGTGTTTACAATTTCTGATTCTGGAATTGGTTGCTTGAGTTCTTCCATCAATTGTTTAAAGAGATCTCGGTCCTCCGCTTGGTCGATGGCTGACAGTTTAGTCCCGAGAAGTTCTACTCCGAGCTCATCTAAGATACCATTTTTAGACAATTCCATGGCCATATTAAGCCCTGTTTGCCCTCCAAGAGTTGGAAGCAAAGCATCTGGACGTTCCTTACGGAGAATACGAGTCACAAACTCAAGTGTAATCGGTTCGATGTAGACCTTGTCTGCAATCTCTTTATCTGTCATGATGGTTGCAGGATTTGAGTTAACCAAGACAACCTCATACCCCTCTTCTTTCAAAGACAAGCAGGCCTGGGTTCCAGCATAGTCAAACTCAGCAGCCTGACCAATAATAATCGGACCAGAACCAATCACCATAATTTTTTGAATATCAGTACGTTTAGGCATAGTTTATGATACAAAGCCCGTCAAGAACACAGTGAAAATAAGAAACTTGGTGCAGACGCCTTCAGCGTCAAATCAATGTTTATCTTTTCACACAGTTCTTAGGGCGTGTTCACTTCCGCGAACAATGTATCTTCTCCTTTCTATTCGGCAACTCTCTGATTGCCATTAAATAAATTCTCCGACGATTTCTCACTCGTCTTTAGTTTGCTTGTTTGAAAGATTCCATCATCTCGATGAACTCATCAAATAGATAACTTGCATCATGTGGTCCAGGAGCTGCGTCTGGGTGGAATTGTACAGAGAAACCTGGTAGATATCTGTGACGTACGCCTTCAACTGACTTGTCATTGATTTCTTCATGGGTGATGATTAAGTGCTCTGGTAAATCCTCACGGCTAACTGCATAACCATGATTTTGACTTGTGAAGTCCACGCGCCCAGTTGCAATTTCACGTACTGCGTGGTTGAAACCACGGTGACCAAACTTCATTTTATAGGTCTTAGCACCATTTGCCATCGCAAAGAGCTGATGCCCCATACAGATACCAAAGATTGGAATTTTCCCGAGAATACCACGGATCATCTCAAGAGCTTCTGGTACATCTTCTGGATTTCCAGGACCATTTGACAACATAACTCCGTCAGGGTTTAAATGCAAGATTTCCTCAGCCGTAGTTGTGTATGGAACTACAGTCACGTTACAATCACGTTTAGATAGCTCTCGTAAAATAGAGTGTTTAAGGCCGAAGTCTACTAAAACAACGCTCAAACCAACTCCTGGAGCCGGATAAGCAGTCTTTGTAGAAACTTGTCTGATATTATCAGTCGGTAAGACAGTTGCTTGAAGTTGATCTGCAATGTGATCCATACTATCGCCAACATGTGTAAGAGTCGCTCTCATGGTACCATGTTTACGAATAATCTTTGTAAGAGCTCGAGTGTCAATGCCTGAAATTCCAGGAATTTTCTTAGCCTTCAAGAATTCGTCCAGCGTCATTTGGTTTCGCCAGTTGCTGGCTCTACGAGCCTCTTCGAAAACCACAACTCCCTTACAAGTAGGACTGATAGACTCGTAGTCATCACGGTTAACTCCATAATTCCCTACTAGTGGATACGTGAAGGTCAAGATTTGTCCATTATAAGATTGGTCTGTAATGGATTCTTGATATCCTGTCATCCCTGTGTTAAAGACGATTTCCCCTGTTACATCAATATCTGCACCGAAGGCCTTTCCTTCAAAAACTGTGCCATCTTCTAAAACTAGAAGTCTTTTTGTCATATTTTCACCTCTCGTGGACGCTCACTGGCGTCTTTTAACGTTTTGTGTCTTCTTTGGCTTTTCTACTTGCCAATACGGATTCTAAAATAGCCATTCTTACAAATACACCGTTGGTCATCTGCTGAACAATACGTGATTTTGGTGCTTCAACAAGATGATCGGCAATTTCCACATCCCGATTCACAGGAGCCGGATGCATAATGATTGCTTCTTCTTTTAAGCGATTATAGCGTTCTTGGTTCAAGCCATGTTGAGCATGATACTCTTCTTTTGAGAAGACTGCTCCACTTTCGTGGCGTTCATGTTGAACTCGAAGCAACATCAGAACATCCACCTGGTCAACAATCTCGTCAATAGTTACAAACTGACCATAATCTGCAAATTCTTGACTTCTCCATTCCTCAGGTCCTGCAAAGTAAAGTTCAGCACCTAAACGTTTCAAAATCTGCATATTGGACTTGGCAACACGTGAATGGTCCAAGTCACCAGCAATGGCAACCTTGAGCCCTTCAAAACGGCCAAATTCTTCGTAAATTGTCATCAAATCAAGCAGACTCTGACTAGGATGTTGCCCTGAGCCATCACCACCATTGATAATCGATGTCATAATGGTTGGGCTCGCAATCAATTCCCTGTAATAATCAACCTCTGGGTGCCGAATAACACAGATATCTACACCAAGTGCAGACAAGGTCAAGATTGTGTCATAGAGTGTCTCACCCTTGTTTACAGAGCTTGTATTCACATCAAAGTCAAGTCGTTCCAATCCCAGTTTAATCTCTGCAACTTCGAAGGATTTATGCGTTCTTGTCGAATTTTCAAAGAAAAGGTTGGAAACAATGGGATGGTCTTCGTAGGGCAACTGGGCTCCATTTTTAAACTCAATCCCTCGTTTAATCAATTTTATAACCTGATCTACAGTGAGATCTTCCATGGACACCACATGTTTGAGTGCTTGTTGATTTTCTGACATGGCTACTCCTTTAGCTTTTAAGCTTCTTCAGTAATCAAAACTCTATCTTGGCCATCAAGTTCTGTCATCTCAACGATGATTTCTTCAGAACGACTAGTTGGAATATTTTTCCCAACGTAATCTGGACGAATTGGCAATTCTCTGTGTCCACGGTCCACTAGTACTGCAAGACTCACACGGGCAGGGCGACCATGTCCGACAATGTTATCGATAGCGGCACGAATTGTACGACCTGTGTAAAGAACATCATCCACCAAGATAACTTCGCGGTCTGTCACATCAACAGAAATCAAGGAAGTATCTTCACCACTTTTGACATCGTCACGGTAAGGTTTGGTATCTAATTCTACAACGGGAACAGAGATATTTTCCAATTGTTCCAAGCGTTCTTGGATGCGGTGGGCGATAAAGACACCGCGTGTTTTAATTCCCGCTAAAATGATTTTATTCAAATCTTTGTTGCGTTCGATAATCTCATAAGTGATACGCGTAATTGCTCGCTTGACGGTTAATTCGTCTACAACTTCTTTTGTCTTCATGACAAACCTCCAAAAAGAAAAGTCTCCTTAGACAAGGAGACTTGAGAATGTATCATTAAGCGAGCCATACTGGAAACAGCATAGACTTACCCTTCTACTTTATCGAGCTCCTTGCCTGCCTCACGGGACAGGTTTAAAGGAATATTTTATTGTCCTTACTATATCACAAAGGCCAGTTCAAAGCAAGTAAAAACATTCAATGTTTGACCTTATAATGAACTAAAATCATACAATTGTGGATAGTGTTCGCATTCTGGATTTTTCGGATGGCAGATAGCACGACCAAAGTAAATCATGGCCTGATGCGCCGCCAACCACTTTTCTGGTGGCAAGACATCCATGACACGTTTTTCAACTTCAAGTGGAGTTGCTGATTTTTTAACAATATCATGGTGTTTGCAAATGCGCTCCACATGGGTATCTACCGCAAAAGCTGGAATTCCAAAGCCCACACTCATGACTACATTAGCTGTTTTACGCCCAACTCCCGCCAAACTTTCTAATTCTTCTCTAGTCTGAGGAACTTGACCATCAAAATCTTCTAATAACTGTTGCGCACATTTTTTAAGAAATTTTGCTTTATTTCGATACAGACCTAAACGAGAAATATGTTTTGCAATTTCACTCTCACTTGCGTCCGCCATGGCTTGAGGCGTAGGGAAGGCTTCAAAAAGAGCTGGTGTCGCCTTGTTTACTGCCGCATCTGTCGTCTGAGCAGACAACATAACTGCAACTAAGAGTTCAAAATGATTGCGAAAATCTAGACTTGGTTTTGCATCTGGAAAAAGAGCTATGATTTCCTCAATGACATGACGGGCACGTTTCTTGGATAAAACCATCTATTCGTCTCCATCAAACAGCCCTTGTAAACCTGCAAAAGGACTACTTTCTTCTTTTTTGACTGCTTGTTGAGCTTGATAATCTTCCTCAGACATAATTTGCCAGTCATTGCCAGAAACAAATCCCTGGCCAGCTTCTTCCTCAGCTGTTAAGACCTTGATTGGAATATTTAACAAGATATTATCTGAAACACTTTCAGCCAGGTCGATTTCACCATTTTCGATAGGTAAAACCAAGTCATCATCAAGAACTTCTTGGTCCAGTTGATTGGTAGCACCTTCCATAAAGACTTCTGTCACTGGATAAGACTCTGCTAACTCAACAGGTTCCATACTACGACTAGAAGCAAGAACGATGGTATAAGACAGTTGGTAATCTAGGAAAAACATACGGTCTTCATACTGAACCTTTCCAACTGCGACAATATCTTTGACATCTAAAATTTCTTGGTTACGCTCACGTAAGTCAGCTGACAAGTCTAGAGTTTGCTCAAAATACAAACCCTCAGGCTGCTTACGAACTTCTTGAATATTTAATTTCATACTTCCTCCATAAAGATTTACTTCCTTGATTATACCATGAAAGGGGGTCAAGTAAAGCCTCTAAACTTTTAAAACATCTTTCTGTATTTTTTGATATATTCATTATGACAAATTTATTTTTTGTGCTATACTATAGGCATCAATACATGAGCAAAGGAGGACGCTCATATGGAAGACAAAGCTCTTTTAACGGAAGCTTATCAACTCGTTTCACAATTAAACCAAACAATACAAAGTTGTAAACAGGGATTGCCAGATGATCTACGCTTACAGCAAAATATAGACGAAATTCTCAGAGCACTTAAAAAAGCTGAGAAAGTAGACAACGCCATCTTAATTGAACTGGAAACTTTTTACCAACGGACTAGTCTTTTGATTGGACTTGGTAGTCTAAAACTAAACGACCAGGCTCGCACTGCTTGGCGAAACTATGATAAGTTTCACTACGATCACGTTAAACATACGTTGACACTCTATGGACCTGTTTTTGGTCTTTAAAAATAGAGGATTTTATGGCTTAATCTTGACAAATTTTCACAAAAAGAGTATGATGATTGCAACAATATTCGGAGGTAAGGGAGACATGAACAACTAAGTCTATCAAATAAAGAACCTTTATTTAGTAGATCTTGTTTCTGTCTCTTTTTTGTGTGCTCTTTTTCTGCTGGATTTTCAGCCCTTTTTAAAGAGTTTTTTTGACATAGGCGATTAGCTCTACTAGATAAAGTAGAGCTTTTTTTATGCAATATGAACATTCTAGAAAGGGCAATAATATGATAAAAATCAATCATCTGACCATTACACAAAACAAAGATTTAAGAGACCTTGTTTCCGATTTAAACATTACCATCCAAGACGGAGAAAAGATCGCTATTATAGGCGAAGAAGGAAATGGAAAATCAATCTTACTTAAAACTTTAATGGGAGAAGCATTACCTGATTTCACTATCAGGGGCGAAATCCAGTCTGACCTTCAGTCCCTGGCCTACATTCCCCAATATCTCCCTGAAGAACTGAAGAAAAAATCTCTACAGGACTACTTCTTTTTAGAGTCTACAGATTTGGACTACAGCATTCTCTATTGCTTGTCTGATGAATTACATTTTGACAGCAGTCGTTTTGCAAGCGACCAAGAAATTGGTAGCCTCTCGGGGGGCGAAGCTTTGAAAATTCAGCTCATCCATGAATTTGCCAAACCCTTTGAGATTTTATTTTTAGATGAACCTTCAAATGACCTGGATATAGAGATGGTTGATTGGCTAAAAAAACAGATTCAAAAGATGAGGCAAACCGTTATTTTCATTTCTCATGATGAAGATTTTCTCTCTCAAACAGCAGACACCATTATCCACTTGCGACTGATAAAGCACCGGAAAGAAGCGGAAACGCTAGTAGAGCATTTAGACTACGATAGCTATAGTGACCAGAGAAAGGCTAATTTTACCAGACAAAGCCAGCAAGCTGCCAATGACCAACGAGTCTATGAAAAAACCATGGAAAAGCATCGTCGAGTCAAGCAAAATGTCGAAACTGCCTTGCGAAATACTAAAAATGATGTTGCTGGGCGACTATTAGCTAAAAAGATGAAAAATGTTCTTTCTCAAGAAAAACGCTACGAAAAAGCAGCTCAGTCCATGACTCAAAAGCCACTTGAAGAGGAACAAATCCAACTTTTCTTTTCAGATATAGAGCCATTAGCGGCTTCAAAAGTCTTAGTTCGACTAGAAAATGAGACTTTATCTATTGGCCAACGAATTCTGTCTCAAGGGCTACAATTAACTGTCCGTGGTCATGATAAAATAGGCATTATCGGTCCCAATGGCGTTGGCAAATCCACTCTTTTAGCAAAGTTACATCAACTACTAAGCAGCAAAAGAGAGATTTCGCTTGGTTTTATGCCACAAGATTACCAAGAAACATTGCAATTGGATCTATCCCCAGTAGAATTTCTCAGCCAAACTGGACACAAGGAGGAAATACAGAAAATCCAATCTCACTTAGCCAGTCTTAATTTCAGCTATCCAGAGATGCACCACCAAATCCACTCCTTATCTGGAGGTCAACAGGGTAAACTCCTTCTTTTGAATTTAGTTCTGCGAAAACCAAACTTTCTCCTTCTGGATGAACCCACACGAAATTTTTCTCCAACTTCTCAACCAGAAATCAGAAAACTCTTTGCCAATTATTCTGGTGGTCTGGTTACTGTTTCGCACGATCGACGTTTCTTAAAAGAAGTCTGTACGAGTATCTATAGTCTGACAGAGCATGGTTTAGAAGTAGTTGATTTACAAGATCTTTAACTTTTGGAAATAAAACATCCAGAGAAAACCTCTGGATGTTTTTTACATATGTTTCAAACGCTCAATCCGTTCTGAAATAGGTGGATGCGTATAAAATAGTTTTTTCAAGAAACCTGGTTTTTGAGGATCATTGATATAAAGCGCACTACTAGCATCATCCACATGATGAGTCATTGGTTGACTATTTTCTAGCTTAAGGAGAGCATTGATCATCCCTTGAGGATTGCGTGTTAATTCCACACTTGAAGCATCCGCTAAAAATTCTCGTTGGCGAGAAATAGCTAATTGCACTAAAGTTGCTGCAAGAGGTGCCAGAACAATTGCTAGGAGAGAAATAACTAACATAATCACTTCAAGTCCTCCATTGTCACGGTCACTATTTCTTCTACTACGGGATGCTCCACCCCACCACATCATACGACCAGCCATACTCGATAAAAGGGTAATGGCACTGGCAAGAGCAACAGCAATGGTAGAGATTCGAATATCTAAGTTGCGAATATGACTAACTTCATGCCCGATTACAGCTTCTAATTCCTCACGATTCATGATCTCTAGAAGTCCTGACGTAGCAGCAACAGCAGCATTTTGAGGATTCGAACCTGTGGCGAAAGCATTCAAACCCGGGTCATCAATTACATAAACTCGTGGCATAGGAATTTGCGCCACCATAGCCATATCCTCAACAACATGATAGAGAACAGGTTCTTCATTCCTGTCAACTTCACGCGCACCATTCATACTCATGACAATCTCTGTAGATTGAAAAATCATGGTCAAGGCATAGATGAAACCGATAATCATGGCTATAGTCACGCCCCCAAATCCTGAGTTCATGAAAAGATATCCAACTGCATAACCTACAATAGCTAACAAAAGAAAGAAAATAATTAATAAAACCCAAGTTTTGCGTTTATTACTAGCGATTTGTTTGTACAGCATCTTAGTCACCTAAACCACTAAAATCAACTCTAGGAACAGCCTTTTCTTCTTCTGGAGTCTGAAGGAAATCTGCTGCCTTGAAGCCAAAGATAGCCGCAACCAGATTACTTGGGAAAGTTTCTAATTTAACATTGTAGTTGCTAACGACACTATTATAAAGTTGGCGAGAATATGATATTTTGTTTTCTGTGTTAGTCAGTTCTTCTTGTAAGTGAGCAAAGTTGCCACTAGCCTTCAAGTCAGGATAGTTCTCTGCAACCGCAAAGATACCAGATATCTGACGAGTCAGTGCATCACTAGCTTTCATGGCTTCTGCAGGTGTAGTTGCTGCAGCTACTTGTCTACGGAGTTCAGTCACCTTTTCAAGAGTAGAACTTTCGTATTTAGCATAACCTTTAACTGTTTCAATTAAGTTTGGTAAGAGATCATTTCGACGCTTCAACTGAACATCGATCTGACTCCAAGCTTCCTTGGTCTGCATACGTCCTCTAACTAGGCTGTTATAACTAATAACCACAAAGAAAACAAGAAGAGTAGAAATTCCAAAAATAATCCAAGACATAGTAGGATTCCTTTCTCATTTAAGATTAGTACCAGTATATCAAATTTCCATATTTTTGTGGTAAAATAAGATGACATAAAAGAAGGATAGAACTATGAAACCAGAAACATTTTACACATTACTTGACCAACAAAATATTATTCTTACTGACCAGCAAAAATTTCAATTTGAGCGCTATTTCGAACTCTTAGTCGAGTGGAACGAAAAAATCAACCTGACTGCAATTACAGAAAAGGAAGAGGTTTATCTTAAGCACTTTTATGATTCTATCGCTCCTATCCTACAAGGGTTGATAGAAAACCAAGAAATTAAGTTACTGGATATTGGCGCTGGTGCAGGTTTCCCAAGTCTCCCTATGAAGATTCTCTACCCTCAGCTAGATGTGACCATCATTGATTCACTCAATAAGCGCATTAACTTCCTTCAGCTTCTGGCTGAGGAGCTTAATCTAGAAGGTGTTCATTTCTACCATGGACGTGCCGAAGACTTTGCCCAAGACAAGCATTTCCGTGCCCAATTCGACATTGTTACAGCTCGTGCAGTTGCTCGCATGCAAGTTCTCTCAGAGTTAACCATTCCCTACCTTAAAGTTGGTGGAAAACTTTTGGCACTTAAGGCCAGTAATGCCCCTGAGGAATTGACAGAAGCAAAAAATGCTCTCAACCTTCTCTTTAGCAAGGTCGAAAACAACCTTAGCTATACACTTCCAAATGGAGACCCCCGCTACATTACCATTGTTGAAAAGAAAAAGGAAACTCCAAACAAATATCCACGTAAGGCTGGCATGCCCAACAAACGACCACTTTAAGCATTTTTAAAAAGATACCTAAAAAATCAGCCTCGCGTCTTTATTTCCTTGCTCTGGAAAAAATGATTTACAAAATCATGCCTCACTTTTTTGTTTCTTGGCTCGGGAAAAATTCGTTTACAAGACGAATTTTTTCTGCTATACTATCTTAAGCAAAGGTTTTTAATGTCATCCCGTGAGGTGACGAAGACGCAGAAATATATGAAATTCTTTAAGAATGAGATAATTCTCTTTTTGAAGAAGTCTTACTCTGAGAGCCTATTGCTGTAAAATAATGGGCTCTTTTTTGATGCCCAAAAAGTGAGGTATTTATGAAACAAGAATCAACTGTTGATTTGTTACTCGACGTTGACCAACGTCCTTCTTTTGGTAAGGGAATCCTACTCAGTTTCCAGCACGTGTTTGCCATGTTTGGTGCAACCATCTTGGTACCATTGATTTTGGGAATGCCTGTATCTGTTGCCCTCTTCGCTTCAGGGGTTGGTACCCTCATCTATATGTTTGCAACAGGTTTTAGAGTTCCTGTTTATCTTGGTTCTTCTTTCGCCTTTATTACAGCCATGTCACTTGCCATGAAAGAAATGGGGGGTGATGTATCTGCTGCTCAGACAGGGGTTATCCTAACTGGTTTTGTTTATGTCCTTGTTGCTGCAAGTGTTCGCTTCGCAGGTACAAAATGGATTGATAAACTCTTGCCTCCAATCATTATTGGTCCTATGATTATCGTTATCGGTCTTGGGCTTGCTGGTTCTGCCGTAACCAATGCTGGTCTTGTAGCTGACGGCAACTGGAAAAATGCTCTTGTAGCTGTGGTTACCTTCCTCATCGCTGCCTTTATCAATACAAAAGGAAAAGGTTTCCTTCGTATCATTCCTTTCCTCTTTGCAATTATTGGTGGATATCTCTTCGCGCTAGCACTTGGCTTAGTTGACTTCACTCCTGTTCTTCAAGCTAACTGGTTTGAAATTCCAGGCTTCTACCTACCATTTAGCACAGGTGGTGCCTTCAAAGAATACAACCTTTACTTCGGTCCAGAGACGATTGCAATCTTACCAATCGCGATCGTAACAATCTCAGAACACATTGGAGACCACACGGTCTTGAGCCAAATCTGTGGCCGTCAATTCTTGAAAGAACCAGGTCTTCACCGTACCCTTCTTGGTGACGGTATCGCAACATCTGTATCTGCCTTCCTTGGTGGTCCTGCTAATACTACCTACGGTGAAAATACAGGGGTGATCGGTATGACTCGTATCGCTTCTGTCTCAGTTATCCGTAACGCAGCCTTTATCGCAATTGCCCTAAGTTTCCTTGGAAAATTCACTGCTTTGATTTCTACAATCCCTAGCGCCGTACTTGGTGGTATGTCAATCCTTCTTTACGGGGTTATCGCCAGCAACGGTTTGAAAGTCTTGATCAAAGAGCGCGTTGACTTTGGACAAATGCGTAACCTTATCATTGCAAGTGCAATGCTCGTGCTTGGACTTGGTGGAGCAATCCTTAAACTTGGTCCAGTTACACTTTCAGGTACTGCCCTATCAGCAATGACAGGTATCCTTTTAAACTTAATCTTGCCATACGAAAATAAAGACTAAAAGCCTTCATAAAAAAATCCACTCAAATGAGTGGATTTTTTGCTTAAGTTCTCCAAGTAATCAAGAGGTACAAGAGACTTGAACCAAACATATCTGCAAGAGCATGCATGAGAAAGAATGGCAGTAAATTCTTGACTACATACTTGTACAAGAAATAATAGAATAGTCCGTAAACAAGACCAATAACCAAGGCCCAGAGTAATCCTTGGTAGGTATGGAAAGAAATCCGTATGATTACCGAGTATACTAGAACCAGCCACTGATGCTTTTCTTTTACTGAAGTCAGTAATCCCAAGAAGAAAAATTCTTCGTAAAAACCATTTAGAAGAGCATAACCAATGGCCATTGGCGTTAAGGCCATGAATTTTCTAATGATTTCCATGGGATCTATAAAAGGAATCAACTGAGGATTAAAATAATTGTACTCACCACTAAGGGTTGTTACAATATCTCCAAAAATACCAACAATAGCAAAGATAAGGGGAACCCAGATGAAAACAGACCAGGAAAAGCGTATAGGAAGTTGTTTAAAATCATAATTTCGAATCAAGAGATAAAGGAAAGTAATCCCTAACATCATCAATTGAAAAGTAAAATTACTAGAATAAGCTGCGCCATCACTTGCTACATTTGTTGTAGTTTCCGCAACACTAGCAAGAGTTGAAGGTGATAAACTCTCCATAAATTGTTGAGTAGAACGGATGATAAACTCTCCAAACATTAAAACAGTAATGATGAAGATGTCGAACCATTTTAAGTATCTTAAAGGTTTAGCTGGATGAATACTTTGTATAAAATTCATATTTCCTCCGTTTAGCTTATTTTTGTAACTTTATTATAAACTTTCAATCTTAAAATTATATAAATTAATGCAGAACATAAAAAAACAACCTCTTTATAAGGTTGTTCTGTCTTTAAATAGACTTATGTTTCTTTTCTAGCGTTAAATCCTTTAAAGAAATAATGGTCACGGCCAGTAAAATCATTGCCATACCAAGAAAATCTACAGGATAAAAAATATCTCCCATAATCATGAAGGCAAAAAACACCGCAGAGATTGGCTCAATCGAGGCCAGAAGACTAGATTTGACTGGTCCAACCATACTGGCTCCCTTGAGAAAAGCTGTGTAAGCAAAAACCGTTCCAATAAGAATAATTCCAGCAAAGGCTAGAAAAATATCAAATGACATAGGAATTCTAGCGCCGATAATTCCAGTAAATGGAACTGCTACCAACCCAGATATGGTCATACCGACACCAATAACCAGAATGCTCCCCCACTTTTGAATGAGCTTAATGGGTACAATGATATAAAGAGCATAGGTTAAAGCAGAAAACAATCCCCAAAAGAGACCTGCTGGTGTCATAGAGAGCTGATCCAACTGACCATGAGTCGCAATTAAAAAGGTTCCACCTATTGCTAAAATCATAGAAAGGATTTCGGCTATAGTAGGTGCTACCCTATCCTTTATACATGTGTAAGCCAAGATTCCAACAGGACAGACATATTGAAGCACCGTCGCTGTACCTGCATTTGTCTCCTGAATAGCCGATAAATAAGCCAATTGATTCAGAAAGAGGCCAAATAAAGAAAATAAGAAGAGAGAAAAGAGACTTGATTTATCTTTTAAAAAAGCTAGAAATTGCTCTTTGGACTTCATATACGATAAAAGAACTAAGAGGAGACCTGCGATTATTAAACGGATATTAGTTAGGACTAGAGCCGATATCCCATGAACCATTAGGTACTGACCACTGGTCCCAGACAAGCCCCAAGCAATACCAGCAATCACTGTAAAAAGAGTTCCTTTAAGAGCTTTTGACATACTTCCTCCCTAGTCTGCTTCACGGATCAAATCCATAATCTGATTACGGTCAATGATCCACTGGGCACGCTGGTCTTTTTCGTAGGTTCTATTGGACAAGAAAATCACAGCTTCCTGCTTCTTACGATTCCACATGATAAAGGTTCCAGTATAGCCTGTATGGTCTAGCCAATCACCTTCAAGATTCCAGGCCAAGGATCGTTCCTTATCACTCAAATCTGAAAAATTCTGGCTTAATCCTGCAGCAAAATCATCCTGTAAATAATGCTCTAGGAAGATTTTCAAATCCTTCACAGTTGAAAACAAGCCTGCACTCCCGGCATGTCTACCTAGTAAACGAGCCTTGGGATCATGCACCACTCCTGCCTTCTGTCCACGAACTGTAGGGACAGCACTGCTAACTGTTCCAAATTGAGTTCCCTTCATCTTCCATGGATCTAAAACTTGCTCTTGTAAAATCTGGTCTAAGTCCTTCTCAAAGTATTTCTCTAAGAGAAAACCGAGTAAGAGAAAGTGCACATCTGAGTAAAGAAAAGCTCTCTTCTCTCGGCGATTCAAATGAAACATGGCTTCTCTTAGTTGGTCCGCTGAGAGCTGATCTCTGTTAGGGATATAAGGATCCAAATCCGTCGCATGCGTTAGCAATTGTCGAATGGTGATGTCTGGATAATCCGCCTCTGGAAGATAGGTCTTTATGGAGTCATCAAGCTCAATCTTGCCTTGCTTCCACAAAGAGGTTAAGACGGTTCCTACGCCAACAACCTTACTCACACTAGCCAAATCATAGACCAAACCCTCACGAGTTTTTTCAGCTGTTTCTGGATTGGCCACTCCCAGGTACCAGTCAGACCAAACACCATCCTGATAATACGCAAAAGAGGCACCAGGATAAATCCCTGCCTCAATTTGTTGCTCTATTTTTTGAATGATTTCTTGTTTCATACTTCTTCAAACCACAATTCAATATTGTTGGTATCCTTGGTTAGGAAAAACTTTTCAGACTTTGGTACAAAGTAGCCTACAGTTTCAAAACGTTGACGAAGATTAGCTAAGTCAAGTGTTTGTACTTGGAATTTCAACATAGACAAGTCCCAAGTTACATTATTGTCAACCAGCAAATCACTACCTTGGGCTTGTTTAAAAGCTAGCCCATTTTCGATTTCCTCTTTTTCAAGGAGGCTTGTCGTCTCTTCAGGCAAGTTAATCTCCACTGAAATATCAAATGCTGTCAAATACTGCAGTTTTTCATCTTTTGAAAAAGCGACTGTTTCATCAACCTTTTTCAAGTCTTTGATATCATCTTCTGCATGGATAAGGACTAGGTCCCCTTCTGGTGAAAGGACTTCAAAAGCATACCCTTTGGTCCCTTTGTATAATTGAGGGATTTTATCCATTCTAGCAAGTAGTGCTTCAATCTCAGATGGATTCTCTACTTTTACAATCAATCTAGCTAATTTTTTGGTCCCTTCAACTTTCCGAGTTCTCATACTTGGTGATTCTTCTAAAACTAATTTCTCAACACCCGATTGATCACCGAGTGATAGGAAAGCTGACTCTTCTAATAAGGGTTTCATACCTAAGGTCTGGATATAAAACAATTCATTTAATCTTCTATTATTTACCTTTAGCGTCGGGATCATACGCACAATTTGATTTACATTCATAAATTCCTCCAACACTTTTTATTTTAAAGGATTTTATTCTATTTTACAAGTTATTCAACTAAAAACTTTAACTATATTAACCCCTTGAATCAGTAACCCCCCTTCATTATCAAAAGGGGGGCTTGGTTTATTTTAGTAAAATTCTTGCTTAGTTCTTCCAAGTAAGTATTGCTTTAAGACCATAGTGATCACTAACTTGTGGACTTTTCTGGCCATCAAAAACTACTTGTAAGTTTTCTACCTCTATATCCTTTGTAGTAAAGACATAATCTATTCTTAGAGGTTCACTGTTACCCTTCCAACCATCAATTTCAGGAGGAACAGTATAGCTACCACTTCTGTCTTTTGCAACTTCAAATGCATCTTGTAAGTCTAGTGGACTGGCAAGAATAGCTTGGTAACCCTCTTGACCTGCAGGATTATTGAAATCACCAGCTAACAAGAGAGTCTTGTTCAATTCTTTCAGAACTGCTTCAAAGCGTGCCCACTCCTCTTGGAAACCTTTATTCCACCAAGAAAGATGCACACTCGCAACTGCAAGCTCTTTGCCTTCCACTACTGTTTCAGCTAATGCAACTCGACGAGTGTGATAATCAGTTGGATCATCTACATCAGAAACCAAAATTTCACGCGCCTCAATTGGTGTTTTAGATAGAATGGCCACACCCTCATGATAACGGTCATAACCGATATGATTATAAGCCCAAGTCCAATAATATTTGTGACCTTTTTCAGCTAGTTTCTCTACCAAAAGACGCACATAATGGTCTTGATGAATGGGTTCTGCTGAAGGTAAAGGATGATATAGCGGACCCGCTTCTACTTGTGTTGAAGTGATTTCTTGGTTGATTTCTTGAAAACAAATCAAATCATAGCTGTTTTCAAGGATATCTTGTAACAAGAGCCGAAATTTTTCTTCAGGTTCTTTTTCCATCCAACTATGAGTATTGAGTGTTAAAAACTTCATACTTTTCTCCTATAAACAAGAGGTTGGAAATAGATTCCAACCCCTAATCGATTACAATTCTACTTTTGCAACTGCTGTTTTAGCTGCAAGAGTTCCTGTTTGTTCTAATGTTACTGATTTAATAGCATCACCATTTGTAAAGACAACTACAGTTGTAGTTTCACGACCTGCTGCTTGAATAGCACCAAGGTCAGCTTTAACTAAGAGATCACCTGCAGCTACTGCTTGCCCTTCTGAAACCTTCACATCGAATGGTTTTCCTTCAAGACTTACTGTGTCCAAACCAATGTGAACAAGAACTTCAAGACCATCTGCAGTCACAAGACCAAGAGCATGTTTAGTTGGAAAGATACTTGATACCGTACCTGAAACTGGAGATACAATGTTTCCATTTGATGGTTCCACTGCAAATCCATCACCCATCATTTTTTGTGAGAAGACAGGGTCCTTAACTTGTTCCAATTCGATAACTTGACCATCAGCAACTGAGTAAACTTCTTCAGTTACACCTTTATAGACTACAGCATCTTTTTGAGCTGCTGCCATTTGACTTGGAAGAGTTTCAGGAATTACTTCACCTGAGTCAAGAAGATCTTGGATATCTGATTTCAAAACGTCTGCTTTAGGTCCGTAGATAGCTTGGACACCTTGTCCTTTCATGACAAGTCCCATAGCTCCTTCTGATTTCCATTGTTCTTCTGTTCCAACTTTTTCAGCGTCTTTTACAGTAACACGAAGACGAGTCATACATGCATCCACATCGACGATGTTCGCACGTCCACCAAGAAGGTTGATGATGTTAACAGCTTGAGAAGCTTCTGCAACTTTTGACTTACCAGTATCTTCAGATTCTGATGAACCTTCGGCATTTTCGTAGTTTCCGTTACGTCCTGGAGTTGCGTAGTTGAATTTTTGAATCATAAAGTTAGCGATGAAGTACATGATAACGCCAAAGAGTACTGTCACCCAGATAAAGTTCACAATATCCATACCAAGACCAGCATTGATAGCTAGTGGAGTACGAGTCAAGAATTCGATTGAACCGAATGAGTGAACACGAAGGTTCACAATATCAGCCATTGCAAAGGCAGCACCTTGAACAAGAGCGTAAACAAGGTAAAGAGGTGTTGCGATGAACATGAACATGTACTCAATTGGTTCAGTTACCCCTGTCAAGAATGTTGCAAGAGCAGTTGCGATCATCATACCTTTGTATTGGTGTTTCTTATCTGGATCAACGTTACGGTAAATCGCAACAATGATACCCATCAAGATACCGAATGAACCGATCATTTGTCCAACTTTGAAACGAGCTGGATGTACTGTATCTAACAAGTGTTGGTATTGAGCCGCGTCAGTACCTTTAAGGTTGACAAGGTCTGTTACCCATGCAAGCCAAAGTGGATCTTGACCAAATACTTGAGTTCCTTTTGCTGCACCAGTTAAGACATCATAAGTACCACCAAGAGCTGTGTAGTTCATTGGGATAGTCAACATGTGGTGAAGTCCAAATGGCAAGAGCAAACGTTCCAAAGTACCATACAAGAACGGTGCTAGAACTGGAGCTGTT
The DNA here is from genome assembly GCF_054861245.1 of Streptococcus sp. KHUD_017. Taxonomy (NCBI): domain Bacteria; kingdom Bacillati; phylum Bacillota; class Bacilli; order Lactobacillales; family Streptococcaceae; genus Streptococcus; species Streptococcus sp. KHUD_017. The sequence goes on from NZ_CM142175.1 coordinate 1,234,246, forward strand.
TCTTGTGAGTTAGCAATCCAAATACCAAAGTTGTTGATACCTGTTTGTACAACTGGCCAGAAAGCTGAAAGAAGAATTGCAGCGATTGCTGAGCGAAGAATAACTACAAATGGTACAAAACGTTTCCCGTTAAAGAATGAAAGGGCATCAGGAAGTTTACGGAAATTATAGTATTTGTTAAATGCAGTCGCTCCAACAAAACCTGAGATAATCCCTACAAATACCCCCATGTTAAGGGCTGGTGCCTCAAGTACACTAATGAAGTAATCAGCAACCTTGATAGATCCACCAAAGATTGTTGAAACCATAGCATTAGGATCTTTCAACATATCCCCTGATACACCGAAAATTGTACCAGTGATACGGTTAATAAGGATAAATGCAAGACCTGCCGCAAAAGCACCACCAGCACGTTCTTTAGCCCAGCTTCCTCCAATAGCGAGGGCAAACAAAATATGAAGGTTACCGATAACTCCCCAACCAATTTGCTCTAGTACGCCACCAGTAATAACTAGGGGAGCAAGGTTTGGGTCAATCATTGCAAGTGACTTACCGATTGAGATCATCAATCCAGCCGCTGGCATAACAGCGATAACCACCATTAGAGCCTTACCGAATTTCTGCCAAAATTCGAAAGACAAGACATTTTTGAATGTATCTTTCATCATTCAAATCTCCTTTTATATTTATTAGGCAAACGTTTTACGAAAACGTTTGCACTTGTTTGTGACTTAATTATACCACTTTTTATTTTTTTGTAAAGGCTTTTTTTAAAATTTTTTTCTGTCCAATCATTTCAATATCTCTCACTTATTTGCTGACTTTGAGTTTGCGAGTCTTTTCTGATATAATATTAGCTATGAAATCCTATAATACCTTGAATGATTATTATCGAAATTTATTCGGAGAAAAAACTTTCAAAGTTCCTATCGATGCTGGATTTGATTGTCCCAATCGTGATGGTACAGTAGCTCATGGAGGTTGTACTTTCTGTACGGTTTCTGGTTCTGGAGATGCTATCGTTGCGCCTGACGCTCCTATTCGTGAGCAATTTTATAAGGAAATTGACTTTATGCACCGTAAATGGCCAGATGTAAAAAAATATCTAGTCTATTTCCAAAACTTTACTAATACTCATGAAAAGCTCGAAGTGATTCGTCAACGCTATGAACAGGCTATTAATGAACCTGGTGTTGTTGGAATCAATATCGGTACACGACCAGATTGCCTTCCTGATGAGACTATCGAATACTTGGCAGATCTGTCAGAACGAATGCATGTTACTGTAGAGTTAGGTTTACAAACAACCTATGAGGAAACTTCTGAATTGATTAACCGTGCCCACTCCTATAAACTCTACGTGGAAACGGTTAAGCGCTTGAGAAAATATCCCAAGATTGAAATTGTAGCTCATTTGATTAATGGTTTACCAGGTGAAACTCATGACATGATGGTGGAAAATGTTCGTCGTTGTGTGACTGATAATGATATTCAAGGGATTAAACTTCACCTACTTCACCTCATGACGAACACTCGGATGCAACGGGATTACCACGAAGGTCGTTTGCAGCTCATGAGTCAGGATGAATATGTCAAGGTCATCTGCGACCAGCTAGAAATTATTCCCAAACATATCGTCATTCATCGAATTACAGGAGATGCACCTAGAGATATGTTGATTGGTCCTATGTGGAGTCTCAACAAATGGGAAGTTTTAAATAGCATTGAAGCCGAAATGAGACGTCGAGGAAGTGTACAAGGTTGCAAGGCTGTAAAACAGGAGTTTATGAATGAAAAGACCACTTGAAATGGCGCATGATTTTCTTGCCCAAGTCATCACCCCAGAGGATGTTGTTGTGGATGCGACCATGGGAAATGGCCACGATACCTTTTTTCTAGCTAAGTTAGCTAAACAAGTCTATGCTTTCGATATACAGGAACAAGCTCTAGAAAAGACTAGTCAACGTCTACAAGAAGCTGGTTTGACCAATGTTGAATTACTTCTCCAAGGTCATGAAACCGTAGATCAGTTTGTAACTGAGGTGAAAGCAGCCATCTTTAATCTAGGTTATCTGCCTTCTGCAGATAAAAGCATTATCACTCAACCTCAGACAACCCTTGAGGCACTTGAAAAACTCTGTCAGATGCTCGTTAAAGGCGGACGAATAGCCATCATGATTTATTACGGGCATGAAGGCGGAGATATAGAGCGAGATGCTGTCTTAGATTTTGTCAGTCAGTTGCCACAACAAGAATATACCGCTACGATCTATCGTACCCTCAACCAAATCAACAATCCACCATTTTTAGTTATGATTGAAAAATTAGAAAGGTATCGACATGGATAAACAATACCTAAAAGACAAAATTGAATCTCTCCGACACAAATTCGTTGAATCAACCCAACATGAACGGGCAGTTGGTATGTTAGATGAAGCTCATATGAGCAAAAAGATGCTAAAAATCAAGAAAAAAATGATTACACTTGAAATGGAGCGTTGTCAAAAGAAAATCGAGCACAAGGATTGCTCGAAGATTGATCAAAAAATCCAAGAACAAAGGGAACTTTTTGAAGCTTGTCGAAAACAAAAATAAGGAGGTAGAAGATGAATTTACTTTTTTATCTCTTAGTATTTTTACTAGTTCTTATTGTTTCTAGTACAACCAATAAACTACTCCCCTTTTTACCCATGCCCCTGATTCAAATACTTCTGGGGATTGGGATTGGTCTGTGCTTACCGAATAACCAATATCACTTAGACACTGAGTTGTTTCTAGCTTTGGTAATCGGCCCGCTTCTCTTTCGCGAGGCTCAAGAAGCAGATGTAACCTCTATCTTAAAGCACTGGAGAATCGTTCTCTACTTGATTTTCCCAGTTATCTTTATATCAACATTGAGTATGGGAGGCCTTGCCCATGTCCTTTGGATTGGCTTACCATTAGCTGCTTGCGTTGCAGTCGGAGCTGCACTTGGTCCTACAGATCTCGTCGCTTTTGCTTCTCTTTCTGAACGTTTTACTTTTCCAAAACGAATTTCAAATATCTTAAAAGGAGAAGGCCTGTTAAATGACGCTTCTGGGCTAATTGCTTTTCGTGTAGCCCTCATCGCTTGGACAACGGGAACTTTTTCAATCGCTCAAGCAGGAATATCTCTGGCTATCTCTATCGTTGGAGGGCTTGCAGTTGGTCTTATGACGGCTTTAATCAACCGATTCCTCCACTCCTTTCTTCTCAGTGTCCGTGCAACAGATATCGCAAGTGAGCTCTTGCTAGAACTCAGTTTACCACTTCTAACCTTCTTCATCGCTGAAGGAATTCATGTTTCTGGAATTATCGCAGTCGTTGTTGCTGGTATTTTAAAAGCGAGTCGTTTTAAAAAGATAAATCTTCTCGAAGCCCAGGTGGATACTGTGACTGAAACCGTCTGGCACACTGTAACATTTATGCTCAATGGTTCTGTCTTCGTTCTATTGGGTATGGAACTGGAGATGATTGCGGAGCCAATTCTGAAGAGTGCTTTTTACAACAAAGTGCTTCTTCTCGTCACAGTCTTTCTTTTAACCTTCCTACTCTTTGCCATCCGCTTTGTGATGATTTACGGCTTTTACGCTTTTCGGATTAAGAAACTTCATAAAAGCTTAGACAAGTATGTCAAAGATATGCTTCTCCTTACCTTTTCTGGCGTCAAGGGAACTGTATCCATTGCCACTATCCTTTTGATACCGTCTAATCTGGAACAGGAATATCCTCTTCTTCTCTTCCTCGTAGCTGGTGTAACCCTAGTCAGTTTTCTAACTGGATTACTGGTCTTGCCACACCTTTCGGAAGAACAAGAGCCATCTAAGGATCATCTCATGCACATCGCTATCCTAAACGATGTTGCTATGGAGTTAGAAAGAGATCTGGAACATACTAAAAACAAGGTGCCTCTCTATGCTGCGATTGATAATTATCACGGACGGATTGAAAACCTCATCCTCAGCCAGGAAAATAAGGAAATCCAGGAAGACTGGGAAGCTCTCAAACTACTGATTCTCAGTATCGAGAGCGATGGTTTAGAGCAAGCCTATGAAGAAGGCAAAATCGGCGAAAGAGGATATCGTGTCTACCAACGTTATCTGAAAAGCATGGAGAAAAATATTAAACGAAACTTTGCTTCTCGACTAACCTACTACTTCCTTGTTTCTATTCGGATTGTACGTTTTCTCCTACACGAGTTGCTCACATTTGGCAAAACCCTCCGTTCCTTGAAGAACAAAGAAACCCAAAGACTTCTGGCCATTGACTATGACCAGATTGCTGAACTCTACCTAGCCAACACTGAAATCATCATCGAAAGTTTGGAAAACCTCAAAGGGATTTATAAGAGTTCTCTAATTAGCTTTATGCAGGAATCTCGTCTCCGTGAAACCAGTCATATTACGAGTGGTGCCTTTGTGGAACGAGTTATCAATCGTATTAAACCCAATAATATCGACGAAATGTTGAGAGGTTATTATCTCGAACGTAAATGCATCTTTGAGTACGAGAAACAAAAACTCATCTCAGCCCAGTATGCTAAAAAACTACGACAAAATGTAAACAACCTAGAAACTTATTCCCTAAAAGAATCAGCCAACACGCTACCTTACGATATGATGGAATTAGTTCGAAGAAATTAAAGTCTATACCAAACAAGAAAAACTGGAGGTTTGTGAAATGAAAAAGTTGTGGAAACAGCTGAACGATAGACCATTATTAAAAGCTTTTTTACACTACTATCAAGCCTCTGATAGTGAGTTAACCAGCGTCGCTGTTGCCTACTATTGGTTGATTTCAATCTTCCCTTTACTCATGATTGTAGTCAATATCTTACCCTACTTTCAGATTCCTATCTCAAACTTTCTATTAACAATCAAGGAATTTTTACCAGATACAATCTATGAAGTTGTTGCAAAAATTGTCAGAGAAGTTCTGACTCAACCATCAACAGGTTTACTAAGTTTTGCTATCTTATCAGCTCTTTGGACTTTCTCAAAATCCATGGATTTTCTTCAGAAGGCCTTTAATAAAGCCTATGGAGTTGCAAAAAATAGAGGAATTATCTCACACCAACTGATGAGTCTCTTGGTTAGCTTTGGCCTTCAAATTCTCTTTGCCCTTGCCTTATTCCTCAGTATGTTCGGCCATATGTTATTGGACTTGCTTAAAAACTACTGGAAATCCGAGAGTACTCTATTTTCTTATCTACAGGATTTTACAGGTCCTCTGATTTATGCCTTTCTTTTTGCTACCGTGATTATGCTCTATTATTTCCTACCAAATGTTAAAGTAAGTAAGATTCGCTACGTCATACCTGGCAGTCTCTTTGTACTAGTTACGACAATTGCTTTATTAAACATCTTTGCAGCTTATTTCAACAATTATGTCAACTATCTCGTTGACGTCAGATTTTTCAGTTCAATCGTCGTCGTTGTGATGATGTTCTGGTTCATTATCATTGCCAAGATATTAATTATCGGTGCTGTCATCAATGCCAGTGTTCAAAGTTTGAAGGATCCAGACTTTAAAGCAAATCCATAAGTTTTACATAGTAAACAAATCAATCCCCCAGTCATTTGATACTGGGGGATTTTTGAATTTCCTACTTTATTGTCCACTAGTGATGGCTTGCAATTCTGTTTTTAGATACTGAGCCAAGTGTTGGTGGGCAAAAATATTGGCATTCTTTTCTGCGGTAGGATTGTAGTTGGTGTTGGTATTTACATCATAGACATAAATGTCTCCACTCTCTGATTGAACCCATTCAATCGCCGCAACTTCAATCTGAGCATTTTTCAAGAAATTCTCATAAGCTTCTCTCCGGTCATCTGGTAGAGGTTCTGTAATCTGGAATTTTTCAGACGTTTCTAGTTGCTCTGGTCTCTTGCCGATTTGGCAACCATCTGCTGGACACAGTTGGAATCCATCTGAAGAATCAATCGAAACAGTATAGAGGAATTTTTGATCGATAAACTCTGAACGACGGATACGTCCATCACTTGGTTTAATGTAGGCTTGTAACAAGGTAATCCCGTCCACTGATGGTTCAAAGAGAGGGCTATTGACATAAGCTGCCAGTTCTTCTTCATTTTGAAAGAGTTGAACTCCTAACCCCTTACCTGCTCGATTGTGCTTGGTAATCAATGGATAGATGTTCAATTTTCTGGCTGCTTCAATGATATTTTCTTGGCCTAAAACTGCAACTGTCGCAGGAGTCTCAATACCAGACTCGTTTAATTTCAAATATTGTTTGACTTTACTGATTTCTAAGTTGATGGCACCAGTTCCATTCACAACCTTGCGTCCATGGGCTTCTAACCAAGTAATCACCTGCTCTGTAAATTCTGGCGCATAGCGATGTCCTCTGGTGTGAGAAGACGCAGACATACGATTGTAAAAGATACCTTGTGGCGGTGGACTTTGCAGATCCAAAATGCCACTAGACAAATCCCACAGTTCATACGGAACTTCTAACTCTTCCAACCATTTGACCAAATGCTGGGTCCATTCAAGATTCTCATGAATTACATAAACTTTTGCTTCACTCATTACTTATCATCTCCTTAAGAAAAGCTGACTGATAATTGGCTTTCCTTTTCTTCTTCTAAAATATATCCTTCTGTTTTTTCGATAACGCTGACTGTTAAGATTTGACCTAAAACATTGATCATAGTACGGCCGGCATTGACAAAGAAATCAACTGCAAAAATCAAGGCTACTCCTTCAACTGGCAAGCCCAGTTGAGGTGCTGCAGCTAGTAGAACCACGATAGCTCCTGATGGTACGGTTGCCGCAGTTTTTCCAATCAAAGTCAACAATAAAACAGTAAACAAGAGACTTGATAAAGAAAATTGAATACCATAGGCGTGGGCGATAAAAATCGTAGCTACAGAGAAATAAACTGCTGCTCCCTCTAAGTTAAAAGTATATCCTAAAGGAACAACTAAATCAATTGTATGCTCGTCATGCCCCTGTTTTTTCAAATCTTTAAGAAGTGATGGCAAGACCACACTAGAACTTCCAGTAACAAAAGCCAGAGTCAAGAGACTCCAATTTTCACGAAAGGCTGACAAATACGGCACCTTAAAGAATACAGCAATCAAAGGGAAAATAAGGAGAACCAATACAGCATAAGCCAGATAAGTTCCAATTACAAACTGACCAAGCCCAATCAACTTGTCGACACCCGTAGTTGCAACATCTTTAGCGATAAATCCAAAAATACCAATCGGTGATAGTTTGATAATTACTGCAACAATCTTGTAAATGGCTTCAATCCAGATTTGGAAACCTTCGATAATCTTCTGAGATTTATCAGACTTAAGATTCCCAATTCCGTAACCAAGAAAGATGGCAAAAACGATAATTGGCAATAGAGCGCCATCTGAAAGAGATTTAACGATATTTGATGGAATGAAACCAAGCAAAAATTCGCTGAACTTGACATTGTTAGCAATCCCATCAAGGTTTCCACCAGTTTGACCGATATTCACTCCTTGACCAAAGCCTAAATAGTAACTAGCAAATACAAACAAAAGAGTAATGGCAGTTGTTACGGCAAAAAAGTAAACCAAGCTCTTGGTCAAGATTTTTCCGAAAGATTTTTTTCCGATAACTCCAGCTACTGCAACAACGATGGTTGGGAAGATTAGCGGAATGATAACCATATTGATCAATTTAATAAAAGCTTGACCTAAAAATTGATAAAAGCCTGCAAATTGTGGCCAGATAAGGGCAGCGATAACACCCAAGACCAAAGCCACCAATAATTGAATGCCTAGTGAGAGTTTTGACCATAAAGTAACTAATTTCATAAGAAACTCCTTTGTTTTATTTGCTACTCATTCTACTACTATTCTTCTCTCCTGACTAATATATATTTTTTATTGTCACCATAAAAAAGATTTATCATGAAGGTTCAAACTACTCCAACTTTACAAAGTAAATCAAATTGATGTTTGATATAGTATAAAAAATCAGTTTCTAATCAAAAATTTTTAGAAAAACACTGTTAAATCAAGGAATATACTTTTCTTTTATTCAAGTTTTATGATACAATATTGTTATGATTTTAATGAAACTCGCTTCCGTCTTGCTTTTGGTACTAACCTTGGCTTTGGCTATTATCTTTAGTAGATTTTTTAAGTTAAAGAAAAAGGGGATTAACTTTGCAGATTTGGCTTTTCCTTTTCTGATTTTTGAATACTATTTAATCAGTGCAAAGGTTTTTACCCATAATCAACTTCCCATTTTGGGGGCAGCCCTATCTTTGTTGGCAATCATTTTAACTTTTTTCTTCCTGAGCAAAAAACGTAGCTTTTATTATCCAAAATTCCTTAAATTCTTTTGGAGAGCTGGATTTCTACTCACATTGCTCATCTATATCATCATGATTATTCAAATCTTTATGATGAAATAACTACTATAAAATTTGCCAGCACCTCAATAGTTGGCAACTAGTTCTTCCACATGAGGTGCTTTTCTAATGACATTTCAAAAAGAGATTATTAAAAAAATAGGAGATCAAACAAGTGAAAAAAACGCTCTTGGCAAGTGCCATCACGCTTACTTTTCTAGGATTAGCAACAAATCCAGCTTTTGCTGAAGAAAATAACCTACAAACTACTACAGCAGAAACAACGCAACAGCCTACAACAGCTAACAAGGTTGAAACGAAGGATGCAGCTCCTTCTACTGAAACAAGTTCAAGCGTACCAACAACTTCTACAACAAATCCAAGTGAAACTCCAGCTAAGAAAGAGGAAGACAAGGCTCCAGAAGTCAAAAAAGAAGGTTGGGTATTAGAGGAAAACCACTGGCGTTTCTATGAAAACAATGCCCCTGTTCTTAACTGGAAAAAAAATTCAAGGAAAATGGTACTACTTCGATAAGAACGGTATCATGCTCAGTGATACGATTTATGATGGATACATCCTGACTAGTAGCGGGGCTATGGTAGATAGTGGCTGGGGTAAAATCAAAGATAAATGGTATTATGCAAAGCCATCTGGTAAAATCTCTCAGCAAAAATGGGAAAAAGTTGGTGGTGTATGGTACTACTTTGACAAAGACGGAATCATGCTCAGCAACACCATTTTTGATGGTTATCTCTTTTCTAACAGTGGTGCCATGGCTGAGAGCGCTTGGGTCAAACAAGATGGTAAATGGTACTACGCGCAAGCTTCTGGTAGCTTAATCAAAAACTAGTGGGACAAAATCGGTGGAGTTTGGTACTACTTTAACAAAGATGCCACAATGGCAAGCAACCAATGGCAAGGTAACTACTACCTAAAAGCTAGCGGGGCTATGGCTGAAAGAGAATGGATTTTTGATAAAAACTACAATAGCTGGTTCTACTTAAAATCTAGTGGTACTTATGCTGCGCGTGAATGGATTGGTTCATACTACCTCAAGTCAGGTGGTTACATGGCTAAGAGTGAATGGATTGATGACAGCTACTACAATGCTCGTTACTATGTAGATGAAAATGGTGTCTATGTCACAGGAACTCGTAAAATCGATGGAAAAGCACATCAGTTCCAAAGTAATGGAAAATGGATAGGTGAAGTTCCAGTAAGTCGTGGATTTGAAAAAGGAAAATACACATATACCGTTTTCTTAGACCCAGGACACGGCGGTAAAGATCCTGGTGCTGTTTATTATAACACGAATGAAAAAGACCTCACCATGCAAGTTTATCAAAAACTACGCAAGGAACTCCAAAGTCTTGGTTATACTGTTCTTTCTTCTAGAGATAGTGATGTCTATGTCGACTTTGTCACTGAACGTTCAAGAATGGTTAATAAGACTGATTCAGATATCTTTATTAGTATTCACTTCAATGCTAGTGGCAGCCCTGCTTCTAACCGTTCTGGTATTCAGACCTATTCTTACGAAGAAGCTGCTGGTTATCCTTCTAAGATTAATCCATACTGGCATAACCATCCCGACCGTATCAGTGAAAGCAATCGCCTAGCTGCAGATATCCACTCTTCACTCCTAGCTGAAACAGGTGCTAAGGATGCAGGTCTTCTCCAAAGTAGCTTTGCTGTCCTTCGAGAAACCGATAAACCAGCAGTTCTATTGGAGCTTGGTTACATTGACAATTTCAACGAAAACCAACAAATTCGTAGCGATGCTTACCAAAATAGATTGGTGGCAGGTATTGTCAAAGGTATTCAAAAATATTACGCAGGCAAATAAAGCAAAAGTCTCGAGAAAGCTCGAGACTTTTTTGTTTTATACTTCTTTCTTGTTAGTTTCCGGAAAGAGGAAACCAATCCCCACACAAGCTAGCACACCTGCACCGATAACCAAACCACTTGAAAGTGGCAAGATATCAAGAATGGCATTAGCGATGATAAAGGCAATAATTAAGCTCATGAGACTGGCCTTATAATCTTTTTTAACCAAATTCTCAAGAGTAAAGAATAAGAATAAACCTACTGGAAAGAGTGCCCAGATGTTAACATCCAAACTTGGCCATCCAACTAAACCAAAATACAAAACTGCTGCTGCAACGACTAAAAATCCGATACCTACTACTTTTTTCATGATATAACCTCATTTTCTATTTTGTTAGGAAGTTTAATCTCCCCTTGACAATTACTACTATAACAGAAATAAAAAACGCAAACAATAGGTTTTGCCTATGTGGTAGTCATGATAGACTATGTGGTCAAAAATCTTATCAAAAGAAAAAAGAAGTCCAAGAGGACTTCTTTCACACTGCCGATTGCAGGGATATTAAAAACCTTAACAAACGCTATTATATCAACACTTTCAAGAGTGGTTGGTCAAATTTTGGTCAAAATAGTGACTAACTAATTTTTTGACTAACCTTCACTTTAACTCTTTTTTTGCCTCATCAATAGTATGCTTCAATGCTCTTTATCACTCCGGTAATTCTACCTTCAAACTCATATCCGTCGGTTGCAATACCTTCTGAACCGCTGCGAGAAAGGCCAATCCATTATCAGATGGGGAATATTGGAAAGTAATTTGGATGACTTTTTTATCAAAGTTATCACCATATCGCTTCACATACTGCTTGCTTTCGAGGAACTGAATGTAATTATTAATTTTTTCTTGCAGAATTTCCAAATGGACTGCTTCTATCTCTTCCTGCCAGCCGACTGAATCCACCAGAAGAAGCTCTAAATGATTATCAACTATACCAATAGCGTCAAGTTCAGTTGGTTTGAGCTCTGAGGAAATTGCTTTTTGTAACAGTTCTTCGAATTCTTTTTCGGAAAAATAGTGTCTCTTTCTATCTGTATCAATAAGAAGAAATTCTGGATTATCTCTTAAAAATTGTATGTTAGCATCTTCTTGACTAATTTTTGATTTCCAAAATCCGAAATTAGCATAATTAATTAATTCTTCACCATCATGTTCTCCTGCTAAATAGCTATCCACTGCTTCTTTAGTGATTTCTCTAACCACTTCTGGGCAAGTAATATAAAAAGTTGGATAACGCAAAAAATACTTATCACCATCTTGACAGATTTCCAACATATCTTTTTTGCTTAAATAAATTACTTTCATTAAAGTCACCTTTGCTATTTAAAATCTATTTACTAATCACTTATAGGCCAGTGCCCTGTTTCAGCATAAATCATGACCTCATATGCCCCCCTAGAAGATTCAAATGCCTTATTCATCAATGCTTTTGTAATTGGATAGTATACCTCTGGCCCCATGGCTCCTCCATTTTCTTTAAAGAAACCAATTTCGTAATAGCCGTTTGTCTCATATACAACAAATCCATCGCCTCTATGTACAATCGTATCCGATTGATTATAATCTTCTAAGTCATCTTTCTTTGGCCAACGATGATGTTCACAATAAAACATTACTTCTAAAGAATCTTTTTCTGATTTAGAAACACATTCTGCTAATTCCTGGCTAATGGTAAAATTAATCACTTCTTTCCCCCTACTCCACAGAATCTGATAATCATTATTGTTTTTTAATACCGTACAATTTTTGTATTACTGAATTTCTGTTGTCATACAAATGAACTTTCTTTACTTTTTTAATTCTTCTTTATCATAGGCAAAAAAATCTAGTTGGTGCACGTATTTCTTATTAATTTCTCCATTACCTTCTTTCGCTTGTGCAAATTGTTGGCTAAGCACAAATAGAGAATAAACAAAAGCATGGAGTGGAAAAACAATGGCAAAAAACTAGGATATATTAGGTAGATGGTCAAGAACACTAGCAAACTAATATAGCAACCACGAATTACAGAAGAAACAACAGCTCCACTTTTCTTTACTACCTCTAGGAATTCTAAGTACTCCAAATCTGTAAATAGAGCCGGATACAAATCCAAATCTTTTTTAAAATAGACATCCATTAACTTGCCGATAAGTAGGGAAATACAAGAGAATAGAATCAAATAAAAATACTTGTGATCAGCTATACTAAAGATTGTCAATCCATTCAGAAATCTTATAAAAGGAAGAACGAGCAACACCAGAGAAAGTATAACGTACTGTTGACTCTTAGAACTTCTTTCTGGAATCGAAAAATACAGTTTCCTTCCTTTTAGGTCATAGTAAACCAATTTGTTTGTAAACTCCCCTAGATGAACTAGTCCTTTATATTGTTTATTCTTTTCTTTCATTTTCTTTTTTCAGTTCTTTCTCCAATTGTTTTAAGACTGCTAAAATCTCACTTTTATGATCCATTGTTTCATCTACAAATCTTCTCGCTAAACTAAAAAAGCTAATTTTATCGATATTTTCTTCTCGTTCTATATGTTCAGTTAAGTTGTAGATATCCTGTATGATTCCAGGATATAATTTCTGACTCGGATATTCTAAGTCAATCAAATCTTGTAATTGCTCTATATATTGGGTGTATTGGTTCTTCATAATTGAATCCTTTATTAACTTTAATCACTTCGTTTAATTTTTACTCTGGTTTGATTTAACTTCAACTATCTCATATTCCCGTTCTTCTCCAGATGCAAAGGCAACATTTATGGTTGCTAGAAAAATGAACATTGTTAAAATCATTATCAAAAGCATGGCTACATTTTTTATGTAAATAAAAGCTAAGGCAAATATAAGAGTTAAAGCAAAGAAACATAGTCGTAAAAGAAGCATTTTTATGTAAAAATGCGATGAATTTACTGGTTTTATTTTATAATAATCAGGTTGCTCCAATGATCTATTAAGTAATTCTTCCAAACTTTTTTTCTTTTTAGAATATACAATCTGAAGCAAACCAAAAGACAATAATAGCCCAATAACTACTAAAATCAAGCTAGTTACTATTGAAAAATTCACATAAAAGTTAGCAAATAAATCAATATGATTCATACGTGCCCAGGCATTCACAAAAACTGCCAATCCTGCAGCTAATGATGTTGGAAGGATAAATTTGCTCGCCTTAGAGTTTTTTTCTTCGATTTTAAAAAGTTCTTCATCTGAGATAGCATAAACTTTCTGATAAAAACACCAGTTTAGAGGCAAACAGAGATATCCGAGAAAATGTTTAGGAGATCTATCTAATAGATACTGTTTCCCCTGATAATGAAATAATAGGTATCGAAGATTCCCTTTATAATATAATTTTATTTTTTGCATTTTAATCCTTACTAATCTAAGAAAACATGGTTTTTTCCCAAGCTATGAGGAGTATCTCGATATCGGATACATCTTATTTTAGTATTTTATCATTTATTTTATATAAGTGATGGCTTTCCGTACTTTCCAACCTTATGGAAACGTTCATCAGCTGTCTAGTCTTTTAATAAGCTGTCGATTCTTTTTATCAATAAAGAAAATTGTTCATTTTTTCTTTTCATGTATGCAGCGTCCGAATCAAAAACATAAAAATCCGATAAACCATCTCTTGGGAAAAACATACTTTTGTACATTTTTTGTAGTTGGTTCATCGTTTCAGCTGGTATCTGGGGTTTTCCTATACTTTGTAGAATAAACTGCATTTCCTCAAGGATACCAATGAAATTATTAACATTATTTTTTTCCTTGTAATTTGATAGAAACTCTATTAATTCAGATAACGAATCTGTCAGTTCTTCTTTTGGCATTGTTTTTTCTCCGTTAGTTTTATGGCTTCCTAAATGAAGGTGAGGTTTAGGTTATTTCCTTTCTTCTTCTTTCTCCATATTTAGGATCAATTATACTAAATAAACGAATTTGCTCATCTTGAAGAAGGCTATTATAACGTTCAAAATCTCCATTAGCAATAGCCCATGCATTCTTTGATGCTATTCTAGTAACATATGATTGTAAAAGATCATAAAGTATATCTTCCTTATTATCAAATTTTTTCTCAGAATTTATTTTGCCACGTTCGACACCAACAATATAGTAATAACCGTCTTCAAAATAAATGGTACGTCCTTCCGGTAAGAATAGAGATGGTTTTTCTTCTGTAAATAAATCCGACTGATTCAGATTTGCTTCGCCTATTTTTAATAGCAACTCCCTTAATTCATCTTTTAAATGTTTTATCATCTTATTTGTTTCCATACATCTATCCACTTTTCTCTTACAACCAGCCCTTGGCCTTTAAAAATTTATCAGGAATGCGGAGTTCAATCTCATCCATAATCCCTTTTAAATAACTATCCCAATCTATTATTTTGCTATATACAGCTGGCTCTTTAGTAAGGGATAGCTTCACTTCTTTCGATAAAACAATAAAGAATTCACAGATATCATTTTCATAATCAAATTCAATCGCGAAGTAATCGTAAGCCCCAAAGTCTAATTTAAAAGTTTGATGACTGGTTTCATCAACATAATCGTAACCAGTAATCGTATCCACTCTTTCTCCAAATACCTTCCTTATTTGCTTTCTAGTTTCTCTTGCGAGCTCTAGCATCTTCTCTATTTCATTTAATTCCATAATATTATTCTCCTCAAAGAAATCATTTTCTTTAAAATATATTTGGTCAATTCTTTAATAAAACTGCTGCTCTATCTGAATTTAGAAAGTCTTTTAATAGTTGCAAGGTGTGTTCAACTGACTTTTTATCACGTCCATACACTCTTTTTAGGCTCTTATCATCGATTATCTTGGATAAAAAGGTAATGGAAAATCTCTGTTCATCAGCTTGAGTGAACCAAATGTTAAACAAGCCACCCTCTCCAGCTTCCAATTGTCTATTTTTACCGGTTGATGATATCCCCATCGTCATATGATAACCCTTATACACGAAGGGAAAATTAAAATTTTCATCTTCTCCTTCATGAATGGCAATCGTATCAAGATCAATCGAAAAAATTTTCTCTAACGCTTTCTTTACATTCTGATAACCTAAACTCTCTCTTATAGGCAAGTATGCTTCGCTCATTTATAAGCCTCACTTTAACAATCCTCGACGTTTTCGTGCTAAATCAATATCTATCCATTACATAACTAATCTTGTAACATAGCTAAAAACTCTGTAAAGCTATCAGCTACAAACTCTATAGCAGGTTCTAGCTCGTATGATTCCTCGTGGTACCAGATGCACATGCTTGGATTTTCTGGATCCTCTATATAATTTAGACAGACAAAATCACCACCGAACAATGCTGCTATGGGGATTAGTTGCATTCCGACATAATCTTCATCAAAGACAATGCGCCCTTCCAATTGTGTACTCACCACTCCGATATCATAAACCTCTTCAGGCTTCTCACCTGAAATAGCTAGTATAGCTAAAAAGCGGTCGATTACTTTCTCATTATTCCCAAAATGAAAATACCGTTTTGACGGAATCAATCCATTCTCATTCTTTATAAATTCCTTATAATCTTCAGGTAATCGAACTTTCCACGCTACTTCTCTTTCCTGTAATAGCGCATCAGTTGGCAAAGGGTAGATGACTGATTGATCTTGTTGGGGCATATATTCTTCTCCTACAGTTGCTTGCTTTTTACTTCTTCAAACCATTTCTCAAACTCTAAACGTGGAAGCAATTCTTCATCCTTGTCATAACGCCCTTCATAACTATAGCGACTATCAAGACTGTTTTTCTTGGCATCATAAATCAACCACATTTCAGTTGGGTGTTCACGGTCATATTCTTGGCAAATATCAATCATTGCCTCTACATCCTTGACACCTTCCTTTAACAAGGCAGTTTGTAAACTAATATCAACATGAGAGTCTTTAGGTAAATAATCATTTACTAAGTGTTTGTGTACAATATTTCCCTTAATCTCATAGAAGAGATTAAAACTATACAAACTGTCCGCTATCGCATAAATAAAAATTTTATCTGCTTGATTTTGGGCATATTCCAGCGCTAACGAAATCATGCTAGCCTGAACTTCCATAAATTTATCTTCAAATTTTATCATGTTACTCTCCTACTCTAACTCAGATAAATTCAATCTGTATTGTTTGCTCAGTCATCATGGACTGCACTTCCTCGACAAGTTTATCTATCTCGTTCTGTGTGATGCGAATGTGGTTGTATGGTGGCTCCCAATTCTGTATACTTGACCTATATACAGTAAAACTTCCATCGGTCAACAATTCTCCCTTTGCTTTTAAAACATAACCATTTTCATAGTCAAATGTGATGATAGACCTTGTACCAGAAATTTTCATTCTACTTCCTTTTCTTATATCCCTTTCAGACTAAACTTGTAGAGCACTCATAATCTTTTTAAATTGGTATTCCAACATGATAGAACTACCTTAAAAATCAATGTTAACGTTTTCCATTATTATACCATACAAGCGCTTGATATGAAGGGTTTGCTAGTTAAAAACTAACAAAAAAACACTGAATCTTCAGTGTTTTTCATTATATAGGATTGCAGGGATCGAACCTGTGACCTACGCGTTACGAGTGCGTTGCTCTACCAACTGAGCTAAATCGGCGATTCCCCTTATAGTATAGCACTATAAGGAAGGATGTCAAGGTTTGTTAATCTATCTTTTTAATCAAAATCTGACAAGGATTTTGGGATCCCCACAGTTGCGGAAAAATCTCTAGTTTTTTAAAGCCAAGTCTGCAATAAAAGGCATTTGTTCGATCATAATCCTTATTAGAGCCTTCTGCTACTGTTTTCACTTGCAAATAATCAACGTTTTTGCGTGCTTCATTTTCTAAAGTAGCAAGTAATTGACTCCCAATTCCTCTACCTTGATGAGCTTTTTTTACACCGATACAATCAATCTCTGCACAATCTTCACTGGAATAGGCCAAGCTTACAAATCCAGCCAAATCACTCTCCTGATAGGCAGCCCACACTTGCAAGTCCTTGGCTCCTTCGATATAGGCTTGCGTGCTTTCTGGTATTCCAAACCATTCTGGTAAGTCATGTAAGACTTCAGTGACTACTGCCATTTTTTGTGCTTCATTCTTGACCTCTTCAATAACAAACATTACAAAATCCTTTCTTGGTTTTAGTCTTACTTTAGCTCTTACGAACCAGCACTTTCGTAGGCATCTAAGCCCTTGTCCCATAGTTTCAAAGAAATGACAAAGAAGACAAGGGAAATCAGAATCAAACCACCGATATTAAAGAAGACATCCTTGTCCTGCAAGAAATAGCTGGCAGGATAGTAGGCCGTAAAAGCAAAAGGCACGATGAAGCTAATTAACCAACGAAGGAGCGAATTGTAAATGGAAATCGGGTACTTGGCAAAATCATTAAACATATAGAAAATGTAAATCATGGCACCTGACTGCTTGGTCCAAAAAGCGATGCTGGCTGTTGCAATTTTCAAGGAAGTATAGATCAAGGTCGCAAAAGGAATACAAACTAGAAAAATCAGGAATTTTGGAAGGGTCCAAGCAATGCTAGTCGCCGTTGTCGCTAGTAAAATTCCACCAACCAAAAGTTCACCCAAGGCATCAATCTGAAAAGTCTCAACGAGGATATGGAAGAGAGGATTGATGGGTCGAGTCAGATACTTGTCAAACTCTCCCTTTCTCACCAAGCGTTGCCCCAGTGCCCAGAGATTGTCAAAAAAGAGATGATCTAATCCCTTTGGAATTAAGGAAAATCCATAGATAAAGGCAATCTCTTGAAAGGTCCAACCTTCTAGCGAGGGGATGTGTTGAAAGAGTACATTAAGAAACAAGAGGTTCAGGCCTTGAGTCAGAAAGACTCCCAAGACACCTACCACAAAATCAACTTTGTATTCCATGATTTGCTTGATGTATTGTCTGATAAAAATCAGATGCATGCGTTGATATTTTTTCATCCTAACCTCCTTGAATGGTGATAAATGACTGGACTCGTTTCCAAATCAACTGAGACAAGCCCACCATCACTATAAGCCAGAAAAGCTGAAGCAAAAGTGCTTGAAGAATCTGACTGGTATCGTATTTCCCAACAATAATCATGACCGGAGTGTAAATTAAGGATGAGAAAGGCAAGAAGGATAGAATATCTGAAACGATTTTCGGAAAGAAAGCCAAGGGAATCAGACTTCCAGACATAAATGCTACTATTGAAGTCTTGAGGAGATTGGATCCCCATAAATTTTTAAATACAAAGGCTGAAAATCCAAAGCAGATATTAAAGAAAAAGTTAATCAGATAAGCCAGAGTTAAGCTAAAGAGATAAAGGATAGTTAATCCCAGCACTTCTAAAACACCTTGCCCAGATAAGATCTTTATCAAAACAATGACACTTAAAAATGGCAGTCCAACAGAGATAAAAATCAACCACTTGGAACCAAGCTCAGTAAAGAGATAAGAGGCAGCAAAATGCACTGGTCTCAACAATCTCATGATGATGGAACCATCCTTGACCTCCTCACCGATCATAAAAGAGCTATCAGACCTGGTCAAAAGATTGGTCACAAAACTCATGATGATGTAGAGAGTGATATCTGCCATACTGAAGCCCTGAATCAAAGGCTCCTGGGAGGAGTCAAAGACTGCCTTCCAGAGATAGAAGGCCACAAAAGCCCCCATGACATCACCAATCCGATAGAGAATAAAGTTAACTCGATAGCTAATCAACTCCTGAATCCCTGCATTGATAAAGGGTTTATAACGTCTCCACAATTTGACCATTTTAGAGCTCCTTTCGATAGAAGCGACGGATAATATCTTCAATATCCGTATCTACCATCTTCAAATCACGGATCTCAAAATCAGATAGGGTTTGCTTGATAATATCAGCCGACTGGTAGTGGGAACTATCAAATTCAATATTGAGAGTATTTCCTTGTCTATCAATGGATATATCAGGTAAGCCTTCATAATGAGAGACGAGATGACTTTGACCTGGCGTCAGATCAAAGGAGAGAGTCTTCATCTTGCCAAAGGTTTCCTTGAGCTGGCTAACTGTCCCATCAAAAATCTCTTGTCCCTTGTCAATCATAAAAATCCGATCACAGAGTTGCTCAATATCGCTCAAGTCGTGAGTAGTCAAGAGAATAGTTGTCTCTTCCTCCTGATTAATCTGGGTGATAGCACGTCGGATGTTATCCTTGACCGACACATCCAAACCAATAGTCGGCTCATCTAAAAAGAGAACTTTGGGATTGTGAAGCAAGGAAGCCGCAATATCCGCCCGCATCCGTTGACCCAATGAAAGAGTCCGCACAGGATCCTTGATAAATTCCTTCAAATCCAAAACTTCATTCAAAAAGTCCATACGCTTATGGAAAAGCGAGTCTGGCACATCGTAAATCTCCTTCAAAACCGTGTAGGTCTCTTGCAGGGCCAAATCCCACCATAGCTGGGTACGTTGTCCGAAAACGACTCCAATATCCTTGACATAATCTTGGCGATTATCCTGGGGAATCTTGCCGTTAATCCGACAAAAACCAGATGTCGGTTTCAAAATCCCTGTTAGCATTTTGATGGTGGTCGACTTCCCAGCACCATTAGCTCCGATAAAGCCTAGAATCTGCCCCTTGGGTACTTCAAAAGTCAAATCCTTGACCGCTTCAAAGGTCTGCTTTTCAGGATGAATAAAGGAACGCAAAGCCCCCTTCAAGCCCGGTTCCTTAACAGTCTTCACAAAATTTTTCTGAAGATGTTGCACTTCTATCATTGCCATATCTATCTCCCTTTAGTAAGAAACAACATTGTATTTTTGACTACAAATATTCTAAATCCTTACTTTCTACACCTTCTCAATATTATTACAGAAGGTTTTATACCAACCTATTATAATCCAATAAAAAAAGGAATGCAAGCGTTTGCTAATAGATTATGAAATTAGAGATTTCTCTTTTATAATAATGCTTTTGAATCAGAAGTTCTGGTTTAATAGTTTCCTTAAGACACCAAAAAACCTGCCCCTAATGGCAGGTTACGAATTGTAAAAAGGCAAACTATTTTGATCCATATGAATCACTATTTAATCAAAGAACTAATCTTTCATAATTCTTTTCACAATCCCATTTCTATCAATTAGAAAACAATCTGGAAAGGTCATCTGCTCCCATTTTTCATAATCAAAACTGGAATCAAAGTGATGTAGTAGTATTCCTATCAAATTCCCGTGTGAACTAAGTAAAATCGTTTTTTCTGAGTATCTCTCTTCCAATTCCATTAAAAAATTTAGTACTCTAGCTAGTGCATCTTGATTTGATTCCCCTCCTGAAAGAGATTCACTGGGATTTTGCCATAAATATTTAATACTGTCTTCAAACTCAGAATCTTTTATAAAGGTTGAAGATAATTTTCGCTCTCGTAACCGATTATCAAGAACTATTTTATCAAATTGAATTGGCGAGCTATTAATCGTTTCAAATGCTCGTTTATAAGGACTAGAAAAATAATGATCAATATTAAAAGAATTCAAAAACTCTAACTGGTCAAGAGATGAAAATCCTTTTTCTGACAAAGTTCTATTAAAATCATCACTTAAAAATTTTGAATGAGCATGTCTAAGTAAAATATAAGAATTATTCATAAGTCATTACCTTTCAATTATTGTCATCAGTCTCAATGGATTTTTAAGCCCTCAATTATTCTCTAAAAATTCATTAATGCGAGAAATAAGTTCATGACTTTGATAATGATAAAGTTCGTGAGGCGCATCCATATAGATGACTTGAACATTAGACTGGTCACTAGAAAATCTCTCTGCATAATGGTGCCATTCTGATTGGCTAAAGGTCGTGCCTTCACCGTTAGAAACCAGTAATAAGGTGGGAATTTTCGGATTGATGCCAGATGGAACTTTCTTGGCATTTTCCTTTGCCAAACGGGATTCATGAAGCATGGCTTGTGATATCAACTGCTTATATGCTAGTAATTTATATTGTTGTCGTTCAGTTTCAGTCAGAGTTGGATTTTTTATGTAAAAGGACTCTGGGAAATAGCGTAATAAGCCAATCTTACTGCTCCAATAAGCCACAGTAAGCAAGGCCTGATTATCCTTTAAATCCTCATAACTTGATGGCAATGCTCAATCTAGACCAACCAAGGCTTTCACTTCATTAGGATACTGCTCCTGCCAAGCCAGACTCTCAAGACTAGCCATTGAATGAGACAGAATGATAAAAGGACCTGTGACATTTGCTTGTGAAAGTGCTTGACGAGTCTCAGACAAAACCTCCATCACATCTCTTGATTGATTGCTATCCTCGCTATAACCATAGCCAGCTCTCTCGACTACGACAATCTTATATTTTTTTGATAAGGAATCTGACACATCCTTAAAATCCAAGATTGGAGAAGCAATTCCAGCACCGGATAGAAATACTATGGTCTCTGGACCATCCCCTTCAACGTAAACATTCATTTGGTGCCCATTGACAAGAACTTGTTGTCCAACAGGTGTTAGTGAGGCTTGTTCCTTTTCTAAACTGATACGGTGAAAGATAAATGTTGCCCCTAAAAACAAAAGAATGAAACTAAGAAAGCCAAGACTCCATTTTTTCAGTTTTTTCATAGCATTATTGTACAAAAATTAGACTCTTTTAGCAAATTTAGATTATTCTTCTTCAGTATATTCTCTAAAACTCCAGACACAAAAAACCCACCCTCACGGGTAGGTTATTTATGAATATGGTTAAGCTAGATTAAGCTTTACCTTCTGAACCGAATACGTCGATACGTTCTTCAACTGATGCTTGGATAGCTTTTACACCGTCAGCCAAGAATTTACGTGGGTCGAAGAGTTTTTTCTTGTCGTATTCTGCTTCGTTTGCTTCGTAGTCACGAGCAAATTTACGAGTTGCGTTAGCGAATGCGATTTGGCATTCAGTGTTAACGTTAACTTTAGCAACACCAAGTTTGATAGCTGCTTGGATTTGGTCATCAGGAATACCTGATCCACCGTGCAATACGATTGGGAATCCTGGTACAGCTTCAGTCAATTTTTGCAAGTGGTCAAGATGAAGACCTTTCCAGTTTGCAGGGTAAGGACCGTGGATGTTACCGATACCAGCTGCCAAGAAGTCGATACCAGTTGCAACCATTGCTTTAGCGTCTTCGATTGGAGCCAATTCGCCATCACCGATGATTCCGTCTTCTTCACCACCGATAGTTCCAACTTCAGCTTCTACTGATACACCATTTGCGTGAGCAAATTCTACAACTTTACGAGCTTTTTCAAGGTTTTCTTCAACTGGAAGGTGTGAACCATCAAACATAACTGAGGTATAACCAACTTGAATACACTCAAGTGCATCTTCGTAGTGACCGTGGTCAAGGTGGATAGCTACTGGTACAGTGATACCCATTGATTCTACAAGGTTAGCGATCAAGTTGCGAGCAACTTTGTAACCACCCATGTATTTAGCAGCACCCATTGAAGTTTGGATCAAAACTGGAGCTTTTTTAGCTTCTGCTGCGCGCAAGATAGCTTGAGTCCACTCAAGGTTGTTTGTGTTAAATCCACCAACTGCATAACCGTTGTCACGAGCTGCTTGGACAAATTTTTCTGCTGAAACGATTGCCATTTTATCAGGCCTCCTGTATATTTTTATGGGATATCCCATTTACATTGTTCATTTTATCACTTTTTGATAAAAAAATCTAGTTTTTCCCGTACTTTAGATTGAATTTCTTCCAATTAGATAGATGTAAACCCTTTCTTAATCACTTTCCGGATTGACCTGTGGTAGCTTCATGAAAAATACTAGGTGATCATCGTCTCTTTCAAAATGATAGTCAATTTCTTCGTTTTCCAATAGACTCTTGACCACAAATAGTCCCAATCCAGCTCCCTTACTTTGTCGACTAGAAGCCGTAAAGGATTGTTCAAATTTATCTTGTTCCTCAAGTGTACAACTGTTCTCAATAAATATCCAGCCATCCTTATCCCCAATTTTGAGATAGCCACCTTGGATAGAATGTTTCACTGCATTACTGATAAGATTTGAAAGAATCAGCTTGAGTACCGAAGGATTTAGATAAGTTTGTTGATCTGTGAGTTGATTCACAACTGAGATTTCCCTCTCTTTGGCTAATAAATCATAATCCTTTAAGAGAAAACCTGTCATTTCAAGAAGGTTGATTTTTTCCTTTTTATCTCGCAATTCTTGCACTGAAGAAAGGGATAAGATTTGCTGGATATGGTGACTCAAATCATCCACGATACCCAAAGAAACTCCTAGATAATGGTCTCGATCTTTATAGCGTCCAATATTGGCTTTCATATTCTCCAGAAGAATCTTCAGACTAGCTAGAGGTGTTTTCAGTTCATGGGAGGCACCTCGTAAAAATTCGACCTTCAACTTTTCTAACTGGAGGATGGCCTCATTTTTCTCATGTAGATCGGCAATAACAGTCAAGAGGTGTTGATAGAGGCTATTGATTTGTTCTTTAAGATCGCCAATTTCATCCTTAGAATCCACGCGCAACCTCACTTCTGCATCCAAATCCATCATCCGTCGAGTCACTCGTTTGATTTCCAAAATAGGAGCAACAATAGTTCTAGCATAGATAAAGGCGATGAGGAGCGAAATGATGAAAGACGCTAATAAAGTATAAGGCAGAAATTGAAGACTGATGTCTTCTGCTTCTTTCTGCAAATCCATAGAAGCTAAAAACTGTAAGGTCATGGTCTGACCATCCTTAGTTTGAACTTCTCTTTCCTCAATAACCAAGGAGGCCGTTTGTCGTTGTTTATCAATGGGAAGATTATCATTGACTTCCAACTTATCCTGAGTCATCTCTCCCTTAACAACTCCCTTAATATCACTGCTTTTAGAATAAAGTTCAAGGACTTCCTGAATAGCTTGACTGTCCTTACCTTGGAGGGACTGGGCAATTTCTGTAGCCTTTTGCCCTATGCTCTCCTGACGGTGACTGAGATAGGTCGGAGGAAAGAGGAAATAGATGGCCAAATGCAAACAAATGACCAAGGTAGAAAATACCGAGAAGGTATAGATAAAAATTTTTTTAAATAAACCTGAACGTCTCATTTTCTCTCCAATTTATAACCAACATTGCGCACGGTAAGAATACAGTCTAAATCTAATTTTTTCCGTAGTTCCTTGATATAGACATCAATCACTCTGTCAAAAGGAACCTCATCTGTCATCTTCCATACAGCATCGATAATCTGCGACCGTGTTAAGGCTCGACCTTCATTTTTAACCAGATAGTCTAAAATTTCCAGTTCTTTTGCATTCACTGCAACTTCTTGGCCAGCTACTTTGGCGCTATAGCTGTCAAAGTCTACCTCGGTGTCTCTATAGGTAAAAATACGACCAGTATCATAATAACGTTTAAAGATGGCATCCACTCGTACTTTTAACAAAGATAGAGAAAAAGGCTTTTCCAAATAACCATCTGCAAATGCAGCAAAGGCACTCATCTTATATTCTTCGTCCTGAAAGGCTGTTAACATGAGGACTGGAACTTGACTAGACTTTCGGATTTCTGACAAAACCTCTAAACCATTGAGTTTCGGCATTTGAATATCTAAGAGAACCAAGGCAACTTGGTGATTGGAAAATTGTTCTATGGCCTCAAGGCCATCTGCTGCCTGAATGGTTTCATAGCCACAATCCGTCAAATAGTCACTAATTCCCTCGCGAATCATGTCTTCATCTTCTACAATTAGAATTTTCATATAAATCCTTTTCTATCAAAAATGCTACCTATATTATATCTCATTTGAATGAGAATAGGTAGCATGTTTTTTATTCACTATCCAACAAGAGTTCTTTTGGTTGTTTAAAGAGGAGATTGCTTGAAGCAAGTGCCATAACTAATACTACCAATACCAAACCAAGTACAAAGATAATGGCAAAGTCTGAAGGTTGAATAGAAATATCCAAACTTGAAAGAGTCTTGCTAAAGCCGTCAACTTCTGCACCACCACCAAGATTGGAAGCTTGGGCTGCCTTACTAGCTTGCTTAGCCACATCTGATGTGACATTTGCAAGAACTGTATTTCCAATAGCACGAGCTGTATAATTAGCTAGGAAGTAGGCTGAAATTAGTGCTGGAATTGCAATCATAACTGCTTCTGTGATAAATTGTCCTAGAATACTTGCTTGTTTTAGACCAATTGAAAGGAGAATTCCAACCTCTTTACGACGGGCGTTAATCCATAGTGTCAGTAAGAGAGCGAGTAGAAGAACAGAGAAGCTCAAGCTACCCCAGAAGAGAAGATTAGCCATCTTGTACATGCCTGAGATAGATTGTTCAAGGGCAGGATAGTTAGATGAGCTCTTAATCAAGCTATACATCTTCCAGTTGATGCCGTTGATAGACCCTATTTCTTGCATGACACTATCTAGGTTCTTATCTCCAGCTACAAAGAAGGTAGCATCTCCATAAATAGCTGTATCTTCTGTATAACCATAGAGTTGGGCTGCTGTGTGAATATCTGTGATAGCTGTATTCTCATAGAGTTCTTGTGAGTAGGTCACAGCAGATTTGTTGTGTCCATCAAAAAGTCCTTTGATCGTTACTTCTACTGTTTCCTTTGCTCCTTTTTCATTATCTGCATCGTAGATATTGGAGTTCAGTTTGACCTTGTCGCCAACTTTCCAGCCATGTTTAGCAGCCAAGTCTTTGTGCATGAGAATTTGGTATTTGTCATCGTTTGTTAAATGCTCACCTTCGACCAGTTTGTAAGAGCCTGACACAAACTTGTCTTCTTTAGAAGAGTCATTGACTCCTGTTATCATCAAGCTACTTCCAAAACGTTGAGCTCGATCTGGCGTTAGATTTTTCTTGGTTTCAGGCGTTTCAATCAGTTCATAGCCTGTCAAATCACCGATAGCATTAATCCGTTTGATGTAGGATTCAATGGCCTTATTCTCAGTAATTTTTTTAATATCTTCACCCTTGATATTCCCCGCACCACGTGGAGTTCCTTGATTAACCCTGCGGTTGATTTGCATGGAGAAACTATTGGTGATATTTTTAAAGGTTTCCTGAGAAGCCTTGGCTGTCGCACCCTTGATAGACAAGCCGACCAAACTCAAACTAGCCATCAAGAGAATGATGAGAAAGATCACAAGCGACTTAAAAAATTTTCTTGTGACATAGGCAAATGCGTTGTGTAACATAAGATTCCTTTCTAGATTTACTTCAGTTTTTAATATGTTTAAAAGATTTAGTTACTGTTTGTTCTTATTTCAGTCAGTTTCTTATCCTTCAATTCCAGTGTAATATCTGACGCCTGTGCTACTTCCTTACTGTGGGTCACAACGATCACACACTTGCCTGTTTTCTCAGCAAGAGATTTGAGAAGGTCAATAATATCTCCAGCAGTCTTAGGATCTAGGTTTCCTGTTGGTTCATCTGCTAGAATCACTGGCGCCTCAGATACAAGACTACGAGCAATGGCAACCCGTTGTTGCTGCCCTCCTGATAATTGGAGAACATTCCGCTTGATTTGACTTTCATCTAAACCAAGTTCAAGAAGGGTATCCTTACTAGCCTTCTTATTAACTAAGCGGATATTTTCTAATGGAGAAAGATAATCAATCAAGTTATAGTTTTGGAAAACTAGTGAGATATGGTGCATACGGTGATAAGAATAACCTTGTTCACGAATGTCCTTACCCTCAAGCTTAATAGCACCTTCTACTGGGCTATCAAGTCCTGCTAATAGTGATAAGAGGGTAGATTTCCCTGCTCCTGATTCTCCAATGATGCTATAGAATTTTCCAGGTTCAAAATCGTAATTGATTTTATATAATACTGCTTCTGCAGTGTTCTTGTAACGATAAGTAAGATCTTGTAATTGTAGTAAAGTCATGATTTCTCCTTCATTAACTAATAGATGATAAAATTTCCTTAGGTGATTTTCTAAATAAAAATAGGAAACAAAGTGCAACTGACAAGCAGCTAATTATAAGTAGGAAAATATAAGATTCTCCAAATGATAGAAGACTTGTTGTAAGATTCGTTGCCTTTGCCAGAGTATCTTGTAGTGCAGCTTGGTCACCGCTTGCTAGTACAGTCTTCAAGAGATAGGAAGTAATGGCATTTCCAGCTACAAATGCCGGCAAAATAGATGCCAATGAAACTAGGATGACTTCCACGCAGAATTGGCTAAAGATTTCTCTTTTTCCCTTACCTAGTGCCAATAAAATACCAACCTCGTAGACTCGCTCTCGTAACCAAAGGGACAAGACCAATACCAGCGCTCCTACCCCAGCAATCATAATGCCATAGAGGAAAATTTGTAGGAAGGTTTGGAAGGTCGAAACTGAATCCTTGATTTGTTCAAAGGCCTTATTTTCCTTTTCAACTTGGAAGCCTTGGTTTTCCAGGGATAACTTTTCAACCTCTTGAATGATACCATCCATATCTTTTGGATTTTCAAGATAGAAACGGGCTGCAGTAACTTGAGCTTCCTTGTTGCCAAGTAAATTTTGGCTACTTTCGTAGTCTGTATAAACTGTATTTTCACTAAAGTCTGATGATAGACCGGTAAATTTCTCTTGCTTCTGACCTGAGAAAACACCTACGATTTCATAATCTAGTGTTTGTCCACTATTTCCTTCTACTTGAGCAGGATTTAAGCTAATCTTCTCTCCTACTTTTAGATTGTTTTTCTTGGCTAAATCTTCGTGGATTAAGATTTTTTTTCGATCCCCTTTTTGGATATGTCTTCCTTCTTTAAGAGTAAAGGCAGAGCTTGTAAAGGAGACATCCTTAGAAGAATCTTCTAAAGCAATCAAACTGATAAGATTTTTTTCAGCCTCTGTCAAATCATCCCTTTGGATACTTTGTTCTCCAGTAACGACTTCTTTGTCAGTTAACTTGGCTATTGTTTCTAGCTCAGGTGAAATCTTCTCAAGGCCCTTTATCTTTTTAAGGTTATCTAGTTGAGACAGTTGAAAAGTCTGATCTGCTTCGATTCTTTTAATCGAAAAAGATGTATTCAGTGAGCGATAGAGATTATTTTCTACTGTTTTGTTGGACTTCATAAGCGTCAAACAAGCTGATATTCCTGCCAATAAAACAAATAGAATCAAGAATAATATGAGACTTCTCAGTCGTTTTCTGCTGACGTAAGCCCAAGCTCTTTGAGTGGGATTCATATAGCACCTCCATATTTGTAAATCCATTATAATATTCAAATATGAAATGTTTATGAAATAAGAAAAATTTTTGAAATAAAATAAGCCAGTATTTCTACTGACTTTATATTTATAAATCCCCCAGATTAAAACAGAGAAAATGCAGCAACTAAACCAGACAGGATGTTAGCTAGTGCATGTATGATCCAACTTGTTAAAATGGACCCTCCAGCTTTTTTCTCATTGACAAAGCCTAAATAAGCAGCGATTACTCCTGTAAACAAGGTAATAAAAAGAGTAATTTCTATAGATACGAGTGAGACAAATAATATTCCATGAAGCAAACCAAAAGCGATAGCCTGTATCGTATTTGCAAAGAAAAATGGCATATGATTAACTAATCGTTTTAATAAAAACCCTCTGAATAAAAGTTCCTCAGGCAAAGAAGTCTGTAAAAAACTATAAATTAGTATACTTGGCAAAGCTTTAAGACCCATATCGGAAAATGCCGAAGTAGCCGTTTCTATACTACGTGTTAGAGGAAAGATAAACATAGAAAAAATTGTAAACAGGAGAAAGCCACCAATTATCCATGCGATAAGATAAGAATCTTCAACCTTTTTAATAGCTTTTAAACCAATCCATTCCATAAATGGGACTTTCCCCCTCGCAGTCAGAAACCACCAGATATAAGGTAGTAAAATAATAAAGAGAATTTGAATAAATGCGCTCAATATTCGTTGAAGTTCATTAACCATCGTAATCCTCCTTTACATTTTTGAAATACCTATTTTAAATCAGGGAATACAAGTCTTTAACCATGAAATCTTTCCCAATAATAACTATTATAAAATAGGATAGATTAAACTTTTCTACACTACTCTCTCTATTTTTTTAATACTGATTTCTTTTCCTTCTTTTCTATCTATATTGTAACACTTTTTAAAAGAAAACAAAAAACATACAAAAAAACTATCCTGTATGTTTTTCAATATACATCTTTCAAAAAAATAAAAAGCTAGCCAAAGCTAGCTCATCTACTATGCGGAGAGAGGGACTTGAACCCTCACGACCTAAAGCGGTCACAGGATCCTTAGTCCTGCGCGTCTGCCAATTCCGCCATCCCCGCGTCGATTACTTTACTAGTATATCAACTTTGAAAAAAATTGTCAAGACTTTTTTCAGATTTTTTCATCTTGAAATGTATTATTCTGTAATTTCAAGCAAATTTTCATCAACCAATTTCGCACCAAGTGTATTCTTAAAATGTCCAAGTGCAAAGGCATGATTCTCAGGCCAAATGGATGCTACTGCCGGTTTCACAACTTCTATCTGATAACCAAGATTATAAGCATCAATGGCTGTATGCAAGACACAAATATCTGTAAGAACTCCCGTCAAAATGACAGTATCCACTTTACGCTCTCTGAGACGGATATCCAAATCTGTCCCAGAAAATGCTGAATAGTGACGCTTGTCCATCCAGAAAACACGACTATCATCAGCATGTTCCTGATAGAAGTCGGCTAACTTGCCATACAAATTTCGTCCACTAGTCCCAATAATGTTATGTGGCGGGAAGAGTTTACTTTCAGGATGAAAAACATCATTTTCTTCATGGGCATCGATTGTAAAAAAGATATAATCTCCACGTTCAAAAGCCTTTTTAGTCACCCCATATATATCATCAGATATTGCTTGAGCTGGAGCACCCGCAGTCAGTTTCCCATGATCCGCTACAAAATCTTCTGTATAGTCAATAGAAATTAAAGCCTTAGCCATTAATAGTCCCTCTTTTTCACTTCTTCAAAAATATCTGGGATTAGAACTTTGAGATAAGTTCCTTTCATACCAAGAGAACGACTTTCAATAATCCCTGCTGATTCGAGTTTACGCAGAGCATTGACAATCACCGAACGTGTAATACCGATACGATCTGCAATGATAGAAGCTGTCAATTGACCTTCATTACCATTTAGTTCTCCTAAAATAGCTGATACTGCTCGCAATTCAGAATAAGAAAGGGTATTAACTGCCATGGTTACTGCTGTACGACGACGAATATTTTTCTCATCTTCCTCGCGTTGGAAGTTCAAGAGTTGAATTCCTACTACTGTACTGGCAATCTCAACAAGAATCAAATCATCTTCTTCAAACTTTTTATCATTACGCCAAATAATCAAAGAACCCAAGCGAATACCAGAGACATGGATTGGAGCAATTGTTGTCAAACCATCTGGAAAATCTGAACGACTTTCAGTCGGAAAAATAGTCAAATCATGTTCAACTGGAAGGTTATACTCCGTATCATAAATCATGTTTGCTGCTTGAATATATTCATCAGGGAAAATTTTTGATTGGAAAAATTGCTCTACACGGTCATTATTGGTCTTGTAGCGCATAAAGTATCCCAAGAGGCGTCCTTTACTATTCAAAATGCAGGCGTTGCAATCAATGATATCTGCCAATTGACGCGTGATTGCGTTATAGGGAAGATCATCTTGTAATTTCTCCTCAGAACGCTTTAGGATTGATGTAATTTTTCTTGTTTTTTCTAATAAATGTGCCATTTTTTACCTCGCATATAATCGCTTTCATTATATCATAAAATTCTGACTTTTTCAACAATTATCTGAAAATTGTTTATTGAATTGCAATTCAAGTGTATTCGAAAATTTTTCCTATTTTTTTATTATTTTCTTATTGACAGTATTTTATTTTTTTGATAAGATAATATTACAAGATAACAAATTTATAAATACAAACTTCTCGTATTACTTTTCATATGACTCTCGGTCTCCTTATATATATAAAAGCGATCCACCTCAGTGAACCGCTTTTTTTGTTATTTATCTCCTTTGTTACGAATAACAAAGCCTGTTTTCTTCTCGCTTGAAGTATTGCGTGGTTTTTTAGTGTCCTTGCGGTAACGCTTCTCTTTATCAAAGCGATCCTTTGAACGTCCACCTTTACGATAGTCATCACGACGTCCATTGCCACGGCGATCACGGTCTCGACGGTCATCTCCACGACGGCCTCCTCGACCACTCTTGCCTTTGCCACCGAAGCCACCACCAGATGGTTTAAATGGTAAAGGTTTTTCACGTGCAATCTCAACCTCAGGAAGACTATCTGGGTCTTGAACAGTTAAGCTGAGGATATACATGGCCAATTCTTCTGGGCTGAATTCTGAGGCCAATTCACGAGCATCCTTGCCAAACTTCTCAAAGTTGCTACGAATCTCCTCATTCGCAAAATCACGTTCAATTTTCTTAAGAGCTACTTGCTTCTTAGCTTGGAAGGCTTCTTCTGCACTTGCAGGTTTGAGACCTTTCATACGTTTCTTAGTCAAGTTCTCAATGATTTGGAGATAACCCATCTCATTTGGTGCTACGAAAGTAATGGATTGACCTGACTTACCTGCACGACCTGTACGACCGATACGGTGTACATAGCTCTCAGGATCTTGTGGAATATCATAGTTGTAAACATGAGTCACACCAGAAATATCTAAACCACGAGCTGCAACGTCTGTTGCAACGAGGACATCGAGGTTACCGTTTTTGAAATCACGGAGGACACGAAGACGTTTGTTTTGATCCAGATCTCCATGAATCCCTTCTGCTCGGAAACCACGGATTTTCAGACCACGAGTCAACTCATCCACACGACGTTTGGTACGACCGAAGACAATAGACAACTCAGGTTGATCAACATCCATAAGACGAGTCATGGTGTCGAATTTTTCTTGTTCTTTAACACGGATATAGTACTGGTCTACTAATTCTGTAGTTAATTCTTTTGCAGCAATCTTCACATGCTCAGGTTCTTTCATGAACTGAACACCAATACGTTTGATAGCATCTGGCATAGTCGCTGAAAAAAGCAAGGTTTGACGATTTTCCGGTACACGAGAGATGATATCTTCAATATCTTCAAGGAATCCCATGTTCAGCATTTCATCTGCTTCATCTAAAATCAAGGTTTCAATATCATGTAATTTCAAAGCCTTGCGTTTAATCAAGTCAAGTAAACGTCCCGGTGTTCCTACAACGATGTGAGCACCTGATTTAAGAGCCTTGATTTGTTTTTCAATACTTGAACCACCGTATACTGAACGGACTTTCACACCTTTACTACGGCCAAAGCGGAAGAGTTCTTCCTGACTTTGAACAGCCAGTTCACGAGTTGGGGCAATTACTAAAGCTTGGATAGTTGCTTCTTCTGTACGAATTTTTTCAAGAGTTGGCAAGCCAAAGGCTGCAGTTTTCCCTGTACCAGTCTGTGCTTGACCGATAACATCTTTTCCCTCAAGAGCCAAAGGAATAGTTTGCTCTTGGATAGGACTTGCTTCTACAAATCCTGCTTTTTCAATTTCTGCTAACAAATCAGCAGAAAGATTAAATTCATTAAATTTCACGTTATTCTTCTTTCTAAAGATGGTGCGAAGCCATCCTATAGCGCTTAGTTTATACTTTTCTTGTCATGACGTACTTTCAGTTTTTATGAAAGACCGTGTTGCTTCTTTTCCACTAAAGAAAAGTACTGCTTTCTTTGCAACTTATCTAGTATAACACAAGAGAGGGCCAAAAGATAGTCTAACCACTTGATTAAATCATGTAAACGATTTTTCTAATTTTTGAACTTGATTCTCAAAAGCTTCGTGAAACTAATTTAGTCCAATATTTTTTTCCGTAGCAGAATTGTGAAAAAAATTTTTTCTTGTGTTAGAATGAAAACAAACAGGAGGATTTAAAAATGTTAACATACGATTTAATTGTTATTGGATTTGGTAAGGCCGGTAAAACATTGGCTGCTAAGATGAATGCGGCTGGTAAGAAAGTTGCTGTCATCGAGCGCAGTAAAGCGATGTATGGTGGTACTTGCATTAATATTGCGTGTATCCCAACCAAGACTATGATTGTTGCGGCTGAGAAAGGCTGGTCATTTGACGATACCATGAAAGAGCGTGGTGCGGTGACTGGTCGTCTTAATGCTAAGAATTATAAAATGTTGGCAGACAATGGCGTTGATGTCATTGATGCAGAGGCACATTTCGTGTCAAATAAGGTCATCGAAGTAGTAGCTGGTGATGACCGCCAAGAGCTTACAGCTGAGACTATCGTCATCAACACTGGTGCTGTTTCAAATGTATTACCAATCCCAGGTCTTGCTACAAGTAAGAACGTCTTTGACTCAACAGGCATCCAAAACTTGGACAAATTGCCAGAAAAACTTGGAATTCTTGGTGGTGGTAATATCGGTCTTGAATTTGCTGGCCTTTATAACCGTTTGGGTAGCCAAGTGACTGTCTTGGATGCAGCGACTAGCTTCTTGCCACGTGTGGAGCCATCTATTGCTAAGTTGGCTAAGGAATACATGGAAGAGGACGGCATTGTCTTTGAGCAAGGTGTTAAAACATCTGAAGTTAAGAATGACGGCGATGAAGTTGTCGTTGTTACTGATAAAGGAGACTTCCGTTTTGATGCGCTCCTTTATGCAACAGGACGCAAGCCTAATATTGAACCTCTTCACTTGGAAAACACTGATATTGCCTTGACTGAACGTGGCGGTATCCAGGTTAATAAGCATTTGGAAACAAGCGTTCCAGGTGTCTTTGCAGTGGGTGATGTCAATGGTGGTCTTCAATTCACTTATATTTCATTAGATGATTTCCGTATTGTCTTTAATTACTTGACAGGGGATGGTAGCTATAATCTTGAAACACGTGGAGCTGTTCCAACCGCTATGTTCCTCAACCCACCTTTGGCACAAGTTGGTCTTACTGAAGACCAAGCCAGAGCAGCAGGTGGACCAGTTGCTGTCAAGGAACTTCCAGTTGCTGGCATGCCTCGTGGTCATGTTAATGGCGATTTGCGTGGTGCCTTCAAAGCTGTGGTAAACCCTGAAACTAAGGAAATCTTGGGTGTGACCCTCTTTGGTCAAGAATCTCATGAAATTATCAATTTGATTACTCTTGCTATGAACCATCATATCCCATACACAGATTTGGCTAAACAAATCTTTACTCACCCAACTATGGCTGAGAACCTAAACGATTTGTTTGCGATTTAATTTTAGAAAGCAGTCCGATATAGGGCTGTTTTTTCTTCACTGAAATCTCAAACCTATCTTTTCTAGCTTTTATGATATAATAGAAACATGAAATTAAAAACTACTTTGGGCCTTCTTACTGGGCGTTCTTCTCACTTTATTTTGAGCCGTCTTGGCCGTGGAAGTACGCTGCCTGGAAAACTCGCCCTTCAATTTGATAAAGATATTCTACAACATTTAGCAAAGAACTACGAAATTGTAGTGGTAACTGGTACCAATGGGAAAACCTTGACAACCGCTCTCACTGTCGGTATCCTGAAGGAAATTTATGGTCAAGTTCTGACCAATCCAAGTGGTGCCAACATGATCACAGGGATTACAACTACCTTCTTGACTTCAAAATCTTCAAAAACGGGAAAAAATATTGCAGTGCTTGAAATCGACGAAGCTAGTCTCTCACGTATCTGTGACTACATCCAGCCTAGTCTTTTCGTCATCACCAATATCTTCCGCGATCAGATGGACCGCTACGGTGAGATTTATACGACCTACAACATGATTTTGGACGCTATTCGAAAAGTTCCTACTGCTACTGTCCTCCTTAACGGTGACAGTCCACTTTTCTACAAGCCTTCAATTCCAAATCCTGTTCAGTATTTTGGCTTTGATATGGAGAAAGGACCTGCCAAACTAGCTCACTACAATACTGAAGGTATTCTCTGCCCAGACTGTCAAAGTATTTTGAAATATGAGCTTAATACTTATGCCAACTTGGGAGCTTATATCTGTGAAAATTGTGGATGTAAACGCCCTAATTTGGACTACCGTCTGACAGAATTGGTGGAATTGACCAACAATCGTTCCCGCTTTGTTATTGACGGCCAAGAATACGGTATCCAAATCGGTGGGCTTTATAATATCTACAATGCTCTCGCAGCAGTCGCTATTGCTCGTTACCTTGGAGCTGATTCTCAACTGATCAAACAAGGATTTGACAAGAGTCGTGCAGTTTTTGGACGCCAAGAAACCTTCCATATCGGTGACAAGGAATGCACACTAATTCTCATCAAAAATCCTGTCGGTGCTACCCAAGCCATTGAAATGATTAAACTTGCTCCTTATCCATTTAGTCTATCTGTTCTCCTCAATGCGAATTATGCAGACGGGATTGATACCAGCTGGATTTGGGATGCTGATTTTGAACAAATTACTGAGATGGATATTCCAGAAATCAACGCTGGTGGCGTTCGTCATTCTGAAATTGCTCGTCGTCTTCGAGTAACTGGTTATCCAGCTGATAAAATAACTGAAACAAGCAGTCTGGAACAAGTTCTTAAAACGATTGAAGCCCAAGACTGCAAACATGCTTATATCCTTGCAACTTATACGGCCATGCTGGAATTTCGAGAACTACTAGCCAATCGTCAACTTGTTAGAAAGGAGATGAACTAATGGTTTATACTTCACTTTCCTCAAAAGACGGTAACTATCCTTACCAGCTAAATATCGCCCACCTCTATGGTAACCTCATGAATACCTACGGAGATAATGGGAATATCCTCATGCTCAAGTACGTAGCTGAAAAACTTGGGGCCCATGTAACAGTTGACATCGTTTCACTTCATGATGATTTTGATGAAAATCATTACGATATCGCCTTTTTCGGTGGTGGCCAAGACTTTGAACAAAGTATCATTGCTGGTGATTTGCCTGCTAAAAAAGAAAACATCGATAACTTTATCCAAAATGATGGTGTCGTTCTTGCTATCTGTGGTGGCTTCCAACTATTAGGCCAATACTATATTGAAGCTTCTGGCAAACGTATCGAAGGATTGGGTGTTATGGGACACTACACACTCAACCAAACCAATAATCGCTTTATTGGTGACATCAAAATTCATAATGAAGAATTCGATGAAACCTACTATGGTTTTGAAAACCACCAAGGCCGTACCTTCCTTTCCGATGACCAAAAACCATTGGGGCAGGTTGTCTATGGAAATGGCAACAACGAAGAAAAGGTCGGAGAAGGTGTTCACTATAAAAATGTCTTTGGTTCTTATTTCCACGGGCCTATCTTATCTCGTAACGCCAACCTAGCCTATCGCTTGGTCACTACTGCTCTTAAGAAAAAATATGGTCAGGACATCGTCTTTCCAGCTTATGAGGATATCCTTAGCCAAGAAGTTGCTGAAGAATACGGCGATGTTAAGAGCAAGGCTGACTTTACTTAAAATTCTAATTCCAAGGAGCCTAGCTTTCTTGGAATTTTTTTGTATTCTTTTCTCCTTCTCCCTTGCTTTTTCTCCTATTTTTTGCCAAAATAGAGGGGTAGAAAGAAGGTAGCTTATGTCTAAATTACAACAAATCCTAACATATCTTGAAACAGAAAAACTAGACGTCGCTGTCGTATCTGACCCCGTCACTATCAATTATCTCACTGGTTTTTACAGTGATCCACACGAACGTCAAATGTTCCTTTTTGTTCTTGCAGATCAGGAACCACTTCTCTTTGTTCCAGCACTTGAGGTTGAACGTGCAACTAGCACTGTCTCTTTCCCAGTAGTTGGCTACGTGGACTCTGAAAACCCTTGGAAAAAAATCCAAAATGCCTTGCCACAACTTGATTTCAAACGTGTCGCAGTTGAGTTTGATAATCTCATCTTAACTAAATACCACGGTTTGAAATCTGTCTTTGAAACTGCTGAGTTTGAGAACTTAACTCCATTAATCCAACGCATGCGCTTGATCAAATCAGCTGACGAAGTGCAAAAGATGATGGTTGCAGGTATCTATGCTGACAAGTCTGTCAAAGTTGGTTTTGACAATATCTCTCTTGATAATACTGAAACGGATATCATTGCACAGATTGATTTTGCCATGAAACGCGAAGGCTATGAAATGAGTTTTGATACTATGGTTTTGACAGGTGATAACGCCGCAAATCCGCATGGTATTCCTGGAGCCAACAAGGTTGAAAATAACGCCCTTCTCCTCTTTGACCTCGGTGTGATGGTGAATGGTTATGCATCAGATATGACTCGTACAGTCGCTGTTGGTAAACCAGACCAATTCAAGAAGGATATTTACAACTTGACTCTTGAAGCCCAACAAGCTGCCCTTGACTTTATCAAACCTGGTGTGACAGCTCATGAAGTAGACCGCGCAGCTCGTGAAGTAATCGAAAAAGCTGGCTACGGTGAGTACTTCAACCACCGTCTCGGTCATGGTATTGGTATGGATGTACACGAATTCCCTTCAATCATGGAAGGAAACGACATGGTTATCGAAGAAGGTATGTGCTTCTCAGTTGAACCTGGTATCTACATCCCTAGTAAAGTCGGAGTTCGTATCGAAGACTGTGGTGTTGTAACCAAAAATGGCTTTGATCTCTTTACAAGTACCAGCAAAGATTTACTTTATTTTAATTAAAAAATATATTACAAAAAATAAGATGGAAAAGTCTCGCTTTTCCATCTTATTTTTTGACTTGATAATAAATCTTATCAGCTATATAACGTTTTTGTTCAACTTCATTTGGAATAGTCTTCCAAAAAGTCATGCCAGCCTTTTCCATGACACGTCCAGAAGCTGGATTTAAACTTGCATAGCAAGCATTAACCTCTTCAAATCCAATCTCATCTAGACAGTATGATAAAATAGCCTTCAAGGCTTCTGTCATGATTCCTCGTCCCCAATAGTCCATCCCTAAGATATAGCCAATTTCACAGCTAGATTTTTCTTCATCCATACTGACCAGACTAATATCTCCAATGACATAGTCTGGATTTTCTTTGAGACAAATGGCCCATTTGTAATAGTTAGGATTGTCATAGGATGCTACCCAAGTTCTAATTGAGTTCTTTGTAAAATAAACATTTGGATGAGGATCCCAAGTCACATAGGTTAGATTTTCTGAGCATGAAGCCCAATTATCAAACATTGCTTGAGCATCATCTTCTACAAATCTCCTCAGTATCAAACGTTCTGTCTCAATAGTTTGTGTACCTAGTGCTTTCATAATGGTAACTCTCTTTCTATTTTATGGATGGCTTCAAACTTACATTGACCTATCTCAGTCTCCTATTTCAAGTTATAAAGTGAAAAAGGGCCTCCGGACCTTCTTCGCTTTCTCATTTCTATGCTCAGGGTAAAAACACTATACTCATAAACATTGAGAAAACAACAGTTCCCTCTAATTTCATGACGCAGTCGCTGTCTGGCTTGAAATGCACTTTAGCAAGTTTTTTCAAGCCTAGTCAGCCTTGCGGGGGTGAGACAACGAAATCGAACTCAAACTCTTCGAGTTACCGATTTCTGTCTCACTCCCAAAACGTATCAAACACAGTAATTGGTAGGTGGCGTTTGTGTTGGCCTTTGTACCACCATTTTTCAATGGTTGCTTGAGCTTCTGGGTTTACTTGTTTACCTTCGAGGTAATCATCAATTTCATTGTAAGTGACTCCCAAGGCTACTTCGTCTGCAATGCCTGGTTTTTCTTCTTCCAAATCTGCTGTTGGAACTTTTTCATAGAGGGCTGGATCAGCTCCAAGCTCTTTCAAAAGTTGTTTTCCTTGGCGTTTATTGAGGCGATAAAGTGGGAGAATATCTGCACCACCGTCACCAAACTTAGTAAAGAAACCTGTGATATTTTCCGCAGCATGGTCTGTCCCGATAACAGCTCCGCTATGAGCACCTGCAAGGGCATATTGGGCAATCATACGGCTACGAGCCTTGATATTTCCTTTATTAAAATCGGAAACTGCACTCCCTGTTGCTTCAACAGCTACAGCCATAGCATCAGCAGATTCCTTGATATTCACTACCAGGCTGATATCTGGCTGGATAAAAGCTAGGGCTTTTTGAGCATCTGCTTCATCAGCTTGCACTCCATAAGGCAAACGAACTGCGATAAATTTATAACTATCATCGCCTGTTTCTGCTCGCATTTCTTCCATAGCTAGTTGGGCAAGACGTCCTGCTAAGGTCGAGTCTTGACCTCCAGAAATGCCTAATACAAACGTTTTTAAGAAGGGATGCTTCTTTAAATATCGTTTTAAAAAGTCAATCGAACGACGGATTTCTTCCTTGGCATCAATCACTGGTTTTACACCTAGTTGCTGGATAATGGTCTCTTGCAAACTCATTCTTCTTCTCCTTCGCCTAGAGCTTCCTTACGCATCTTATCAATCAAGTCCATCTTGTCTTGCCATACGTCACGAGCCAAGTCCACAGGATAATGTTGTGGGTTCAGTACGCGTTTGTATTCATCCCAGAGCTTATCAAATTCCTTACGAGCATAGGCTTGAATTTCAGGTAGACTTGGTAAATCATAGACCAGCTTACCTTCCTTGAAAATGTCAACCAAGAGAGGAACAGCATCAAAATTACGAACAGTCTTCTTGATGTAAGTATAGGTTGGATGGAACATCTTGATTTCAGTCATGCTAGCAACATCGACACCATCATAGGTAATGTAATCGCCTTCTGACTTACCTTTTTCACGACTGGTGATGCGCCAAACTTGTTTCTTACCTGGTGTTGAAACTTTCTCTGCATTATTTGAAAGTTTAATGGTATTGCGCATATGACCATTCTCGTCTTCAATAGCAACAACTTTGTAAACTGCTCCAAGTGCTGGTTGGTCATAAGCAGTGATGAGTTTAGTACCTACACCCCAGACGTCAATCTTAGCTTTTTGCATCTTGAGGTTAAGAATGGTATTTTCATCAAGATCATTGGATGCATAGATCTTAGCATCCGTAAATCCTGCCTCGTCCAGTTGCTGACGAACCTTTTTAGAAATATAGGCAATATCTCCTGAGTCAATGCGGACACCAAGGAAATTAATCTTGTCACCAAGTTCACGCGCAACCTGAATCGCTGCTGGAACACCGATGCGAAGAGTATCGTATGTATCTACTAGAAAGACACAGTTTTTGTGCGTTGAGGCATAAGCCTTGAAAGCCTGATAATCATTTCCATAAACTTGTACTAAAGCATGGGCATGAGTCCCTAAAACCGGAATACCAAAGAGCTTCCCTGCGCGTACATTACTAGTTCCATTGGCACCACCAATAACAGCGGCACGAGTTCCCCAGATAGCTGCATCCATTTCTTGAGCACGACGTGTACCGAACTCCATCAAAGGCTCATCTTCAATGACTGAACGAATACGAGCAGCCTTAGTCGCAATCAAGGTTTGAAAGTTGACGATGTTCAAGAGTGCTGTTTCCACTAATTGGCACTGAGCCAAAGGTCCCTCCACTTGAACAATCGGTTCATTGGCAAATACCAAGTCTCCTTCCTGAGCAGAACGTACAGTCAATTCCATCTTGAGATTACGGAGATATTCCAAGAAGGCGCCATGATAACCCAGTGACTCTAAATAAGCAATATCGCTCTCAGAAAAGCGCAGGTTTTCTAAGTAGTTCACAATTCGTTCCAAACCTGCAAATACAGCATAACCGTTTTTGAAAGGTTGTTGGCGGAAATAAACTTCAAAAACTGCTTTCTTGTTATGAATGCCTTGGTCGAAGTAAACTTGCATCATGTTAATCTGATACAAATCTGTGTGCAAAGTTAAACTGTCATCTGGGTACATATACTGTCCTTCTTCCCTATTTGTAAAAAGATGAAAATATTTCTTCTTTTCTCATAAATTAGTACTATTATAACACATTTTCTCTATATTGATAAAAAGATAACAAGCTATTCCATGCTCTCGAGCTTATCCATATCTTTTTCATACTTCTTCTGAGCCCATTCACCATAACTTTTCAAACCTAAGTTTCCAATAAATACCCAAGGAAGATAAAAGATATAGGTAAATACCCAAGCAAAAATGTATTTAAAATGTAGAGGATTGTGCTGGTAAATTTCGATATTGAACTGGTAGTTTTGTAGCATCAAGGTAGCTGTAATCACTAAAGTTAATAACAGACATCCTAAAATTGTAAAATGAAAACGACTATAGTAGGTCACACCGAGATTGCGAGCACGGGTGAAAAAGTAAAAAGTCCCTATGATAATAATAACGAGAAGCATACTTGGATTAAAAAGGCTTGGTGCTAACACTGCTATGAAATAAGCTAGAAACAACAATCCGATAGAGATATAAAAACTCTCTGCACTAGCTTTATTCATCAGTTGTTCTTCTCTTTCGTCTAGTAATTGATAATAAAAAAATCTATTTTTCATCTTCTTCCTCCCAAAATAATTGGTCTAGGGTTTTCCCTAAACATCTGCAAATAGACTGGCAAAGCGAAAGTGAGGGATTGTACTTTCCAGCTTCTATCAAGCCGATAGTCTGCCTAGTGACACCCACAGCTTCTGCCAGGTCACCCTGTGTCATATCAAGCTCTACTCGAGCGAGTTTTAATTTTAAATTCTTAGCCACTTCTTACCTCCTTTTAGATTTTAAAAAGTTGCGCTTCTTTTTTTAACTTTATTATATCATATATTTTACATTATGCAATATATATCTGTCATTTTGTGCGATTTTTTTAACAAAAACTCTCTATCAGCTAAATGATAGAGAGTTTTCTGCTTATTCAAATTTTTTCAAAATATATACAACGTCACTTCTCTGTTTTCCGTTTATAAATCTTTTTGATAATAATGTCTTTGTCCAGTGTATGGATAATCCTTCAATGTAAAAACTTCCTTGTAGCCCTGCTTTTGATAAAAGGCTGGTGCTTGAAATTGATACGTATTGACAAAAGCAAAGCGACAATTTCTCTTCTTAGCTTCACTTTCTGCTCGCTGCAATAGTTGGGAGCCAATTCCTTGTCCTCGTATGTCTTCTTTTACAAACAAATATTCGATTTCTAGCCAGTTTCCAAAAGTCTCTGCTACTAAACCAGCCATGAGTTGACCTTGTTCATCTTCGACATAAAGGTTTAGTGGTTCACTTTCAGCAGCTTCTCTTTTAGAACGATTATAAGACCGAATCAATCCCCCTATTTCCTGTGCTTTCTGAGACTCTGTATTTTCCAATCTTAGCTGCATCCAAACCTCCTCGAAGATACTTATAGCTTGATTATAGTCTTATTACCAAGAGCTGTCAAACTAGAAAACTCACCAACCTGAGTTGATGAGCTTCTGACTTATTTTCTAAACTTCCATTGACTGTAAATACCAAAAGCGACAATCCAGATAGCCGAACCTCTAGCTCCCATTACAGTTGACTCTTGTAAGAAGAGTGTACCAAATACAAAGATAAAGAAGAGCATGGTCAGAGGATTTAGCAAGCGATATTGAGGCATGAGATAGCCATCTGACATGAAGTCTTTAGACTTGCGATACTTGAGATGGGCTACCATGATCAAGATGTAGATGGCGATATAAACACCTGATGAAGAAGCCGTAATCAAAGCAAAGGCATCTGATACGCCAGGAAGTACATTGATGAAGGCAGCAAAACCAATCAATACCGCAGAAGCAATGATAGCGTTCTGAGGAACGTTGTGGCGTGAGAGGGTGTCTGCCTTAATAGCTTTCAAGAAACGATTTGGTGAATCATGGGCAATTTGGTACAAGTGACGACCTGTTGAGTAAAGAGTTGAATTCAAGGCTGACGCAGCAGAAGTCAAGACAACAAAGTTAATCAAGGCCGCCGCCCACTTAAGACCAACAAGTTCAAATACCGTTACAAATGGTGAATCCGTCGCAGAAAGCTCACGCCAAGGAATAATAGACATGATTGCAAGCAAAGCCCCACCATAGAAGAAGATAATTCGCAATGGAATTTCCTTAACCGCCTTAGGCAAGACTTTCCGAGGATCCTTAGTTTCAGATGTGGTTACACCGATAAATTCAATCATCAAGTAAGCAAAGAAAACCATTTGAAAGGCCATGACAAAGTTCATTCCTCCATTTGGGAAAAGGGAGAATTGCTCACTGATATTGATAAGGCTTGCTGATCCATAAGGAGTTTCAAAGTCGGTCAAGACCATAAAAATACCCGTCGCAATCATGGCAAGAATAGCAACGATTTTAATCATGGCAAACCAAAATTCCACTTCACCAAATATTTTAACTGCAATCAGATTGACCAATCCTAAAATTGTTAAAAAGACAACCTGAATCAACCAAGATGGCCAAGACGGAAACCAAAACTGAACATAGTGAGCAATAGCTGTAATCTCAGCCATACCAATAAAGACCACTGATAACCAGTAGGACCAAACTGAGAAATATCCCCAGCCCTTTCCAAGATAGCGAGTAATAAAATTGATAAAGGTGTGTTGCTCTGGATCCTGGTACAACATTTCTCCGATAGCACGCATCATGAGATACATGAAGCCACCCGTAATCATATAGACCAAGACAATCGAAGGTCCAGTTAAACTGATAGACCGACCTGCCCCGAGAAATAATCCCGTACCAATCGTTCCTGCAATAGCCATAACCTGAACATGGCGATTAGTTAGGCCACGCTCCATTTTACTTTTCTTTTTGTGCTTTTTTTCTGAATTCATCTAGTCTCCTTAAGTTTTTTAAAAATAAGAAAAGGAGTGATAGAAAACGCTTTCCCTGAATCCCACTCCTTCTTTTTATCCTATTAAGCGGTTTTTTCAACCTTTAAGATTTTAACATCATAGCTTCCAGCAGGTGTTTCGATTGTAACAACATCACCTTTTTTCTTACCAATCAATGCTTGACCAATTGGGCTTTCATTTGACACTTTACCCGCAAAGGCATCTGCTCCAGCTGAACCAACGATAATGTATACTTCCTTTTCATCTTCTCCAACTTCTTGGATGGTTACAGTTTTTCCGATAGCAACTTCATTTTTAGCAACGGCATCACTGTTAACGATTTCTGCATAACGAATTTTAGTCTCCAGACTTGAGATTTGTCCCTCAACGAAGGCTTGCTCGTCTTTCGCTGCTTCATACTCACTGTTCTCTGACAAATCACCATATGAACGAGCAATCTTGATACGTTCTACAACTTCTGGACGACGTACTAGTTTCAATTCTTCTAATTCTTTTTCGAGTTTTTCCTTTTCTTCCAATGTCATTGGATATGTTTTTTCTACCATTTTTCTCAACTTTCTTTTGATTGAATTAATAAATATATGCTTTAAAGCAAAATTATGTGGAAAACCACATAATTTTAGTTTGTGCTATTTGATTGGTTTAATTTACTATTGATATGTTCTTGAACATTACGATCATGTTCTTCTAGTGTTGTTGCATAGTAAACTTTACCATCTTGAACATTTGCCACAAAGTAGAGATAGTCACTCTTTGTCTGATTGATACTTGATTCGATAGCATCCAAGCTTGGACTATCAACTGGTCCAGGCATTAGACCTACTTTTGTATAGACATTG
Source organism: Streptococcus sp. KHUD_017 (assembly GCF_054861245.1). Taxonomy (NCBI): domain Bacteria; kingdom Bacillati; phylum Bacillota; class Bacilli; order Lactobacillales; family Streptococcaceae; genus Streptococcus; species Streptococcus sp. KHUD_017. The sequence goes on from NZ_CM142175.1 coordinate 1,279,061, forward strand.
TATGGTGAATCAATTGAAGTATCAATAGCTGCATCATCAGAAAGACTGATGTTTTGACCAAGTTTTCCTTCAGCATAAAGGATAGCGATATTACTTTGAAGTGGCATACCGAGGTTCAAACGATTATAGAATACACCAGCAATCAACTTACGATCCTCTGTTTTTGCTCCTTCTTTCTCAACAAGAGAGGCAATTGTTAGGAGCTCATTTACTGTTAAGTTCTTTTCTTTGATTATAGCATAGTGACTAGATAGATTTTTATCCATAGCAGCTAGCATTTCATCAATTAAACTTTCAACAGTTGTGTTTTCTTTAATCGTATAAGTTGCAGGGAAAAGATAACCTTCTAAACGGTAACGAACACCACTATCTTTTGTAGGTAAGCTTTCAAGAAGATTTGGATATTTGGTTACCTCTTGAGCAATAAAGTTCTCATCTTGAACTTTAGCCAAAAATGCTTCCGCTGTCAAAGGTTCCTTAAAGTTACCTTGAAGTTGGCCAACAGTTTGAGCAATTTGCTCTAAAGTATATCCCTCTGGAATAGTCAAGCTTGCAAGTGTAACCTCTTGAGGTTCAGGTGTACCACCTTTTTGCAACTCTTTAATGACATCTTCAACGCTCATACTCTTTTGAAGATTATAATAACCAGATTTTAATTCATTATAGTTTTTATACTTAACATAAAGTGTAAAGACCAAACCGTTTTTAATGACACCAGATTTTTCCAACGTTGAACCAATTTCTTGAGCATTAGATCCATCTGGAATCTGAACAGTCATATATTGTTTAGAACTTGGATCCACTGGTTGCAAGGCTGATTCAGCATAACGAAGTCCAAAGAAACCACCAGCACCAAGTAGAATCAGCAATACCAATACTGTGACTAAAAATCCTTTCAAGCGGGATTTTTTCTTTTTCTTGGCTGGTTTCGCAGACTCCCTACGACTTCTTTTAGGAAGTTCATCTACCTCAGTATTTTTCTGATTAGCATTTCCAGTTGTTAATTCTTCCTGATTAGTGGCAAAACCTACAGTTTCTTTATCTTCATGTGATTTTTCATGAGTACGGTAGGAAACTGAAACCTTAGTCGGTATTGAATTAATTTCATCTTTATCTGAGATTGATTGAGATAAGTCAACTGCTGCTTCTTCCACAGCTTCCTCTGCAACTTCCTCTTTAAGATCTGGCCGAGGAGGAACAGCAGGTGCATTCTCAATCAATTGTTCAACGGTTGAAACAGAATTAGCAATCAGCTCTTCTTCTGGAGTTATTACTCGTTCTTCTGTTTTTGTATCAGAAGAGTTCATCAAATTTGAAAAGAGGTCATCTGTTTGTTCTGTTAAACTTTCCTCTTTCTTTAATCGTTCTAAGTCTCGCAAGATCTGCTCTTTAAAGCTCAACTTTTCTTCATTTGAATTTTCGCTCAAAGGTATTTACCTCCTTGTTGATAATCCTTAATATTATATCTTAAAAACCAGAGAAAAGCAACCTTGGAAGCCTTTCTAGTCGCTAATTCCTATTTTCCCAGACCATATTATACCATTCTTCTCCCGCAAATTGGGATTTAGACTTGCCTTCATTGACAAAACCATGCTTCTCATAGTAATCAATCAGGTAGTCATGGCAGGTCAGATTTATTCCCTCACGTTCATGCTTGAGAGCCACTTCTTTCAATGCGGTCAGGAGTTTTTTCCCTAGTCCTAGAGATTGAGCTTTTTTTGCTATAGAAAGACAAGTCACAGATATATATCCGCCTTTTTGACGACTGTGGTCTTTTATTTCTTTAGTGAAAGACTGGTCTTGTAAATAACGATGAGGGACTACTGGCCCTTCGATATAGCCGAGTATCTCCCCTTCTTTTTCAGCCACTAAGAAACTAGTCTTAATCTCTTTTAGGTGAGCTTCAAAAACAGAACGAGGAATGGCTTCTTCGATTGAAAAATTTTCTAATTCAATCTCTAAAATACGGTCTAAATCACTAAGTCTAGCTTGTCGAATAATCATAGCTCCTCCTTATGAAAGGGATTCTTCCACCACATGAGAAAATTAACTTCATTGCTGTCTCCCACATCTACTACTCCTTGTTCCATAAAGTCATTCATCTCAAAATAAGACAGCAATTCATCCTTGCAAAAAAGATAAATACCGAGACAATTTTGTTGAAGAGCAACTTGTTTCAAGGCCGCCAGCAACAAGGTTCCAAATCCTTGTCCCTGATACTCCGGATGAACAGATAAAGCGTCAATCACAAAATTTCTATCACTGATAACTTCTCCATTTGCCATCTCTTTTATCCATCTACTCAGTGAGGAAGCAATAAACTCTGTCCCTGAGATATATGCAACCACCTGATTATCAAGGCAGGCTAACAGAAACGTATCCGCATGATTGCGGATACGTTCTTCTATCATTTCTCTATTCATGTTTTCTAGGAAGTTTGAATTACTTTCTTGTATCAAGCAAATCTGATCAATATCTGATTGCTGAGCTTCCCGAATTTTAATTGGAAATTCCATAATCTTCCTTATTGAACATTGCTTGTCAAATTAGACAAGAGACGCTCGAATGAGTATTCGTAAGTTTGAATATCTCCAGCTCCCATGAAGACATAGACAGCATTATCATGGTCTAGGAGAGGAGATACATTTTCAACAGTAATAACTTGATGTTTTTTATGAATCTTGTTTGCTAAATCTTCAACTTTCACATCACCATGGTCAACTTCACGAGCTGAACCATAGATCTGTGCTAAGTAAACCGCATCAGCCTGATTCAAAGCTTGGGCAAAATCATCCAATAAGGCAATTGTACGAGTAAAGGTATGCGGTTGGAAAATCGCAACGATTTCCTTGCTTGGATATTTCTGACGGGCAGCATCCAAGGTCGCAATGATCTCAGTTGGATGGTGAGCAAAGTCATCGATAATAACTGTATCATTGACAATCTTTTCTGTAAAGCGACGTTTTACTCCACCAAAAGTCTTCAAGTGTTTACGCACCAAATTCAAATCAAAACCAGCAGTATATAGCAATCCAATCACCGCTGTTGCATTCATGATGTTGTGGCGACCGAAGGTTGGAATGTGGAATTGACCTAACTCTTGTCCACGGAAATGAACTGTAAAGGTTGAACCAGTTGTTGAACGAAGAAAATCGCTAGCTACAAAGTCATTTCCTTCAGCTTCAAAACCATAATAGTAGATCGGTGCATTTGCCGTAATCTTACGCAACTCAGCATCCTCACCGTAGACAAACAAACCTTTGGTAATTTGTTTGGCATAATCATTGAAGGCGTTGAAGACATCCTCTAAACTTGTGAAATAGTCAGGATGGTCAAAATCAATATTTGTGATGATAGAGTATTCTGGATGGTATGGCATAAAATGACGCTCATACTCATCTGATTCAAAGACAAAATATTTGGCATTTTCAGAACCACGTCCTGTACCATCTCCAATCAAATAGCTTGTATCAGTGATATGTGACAAAACGTGAGAAAGCATACCTGTTGTTGAAGTTTTACCGTGTGCTCCAGCAACACCCATGCTAATAAAGTCACGCATAAAGCTACCAAGAAACTCATGATAACGTTTATAGCTTAGTCCATTCTTATCTGCATAGGCAATCTCAACGTTGTTATCTGGACGAAAGGCGTTCCCAGCGATGATTTCTATATCCCCTTGAAGATTTTTCTCATCAAAAGGCAAAATCTTGATCCCTGCTTGCTCTAATCCTCGTTGTGTAAAATAGTATTTCTCTACGTCAGATCCTTGCACCTTATGCCCCATTTGGTGCAACATCAAGGCCAAGGCACTCATTCCTGATCCTTTAATTCCGATAAAATGATAGGTTTTTGCCATTTTTTTCCCCTTTACTCTGTCATATTTGTCAAGTTTAACTCTTGAGCAATTTTACGTTCTTTTTCTGATTGATGTTCTTTTTTGTTATAAATTTGGCTTTTCTTTAAAAAATCATAATTATTTTTCTTAGGTCCAAGTTGCTCTTCTTTCGTCGCTTGTTGCATCTGAGGAGCAGTTTCAGCCAAAATATAATGGCTTTGAGTTAATTTTTCACTATATTTGGTAAGCTCACCTGGATTTTCCTTTTGGAAAGGAGCCGTTGGCTGATTTGCCTGTCTTACAACATTATTTGAAGGTTTATAACGTTTCGTAAAACTAACATCTTGGGTCAAATACTTTGCTGAACGTTTCCGTTTCAAATCAGCTCTTGCTTCCTCACGAGCCAGTTCAGCGTAGGATTTTTCCTTTTTTTCAATCCGTTTATCTGATGCTTGAATCGGCGACTTTTTTTCTGTCGTAATTGGTGACCATTCCAAGTAGTTTTTGTCCTGGTAGTCTCCCTTGATATTACTAATCAAATCCGACTCATCATATAAGTTCATAAATGGCATCTCTGTCAGCATAATTTCATCATCTGACACTATTGGAAATCTTTCTTGTTTCATTTTTATTCCCTTTCAATACTCCATTATAGCGTAAAGTCTTGATTTTTCAAGTCTTGGGTTCAGAAATTCCTAATATTTCTTGAATTTCAGTAAGCGTGAGACTTCCACGAGATTCTGTGCCATCTAATACTTCTGAAACTAGATTCTTTTTCTGTTCTTGCAACTCTTGAATCTTCTCTTCGATAGTGCCTCGAGTTACAAGTCGATAAACCTCAACGGCTTGCTCTTGCCCCATACGATGAGCCCTACCAATAGCCTGTGATTCGACAGCTGGATTCCACCATAAATCTACCAGTATAACGGTATCTGCACCAGTAAGATTGAGACCAACCCCTCCAGCCTTGAGAGAGATTAAGAATACATCGCGCTCACCTTGGTTAAAAGCTTTGGTCATTTCTTGTCGTTCTTGCGAAGGGGTTGAACCTGTAATCTTAAAGGAGGTTAAGCCCAGCTGAGGTAACTCTTCTTCAATTTGGTCCAGCATACCTCTAAATTGCGAGAAGATGAGCACACGATGATTTCCTTCCGCAATTTGGCTCAGTAAACCACGTAAACTATCAAGCTTCCCGCTCTCACCCTTATAATCCTCCATGAATAAGGCAGGAGTATCACAAATCTGACGAAGACGCATGAGACCCGTTAAAATTTCTACACGATTTCGTTGAAATTCTGACTCAGTCACTTGACCCAAGCGTTCTTGCATCTGTTGCAGTTGAGCTAGATAAATCGCCTTTTGCTCATCCTCCAGTTCATTCTTATAAACCACTTCAATCAAATCAGGTAGCTCAGTAAGGACATCCCCTTTTTTCCGACGCATCACAAATGGTTTAATAAACTGAGCAACTCTATCGGCTGGTAATTTCATAAAGTCTTTTTTTGCTGGTAGAAGCCCTGGCAAGACAATTTGAAAGATAGACCATAATTCCCCTAGATTATTTTCAATCGGTGTTCCAGAGAGAGCAAAAACTGATGGAACCACAAACTTTCTCAAAATCTTAGCAATTTTTGTTTGGGCATTTTTCATCACTTGGGCTTCATCTAAAAATAGAAAGTCAAAAGACATCTGCTTATATACGTCACTATCCTGACGGAAAGTAGCATAACTCGTCAGATAAATCTGATGATTTTCTGCTAAAACAGTCTCACGATAAGGTTTCAATCCATGTACAACAGCTACATCTATATCCGGTACAAATTTTTCAAATTCATCAGCCCAGTTATAAATCAAACCAGATGGAGCAAGAATTAAGACACGGCTATCATCTTGAAGCTGGCTACTTAGAAAAGCGATGGCTTGCAAGGTCTTGCCAAGCCCCATATCATCTGCTAAAATTCCACCAAATCCATAATGGTGAAGCATTTGAAGCCATTGAATTCCCTTTTTCTGATAGTCTCTGAGTTCTGCTTTGATATTCAGAGGTTTCATTGGAAAATCTTCTGGATGCGTCAAATCATATGCCAAATGTCGGAATTCTTCAGTAAATGTAACTTGGTCCTGGTCCTTAAATAGATAGGAAAGAGTATAAGCTAAAGATTTGCGGGCATGGAAAGAATCGCTCTCTATCTCTTCAATTCCTAAGTCCTCTAAATCCTGGCGAATACGCTTGGTCTGTTCATCGAAATAATAAACCTGATTAGAGGAGCTGATATAATAATCTTGCTTTGCGACTAAGGCTTTCATCGCTCGATCGATTTCTTCTTGATCAATATCCTGAAAATCAAATTGAATTTCTAAAAGACTTCCCTTCGAAGATATCTGAACTTGAGGCTTCTGAACCTGATAAAGTTCTTGTAAGCTCTCAGAAATTTTTAATTCTCCAAGCGCTGCAAAGGCTGGTAAAACTTCCTGAAAGAAAGCATGGACACCTTCTGCTTTTAGACTTTGACGCCACGATTGAAAATCCGCTTCAAATCCTGCTGATAGAGCCAATTGAAAAATCTGTTTCTCTAGTTGAATATCACTAGCAAAAGGGAGGTTCTCCAGTTCATTACGGTTCCTAACTAAGCAGGTTTCATACTGAAACTGCATATCTAGACGAATTGAACCATCTTCTTCTCGTTCCATGTAGAAAGAAGGACGGAAAGAGTGGATTTGAAGACCATCAGGAATAGCAACTGTTCCAAGGTTTTTAAAGCGTGATAAGGTTGATGCTAAGCGATCTCGATCGCTAGAGTCAAATTGTAAAATCTTTTTGCCACTACTGTCCAAAGGCACTTTTCTTAATGTATCTAACAAGTCGGCCTGTTCTTTTGACAAGAGATAAAAAGTTCCTTTTGAGAATAGTACTTGTCCTCTATAAAAGAAATTGATTCCTGCCCGTTCAAAAATTTCCATCTCATAATAGTTTGATTTTTCTTCAATCCCAAAAGAAAACAAGCCTGCTTGACCATCAAAATCTTGGAAAAGGAGTTCATGGTAATTTGAAATCTGATGATCAAATTGAAACACATCTAAGCCCATCAAGAGACTAACCCCTTGCTCAAAAAGAGACTTAGGAAAATAGAGGTGTCGTCCTTGATTTGGGAAAAAAATAGTGTACTCAACCTTCTCGTCAACCAAACCTAGTAAGAAATTCAAGACTTCCTGGCTGCCTTTATCAAAGTGCTCAAATCTTAAAGAAGTCTCGTAACTTTTTCCTATCATGTAAGGTTTGTTAGCCTCTATAACTTTTAAGAAAAGAGGGATATCTCTAATCACATAAAACTTTTCTTGCTGAGAAAGACCAACCCTTAAAGTCCAGACAATGCGATTGGTTCCTGCTTCCACCTGTCCTTGAGCAGAAAGTTGGTATTTGTCAGTCTGACTTGGAAGTTGGATAGATTCTAAAAATTTTCCTCCAATAGTTACCTGTGTCTCAACAGTCTCTTTCTCTTCCTGATTTGCCTCCAAGTTGAGCAAGATTTTCTGTCCTAGCTGGTCGTTTTTAAAGTAAGTTTCCAGTGCTGCCAAATGAACACAGTAACCTCTTTTTTTGAAAAAATCACATGCACAAAAAATTAAATCATCATCCAAACTATAGCGAATTTCTTCATCAGCTACACGCGCATAGATACGATGGTCTTGTTCCTTAACGATTTCAATCTTACCAGTTTCGTAGAGTTCTACTCCCTCCATCCGAAGCTTCCCTGGAATCAATTTAGCCATAGTTTCCCCTTTACTTTATCTCTTAATTATACCATATTTCTGCCTATGAAAATAGCCTTCTAGGAAGACTTTTCTCCTAAAAGGCTAGTTTTTATTTATTTGAAAAAGTAACCAGTATTCGTTGACAGACTTCTTCCAAAATAGATGTTGGCATGGCTACATTGAGACGAGCGTGGAGGGCTCCTTCTTCACCAAAGTCCAAGCCTCTGTTCAGGATGACTTTGGCTTCGTCTCTTAAGAGCCTTCTTAACTCTTCATCGCTAATATCATAGGCTGAAAAATCAAGCCAAATGAGATAGGTCCCTTGAGGTTTCATGACCTTGATTTTAGTTTCTTTACCAAATACATCCACTACATAATTGATGTGTTTCTCAATCAGTTCTTTGAGTTCTGTCAACCAATCTTCACCATATCGATAGGCAGTTTCTGTTGCTAAATATCCCAAACCTGAGATTTCATGTTGATTATTAGCCAGCTGGCGTTTTTGGAAAGCAAGTCTCAACTTTGGATTCTCGATAATAGCGTAGGAATTTTTTGTTCCCGCAATATTAAAGGTCTTAGTTGCACTGCTTAAAATTAGTGAAAATTCTTTAAAATCATCATTTACCGTATTAAATGACTGGTGTTTATGTCCAAATAAGGCTAAATCTTGGTGAATCTCATCAGATACCAGCAAAACTCCATGTTTTTGGCACAGTTGTCCAATCTTTTCCAAGACTTCTTTCTCCCAAACCCGTCCACCAGGATTATGAGGATTACAAAGAACATAAAGTTTCACATCCTCTTCGACAAATTCTTTCTCTAATTGATCAAAGTCAATCTCAAAGAGTCCATCTTTTTCCACTAGAGAATTGGTGATCAATCTACGATTATTGAGCTTAATGCTCCGAGCAAAAGGTGGATATACGGGAGTGTTAATGAGCACTGCTTCACCCTCTTTGGTAAAGGCTTGAATGGCTGTTGAAATGGCTGGTACTACTCCTTCGATAAAGACTAGGGAATCCTTATCAAAGCGATAACCATGGTGTTTTTCCTCCCAGTTTTGAACGGCTTCAATCAAGCCATCACTAGCATAGGTATAGCCATAGACTAATTGCTCAGCATAGTAATGGACAGTCTGACGAATCTCAGGTAAGACTTCAAAGTCCATATCAGCAATCCAGGCCGGCAATACTTGACGGTCAGTCTCTGCTTCTTTCCATTTGTAGGTATGATGTCCAAAACGATTGGGCAAAGTCGTAAAATCATATTTCCCCATAGTCTTATCCTTCCAAAGCTTGACGCAAATCTTCAATCAAGTCCCTAGCATCCTCAATACCAATAGACAAGCGTAAAAGGTCATCTGTTAATCCATAAGAATGACGAACCTCTGCAGGAATGTCTGCATGGGTTTGAGTGGTTGGGTAGGTAATCAGACTTTCTACACCACCCAGACTTTCAGCAAAAGAGAATACTTTCAAAGTGTTTAAGATATGAGGGATACGCTTCTCATCTGCTACTTTAAAGGAAATCATTCCCCCGCGACCTGTATACAAGACTTCTTTGACTGCAGGTGATTGTTCCAAAAAGGCTACGATTTCTTGAGCATTAGCTGTTGAGCGCTCCATACGAAGTGACAAAGTTTTAAGTCCGCGAATCAATTGATAACTATCAAATGGTGACAAAACAGCCCCTGTCGTGTTGAGATTGTAAAAGAGTTTTTCGTACAAATCAGCATTATCTGTCACAACTACACCGGCTAGAACATCATTATGGCCTGCAAGGTATTTTGTCGCTGAATGAAGGACAATATCAGCTCCTTCTTCTATCGGGCGTTGGTAAATAGGGCTGTAGAAGGTATTATCCACCACAACTGTCGCCCCTTTAGCATGAGCTAACTTTGATAATTTTTCAATATCAAATTCCAACATCAAAGGGTTGGTTGGTGTTTCGATATAAAGTACATCCACATCCTTTTCTAGCTCGGCAATTAGCTCTTCTTCTGTGTTGGCATAGGTAAAGTGGAATCGTCCTTCCTGCTCCACTTGATTGAACCAGCGGAAAGAACCACCGTAAAGGTCACGGACAGCTAAAACCTTGCTTCCTACTGGAAAAACGCTAAAGGCTAACACAATCGCAGACATACCTGAACTAGTCGCCAAAGCATACTTGGCTGATTCAATAGCTGCCAAAACTTCCTCTGCCTTGCTACGAGTTGGGTTTTTGGTGCGGGTATAGTCAAATCCAGTTGATTGACCAAATTCTGGATGTTGATAGGTCGTTGAAAAGTGAATAGGTGTAACCAAAGCACCTGTTGCCTCATCAGACTTGATGCCTGCTTGGGCTAAAATTGTGTTGATGTGAAATGATTTGCTCATACTTTACCTCCAAATCTATAGTAACTATTGTACCACTTATTTTGGATCCTTCGTTTTCTTGTTTTCAAGAGCTAGTTATAGTTTCAAACTATACAAAAACGATAGCTTCCTTAGAAACTATCGTTTTTCCTGTTGAATAGACTGATTATTTAACGTGTTTAGCAAAATCTTCTTGGGCTTTTTTATTAGATTCTTCTTTTTCTTTCAGCCATTTTTGTCTAGCTTCTTCATACTCAGCTGTTGTGACAATCTTATCTTGCAATTTCACGTATTTGTAGGATTCAACACCCTTATTACCAGCTTGAGAGAAGGCGGCAGAGAATGGAACTGTTTTTCTCAATGTAGGTGTTCCACCTTTAGAAACGTTTGGAATTGCTAGAGAGCTATCCACCAACCAAGCTTGTGCTTCAGCGTATTTATCATAACGTTTGTTCAAATCTTGTTCAGCATTGGCTTCTTCCAACATCTTAGTATAGGTATCCAAACCAACTGCAGTTGCTTTAGCATTGCTTTCTCCTGGTTCCAAACCGAGGTTTTGTAGTGAGCCACCACTTGTTAAGCTAAGAGTATCGAGGTAAGTTGATGGGTCTTGGTAGTCTGGTCCCCAACCACCGTTATAAAGGTCATAGTCTTTTTGTGCAGCTGTATTCGCTAGATAACCAATACTATCCATTTCCTCAGTAGTCAGCATTTGAATATCGATAACGACATTATCTGCACCTAGAACAGATTCAATAGACTGTTTGAAAGAACTTGCCTCTAACACCCCCTTCTTAAAGGTTTGGTCAACCGGTAAATCCAGGTGAATTGGGAATTGAACACCTTTGGCTTCCAATTCTTTCTTGGCTTGAGCAAAGACTTCTTTGGCCTTGTCGGCATTGTAGTAAGCATCTTGGGCATCAGCGAAGTTCATATTTTGCCATACTTGACCGTAATTGACCATCTTAGAAGCTACGACATCACCAAAATCTTTACCATCAAGTGTTACAAATGATGGTGGAACGAGCAAGTTTCTGATAATCTTAGTTGCTCCTTCTTCCCCTTGAGATTGCGCACCATAAGCAGTACGGTCATAGGCAAAGTTGATAGCCTGACGGAATGATTTATTCAAAACTGCTTCTTGTTGGGCTGTCTTTTCAGCATCAGTTGTTTTTGAAGTATGGTTATAAGATTGTCTATCTAGGTTAAAGTTATAATAGTAGGATGTCGCATCTTGCATGCTGTAAATAATATTATCTTTATTCTTTTCCTTAATTCCTTCAAAGCTCGAACTATTTGGATAGAGACGTGCGTAGCTGTAAACTCCTTCCATGAAGTTACGTGCCAAGGCATCTTGGTCGCTTCCATCGTAGTAAGTCAACTTCACTTCATCTACGAATACATTTTTTGCATCCCAGTAATTTGGATTTTTCTTGTATTCCATGACAGATTTAGATGTGAATGATTTGAGAATAAATGGACCATTATACAAGATATTTGCTGGATCCACTTTACCAAAATCATCCCCTTTTGAGTTCAAGAAGTCTGCATTTACTGGGAACAGAATAGTCGCAGTTGTTTTTGAGTTCCAGTAAGTTTCTGGGTGAGTCAAGGTATATTGAACAGTTTGGTCGTCAATAGCCTTTACACCAACTGTTGAAAAGTCAGTTGTTTTTCCGTTGATATAGTCATCCAAGCCAGCAACAGAATCTTGCACTAGATAGAGAGCTTCAGATTTTTTATCCGCAGCATATTTCAAACCAGTTACAAAATCTTGTGCTGTCACTGGTGCATACTCTTCACCATCTGCTGTATACCATTTGGCGTCCTTACGAAGTTTGTAAGTATAAGTCAAACCATCTTGGGAAACTGTCCAATCCTCAGCTAATGAAGGAATGTAGTTCCCGTATTGGTCATTTTCCATCAAACCGTCTACCAAGTTTGTCACAACATCACCTGTTGTTGCACGATTCTCTAAGAGATAGTTTAGACTAGATGGATCGCTACTGTATACATAATTATATGTTTTAGTAGAACTAGCTGAGTTGCTACAAGCCGCCAATAGCAGACCTGCACTTAGGACAACGCCTGCTAACGTCAGATATTTTGCCTTAGACTTTTTCATAAACAGAACCTCCAAATTTAAATATTTGTATCATTATACAGCTATTGTTTTTTTTAGTCAAGTGATTTTATCTAATTTTTACCAAATTATAGATTTTTTTCTACTAATTTTATATTTTATCCTATTTTTTAAATAAAAAATGAACAATTTAAACTTTTTCGGATAGAAAAGTTCAAATTATTCATTTTATTTATAAATTTTTATGATAATTTTAATCGTGCTCGTAACTGATTTGCTTTTTCCTGTCCAATAACCTTATCCAAGAGACGAGTATAGAGACACATAACTCCGTAAAGCCCGCCACCGATTGTACCAATTAAGGCGACATATAGGAAACTCCAGAAACGTCCAGTTGGTTGGAAGACAAATCCAATAATCCATTGCAAGAGTCCTACTAGAATAAACATAACTAGAGTCAAAATAGTAACTAAGATTATTCTCTTCAGAATAATCTTTCGGCGAACACCTGTAATCTGACAGATCTCGCGATACATTAAAACAATTGGAATGATAAGTCCGATGGTCGTTGAAATGAGAGGACCATAGCTATGGAAAATCGCTATTGATGGTATTTGTAAGACGAGCTTGGCAATGGAACCGTAGAAAAAGTAAAGGATTGCCTTGCGGTTACGGAACATAGCCTGAAGCATTGGTGACAAGACCATGTACAAGCCTAGAATTGTTGATTGCAAGACCGCAAAGATAAATAAGCCCATAGCCAAGCCATCTGGCTTACCGTAAAAGACTGTATAGAGTGGTTCTCCTACCATAACTACTCCAACTGTTGCAGGTAATAGGAATAGGAAGAGCATGGTGATACTATCTTGCACCAAGCGAGAAGCTGCTGGTAAATCACCCTTTACATAGTTCTCAGTCAAGAGAGGCAAACCAACGCTACCGATTGATACTCCAACCGAAATCAAAATCATAGTGATTTTATTCGGATTGGCAGAGAAATAAGAGAACATGACAACAAGATCTTCATTACTATAGTTGGTAAACCACTTCATGCTATTGATGAAAGTCATCTGGTCCAAGATTTGGAAAAGCTGAATGGCAGAACCAGTTATGATAAAAGGAATAGCTTCCTTAATCGTATCAATTAGAAGACTCTTACTATCAATCTTATCTCGTGTTTCAAAAACTTTTTGGAGCAATCCTTCCTTATAAAGGAAATAAAGCAAGACTGCAAAACTAGCTACCATTCCCACAAAAGCAGCAAAAGTTGATTGGGTAACCGCTGATAGATAATCTTTTGAACCGAGCTTCATGATGATAAAGGTTGCTAAGAGCATCCAAATCACACGGATAACCTGCTCAGCAATTTGACTCATGGCATAAGGTTTAAGATTATTCATCCCTTGGAAAAATCCACGGATAACACTCATAGACGGGAAAATCAAGACAGCCCAAGCTAAACTCTGCATAATGGGAATCAAGTCCTTACCGACACCCGAAAGATCCGCTAACCAAGGCGCAAAGAGATATAAGATCAAAGCAAAGGCAAGTCCCAATACCGTCATAAAGCCTAGGAAACTCCGAATCAGGGCAAAACTATGCTCTTCCTCATGCATGGTATTGTATTTAGCGACCTGCTTAGCAACTGCAACTGGAATACCTGCTGTCGAAATCAACAAGAACCAGGCGTAGATATTATACCCCATGGTAAAGAGACCGTTAGCCGTTGCAGCATAAGTCCCCATCCAGATATACCAGGGAATAATGTAAATAGCCCCGAGCAAGCGACTGATAAAGTTACTAGCTGTAAGCCAGGCAGTCCCGCGTAACATCTGGGCCTGCTGATGATTATTTTCGTTAGACATAACTTCCTCATTCATTTTTAATAACTAGGAAATGTTCCTTACCTTCCATTATAAACTTTTCCTTGTTACTTGTAAAATTCAGACTTTCAGTTTACAATAGAAAGTATGATAAAGATTGAAACCGTATTAAATATTTTGAAGAAAGACGATCTCTTCCGTGAGATTATCGACCAAGGACATTACCATTATTATTACAGTGATGTCGTTTTTGATAGCATCTGCTATGATAGCCGAAAAGCAAAAGATAATAGCCTCTTTTTTGTCAAAGGAGCTGCTTTTAAGAAGGAATTTCTTCTTTCGGCAATCTCACAAGGACTCGGTTGGTATGTAGCCGAGCAGGACTACGAAGTAGGCATTCCTGTTATTGTCGTTAGCGATATTAAGAAGGCCATGAGTTTGATTGCCATGGAGTTTTATGGCAACCCTCAGGAGAAATTAAAATTACTTGCTTTCACTGGTACTAAAGGAAAAACTACGGCAGCTTACTTCGCTTACAATATCTTAAATCAGCAACATCGTCCAGCTATGTTATCAACTATGAATACGACTTTGGACGGAAAAACTTTCTTCAAATCTACTCTGACAACACCTGAAAGCATCGATCTCTTTGACATGATGGCCCAGGCTGTTAAGAATGGAAGAAGCCACCTTATTATGGAAGTTTCCAGTCAAGCCTACTTGGTGAAACGAGTCTACGGCCTCACTTTTGATGTAGGAGTGTTCCTCAATATCAGTCCTGACCATATTGGTCCTATTGAGCATCCAACCTTTGAAGACTACTTCTACCATAAACGTCTCTTGATGAAAAATAGCCGAGCAGTTGTCATTAATAGCGATATGGACCACTTCTCTGTCTTAAAAGAACAAGTAGAAAATCAAGAACATGACTTCTACGGTAGCAAATCTGATAACCAAATCGAGAACTCTAAAGCCTTTAGCTTCTCAGCTACTGGTAAATTAGCTGGCGATTATGATATCCAGTTGATTGGACATTTTAACCAAGAAAATGCCGTGGCTGCTGGACTTGCCTGCCTTCGTTTAGGTGCTAGTCTTGAAGACATTAAAAAAGGGATTGCTACAACACGCGTTCCTGGCCGTATGGAAGTTCTCACTCAGAAAAATGGCGCAAAAGTTTTCATCGACTACGCCCATAATGGTGATAGCTTGAAGAAATTGATCTCAGTCGTTGAAACACATCAGACTGGAAAGATTGCTTTAGTACTCGGATCAACAGGAAACAAGGGAGAAAGCCGTCGCAAGGACTTTGGACTTCTCCTCAATCAACATCCTGAAATTCAAGTATTCCTTACGGCTGACGATCCAAACTATGAAGATCCGATGGCCATTGCAGATGAAATTAGTAGCTACATCCATCGTCCTGTTGAAAAAATTGCTGACCGTGAGCAAGCTATCAAAACTGCGATGTCAGTTACAAGTCAAGAACTGGATGCGGTCATTATCGCTGGTAAAGGAGCTGACTGCTACCAAATCATCAACGGGATAAAGGAGGACTATCCTGGAGATGCAGCCGTCGCAGAACGTTATCTATAGTATATTTAAAGAAGGCTAGGAAATTCCTAGCCTTCTTCTATTATTTTATAAAGATGAGTCTTTCCTTATCAAATTCTACAGCTAACTCATATTTCCCATCTTCATTTTGAACAATATAACCTAACAAGACTAAACTATCAACAAAGATATCACGACGTTTCTGCATAAGCTGGTCTTTTTTGAGAAATTTGAGCAAAAATGTTGTCATGTACTTGAGAGCATACTCAGGATTGACATCCCCTAAAATTTCATACAGTCTCTGCTGTTCTTCCGTCAGTGGATACTGGAACTTGACCTTGTAAAAGTAATTAGACAAGGTCATCTTTTCCCTTGCAAAATCGGTGTGCTCTTCTAGGATAGCTGCATTTGTTTGATTGCGCAATACAGTTTGAAAATGTTTCTCCAGGATTTCTTGATAGATGGGGCTATCATCCCTCACAAAGACTTCTTGGTCTAGTTCAAGAGATTCTGTAGATTCTAGAAAGGGAAGATTGAGATAATAGCGTTTGTTTTCTCTCAAAATCAAACCCGCTTTAATATATTCCTCCAAATACTTGTCAACTAGAACCTCTGGAAACTTAGCTTTAATTTCGCGTAGAATAACTTCATCATGCTGATCAAGATAGTCCACCAAGTCCCTAAAAAATGGCTGTCGCGTTAAGCGAGATGGATTAAAAATCTGAATCATGAAGATTCCTTTCTTTACATACTAAAAGTGGAGAGGCTGCCAACTGACTGGGATTGGTCCCCGGCTGGTTCAGAGGCACAGGAAGTTCGAGTTTCTGGTAATACTCCCTCCAAAAATCACTGATTTCCTGTATATTATCCCCAAATTTCATGGGAATGGTCTCAGAGGATTTCTGCTACAAACTGGGAGCAATAGAAACCATCTCCATCTGGGTAAAAGGAAGCATTGTAGGGAGCCCCTAGAAAGCTCTCTGCCAGCCTTTTGACTTCTTTATGATTAAGCTTCGCATAGCAATAAAGGTCATAGACTTTTCCAGCTTCAAAGAAGTTCTCAGAAGCCTGAGCAAGGACGCCAACTTCCACCGTAGCATGATAGACCTGTCCGTCCAAAAAGATGGCCACATGGCTATAGTGACCAGTAGATTCCTGGATGGCCTGTCCTATATCCGAATCATCTTTCACAAAAATTAAATCGCCATTTTCTAACATACTTCTCTCCTAGCAAAAAAGGAGCCGAAACTCCTTTTTAACAATGGGCTTTCCCATCTATGATTATGCATTAAAGCTTTCAGTCAATTGTGGTACCACTTGTTTCTTACGTGAAACAGCACCTGGAAGGAAAGCGTGGTTGTTTTCAAGTTTGAAGTTGAAAGCTGCTTCTACCTTGTCCATATTAGCACCAAGAGCCAAAATTTCTGAGTTTGAGTTGACAATATCAGTAATCATCAAGACAAAGTCAGAGTAGCCGTTAGCTGCATTTGTGGCTTGGATAGCTGCTTCGATTTCAGATTGGCGTTCCAAGACTTCAGCAATATCAACTGTGTTCACTTGAGCCACACGAACATTGTTTCCGTTGAGTTCAAATGTCTTAGCATCGATATCAATCAATTCTTCAGCAGATTTGCTTGCCAAGTTTGTACCAGCCTTGAGCATGGCAAGACCGTATTCTTCCAAGTTCACACCAGCCAATTCAGCCAATTCAGGAGCAATGACTTTATCTGATGGGTGAGTGGTTGGTGATTTCAAAAGAAGGGTATCTGAAATCAAACCTGATAGCATCAAACCTGCGATTTCTTTTGGAACAGCTACACCATGTTCTTTGAACATGCGGTAAACGATAGATGATGCGGATCCAACTGGTTCCAAACGCATGTAAAGTGGGCTTGCAGTTTCAAAGTTAGCCACACGGTGGTGGTCCACCACACCGTAAACTTCTACTTCAGCGATATCTGAAACAGATTGTTGGAATTCATTGTGGTCTGTTAAGATGACTTGTTCTGCACCTTCTGCTTTAGCAGATGTGATCACGCGCGGTGCGTCTACACCAAAATAGTTCAAGACGAAAGCTGTTTCTTCATTTGGAGTTCCAAGAGCCACCGCTTCTGTGTCCAAACCGTATGCTTCTTTTGCAAGATAAGCAAAAGCTACAGATGAACCAATAGCATCTGAGTCTGGATTTTGGTGACCAAATACTAGAATCTTAGACATGATAATACCTCGTTTCTTTATTCTCTTTATTGTAGCATTTTTTTCAATTTTTGACAAAAATAAGAGGAGCCAAAGGACTCCTCATTACATATCAAAAGCATCGACTAAATTCTTATTTTGACACTCTTTGAGATAATGTTCTTTTTGCATGCGTGTCTTGCGCTTGAAAAGAGCTTCAGCAGACATGGCCTCTTCCTTGCTGTCAAAACCTTCTGCAAAGATGAGTTTTACTGGCAAACGAGCGCGTGTATACTTGGCACCTTTACCGCTATTATGCACGGCGATTCGTTTCTTCACATCTGTTGTATAGCCTGTATAGTAGGAACCATCACGGCACTCTACCACATACATATAAGCCTTATGATCCATAGTAAATCTTTTGAATTTCTGGTGTATAAGTACCATCACTATTATGAACAATGAGTGGTGGTAAAACCTTAAAGCCACTAGTGGAGCCGTCCTTGATAGCTTCAATCAAAAGCATATTAGCTTCCTTCTCCCGTTTAGGATAAACAAATTGCAGACGTTTTGGAGCCAGATTATGCTGTTGGAGCGTATCTAAGATATCTAATAATCGATCAGGACGATGAACCATTGCCAAACGTCCATTTGATTTGAGAATACTCTGGGCACTACGACAGATTTCCTTAAGATTGGTTGTAATTTCATGCCGAGCTAAAAGGTAATGCTCACTTTCGTTCAGATTAGAATTTGGATCCACTTTAAAATAAGGCGGATTGCATAAAATCAAATCAACCTTGCTCCCCTGAATGTGACTAGGCATATTCTTCAAATCATCACAGATGACCTGCATCTGTCCGTCCAGCCCATTTAAACGCACTGAGCGTTCAGCCATATCAGCAAGACGTTCCTGAATTTCTACAGATAGAATTTTAGCCTTGGTCCGGCTACTGGCAAACAGTCCAACAGCTCCATTGCCCGCACAGAAATCTACTATCAAACCATTTTTCGGGAAACGAGGGAAACGCGACAGGAGAACACTATCCACTGAATAGCTGAAAACCTCTCTATTTTGAATAATCTTGATATCTGTAGAGAAGAGTTGATTAATGCGCTCTCCTGATTTTAATAATTGTTCTTCGTTCATACTTCTATTATAGCAAAATATAATAACATCACAATGATTTGAGGGATATCAATTACTGTTTTTCTTTAAATGTTCCAAGGCTTCTCTTGTCCAAACAGGCATCATGCGACCAAGCGGCGCGAATCCATGTTTGATGCGATCATTCGAAAAACGTCTCCGTCTAGGAAGTTGATGTTTTTCTTCTTCCAAGGTACGAATGGAAAGGCTAGCCTTCCCTGTATATTCGTCAAAATCTACTACTTGTACCTGGACTTCATCACCGATTTTTAAAACCTCGTAAATATTTTCGATAAATCCTGTCCGAATCTCCGAAATATGAATTAGGCCTGTCACTCCTGTTTCTAACTCAACAAAAGCTCCATAGGGCTGAATCCCAGTAATACGGCCATTTAGCTTATCACCGATTTTCATTTTAGTCCTCAATTTCAATAGTTTCAATTACGACATCTTCAACTGGCTTGTCCATTGCACCTGTTTCGACACCTGCAATTGCATCCAGAACTTCATAAGAAGCTTCATCCGCAAGTTGACCGAATACAGTATGACGACGGTCTAGGTGAGGAGTTCCACCTTGTTCTGCATAAATCTCCGCAATTGGCTCTGGCCAACCACCACGAGCGATTTCTTTCTTAGAATATGGCAAGTGTTGATTCTGCACGATAAAGAACTGGCTACCATTTGTATTTGGCCCAGCATTAGCCATAGAAAGTGCTCCACGGACATTGTAAAGTTCTTCTGAAAACTCATCCTCAAATGACTCACCATAGATAGATTCACCACCCATACCGGTTCCAGTTGGGTCTCCACCTTGAATCATAAAATCTTTAATAATACGGTGGAAAATCACACCGTCATAGTAACCATCTTTTGACAGAGCAATAAAGTTGGCTACTGTTTTTGGTGCGTGATTAGGGAAAAGTTTGATACGCATATCCCCATGATTTGTCTTAATAGTCGCAATTGGACCTTCTACTGCTTCAATGTCTACTTGTGGAAAATGTAATTCTTTTTCTACCATACCGAATCCTTCTAAGGCATCAAAGATGCCATCTTCTTCTAATGTTTTTGTAATATAATCTGCTTTTTCTTTTATTTTGTCATGAGAAACACCCATGGCAATACTAATACCTGCATAATCAAAGAGTTCTAAATCGTTAAGTCCGTCCCCAAAAACCATCACATTTTCAGGTTTAAGACCTAATTGGTCTACCACTTTGGCAACTCCAGCTGCTTTAGAACCGGAAATCGGCACAACATCTGATGAATGTTCATGCCAACGTACCATACGTAAAGTCGATGCTAAAGCATCAGGCAATCTCAGGTCATCTCCCAGGTCCTCAAAGGTCCACATCTGATAAATATCTTCTTTTTGGTAAAAATCAGGGTCCACCTCTAAATCAGGATAAATCGGGTCAATCGCCTGGCTAATCATCTCTGTTCGCCTTGATAGTTTAGCAGCATAACTTCCCACCAAACCATAATCAATCCCAACTTCTTTGGTCCAAGTAATATACTCTTCAACCTTATCTTTAGCAATTTTGTTACTATAAATGACATTGCCCTTTTTGTCCTCAATATAAGCACCATTCAAGGTTACAAAGAAATCAGGTTTGAGGGCTTTAATCTCTGGGACGACACCAAAAATACCTCGACCAGTCGCAATTCCTGTCAAGATTCCTTTTTCGCGTAATTGTTTAAAAATCGTTGGAATAGTGCTTGGAATAAAGCCAGTCTTTGAATTTCGTAAAGTATCATCTATATCAAAAAAGATAATCTTAATCTTCTTAGCCTTGTATCTTAACTTGGCATCCATTATAATACCTCCTTCAATTCACTCTTTCCATTATACCATAAAGTAGAGAAATCCCACATCCCCAATAAAATCCTTGTCTCTTATCCGAATTCCTTTACTAGATACAAAACCAAATCATCATTATTTTGGCTAGTTGCATTTATTTCCAAAGGTTGATTTCGATACCAGACACCTGTCCCATCTGGAATGTAGCCCCGTCTGATATACAATCTCTGGGCAGGGCCATAGCCTAAGTGCAAACCTACACCAAGAGTGAGCTTACTCGAAACAAACTTGACTCGTTGTTCTGCTTCTTCTAGCAGTTGATTCCCAATCCCTTGATTTCGAAAAGGCTCAAACACATTAAAATCTGATAATTCTGGATAGACTTCTGCAAAAGGACCATGTTTAGCAGAGGGCAAAATGGTAACGTAGCCCGCTACAACACCATCAATCTCTGCAACTAAGACTTCTCTCTCCCCCCTTTCCTGTTCCAGAAAATATCTAGCCAAAATTTCCTCTCTACCAGGCCAACCCTGATTGATAAAACCTTGGGAGAGGTGTTTGATATCCGATTCAATCATTTTTCTAATAAAAGCGTTTCCCTTCATAAGATACTCCTTTAGAATTACTACTATCATTATAGCACGTTTTAGAGAAAGAAAAAAACAGCCGGATCTTGACTCGCTGAGCTCATGAAAAAGTGGGGCACCGGACCTCAACTCGCTCTCACATTACAATTCTCGTAAAAAAAAAAAGACCCAACCGGGTCTTAATTCGCTTTCTTATTTCCGAGCACATGAAAAAGTGGGCCACTAGACCTGAAAAAAAGACCCAACCGGGTCTTAATTCGCTTTCTTATTTTCAAGCTCATGAAAAAGAGGTCCCCCGGACCTCTTTTTTAATCTTCGTTTACGAAAGGCATCAAAGCCATTACGCGAGCGCGTTTGATAGCTGTTGTTACTTTACGTTGGTTTTTAGCTGAAGTTCCAGTTACACGACGTGGAAGGATTTTCCCACGTTCTGAAACGAAACGGCTAAGAAGCTCAGTATCTTTGTAATCAACATATTCAATTTTGTTTGCTGCGATGTAATCAACTTTTTTACGGCGTTTGAATCCGCCACGACGTTGTTGAGCCATGTTTTTTCTCCTTTATAGTATTAATTGTCCATTAGAATGGTAAATCATCATCTGAAATATCCAAAGGATTGGTTGATCCAAATGGATTTTCATCACGTGAAAAGTCTGGTACTGAATTTGTAGGTGCTGCATGACTAGCAGTTGGTGCAGAATAAGCTCCACCACTTTGTCCTTCACGAGCACTACGGCTTTCCAACATTTGGAAATTCTCAGCTACGACTTCTGTCACGTAGACACGTTGTCCTTGCTGGTTATCGTAACTACGAGTCTGAATTCGACCTGTAATCCCGACAAGAGAGCCTTTTTTAGCCCAGTTAGCAAGATTTTCAGCCTGTTGGCGCCACATAACGACATTGATAAAATCAGCCTCACGTTCGCCATTTTGACTCTTGAATGTACGGTTTACTGCAAGAGTAAAAGTCGCAACTGCTACATTTGATGGGGTATAACGTAACTCAGCGTCACGTGTCATACGCCCTACAAGTACAACATTGTTAATCATAATCTACCTTCTTACGCGTCAAGTTTGACGATCATGTGACGAAGAATGTCAGCGTTGATTTTTGAAAGACGGTCAAACTCTTTAAGAGCTGCGTCATCGTTTGCTTCAACGTTAACGATGTGGTAAAGTCCTTCACGGAAATCTTGGATTTCGTATGCAAGACGACGTTTTTCCCAATCTTTTGATTCAACAACAGTTGCACCGTTGTCAGTCAAGATAGAGTCAAAACGTGCTACCAAAGCGTTTTTCGCTTCTTCTTCAATGTTTGGACGAATGATATAAAGAATTTCGTATTTAGCCATTGATATGTTCCTCCTTTTGGTCTAATGACCCCAAGCCTTTGCAAGGGGTAAGTGAGGTTTGCTCACAATAAACTATTATACTAGAAAAAAGTTTTTTTCGCAAGCTTAAAGTAAGTTATATTTTTCTTTTTAGAGTTTTTTTGCAGAAGTTTTTGTAATTTCATCTACGAGAATATTTTCATCCTCGAATTTCTTTTTCAACGATGAAAGGTCAATGCTTCCCTCAATTTGTACTTCAATAACAATTTTACCATCCTTACGTGGAATGTTAACAGTGTGAGAGATATTAAGATTTTCCTCAACGATTAAAGAAACAATCTTACCTAAAACTCCAACTTCATTTTCTGTGATAAAACGAACACGGATTCCCTCTTCACCATAACCAGCGATTTCAAGAAAGGCACTGAATACATCACGATCTGTAATGACTCCATACAATTGTCCGTTGTCAACAACTGGCAAAATACCAATCTTATTTTTAAGCATGAGATAAGTTGCATCTTCTAAACTTGCATAGCCTGAGACAGTAACAACATCTCGAATCATGACGTCTTTTACTTTTGTCTTATTAAGTAGATAATTCATCTCGAAGATTGAAAGACTAGTCGCTTTTGAAGGACTAGCTTCAGCGATTGTCCCTTCTGTTACCAAGCCTACTAATTTATCATTCTCAATAACAGGGAGACGGTGCAAGCCTTGTTCGCGCATCAAATCTGCTGCGTGTGCAACAGTTGTATCAGGACTGATATAAACGACCTTGCGTGTCATAAAATCTTTAACTGCCATAGGAAATCTCCTTTATGTTTATAGTTTTATTATACACTTTTTACGGAAAGCTATCAAACGCTTTCATTTCTTTTTCAAGATTCAGAAAAATCTGAACGACTTTACGAAAAAGAGCTCAACTTAGAGCCCTTAATCTTATACTTATGTAGATTGTATGATTGCTTTGCAATCTTTATCCGCCGACTAAAAAGGTCCCCCAGACTAGATGTTAATTGCTGACGCAATTTTTATCCGCCGACTAAAAAGGTCCCCCAGACCTTTTTAGCCACCTAGATATGCTTTTCTGACTTCGTCTGATGCTGCGAGTTCTTTTCCTGTTCCTGATAGGACAATCTTTCCTGTCTCAAGAACATATCCTCGGTCAGCGATAGCTAGTGCTTTATTAGCATTTTGCTCAATCAAGAGAACTGTTGTTCCTTGTTTTTGAATATCTTGGATGATATCAAAAATTTCTTGGATAAAAATCGGAGCAAGTCCCATTGATGGTTCATCTAATAAAAGAAGTTTAGGCGTTGACATGAGTGCACGTCCCATGGCAAGCATCTGCTGTTCTCCACCAGATAGAGTAGCCGCATCTTGGTTTTTACGTTCTTCCAAACGAGGGAAACGAGAGAAGACTTTCTTCAAATTTGCTTGATTCTCTTCACGATTTTTCTTAAGAAAAGCTCCCATCTCCAAGTTTTCCATAACAGTCAAACCAGAGAAAACATGACGTCCTTCTGGAACTTGTGAAAGACCTGATGCCACAATCTTCTGTGCAGGCATTTTTTGGATTTCTTGTCCCAAAAATTCAATCTTACCAGAACTTGGACGTACAAGGCCTGATAATGTTCGAAGAATAGTAGTTTTACCAGCACCGTTGGCACCGATAAGTGAAACAACTTCCCCTTCATTAACTTCAAAGCTCACATCACGTACAGCTTGAATCATACCGTAGTGAACTGAGAGGTTTTCAACTTTTAACATAGACATCAGGCTTCACCTCCAAGATAAGCTTCGATAACACGTTTATTGCTCTTGATTTCATCTGGTGTCCCATGAGCAATCAAACGACCGTACTCTAGAACATAGATTCGCTCCGTAACTTCCATAACCAAGTTCATATCATGTTCAATCAGCATGATGGTGATCTTGAATTCATCCTTAATGCGACGGATCAACTTAGTCAATTCTGCAGTCTCTTGGGGATTCATACCAGCTGCAGGCTCATCCAAGAAAAGAATTTTAGGTTCTGTAGCAAGAGCACGAACAATTTCCAAACGACGTTGTTGGCCATAGGCTAAGTTTTTAGCTAAGGTTTCAGCATCACCATCTAAATCAAAGATTTTTAGTAATTCTAAGGCTTTAGCTTTTAATTCTTTTTCATTCTTATAAAAAGCTGGTAAGCGCAAGAAACTTGCAAAAACATGTTGTTTGTGATGGTTACTAAATGCAATAAGAACGTTATCCAAAACTGTCAAGTCTTTAAAGAGGCGGATGTTTTGGAAGGTACGTCCTAAACCAAGAGCGGCAATTTTATAGGGTTGCTTGCCATTTAATAAGTGACCATCCAAGGTTACTGTTCCTTCGCTTGGTTCATAAACTCCTGTCAGCAAGTTGAAGAGAGTTGTTTTCCCAGCTCCGTTAGGTCCAATCAAGCCAACAAGTTCACCTTCGTTCAATTCAAGAGTGACATCCCCAACAGCAGTCAGGCCACCAAAATGCTTGGTTAACTGTTTTACTTCAAGTAATGCCATTAGTTTTGTCCCTCCTTCTTACCTTTTTTAAAGAGTCTTGATAGACTCAATTCCCATGTTCCTAGAAGGCCTCCTGGTCTGAAGATCATAACAAGTACCAAGGCCAAAGCATAGATAATCATACGAACGCTGGCCACGTCTTGAAGAAGCATGTTCAAAATACCAAGAACAATCGCAGCAACAATTGCTCCTGTAATTGATCCCAAACCACCAAATACAACGATAATTAAAACGTTGATAGAATTGATAAAGCTATAATCCTTAGGCACAACAGAACCGATAAATCCTGCTTGAAGGGAACCTGCAATACTTGCAGTCATAGCTCCAAAGACAAATGCGATAATTTTGATTTTTGTTGTATTGACCCCGACAGATTCAGCTGCAATTTCATCTTCACGAACAGACAAGGTTAAACGACCGATTGGACTACGAAGGAAATTCAGCGTTGCAATCGTTGTAATCACGGAAAAAATGTATACCATTTGCCAATTAGTAAAGTTTGGAATACCAAGGATACCAGCAGCTCCATTTGTTAGGCTACCACCATTGACAATCAAGATACGAATAATCTCAGCAACCCCAAGTGTCGCAACTGCAAGGTAGTCCCCCTTCAAACGAAGGGTAGGAATTCCAACGACCAAAGCAACCAAACCAGCAATGATAGCACCAAGCAACATAGCTCCAAAAAAGGCACCATAAGTTGGAGATTTAGAACCAATAATGGCTGCTGCATAGGCACCGATAGCCATGAACCCAGCATGTCCAAGAGAAAATTGACCAGAAAAACCAACAATAAGGTTAAGTCCTACTGCAAGAATAATATTGATACCGATTTGTTCTAGAATCTGAATATGGAAAAGGTTTAAAATACCAAACGAAACTAATAAGCTAATCACACCATATCCAAGCAACAAAAGGAGCAACCAGAGAATATTAACTTTTAAATTTTCTTTCATTGTTTACACCTTCTCTTTCACATTCTTACCAAGGATACCAGCTGGACGAACAATCAAGATCAATAGCAAGATTCCGTACACGATAGCATCACGGAAATCTGACATTCCGAAGGCTGTTGCAAAAGTTTCCAATAGTCCAATTACAAAACCTCCAAGAGCTGCACCAGGAATAATACCGATACCACCTAAAACGGCAGCCACGAATGATTTAATACCCGGAGTCATTCCCATCAATGGTTCAAGAGAGTTGTAGTAAAGGGCAATCAAGACACCTGCTGCACCAGCAAGAGCTGATCCTAAGGCAAAGGTGAAACTGATTGTACGGTTTACGTTGATCCCCATCAACTGAGCTGCATCACTATCTACTGATACAGCACGCATTGCTTTCCCCATTTTTGTTTTTTGCACGATGAGTTGCAAAAGAATCATCAAAACAATTGAAACAGTCAAAATCAACAATTGAATATTTGTTAGACTGATCGGACCCAAGTCATAACGAACTGTTTGGATTGCTTGAGGGAAGGCACGTGTATTGGCACCTACTAGATAGACCATTCCATACTCAAGTAAGAAGGATACCCCAATAGCAGTAATCAATACAGAGATACGAGTTGAATGACGGAGTGGACGGTAAGCTAGAAACTCGATGATTACGCCGAGAATAGCTGAACCAATCATGGACAAAATTAAGGCTAAAAAGAAATTTAAATGGAGGGCATTAATCAAGAAATAACCCATGAAAGCACCCATCATATAGATATCACCATGGGCAAAGTTAATAAGCTTGATAATTCCATAAACCATAGTATAACCCAGGGCTAGCAAGGCATAGACACTACCCAAGATTAAACCATTGACAAGTTGTTGAAGCATATGGTTCACTCTTTCTAAGTTTTATTTTTAGGATTTTATAAAAAAATAATCCCTTTATAAATACCGAAACAGGGAGTGAGTAAAAGCTCATTCCCCATTTACGATATCTATAAAATTAAGGTTTTACGACTTCTGCCGCATCTACTTTACCATTATTCATGGTCATCATGAAGGCTGTTTTCACAGTGTTATGATCTGCATCAAAGCTTGTTTGACCTGTAACACCTTCGAAGTTTTGTGTTTTAGCAAGATTGTTCTTGATATCAACTGAAGTTTTTGCTCCTTTTGCTGCATTAGCTACAAGGTAAACTGAGTCATAAGCAAGAGCTGCAAATGTTGAAGGATCTTCGTTATATTTTGCACGATAAGCTTCAAGGAAGGCTTTTGCTTTATCTGAAACATCAACAGTAGTTGAGAATCCTGAGATGAAGTAGATATTTGATGCGCGTTCAGCAGTTGCTTGTTGAACAAATTCTGCACCGTTAAATCCGTCACCACCGATGATTGGTTTATCAATTCCCATACCACGAGCTTGGTTTACAATCTTACCAGCTTCTGTGTAGTAACCTGGCAATACGATTGCATCAAAGTCTTTATCTTTGATTTTTGTCAAAGCTGCTTGGAAGTCTGTATCTCCTGATACAAATGTTTCGTCTGCTACGATTTCACCTGTGAATGAATCACGGAAAGATTTTGCAATACCTTTAGCGTAGTCACTTGAGTTATCTGTATACAAGACCACTTTCTTAGCGTTCAATTTGTTTGAAACGTAGTTTGAGATGATTTTTCCTTGGAAACTATCTTGGAATGTTCCGATGAAGAGGAAATCTTGACCTTTTGTCAAACCATCTTGAGTAGCACTTGGAGAAATCAATGGAACTCCAGCTTGTGTAGCATTTGCTACTGCTGCTGCAGTCGCACCTGAAGTCGCAGGTCCTACGATAGCTGCTACCTTAGATTGAGTCACAAGGTTTGTTGAAACAGAAGCAGCTTCAGCAGTTTCAGATTTGTTATCTTTGTCGACTACTTCGATTTGTTTTCCATCGATACCACCTGCTGCGTTGATTTCATCAACTGCAAGTTGAGCACCCTTTTGCTCAGAAGTACCGTAAGATGCTACAGCACCAGTTTCTTCGAAGTTGAAACCAATTTTTACAACTTTTTCATCAATTGGGTTACCAGTTGTGTTTGAAGCTCCTGACTTCACTTCCCCACAAGCTGCTAAAAGAGCTGTACTTGCAAGAGCTACAAGTGACAATGCAAATTTTTTCTTCATGTTTATCTCCTTTTAATGTTCAATTTAAATTACATGTTAAGAATATACCGAATTATCAGAAAATTGTCAACAAGTTTCTCTCACTTTTTTAAATGATAACGTTTTCGCTTGTTTTATATAGGTTTCCAACGAAAGGAGTTTCCAATTCTTGGATATGACAAACTCTCACTTTCTTGATAAATTTCTCTTTTCCTAGACGGTTTACCAGCTCTTCTACTTCCTCTGTTGGGACATAAAGTTGTAGGTAACGATGTTTTTTTGAGTGGTAACAAATATCACCATAATTTGCGAGTTTTTTAGCATCGCGATTATAGTATAAATAGATAATCAGACCAGACCGATTCTCTTTTTGAAACATAATTCAACTTCCTTCTAACAATCTTCCTTCTATTATATCAAAAAAAACAAGCTCAGTCGAGCTTGCTTTAGTAGTTTAATTCAAAGAATTATTAGCCATAATTTCGTCAATAAAACCGTAGTCAAGAGTTTCTTGAGCGCTCATCCAGTAATCACGTTCAGCATCTTTATGAATTTGCTCAACAGATTTGCCAGAATTATCTGCTAGGATTTGCTCCAAAGTCTTACGGGTTTTAAGTAAGTGTTCAGCAGCGATGGCCATATCAGTCTGCTGAGTACCACCACCTGTACCACCCATTGGTTGGTGAATCATGTATTCTGCATTTGGAAGCATGAAACGTTTGCCCTTTGCTCCACTTGATGCAATGACAGTCCCCATTGAGGCTGCCATTCCCATAACGATAGTTTGGACATCTGCCTTGATAAAGTTCATAGTATCAACGATTGCCAAACCAGCTGATACAGAACCTCCAGGCGTGTTTACATAAAGGTAAATATCTTTTGTACTATCTTGGGCATCCAAGAAAAGTAATTGGGCGATAACTGAGTTTGCCATATTGTCTTCGACTGGTCCAGTCAACATGATAATGCGGTCTTTAAGAAGACGTGAGTAAATATCATACGAGCGTTCTCCACGACTTGTTTGTTCAATAACTACAGGAATCATTCATTTCTCCTTTTGATTTCTAATTTCTTTGTTAATAGGATTATTATATATCCTTGGTCAAAAAAGGTCAAATTTTTGCTCTATCCTACTAACAGATACAAAAATTTAACCTCCTTTCAAAACTAAGACTAGGCTTTAGTCTCAATATCACTTTAGAATCTTATTTTGTTCCGAACAAGCGGTCTCCAGCATCTCCAAGACCTGGAACGATGTAACCATGTTCGTTCAAGCGTTCATCCAAAGCTGCTGTAAAGATTTCTACATCAGGGTGTGCTGCTTGAAGTGCCTTCACACCTTCTGGAGCTGATACAAGGCAGACAAACTTGATGTTTGAAGCTCCACGTTTTTTGAGGGAGTCAACAGCCAAAATCGCTGATCCACCTGTTGCAAGCATAGGATCAACTACAAAAATTTGACGTTGGTCAATATCTT
Source organism: Streptococcus sp. KHUD_017 (assembly GCF_054861245.1). Classification (NCBI taxonomy): domain Bacteria; kingdom Bacillati; phylum Bacillota; class Bacilli; order Lactobacillales; family Streptococcaceae; genus Streptococcus; species Streptococcus sp. KHUD_017. The sequence goes on from NZ_CM142175.1 coordinate 1,308,608, forward strand.
CAGGTAATTTTACCAAGTATTCTACTGGTTGAAGGGTTTCTTCGTCACGGTACATACCAATGTGACCAACTTTTGCTGCTGGAACCAAACTCAATAGTCCATCAACCATACCAATACCTGCACGCAAGATTGGGACAATCGCCAATTTTTTACCAGCCAACTGTTTTTGAACTGTTTTTGTGATCGGTGTTTCGATTTCTACATCTTCAAGTGGAAGATCACGAAGCACTTCATATCCCATCAACATTGCAATCTCGTCTACTAGTTCACGAAAAGCTTTTGTAGAAGTGTCAGTGCGACGCAAGATTGATAATTTGTGTTGAATCAGTGGATGATTAATAACTTCAAGTTTTCCCATTTTCAGAATTCCTTCTTTCAATTTATTCTTCTTATTATATCAAAAAATGGTTTAAAAAGCTTTCTAAACCATTTATTTTTTTATAATTTCTAGATTAGGTGAGCCTCTTGGAGAGCTGCCTGCACTGTTTCAAGTGGTAGGTGAGTTAATTCTGTTCCCTTTTCTTGATAAAGGTGTTGGGCATAGTCGTCCATACGGTATTGGTTGATATAAACAACACGCTCACAACCTACCTGAAGCAGTTGTTTTGTACAGTTGAGGCATGGAAAATGAGTAACGTAAGCTGTAAAGCCTCTAGGAACTCCACGTTCGGCTCCTTGCAGTATAGCATTCACTTCTGCATGAAGAGTGCGGACACAGTGGCCTTCAATCACCAGACAGTCATGATCGATACAATGCTCTGTTCCTGATACAGAACCATTATAGCCTGTTGAAATAACCTTGTTATCCTTGACTAAAACAGCTCCTACCTTGGCACGTTTACAGGTTGAGCGATTGGCAATCAATAGGGCTTGAGCAGCAAAATACTCATCCCAAGCTAGTCTTTTTTCTGTCATAGCATTTCTCCTCATGTTTTATTTTTTGAAAAATGGCAGGCGTAGATCTGCGATTTTTTCAGCAGGAACCTTCATCCCATCCTTGATCCATTTAAGCAAGACCGATACGATGGCCGAACTCCAAAAAGAATGCAGGTAAGAACTGACACCTTTTGATTTCCCATAGTATTTTTCTAGAAATTCTTGCATGGCTTGCACAAAGATTTTTTCTAAGTGATAGTCTAGGGCAAGCTGAATAACCTTGGCTTCTTTCTTGGCTTCTCTAAAGAGGTGAACCCATACGAGATAAAGGTCTGTTTTAACATCGTAATGACTCAATTGCTCCATGATATTATGGACGCTACGTTTAAAGACACTTTCTAAAATCTCTTCTTTTGAATCATAGTTTCGATAAAAAGCTGCACGAGAAACGCCAGCACGCTTGACTAACTCAGAAATGCTAATCTTAGCCAACTCCTTTTTCTCCAAGAGTTGCAAAAGAGCTGTTTCAATCGCTTCTCTGGTTAGCAAATTAGATTCTTGATTTGATTTTCTAAGGTTTTCAAGCGATTTTTCAGATATTTTGCGTTCAGACATAACAATTTCTTTCTACTTGTGACAACAGAGAGGTACTACTTTTGTTTCAAGGGCTTTCATGATATAATTGTAAAAAAAGACAGAACCTTTGTCAATGTATAAGTGATAAAGATGGAGAATTTCTATGACTTGGAAGATTGTAGCTGACTCTGGTTGTGATTATCGCCAACTGGCAAACCCCGCTTTTGATACTGAATTTGTCAGTGTTCCCTTAAAGATTCAGGTAGCAGATCAAGTCTTTGTCGATGATGCCAATCTGGATATCAATAAGATGATGGAAACTATGTATGCGACTTCTGAAGCTTCAAAATCAGCCTGCCCTAGTCCTGATGATTACTTACGAGCATTCGAAGGCGCCAAACATATTTTTGTAGTGACTATCACTGGAACTCTCTCTGGTAGCCACAATAGTGCTCAATTAGCTAAGAATATCTATCTCGAAGAACACCCTGATACTCAGATTCATGTCATCGATAGCTTATCAGCTGGTGGGGAAGTTGACCTAATCGTCGAAAAGATCAATGATTTGATCAACCAAGGACTTTCTTTTGATGAAGTCGTTGAAGTGATTACTACTTATCAAGAAAAAACGAAGTTGCTGTTCGTTCTTGCTAAAGTGGATAACTTGGTTAAAAACGGTCGATTGAGTAAGCTTATTGGTACAGTTGTCGGACTCCTCAATATTCGTATGGTTGGGGAAGCAAGTGAAACCGGAACCTTAGAACTCCTCCAAAAGGCTCGTGGTGCTAAAAAGTCTCTTCAGGCTGCTTATGAAGAGTTAATCAAAGCTGGCTACGCTGGTGGGCGTATCGTCATGGCTCACCGCAGCAATGAAAAATTCTGCCAACAGCTCTCAGAGCTCTTACGAGAAAAATACCCACAAGCTGACATTAGAATCATCCCAACTTCTGGACTCTGCAGTTTCTATGCGGAAGAAGGTGGGCTCCTCATGGGATACGAAATCAACTAATAAATCTGACAAGAGATGTCTAATCATCTCTTGTTTTTTTATGGTACAATACTCTTATGAAACATTTTGATACTATTGTCATCGGAGGTGGCCCTGCTGGTATGATGGCTACGATTTCCAGTAGCTTTTACGGGCAGAAAACCCTTCTCATTGAAAAAAATCGGAAACTTGGAAAAAAATTAGCTGGAACTGGTGGTGGTCGTTGCAATGTAACTAACAACAGCACTTTAGACGACCTACTAGCTGGAATCCCAGGCAATGGGCGATTTCTTTACAGTGTCTTCTCCCAGTTTGATAACCATGATATCATTAATTTTTTCACGGAAAATGGTGTTAAACTCAAGGTTGAAGACCACGGACGTGTCTTCCCAGCCAGCGATAAATCGCGAACCATAATCGAAGCCTTGGAAAAGAAAATCATTGAACTAGGCGGGCAAATTGCTACTCAAACAGAGATTGTTTCTGTTAAAAAGATAGACGACCAGTTTGTCCTTAAGTCCGCAGACCAGACCTTTACTTGTGATAAACTCATCGTCACAACTGGTGGCAAATCCTATCCTTCTACTGGTTCAACTGGTTTTGGCCACGAGATTGCCCGTCATTTCAAACACACCATTACCGAACTTGAGGCTGCTGAAAGTCCCTTATTGACTGATTTCCCGCATAAGGCCTTGCAGGGAATTTCCCTAGACGATGTAACTCTTAGCTGTGGTAAGCATGTTATTACCCATGACCTGCTCTTTACCCACTTTGGTTTATCTGGTCCCGCTGCTCTGCGTATGTCAAGCTTTGTCAAGGGTGGCGAAATCCTATCTTTAGATGTCTTGCCACAACTTTCTGAAGGCGACTTAATAAATTTTCTAGAAGAAAACCGTGAAAAATCCTTAAAAAATGCCTTGAAATCTTTGTTGCCAGAACGCTTGGCAGAATTCTTTGTCCAAGGATACCCTGAAAAAGTTAAACAGCTAACTGAAAAAGAACGGGACCAACTTATCCAGTCTATCAAGTCCCTCAAGATTCCTGTAACAGGGAAGATGTCCCTTGCCAAGTCCTTTGTGACTAAGGGAGGGGTCAGCCTCAAGGAAATCAATCCTAAAACGCTAGAAAGTAAATTGGTTCCTGGACTCCACTTTGCTGGCGAAGTACTAGATATCAATGCCCACACGGGTGGCTTTAACATCACTTCTGCCCTCTGTACTGGCTGGGTGGCAGGCTCAAACTTAATCTATAAATGATTTAGTATCTAAGGATGTTAGATAAGAAAGGAACTACTTTGGAACATATTATCTTACTAAGGGGAGTTACTCCTAATGGAAAAAATGCTATCCCTAAAATGTCTTATCTAGTAGATATCTTGATAGAGGCTGATTTTCAACACGTTCGAACCTATATTCAAAGTGGGAATATCATTCTTGAAAGTGACTTATCTCTGGAAGAAATACGAGAACAGGTTCACACTCTAATAAAGGAAAAAATTGGTGCTGATTTAAAAATGGTAATCAAGAACAAAAATGATTTTGCAAAAATTGTCCAAGAAAACCCATTTGGAAAACACTATCTTTTTGACCGAATACATGTGATCCTTTTTCAAAATGATATCCAAAGTCTACCATTAGAAAAATTGGATGGTGACTATGGGGAAGAAGAAATTTGTATAGGCAACCATTGTCTTTACCTCTATCTCCCTAGAACTGCAAAACGAAAAAAACTTAATACCAACTATCTTGAAAAGCTATTCGGCGTTGATCTGACCATGCGAAAATTAAACGTGGTAGAAAAATTACTAACAAAATAGGAAAAATAATATGATCAGAAGAGAATCAGTCGAATTTGTCAACATGTGCTTGATTAAAAATGGGGACAAGGTCCTAGTTCAAGACCGAGTTAGTCCTAACTGGCCTGGCATTACTTTTCCTGGTGGTCATGTTGAACGTGGCGAATTCTTTGTCGATGCTGTCATTCGCGAAGTGAAGGAAGAAACTGGTCTGACCATTTCTAAGCCTCAACTCTGTGGTATCAAAGATTGGTATGATGACGAGGACTTTCGTTATGTTGTCCTCTTTTACAAAACAGAACACTTTACTGGTGAGCTCCAATCTTCAGACGAAGGAAAAGTCTGGTGGGAGGCTTTTGAAAATCTATCTCATCTTAAACTGGCTACTGAGGATATGTCTGATATGCTTCGTGTTTTTCTTGAAGAAGATCTCAGTGAGTTCTTTTACTATAAGGATGGGGAAGACTGGTCTTACCAACTCAAATAACAGTAAATCGGCAGAGGTATCTCCGCCGATTTTTAGCTTGTCTAATCTTCAAGCTAGGTCTGTGTCCTCCAATTAAAATTCTGTTACTGGCTTTTTCAGTTCTAGCTTGGTCTTTGAGTTTTATCGAGTTTGTGTGCCTACATAGTGGGCAATAACATCTGAAGTGTATTGAGCTGTTCCCTTTCCAAACTTATCAATGTTTTCCTTGAACTCTGGATTATAGACATAGCCTTGGCCGATATAACCGAAGACCTCGATAGAGCAGTCAAATCCATAAGTACGAATAGCTTGTAAGAGCTTGGCTGCTTCCTCTTGATTTTCAGATTCTGTTATCGGTAGACCAGCTTTGAGATTTTGAGCCAAGGCTTGAAAGACTTGATTAAAGGCTGATGTAACCTCATCCTCTCGTCCTTTTTGACGATCAAGGGCTTGATCCATGACTTCTTGGCCATACTTGTCTACCGCCTCTTGGTGGTATTTTTGATTGTCTTGGTAGCTAAATCCAGTGAATTTTTCTTGAATGGTCATTTTTATTTCTCCTTTTTGTTCTTGAATGGTTTTTTGTAAGGTTGAAATTAAGGTATCCAGATGTTGCCTCTCCTGGGTTAAATAATCCAACTGTCTAGTTAAATGTGACAATATATCTGTCGTATCTTCCTTCAATAACTCTGCTATTTTTTCTAAAGAAAAGCCTAGATACTTGTAATAGAGGATAACCTGAAGTCGTTCTAAATCCTCTTGACTGTAAATTCGATAGCCATTTTCTGACTTTAACGGAACTAAGAGTCCTATCTTATCATAATGGTAGAGGGTCTTTACGGAGACACCTGAAAGTTGCGCAGCTTCTTTAATATGGTACATGATTTCCTCCTCACATGAATAGTATATCCCCTTACCTTAGGGTAGAGTCAAGTATTTTATCATATTTTTTATGAAAACTTGAAAATCGCTTTCTTGACAGGCTTCAGAAAACATGATAGGATAATCAAGTCTATCAATCAAATAAAAGGCTCTTAGAGAGCAATTGAGAGAGGGCTATTTGACAATTCAAGTAGCCTTTTCTTATTTTAAAAATAGATTGGAGTTTTAACGATGTCTGAAAAATCGCAATGGGGATCAAAACTGGGCTTCATCCTTGCATCTGCTGGTTCTGCTATTGGTCTTGGGGCTGTTTGGAAGTTCCCTTATATGACCGCTGCCAATGGTGGGGGAGGTTTCTTACTGGTCTTTCTTATCTCGACAATTTTAATTGGTTTCCCTCTTCTACTGGCTGAGTTTGCCCTTGGTCGAAGCGCTGGCGTGTCAGCAATCAAAACCTTTGGCAAGCTTGGAAACAATCAAAAGTACAACTTTATTGGTTGGATTGGTGCCTTTGCTCTTTTCATCCTTCTCTCCTTTTATAGTGTCATTGGGGGTTGGATTCTGGTATACCTTGGTATCGAGATTGGAAGATTATTCCACCTAATCGGAAATGGAGATTATGCCCAGCAATTCTCTTCCATCATTTCTAATCCAGTTATTGCTTTAGGAGCTCAAGCAGCCTTTATCTTCTTGAACATTTTCATTGTTTCACACGGCGTTCAAAAAGGTATTGAAAGAGCATCTAAGGTTATGATGCCCCTACTTTTTATCATCTTTATTGTTATTATCGGGCGTTCTCTCAGTTTGCCAAATGCCATGGAAGGCGTCGTTTACTTCCTCAAACCTGAGTTTTCAAAACTAACAAGTGCTGGACTTCTCTATGCACTGGGTCAATCTTTCTTTGCCCTATCCCTTGGAGTTACAGCCATGCTGACCTACGCTTCCTACCTAGACAAGAAGACCAAGCTGGTCCAATCAGGAATGTCCATTGTAGCCTTGAACATCTCAGTTTCTATCATGGCGGGACTTGCGATTTTCCCTGCGATGTCAGCCTTTAATATCCAATCTGAAGGTGGACCAAGTCTCCTCTTTATTGTCTTGCCGCAACTCTTTGATAATATGCCTTTTGGTACTATTTTCTATATTCTCTTTCTCTTGCTTTTCCTCTTTGCGACGATAACTTCCTCAGTCGTTATGCTTGAGATCAATGTTGGAAATATCACCAACCAAAACAATCGTAAGCGTGCTAAGTGGAGTATGATTTTAGGGGTATTGACTTTTGTCTTTGGTATCCCTTCGGCCCTATCCTATGGTGTGATGGCTGATGTCCATATCTTTGGAAAGACCTTCTTTGACGCCATGGATTTCTTGGTTTCCAACCTCCTCATGCCTTTCGGTGCTCTCTGCTTGTCCCTTTTTACAGGCTATATTTTTAAGAAAACACTGGCAATGGAGGAACTTCATCTTGATGAAACACCTTGGAAACAAGGACTTTTCCAAGTCTGGCTTTTCCTTCTTCGTTTCATCATTCCAATTATCATTATCGTGGTCTTTATCGCCCAATTTATGTAAATACAAAAAAGGACTTGAGAATATCTCTCAAGTCTTTTCTTTTTATGGATGGCTTACAATCAATTCTAGACCTTGCCCTTCCAAGGTCCAAGCTTCAACATCACTTGGTAAGATAAAGTGACTACCTTTTTGAATTGGATAATCTTTTCCGTCTACAGTCAGTTTCCCTTGACCAGCCAAGACGCTGAACAAGCTGTAATCAGCTGTCTTCTCAAATTCAACTTTTCCTGTGATTTCCCACTTGTAAACAGCAAAGAAATCATTAGAAACAAGTATAGTTGAACGCAAATCATCTACTTTGACAGTCACAGGACGGCTGTTTGCAGGCTCACCAATATTCAATACATCGATTGATTTTTCGAGGTGAAGTTCACGCAAGTTACCATTATCATCCTTACGGTCAAAGTCATAAACTCGGTAGGTAGTATCACTAGACTGTTGCGTTTCAAGGATTAAGATACCTGCACCGATAGCGTGCATGGTTCCACTTGGTACATAGAAGAAATCTCCGGCCTTAACAGGTACCTTTGTCAGCAAGGCATCCCAGTTCTTGTCTTCGATTTGCTGGCGGAGTTCTTCTTTTGACTTAGCATTGTGACCGTAAATAATCTCTGAGCCTTCATCTGCAGCGATGATATACCAACATTCTGTTTTTCCAAGTTCGCCTTCGTGCTCTAGTCCATAAGCATCGTCTGGGTGAACTTGAACACTGAGCCAGTCATTGGCATCAAGGATTTTTGTCAAGAGCGGAAATACAGGCTCTGGACGGTTGCCAAATAACTCACGATGTTCTGCATACAAAGTAGCTAGGTCTGTTCCCTCAAAACGCCCATTAGCTATCTTAGAAACACCATTTGGGTGAGCTGATATTGCCCAATACTCACCAATCTTTTCGCTTGGAATGTCGTAGCCAAACTCATCACGAAGTTTAGTACCACCCCAGATTTTTTCTTGCATTACAGAATTTAAAAATAACGGTTCTGACATGTTACATCTCCTGTCTAATTTTTCACCCTCATTATAGCAAAAAAAGAGTCCTAATTGAACTCTTTTTCTTATCTTATAAAGTAGGGAGAAGATTTTATAAAAATAGTAACGATATTGTTTTTATGCTTTAAAAAATCTACAAAAAACTATTAGTTCACAAGATTTGGAAGAATGAACACGATAAAGAAAGCTAGAGCAACCATCAGAAAAACAAGGAAATAAGCTAAACATTTAGTCAACCATGCATAACGACCTGGTTTTAGCGGTCTTTCTACGTAGGAATGTTTTGGTTTTTTAGGATCATAATAAACAGTTACCTTTCCTCCAATTGGAAATCGTTCCATTAAAGGTGATTTTGTTAAAGAGATGAAACTGTTCCTATAAATCTTGTATCTTAAAACCTGAGGAATTTCCCCATCTTCAAAATTATCCATTTTGACATCAGATACGATCGAACCCAAGGGAGTACTGATTGTATTTGAAATCGCATATAGAAATTTCGGTCCTAAAACCTTGTATTGGTTCCCATCAACAGTGTACTCGACAACTGGCAGGCTAATTCCATTATAAAGAGCATAGGAATATCGGATAATAACTCCTTCCGTTCTTTCGGTGCATCTCTTGGCATTTCTGTAATTACTAAAGATAAAAATGTCGAACATAAAATAGGTGAAGGCAGCAAAGCCTAACGACATTAAGCCAAATAATAGAAAGAATGTTGTTGGCATCTTTTTCTCCTTCAAACATGATGATGACTCTATTTTAACAGAAAAGATGGGAGAAAAAAAGACCGGATTGCTCCGATCTTTTAATAGTTCATATTCTCACATTCTGTTTTAAGAATCATTAAGGTTAATTTCAAATGACTAAGCATCCTATTTCATACAATAAAAATCAATGACTAGACCAGCAGGGCCTTCAACTAACAGGGATTCTGTTCCCCAATCCGTTTCACAAGGACCGTGTAAAATCTCGACACCAATCTCTTTTAACCGCTTTTGGTTCTGGTCGACATCCTCAACCTCAATGTGTAGAATGATTCCTGACTGAAAATTTTCCAAAGGAATCAAATGATTTTGGGATAACATGAGACAGTGACTGCCAATCGTGAACTGAGCAAAACTGTTATCAACATAGTCCGCCTTTTTATCCAAGATACACTCTAATTCAGCACAGACTTGGGGAACATCTGACACGATAATATCTAATTGATTTAAATTCATTTACTGTCCTCCACAAAAAGACCGGATTGCTCCGATCTTTTCAAGTTCCACTCTTTGAAAACCAAAGAATAAAATCTACAAAATTTACATGTGATTTTCGACGAGAGGAATTATTTAATTGCGCGTGATTGCAACCCTTCTTCTTCCAAGAAGAGGCGGAATGGTACAAGCTCTTCAGCTTCGTATTTTTCCTTGAAGGCTTTGATTGCTTCTTCTGAGTAAAGTTTTGGATCCAATTCAAGTACTTCTACTGGAAGTGGACGGTCTGGTGTGATGCGGGCATCGATTACAACAGTTTTACCTTCTTTGTTCAATTTAACAGCTTCTGCAACAACTGCATCGATGTCTTCGATACGGTCAACTGTAATTCCTACAGCACCTTGCGCTTCAGCGATTTTCGCATAGTCAGCATTAGGGAAGTCACAACCAAACAAGTGTTTGTTTGTGTCTTCGTATTTGTCCTTGATGAAGGCATATTTACCATTTGAGAAGACAACGTTGATAACTGGAAGGTCGTATTGAACGTTTGTGATAACGTCTGGGTAGCACATGTTGAATGCACCGTCACCCATGATGTTCCATACTTGGCGATCTGGATTGTCTTTCTTAGCAGCGATACCACCAGGAAGGGCAATACCCATTGTCGCAAAGAGTGGAGATGTACGCCACATGTTCTTAGGTGTCATGTGAAGGTGACGAGTAGATGTTTGAGTAGTGTCACCTACGTCGATTGAGTAGATAGCGTCTTGATCAGCATGTTTGTTGATTGCATTGTAAACTTGATACAATTGCAATTCACCCTCAGTTTTACCTTCGAGTTTGTTCATGTAATCGCGCCAGTTTTGGTTGTTCTTCACGTTTGCACGCCACCATGGAGTAGACTCAACTGGGTTTACTCTATCAAGGATAGCTTTCGCTGCTTGACCTGCGTCACCAAGGATTGAAGCGTCAAGGGCGTGACGTTTACCAAGTTTGTAAGGGTCGATATCGACTTGGATGAATTTTTCAGTGTTTTTGAATGCTTCGTAAACTTCAGCAAATGGGAAGTTTGAACCAAGGAAAAGAACTGTGTCTGCTTCAAAGACCACTTCGTTGGCTGGTTTCCAACCAACACGGTAAGCAGAACCTGTCAAACCTTCGTAGTTCCATTCGAAAGCTTCGAAGTTTTTACCAGTTGTGATGATTGGTGCTTTGATTTTACGTGACAATTCAGTAATCACTTCACCAGCTTTAACACCACCGTAACCAGCGTAGATCACTGGGCGTTCAGCGTTGTTCAAAATTTCAACAGCTTTGTCGATTTCAACTTCGTTCAAAGCAGGAGCGATGAATGAACGCTCGTATGAACCTGAACCGTAGTATGAGTTTTCGTCGATTTCTTGGAAACCAAAGTTTACTGGAATTTCAACAACAGCTGGACCTTTTTTAGAAACGGCAGCACGGCAAGCTTCGTCAATCACTTTTGGCAATTGCTCTGCGTAAGCTACACGTTTGTTGTAAACAGCGATACCGTTGTACATTGGGTTTTGGTTCAATTCTTGGAAGGCATCCATGTTCAATTCGTTAACTGGACGTGATCCAAGGATAGCAAGGAATGGAGTGTTATCCATAGCTGCATCGTAAACACCATTGATCAAGTGAGTTGCACCAGGTCCACCTGAACCAACTGCAACACCGATAGATCCGCCAAATTTAGCTTGCATAACCGCTGCAAGAGCACCTGTTTCTTCGTGACGAACTTGCAAGAAACGGATATCTTTGTCTTCAGCCAAAGCGTCCATCAATGAGCTGAGTGTTCCTGATGGGATACCGTAGATAGTGTCTACGCCCCATGTTTTCAATACGTTGAGCATTGCTGCAGATGCAGTAATTTTCCCTTGAGTCATAATGATAACTCTCCTTCAAAATAATTTCATATATTTACAAAAAACGCTTTTATATGTTATTTGAAAACGATTCAGTAAATTTACAATCCTAATTTATCACATTTGTTTTCAGATTCATAAGAATGTGCTCAGAAACTTTCATTCTCTATTACAGTACAGTTTGGAAGCGTTTTGAAAATCTGTTTTAGAATAGAAAAAAGCGGTTAAGACCGCCTTTTTAATCGACTTTAGTAAAATTAAGCATGAGAGAACTGATTAAAACAGATACTGAACTAAATGCCATGGCCAATCCTGCAAGTTCTGGATTGAGTACCAAACCAAGACCAGAAAACACTCCTGCTGCAATCGGAATACCAATGAGGTTATAGATAGAAGCCCAGAAAAGATTGAGTAGAATACGATTAAAGGTCTTCTTACTCATATCAAAAGCACGTGCCAATCCTAGTAAATTGTTGGTTGTAAGGACAAGATCTGCTGATTCGATGGCAATATCTGTCCCAGAGCCCATTGCAATTCCGACATCCGCTACACTGAGGGCCGGCGCATCATTGATACCATCTCCAACAAAGGCAAGTTTACCATTCTTTTGAAGCTTGTGAATTTCATGTGCCTTTTCCTCTGGCAAGACATTTGCGATCACTTCTTCGATCCCAATTTGCTCTGCAATCGCATGGGCTACTCCAGCATTATCTCCGGTAAGCATAACAGTTCTAAGGCCACGTTTTTTCAATTTGGCAATAGCTTCTTTGGCATTTTCCTTAGGGACATCCTGCAAGGCAATTAAGCCTTTTAACTGACCATCTACGGATAGGAAGACAACTGTTTTTGCTTCTTTCTCAAGCAAATCAAATCGTTCTTGATAATCATGTGGAATAGCAAGGTCAGCTAAAAGTTTGGCATTCCCCAGCAAGACTTGTTTATCATTAATAATCCCAGTCACACCTTTTCCATGCAAGGCTTGGAAGTTTTCCACTGGGTAAAGGCTAATTCCTAGTTCAGATGCACGATTAACAATAGCTTGAGCTAGCGGGTGTTGAGATACATCTTCCAGTGAAGCAGCCAAACTTAGCACTTTTCCTTCATCTCCGACAACATCTGTTACCACTGGCTTCCCTTCGGTCAAGGTTCCTGTCTTATCAAAAACAACTGTTTGGACTTTTTGGATTTCCTGTAAAACTGTACCATTTTTGAGAAGAATCCCCATCTTGGCACTTCGTCCTGTTCCAACCATGAGTGCTGTCGGTGTCGCGAGTCCTAGTGCACAAGGACAGGCAATTATCAAAACTGCTACTCCATAGAGGAGCGACGTCACAAAGCTTTCTCCTAAGAAAACAAACCAGATCCAAAAAGTAAGAAGTCCTAAAATGACAACTGCTGGTACAAAAATCCCAGAAATCTTGTCTGTCAAATCTTGAATAGGAGCACGACTCGTTTGCGCTTTTTTCACAAAGTCCACAATCTGAGCCAACATAGTCTCAGAGCCCACTTTTTCGGCTCTAAAAATGATCGTACCACTATTATTGATGGTTGAACCAATGACAGCATCTCCAACTGATTTATCGACTGGAATACTTTCCCCAGTCACCATTGATTCATCAATACTCGTTTCACCTTCTAAGACAATACCATCAACGGCAATTTTTTCACCTGGTCGAACGCGAATGAGATCCCCAACTTTGACTTGTTCTAGAGGTATTTGAACATAAACATCATCACGCAAAACCTCTGCTGTTTTTGCTTGTAGGTCTAATAATTTTTCGACTGCCTGCGAAGTATTTTTTCGCATTTTTTCCTCAAAAACTGCTCCCAAAAGAATGAAGAAGAGGATAAACGCAGCACTTTCAAAGTAAACGGGCAGACCAGTGAAGAGGGCTACTAAGCTATAGAAATAGGCCACTAGGGTTCCCAGAGCAACCAAGGTATCCATGTTGGAATTGTGCTTTTTAAAACTAGCCCAGGCGCTTCTGATATATGGAACTCCAGCTACCAGCATAATGGGTGTTGTGGCTAAAAAGGTGCCCCAACGCATGACTTGGTGACTAATTCCTCCTGTAGACATCCCAATCATGAGAATCACAAGAGGCACAGTAAAGATACTAGTAATCCAAAAACGTTGTAAAAGACTGAGAGACTTTTTAGTTTTTTCAACAACGGTGTAGGTCCCCTTTTGCATCTTCATGCCGCATGAAAATTCATGCTCGCCCAAGTCTTGAGGCGTAAAGCGAATGACTTTTTCCTCGTCTTGAGCGATTGGTTCTAGAATCCCTTCTTCTTCGAAGAGAATTTCCTTATAGCAGTTTGATGGTGTCACACGGTGAAAGGTAATCTCAGCAGGAATCCCTTTTTGCAGTTGAATGTGGGCTGGATGGTAGCCTTTGTCTGCCGTGATACGGATTTTTTGAACGCCATTTTCAAGGCTTGCTTTTACAATTTCTGTCATATCATTCTCCTATTCTACAATCATCTTACCGTGCATCATATTCATGCCACAAGAGAAACCATACTCACCTGCTTCTTCAGGAGTGATTTCAACCACATATTGGTCTCCCATAGGTAGATCTGCATGCACTCCAAAGTCTGGAAAAACGATTTGGTCCAAGCAAGGTGAAGGATCTTTTCGATCAAAAATAATGCGAGCAGGTTGCGATTTTTTGAGGATAATAGTTCCTGGAGTGTATCCCCCCATGACTTCCACTCGAATTTCTTGATAGCCATTTTTTTGCTGGGCTCTCTTAGCATCTTCTTGCGGTTTCTTGAAAAACCAAAAGAGGATAAAAGCAATCATTCCTAAAACAACAATAGATACAAATAGATTTAACATAGCGTCTCCTTTACATACAATTACATCTTACTTCTGTTACAGCACTTGCTTTTTTCTTTGAAATCACTTCTTCCAAGCCTTCCAAGTCAGCTAGGGTAAAGTCACATTCTTTGATCAAATCAGCAAGTAACTGCTTCATCCTGCGAGAACAAAGCTTATATTTGATATCCTGGACAAGTAACTTCCTACTATCTTCCTGCGTCAACAACGCTGAATAGATAAAGGACTTGCCCTGCTTTTCTCGAGTCAAACATTCTTTCTCCACCAAACGTGCCAAGAGTGTCTGGATCGTGGATTTGGACCAACTGAACCTTTTCTCTAATACTTTTATGAGATCAGTACTAGTCTGTTCTCCCTGCATCCAGATAATCTTCATGACCTGCCATTCTGCATCCGAAATCTGCATCAGCACACCTCCAAAATCTACATTTGTCAATTACAATTATCAGTATACTCTTAAAATCTACATTTGTCAACTAAATTTCCTAAATTTTTTTAAATTTCTCTTTCCAATAGATTTTGTCTATCATTGTGATAAAAAATACATATTATTCAAAGCTCTATTTTAATGCTACAATAACTGTATTATTTTCCTAGATAGGAGGTTCTACTTTTGGATTGGTCCATTGTTGAACAATATCTACCACTCTATCAAAAGGCTTTTTTTCTGACCTTGCATATTGCAGTTTGGGGAATTCTAGGTTCTTTTTTGCTGGGGCTCATCGTCAGCGTTATCCGACATTACCGCGTTCCTGTTTTCTCCCAACTGGCAACAGCCTATATAGAATTGTCACGAAATACTCCCCTTTTGATACAACTTTTCTTTCTCTACTTCGGTCTACCTCGAATAGGGATTGTTCTCTCTTCAGAAGTCTGTGCAACAATCGGGCTCATCTTCTTAGGTGGTTCCTACATGGCAGAATCCTTCCGTAGCGGGCTAGAAGCAGTCAGTCGAACCCAGCATGAAATCGGTTTAGCCATTGGGCTTACTCCATTTCAGGTATTTCGCTACGTGGCCCTTCCACAAGCGACTGCGGTGGCTCTACCATCTTTTAGCGCCAATGTTATTTTCCTCATCAAGGAAACTTCTGTCTTTTCGGCAGTCGCCCTTGCTGACCTAATGTATGTTGCTAAGGATTTGATTGGACTCTACTATGAAACAGATATCGCACTAGCCATGTTGGTGGTTGCTTACCTTATCATGCTTCTACCTATTTCACTAGTCTTTAGTTGGATAGAAAGGAGGCTCCGTCATGCAGGATTCGGGAATGCAAGTACTCTTTCAGGGAAATAATCTCCTGAGAATTTTACAGGGATTGGGCGTCACAATTGGGATTTCTATCCTGTCTGTCTTCTTATCCATGATTTTCGGAACGGTTATGGGAATTATCATGACCTCTCATTCTAGATTGATTCGCTTATTGACACGCTTATATCTAGAATTTATCCGGATTATGCCGCAGCTAGTACTCCTTTTCATCGTTTACTTTGGCTTAGCTCGAAACTTTAATATCAATATCTCTGGGGAGACTTCTGCTATTATCGTTTTCACCCTCTGGGGAACAGCTGAGATGGGGGACTTGGTTCGTGGAGCTATCACTTCCTTGCCTAAACATCAGTTTGAGAGCGGACAAGCGCTTGGCTTAACTAAAGTGCAACTCTACTACCATATTATTATCCCTCAAGTTTTGAGAAGGCTTCTACCGCAAGCCATCAATCTTGTCACTCGTATGATCAAAACGACTTCCTTGGTTGTTTTGATTGGAGTTGTTGAGGTTACCAAGGTTGGACAACAAATCATTGATAGCAATCGCTTAACCATCCCAACCGCTTCCTTTTGGATATATGGAACCATCCTAGTCTTGTATTTCGCAGTTTGCTTCCCTATTTCCAAACTATCTACTCATCTAGAAAAACATTGGAGGAACTAAATGTCTGAAACTATTTTAGAAATCAAGGAACTAAAAAAATCCTTCGGAGACAATCCAATCCTCCGAGGACTTTCCCTAGATATTAAAAAGGGAGAAGTCGTCGTCATCCTAGGACCATCTGGTTGTGGTAAAAGTACGCTACTTCGTTGCCTCAATGGCTTAGAAAGTATTCAAGGAGGAGATATCCTGCTTGATGGTCAGTCCATCGTTGAAAATAAAAAAGATTTTCACCTGGTTCGCCAAAAGATCGGTATGGTCTTTCAAAGTTATGAACTCTTTCCTCACCTAGATGTCCTTCAAAACCTCATCCTAGGACCTATCAAGGCTCAGGGAAGAGACAAAAAAGAAGTCACTGAAGAAGCTCTGCAACTACTGGAACGTGTCGGACTTCTAGACAAAAAACATAGCTTCGCTCGTCAATTATCTGGTGGACAAAAGCAACGGGTAGCCATCGTCCGTGCACTTCTCATGCATCCAGAAATTATCCTCTTTGACGAAGTAACTGCTTCACTAGATCCAGAAATGGTGCGTGAGGTCCTAGAGCTTATCAATGACTTGGCACAAGAAGGGCGTACCATGATACTGGTAACCCATGAAATGCAGTTTGCCCAAGCAATTGCGGATCGCATCATCTTCCTTGACCAAGGGAAGATTGCTGAAGAAGGAACTGCCCAAGAATTCTTCACAAATCCACAAACCAAACGAGCACAAGAATTTTTAAACGTCTTTGACTTTAGCCAGTTTGGCTCATATCTATAATCAACAAAGGAGATTATTATGAAACTACTTAAACCAATTCTAACTGTTTTTGCTCTAGCATTTGCACTTATCTTCGTCACAGCTTGTAGTTCAAGTGGAAGCTCTGATACTTCATCTACAAAGACAACTGCCAAAGCTCGTACTATTGATGAAATTAAGAAAAGTGGTGAACTTCGAATTGCGGTATTTGGAGACAAAAAACCATTTGGTTATGTTGACAACGACGGTTCTTACCAAGGTTATGATATCGAACTAGGTAACCAATTAGCACAAGACCTTGGTGTAAAGGTCAAATACGTTTCTGTCGATGCTGCCAACCGTGCTGAATACTTGATTTCAAACAAGGTTGATATCACCCTGGCTAACTTTACAGTTACTGACGAACGTAAGAAACAAGTTGACTTTGCCCTTCCTTACATGAAAGTTTCTCTCGGTGTTGTGTCACCAAAAGATAAAGTCATCAAGGACGTTAAAGAACTTGAAGGAAAAACCTTGATTGTTACAAAAGGAACCACTGCTGAAACTTACTTTGAGAAAAATCACCCAGAAGTAAAACTCCAAAAATACGATCAATATAGCGATGCCTACCAAGCCCTTCTTGATGGACGTGGAGATGCCTTCTCTACTGACAATACTGAAGTTCTAGCTTGGGCGCTTGAAAATAAAGGATATGAGGTAGGAATTTCTTCTCTAGGTAACCCAGATACCATTGCACCCGCAGTTCAAAAAGGTAACCAAGAACTACTTGACTACATCAACCAAGAAATCGAAAAATTAGGCAAAGAAAACTTCTTCCACAAGGCTTATGAAAAAACACTTCACCCAACTTACGGTGATGCTGCTAAAGCAGATGACCTAGTTGTTGAAGGTGGAAAAGTTGACTAACATCTAATAAATGTAACAAAAAAAATCAGGTAACCCTAATGATTACCTGATTTTTATATACCTTAAGCATTTTGCCAATTTTCTTGGTCTTCTTTAAAGCGTTTTAGGAGAGCAAGTCCTTCTGGTGTAATGTAGCCTTCTTCTTGGGCTAGGTGGATGAGCTCGCTGTAGTTTGAAAGAGTCACTAGTTTGACACCAGCATCTGCAAAATTCTTATCTGCTTTTGGTAATTGATAGCTGAAAATGGCAACAACACCAAGAACATCTGCTCCTTCACGTTTAGCAGCTGCTACAGCTTCAAGCACAGAACCACCAGTTGAAATCAAATCTTCCACAACGACCATTTTTTGTCCTTGAGCTACACGACCTTCGATTTGGTTTCCAGCACCATGATCTTTAGGTTTGCTACGGATATAAGCAAATGGCAGATTCATCTTATCAGCGATGATGGCACCGTGTGGGATACCCGCAGTCGCTGTTCCTGCAATCACTTCTACCTCTGGGAATTCTGACTTGATGGCTTCTACAAAACCATTCTCAATCAAGGTACGTGTCTCTGGGTAGGCAAGTGTTACACGATTATCCGTATAAATCGGTGACTTGATACCTGAGGCCCAAGTGAAAGGCTCTTCTGGTTTGAGGTAAACAGCTTGAATTTTCAATAGATGGCTAGCAATGTTTTTAGCAAGTGTCATGGGATTCTCCTTTGTATTTTATACTTTATTCTTATTTCCAGTCTTGTGTCCATTCATCCTTGATAGCATGATAAGCTACTACTGGATCAGTGGCTTGAGTGATTGGGCGACCGACAACGATGTAGTCACTACCAATATGATAAGCATCTGCAGGTGTCATCACTCGTTTTTGATCTCCAACTGCAGCCCCTGCTGGTCGAATACCTGGTGTCAGGCAAATAAATTCTGGACTGGTAGCTTCTTTGATGAGTTTTACTTCTTGAGCTGAACAAACCACACCATCTAATTCCGCTTCAGCAGTTTTCTTGGCATAGTGAATAACCGATTCTTGAAGACTGGTTTGAATATTTTGAAAGTCTCTCATTTGTTCTTCAGAAGTTGAAGTCAACTGGGTAACAGCAATCAATTTGGCTTCTTTTCCAAGACCTTCACGCGCAGCCTTCATCATCTCTACACCACCTGCGGCATGAACATTGGTCATATCAACGCCCAGATGAGACAAGACCTTCATGGCTGATTTGACTGTATTTGGAATATCATGGAGTTTAAGATCCAGAAAGACACTATGTCCCAAACCTTTCAGATAAGAAACAATCTCAGGTCCTGTAGCATAATAGAGTTCCATACCTACCTTTAGATAGAGGCTCTCTCCTGCTGGAAAAAGAGCTAAAAATTGCTTGACTGCCTCAAAACTTGGAAAATCAAGAGCAATAACTGGACGGGCTTCGCGCATACTTTTCTCCTTTTACCTTTGTTAGCTAGAGAGCATGAAAAAAGGAACCTGCCTACAGCAAGGTTCCACGAAAAATGGGCAGTCTCCACCCTTTCACCGTCTAACCTTAGCTGCCTCTCTGGACTGCTTTAAAGGTTTTTTACTATTCTATTATTTAAAGTGGTACTTGTCAAGTAAAAACAAGTAACTGTCTTCATCAACAAGAGGAGCAATCATCAAACTAAGTCATTTGAAGCTTAGTGACTCTGTGTCGTTTGAGTGGTTTGTGTCGTTTGATCCTGACTTCCTTGCTCAGTTTGTTTTTTCTTCTCTTCTTCCTGTTTTTTCTTTTCCTCTTCCTTGGCTTTGATTCTTTCGTCATCCAGAGCCTTATCCACTAGACTATAGCTATAGATACCAACCTCCATGTCAATTCCACTAGGCACTGTTAACTGTGGTTTTATCTTACTATAGTAGGGTAATTTCTTCCCTAGTTCAGATAAAGGAACCAAAATCTCATCCGTATCATACATGGTAATCTTTAGAAGGTCACTTGTTACCTTACTTGGTGCAAGTTCAATCTTCTCAATCTCTTGCTTAATTTCTGGACTAACTTCATTTAACTGAGAAATCAAACTTTTGATCTGTTCCTCATCGTTAAATAAAACAGATATATATTTCTCAGGTAAAGTATCAGCATTAACGGCTGTTGATTCAACGCTTCCACTAGATAAGATTGGATAATAGCTATCTCCAGAAACAGAGTAGGCTACAATTTCAAATTCTTTCACTTCAATAGTAAAGTGAACTGGGAATTGATAAAATATCTTAGCCGATTCAATCCAGTGATTTGATTTGACCATTTCCGCATGCTTATCTTTATTTAAGAGCAAACTGATTGTATAGTCGCTGTCACGAATGCCAGACGCTTCTCTAACTTGGTCTGCACTTGTCTGAACCGTCCCTGTAACTTCAATATGTTTCATTGTAGCTAGAGGGCTTAGAAGATAAATAGACAAGAATAAGATTATAAAACTTGGGACGAGGATTGTAACTGCTCGCCAGATATGTATAGAAGGAATGGGAGGTTTAGGAGCTTTACTCTTGGTTTTTACCTTTTTCTGTTTCTTAACCTTTTCGTCAGCTTTTTCTTTCTCTACTTGATCCTGACTCTTAGAGTCTTCTTGAGGAGTTTCCTCCGAATCTTTCTCTTCATTTGAAGTCTCATCGCTAGTATCCGAATCCTTCTCTTCAGATTTTTCGGATTCTTCGTCCTCTTCTTCAGAACTCGTAGATTTTTCTTCCGTTTTTTTACTCAAATACTCCTGGTGTTGTTTTTGCCATTCTGACACTTCTTGAGCGCTTTCAGAAGACTCTGATACTTGTTCTTCTTTTTCACGAGCTTCTTCGGCACGTTTCGCCTCTTCTTCAGCTTTTTTTTGAAGATATTCTTGATTTCGTTTTTGCCACTCTGACAATTCCTTGCCTTGAGTGTGCTGATTCTTTTTATCCTTTGACATCAATTTTCCTTATGATAAATCTTTTTTTAGTAACTCATAAAAATCTGCCACAGATTTTAATTCCTGAGAATTCTTCATCTTGTTTTGGTAAATCTCTTTGTTTGTCAAGAGTTGATTTACTTTTTCTTCTAAAGTTGACAAAGTCAAATCGCTCTCTTGCAACTCCTCAGCATAGCCTTTCTTCACAAAATAGGCTGCATTTTCAATCTGGTCTCCACGACTGGCTTCACGACCCAGTGGCACAATGACGTGCAATTTAGCCATAGCAAGGAGTTCAAAAATCGTATTGGCACCACCACGAGTGATGACCACATCAGCCATATTCATGAGTGGTTGATAGAGTTCCGTCGCATAGTCAACACGGTAGAGGTTTGAACTTAGTTCATTTAAACTAGCATCACCTGTCAGGTTAATGATATTATAGCGACTAGTCAGCTCTTCCTTGTGGTCTGTGACTAATTGGTTAAAGACACGCGCACCAGCAGAACCTCCGACGAAAAGAAGAGTTGGTAATTTGTCGTTGAAAGAAGTTCGGATATCCACCATTTCTTCAGGTTCTTCCATAACTGGACCAGAAACCTTGGTCACAGCTCCTACATGTTCTACCTTAGTGAGACTAGATGCTTGCTCGAAAGTAGAGTACATCTTAGTCGCAAACTTATAGGCAATTTTATTGGCCAATCCCATAGAGAGATCAGACTCGTGGATGAAGACTGGTACTCTGCATACTCGCGCTGCGATAACAGGCGGAACAGATACAAATCCACCCTTAGAAAAGAGGGCTTGTGGACGAACTCGAAGCATGATAAAGAGCGATTGAAGAATTCCAAAAGCAACCTTAAAGACGTCAACCATATTTTGCCATGAGAAATATCGACGTAATTTCCCTGTTGCAATCGAATGGAAGGTAACATCTAAACCTGACTTGAGAATTTCATGATGCTCAATCCCATTTTTATCACCAATATAGTGGACTTCCCAGCCATCTTCAATGAACTTAGGCATTAACAAAAGGTTGAGGGTAACGTGTCCAACCGTTCCCCCACCAGTAAATACAATTTTTTTCATATTATCCCTTTAACTCCGCTACAGTGTCGATGAAAAGATCTCCACGTACTTCAAAGTTAGCATACATATCCCAGCTTGCATTGGCAGGACTGAGGAGAACCACATCTCCTTCTTCTGCAAGTTCATAAGCCTTACGAGTCGCATCTGCAATATCAGTCGCGTCGACATAAGCCACACCAGCTTTATCCGCTGCACGTTTGACACGTTCTGCAGATTGACCGAGGATGACCATTTTCTTAAGTCCAGTAATATCAGGAACCAATTCGTCAAACTCATTGCCACGGTCCAACCCACCAGCAATCAAGATAACCTTGCTATTATCAAATCCTGACAAGGCTTTTTGAGTTGCTAAGATATTGGTTGACTTACTATCGTTATAAAATTTAACGCCATTGATTTGGTCTACAAACTGGAGACGGTGTTTAACTCCACCAAAGGCAGACAAGGTTTCCTTGATGGTTTCATTATCAACGCCACGCAGTTTAGCAACGGCAATGGTTGCAAGAGCATTTTCTACATTGTGGCTACCTGGAACACCAATTTCATCAGCTGCCATGACTTTTTCACCACGGAAGTAAAGAAGACCATCTTCAAGATAAGCACCGTCAACCTTTTCAAGTGTTGAGAATGGTACTACAGTCGCGTTTGTCTTTGTCGCAAGTTCTTTAGCTAATTTCTGGTTGAAGTTCAATACTAGGTAATCAGCTACTGTCATATTGCTTTGGATATTCCACTTGGCTGCCACATAGGCTTCAAAAGAACCGTGATAGTCAATATGTGTTGGCATCAGGTTGGTGATAACAGCAATTTCAGGATGGAATTCCTGGATTCCCATTAATTGGAAAGAAGAAAGTTCCATGACAAGGGTGTCCTTAGCTGTTGCAGTTTGAGCCACTTGACTAGCAGGATAACCAATGTTACCTGATAAAAGCCCATTTTGTCCTGCAGCAGTCAGAACTTCTCCAATCATAGTTGTGGTCGTAGTCTTACCATTTGAACCAGTAATACCAATAATCGGTGCATCAGAAATCAAGTAGGCCAACTCAACCTCTGTCAAGACTGGAATGCCTTTTTCTAGAGCTTTTTTAATCATAGGATGGCTATAAGGAATTCCTGGATTTTTTACCATGAGAGCAAAATCTTCATCCAACAATTCCAAAGGATGTCCACCAGTGACAACCTTGATGCCCTCTTCCAAAAGACTTTGCGCAGCTGGATTTTCCTCAAAGGGCTTACCATCATTCACCGTTACGATGGCTCCTAGCTTGTCCAAGAGACGAGCTGCAGACTCACCTGATTTAGCTAAACCTAGGACTAATACTTTCTTATTTTCAAATTGATCAATTCGTTTCATATCTAGAACTCCATTTCTACTCTTACTATTTTACCATTTTTATGAAAATAAAAAAGCCACAAAGGGCTTTCTTATTTGTTTTTTGTGTAAAAAACTATTCTACCGACTTGAGGGCTTCTAACATATCCACCTTTCTCAGATAATGATTGACAAAAACTCCTAGGATGGTCAAAATGACACTGACAGCTAGAACTGGAATGAGATAAACTTCCCAGCCGACCTTTGGTTGAAAACGGAAGGTACCGGGTGCAATCATCTGAATGAGAAATTGATGGAGATAAAAGCCTGATACCAATCCTACAATCATTCCAATTAGTGACAATAGGATAGTTTCCCGATAGATGTAAAGGGTCACTTCTTTGTTATGAAAACCAAGAACCTTGATGGTTGAGAGTTCCCGAATCCGTTCAGCAACATTGATATTGGTCAAATTATAGAGAATCACAATAGCTAGTAGCACCGATACCAGCACCAAAATCGCCATGGTATGATTTAGAGAATTAGCAAAACTTTCAAAGAGCTGAATGGTGGAGGCGTTTTGAACGAGGCCACTGACAGCTACCTGGTCCATAAATTCTCCTGCGACTCTTTCAGTATTCCCTTCACTTTTATCCTTAAGTTGGACCAGATAGGTGTTCATCTTGGGAGCTTGACCATATATCTCCTCATAGGTCGCCTGATTCATATAAACAAAGTGACCTACATAGTGCTCAGTAATAGCACCTACTTTAAAGGTTTTCCCATCTATTGTAAAGTTGTCACCAACAGAAACTCCAGCCAACTGAGCTAATTTATCTGTTAGGATGACTCCACCTGATAAGCTCAGTTTTTCTCCATTTTTTTCTAAATGGACAAAAGGTTCCAGGTCATCCTTATCCGTTACCATGATGGTCACTGTCTGAACTCCAGCCTTGCCTACATACTTTTCCTCAACCTGTTTGAAAGAAATTAAACGATAGTTTTCAACTACATCACTCTGCAATTTTTCTTCTAGTTTGGCCTTATCAGAATCTGAAGCTCGAGAATTGACAGAGAGAATCATCTGATATTGTTGCAGATCCTTAAACTGCCTATCAGCAACTCCTACCACAGAGGATTGAATACCAAGTCCTGCAAAGAGGAGGGCTACTGAACCTGCAACCCCAAAAATGGTCATCAGCATGCGTTGTTTGTAACGGAAAATATTGCGGGCAGTTACCTTTTGGGTAAAGCTCAAATAAGACCAGATAAAGGTTATCCGCTCCAAGAGAATCTTTGAGCCCTTGACTGGTGGCTTGGGTAGTAATAATTGTGCTGCTTCTTCATGCAATTCTCTGCGAGATACAAGGTAGGCAGGTAAAACGCTAGTTATTAAACTTAGTCCCAGAGCTAAACAACTATAGGTCCAGTAGAAATGCTGCTGACTCTCACCAACAATCATTCGCTCGGTGATGATATGTGAGATTGTGGGTGCTAAGACATAATGACCAATCAGAATTCCTAGAAGGGTGCCAAGAGTACCAGCAACCAGACCATAAATTACAAACTTAGCAATGATATCCTTGCTATGGTAGCCTAGAGCTTTGAAAATCCCAGCATTTGTTCTTTCCTCATCTACAAATCGAGTCATGGTGGTAAAGGTAACCATAGCTGCGACGGCATAGAGAACAACTGGAAAGATATTTCCCACGGCACGAATACTCATGGCTGAGTTACTATACATGAGATAACCTTGACCAGTAGGAGAGCTTTTTCGATTGTAAACATGATAGGTTGGCTCTGTCAGAGCATTGACTTCATCCTGACTGGTCTGCCATTTAGCCTTTTCATTAGTAAGATCTGTTTCGGCTTGGCTCAGCTTTTCCTTTTCTTGTTTCAGTTGTTCTTTTGCTTGTTCTATCTGGCTCGAAATTTGACTCTGCTGTGGTTCTGGAAATTGGCTTAACCGTGCCTCTTGACCTTGAAGCTTAGTATCGGTTTCCTGTAGACGTTTCTTGCCAGCTACCAGGTTGGTCTCTGCCTGGTCCAGTTGCTTCTTGCCCTCATCAAGGGACTCTTGGGCATCCTTCTTCATTTTCTCTAGCCGCGCTTGTCCATTATCAGCAACTAGTTCCTTTAAAGTCTCCTCTTCTTCCTCTAGCTTCTTTTCGTAATCACTAGAGAAAGGATTGACATCTGTTAGGCTAGCAAAACGCAGGCGGGCAATCGTGTAAACAGAGCTCTTAAAATTTTCTTCAGTTACAACACCATATGCTACTAAGTTCCCATTACCACTGGCTGAACTCCCCATATCTGATTTTGAAAAAATATCTGGAGAGTGGACAAAGCCTGTAATGGTATAACTATCCCGCTTTAATTGAGAATTACTGCCCTTTTTTTGACTCAAATAAATGACTTGACCAATCTGATAGCGATCTTTCCAAAAGTCCGCCAAGGCCAATTCATCCTCTTGCTCAGGCAAGCGCCCTTGGGTCACCTCAAATTTTGAAATCTTCTCTGTCTTGGAAAATATCCTTATAGCATCTTGGCTACCTTCTAGAGTTAAATCTGTCATATAACCAAACTCGACATCTGCTCCTGATAGAGTTTGCAATTCTGCCTGGTCTGCCTGATCAAGCCCATAATCTCCTATGACGGTCACATCTGCCGTATTAGTATCTTTCAGATAAGCCCAAGCTGTTAGCTCCATATTGGGACTAGCTACTTTGAGACCAAGCACGGCTAAAGAACCTAACATCATCAGAGTTAGGATGGATAAAAACCGTCCCTTTGAACCTGTGAAAGACTGGAGCAGGTCTTTCCAATATGTCTTTCTTTTCATCTTAATACTCCAAATCATCAATATCCTGTGGTTGAGGATTGATAACAACACTCTTGACACCAGCATCATGCATCTGAATCACGCGATCAGCTATAGGAGCAAGGGAAGCATTATGGGTCACGATGATAACGGTGGCCCCTTTTTTACGTGACATATCTTGAAGAATCTTTAGAACCTGCTTACCAGTCTGGTAGTCCAAGGCTCCCGTCGGTTCATCACAGAGGAGAATTTTAGGATTTTTAGCCACAGCTCTTGCAATAGAAACTCGTTGTTGCTCACCACCTGATAGCTGGGCTGGAAAATTATTGAGACGATGGCCTAGACCTACGTCCTTTAGAACTTGCTCAGGATCTAAGGCATCTAAGACAATTTCTGATGCCAACTCGACATTTTCTTTAGCAGTCAAGTTAGCAACCAAGTTATAAAACTGAAAGACAAAACCAACGTCATTTCTACGATAGTTGGTTCTCTGATGAGAAGTGAAATTCGAGATATTGATTCCGTCAATCCAAACTTGTCCTTCATCATTGGTATCCATTCCACCTAGAATATTTAAGACCGTTGACTTTCCTGCTCCAGATGAACCAAGGATAATGACCAGTTCTCCCTTTTCAATCTCGAAGTTGACGTCACGATTGGCTACAATTTCTGTTTCTCCAGTATGATATCTCTTATAGCTATTTTTCATTTCAATGTAAGCCATCCTATCTCCTCCTCTTCTATCCCTATTTTCATCTTTATTATAACTCTTTTAATAATAGAAAGAAAGTTAAGCCCTAAATATAAAACATAAAAAAGCGGACAAGATCTAGTTCTGTTTCTTGAAACTAGTTTGTCCACTTTTTATAGTTGAGATTGTTTTCTTGTCCAATCTCTATAATCTAAATACTGTCAGATTATTTTATTCTTCGTCTTTCTTCTTTCCCATTGCAAAGAGTCCAAGAAGCGCTCCCACAACACCTGCTGTTGCAAGGGTTGCATTTTCCTTAGTACCTGTTTCAGGGAGAATATGTTGACGGCTTGCAGGTACCTGATAAGTCTTGTCTTGTGACATAGCAAGGGCTACAATCGACTGCTCATCTTTGTACTCTGGTACTTCATTGACCGCTGCTTCGGCTGCGTTCACGCCACCAGTATATTCTGGAACTTCGTTCACCGCTGCAAAGACTGCATTGGCACCACCTTTGTATTCTGGCACATCATTGACTTCTGCTTCGGCTGCGTTCACGCCACCAGTATATTCTGGAACTTCGTTCACCGCTGCAAAGACTGCATTGGCACCACCTTTGTATTCTGGCACATCGTTAACCGCTGCCTCGACTGCATTCACACCACCAGTGTATTCTGGTACTTCGTTCACCGCTGCTTCAACTCCATTCACGCCTCCAGTGTATTCTGGTACTTCGTGAACTGCTGCTTCAACTCCATTCACGCCTCCAGTGTATTCTGGAATTTCGTGAACTGCTGGTTCTTCCCCATTCACACCGCCTGTGAACTCTGGAACTTCATGTATAGTCGGTTCTTCTCCATTCACGCCACCTATGAACTCTGGAACTTCGTGTACAGCTGGTTCTGTCTTAGCGCTTTCAGCATCTGCCTTAGTCAATTGAATGCGGTATTCCTTAATATGTTTACCACTTTCTGAAACAAGATGAATCAAGACTGGAAGTTTATCATCACCACTATCAACAATAGTTGCTGCTACGTTTTCGCCAGCTTCAACTGTTACTTGAGGACGATTTCCACTATAGGTTACTTGGTAATCTACACGATCTTCAGAGAAGTCAGCAATCTCTTTACCATCCACAAGAAGTTTTGCAGCTGTACTATCCTTAGGTTCTTCACTTGGAGCAATGAAGGTCATTTCTGTAATAGCTACACCCTTGGTATCAGCTTTTCTATCTATGCGCCATCTCATAGCCTTAGCTTTAACTGGAGCAAAGGTTACATGGATATCAGTACCTGCTTGAATCTCTTGATCCGCACGGTATTCAACTTTCTCCCAGTTAGAAGGAGTGTTGAATGGATGTTCTGGATCGTATGGTTGGTAGTTAGAGTAATATTCTGGCGAGTCAAATTCTGGTCCCACATAGCGCTCTAAGACTAGTTTAGAAGGTGCATCTGTACCACCATCTGAAAAGAATCGAATGCTTCCTTCAGCGACTGTACGTTCAACAATCTTGCCAGCTTCTCTAAAGATAACCCCTACTGAAACTTCTGGATTATCAGATGGAGTTGGAGACCAGTTGGTCCAACGACGGGTTTCATCATCAGAACCATCGTTAACATAGTCCACACGGTCATGAGAGTTTGGATCAATATCGTTAGTTGCTGAGGCAAATGAACGGTTGCTATCGTCGTCGAAGTCTGGGTTGTCTGATAGGTTTTCACCGAGTTTATCAGTCACACGTACTGCTACTTCGGCATTCAAATCAGTACCTAAAACGCGGCCACGAACTGTAAATTCACCTGCATTCGCTAGATTTTCAGCTGGAACTTCATCCCATTCAACTGCCAAGTCTTTGACTTCATAGCCATCTTTACCTGTGAAGTAAACAGCGACTTTCGCAGGTAACTCAAGAGTATGGCCCATAGCAACCAAGCGTGATGATTTCACAGCAACAACAGGTTTACTTGCTAGCAAGTCTTTATCATTTGTAAAGTGGAGACGGTATTCACCTAGAATATCTCCGTTTTCAGCCTTAACGACAACACGAACTGGATCCCCTTCACGCACGCTTGGAATCACTGTAGCAATACCATTATCTGATACACTTGCTGTTACAGTTGGTGCTTGGTCTTCTTTAGCTTCTAGATAATAGTCAGTCAAGCCAGGGTTAAAGTTTGGCAAATCTTTTCCATCTACTTGGATTTGAGCTTGGGCTTTCTTAGCTGCAGCTACTTGTTTAGAGAAGATTTGAATTTCTGTAATGGAAGTACCCCATTTACCATCTGGTCTAACCATACGGATACGAACCGCATAGGTATTGACTTTATCAAAGCTAAAGTGAGTCATTTCTCCAGCTCTCACTTGGTCTGGAGCTTTAAGATTTGTCACTTGTTTCCAGTTATTGTCATCGTTAAAGACGTGGTCTTCACTAGCTACAAAGCTTGGGTTCTTAGGAACTGTTGGAACATCTTTTCCTACATAGTATTCGATGACATAAGACTTAGGTGCACCAACACCGTGGTCTTCGTGGAAGGCAACATTGAGATTGTCAACCGAACGTTTAGACAGGATACCAGAATCACCAAAGAGGATTCCTACTGATGCTTCACTTGTACGTTTCCAGTTTGTCCAGCGGTTTGCCGGTTGATCATTAAATGAGATTAGTTTATCATTAACATTTGCTACCGAGTCACTTGGATTTGAGTCTGATGCAAAGGCAAGTGGTAACTCTGAACCTGTCCACTGGTCAGAAATATTGGCACCAGTTTCTGTCTGAGCAGATACACGAACATGAAGTTTTGTTGGTAACTGAGTACCTTCCACATGTCCTGTCACTGTAAAGCTACCTTCGTGTGCATACTGGCTTGGATCAATAGCATCCCAAGTCACTTTAGCTGAAGATACTTGTCCATTTGAATGGTAAGTACGGACGCTCTCTGGTAATTGAGGAGCTTCTGAAACTGGAGTTGTTGTAGTCACTTCTTCGACTGCAATGATACCTTCTACAGAAACTTTAGCATGAGCTTCGTTTTCAATTCCTTCTACTTTACCAAGAATATCAAAGCTATGGTATTTAGCAAGGTCTTCCTTAGCAACTGCTTGCCAAGTTACCTTGTGAACTTTTGGAAATCCTTTATCGTACTCTACCGTTACTGTATCAGGTAGACTTGGTTCTTGGTTCAAACCTGTCACGACACTTACTGGACGAATGGCCTGGACAACTTTATTTTCAGTATTTGCCTGAATGTTCAAGTCAATCTGACCTTCAGCTCCTTCAAATTGAGCTTTCAAAGTTACTTGACCAGGTTTATGCAATTCAAGCATACCTTTACGAACAGCTACGTCTCCTTCACCTGATGTTGAGAAGGTTACCTTGTCAGCTTTTAATACGGCCTGAGTTCCATCTTGATAATGAGCCAAGACTTTGATACCAACTGTTTGGTCTTCTTTCAGTGCGTCTGCATTTTCAACTTCTAGGCTTAAACGTTCAATCTGAGGAGCTTCTTGTAAGAATTGGATAGCATAAGTCTGAAGTGCTCCACCATCATTTGGTTGAACATAAATACTAGCACGCATACCATTTGCTTCGTTAGCTTGAATAACAGTAACTTGCGCATTTTCAGCTAAAGCTTTGACTTCAGGCAAAGTAGCTCCATAGGCAAGTTTATGATATAGAACTGGTTGGTCAGTTGAGAGCCCTTCTACAGGCTGGTCTGCAACAGTTACAGTCGGTACTACTGGTGAAGCCGCTTGACCTTCGGCGACCACAAAGGTCGCAGTGATTTCATCATCACCTGAAATTCCTTTAACTTGGATACGAGAGCCTAGGATAGTTAATTTAGCTTGATCTTCAGCTGCAACTTCCCACCTATCAACGTCATAGCTTCCTAGAGTACCATCTGACAATACATAGCTAACAGATGGATCAACCGTACTCAGGTCTGTAGTTGGTGCAATTCTCTTAACCACAGGCAATTCTGTTTGAAGAGCCAAGACTTCAACACGCGCTTCTACATCGCGACCGTCTGCCACACCTTTAACAGTAAAAATACCAGGTTGGTTGACATCAACTGCTGACCATTCTACTGGAAGTTTTGCACGACTGCCATCACTGTAGATAAATCCTACTTTTGAAGGCATTTTCGCTGCTTGACCGATTACTGTACGTACTTTAGGCACCTCTGTACCTAAAACAGTTTTTTCAGCTTGGTCTTTCTTACCTGTGAAGATAGTTGTTTGACCAGATTTCAAGAAATCAGAGTGAGCAGTCAAGGTGAATTTACCTGCTTGCTCAGTTGATTTAACAATCACAACACCCTTACCATTAAAGGCTTTGCGAATCCATGAACCATCTGCTTGTTCTTTGTAACGTTCACGGCTAGCTTGTTCCCCATTGTCCACCCCAACAATCTGACCTTGACCATGTAACTGGAAGCGAACAAGGTTATTGGCTGTAGGAACTACGTTACCTTTACTGTCAACAATTTCGTAATAGATATAAGTAAGGTCTTTTCCATCAGCTGCGATAGCATTTTCTTCCTTGACCAAACGAACTCCTGCAGGTTCTCCAGCAGTCACAATCTTATCACGAGCAACAATATTCCCAGCTTCGTCACGAGCTACTGCTTCTAATGTACCTGGTTCAAAAGCAACCTTCCATTCAAGGTAAAGTTCATTAGCGTTGGCACCTTCTTGGTAAGTGCGCCCATCGCTTGTTTGTTTTTTAGTAAATGTCTTCTTGCCTAGAGTTTCACCATTCAAATATAGTTCTACACTTGCAGCGTTAGAATAGGCACGAACAGGAATTTTACCATCTGCATCCGCTACATTCGCTTTTAGAGTAGGATTTTCCCAGTTCCAGTGAGGAAGCAAGTGAACCATTGGTTTCTTCTCAGCAGAAACCCATTGGCTTTGGTACAAGTAGTAATCATTCTTTGGAATACCAGCTGTATCTACGATACCAAAGTAAGAGCTTTTAACCGGTGTTTGGTTTTGGTTGTGCCATGGAGTAGGTTCACCGATATAGTCCGTACCTGTCCAGATGAACTGACCTGCATAACCAGCATTGTCACGGTCAAAAGTCCAAGATGCAGTAGCTGTTTTACCCCAACCAACACGGTCGTTACCGTAGTCTGATTGCTCATAATGTCGGTAAGCTTGATTGCTGTGGACCAATTCACGTTCTGGGCGGAAATAGCTTCCACGTGTACGAGTAGCTGAAGACGTTTCAGATCCGTAAATCAACCAATTTGGATGTTTTGCACGAAGTTTCTTGTAGTTGTCTTCTGAATAGTTAAATCCAACCGCGTCAAGTTCATTGGCAATCTTTTCATGATCACCACTACCATCACCAAAACGGAACTTATCTGCTCCCATAGTGACATAGCGTGTCTTATCAACAGCCTTAATAACTTGAACCAAGCGTTTAACAGTTGCTAAAGAACGAGGTTTCCCGTCTGCTTCACCGATTTCATTACCGATAGACCACATAACGATAGCAGGGTTATTTTTCCCTCTTTCAACCATGGTACGAAGGTCGAAATCAGACCATTTTTCACCTTTCTTAGCATCTGGGTGAGTGGCATCTTTGTCAAAGAAGCGACCGTAGTCATACTGTTTCTTACCACCATACCAAGTATCGAAAGCTTCTTCTTGGACCAACAAACCAAGCTCAGCAGCGATCTGCAAGGTCTGCTCACTAGCTGGGTTGTGGGTTGTACGGATAGAGTTGACACCCATATCCTTCATCTGTTTAAGACGACGGTATTCTGCTTTATAGTTTTCTTCAGCACCCAGAGCCCCGTGGTCATGGTGAAGAGAAACACCATGGAATTTAATGCGTTCACCATTCAAAGAGAAGCCTTCATTTGGTGTCCAGTTGTAGTAACGGTAACCAAACAAGTCCTTCTTAGCATCGACCAATTGACCATCACGATAGACACGAGTCACCAATTCGTAAAGAGCTGGTTTGTCGCTATGAACTGTCCAAAGTTTTGGTTTATCAACTTGTAAAATAGCATTCAAGCTGGCTGATTGATGAGCTTTCAAGACTTGACTAGCGGTACGAACTAGATCCGTTACAGCTTGACCATTACGTTCAATGATTTGATACTCAGCAAGAATTTCATGATCTTTATCATCAGTATTGACGATCTTACTTGTTACATGAGTATCTACCTTACCATTCTGTTGTTTTTCAAGGTCTGGAGTTAAGATAGTTGTTCCATTTTTCTCAGTATGGACCTTATCTGTGACTTGAAGGGTAACATCACGGTAAATCCCGCTTCCTGAGTACCAACGGCTACTTGGTTGTTTGTTGATGGCATGCACTGCTACGACATTCTCGCGACCGTCTTTATGGAGATAGTCAGTGATGTCATATGAGAATTGATTGTAACCATTTGGATAGTGACCAACTAGCTGTCCATTTACATAAACCTGAGAATCCATGTAAACCCCATCAAATGTGATACGAACATTCTTATTGAGGTCTTCTTCATCGAGTTTAAAGGTCTTACGATACCAAGCATCACCACCATTGAGTTGCCCACCTTCGTTTTGGGCAGGTGAGTCATGGTCAAAGTCATTGTAGATACTCCAGTCATGAGGAAGGTCTAATTTCTTCCAACTAGAAACATCGGCATCTGGCTTGACCGCATCTTTAGCATTGGCATTGAGCTTGAAATGCCAGTTTTGGTTGAATTCTACTTTTCTATCCTCAATCAACTGTTTTACCTCATCATTAGTTGCAGGTTTGAGCTCTGGTTTTTCTGTTTGAGCAGATTGATCCTGAGTCACAGCTGGAGCTTGCTTTTCTACATCAGAGGTTTCTTTTTTCTCAGGAGAAGTCTCAGTAGTTGGGGCTTCCACTTTTTTCTCTACTTCATGCTTAGCTTCTACTGCTTCACTGTTAACAGTTTCTGTTGTTACAGGTTGTTCAGAAGCTTTTGAATCTACAGCCTCCTCTTTAGGAGTTTCTTTCTCCACTTTTTCTGTAGCAACAGCGACTGGAGTTTCATCCGCAGATACAGTACTTGCACTAGCTAGATTTGCTCCAAATAAAATAGAGCAAGTCCCGATAAGTACCGAGCACGTTCCGACCGTAAATTTACGGATGCTATAGATACTTTTGCGATTCCAATAATCTTTTCCCATAGGGTTCTCCTTGTTAAGTAACCGCTTCCATTTTTATTGAAAGCGCTATACTTTTTTTTTGTAATGATTACTTCTATTTTATAAAATAATATAGGAAACTTCAATACTATGACTGTAAAAATCATACTTTTGATTGTTTTTTCTATATTTTGTAGAAAATAATAAAAATCTGAATGTACATTTAGAAAAATACGTCAAAACAGCTGTTTCTATAAGTGAAACAGCTGTTACTGAAAAACTATTCTGAATTTACCTTCGATTACTGATTATCCTTCTTTTAACATCTTGACCATCTCATTTTTACGCTCTTCTAGCTCGGCAATTTGATGGAGTAAAAGTTCTGAAAAATCACATTCAAGCTCTTCCGATTCGCCACTATTATACCAATCTAGAGCTACAATATGACTGTCCTTATCAAAGCAAAAAACCACATCTCCATCCCCGATGATAGACAGAAATGGAATATAATCCACAAAACCCAGAGCGTGTAATTCCTTGGTTTTAAGACGAATGTCTAAGAAATCTGGGATGCCATTTGCAATTCCCAAGACTTTAATACCTCGACAGAAGGTCCAAAATGGTGCTACATCGTAAGCCTTGGCTCTTGGCCATAGCTCTTCTCTGACTTCCATAAAGAGGCCTCCAAGAGCTGACATGGTGAATTCTCTAAAATCTTCTGGCAGAGAAATGCCGTATTGGTTTTCAAAATCCTGAACATCTTCTTCCGATGGTTCATTGCCCATGCAGGCGACAACTTGATAAGTTTCCTTATCATAGTGACGAAAATAATCATAAACTTCCTTGAGTGCCATTATTTTAATCCTTTTTTACTCAGAAATATAGACCACAAATCCATCTGGTAAGATGATTTGTTGTCCCTCCTTAACCTGACAATGACTAGACAAATCAACTGAATCTCTGTCCAAGACAAAATTTTCCTTAGACTGATTAAAGATAGCTTGAACTTCTTTTCGTTCGTAGGTCCATTCCAAGACAATAACATCTGGTTTCACTTCTTGCAAGCTATATGAACCATGCTGAATAATGCTTGCAACTTCCTTACGGACTTGGATTAATTTCTTCATGAAATTCAGCATATCATTGTCCTCAGACACGCGGTCCCAAGGCATGACACGACGGCAGTCAGGGTCTGGTCCACCTTTTAGTGCCAGCTCTGTTCCATAATAGATACATGGAGTTCCTCGCTGAAGGAAGAGGAAGGTTAGGGCAGCCTTAACATGCTGAATATTCCCATTGGCAGTTGTAAGGATACGCTCTGTATCATGAGAATCCAGAAGGTTAAACATCACTTCAGCAATTTGTTGCTTGTAGTACATAGACTGGCTGTTGATTTCTGAAATAAACTGCTCTGTCTTTTTACGCTGACGCAAGAAATAATCCTTAATACTTTCAGAGAGCGGGTAGTTCATGACCGCATGGAACTCATCCCCTTTTAGCCAAGGCTGAGACGTATGCCAGATTTCACCTAAAATATACAAATCAGGTTTTTTAGCTAGAACTGCCTTTCTAAAATCTTTCCAGAACTGATGGTCAATTTCATTGGCAACGTCCAAGCGCCAAGCATCAATATCAAAATTCTCAATCCAGTAAGTTGCAACGTTGAGGAGATAGTCCCTTACCTCCGGATTAGCTGTATTCAACTTAGGCATGTAGCTAGCAAAGGCAAAGGTATGATAAGGGAGTTGTCTTGGATTCTGAAGTTTATCCTCAGTAACTGGAAATTCTTGGATATGGAACCAATCTTTATATGGTGATTTTTCTCCGTTCTTTAGAACATCCTGCCATTGGGCAGACTGGTAGCCGATATGATTGAAAACAGCATCTAGCATAATCTTGATGCCACGTTTATGAGCTTCATCGACTAGATTACGAAAGACTTCCTTATCTCCAAAATGACGATCAATTTCAAAATAATCCGTTGTATCATACTTGTGATTGGTCGTCGCTTCAAAAATCGGACATAGGTAAAATCCTGTGATTCCCAAGTCTTTTAGATAGTCTAGGTGGTCGATAATTCCTTGCAAATCTCCACCAAAAAAGTCATCTCTACCCGGGGAAATCTCTGCATCCCACTCTCTAGCTCCATCTGGAGTTAGGTTAGGATTTCCATTTGCAAATCGTTCTGGGAAAATCTGATACCAAACGGTATTTGAAACCCAGTTAGGAACCTGACATCCGTCGATTTCGTGAATATAAGGAAGCTTAAAGCCGTTTCCATCAGCATCTAAGTTTTCCTGAGTATATTCTACACAACCCTTATCGCCATAGTAGACACCCTGACCTTCTGTATCAAGAAGTTCAAAGAGATACTGAATGCGAGCAAAATCAACTGATACCGTAACCTGCCAATAGTCAAATAGGGCATCTGAGGTTACTTTGGTCATTTCTTTCTTGGCTTCATACTTATCCTCAATGAAAATAAAGGGATCTCCATAGTGTAAGATAACCTTCTGGACATCATTTTTCTTTGTTCTAATTCGGATATGTAGCTGACCTTCTTTGTAAAGATAAGCATACTCTGATTCTGGTCTATGATAAATGGCTGTCAATTCCATGTCTTGTCTCCTAAATAATCATCATCAACAAAAACGCAAACGTTTTCATAACTAACAGAACTAGTATACTATTTTAAGATTCGATTTGCAATACTTGGTCAAATTTAACGAGAAAACAACTCAAAATAAATTCTGTAGACTAATCAAGAAATATCAGCACCTATCAATAAAAAGCTCCCAAATTCAGCCTCACAGCCTAGTCAATCTGACAAAGGGCAAGTTCTTTTAATCCTCTGTCGTAGAGGAAGGTTAAACAAAAGTTGTCTGTCATATTTTGAAGCTTGTGTTTACTCATTCCTCTAGGCAAGGCTATATCGCACCATTCTCTCGTTGCCAGAGAAAATAGCTTTTGCTTGCCCTTCCAATCATCATTCTTAAATAGGGGGTTCAGGATAAGATAAGGCGAATCTGTAAAAATTCCATTGACACCAGCTTTTTTACCTGAAGCCTTTAAATGTTCAGATTCTAATAACTTTTCGATAATACGACCATCACTAGAGATTTTAACAAGAGCATAATAGTCCATGCCCCATTTATTGACAGAGGTTTGACTTTCTCCAGAGGTAAAGGCATAGAGCTCTTGCTTCCAAGATTTCATACTATCGATTTTAGGACAAGCATCTGAGCTCATATCGTGGTGGCTTAAATCTTTTTTATCGATATGCGAATAAGTGGTCCACTTAGCCTGCTTGTTCTCTCTATCAAACTCTAAAAGGGCAAAGTTTCTGGCATGATTTGTATAAACTTGATCTTCAAAACACACGGGTATCTGGTCGCTATCTGATACTATTTGAAAATATCTCTCTTGTGCCTTTTTAGGAAGTATACCTTGCGGATCCTTTATATCAATGATTTCTGGATGAGAAAAATCACCAGCATAATAGACTATTTCCTTGCCAGACTTGATGATGCCAATATTTTGTCCATCTTTATAGAGCAGAGGCTCTTCCTCCCAAACATGGTCACAATTCCAAGCATCTATCTCCTTCACACCCAAAGGCGATACTTCAAGCAGACAGTAGCGATTGAAAGCTTCCTTCTCACTGGTCAAGACAACGGCTCGACCATCATGTAGCATGGCTGAGCTTAGGACAATACTATAATTCTTGTCAAGTTCCCATTTGTTCAATAGGCTTAACTTTAGCTTCCTCATTTTCTCTCTCCTAATCCATCACCACTCGTTGATGGCAAATAGAATGGCTAATCTAATATTTCTTAGCAACTGATCCGAAAGGTCATCGTATTGTTGACCAAGTCCCTTATCTTGTGCCAGCCATCCAGGTTCATCATTCCAGGAGCCCATTGCTCCAAAAACATCCGCTGCACTTGCAGCTCTAAATATGCTTAGATGTTGCGGTGGAATTTGAGGTTCTGCCAGTCCTTTACCAGATTCTGGGTCTAGCAAAAAGTTTCTAGCAGAGTGAAAGACTTTGGCAAAGTTGTCACATTCAATTTTAATTGCTAGATCTTCTATACGAGCCAATATGCCCTTAAATTCTTCGATATTATCTTCATAGTGGGGAATGTCTTGAGAAGACCTTTCCCATTCATACTCAGTGTAGGTCACATCCCAGCCCCTACCTGCGGAAGCAGATTCCCAATTTGGTAGGAAATAACTTGCCTTCCCATCTTTATAAAAACAGAGAATTGAACTCTGTGTCGTATTGGAAAAGCCTAAAATCCCTCTGTCTTCAACTGAAATAGGACAAAATAATTGTAAGTCCTTTAGACCTTTTTTCTTAAGGTTTTCAAACCAATCAGATACAGAAAGTTCTGTAGCTTCCCCATTTTCTGACGGCAAAATTTGAAAGCTCAACTTATTTGTATATTTTTCAGGCTTATAACATATTTCTTTACCACTTTTTAAAGCCTTCCTAGCTGCTGCCACGATACAGGCTATCTGATACATTTGTCCATTCATATGATTTCTTCCATTATCCCTTCAATCAGTTTTGTAAGACTTTCTACTACATAGATAATTTCATCAGGGTCATGGATGTAGCAAATAACCTGTCCTTCTTGACCCTCCTGGTCTGGATCAAAATCCAGCATAAGATAACAAGAGTCACAATACTGGGCAAAAGGAAGCCATTTTTTATTAAAAAGATAAGGCTTAATCCTGCTATCACGCATATTTTCCAGGTCTTGACTAGAAAAATAGTCGGGAAATTCGGTTAACAGAGCATCTCTATTTTGAAAGTACTTTTTACAAGTCTCAATTTCCTGTAGACTCATGAGAGAAAAAGTCAGATCTCTCTGGTCAATCACACAAGGTAAAATAGAGAGGTATTTACTCCCATTCTTATAGCTATAAAGCTCTTTGAAGTCACTAGGTAGACGAATACCAAATCTTTCCTCAAAGCCTTGAAGCTCTTCCTCGGAAGCACCAGAAATATCCTGATAATCTTCCAGATATCCTTCCTCTACAGGGTCATCCAAATCCCAGTCTTCAAAATACTCACAAATATAAGTTTCTATTTTTTTAACTTGGTCAATTAGTTGCATAAGAGCCCCCCTTTTTGATTTCTCTTAACCTTCAAGAATTTCTTGTAAGTGTCTAGACATATTGCAGATAAATTCTTTAAAGCTACAAATATCACTTATAGTTTCGTGTTCCTCATCGTAAAAAGCTACTTTATTTGTCTTTGGATGCCAAATGATATAGATATGAGTATAATCTCCGGTTGACCGTGAAATACGGAGAAATTTTTTACGACCTTTTTTTAAGGGAATTGTTTGCATGAGAGGGAAAAACTCTATCCACTTAAAATCACAGTTAGTAAGTTCAAAATATAAGTCTTGACTCATAAGAAAATCGGTAAGTTCCCGAGGCAGTTTAAATGGTTTTAGTTCATCCAATTTATTGCGTAAATTATGAAATTCTACTGGCTCTAGTTTTTGAAAGTATTCTGCCATCTCTTGATCCCCCTTTTCGATAGCGATACTATAAGGTCTCATACCATCTTTTTCAGTGAGAGTCACGTCCGCCCCGTGCTCTACAAGGTATTTACACATATCTAGGTCAACATATCTTGCAGCTACACAGAGAGGCGTTGGCTTAAAGGGATAAACCGAGTCGGAGGCATTATAGTTTATATCAACTCCATTTTTAATAAAAAAATCTAGCACCTGATAATTTCTATCTGCAACGGCTCTCCTAAATGCTTTTCCGCCATATTTTTCGACACTATGTCCTAATGCATGGATAATAGCTAGATTATCAAACTTATTTCCAAATAAGGCTTCTTGAAAGGCTTCCGACTTTACAGCATTTACACTATGAATCTTTGCTCCATGTTCCATAAGATACTTGATGAACGTACCATCACAATACCTGACAGCCAACAAAAATGAAGGGTTATTTTTTACATTTAAATGAGCCCCCTTTTCCACTAGCCATTTTAGGGAGTCAAAATTTCCTGTAAT
This sequence comes from Streptococcus sp. KHUD_017, assembly GCF_054861245.1. Classification (NCBI taxonomy): domain Bacteria; kingdom Bacillati; phylum Bacillota; class Bacilli; order Lactobacillales; family Streptococcaceae; genus Streptococcus; species Streptococcus sp. KHUD_017. The sequence continues at coordinate 1,348,231 of NZ_CM142175.1, forward strand.
CAAGGATAAATCAATTGGGCTTAGAGAGGTATACTTGCTGATTTCTATTTCTTGGTCAATATCCCAACCACTTGCAAGATATTGGTCTAAGGCCAAGGTGTCTCCCTCTATGATGTCCTTAACAAGTTGTGGAACCGATTTAAATTCTCCAATATTTTTTAATGTAATCATTGTCAAACTCTTATTCTTTTTACCGATTATAACTTGGTTCTTTTAAGTCAATTGGGTTAGGATTTTGCTTAATCCATGCAAGAGCCAATTGGCAGAGGCGGTCCAGGCGAGGCTCGTCATCAAAATCTTTCCCATGAACTTGAGCAATAAGCTCTTTAGTCTCTGCTAATTCTTGATCTGAAAGAGAGATTCCTAGAGACAAGTATTGAGGCATAGCCTGAAGCATTTTTCTATAGTCCCTGTCCCAGTTGACCCCACCATTGCGATCCAGTTCATCTCGGACTCGACCTGGTATACGGATAACTTCTCCCTGAACAGTTTTGGCTGCTCCACTTGAAGGAATCAAGAAGGACCAAAGTTCCTCATACCGCTCCTCCCAGCTACCTTCTTTTACGAGAATCGGTGAAACTCCATCGTGGGTTATTCGTTTGGCTACCGGCTTGACATCAAAGAGCTCATAGAGCTTCGCTAAGCCTTTATCTGCTCCCTCGATGTAGTCTGGGTGGATACTTTCTCTATGAAATTCAAAATCCTTGCCGATTTGCTCAACTCTTTCCTTCATTTTAGAGGTTTTCTTAGCACCAGCATCCAGAAGCATAGATGCGATTTCAGCAGTTTGGGCAATATAAATCCCCCGACAAACCATCAAGACTGAAGCTAGTGGGGTTCTTCCCATATCATTTTTAGCATTGACATTTGCTCCCTTGTCAATTAAAAATTTGACAGTCTTAGGATGAAAAAATTCAGCTGCCATATGTAGAGGGGTATCGCCATAGGTATTGGGCTTTTCAATGTCTGCCCCCAATTCACACAAGAGTTTTACTGTATCTCTACCCAAGATTGCTTGACGGTATAAAGGAGTCGCTCCATAATAATCAGGGATATTGATATCCAAGCCCTGTTCGACAAGCCAGATAACCAATTCATCCGGGACTCCTCCCATATGCAGAGGTGTACATAAGCTAAATCTTCCATCATGAGCGGTTAATTCACAACGGTCATAGACTGCTTTAAGGGCTTCAATATTTCCTTCATCCATTAAATCCTTAAACTCTTTTGGTAATGTAACTCTTTTCTTTGCCATATTTAGTTCCTTTCTTCTGATTCAGCATCTAGGGCAAGCCAATGAAGTTTGTCAACAGTTTTCAAAGTCCGGACTTGTCCATCGTAATCATTTTTCAACTCAAGACCGTTTTGCTCAATAGATATATGATTGTACCAGTGGTCTAGACTGGCGTATTCCCCCATATGAATATTGATGAGTATACTGGTTATCGGATCCCACGTTCCTTTCTTAACAGTTTCAGCTAAAAGGTAGTAAGCATCTAAGAATATGAGATTTCTCCCATAGATCCAAAAGGGTAGTTCAAGCTCTAACAAAGGCAACTTGGCAGAAAAAATCTCATCACCGTGTGGTGGAACGGTTTCATAATGAAATTCTATCTCACTGCCATAATAGGCAATCAAGGCTCCCTGACATCCGATATTTTGAGGAATTCCCTCCTCAGCTACTATAAATTCCATGACCTGCTCCTTCTATTTTCAATCATAAAATCCGACCAGACTCTGCCAGAATATCAAACTGGACTCATGGCCTTTTCTAGTCATCAAGTGGATGAAGTCACTTTCACAATCCTTCCAAACTGCAGATTGAGCCGTTCCCATGGCTCTAACAAATGCTAGAAAATCTGGTGCCAGCCATATTTTTTCATCATAGGTCATCTCTGCATCAAGAGCATAGACAGTCCCAGATTGACAATCCAGCAAAATAGTGTAGGGATCTCCATTTGCAATGATGATCAAGCCACTTTCTTGTAGAGTCGAGTAATCATGGTATTCCAAATTGCGATTGATCAGCCAAGTAAGACTAGTGCCGTCCCCATATCCAAACTGGTAACTTAAAAAACCTATCTGCCCCCAGTTATAGGCCAGAATATTTTTCCTAAAAATCGGATCCAAATCTTGGATTTGAAGTTGGCTTTTCAAACGATCTAATTCGGACACTGGCAAATCTGTTTTATTCAGGACAATTCCTTCTCTTATCTCAGGGTCAAGCCCTTGTGTTACTTCTTCAATAATGGAAATGATTTGGTCAATTGTCAATAATTCCATTGTCGACCTCCGACTATAAATAATCCATTTTCTACAGCAAACTAGCTAGTTTAGGTCTTCTTTTTCCGATGAACTTTCTTATCACAATTATACTACAAAGCTATCAAATAGTGATAAACTACCAGTATTTTCAGGGATTATTTTTGACGAACAACTTCTCCGAATTAAAACAAAAAACCATTCCTCAAGGGAACAGCTTTTTCACTTATAATTAAAAGTTTCCCCAGCCAACTTATCGGCTAACTTGGGAAAGAGGGTATAAAATTTATGAGCTAAATTTAGCAAGGCTGGGAGATTGAGCTCGCGTTTGTTTTTGCCTATGGTCTTAACAATTTTTTTAGCTACTGCATCTGGCTCGAGTAGGAAGCTGTCGACCGATTTGAGGTAGGTCCCATCTGGGTCTGCCTGGTCAAAAAATCCTGTACGGATAGGTCCTGGATTAACAGTTGTCACATAGACACCATAAGGCATGAGCTCAAGGCGAAGAGCATTTGAAAAACCAATGGCCGCAAACTTGGTCGCAGAGTATAGACTAGACTTAGCAGTCGCAATCAAACCTGCTATACTAACGATATTGATGATATGGCCTTTTCGAATCTCCTTCATACGAGAAGCAACCAAACGTGATAGATTCATAAGAGCAAAGGTGTTAACCTCAAACATTTGATGAATGTCTTGATTAGAAATCTTGTTAAAATCTTCAAAAATTCCGTAACCAGCGTTGTTAATTAAAACATCAATCTTGCCATAACGCTGATAGAGTTCAGCAACTAGTTCCTCTAAGGCTTGAACGTCGGTAATATCAATTTCAATCAATTCTGCCTGAGGATGATTTCCGTATAGTTGAACTAGTTTTTCCTTATTTCTACCTAGCAAAATAAGTTGGTCTTGAGGTAAGAGTTTGACCATTTCTTGGGCTAGACCCCCGCTAGCACCTGTAATGAGAATGGTTCGCATGATTCTCCTTTCTCTAGTAACTAGATTTCCACTTCTTCCAAGTCTTTGACCACATGGACGTTTTCAAAAATCGTTGCAGCATCTTTCTTAAGCTGGCTGATATCTTTTGAAAGAAAACGGGCGCTGATATGGTTGAGCAAGAGTCGTTTGGCTCCCGCTTCTACTGCAACTTGAGCAGCCTGCATATTGGTTGAGTGACCATGATTGCGGGCAATTTTCTCATCACCTTTACCATAAGTGGACTCATGGACAAGGACATCTGCATTGACAGCCAGACGCACACTGGCATTGGTTTTTCGAGTGTCACCTAAGATAGTGATAATCTTACCTGGACGTGGAGCTGAGATGTAGTCTGCTGCCTTAATCTCAGTTCCGTCTTCTAGGATGACATCCTGCCCGTTTTTGATTTTACCAAAAAGCGGTCCAAATGGTACGCCGGCAGCCTTTAATTTTTCAGCATCCAGAGTGCCTTCTAGATCCTTTTGCATGACACGGTAGCCCACACAGAAAATAGTGTGATCCAACTCTTCCGCATATACTGTAAATTTATCGGTTTCAAGAATTTTCCCTAGAGAATCTTGGTCGAACTCATGGAAATGAATCTTATAGGGCAGGCGTGAACCTGACACTCGTAGACTGGTCAAGACAAAAGATTTAATGCCTTGGGGACCATAGATTTCCAAATCTGTCTGCTCTTCATTGGCTTGAAAGGCACGACTAGAGAGAAAACCAGGCAATCCAAAGATATGATCTCCATGTAAGTGGGTGATAAAGATTTTGCTGACCTTTCGTGGTCGAATCGTGGTTTCCAGGATGCGATTTTGCGTTCCTTCTCCACAGTCAAAGAGCCAGACTTCGTTAATCTCGTCCAAGAGTTTCAGGGCGAGACTTGAAACGTTGCGGGCTTTAGAGGGCTGACCAGCCCCCGTTCCTAAAAATTGAATATCCATTCGATACTTTCTAATTAATCAATATATAACATAGCAGTGCGATTTTCTGAGCGATAATAAAGCTTGCCAGAAAAAGCTCTAGCTTCTTGTAGTAAATCCTCTTGGCTATATCCCTTAAGTCGCTTTCTTCCATCTGCTAAATTTTCCAAATCTGTCAAAGCTGTGAGATTTTCCAGGCTGACTACTTCCTCTTCACCAATCGCCTTCATGTAAATCTTACCAGACTCTACAAAAACTAACTGATGGGGAAAAATTTGCGCAATCTCAAAGAGTAATTCATCCGTAATTGCTTCCTCGTGTTCTGAGAAAATGCGAGCTAGTCCTTCTTTCTCGTAGCAAAATCCAAAGGATTTACCAGATAGATTGAGGCGAATAAAGGGCTTGCTTTCTTCCGTGAAACTTGGTTCAACATTGTAAAGATTTAGTTCTTGGCTGACTTCTGCAAAATAATCGGTCGCAGCTTGAGGACTTTTTTTCTGGTAAAGCTCGGCAAAATAGGCATTCACTACGCTGGGTGGAGGTGTAATGAGAGCTAGTTGCTCCTCTTCAGACCTACCAGCTAAAAGTTGGTCCAGATAGACCTTGTCTAGACTTGTATAGCCAGCATACTTGAGTGCCAAAGTTTTGATATCAGTCATAAAATTCTTCTAATCTCCATTTATTTTTCTCAGAAATGTAGCCTCTGATGACCTCACAGTCATCTTGGTAGTCACGTTCTTCAAGAATCGCAACACTTTCCAAATCATGAATCTTGTAAGATTTAGAAAACGGCACGCGCAGGGTAAAGGGGTCAAAAATTTCCTTGATCTTATCTAGCAATAAAGCTTGCAACTGTTCTCGACTATCCTTGGACTTTGCCGAAATCAAGGCATAAGGCGTTTGAGTAGGCGTAAAGTCTTCCACCAAATCTGCTTTATTATAAAGGGTCAAGCGAGGAATATCCTCCATGTCCAAGTCTTTCATAATGGAGAGGACCGTTTTTTCATGTTCCTCATGATAAGGATTGCTGGCATCGATGACATGGACCAGGAGATCTACATGCTTGCTTTCTTCTAGGGTTGATTTAAAACTCGACACCAACTCTGTCGGTAGGTCTTGGATAAATCCAACGGTATCTGTCAAGGTTACCTGTAGATTGCCCCCCAGATGGATGCTCTTAGTCGTCGCATCCAAAGTCGCAAATAATTCATCTGCTTCATACTGGGTCTTGCTGGTCAAGGTGTTCATAATAGTTGACTTCCCAGCATTGGTGTAACCAATCAAACCAATCTTAAAGGTACTTGACTCCAAGCGTTTTTCTCGAACTGTCGCTCGATTTTTCTCAACTACCTTGAGTTGACGTTCGATATCTGTAATCTGATTTCGAACGCTACGACGGTTAAGCTCCAGCTGACTCTCACCTGGACCACGGGAACCAATTCCCCCTGCCTGACGGCTGAGCATAATCCCCTGACCAACCAAACGAGGCAAGAGATACTTGAGTTGTGCAAGATGAACTTGTAGCTTACCTTCATGGCTTCGAGCTCTCATAGCAAAGATATCCAAAATCAACTGCATACGGTCAATAACTTTAACACCTAAGACTTCCTCTAAATTGACATTTTGTCGAGGTGTCAGACGGTTATTGACGATGACTGTCGTGATTTCTTCTGCGTCCACCATTTGAGCAATTTCTTCCAACTTACCAGATCCGACGAAGGTCTTGGAATCGTATTTTTCACGTTTTTGTCTGTAACTATCGACTACAACTGCCCCTGCTGTTTTAGCTAGATTAGCCAGTTCTTCCATGGAGAGATCAAAATTATCCATGCCCTGGAGTTCAACACCAATCAGCAGGACTCGCTCCTCTTTTTTCTCCGTTTCAATCATTTAAAAACTCCTCAATCTGGCTTAAAATACGGTCTTTTACACCAGATTCTCCTATCTGATAAAAGGTCACCTGCATGCGATTGCGGAACCAGGTTAGCTGGCGCTTGGCAAATCGACGAGTCGCCTGCTTGAGACTATCGCTAGCCTCCTCCAAACTTTGCTCCCCTCTAAAATAAGGAAAAAGTTCCTTGTATCCAATACCTTTGGCTGCCTGCACATCTGGATAATGGTCAAACAACCACTTGGCCTCATCCAATAGTCCAGCTTCAAACATGAAATCCACACGATGGTTAATCCGTTCATACAATTGACTGCGCTCATCGTCCAAACAAATAACCAGTGGCTCATATAAAGTCTCTTGATTTTCCAAATCTTGAGCAAAATGGGCAATTTCCAAGGCACGCATAGCACGGCGACGATTAAATTGGGGAATTTCAAGGCCTGCTTGATCCACCAGATGTGCTAACTCCTCATCTGAAAAAGGTTCTAGACTAGCACGATAAGCTAAAATATCCTCATGGGGTGTCTCCCCACCAAGATGATAGCCTTCTAGCAGACTCTGGATATAAAGTCCAGTCCCACCAGCAATAATTGCAAGCTTACCTCGGCTTTGAATATCCTCAATAGCTGTCTTGGCCTCTGAAACAAAATCAAAAGCCGAGTAAGACTCGGTTACATCTCTCACATCAATCAAGTGATGAGGGACAGTTGCCTGCTCCTCTGGACTAGCCTTGGCCGTTCCAATATCTAGCCCTCGGTAGACTTGTTGGCTATCTCCACTGACTACTTCGCCATTAAATCGCTGAGCAACTTCAATGGCTAGTGCAGTCTTTCCAACAGCTGTTGGACCAACAATCACAATTATTTTTGTTTTCATCGTTTTTCCTTGAAAAATTCCCATTTTTTCGTTACTATTATTATATCACAAAATGGACAGGCAGAAAAATGCTATCTCTTAAGCTATTTCCGTCTGATTTATAAATAAAAGGAGGAAGACTCATGGCTAAAGGATTTGCTAAAGGTCTCGTAACAGGTGTTGCAGGAACTGTGGCTGCTGTTGCAGGTGCAGTATACGCATTCAAAAAGAAAGTGATTGAACCAGAAGAACAAAAAGCAGCTTTCATCGAAGAAAACCGTAAAAAAGCAGCTCGCCGTCGCGTATCACGCTAATAAACAAAAAGAAGTTGGAAATTCCAACTTCTTTTGTTGTTCTTAAATAGCCAAATCAAATTTCAATTGCGGTTTCACTGGATCATAGTCAACCAACTCAAAATCTTCTGCTTTAATATCAAAGAAGTTGGTCTTGTCTGGTACATTCAAGACCAAACGTGGTTGGCAATTTGAAGGTTCACGACGGAGCAATTCCTGAGCTTGTTCAAATTGATTGTCATAGATATGAAGGTTATTGATAAAATAGAAGAATTTTCCAACTTTCCAACCAAAGTGTTTGGCAATCATCATTTGAAGAGCTACATACTGCATGGCATTGATGTGATGAGCAACCAGCATATCGTTAGAACGCTGGGTCAAGGTTGCATCCAGGTAAATTTCCCCATCTACTCGACGGACATCAAACATGGTCTGGAAGGCACACGGAAGAAGGCCATCTGTTTCTTCGAAGGCTTGGTAGTCCCAGAGAGAGATGATATTACGACGGTTCCAAGGATTAGCTTCCAACTGTTTGAGAATCTTGTTAATGATGTCATGCTTCTTAACAACAGCCCCGTAACGCTCACCGATTGTCCCTGTATCTCCTACTTCCCAGTCATTCCAGTAGTGAACATTGTACTTATCATTGAGAACTTCCAGGCTATTTGATTGATCTTGGTAAATCCAGAGCACTTCTTTAATGGCTGATTTGATAGCAATTGGACGCAAGGTTGTAATTGGAAATTCACCCTTAGACAAATCATACTCTGCAAAAGCACCTGTAATGTACTTGGAGTTGGCAACTGTTCCATCCTTATACTTGGGACGAGCTTGTTCTGAAAAGACTCCTTCATTGAGAATTCGCTCAATATTTTCTTTAAAAATCTTATCTGCTTTTGTCATTTACTCTCTCCTCAACGTTTATTCTTAACTAGTATAGCATAAAAAAAGAAAGGAGGAAAATCACTCGCTTCAAGATAGTGATTTTCTCCTTCTTTTGTTTCTTATTGCAAGACAAGAGATGCTGCTCCGATAACTCCAGCGTCATTTCCTAGAGTCGCAAGAGCTAATTTCGTTGTTGTACGAACTTGTGGGAAGGTATTTTCATCATAAACCTTTTGCACACCTTGGAGAAGGAATTCCCCAGCAGCTGAAACTCCACCACCGATAACGATTGTTGATGGATTTAGGATAGAACCGATGTTGGCACATGCAATACCCAAGTAACGTGAGAAGTTACGGTAAACGATCAAAGCGAGGTCGTCCCCTTCTTTTGCCAAATCAAAGACGGTTTTAGCAGTTACTTCTTCTCCGTCATCAATCAAGCGTTTTAAGGCTGCATCACCTTCATACTCATCTGCATAACGACGAGTCAAGTTGACAATACCTGTTGCTGAAGCTACTGTCTCAAGACAGCCTTTTTTACCACAAGTACATGGGATTGGTTGGTCAAAGTCAACTGTGATATGTCCAAGTTCACCTGCAGCACCTGCAACACCGTGAAGCAATTTGCCTTCTGCCACGATACCGCCACCAACACCTGTACCAAGAGTCATAAAGACAACGTCTGGTTGGTTTTCACCAGCACCCATCCAACGCTCACCAAGAGCAGCTACGTTGGCATCATTATCAATGAAGAATGGAATACCCAAGGCTTTTTCAATCTTTTCTTTAATTGGTTGAAGGGTTTTCCAGTTGAGGTTGTAGGCACCGATAACAGTCCCTTTTTCACGGTCAACCACACCAGGTGATCCCATTCCAATGCCTCGGAAATCCGTAGCTGACAATCCAAGCAAGTTCAAACGATGTTGAATTGATTCAATCATATCGTCTACGATATGGCTCCCTTCATCCAAAATGTTAGTCTTAATAGACCATTTTTCTTGGATTTCTCCTTCTTGAGTTAAAATTGCAAACTTGACAGAAGTTCCACCAAGGTCAATTCCAATAATCTTTTGACTCATCTTTTTCTCCTTTATGATAATATCAACTTCCATATTATTTTATCAAACTTATTTCAGCAATTCAAGAAAACTTCTAGTTATTTCTGCAAACTCTTTTGGTTTTGCCCTATTTAGGACATGAGGTCCCTCAGAGATGATCTGAAACTGGGAATTTGGCATCAGTTCTTGAATAGCTTTCATTGAACTGAGATTAGGCTTATCCTGACTACCACAAATTAACAAGCTTGGATAGGGACAATTCCGTGCAATCTCTCTTAAATCAAGTGTTTTTAATTCTTCAGAAACTCCAACCATAAGAGCTTTATCTGCTCCCTGTTTCTCAAATATCCTTTTGGGGAGTAGTTTAAATATCAGCAACTGAATATAAAAAGGAATGTTACCAGCTAGTTTCAATGGACAACCTGACAAGACCAAGGCCTGAAGATTTGCCAAATCGTAACTTGAAAGCTCCAGTGCAAGTGCAGCACCTAAGGATAAGCCGATTAAGACAAAAGGTCCTGTCTCCTCTGACAAGTGCTGATAAATGCGCTCCTTAGCTTCTTGGTAGGTAGCAACTCCGGGAGGAAATAACTCTAGGGCTTCAGAGGGATAATCTGCAAGAAAATCCTGAACTTCTTTCCAACTATCTGCTGACTGACCTAGGCCATGTAAAAATATTAATTTCATTTAGTTCTCCTTTACTGACAACTCATACAAGCCTCTCACTGCATTACAGCCATAGATGACTTCTGCTTGCTTCAAATCTTCTACGGTCAAGACCTTCTCTTCTACCTGCCCGATTTCAAGTAAATGCTGACGATAAATCCCTGGTAAAATGCCAAGACTACTAGGTGGGGTATAGAGCTTGCTATTCATTTTTAAGACCAGATTACCAATAGAGGTTTCAAGCAATTTTCCATCAGCAGTGTGATAGATGATTTCCTGCTCTCCCACTGTCAAATGTGGTCGGTGTGTCGTCTTAAAGTAGGTAAAGGCCTGCTCCAAATCAGCTTCTTGCAGACAAAGTTTAGCCTGACAGAAGCTAGAACTAAGTGGTGTCAATACTTGTCGTTCAATTTCAATCTCTCCAGATTTGCTGAGACTGATTCGCAAACGGTAGTCTTGATGGAAGTCACAAGCTTGACACTCTTTCTCTATCTCTTGTTTCAGAACTTCTGGGTCAAATGGAAAGGCAAAATAACGACTAGCCTTTCGCAATCTTTCTAGATGTTGCTTTTCAAAGAGCAATTTTTTCTGGCTGATTTTCCCTGTCGTAATCAGCTGAAAACGAGGTTGTTTTTGGTAAAGAACAGCTGCCTTTTGATGGACTTCACGGTATTCTGACTCCCAAGTACTATCCCAAGTGATGCCACCTCCGACACCATAGATAGCTTGCCCTCCATGCAGTTGAATGGTTCGAATAGCCACATTGAAAATCCGTCGCCCATTGGGCAGTAAGAGACCAACAGTCCCACAGTAAACGCCACGCGCATGTGGCTCCAAGTTCTTGATAATTTCCATGGTCGCTATCTTGGGAGCTCCTGTGATGGAGCCACATGGAAAGAGCGAACGGAAGATTTCTACTAGATCAACATCCGGTCGTAACTGACTGTTGATAGTCGAAGTCATCTGCCAAACTGTAGAATACTGCTCAACTTGGCATAAACGCTCCACATGCTCAATACCAACCTCAGAAATACGATTCATGTCATTTCGCAAGAGGTCCACTATCATCATGTTTTCTGAACGATTTTTGGGATCCTGTTCCAACCAAGCCGCCTCTTTCAAGTCGTCATCGTTATCCAAACCACGTTTAGTTGTGCCCTTCATAGGACGAGTCGTCAATTCACGACCATTTTGCTCAAAAAAGAGTTCTGGACTCATGGAAATCACTGCCATGTCGTCATGCTCTACGTAAGCATTGTACCCCGCTTCCTGCTCGACAACCATACGATTGTAGATAGCAAAAGGATTGGCAGACAACTCCTGCTTGAGTTGAACAGTATAATTGACCTGATAGGTATCCCCTTGTCTTAAATGATGGTGAATTTGGGCAATTGCCTTTTCATAGTCCTCAGCAGATGTTAGTTCCTGCCAGTTTGATGGCAAATCCACCTCCTCATAAGCTATAGGAATGCTGGATGTTTCAACGCTGTCATGAACGGTGAAATAGAGGAGATACTCTCCTAACAAGGGACCTGAGCGTACTGCTAACTTCTCCTCAAAAGCAGGTGCAGCCTCATAGCTGACATAGCCTACCACATAATAGCCTTGCTCTTGGTAGCTTTCAACTTGTGCTAACAAGTCTGCCACTTCTGCTAAATCTCTGGTTTTTAACTCTTTAATAGGCTGGGTAAAGGTATATCTCTCGCCCAAAGACCTAAAATCAATCACTGTTTTTCTATGCATAACCTAAGTATACCATAAAAGCCAGATCCCAAACAGGAGATCTGGCTTTTAAACTTACATGGTTGAAAAAAATCATTCAACATAATCTAACAAATACCCATAACCCTTTTCTTCCATTTGATCCTTAGGAATAAAACGGATAGACAGGCTGTTAATACAATAGCGAAGCCCTCCCTTGTCCTGAGGTCCGTCTGTAAAGACATGTCCTAAGTGTGAATCACCAGTTCGGCTTCTGACTTCTGTTCTGACCATATTATAAGACTTGTCTTCCTTGTAGGTCGCAACATCTGGACTGATAGGCTGGGTAAAACTTGGCCAACCACAACCCGATTCAAATTTATCTTTCGAAGAAAAGAGTGGTTCACCAGTTGCTACATCTATATAAATTCCTGATTCAAATTTATCCCAGTAACGATTTGAAAAGGCCCGTTCTGTTTGACTATTTTGAGTCACTGCATATTCCTCAGGAGAGAGGAGTTTTTTCAATTCATCGTCACTCGGTTTTGGATATTTACTCGCATCAATAACAGGATAGGATGCTTGATTGACATTGATATGGCAATATCCATTTGGATTTTTCTGGAGATAATCTTGGTGATAGTCCTCAGCCACAATAAAATTTCTTAAGGTTTCCTTTTCAACCGCTAGAGGCTGGTCATACTTTTGAGCAACTTGCTCAAAGACTTGATTGATGACTTCTAGGTCCTGGTCGTCCTTATAGTAGACTCCAGTCCTATACTGGGTTCCCACATCATTACCCTGCTTATTCTTGCTGATTGGATTAATAATCCGGAAATAATGAAGCAAGATTTCTTTTAAAGAGATTTGATTGGCATCATAGGTCACATGAACAGTCTCAGCATGCCCCGTTTGGCCGATCAATTCATACTGGGTTGTTTCTCCTCTGCCATTCGCATAGCCAGAAACAGCATCTGTCACACCTGCTACTCTTGAAAAATACTCTTCAACTCCCCAGAAACAGCCTCCCGCTAGATAGATATCATGTAAGTCAGCATCTTTATCTGGCACAGTTTTTTTCGTGACCTTTTGCCCTTGACTAACTGCTACCTTCTCAATTTGAGAGGTATCGGTGTAGCTAGCGCTTCTTCTTTCCAAAAGAAACAAAATTCCGATGATGATGCAAATGATCACTCCAATTAAGAGTATTGTTTTTAATTTATCATTCATAATAAGCCTCTAATTCATAGTCTTTAAATTCTCTAAAATAGTTTCCTTGTCCATAAAGCCTGGCTGGGTCTTAACTAGTTTACCTTCTTTATCAATAAAAGCCTGGGTCGGATAAGAACGGACTCCGTAACTTGCTAAGAGTTTTCCCGAAGGGTCTAGAAGGACAGGGAGACTTCTATAGTCTAAACCTTGATACCATTTTTTGAAGGACTCTTCAGCTTGTTCTCCTTTTTGACCAGGAGAAACAACTGTCAAGATGACAAAGTCATCGCCAGCTTCTTTTGCCAGTTCATCGGTATCAGGGAGGCTGGCTAGACAAATAGAGCACCAAGATGCCCAAAATTTGAGATAGACTTTTTTGCCTTTATAATCTGATAGGCGATAAGTTTTACCATCAACTCCCGTAAGCTCAAAGTCTGGAACTTCTTCTCCTTTTTTTGCAGTTTGAGAGCTAACTTGTGCATTTTTGTCTCCATTTTGCTTATCAGCTTGATTCTCCATCTGATTGTTACAAGCCGATAGACAGACCAGACTAGCGCAGACCAATACAGTTGCTTGCCATTTTTTCATTTTCATCACCTTTCTCGCTCATCATATGAATATAGATATTGTATTATAGCTCTATTATATACCGATCACCCTAAAAAAACTTGAAATCTGTTTGGAAAATAAGGCATCTTTTGGGATACAAAAAACTCCCACCTGCTTAGCAGGTGAGAGTTGTCTACTTTTTATCTATATTTTTCTTATAAAATCTTGTGGATATTGAGCACGCGCCCCTCCAATCAGTTTTGGACGACTAGCGAGGGCAGTTACGTGGGCTTGACCGATTGATCTCAAAACTGGACGTATCGGTACTTGAACATGTTTGATATGCATCCCAATAGCCGTATCTCCAATATCGAGTCCTGCATCAGCTTTGATAAATTCGACCTCAACTGGGTCTTTCATATAGCGAAAGGCCGCCAATTGACCTGATCCTCCAGCATGCAAAGTCGGTAGAACACTAACAATCTCAAGATTGTATTTGATTGCAACCTCTCGTTCTACTACCAAGGCCCGATTGACATGTTCACATCCCTGAACTGCTAGGTGGATTCCTCTAGCTGATAAGATTTCTAAGATTCTTTTAACAATTAATTCGCCAATTTCTTGACTAGAGGCTTTCCCAATGTGGCCTCCTATCACCTCACTGGAAGATAAGCCCAAAACAAAGAGAGCTCCCTCATGGAGAGAAGCTTTTGTTAATACATCTTCAAGGATTTCCTCTACCTCTTTTTGTAATTGTCCTTGGTCCATACTTTACCTCACTTACTCCTTTCTATGATATCGTTTTTTCATCATTTTAGCAAGCTAGGGACATGGTTTCACTTCTTATCAACTGTTCACTATTTCTTTTAAAATTAAAAAAGACAGAGAATCTACCTCTCTGTCTCATTTATATATCTATTTATACTTTTTGGAGTCCTTGGACGGCATCGTGATTGATGATGACTTGACCGTATTCTTGGAGAACTGAACGGCTGATATCACTATCATCTGCAAATTCACGCATGCGAGCCAATAACCAAGCCGGATAAAGACTTGGATGATCCTCTACATCAACCAAGACAGTTAGATAGTATTGGTCGTTCATTTTGTAAAGTTCTGAAGTCTCCATCTGGTAATCAACTGTTTTCGCAAAAGAAACCAAACTAGTTAAGTCGTCAAAGCGTAGGATGTAGTAGATATAAGGTTCTCTTTTTCCTTCATCCACCTCAGCAATTTCATCAATCGCTGCTTCTTCCTCTTTTTCAACCTGCTCTAAAGATTGAATAGCTTCAATATCCTCTTTAGTTTTCTCTGCCATGGTTTTTTCTAATGTTTTCAAAAACTCATCTGGAGACATTTTCGCCAATTCATCCATATCTGGAAGGTCTGCCAAGTCCTCAAAATCCAAATTTTGGTCAATCTTAGACTTGGTTACAAAGACATCAACCTTATCAGGCTTCGGTGTCACTCGGAAGCTAAGCATACCTGTATCCAAGAAACTGTCTGGCATCTCTAACTCATCCAGAATGGCATAGAAGAACTCTTCTGTTTTTTCTTGTGGAACGAGAAAGTCTGCGATTTCCATTCCACGATCCATCAAATCTTCTAAAGACATAGTGATTTTTAAAGTCGTATCACTGATTTGTTTCATTTTCATAGTTCGTAACCTCATACTTTCAGTTCTATCTATTATACAAGATTTAAATGATTTTATCAAAAGAATGGCGTTGGAATTGGTTCTAAATATGCCCACTTGATGAATCAAGCGAGCATATTTACATCATCTGTTTATTCTACAAACTGACTATTTTCGATAGGCTTTTATACTATGGCTATACCACTCCTGCATTTCTTTTGATGGCGGAGTCATGTAATCACCATACATTTGTATCAAAAAAACATCATAGTTCTTTGGAATTGGCATCATTCTTCCTTCAAACTCTGTTACAATTAATTCTTTACAAGTATCTATTGGAAAAACACCCTTCATTCCCTCTTTGTCAACTCCAATAGCTCCTTCATAAGTAGGATTATCTGTCACACTATTTTTAACTAACTCATCTATTTTCTTATAGAAATATCTCGGATTAACTAGTCTAAGAGGATACCAAGTACACAAGCGAAGGAAATCTTTTAATTTGCTATCTCCGTGAACCGCACGTTCTTTTTTGATATAGGCAAGCTGACGCAAGGCAACATATTTATAACTCTTGTCAACGATGCTCAAATCTGAAAATTGATCAATCGGAAAGACATCAATGAACAAACTTGTATCATGACGCTTGTATTTTACGTTATCTTCAATAACTGTTGTTGTATCTAAAATAGCTGCAAAATTATGGAAATACCATGAAGAGGTATCGTAGGAAAGAACTCGATATACAGGATGTTGATCTTCCTCAATCGCTTTTAATAGACGCTCATAGTCTTTTCTATACAGTGAAATATCGATATCATCATCCCAAGGAATCATTCCCTTATGACGAACAGCTCCCAACATGGTTCCATAGCTAAGGAAATAAGGAATGTCATTTTTTTTACAAATTTCATCAACATAGTCCAAAATACCTAGTTGAATTTCTTTAATCTCATTTTTTTCTAAGTACTGCATTTAATCCTCCAATTTATAGGCTTCAAATTCGTGACTATAAAACTGTTTTTCTTTTGGTGGGAGAGTCATATAATCACCATAATATTGTTTTAAGACAGCATCAAATTGCTTGGGAGCTGGAAGAAGAAGATTTTCAAAAGGTATTTCAATCAGTTCATTAAATAAATCACTTGGAAAAACTTCCTTTTCCTTAGCTTTTGATGGTATAAAAGCTACGTGTTTCCCTTCTTCTACCCTATATTTTTTAATTTGCTTTTCGATTTGATTCGCGAAAAATCGCGGAGAAATCGGACGCACAAGAAGCCAGAAGAAGGTACGAATTAGGTCTTTTAACTTACTATCTCCATAAACAATATTCTTGTGCTTACTGAAAGACAATAATTTAAAACTTTCCAACTTATAGCAAACATCGATAACCTTAAGATCGTTGAATGAATCCATTGGAAAAATATCAATGAAAATACCAGAATCATACGTTTTTGTATTTCGTGTATCCACTATTTTCGTTGTCGAATCTATAACCTTAATAAAATTATTATAATATCGATCATTAGTTTCTAGGGCTAAAATCTTATATTTAGATTGTTCTAGATGAAATAACTGGATAAAACGTTCGTAGTTTTCACGTGTCATAGAAAGGTCTATATCATCATCCCAGGGGATAAAACCCTTGTGACGAATAGCTCCAATCAAGGTGCCATAATTAATAAAATAATCAATATCATGCTTCTTACAAAACGAATCAATAAAAGCTAAAATATCAAGTTCAATCTGCTTAGCTTCTTCAATACTTAATCTTCTCATCTAATCCTCCTAAGATTTTTTTATACGTCTTTTAAGAGAAACAAAATGTCCTAAAAATTCATAAAAGACACTATCTTTTGTCCAAACCAACAATCCAATATAACTAATGGCTGATAAAACCATGATAATCAGCATATTGACCAAGAAAGGTAGGTTGACAACCATTTTGACCGGATAAACAAAATTGACTAAAAAGTAGATCGGAACAAATGTCAATGCGAAAAGTGAATAACGCACCGTATATTTGAAGATATTTCCTAGGTTAATGAGCTTGGTCTTATGAATAAAGATAACATAAAGTATTAGTAGAAAACTTTCTGATATCATAGTTGTGATCAGATAATACTCGGGTGTAATGACGTTTTTTAAATAGAGTAGACTATCCAGAACTAGGTTCAATCCACCAGCAAATAAGGTATAAACTGTAATTCTTTTTTCAAATCCATTTGTAAAGAGAATTTGAGATCCTAAAATAGTTTCTAAAGCAAGAATAATGGTACGAAAAGCAAAGAGGGAGGTCAAGATTCCACCACCAATATATTTCTCACTACCATACAGAAGTATTGCATAGGGACCTAAAATCATCAAACCAAAACTAAGAGGGATGATGAAGAAGGTAAAAATGCGACTTCCCCGATTCACCAGATATACATACTCTTCTTTTTTTCCAATACCTAGATAGTAGCTCAATCGAGGAACACTGACTCCAATCGCACCAGTAACAACACCTGCGATAACAGTTACAATCCGTTGTGCCATCGTATAGTAACTGACATTTACATCAACTCCAGTTTTTACCAAAAAGAGACGATCCAGGAAGGTAAATAACATATTGGCATTTGCAAAGATCAGCATGGCTGTCAAAGGTAGGAAAAGAGGTTTAAATTCTTCTAATGTAACCTTAACAAACTGGATATCTCTTTTAATCCAAAAATAACTAATGAGATAATTGATGAGAGTTGAAAGACTCATAATCAATGTATAGGCAACAATATCATGCTCATTTTTCACAAAGAAAAAGATGGATACCAGCATGAGAATACGAATGAAGGCTGTTTTATAAAATAAAAAGCTATAATTCTCAAGCGCTTCATTCACCCATTCGATTGAGAAGATTTGTGCAATCAATTGGACTCCCATTACTAAAAAAATCTTTTTGATGACAGGATTACTATTAAAGAATAAGGGATAGGAGAAAAGATATACGATACTTGTAATAATCGTACAAGTGACACACAAATAAAAAAGACATGAAAAGACTTTATTTAATTCCTTCTTATTATCTTTTACATTACTAATAGCTCGAAGTCCGTAATTATAAACTCCATAGGTTGCAAAGGGCAAGAAAAAAGACAGAATGGTATCAACAGAGTTGAAATAACCATAGTCTGTTCGATCTAGAACACGTGCAACATAGGTACCCGTCAAAATTGGGAAAATAATATTTAAAACACGAATTCCCATATAAGCCAGGGCATTTAATTTTATACTTTTCATTCAATTTACCTCGTTGATTTATTATATCATAAAGTTAGTTAAAAAACCTATTTAACTGGGAAATCTGTTCCTCAGACCATATTTGTTCTCCCTGACGAAATCTTATCCAAATCATCTAGGAAATCTTTTCTACAGCATTCTTTTAAATCTGAATTTTTCACAAAGATAAAGAAGGACCATTCGAGTCCTCCTTTGTCTTGGATGATTTTTAATTCTTTATGTAAATCAAATCATTAGAGTGCAAAAGCAATAACACCTAAAACAGAACGATTGAGATTTCTTACTTCTTGCAAACTTTCCTCAAATTTCTTATAGCGAGTAAGACCATATTCTTCTACGAAAAGTACATTTTCAAATGCTAAAAGTTCTTTGATGTTTTGCAAATTGACAAAATGAACTCCTTCAAGATTCAACTTATACTCAGCTTTCAATTTATTCAAGATATGCTTATCTGAACTTACAATTGCTAATGGTTGGCCTTGGCACACATAACTTAGGAGTTCAGAAAGATTTTCAAGAGTTGTGATAGTTGAAACAAAATCTACTTGATAAGCAGAAAAATCACCTGCACGATTGATAGTTGGATTAAAGAGATATACTAGGATATTTGCTAAAATAACTAAGACTACACAGAGGACACCAATAATCACTAAGCGTAAAATAAGATTTTTCAAGTTAAATCCAAGAGCAACTTCTCCATTCGGAGTCAATTCTGTAGAGTTGACCGTTTCAAGTTTCTCAATCTTAACATCTGTAAAAGTAGACTTAAACTTATCAATCAAAGAGTCAAATTTACTCTCAAGGAAATCATTTACTTCCTTACTTGGAGTTAAAATTTTAACAGTTACACCTGCATCATCAATTAATGGATTGATCGTTAATTTTTTTGTCCAATAGTCACTTGCAGAATTCTTCAATGCTGTTTCTGTAGTATCTAAATCTTTTGCGATTTCTTTCATCTTATCAGAATCAACATCATTAAACAGAAAGGCACCATTGAGATTACCATCAATTAGTTTTGCATAGAAGTCACTATAGCCACCAACTTGATGATTTAAAATTGTCTTTGATGATTCTTCTGGAGCAGTTATCTTATAGGTAATATAAGTTGAATAGCTAGTAGAATCTTTGACTGTATTTTTACTTTTAACAGCTTTTAAAGTAAATGGTACAGCTATGAGAGCAAATAAGGCTAGTAAAGCTAGCAAATTTACTTTACGTTTTTTATAAAGATTTGCGAACAAATCAGCTACAGAATAATGTTCAAACATGTATTTCCCCTTTTTTGATTAAGTGATGATTTTCTTTTGTAAGCATTTTTGCCACGAAAATGATAATAAGAACAATTCCCCAGAATTGCATTGTAAAAAGATTAAAGAAACTTTCTGAGAAGCTACTTCTAGGCATAAAGAATAAATTATTCAAGATTAGCAAAGATAATGCAAATAAGATTGTTCTTGAGCGATATGCCACTTGCAACATAGCTATAAAGAGCATACCAAGTAAGATACTTAGTAGAAATAGTCCCAACATACCATAATCAGTATACAATTCCATGATATAACTACTTCCAATACCATGGCCTCTTAAATATTCTTTATTTAGAACAAGATAAGATAAATTGTGGGCATAACTATTACTGTCAATCGCTAGTTCAATACTATTTGTCGTATGTTCAAATGGTTTGGCACCAAATATGATTCCGATACTACCTCTCGCAAAATAGTCAACAACCGGACCAAAAGTGAAATTTCGGAAGTCTCTATAAGGAAGACTACTATTGTACAGGAATCCTCTAGCTAAAACTCCAAAACTAGTTCCTTGTTTATAAATGAAATCGAGTAATAAATCAAAAACTCCACTATGGGACACTTGAGCATTATCACGAACATAGTTTAATGCTCCCATCGCAAGCATGAGAACAGGTGTTCCAAGATAAATAGCCATTTTTTCTTTGAAACCGATCCATTTACCTTTCTCCGTTTGTTCACGCATAAAGTAGTAAACAAAGGCAAAAATCAAACTTAGAATAAAGGGATTTCTGGTACCAATTACTAAGTGAATCAAGTTAGCCGCGATATAGGCAACTAAAACCATTGTCGCATGTGACTTTTTAGGTTTGGTTGCTAAGTAAACACACATGGCATAAACCGTGAAAGTCGATAAGATATAGGTAAAGTAGGGCAATTGACTTTCAAAATTTGCATAATAATTGTAATAAGAAGTTTGCAAACGGTATAGCAAGCGCTCAAATAATCTAAGGAAATAAAATGGATAGGTGAGCAGAAATACACTCAATGAAACAAAGCGTAATTTTTTTATATAATTGACATTCGCTGTTTTTTCCACTTTTATAGGAGCTTTGCTTTTCCGAACAAGATAATAATTGGCTATAAAACCACCTATTGTTAGTCCTAAAATGGATACGATGACAGCTAGGAAAGCAAATCGATAAGCAATTGGTTGGTAAGTGTCAAGTGCTCCATCTCTGAAATAATCAATGGTGGGTCTGGATACCAAAAATATAAAAATTGTGATAAAGAATATAAAGTGAATCAAATAGTATTTGATATTATTCCAGCAAAGTAGCAGACTGCTAATTAAGAGCAAAAGCAAAGTTGTCAGAAGTCCTACGTTGTTACTGGTAAACAAATAAGTGATTCCACTTATTATGGTTACGATATAGCTTAGAATCGTAACCGTTAGCAACATTCGTTTGCCATCAATCATCTCAGCCCTCCTTTTCTAATTAATTTTTTTCGACTGCTCAATATTTTTAAACAATAATATTCTATACAATCTTACATTTACAAATAAGGCTAAAGCACTAATACGTCTTCCTTTTCTAAAAATGGTATTTTTGAAAATAGCAAAGGCATGTTTTTTCAAGTAGCCATAAATCCTTGGATAGTCTTTAAACTCTTTGAAATTATCATCTAGAAGCATTTTATCCAAGATAAAGAAATGTGCATATGCAAGTCTAAAAAAAGCTACTTCTGTTAAGTTTGGATATTCCTTAACGACTTCAGTATAAAATTTTTGATAAATATCAATGTAAGCCAAGTCTTTTTCCGCATATGGTTTGGTAGTAATACTATCTCCTCGATGGAAATAATAATAGTATGGATTGGTATTAACAACATACTTTTTAGCTACTTTAATGAGATCAAAATGATAGTAGGCATCTTCATAAATCAAACCTTTTGGAAAAGTTAACTGTGCTGCAACTTCCTTTTTGATGAGTTTGTTACAAATAGTACCAGGTATTTTCTCACCAATTAAATATTCTCTAAGGAATGTTTCGGTATCACATACAAAATAATCATCCTGATTTTCAGTTTGCGGACTCTCACTATTGGCATAGACATTCATAACACCACAGCTGGAAACATCCGCATCTTCTTTGACTAATTGTTGATATAAGCTAGCAATCATTTCAGAATGTATATAATCATCCGAATCTATAAAAATAACATAGTCTCCATGGGCTTGCTTCAATCCATCATTTCGAGCTTGAGACAAGCCTTCATTTTCCTTGTGATAAACCAAAACTCGTTCATCTTGCTCAGCAATTTGTTCACACAAGCGACCACTTTCATCTGTCGCCCCATCATCAACGAGAATGATTTCAAGATTTTGATAGGTTTGTTGCTGAATGGATGCTATTGATTTTTCAAGGTATTGCGCCACATTATAGACTGGAACAATGACACTAATTAATGCAGTTTCCATGCTACTCCTCTATTAGTTTTTCTACTTGTTCAATTTGTTTAGCAATCGTAAATTGCTGAATAAATTGACTGGCTTCATTGACATCAAAGCTTGATGTAGCTGTCATGTAGTTATCAATTGCTTGAGCTGCTTCTTGATTGCTTTCAATGATTTTACCAAATCGTCCTTCCTGAGATAATTCTTCTGCTCCGCCAACCTCGGTAGACACAAAGGGGACACCCAGACTCAAGGCTTCAACATAGACTCCAGGAAAACCCTCCTGTTTGGACATGGATAAAAGAACTTGCATCTTAGAAAGATACTGATATGGATTTTTTTGATAACCAAGGAAATGAACGTAATCCTCAAGTTGATACTCTTTGACTTGTTTTTTCAACTCCTCTTCCATGTCCCCAGCCCCTATAAAGTAGTGATGGTATTTCTTGCCTTGCTGGTGCAACAGTCGTATAACTTCTACTACTCGGTCAGAGCCCTTATTCTCTTCAATACGTCCAATAGTGCAGATACTCTGAGGAGCTATCTCAATAGCAATCTTTTCTTTTGATTTTTCCAAAATACTTTCAAAATCGTAACCATTATAGACTGTTACTAATTTCTGTGAGTAATCTGGATAAACTTCTTTGATAGAATTGCTGGTTTTCTTTGAAATTCCTACTATCCTATCAGCAGCATCCAATTGTCGTCTATGAGAATCACGCTTCGAACTATCTGTTAAAAATTCTTCAATACTTCCATGAATCCAAGAAATCTTCTTCACTTCTTGTCGTTTAGAATATAAAAGAGGAGGATTCATAATAGTAAAGGAAACCTCTGCATCATAGTGATCTTTTATAAGTAAGCGTCTTGTTAACCTTGGAAAATAAATTCTCAATCTCCATAAAAGCGCTCTTAACCATCTTGGTTGACGATAATCTTGAAAAGCTTTTAAAATTCTCACATTTTCAGGCACAGGTTCGTATCCTTTATCAAAATGTTCCATTTCAAGGATATCAATATCATACTTTTCCGGATCCAAGTTTGAAACAATCGTAGAAAGGATTTTTTCGGCACCGCCTCCTAGGGAGAAAGACCACATAAAAAATAAAATTTTCTTCTTATCCACCATATTCTCCCTTATATTCAGTGTAACTCTTATCCATATCTGCTATAAGGGCATCGTGGTGAGGCACTTGCTTGTCAGCTGGTGGTGGTGTCATGTAGTCACCAAAAGCTGTACTGAGATAGGCATCATAACCAACTGGAATAGGCATTTCTGTTCCTTCGAAAGGTAAGAAAATGTTGTCTTCAAAGGCTTGAATTGGGTATTTCTTCTTCATGTAACCTGGACCTGAGCATAACTCTGTGATGCCATCACTTTCAGCTGGTCCATACTTGGTCATTTCTTTCTCAGCCTTTTTCCAGATACGATAGCGAAGGGCTTTAGGAGTCAATCCTAGTAAAATGGTACTACCCCACTTCATGAGAGCTCCGTGCTTTTCTGGAATGGTTTGTGCACAAAAGAGAGAATAAATCAAAGCCCAACGTACCTGCTTCTTACGTTCAGCTGGGTTTTTAGGGTAGTAATCCAAGGGAAGAACATCCAAGGCCAAGCCGTGTGGTAAATCCAAATCTTGTTGATAAGGCTTGATACAAGTCGTCTCCTTGTCTCGAATAGTGATAAAGAGATTGCGGTCAACAAAGTCTCTATCACTTTTTGATAGGAAGTAACGCTCGTCCGCATAACGAGGCCATAGCTCTGCTAGTTTTTCATAATCCTTGCGAGGCATAAAGAAGTCTAAATCATCATCCCAAGGGATAAAACCTTTATTTCGTAGAGCTCCAATAGCTCCTCCACCACACAAATAACAGAGTAAATCGTGTTCTTTACAAAAGGCGACAAAATATTCAGCCATCTCTAGGCTACGAGCTTGAATTGCCTTTAAATCACTCATATCATTCTCTTCCTCTTCTATAGAATACATCATTCTATTATACCATAAAAATAGTTTATAAATCCATCTGACCATGTGAAAAATCAAAGCCCACGATACCCATTTTCATAGGTACCTCAAGCTCTGATTCATTTTACATTTTATCTAAATCCCATTTGGGCCAATTTATTTTGGTAAGCTTTTTGGTCCACTCGAAGGGATTGACCGCCGTATACGTCAAAGTCGTCTACCCAGTCTCCAAGTTCTGGGACTGTCAATCTTTCAATACCATTCTGCGCTCCTTCAAGGACTGATAAACCGTTGGTCAATAAGAAGGTATATGGAAGATTTGTAGAGGTCATGGCAAATACTTTTCCTAGTGCTTCTGAGCCTGTGAAAAGTTTTGTCGGGTCTTTAATTTGCTGTAAAACAGCTGTCATGACCTGCTGTTGTCGACGAGTACGACCATAATCCCCTTCATCATCATCACGGAAACGTGCATAGTTCAGAAGAGTTGACCCATTCATCTGTTGTTTTCCAGCTCGAATGGTTTGAGTCGGTGACTCAGTTTCCGTTGCATGCAAGTCATCGCCTACAGTCGCTTCTGTCACAGGAACCCCGTTTAGGGTTGAAAACTGGGCATCAATAGTCACACCGTCAGGGAAAAGCGTATCAATGGCTGTCGCAAAGGCTTGGAAATCGACAAGGGCATAGTACTTAATATCTAGACCAAAATTATCCTTGAGGACCTTGCGGACCATTTCAGCTCCTTGTTTACCTTCTTGTTCCCCTAATTCATAGGCCAAGTTTAATTTATGGTCGGTCTGTTTTTGACCATTGATGACTTGGCTATACCCATCAATATAGACTAGGTTATCACGCATAAAGCTAACGAGCTTCAATTTTTTATCTTTACCACTTACATTCAAAACCATAATGGAATCTGTCCGTGTTTCTGCACTATTCTGTCCAATACGGCCATCCGTACCCAAAATAAGAATATTAACCCCATCACGCGTATCTTGTCCATTGAAGACTTCAACCTGAGCAGCTTTGGCATCTTTGGGCCCATTTGAACTATTAGGGTTCGCCGATTGGAAGCCTTTTAAGAACATGACGATCATTCCTACTGCTACACAAAGCAATATCATTCCTAACCAAGCAAATAAGCGTTTAAAACGAAAACCTCTTTTTTTCTTTGGTTTCTTCTGCTTAGGAATCTTAGCTTTTGGTTGAGGCAGACTAGTACGTCGACTAGCACGGCTGCGATTCGTATAACTCGGAAGACCTGTGTTCAATTCAGTGTATTCTTGATTTTCTACTTCTTCTTGGACAACGGAGCGCACTTCTTGTTGACCATCCAGCTTAGCTTGTAAAAAAGCAAACTCTCGCTTTTCTTTATCATTTAGATAGTGGATGTTTTTTAATAGATAGTCGTAACGTAGTTTTTCATGGTGTGTCAGAGGATTTTCTCTAGTCATTCCTTCTCCTTCCCTTTATCCTGTATGGTATAGATAGGATAAGCACCTAGTACTTTATACTGGATTCCAATCGTTTCTAATTCTTTTTGAGCAAAGTGGACCAGTTCTTTATCAGCATAGTCCACATCAATGATGAAAAAGTATTCTCCCAGTGCTGTTTTTAAAGGACGGCTTTCAATCTTAGTCAGGTCAATTCCCCGCCAAGCAAAGGTGGAAAGAGCCTTATACAATGCACCAGGTAGATTATCTGGCAAGGTCAAGGCTAAGCTCATCTTTTCAGAATCTGCATTCAAGGGAATTTGTGGTAAGTTAGGTCCCAAAACCCAAAAACGCGTGAAATTAGCTTCCATTTCTTGAATATCTTGAGCGACTAATTCTAGTCCATATTCCTCAGCAGAGCTCTTGGGAGCAATAGCCGCAAAAGGCTGATCTGGATGCTCGGAAACATAGCGCGCAGCATAGGCTGTACTAGCAGTGACTTCTAGTTGAGTGTCTGGATAATGCTCATCAATAAATTTCTTCCCCTGCGCCAAGGCCTGCGGATGAGAAAAGATTTTCTCAATTTTAACTTGCCCTGGCACCGCCATCAACTGTTGATGAATTGGCTGCACAATCTCCGCCACAGCTTGAATTCGAGCCTGGTGGAAAAGATAGTCTAAGGTCTCATGAACACTACCTTCAATAGAATTTTCAACTGGCACTACTGAATAGTCAACCAAACCTTGTTCATATGCTTTGATAACGTCTGTAATATTTGAAAAAGGCTCTAGTTCCTCTTGAGGAAAAGCCGTTTGCACCACATGGTGCGAAAAAGATCCTTTAGGACCTAGATAGGCAATTTTCATCTCAGTTCCTCTATAATTTCTTCTGGGCTTAATCTTGCCACATCTACAACTCGACTAGCTACTTCCTCATACCAGGCCTGTCTTTCGTTAAAAATCGCAGCTAAACCTTCCTTGCTATTCTTTAAAAATAGTGGGCGTTGATTGTCCTTATCAGCTGAAATTCGCTGGTAAAGTGTCTCAAAATCTGCTTTAAGGTAAATGTTGTCTGGATTTTGCTTGAGCAAGGCACGATTACGTGGCGAAATAACAATCCCTCCGCCTGTAGAAATAACTTTATCTGTCTTTAGCAAGTCAGCTAGAACTTCTTCTTCTAGCTGGCGGAAGGCAGCCTCTCCTTTTTCTTCAAAGAAACGAGCAATCGGCATCCCCATTCGGCCTTCCAGCAAGGCATCCATATCTACGAAGTCAGAATCCAGCTTTCTAGCAATAGTAGTTTTTCCTGAACCCATAAAACCTAGTAAAACCTTAGCCATGAATCAAAGTCTCCAAATCATCAAAGAAGCTTGGGTAGCTTGTGTTAATAGCTTCAGCTCGATCCAATTCAACTTCTCCATCTGCAACTAAGAGAGCTGCAATGGCTGTCATCATACCGATACGGTGGTCTCCAAAGGTGTTGACTTTGGCTCCATGGAGGGTAGATTTCCCTTTGATAATCATTCCGTCTGCTGTAGGAGTAATAGATGCTCCCATGCTATTTAAAGCGTCTGCCACAACCTGAATGCGGTCTGTTTCTTTGACTTTAAGTTCCTCAGCATCCTTGATAACTGTTACACCATGTGCTTGGGTAGCAAGAAGAGCAATAATGGGCAATTCATCAATCAAGCGTGGAATCAAAGCGCCACCAATCTCTGTTCCTTTCAAATCAGAAGACTCAACAATCAAGGTAGCAGATTTAGCGACTGGATCAATTTCAGTTATTTCTAGTTTTCCATTCATGGCACGAATGACATCAATAATACCGGTACGCGTTTCGTTGATGCCGACATTCTTAAGCACCACTCGAGAGTTTGGCACAATCAAACCTGCTACCAACCAAAATGCTGCACTAGAAATATCTCCTGGTACGACAACCGTTTGTTCACTTAGTTTCTGTGGCCCTTGGACTGTGATTTTCTTGCCATCCACACTTAAATGACCACCAAATTGTTGTAACATATCTTCCGTATGATTACGAGTGCACTCTTTTTCGATAATAACAGACTCCCCCTGAGCCTGCAAGGCCGCAAACATCAAGGCTGACTTAACCTGGGCAGATGCAATTGGCAACTCATAATGAATAGGTCTTAGGTTTTTCGTCCCTTTTAAATGAAGGGGAGGCAAGTCTCGCTCAGTTTGCCCTGAAATTGTAACTCCCATTTTTTTCAAAGGAAGGGTCACACGATCCATGGGGCGTTTAGAAAGACTATCATCTCCAAACATCTCTACTTCAAAGTTTGCGCCAGCAAGGACACCTGAAATCAAACGAATAGATGTCCCAGAATTCCCCATATCCAGAGCTTTCTTAGGTGCTTTCAATCCATTCATCCCAACACCTTGAATGGTAACGACACCGTCCTTATCCTCAATCTCTACGCCGAGGTCACGAAATACCTGCATGGTTGACAAGACATCTTCACCACGCAAGATATCATAAACCTTCGTTTCACCCTCAGCCAAGCTTCCAAAAATGATAGAGCGATGACTGATGGACTTATCCCCAGGTACGCGAATACTACCATTTAAGTGCTTAATGTTTGTTTTTAATTTCATACCGGCCCTCATACTGACAATACTTTTTCTTATTTTATCATAAAAAGTCAGAAATTTCTTAAAAATTCCTGACTTTATGATAGTTAATAATATTTTTTCAATACACTTTTACCTTTTTGATTTATTTCAACTGAAGCTTTTTAATAGCAATTCTTTTTCACTTTCAATTTACCAGCTATCTGAAGAGCCACCACCATCAAATCCTCCGCCATCCCAATCATCAGAAGACCAAGATGAACTAGAACTACCAGTATCATATCTAGATGTAGAAGAATCTAATCTACCATAAGAACTTGACTGTACTCTTTGTGAAGCATAGTAGCTTTTTTTGAGCTCGGGAGTCCAAGAATCATTCTTCACAAAATCTTTATCGTTTGGATAGAGTTTTCCCTTCCCATTATAAGAGTATTGAGAGCGGTTCAGCCTATCTAGTTGCTTTCTTTTAACTTCTGCGTAGTATGCTTCTATCAGTAATGTAGTCCAAGTATCATTAGGCAGAAAACCTTTTGAGTCTGGATAGAGTTTGTTATATCCTGCGTAGTTATATTGAGACCTAATTAAACGCTTATTTTTTTTATAGTAAGATTTACGTTCTTCAGTCCACGTATCGTTAGGTACAAAGTCAGGAAAATCTGGATACAGTTTCCCCTTCCCCTCGTACTCATACTTAGAAAAGCGACATCTTTTTAAGTACCTGAACCACGTTACTAAACTCAGTAAAAGAAAGAACATTAGATAGAACAATATCGGAAACGGAATGTAATTGAAATACTTACTAAGTCCTTCATTATTTTTTAATAATTTTTCATCGATTTTTGGAAGCCAACTATTCTTATTCTCTTTCTTGTTTATGATTTCAGCTTTTCCAGATTCGGCTTTAGAGATACCTACTAGAATTCTGTTAAGAGCATCAGTGTATTTCCCTTCTTTCATGTAAGGCTTCGAATCATTTAGTAAAGAACGAGCCTTCGAGTCAGTAAGCCAAATTGCTGCTTCGTTGGATGTTTCAATACGAAACTTCCTATCCTTTATAGCAATAGCGATTAAAATTCCACTGTTAGAATCTTGTTTCCCAATTTTCCATTTGCGTGCAACCTCATTGGCTACCTCTTCGATACTGGAACCGTCCAGGGTATCTACAATGTAAATACCTACTTGGGTTTCACTTCCAGCATTCATACTCTCTAACGTTTCTGCAACACTAGTGGTTAAATAACCATTAGGATCGTATATACCATTTAAAGGCCGATCTGGAACAACCATATTAGCCGCCACTAGAGGCATAAAAAAGAATAAAGGGATAATTAAGAGTAAAATTAACTTTTTCATAGGAGATCCCCCACAAGACTAATCAGTTAAATTGATTTTAGGTACAAACTTTGCATCTTTATCTGCTCCAATTAACTCAGCTCTATAGTTAGAAACTTTCAAATTTGTTTTTCATTTTGTTTATTAGTATAGACAATCATTCCCACAGTCATTATTAAACAGTCTGGGCTAATAATTCTAGCTTACACAGTAGTTACCGATAATAAAAATACGATTGAAAAAATGCCAATAAATCATATACAAAATAATTTTTTTATTTTAGCAATTCTGAAATTGGTTCAAAGACAATTTTTTCAATATCAGAAAGGTAAATAGAAAGTTGTTGCTGTTTGGCAAAGAATTCTGACAAGAGAGAGTTTCCTTGAATCTGCTTGCCAAAGTCTTCCATTTTTTCTTGGAAAGAAGCATCTGGAATTTGACCAGTTTGTGCCATGATTTGGATTTCATGTTGAAAAGCAATATAATCTGCAAAAATTTTGCTTGCTTCTGCATCCGCTTGGATGGCATCTCTAGCTTCTTTAACTGCCTTGTATTCAGGCAATTTGCGTAGTCCACGACTTAGTGCATTTGCACTATCATAAATATTTGACATAATTGTCCTCCTTATTTAATAACGACTGTGTAGTCTGTATTTTCTGTAATGACTTGCTCAGCACGTTTTAAATCCTGAGCATTCTTAAAGGAAATTTGCAGAATCCCGTGAACATCCTCACGGTTTTCCTCATTGATATGGATATTGACCAAAGAAGTTCCGCGTAGCAATTCCAAGATGCGTAAAATCACATCTTCCTCATCGGGAACATCTACATAAAGGTCATAAGAACTATCTACACCACCACGTTTATGGATTTCCATAGCCTGTCGTTGTTCACGCGCTTGATTGAAAAAGTTCCAGATTTGGCTTTCATCACCCTTACTGATAGCTTGTCCAATTTCGTCCAAACGGTCCTTGAAGTCCTCGATGCGTTCAATAATGGTATCTCGATTGGATAAGAGGATAGAAGTCCACATACCTGGCTCGCTTTCGGCAATCCGAGTCATATCTCGAAATCCACCGGCCGCAAAGCGTCGCGCCATTTCATGCTCTTCAGCATAACTTGCAGTTTGTTCCATCAGGCCTGATGCTAAGATATGCGGAAAATGGCTAATCTGAGAAGTCACTCGGTCATGCTCTTCAGCATCGATTTCAATGAAACGAGCATGAAGACCTGATAGCAAGTCTCTCATTTCTTCGAGCGTATCCGGAGTTGTCAGACTAGATGGCGTCAAGATATAATAGGCATTTTCAAAGAGGTTGACATCGGCAGAGGCAGCTCCTGTCTTGTGGCTCCCTGCCATAGGATGAGCTCCAACAAAGCGAACAGACTTATCAGCAAAACACTTTTCAGCTGTAGCCACGATAGCTGACTTGGTCGAGCCACCATCAGAAATAATGACACCTTCTTTCAAGTCAAAGTTGGCCAATTCCTTAATAAAGGTAATGGTTTGCTTGATTGGCAGGGTAAGAATGATGACGTCTGCAAGTGGAGCAAAACTGGCAAAGTCATCCGTCGCTCGGTCAATCATTCCTCTCTCCAAGGCAATATCTCTAGACACTTGACTACGATTGTATCCTAAAATTTCATAATCAGGATGATCCCGCTTGATTCCGAGTGCCATGGAAGCACCAATCAAACCTAGTCCTGCGATATAGATGGTTTTTGCCATAAGAACTCCTTAATAATTCTTTGTATACTCCCGATGTTTCGCAACAGCTTCTTTTAATTCTTCCAGATTATCAGAGGAGAATTTCTCTAAGATTTCTTGAGCCAAAACCGTTGCTACGACTGCTTCCATAACGACACCTGCTGCTGGAAGAGCAGTAGGATCACTTCTCTCTACTGTTGCTTTATAAGGTTCATGAGTTTCAATATCGACACTCATCAACGGCTTGTAGAGAGTCGGAATTGGCTTCATAACTCCACGAACGATAATCGGTTGTCCGTTAGTCATACCACCTTCGAAACCTCCAAGGTTATTAGTCCGACGAGTATAGCCATCTTCTGATGACCAGAGGATTTCATCCATGACTTGGCTACCCTTAAGATGGCCTGCTTTGAAACCAAGACCAAACTCCACACCCTTAAAGGCGTTGATTGAAACAACTGCTTGAGCTAGTCTCGCATCTAGCTTCCGATCCCATTGGACATAAGAACCAAGACCAACTGGAACACCTCCGACAACTGTTTCCACAACACCTCCGATGGTATCCCCATCTCGCTTAATCTGGTCAATATAGTCCTTAATCTCCTGCTCACGTTCTTGGTTGACGATAGAAACTTCAGACTGGGCAGCCAGTTTCTTAATCTCTGAGACTGTTAAGTTTTCTGGAACATTGATTTCCTTACCACCAAAGACAACAACATGGTTAGCAATTTCGATATCAAGCTCAGCTAAAAGCCGCTTGGCTACTGCTCCAACTGCAACCCGCATAGTTGTTTCACGGGCAGATGAACGTTCCAAAGAATTTCGCAAATCATCAAAGCGGTATTTGATGCCCCCAACCAAGTCTGCGTGACCTGGACGAGGATGTGTGATTTTTCGTTTACTTTTGAGTTTGTCCTCAATATCCTCGGCAGACATGATATCTAGCCATTTTTGATGATCCTTGTTAATGACATCCATGGTGATAGGAGCCCCTGTCGTCTTCCCGTGGCGAACACCAGAAGTAAAGACAACTTGGTCACTTTCAATCTTCATACGTCCACCACGCCCGTAACCGCCTTGGCGACGTTTGAGATCCTCATTGATATCTTCTGCAGTCAAAGGCAGTCCTGCTGGAATTCCTTCAATAATTGCTGTCAGACGAGGACCATGTGATTCTCCTGCTGTTAAATATCTCATACATTCTCCTTATTTTACTAAGTAATCTTTCATTTCTTCGAGAGAAACTGGGTGAATCATCGCTGAACTAAGTTCTGGTACCAAAACTAACTTCATGGTATTACCACGCGCTTTTTTGTCATGAGTCAAAGCCTGATAGAGCTTGTCAACATCCCAGTTTTCATAATCAACAGGAAGACCAAATTTCTGACACATCTCTCGGATAGACTGGGTTATTCCCACTGGCATGAGGCCTTTTTCTTCTGCTACCTTAGAGACCTGAACCATTCCCATAGCTACTGCCTCACCGTGCATGACTTTTCCGTAACCAGCAGTTGCTTCGATGGCATGGCCAATTGTGTGACCAAAGTTGAGATATAAACGAATGCCATTATCCAACTCATCCTCAACCACCATCTTGCGCTTCACCTGGCAAGAATGCTCAATCAAACTCTCGGAATGTTCCAAAATGCTTTCCACAGAACCATCCATTTTAGATAATAGGTCCCAAAGCTCAGGATCTTCGATGAGGCCATACTTGATGACTTCACCCATTCCTTCAATCAACTCTCTCTTACCCAAGGTCTCAAGAACAGTTGGGTCAATCAAAACACCAGCCGGCTGAGCAAAAGTCCCCACCATATTCTTGGCAAAAGGGGTGTTTACACCCGTCTTACCACCGATAGAGGAATCAACCTGGGCAGTCAAACTAGTCGGAATTTGAACAAAGTGAATACCTCGCATGTAGGTTGAAGCCACAAAACCAGCCAAATCACCAACTACACCACCACCTAAAGCTACGATTCCGTCACTGCGAGTCAAGTCTTGCTTAACTAGAAATTCATAAGCCTTTTGAACCGTGGTTAGATTTTTTCGCTCTTCACCCTCTAGAAAGTCAAAAACTGCCACTTGAAAACCAGCATCCTCTAAGCTCAATTTAACCTTTTCTGCATAGAGTGAAGCCACACGGTTATCCGTTATGATAACAATCTTTTGTGGTTGCCAAAGTTCGCGCAACCATTTTCCTGCTTGAGACAAGCATCCTTTTTCAATCTGAATATCGTAAGGATGATGTGGAAGGTCTATTCTAATTTTCATAGCAGGTCTCCTTTTTATTTATTGGTACTTTTGTTTTAATAATTCCCAGATTTGATCTGTTGGCATTTCCTTGCCTGTCCATAACTCAAAAGCTTCAGCAGCTTGGTAAAGCAGCATGCCAAGGCCATTGATAGATTGATTTCCCTGGTTTCTTGCCCATTTTAAAAACGGTGTTTCAAAGGGTTGATAAATCACATCTGCTACCAAGAGCTTGTCTGGTAAAACGATGCTAGATGGGATTGGCTGAGAGGTTCCATCCATACCCACACTGGTCGCATTGACTAAGAGATCAGCATGAGTGATGCTGTCTTGAAGGTCTTGACGATCTTCTAAAGCAAATAAATCTACTCTAAATCCAGTCGCATTCTGTATTTTTTCTAAGTAAGGTCTTGTTTTTTCCATGGATGAAGAACGAACAAAGACAGAAATCTGACTCACTCCATCCAAGATTGCCTGTGCCAAAATTGCCTTGGCTGCACCGCCTGCACCTAACAAAACCAGTCTTTTCCTTGATATTTTAAAAGAAGGCAAGCTCTTAAAGAATCCCTTGCCATCTGTGTTATATCCAATTAATGTTCCTTCTCGATTCACAACTGTATTAACTGCACCAATTAAACAAGCCTCTTCGCTCAACTGGTCCAGATAAGGAATCACTTGTTCCTTGTAAGGCATGGAAAGATTGATTCCATACATCTGGTAGCGACGAATATTAGCAACTGTTTCTGCTAGTTCAGCCGCATCTACTTCCCAAGCAAGATAAACTCCATTGGTATTGGTTGCCTCAAAAGCGCTATTGTGAATAAAGGGAGAAATGGAGTGTTTGATAGGATTTGCGACTACAGCTGCTAAACGTGTGTAGCCATCAATCTTCATTTAGTATCTCCCGAATTTTTTTCATGCTAGATAGTGAAATTTGTCCTGGAGCACTAGCTTCATCTAGACTTGCAAAAGACCAACTAGAACCGGTCACATCTGAAGTAATACGAGAGACCTTGCCCACTTTTCCCATAGAAATCGTTACATATTCTTGTTCAGGATTCAGTGTTTTAAAGCCACGTGTAAAGTTCATCAGATCCAACACATCTTGTTCTGTATTAGCCATAACAGCTATTTTCACAACCTTAGGATTTAAACTTGTTAACTCAGACAAGATTTCCATTAGATTCTCAGGTGTTTCTTGGAAGTTATGGTAGCTCAAGACGAGATTTGGAAAGTCCAACATCTGATCAAAAACATCCTTGTAGCTAAAATACTCAAAATCAATATAATCTGGTTGATAAAGCTGTGCCACTTCCTTGATCATTTGAACATACTCTTCTGAAGAGAGCTCAATTTGACCACCCTCGGCACGAGTACGTAAAGTGAAAACAAGCTCACGACCTGCAAATTTTTCAAAAATAGCTGGCGCTACCTGCAAGATAGCTTCCTTGGGTAAGAAGTCTGCTCTCCACTCAATGATATCTGCATCATGATACCGCATAACATCAATAGCCTGAGCCTCTTCTATACTTCTTGGCATGACAGAAACAATTAATTTCATTTACTAACCTTCATGGTAATCACTTTGAGGTAATTACTACTTTCATCTTTTTCATTGTAGACAAAGTCTGCTGGAAGTCCATATTTATGAAGGACCTGATACTTTCTACCTGCAAATCCTTTGTCGATTTGTTCTGTGAATTTTTGACGGGAAACATTAGCCGCATTGGTACTAGCAATAATGATTCCACCTGGGTTTAAAATCTCTAGACTTTGGGAAATCAACTTATGATAATCCTTAGCTACAGAGAATGTTTGTTTTTTATTTCGGGCAAAGCTAGGCGGATCCAGAACAATCACGTCATAGCTTAAACCTTTTCTTTTAGCACATTTAAAATATTCAAAGACATCCTTGACAAGCAGTCGATGATTGTCTAGACTCAAACCATTGGCATGAAAATGAGCTTCTGATAGTTCTCTTGAACGTTTGGCTAGGTCTACAGAGGTTGTTTCACTAGCTCCTCCCATAGCTGCAGCGACTGAGAAGGCCGCTGTGTAGGAAAACATATTGAGTAAGGATTTCCCCATAGCCAGACCATCAACCAAACTCCCACGAACTTCATGCTGATCCAAGAAAATTCCTGTCATAAGACCGTCATTCATAAAGACTTGGTACAAGACTCCATTCTCAAGAACAGTGAAATATTCAGCTGCTTCTTGACCATAGATATGAGCAGACTCATAGTCTAGACCTTTAAAGCGAATCTTTTCATAGGCACCTAGGACTTCTGGAAAAACTTGATTAAAGGCTGCAATAATCTCTTGACGAATTCCATAGATATAGGAGTTATACCAGGAAAAGACAACATAATCTCCATAGAGATCCAGCGTCATTCCACCAAATCCATCGCCTTCTTGATTAAACAAACGAAAGGCAGTTGTCAACTCATCTTGATAGTAGGAAGAACGTTTTTGTTTGGCTTTTTCAAACAAGCTTTCAAAGAAGGTTTGTTTAAAAGAAATGTTCTGGTTAGATATAAACCAGCCAATTCCCTTATTTTGACGGGATAAATAAGCCTTTCCTAAAAATTCTTTGCTTTGGCTGAAAAGTTCAACTTCTTGATCAGTTTCAGATAAGTCTGAAAAATCAACTTCTTCCAAAAGAACCTGACCTTTGCGGAGCTTTTTTTCGACACGCCGACTAACGAATACTTTATTCATAGATACAATTATATCAAATTTGTTGAAAATTCACAAAGTAGAAAGTGATTTCTCCATTGATGTCATAGGAACTATCCAAACTTTTCGTTTCTGCTGATGATTTCTAAATGAGAATGGTCATTTGTGTTGAGAAATTTCATTCTATTACCGTAAAAATAGACATCCACATCCTAAGGTCTATTTTTGTAGCGCAAACGTTTGCTCATTTGCTTGCTTTGTGGTAAAATTATTCTCAAATTGTTAAGTATGAGGACTATCTATGAAAAATCAAACCCTAATACAATATTTTGAGTGGTACCTTCCCCACGATGGACAACACTGGACGCGACTTACAGATGATGCTGAGCACCTTGCAAATCTAGGAATTAGCCACGTCTGGATGCCACCTGCCTTTAAAGCTACCAACGAAAAAGATGTCGGTTATGGTGTCTATGACCTTTTTGACCTCGGTGAATTTGACCAAAAAGGAACTGTGCGTACCAAGTACGGCTTTAAAGAAGACTATCTTCAAGCCATTCAAACACTTAAATCACATGGGATTCAACCTATGGCTGACGTCGTCTTAAACCACAAGGCAGCTGCAGACCGTTTAGAATCCTTCCAGGTTATTGAAGTCGACCCAGAAGATCGCACAATTGAACTTGGAGAACCTTTTACCATCAATGGTTGGACAAACTTTACTTTTGATGGAAGACAAAACACCTACAATGATTTCCACTGGCACTGGTACCATTTCACTGGAACTGACTACGATGCCAAAAGACGGAAGTCTGGCATCTATCTCATTCAGGGAGAAAACAAAGGTTGGGCTCATGAAGAATTAGTCGATAACGAAAATGGTAACTATGACTATCTCATGTACGCAGACCTGGATTTCAAACACCCCGAAGTCATCCAGAATATCTATGACTGGGCAAATTGGTTTATCGAAACGACTGGTGTATCAGGCTTTCGCTTAGATGCAGTTAAGCACATTGACTCTTTCTTTATGCGCAATTTCATACGCGATATCAAGGAAAAATATGGTCAAGACTTCTATGTTTTCGGAGAATTCTGGAATCCTGATAAGGAAGCTAATCTGGATTATCTTGAAAAGATTGAAGAACGCTTTGATCTTGTTGATGTTCGCCTTCATATGAATCTCTTTGAGGCAAGCCAGGCAGGAGCTGACTATGATTTAACAACTATTTTTGATGATAGTCTGGCTCAAATCAATCCGGATCGAGCTGTGACCTTTGTCGAAAACCATGATACACAACGCGGTCAAGCCCTCGAATCTACTGTTGAAGAATGGTTTAAGCCAGCAGCCTATGCTCTTATTCTTTTGCGTGAACAGGGTCTTCCCTGTGTCTTTTACGGAGACTACTACGGTATTTCTGGTCAATTTGCCCAGCAAGACTTTAAAGATGTCCTTAACCGTTTGCTAGCTATCCGAAAAGAGTTAGCTTACGGTGAGCAAACGGACTACTTTGATGACCCTAATTGTATCGGTTGGGTCCGTTCTGGCACTGACAACCAATCACCTATCGCCGTTCTTATCTCAAATGCTCAAGAAAATTACAAAACCATGTATGTCGGTCAAGAGTGGGCAAATCGAACATTTGTTGATTTGCTTGGGAACCATCCAGAACAAGTAACTATTACTGCCGAAGGATACGGCGACTTCCCAGTTGCTGAGCGTTCAGTCAGTGTTTGGGGGATTACTTATTAAGAGCACAAAAAAACTTGCCTATGGCAAGTTTTTTCATTGCTAAATATTAGTCTTTCCAAAGGTCCATGGCATTTTTAAAATCAGATGAAACTTGAACATTTTGAGGGTTTGTTGCCTCTCTCTCCTGACGTTTCGCTTCTACCTGGGCTACACTCTTAATACCCTCATGTCGCCAGTTTCGTAGGATTGCTTGGATATATTTCCAGTTTGGTTTTCCATTCAAAACAGCTTCACGTAGAGCTTCTTTTATCAAATCCGCACTCGTCCCATCTTCTTTCAAACTCTTTTCCAAATCTTCGATTTCAAAGGGACTCAAGAGACGACCTAGCTCCTGTTGGAAAGTTTCCACCAAGCTCTTCAAGTCATTCTGAGCTGGTTTCACTTGATTTGGAGCTTGTTTTTCAAATAGTTGGTCTAGGCGCTCCAAGGCAAGGGTTGCGTCAAAAATAACTTCAATCTCTCCATTTAGCTCAATTGTACGATATTGGAGTAATCCTTTATCGGTCAATCGTGAAATGGCTTGATTGACTTCAGTGACCTCTTTGCCAATTTTTTCAGCGATTTGACTTGGCGACAACTCACCCAAAGCCGTTGTATTTTGTAGGTAAAAGAATTGCCAAATCAAGAAATCATCGCTTGACGAGAAGAGTTGATTGTAATTCAAAAGCAGATCACTCGGTAACACCAAGTTCCCTGATTTAAAAGCATCTAAATATGTCATAATTCCTCTTATAAATATCCAAAATGAGACACATCTTCTTCCGCACTTTTCCACTCAAAAGGCGTTTCTTGGTAAACTGCATAATTTACCCAGTTACTGAAAAAGAGGGCTGCAGATGAACTCCAGCGCATGCATGGAAGTTCGTGAATGTCATCATTTTTGAAATAATTTTCTGGTATATGTGGATCTAAACCAGCATCTAGATCTCTAAAATATTCCTTTGCAAGCGTATCGCGATCATACTCTAAATGCCCAAAGCTATATACTTCTCTCAAATCTCGACTCGCAAGGATAGAGATTCCCACCTCTTTTCCTGATGCTAAAATCTCCAGATTTGTTTTATTCAGGATATCTTCTTTGTGGACTTCTGTATGGCGAGAATGAGGGGATACATATAAATCATCAAAACCTCTCAGTAGAAGATGACCTTCTTTCAAAACATCTTGAGAATAAATCCCAGAAAGCTTCTGGTCCATCTGGTATTTATCTACGCCATAGCGATAGTATAGACCCGCTTGTGCTCCCCAGCAAATATACAGGGTTGAAAAGACATGAGTCTTAGACCAATCGATAACCTTAGTAAATTCCTCCCAATAGTCCACTTCTTCAAAAGGGAGATGTTCAACTGGAGCACCTGTAATAATCAAGCCATCAAAATACTGGTCTTGAACTTCTGAGAAGGTCTTATAAAAAGTCTTCATATGCTCAGAACGAGTTGTTTTCGACTGATGACTTTCCATATATAAAAATTCAATATCTAACTGCAAAGGAGTATTGGCTAAATGGCGTAAAAGCTGAGTTTCTGTAACCATTTTCAGTGGCATCAAGTTTAAAATCAGAATTTTCAGTGGTCGAATATCCTGATGAGCCGCCCTCTGGTCATCCATGACGAAAATATTTTCCGTTCGTAAAATCTCAACTGCTGGTAATTTTTTATCAATTCGAATCGGCATAGAAATCTCCTTACTGTATCATATTGGACTCAAGTAAACATGGTATCGTCAACGGGGAAAAATGCTGACGTTTCTCTTTCCCTTTATTATACTGTATGAAGATATAGTTTTCAATTATAGTTTTTCTCTAACTAGATATAGCTTATTTTTATATCAAATGAAGAGAAAACAGCCCTAGGGACTGTTTTTCATTAATAATGCATCAGCACTTTATAGTCGTAATCTCCGATAGCTTCACGACCTTTGAGTTCATCCAGTTCGATCAAGAAGGCACAACCTGCTACGACTCCACCCAATTTTTCAATCATTTCGATGGTTGCTTTAACAGTACCACCTGTTGCCAAGAGGTCATCTACGATAAGAACACGTTGACCTGGTTTGATAGCATCTGCGTGCATGGTCAAAGTATCAACACCATATTCTTTTTCGTAGTCAGCTGAAATAACTTCGCGTGGCAATTTTCCTGGTTTACGCACAGGTGCAAAACCAATTCCCAACTCAAAAGCGACTGGACATCCAACGATAAATCCACGCGCTTCTGGTCCTACGATCATATCGATCTTTTTGTCAGTAGCATATTGAACAATTTCACGAACAGCGTAGCTGTAGGCATTTCCATCTGCCATCAATGGGCTAATATCACGGAAAGTAATTCCTTCTTGTGGATAATTTTCAATACTTGCAATGTAGTCTTTTAAGTTCATAGCGTTTCTTTCTTTTAAAGTTTTTACTCCCTATTATACCATAATTCCTAGAAAAGCAAAATAGAAAGAAGCCTTGGAATATCCTTCCAAAGCCTCTCAGCCCTTCATAAAATTCGGAGATTCGCTCGCTCAATGAAATCTTTACTTCTTTTTGCTTTTAGAAGTTTGATTCCGTTGACGATTCTGTTGGATGCGCCACTCTCGCTCAAAGTAAGACATGGTTTCAAATACTCTCTCTGGCAAACCAACATCCAGCAAATAGATTGGGATTTTCAAAACGTTAGAATGTTTTGAACTTGTAAATCTACTTCGAAGACGATACCAGAAAGAGTTGGATTTTAAAAGTTCCTTGTCATAAAACCGAACCTCAATCATATAAAAATCCCTTGCATTTCTACTACCCTTAATTCTCGTGAGAGCAAACTTTTCTACCTGTCCCCAGGAATAAAACTGCCAGTCTTTCTTTGGATATGGTTTATAGGAAAATCCTTGAGCCGTACATTTCAAATACTCTTTATCAGAAAAAAGCCGTCGCAAATGTTGATACAAAATGAAGCCAACGATGATGATTAAGAAACCAATAAAGAGAATTAAAGCCACCAATCCCGCAGGTGCTTCTTCGGGATAGCTCATCAAAAACGAAAAAATCCAAAGTAGAAGAGCCAATTCTAGTAGGTAAAGAATAAGGCTCAAGACGATTTTCTTACTACTCCATTTAATAATTGTTTCTTCCATTATACTAACTCACTTAAATATTCATAGCGTTCATATTTTTCCAGCAAGTCTTCATTTTTCTCGTCTAATTCTTTTTGAAGGGTAGCTAGTTTCCCAAAGTCAGAACCATTTGCTAGCATTTCTTCCTCTATAGAAGAGATGCGGTTTTCCAAGGCTTCGATGTCACCTTCAATACTTGCCCATTCCTGCTTTTCTTGGTAAGTCATCCGTTTCTTCTCTTCACGGACTTTGACGACTTTTTCCTTGTCAGCCTTTTGGATTTGAGTTACTGCTTCTGCTTCAAAGGCCTTTTCATCTAGATAATCTGTATAATGGCCAAAGAAAGGACGGATGGTTCCATCTTCAAAAGCAAGAATCTTAGTTGCTACCTTATCAAGGAAATAGCGATCGTGACTAACTGTCAAGACTGGTCCTGCAAAACCTTGTAAGAAATTTTCTAGAACTGTTAAGGTCGCAATGTCTAGGTCATTTGTTGGTTCATCCAAGAGAAGCACATTGGGTTTTTCAAGGAGTAATTTGAGGAGGTACAGACGCTTCTTCTCTCCACCTGACAGCTTATCAATCAAGGTGCCGTGCGTTGAACGAGGGAAGAGAAATTGTTCTAGTAACTCAGCGATTGAAGTCGTAGTACCACCGCTAGTCTTAACCTCTTCTGCAACTTCCTGCAGGTAATTGATAACCCGCTTACTTTCATCTAAACCTTCGATTTGTTGAGAGAAATAAGCGATACGAACTGTTTCACCGATGATAACTTGTCCTTCAGTAGCTTCAAGTCTTCCTGCAATAAGGTTAAGAAGGGTTGACTTCCCAACACCATTGTCCCCGACGATTCCGATACGGTCTTTGGCTTGTACCAAAAGATTAAAATGTTTCAGAATTGGTTTATCGTCATAGGCAAAGGAAACATCCTTAAACTCGATAACTTTTTTACCGATACGGCTAGTTTCAAAATTCATGCTCAAGTCTGTCTCAAGGCTAGTATCTGAAACTTCCTTTTTCAAGTCATGGAATCGATTGATACGAGCTTGTTGCTTGGTCGCACGAGCTTGAGGTTGCCGTCTCATCCAAGCTAATTCTTGTTTGTAAAGTTGTTCCTTTTTGTGAAGAAGTGCTGCATCACGCTCATCCTGTTCAGCCTTGAGACGGACATAATCTTGGTAATTCCCCTGATACTCTGTTAATCCACCTCTATCCAATTCAAAAATTCGCGTAGAAAGAGCATCCAGAAAATAACGATCGTGGGTGATGAAGAGGACGGTCTTCTTGGAATTCTTCAAGAAAAGTGTCAGCCACTCGATGGTCGCAATGTCCAGATGGTTGGTTGGCTCATCAAGAAGCAAGAGATCATGGTTACCCAAAAGCACTTGTGCCAATTGAACCCGTCTACGAAGACCACCCGACAAAGCTCCAACAGGAGTTGATAATTCTTGAATGCCTAGTTTACTGAGAACAGTCTTGACTTGACTTTCGATTTCCCATGCTTGGAGAGAATCCATCTCCGCCATGACCCGTTCTAAACGAGCCTGCTTATCCTCACTATAGTTAAGCATGAGCAGTTCATACTCACGTATTAACTGGATTTCCTTGAGGTCACTGGATAAAACAGTATCCAAGACAGTCTTGCTATCATCAAATTCCGGATTCTGGGTCAAATAACCAATCTTGTAATCACTCTTTGCTGAAAATGGGCTTACGTCACCATCAAAACCTGAAACACCTGAAAGCACATCTAGAAGGGTCGTTTTCCCAGTTCCGTTGACACCGATAAGACCGATTCTATCCAGGTCATGGATGATAAAGGAAATATCCTTAAAGACAGTCTTGTCACCAACTGATTTGCTTAGTTTTTCAACGATAAAATCACTCATTTTCTCTCCCTTAAGTATGCATGAATGGCTTCCACTTCATTATCTAGATTACCATCCACAATAGCGTACTCAATTTCCTCTAAAACATCTCCTAATTCTGGACCTGGATGATAGCCATATTCCTTGATGAGAATGCCACCATTAATTTGCATTTCTTTCTTATCATGAATAGTCAAGCTCTCGTAGGTTTCTGTGATCGCTTGTGGATTGACTTCCTTCCCTTGAGCACTGCGAAGATTTTCAGCCTGCAGAAGCAAGTCCAAATCAAAACGGTAACAATCACGTTTACTTAATTTACCCTCTTCACGCAATTCCAAAATAGTTAGTAAATCCTGTACCTGCTTGGCAAATTGGCGTGAAGTCTTCCAATGTTTCAAAAATTGTTGAGCATCTTCCACTTCTAAAACCCATAAAAGTGCTGCCCAAGCTTGCTCAGAAGATTCAAAAGTAAAATCTTTTTCTAAATCAAACAAAGACCGGAGTTTCTCCTGACTGCCTACCATATCTGGAAGATAATCATAAGCTTGACTCTCAATCATAGATGATAAACCTACTCGCCAATAGGGAGCCAGTAAAAGCTTATCAAACTCGACAAAGGTGCGCTCCACAGAGATTTTATCTAAGAGTGGCGTTAAGGCCTTCATCGCTTCAAACGTTTCTTGCTCGAGTTCAAAACCAAGACTAGCTTGGAAACGAAAGCCACGCATGATGCGTAGCGCGTCTTCATTGAAACGTTCACTAGCTACACCAACAGCTCGCAGGACTTGATTTTCTAAATCTGTGAGACCATCAAATAAATCGACGATTTCCCCTGTCTCATCCAAGGCAAAGGCATTGACTGTGAAATCTCGGCGTTTGAGATCTTCTTCGAGTGAACGAACAAAAGAAACAGAACTTGGTCTCCGATAGTCTACATAGACATCCTCTGTTCGAAAAGTGGTTACTTCGTACTCTTCATCTCCATCTAAAACCAAAACGGTCCCATGCTCAATGCCGATATCAGCTGTGCGTGGAAAAATCTGCTTAGTCTCTTCAGGATAAGATGAAGTCGCGATATCCACATCATGGATGGGACGACTGAGTAGGGCATCCCTAACAGAGCCACCAACAAAATAAGCCTCAAATCCTGCTTCTTTAATTTTTTCTAATACTGGTAAAGCCTTCTGAAATTCAGAAGGCATTTTTGTTAATTTCATAGTAAGTGTTCTAATCCATAGACAAGCTCATGACGCTTGACAACTTCTTTGATTCCCAAATTCACCCCTGTCATGAAGGAGCTACGATCATAGGAGTCATGACGCAGGGTCAATCCTTCTCCTTGATTTCCAAAAATGACCTCTTGATGGGCTACCAATCCTGGTAGACGAACCGAATGGATACGCATACCATCAAAGTTAGCTCCACGTGCTCCCGCAATGAGTTCTTCCTCATCGCTAGCACCTTGTTGAATAGACTCACGAACTTGTGCCATCAACTCAGCTGTTTTGATTGCTGTCCCGCTCGGAGCATCTTTTTTCTTATCATGGTGAAGCTCAATAATCTCCACATTTGGGAAGTATTTAGCTGCCTGTGCTGCAAATTGCATCAGTAAGACAGCACCCAAGGCAAAGTTAGGAGCAATCAAGCCACCCAAGCCTTTGGAACGAGACAATTCTTTTAATTCTTCGATTTCTTGACTGGTGAAACCTGTCGTTCCTACTACTGGAGCAAAGCCATTTTCAAGAGCAAAGCGTGTATTCTCATAGGCGACAGCTGGTGTAGTAAAGTCTACCCAAACATGGGCATCAAAGCCTGCTAAGGCATTTTTATCATTGAATACTGGAATTCCTTGCCATTCAGATGCAGACTCAAAAGGATCCAAAACAGCTACTAGTTCAAGTTCAGGATTAGACAAAACCATCTGACAAGCAGATTGCCCCATTCTTCCCTTAAAACCAGCAATAATCACTCGAATACTCATCTTTACTCCTATCTAAGATACAAAGGACGTTAGCTGCCCATGAAAAATAGGGAATGGCGCCGACTTTCCATAAAAGGCAAGACTGGCATCTTTTTTCAAGAGGCAGATAGTCCGTGTTCAATTTTAAGATACAAAGCCTGTAAGAACAATCTAGACAATTGGTGTGTATGCCAAAGCGATGCTTCCTTCTCCCAGGTGGGTTCCAATAACACTACCAAAGGTTGCAATCTCAACATCTGTAGCTACTCCACTATCTAGCAATAGCTGACGTAAATCGGATGCTTTTTGAGAGGCATTCCCATGAATTACCATAATCTGGTAGTTTCCGTTACTTGTCACATCTTTGACAATTTCAACTAGACGTTTTGTTGCTTTCTTCTCTGTACGAACCTTCTCATAAACTTCGATAACACCTTGGTCATTGAAATATAGAATT
This sequence comes from Streptococcus sp. KHUD_017, assembly GCF_054861245.1. NCBI lineage: Bacteria > Bacillati > Bacillota > Bacilli > Lactobacillales > Streptococcaceae > Streptococcus > Streptococcus sp. KHUD_017. Next base: position 1,393,216 of record NZ_CM142175.1, read on the forward strand.
GGTTTAATGTTAAGAAGATTCCCTAAAATAGCTGCGCCATTTGATAAACGACCACCTTTAACCAGATGATCAAGGTCATCTACCATGATAAAGGCAGAAGTATTTTCAATCTGTTCGGTTAACTTATCTAGTATAGACTGGAAATCATCTCCCTGATCAGACCATTGAAACACACTTTCCACCATAAATCCTAGGGGCGCACTTGTAATGCGAGTATCAGGAAAAGCAATGGTTAAATCTTCGAACTCATCCGTCATATACTGGATATTCTGGTGAAATCCTGAGATTCCAGAAGAAAGGAAGAGACCCAAAACATGAGTATAGCCTTTTTCTTTTAATGATGATAAAATTTCATCCAACTTTGCAATACTTGGTTGACTTGTTTTAGGTAGTTCAGATGAACGAGCCATTTTTTCATAAAATTCTTGAGCGGTTAGATTTACACCTTCAACATACTCCTGTCCGTCGATATTCACAGGAATGTCAAGCATAAATAAATCTTCTTTCCGCAAGGTTTCCGCTTGTAGAAAAGCAGATGAGTCTGTTATGACCGCTAATTTCATTCTTTTAAAACTCCAAATTAATTCCTGGTAAGTCTAGTGCAATTTCCGTTACTTCATAAGTCAAACGGTTTAGCATATCCAAAGAAGGACGAGCAAGCGTCTCAACTTCTTCTTGACTAAAGTCACTTGGTTGATCTACGATACGACCTTCAACGTGGTTCACTTGAGAAATAGTACCGCTGATAACAAATTTATCAAAGACAATCATAAAGCTCAAAACAACTACGAGAGAAGTCACTTGATTTTCTTGGTCATGTTGAAGTAGTTGGAAGTTCACATCAACCTTTGTTTCAGGAATTCCGTTCTCATTTTCCCATTCAAAATTACGCGCATCAAAGTGATACTGACTAACAAATTCTTGTTCACGTTTTAAATTCATCATATTCTCCATGGTTACAATTTACTTTGACATTGTAACATATTTTCTTATTTTCTGCTAACTTTCCTAAATTCCGATTTCTGCTTTCACAACTTCAGCAATGGTATCCACATAGTAATCTACTTCTTCAGTTGTTGGTGCTTCAGCCATGACACGCAAGAGTGGCTCAGTTCCACTTGGGCGAACGAGAATACGTCCATTACCTGCCATCTCTTCTTCCATCTTATCGATAATAGCCTTGATAGCTGGTACTTCCATGGCTTTGTCTTTCATGGTGTTTTCCACACGGATATTAACCAATTTTTGTGGGTAAATTGTTACTTCTGAAGCCAATTGAGATAAGCTCTTACCTGTTTCTTGCATGATCTTAGTCAATTGAACTGCTGACAACTGACCATCACCAGTTGTATTGTAGTCCATCAAGATAACGTGACCTGACTGTTCTCCACCGAGATTGTAGCCCGATTTTCTCATTTCTTCAACGACATAGCGGTCTCCAACAGCAGTGACAGCTTTATTAATGCCTTCACGATCCAAGGCTTTATGGAAACCAAGGTTGGACATAACTGTTGTTACAATTGTATTTTGTGCCAATTGACCTTTTTCAGAAAGGTATTTACCGATGATATACATAATCTTATCACCGTCGACAATTTCACCATTTTCATCAACAGCAATCAAACGGTCGCTATCACCATCAAAGGCTAAACCAATGGCAGATTGACTTTCTTTGACAAGTTCTTGCAAGGCTTCTGGGTGAGTCGAACCAACATTCAAGTTAATGTTCAAACCATCTGGATTTTCTCCAATGACAGTGATTTGGGCACCCAAATCTGCAAAAATTTGACGAGCACTTGTAGAAGCTGCTCCATTAGCAGTATCCAAGGCTACCTTCATCCCTTCAAGAGCTGTTCCAGTTGAAACCAGGTAGGCTTCATACTTGCGTAATCCTTCTGGGTAATCAACAACAGTACCTAATCCTTCAGCACTTGGACGTGGGAGAGTATCTTCACTGGCGTCAAGCAAGGCTTCGATTTCTGCTTCTTTGTCATCGTCTAGCTTAAAGCCATCTCCACCAAAGAATTTAATCCCGTTATCAAGGGCTGGGTTGTGGCTAGCTGAAATCATGACACCTGCGCTCGCTCCTTCAGTTTTCACCAAATATGCTACTGCAGGTGTAGCAAGTACACCAAGTTTATAAACGTGAATTCCGACTGAAAGGAGGCCAGCAATCAAAGCTGCTTCTAGCATTTGACCTGAAATACGAGTGTCACGTCCAACAAAAACCTTAGGCGCTTCTGTCGCATGTTGACTGAGGACATATCCTCCAAAGCGACCCAATTTAAAGGCCAATTCTGGCGTTAATTCTACGTTTGCTTCTCCACGGACTCCGTCCGTTCCAAAATATTTACCCATTTTATCATTCCTTTTCTAGTTTAATGTTTATTTTAAGATTCTGACTTCGTTTCTGCTGCTGTCGTTGAAGAGTTTTCGGTAGACGAACCATTACTTGTTGAGGTTGTACTACTTGTTGTTCTTACAGCTTTGGTCGTTACTTTCATAGTAGTTTCAAAAGGTGTAATCACTGTTGGTAAGACAGCTCCATTTTTATCAACAGCTTGCAAAGGAACTGATCCAGAATAGTTCCCTGTAATCTGTTCACTCGTTGGTAAAACTGCAACAATCCGATCAATCTTAGATAGTGTATCCGCATCACTAGTTACTGAAACTTTTTCATCAGAAACAGTCACACGTTCGATTATAATCTTCTCATCAATTTGACTAGAATTAATTTGAGGTACAACAGGTACATTATCTCGAGTAACTTTCTTACCAATCTTGACTGTGATCTTTTGTGGTGTTGCTACAGCTGTCAAACCACTTGGAAGATTTTCAATGGTCAAGGGAACTTCAATCGTTCCTTCTGTAGCCTGGGTCAAATCAGCAGTCACTTTAAATTTACGAGTGCTTTCCTGCATCTCACTAGCCAAGGCCACCCGATTTGAACCCGTTAGAAACACTGTCACTTCTGAGCTAAAACCACTGATAAAATACTGCTCACTATCATACTGAATATCAATCGGTACATTGACTACCGTATTGGTATAGGTTTCAGTTTTAGTTTGTCTTGCGTTGGTATTGTTTTGATAATTGATTGATGTTGCATAGATAAACAGGACACATGCAAAGAGGAGCGAGGAGATGATATAAAGACTATTTCTTTTCATTATTCCAGCCTCCTAATAGACGTTCTTTTAAGCTTGGTTCTTGTGCATCCTTAGGTATCAGAATACGACGTAGTTCTTCCTCGAATTCTTCCAAACTTAGATCATGTTTGAAGACACCGTTATAGGTGATGGATATACCTCCAGTTTCCTCAGATACAACAAAAGTAAGGGCATCTGAAACTTCTGATAAACCTATGGCTGCACGGTGACGAGTTCCGAACTCTTTGGAAATACCAGTGTTTTCAGTCAGTGGTAAATAGGCAGAAGTTACTGCAATCCGATCTCCACTGATAATGACTGCACCGTCATGGAGAGGCGTATTAGGGATAAAGATGTTAATTAATAACTCAGCAGAAATCTTAGCATCCAAAGGAATTCCTGTAACGATATACTCCTGTAAGGTTCTCACACGTTGAACAGCTACTAAAGCTCCAATCTTTCGCGGGCTCATATACTCAACCGATTTTACAAAAGCCTGGACCATTTTCTCTTCTGAACTCATAGGAGTATTTGAAAAGAAGTCCGTAGCTCGACCTAATCGTTCCAAACCTGTCCGAATTTCTGGAGAAAAGATAACAACCGCTGCGATAACTCCATAGGTAATCAATTGGTTAATCAACCAGGAAATAGTCGTCAAGCCCAAAAAATTAGCCGCAATCTGAGCTAAGATAAAAACTAAAACGCCTCGAACCAAAATCATAATCTTGGTTCCTGCAATTGATTTTGTAAATTGATATAAGATATAAGCGACGATTAGAATATCAATCACATTTATCGCAATACTCCAAGGACTGGAAAACAAACTAGACCAGTATTGAAGATTAGATAATTGCTGAAAATTCATCCTGTGTCCCCTCTCCAAAAAAGCTTCTCTTCATTATACCATTTTTAATGGAAATTTTCTCCCCCCTACCTCATTTTAAATTAGTAGAAAATATGATAGAATAAAATGATAAAAATGAAATAAGGAGAAACCATGTCTGAATTATATGATATTACCATCATAGGGGGTGGCCCAGTTGGTCTTTTCGCAGCCTTTTATGCAAATTTACGTCAAGCTAAAGTACAAATCATTGACTCTCTTCCTCAATTAGGTGGCCAACCTGCCATTCTTTATCCTGAAAAACAAATTCTTGATGTCCCAGGTTTCCCAAATCTCACTGGCGAAGAACTAACTAATCGCCTCTTAGAACAACTAAAAGGTTTTGATACACCAGCACATCTCAATGAAACTGTTCTTGACATTGAAAAAGAGAATGATGTATTTAAGATAACAACTACTAAAGGAATTCATAGTAGTAAAGCTGTCATTATCGCTATGGGTGGAGGTGCCTTTAAACCGCGTCCACTTGAATTGGATGGTGTTGATAGTTATGAAAATATCCATTACCACGTTTCTAATATTCAACAATATGCTGGCAAGAAAGTAACCATCCTGGGTGGAGGAGACTCTGCTGTGGACTGGGCCTTAGCTTTTGAAAAGATTGCTCCAACTACACTTGTTCACCGTCGAGACAACTTCCGGGCCCTCGAACATAGTGTCCAAACCCTTCAAGAATCATCTGTTAGCATCAAAACACCATTTGTACCAAGTCAACTTCTTGGAGATGGAAAAACTCTTGACAAGCTTGAAATCGCAAAAGTCAAATCCGATGAGACCGAAACTATTGAACTCGACCACCTCTTTGTCAACTATGGCTTCAAATCATCAGTTGGTAATCTTAAAAACTGGGGACTTGACCTTAACCGTCACAAGATTATCGTTAATAGCAAGCAAGAATCAAGCCAAGCTGGAATTTACGCTATCGGTGACTGCTGCTACTACGATGGTAAGATTGACTTGATTGCAACAGGTCTTGGTGAAGCACCAACTGCTGTCAACAATGCCATTAACTACATCGACCCTCAACAAAAAGTACAACCAAAACACTCTACAAGTCTATAAGAAAAGAACCACGAATCCTAGGATTCGTGGTTTTAAAGTTCTTGAGCACTTTGATGCAATCTTTCTGGTCTTGTATATCGTATTTATCTTTAGTATTGGTCAGCTTGATTATGTTCTCAGTTGCTTTCTGATTGCCTTTTACAGCTTGCTGAAAGATTGCAAAGGCTAGTAACGCCTCATTGTTGCCAGCCATACCTATTTCTTCAAGTTGTTTCTTGATTTTACTATCCGTCACATCCGAAGATAAGAGGGTTTCAAATGCTTTTTTAGATCAGCTTTTTCTCTTCTAGCTACGCTAGACGCTTTGCCTCCTTTTGAGCTAATAGCTCTTATTTAATCTTTGCTTCGTTCTGTAACTGGTTTTAAATTTTTAATCCCATCTCTAGATAATTTTCACCCTCCTTTCAAACAAAAAAATCACAAGCATTTTATACTTATGATTTCATTGTATATGGTAAAAAGAGGGTATGTTTACGCTATTCCTAACAACTTTTCAATTTTATTGAGCAAATCTCTATATTTTGTGTTGTCACTTTCATTATTGACAAGATATTCGTTTGCGACAATATTTAATGATTGATATAACCCGCCCATAATTCCGGATTGTTTCTCAGTCAGTTCAATCTTCTTAGCGTATTCATCATAATACATCTTGCAATTCTCATATATACGCTCATTCAACTTATTATAAAGATTAGTCATTTTCTATTGTACCTATCTATAGTTCATCAGCAATTTTATTGATCTTTCGCAATCTATGGTTGACACCGCTTTTGGTGAGTGGATTTGTCAAACTGTCAGCCAATTGCTGGATAGAGTAGTCCGGATGTTGGATACGCAAATGTGCTACTTCTTGCAAATCCACTGGTAGGCTATCTAGACCTACGGTATCAATGATTTTACTGATATTGTTGATGGTTTTCATGCTCGCAGAAACCGTACGAGCGATATTTGCTGTCTCTGCATTATTAGCACGATTGAGATCATTCCGAGTTTCTCGGAGAATCTTGACGCCTTCAAAAGTATCTCTCGCCTCCATGGCTCCCACCAAAATCAGGAAATCCATAATATCTTCCGCTCGCTGAAGATAGGTCACTGCCCCCTTTTTTCGTTCGATAACTTTAGCATCTAGCAAGAACTGCTGCAAGAGCGAAGCAATCCCTTGGGCGTGGTCTAGATAAACAGAACTAATTTCCAACTGATACTTGCCTGACTCAGGATCCCGAATACTCCCATTTGCTAAAAATGCACCACAGAGATAGGCACGACCTGCTTCCTCATCTCCTAAAATATCTGGATCAATCCCTGTTTCCAAACCAAAGAAAGAATCTGCTAAGCGTAAATCTGCTAAAAGTTCTTGGACTCGCTCATCCGTAAAAACAGTATAGACGCGATTTTTCCGTAGATTACTTCTCTGGTGGTGACGAATCTCAGACTTGATGCCGTAAAAGTGCAAGAAAGATTCATAGAGATGACGAGCCAATTTAGCATTTTCTGTAATGACGGACAAGGTCAAACCAGAGCTCGATAAACCAATACTACCCGACATCTTGATAATAGCTGACAATTCATGACGACTCAGGTGATGCTGACTTAAAATTTCTTCTTTTACTGCTACTGTAAAACTCATTTTCTCACCTTTATGATCCGCATGAGCTCATCTACGATTAAATCACCATCGTGAAAGGCTCCCCCATTTTCCAAACGTAGAAAGTTGGATGAAATGACACGTGGGACTTGCTTACGCAAACCTTCAAAATCATGCTCAACCTGCACCAAATACTCATCAAAACGGTTGGTATCCATATAGTCCCTCGGAACCTTTTCGATATTAACAAGGACAGTATCGATAAATGGACGGCCCAAATGACGATGCAAGACTGCTACGTGATCACTATCTGAGAAATGCTCCGTTTCTCCACGTTGAGTCATAATATTGCAGACATAGGCAATCTCCGCCTTAGTCTCTAGAAGAGCCTGTCCAATTTCTTCAATAACAATGTTTGGTAAGATGGATGTAAAGAGCGATCCCGGTCCCAAAACAATCATATCACTCTCAAGAATGGTATTGACAACACGACGGCTAGCCTGCGGTTTCTCATCGTCTAGAGTGTTTGTCACATAGACATGGTCAATCATACCTGGATGATCTGCAATGTGACTTTCCCCAGCTACTTCTGAACCATCTTTAAAGACAGCATGGAGTGTCAAAGGATGGTCACTTGATGGGAAAATCTTCCCTGTAGTATGGAAGAATTTACTCAGCAATTGCATGGCATTATAGGTCGAACCCTGCATTTCAGATAATCCAGCTATGATAATGTTTCCTAATGGATGACCTGCAAAAGCACCTGCATCCTCTGAAAAACGGTATTGAAAGACCTTTTCATAGAATTTTGGCATATCTGACATGGCTACAAGGACATTACGTAAATCCCCTGGAGGTGTCAACTGTTGAATATTTTTTCTTAGTTCACCAGAAGAACCACCATCATCCGCAACGGTTACTATGGCTGCAATTTCGACGTCTTTTTCCCGTAGACTATTTAAAATAACAGGGATTCCGGTTCCTCCACCAATTACCGTAATTTTGGGTTTTCTCATGAACGGTTTACCGTTTCCTTTCTTCGGTCTTTATCACGATGACTTTCATTTACAGGCCAACTTTTAGATAGGTCATTCGCTAAACGCTTGGCAAAAGCAACACTTCGGTGTTGGCCACCAGTACAACCAATCGCAATAGTTAAGACTGATTTGCCTTCTTTTTTATAGCCTGGTAGGATTGGTTCAACCAAGGCTAACAAATGACGGTAAAAATCTTCAGATTCTTCATGGTTCATGACATAGTCATAAACTGCCTGGTCCTCACCTGTCTGATTACGAAGTTCTGGCAAATAGTATGGGTTTGGTAAAAAGCGAACATCAAATACCAAATCGGCATCAATTGGAATGCCGTATTTAAACCCAAATGACATGACCTCGATACGGAAAGACTGCGTTTGTTCTTGGTCCGAAAATTGCTCTGCAATAGTCTTGCGAAGTTCACGAGGAGTTAACTCTGTTGTGTCAACCACATTTTGGCTCATGTTTTTTAATGGAGCCAAGAGTTCACGTTCCAGCTTGATACCGTCCAAGATACGACCATCAGCTGCTAGAGGGTGACTTCTTCTAGTTTCCTTATAACGTGCTACCAATTCCTTATCAGCCGCATCCAAAAAGAGAATCTTGAAGTCAAGATCATCTTGGTTTTCCAATTCATCCAAGACAGCCTGAATCTCTGAGAAGAAAGAGCGACTTCGCATATCCACCACTAGGGCTAACTTGTGGTCGTCATCCTTAGTCTCTACCAACTGCAAAAACTTTGGCAAGAGAGCTGGTGGCATATTATCAATCGTAAAATACCCTAAATCTTCAAAGGATTGAATGGCTACAGTTTTCCCTGCACCACTCATCCCTGTTACAATCACCAGGTGAAGTTGTTTCATTGTCATCATAGTCTCCTTATATCAAAAGAAGTTTGGAAGAACCAAACTTCAACTCGCTTATCCAATCTCTGCGATGACTTCAATTTCGACTTTTACATCGCGAGGAAGACGAGCCACTTCCACAGCTGAACGAGCTGGAAATTCCTTGTTAAAGGCTGTTTGGTATACCTCATTGAAAGGTACAAAGTCGTTCATATCGCTCAAGAAACAAGTCGTTTTAACAACATGGTCAAAATCTGTTCCCGCTTCTGCTAAAATCGCTCCAATGTTTTTCAAGACTTGTTCTGTCTGTTCTTGAATCGTTTCTCCTACGATTTCTCCAGTTTCAGGAGATAGAGGAACTTGACCGCTAGCAAACAAAAGATTGCCAACGATTTTTCCTTGAACGTAAGGCCCGATTGCCTTTGGAGCTTTATCTGTATGAATTGTTTTTGCCATATGTATTCCTCACAATTTACCTAAAATAGCATCCCAAGCTTGGTCCATTCCTGCTTTTGTTACGGATGAAAAGAGGATAAAATCATCACTTGGATCAAAGTTTAATTTCTTTTTAATAGCTGATTCGTGCTTGTTCCATTTTCCACGCGGAATCTTGTCTGCCTTAGTCGCCACAATGATGACAGGAATCTCATAATACTTAAGAAATTCGTACATCTGCACATCATCTGCTGACGGATCATGACGAAGGTCAACGAGACTGACAACTGCTCGAAGATTTTCACGAGTGGTCAAGTACTCCTCAATCATACGACCCCATTTTTCACGTTCCTTTTTGGAAACACGGGCATAACCATAACCAGGCACATCCACAAAACGCATCTTATCATCAATGTTAAAGAAATTAAGTAGTTGTGTTTTTCCTGGTTTTCCAGAGGTACGAGCTAGATTTTTACGATTGAGCATGGTATTGATAAAACTTGATTTACCAACATTTGAGCGTCCTGCAAGAGCAATTTCAGGAAGTTCATCCTGCGGATAGTGGGACTTATTGGCTGCACTCAGTAAAATCTCAGCATTGTGTGTATTGATTTCCATAGTCACCTCTAGGCTGTCTCTAGGATTGGCTTAGCCGTACCGTCAACCGCTTCTTTTGTGATACGAACTGTTTTCACATTTTCTTGACTTGGAACTTCAAACATAACGTCTAGCATAGTTTCTTCGATGATTGAGCGAAGACCACGCGCACCCGTTTTACGTTCGATGGCTTTATTGGCAATTTCCTGGAGTGCTTCGTCATCAAATTCAAGCTCAACATCATCATAAGAAAGCAAGGTCTGGTATTGTTTGACCAAGGCATTTCTTGGTTCCTTCAAAATGCGAACCAAATCATCTACAGTCAACTGCTCCAAGGCTGCAAAGACAGGCAAGCGTCCAATTAACTCAGGAATAATCCCGAACTTTTGAATATCTTCTGCGATGATTTCTTGCATATAAGAGCTGTTTTCGTCAATAGCCTTGTTGTTTTGTCCAAAGCCGATAACTTTTTCACCAAGACGCTGTTTGACAATCTCTTCGATGCCATCGAAGGCACCACCCACGATAAAGAGGATATTCTTAGTGTCCACTTGAATCATTTCTTGTTGTGGATGTTTGCGTCCGCCTTGAGGTGGCACGCTAGCTACAGTTCCCTCGATAATCTTGAGGAGGGCTTGTTGCACACCTTCACCCGAAACGTCACGTGTGATAGACACGTTCTCGCTCTTCTTAGCAATCTTGTCAATCTCATCGACGTAGATAATCCCACGTTCTGCACGTTCGATGTTAAAGTCAGCAGCTTGCAAGAGTTTGAGGAGGATATTTTCCACGTCCTCACCTACATAACCAGCCTCAGTAAGAGCTGTTGCATCTGCAATGGCAAAAGGTACATTCAAACTTCTAGCAAGTGTTTGAGCAAGGAAAGTCTTCCCTGAACCTGTTGGGCCAATCATCAAAATGTTTGATTTTTGCAAGTCCACATCTTCTGACTCTTCACGAGTGTCATGGAAATTGATGCGTTTGTAGTGGTTATATACAGCCACTGCCAAGGCACGTTTGGCACGATCTTGACCGATCACATAGTGGTTCAAGATGTTTAAGAGTTCGATTGGTTTTGGTACTTCAGACAAGTCTGCTAGAACTTCCTCTGCCAACTCCTCACGAATGATTTCCTGGGCTAACTCCACACACTCATTACAGATAAAAGCGTTGTTCCCAGCGATTATTTTTTTAACTTCTTCTTGGCTTTTGCCACAAAATGAGCAATAAACCATCATATCATTTTTCCTATTTGTAGGCATGATTCCCTTCCATTCTAATTATTCATTCTCTCTAAAATAAGGTCATATAAAAAGCATGAATGCTATTCACCAAGTTTGTAAAGGCATTTAGCCAAAGTAGAGTAGCAAGTCCAAAGCGCTTTTTACGAAAAGCGTGTGTTCCAGCTACAAGACAGACAGCACACAAAAGAGCTGTGAAAAATCCAAAAATACTACGCTCCATTAGACTTCCTTTCTCTTTCTATATTCGATGGTAAAATCATAGGCATTTTTCTCATCTCTAGTATAAGATTTGCTTGCAAGAGTCTCAAAAACAGTCAAGTCAAAATCTGCTGGGAAATAAGTATCCCCTTCAACTTGAGCATGGATTTGTGTCACAATAATCTCATCGAGATAAGGTTCAAAAAGCTGAAAAATCTGCTTGCCCCCGATGATATAGAGATTTTTATCCTGGTTCTGATACCAGTCTAAAACGTCCTCAACATTTTGGAAAACCAGAGCACCCTCAATTGACTCTTCAGGGTTGCGCGTCAAAATCAGGGTCTCACGTCCTGGAAGCAATCGTCGTCCCATTCCATCAAAGGTGACACGTCCCATCAAGATGGCATGATTCAAGGTTGTTTCTTTAAAATGTTTTAACTCTGCTGGCAAATGCCATGGTAAGCAATCCTCTTTTCCGATTACACCCTTTTCATCTTGTGCCCAGATGGCTACGATTTTCTTTGTCATGCTTTCATCCTTTTTATTGATAGTTCTATTTTATCAAAAATCTTGAAAAAAGACTGTTTTGGAACGCCCTCCGAAATAGAAAAAATCCGTAGAAAACTTCTACGGATTTTTAGAAAAATTCAGTATCTTACAAACCAGGTGCTTGTCCCAATTCTGCTGCAAGCATCCAGACAGTTTTTTCAAGATCTGCCTTAGCACCAACGAAGATATCGTTTGTTACATCATCACCTTCTTCATCAGTAACATCCAATGCTTTTTGGAAGAGTGTGATGAGGTAACGATAGATAGATAGAACACGCTCTAAACTTTCTTCTACGTTACGGAATTCTCCAACTTCTTCTTCGATTTCACTGTGTTGAAGGAATTCTGTCAAAGTAGAGTAAGGTTTGCCACCAAGAGTGATCAAGCGTTCGCTGATTTCATCTAGGTAACCATCAAGGCTATCCATGTATTCATCCATCTTAGGATGCCATACCATAAAACCACGTCCACGCATATACCAGTGTACTTGATGTAGAGCAATATGTGCTACGTACAAGTCAGCTACAGCTTGATTCAAAACTTCCTTTGTATTTACTAGCGCTTCTGCCGCTGGTTTAGATAATGTTGCTACGTCTTTTAATGCATCTTTTTTCAATTCTACCATTTTTCTCACCTCATAATATTATTTTTGCAACCATATTTATTGATTACTATCTCAGTATACTACACCTAGTAGACAAAAGCAAGAAAATTAACCCATATTAAAAAAGTTGTAATAGACTGATAATTTAAGAAAATGAGCAGATATCTTTTTAGTTATTTTCAGTATCTTTCCGAGAGAATTGGCTTTGATAAAGGTCATAATAAAATCCTTTTGCAGCCAAGAGGCTTACATGATTTCCCTGTTCAATTATCTGTCCATCTTTAAGTACCAAAATCTTATCAGCTTCCTGAATTGTCGAAAGACGGTGAGCAATGACAAAGCTTGTTCTTCCCTTCATCAAACGCTTCATAGCTTTTTGAATCAAGAGTTCTAAACGGGTGTCAACTGATGATGTCGCTTCATCAAGGATTAGAATTTTTGGATTGGCTAAGAGGGCACGCGCAATGGTTAAAAGCTGTTTCTGACCAAGAGAAATATTACTTGACTCTTGGTTCATCTCCATGTTATAGCCCCCAGGAAGAGTGCGGATAAAGTGGTCTACATTAGCAGCCTTAGCTGCTTCAACGATTTCCTCATCTGTTGCTTCAAGGTTCCCAAATCGAAGATTTTCCTTGATACTGCCTTCATAGAGCCAGGCATCCTGTAAGACCATACCAAACTGGCGACGATAGTCCTGACGAGACAGGTCACGAATATCTTGACCGTCGACTAAAATAGCACCCGCTGTTACATCATAAAAACGCATGAGCAGGTTGATTAAGGTAGTTTTACCGGCTCCAGTTGGCCCTACGATGGCTACCATCTCTCCAGGTTCAACATCTAGGTTGAAATTGCGAATCAATGGTTTATTTTCCACGTATTGGAAATCAACATTCTTGAAGCTAACCTGTCCTGTTAATGGTGGCAGTTCTTTTACTTTAGCAGTTTGAACTTCTTCCTGTTCATCCAAAACTTCAAAGACACGGTCAAGCGAAGATTTAGCACTTTGCATTTGTCCTGCTAACTGGGTGATGTTTTGGATAGGCTGGCTAACTTGCCAGACGTATTGGACAAAGGCCTGCATATTACCAATGGTTAAGCGTCCTGCAATAACCTGCAATCCTCCTAGGACAGCGACTATCAAATAAGTTAAGTCAGATACAATGTGTAAGGCAGGCATCATCAAACCTGAAATGAAGCTAGCCTTGAATCCAATTTGTTGCAATTCATCCGTAATTTTTTCAAATCCCTCTTGAGATTTCTCTTCACGTCCGAAAAGTTTAAGAACATTGAAACCAGTCAAGCTTTCCTGTACAAATCCATTCATTTGTCCCAGAATAGCTGCTTGCTGTTTAAAGTATGGTTGGGAGCGATTTAGAATGGTTTTAGCCCCAAAGTAAGTCACTGGAATCGACAAGATGACAACAATAGCCAACTGAAGATTTAGATAGAGGACCATTCCCATAACAAAAAGAATGGTAAAGACTGCATTGACAATCTGTAGGAAGGATTGTTGAAGAGCGTTTGAAACAGTTTCAACATCACTGGTAAAACGACCTAACAAATCTCCAAACTGGTGTTTGTCAAAGTAGGACACAGAGATGCGATTGATTTTTTCGCTCATTTCATTTCGCAAATCCTGTATCATGGACTGCACCGCATTGGTCATAAAGTAGTTTGAATAATATGACCCCAACTCATAGAGAAGACCACGCAAGAGATAGATAACCAGAATCATTGCGATATAAGGGGTATTAATACCTGCTCCTGCAACACCATTTGCCATGGCAAGGAGGTTGCTGGTTAACTCAGTGATAGCAAGCCCCAATACGAATGGCTCGATAACACTCATAATGACGCTGACTATTTTCAAAAAGACTGCAAAGAAAACAGAAAAACGGTAGGCTTTCAAATAGCTCCATAGACGAGCTAGACTAGATTGTTGTTTCATCCTTTACCTCCTATTCTTCTGTCAGAGACGCATTTTTCAACTGCGACTCAGCAATTTCTCGATAGATGTCATTGGTTTCCATCAATTCTTCATGACGGCCACGACCAACGATTTCACCTTTATCAAGGACGATAATCTGGTCAGCATCCATGATGGTTCCAACACGCTGCGCAACAATCAATACCGTAGCATCTTGCGTCACTTCCTTGAGACGACGGCGTAAGATTGCATCTGTACGATAGTCCAAGGCTGAGAAGGAATCATCAAAGATGTAGATATCTGGACCCTTGATAACCGCTCGTGCAATCGACAAACGTTGTTTCTGACCACCTGATAGGTTGCTTCCCCCTTCAGCCAGATGCGTCGCAAAACCTTCTTCTCGACTTTCGATAAAGTCTTTGGCTTGGGCTACATCAGCTGCTTGGTGCAAATCCTCATGACTGGCGTCCTCTTTTCCGTAACGGAGATTGTCTGCGATAGTCCCTGTAAAGAGCAAGGCTTTTTGTGGAATAAATCCAATCTTTTGACGGAGTGATTTGAGACGGTAATCCCGTACATCAACACCATCGACCTTGATTTTCCCTAGTGTAACATCGTAGAATCGAGGAATCAATTGAACCAGAGTAGACTTACCTGACCCAGTCGAACCGATAAAAGCAATGGTTTCTCCCGGTTTAGCAGTAAAGGAAATGTTGTGTAAGACAGGGCTTTCTGTTTCCCCAGGATAAGCAAAGGTCACATTATCAAATTCTAAGTAACCATGTGTTTCTGTTTCTTGAATTCCGTCCTCATTTGGATCAATGGAAATAGGCATATCCATGATTTCCTTCAAACGTTCACTGGATACGGCGGTTCTAGGATACATGGTAAAGAGGTTTGACAAGAAGAGGAAGGATAAGAGAGCGTGGAAACTATACTCGATAAAGGCAACCAAATCCCCAATCTGCAAATTTCCATGCTTCAGTGGATCAAGGGCAAACCAAACGATAGCCACAATCATGGCAATAATAATTTGCACAAAAAGCGGTTCCGTCAAACCAGTTAATTTAAACAAGCGATTCGAATTATCCGCATAGATTGCATTTTTCTCTTCAAAACGTTTTTCTTGGAAGTCTTCACGAGCAAAGGCACGAATCACTCTCAAACCCATCAAATTTTCACGGACATACTGATTAATCTTGTCCAGTGTTTTTTGTTGTTTTTCAGATAAGGGGCGCGTTTTTACAGCTACATAGACAACAACGACTGCTAAGAAAGGTACTGAAAAAGCTACAATCCAGGCCAGTGAAGGACTCGTCAAGAAAATCATGAGAATACTCGACAGCATCATCATGGGTGTGATAACACCCAACTTAAGCGTTTGTTCTGCAAACTGCATGAGGACAAAGGCATCACTGGTAATACGAGTAACTAGTGAAGATACACCGATTTGTTCATATTCGTGATGAGAATACTCTTGTAATTTAGCATAAACATCATTTCGCATGTCCTTAACCATATTGGTGGTCAGTTTACTAGCAGCGTAGGCTAGAACAATCCGCCCACATGTTCCCAGGACAATAATAACCAACATGATGATAGCCCAAAAATAGAGCTTATCCTTGTCTCCTTGGTTGATTCCCTGGTCAATCATGCGGGCCAGAACAGTCGGTAGACCCAGATTGACAATAACAAAGAAAATAGCTCCTAGGAAGTCTAAAACTAGCCATTTGGGATAACGCTTGAGATATGACCAAATATAAAGCATAATTCTCCTTTCTTTTTCTATTGAAACGTAGAAAAGAGCGTGCTTTCGCACGCCATTTTACCAAAAAGAAGACAGGCAGTCATAATCTCAAGAGAGGAAACTGTCTGTCTCAGATATTTGAGGCTTATTTTACAAAGTCAAGCAATGCCAAGAAGCTTTCTGGATCAAGTGATGCACCACCAACAAGAGCTCCATCAACGTCTGGACAAGCCATGTATTCTGCAACGTTTTCAGGTTTAACTGAACCACCGTATTGGACACGTACTTTGTCAGCTACTTCTTGACCGAAGTCAGCAGCTACAACGTCACGAACCACTTTACACATTTTTTGTGCGTCGTCTTGTGAAGCTGATTTACCAGTACCGATAGCCCAGATTGGCTCATAAGCGATAACTGTTGAAGCGACTTGTTCTGCAGTCAATCCAGCAAGAGCAGCTGAAACTTGAGCACCTACGAATTCTGCTGCTTTACCAGCTTCGTAAGTTTCAAGTGACTCACCACAACAGATGATTGGAAGCATACCGTTAGCAAAGATTGCTTTTGCTTTTTTGTTGATGTCTTCATCTGTTTCGTGGAAGTAGTCACGGCGTTCTGAGTGACCGATAACAACATAGTCAGTACCGATTTCTTTCAAAACTTGTGGGCTAGTTTCACCTGTGAAAGCACCTGCATTTTCAAAGTAGCAGTTTTGAGCAGCAACTTTAAGGTTTGAACCTTTAGCAGCAGCAAGAACAGTTGTCAAGTCAACTGCAGGAGCTGCAATACCTGCTTCAACAAGGTCTGATGAAGGAAGTTTTGATGCTACAGCTTCAACGAATGCTTTTGCTTCTTCTGGGTTTTTGTTCATTTTCCAGTTACCAGCGATAAATGGTTTACGTGACATTTCACATACCTCTTTTTTCATTTTATTTTCTACTTATTTTATCATAAATATAGGGAGCTTGCAAATCTTACTCTGTAACTAAAAGTCTTCTTTTCAAAAACTTTCCAGTTGTTCTTTCTATTTAGAAGCTGACTTACGCCTCGTTAATTTGACCACTGCTTCTGTTCTAGCCGTGTGTGGAAACATATCAACGGACTGGATATAATGTAAGTCATAAACCTCTAGCAAACGGACTAAATCACGCGCCAAGGTAGATACATTGCAGGATACATAAACCATCTTTTCAGGAGCGTATTTGACGATGGTATCCAAGAGCTTGTCATCTAAACCTGTACGCGGTGGATCAACAATCAAGGCGTCGGCACGATAGCCTTCCTTGTACCATCTAGGAATAATCTCTTCTGCTGTCCCTGCCTCATAGTGGGTATTACTATACCCCATACGCTGGGCATTTGCTTTGGCATCCTCAATAGCTTCTGGAATAATATCCATTCCTCTTAAGCTTTTGACCTTCTTGGCAAAGGCAAAACCAATGGTTCCAACACCACAATAGGCATCAATCAGATGGTCATTCTCATTTACGTCCAAGGCTTTAACGGCTTCACTATAGAGGATTTCAGTCTGTTCAGGATTGAGTTGGTAAAAAGCTCGTGGTGAGAGAGAAAACTCATAGTCTAATACACCCTCACGAATACTATCCTGTCCCCAAATAATCTCAGTCTTGTCCCCATAAATCTCACTAGTTTTAGCAGTATTGGTATTGACTGCGACAGTCACTACTTCAGGATAATCCTTGACTAGGTCTTTCACAAATTGAGTCAGATTTAATTGACGATTGGTCACAATGATAATCTGAACTTGCCCAGTTTTCCGTGCTCGACGAACCATGATGGTTCGAACCCCAAGGATTTTCCGTTCATCTGTAATTGGAATTTGATGATAGGTCAAGAGTTCAGCAATGCGATTGGCAATCGCTTGCGTTTCCTTGTCTTGAACCAGACAGTCTTTTAATTCAACCAGATAATGCGAATTCTGAGCATACAAACCTGCCTTGACTTGGCTTTTAAACTTTCGTGTCTGAAATTGTAGTTTAGCCCGATAATACTTTGGTTTCTGCATGCCAATGGTTGGTCTGATTTCAAAGTTTTCATAGCCAGCAGGGGCAAATTTCTTCAGTGCTTGATGGAGAAGATCTGTCTTGAACTCTAGCTGCTTGTCATAATGTAGGTGCATGATCTGACAGCCACCACACTCATTATAAATAGTACAGTCTGGAACCACTCGAAACTTAGATTTTTTATTGACCTCAAGGAGTTTAGCCTCAACGTAGTTACGCTTAACGGAAGTCACCTGACAATAGATATCTTCACCCTTGAGGGCGCCTGGAACAAAAACAAGGGTTTTCTGGAAAAATCCGATACCTTCCCCGTTGATCCCCATGCGCTTGATTTTTAATGGAATTTTTTGTTTGACTTTAAGATTCATATCCCTATCTTATCACAAAATACGCTATAATAGAAACATGAAAATCACAAAACTAGAAAAGAAAAAAAGACTCTATCTGCTAGAGCTTGATAGCGACAAAACTTGCTACATTACCGAGGATACCATTGTTCGCTTTATGTTGACCAAAGATAAGGACATTAGTCCCGAAGAGTTTGCAGAAATTCAATCCTTTGCACAATTTTCTTACGGAAAAAACTTGGCACTCTACCACTTATCCTTCAAGGCTCGTACTGAAAAAGAAGTCCGAGATTATCTAAGTAAACATGAAATCGATGAGAACATCATCCCCAAAGTCATCCAATCTCTAAAAGATGACAACTGGATAAATGACCGACAATATGCCTATACTATTATCAACTCTAATCAGCTATCAGGAGATAAGGGAAGCTATATGCTGATGCAGAAGATTTCTCAAAAAGGTGTTGCCAAATCCATTATCCAAGAAGTCTTACAAGAATTTGATCTGGCGGAAGTGGCAGAGCGTACAGCCGAAAAACTACTGAAAAAATATCAGGGTAAATTACCTGCCCGCGCTCTACAAGATAAGATTATTCAAAGCCTAACCAATAAAGGATTCTCATACTCAGAGGCCAAAACAGCCTTTGATCAACTGGATAGTCAGGTAGAAGAGGAAACTGTTCAGGAACTTATTTTTAAAGAGTTGGATAAGCAATATCGGAAATATTCACGAAAGTATGAAGGATACGAACTGAAACAACGTTTGACACAAGTTTTAGCAAGAAAAGGCTACGATTTTTCGGATATAGCCAGCGCTCTCAGAGAATATCTTTAATTTTTTCATGGAAAAACTAAGAACTTTAAACAAAAATATGATACAATAGTAAACGATAAACTTATAAATTGTAGAAAGTTGGTTAGTTATGAAACTTCCAAAAGAAGGCGACTTTATTACAATTCAAAGTTATAAGCATGATGGGAGTCTCCACCGCACTTGGCGAGACACCATGGTACTAAAAACAACAGAGAACGCTATTATCGGCGTCAACGACCACACACTTGTTACCGAAAGTGACGGTCGTCGTTGGGTGACTCGAGAACCGGCTATTGTTTACTTTCACAAAAAATATTGGTTTAATATCATCGCCATGATTCGTGATAATGGGATTTCCTACTATTGCAACATGGCTAGCCCTTATTATCTAGACGAAGAAGCTTTAAAATACATCGACTATGATTTAGATGTTAAAGTTTTTACAGATGGTGAGAAACGCCTCTTGGACGTCGAAGAGTATGAGCGTCATAAGCGTAAGATGAATTATCCTGATGATTTAGACTATATTTTGAAAGAGCATGTTAAGATTCTTGTTGACTGGATCAACAATGAACGAGGCCCCTTCTCAGAAGCCTATGTCAACATTTGGTACAAACGCTACGTAGAACTAAAGAATCGGTAAAGTTGTCAGAGGTCAGGAACAAAATCCTGACCTCGTTTTTTTATAAGCAAAAAACCTGCCTTGAGGCAGGTTTTCCTTTAAATATCTAACTTTGTAACAGTAAATTTGATGTGAGAATAATCTTTCTCGATATCCTTATCAACCATAAAGGCGGTTGCATCCTTCTTGACCTGTACCAAGTCAATATTTTGAGCTTGAGCTGCATAGACACAGCCACAGTAACATTGGCGATAAATGTCGTACTCTTCACACATTTCTACAGAGCGTTTATAACCTTGATTTTTCTTAAAATCACTCGGAAGATAGTGAGTGGTGTAGATTTTCTGCACATCAATTCCAATACTATTAATCGTTTGCGAATTTTTGTGAGGACTGATGGTTAGGGCTGAGCCAAAGTAGTCAAAGCCTAAGTCCATAGCCACTTGCGCTGTCTTGTCCAAGCGATAGTCAAAACAAACCTTGCAGCGATCGCCACCTTCAGGTTCTTCTTCCAAACCTCTGACCAGCTGACGGTATTCGTTGGGTTCATAGGGTGCTTCTAGATATTGAACCTTGTTGCCAGTTCGTTCATTGAAATCACTGACAAACTTTTTTGTCACATAGGCACGCTTATGATACTCAGCTTTTGGATGGATATTTGAATTTGCAAAATAGATGGTCACATCCGCATACTTGGTCAAATACTCTAGAGTGTAAGTGCTACAGGGAGCACAACAGACGTGCATGAGAATAGTTGGTCTCTCTTCATTTTTTTCCCAAACTTGAACCATCTTTTGCATGACACGGTCATAGTTGATCTTTTGATTGGGATTCATCTTACTTAGAATTTCTTCTACATCAATCATGCTCTTCTCCTTTTCTTCTTGCTATTGTACCACAGGATCTTTCTTTGGGCAAATAGGGTTTCGTGCTTTATTCAGTTTTTAAGTCCTGATTTAATAGCTTGCCCATCCTTTTTAGACCAATTCTTAAGATAGGATAGGTTAATAGTAAAATAAGACCTAGAACTAAAAAGACAGCTACCAGACCCCAACGATCAATCAACCAACCTGTCAATGGGAAAATGACAATCATAGATAAACTAAAGAGCATAGAATTGATACTAAGCATAGTTGCTCTTACACTGGACGGTAAATAGCCTTGTAAGTCATTAAAATAGATTGGTTGATAAACTGCATAGAGTGTATCGGTTAAAAGATATACGAGAAGAAAAGCAAAGGGAGTTCCAAAAAACACCAATAGCAAGGCTAAACCCGTTAGTGCAACAAGAGTCGGAAAAACTCGATTGCTATTCCATTTTTCACCAATTTGACTAGCTACATAAACTGCTATAAGATTTAAGCCACTACCAATAAGCATGACCAGCGATACCTGCCATCCTGCTAAGTCACTTATTTTCTGCTGATAGTAAAAGTAAAACATGCACATGAGTGTCCCGACTAGCTGATAAGTCAGCATCCAGTAAAAGAGTACTGGTTTTTCATTCCATTCTTTTCGAACTTGCAGGACAATCGTTTTAAAGGTTAAGGCTTCATTTTTTTCTCTCTTATCCATTGGTTCTTTCATCAAATAAATCAAGATTATAGAAAGAAAAGACAATCCAATAGCAATTAGATAAGTCCAAGCCAAGGCTCCGTGAATAAAGAAGCCTGCCACAACTGTACCTAGGGTTCGGGTAACTTCGGCCACACCAGACAAAAAGCTAGAAATTTGAAGATAACGTTCTTTTTGACCTGCTTCAACTGCTGAATCATATAAGAAAGCGGTGCTGGTCCCCGAATCAAAATTATAGGACCAAGCATTGACCATCATAGCTAGCGCATAGATCCAAAAATTCCCCTGACCAAACAAAATCAAGATAGAGGATACAATACTGGCCAAGCGAGCCAAATAGAGATTGGTCTTGTAGCTAAATCGATCGGCCAACATACCAGATGGGATTTCACATAAGAGACTTGTCCCATGAAAGATACTTTCTAGTAAACCGATTTGAAGTAAGGAAAGACCATTTTGGATAAAAAACAAAATCCAAAAACTGGTGATTCCAAAATAAGAAGTGAATTCCAGACCTGCTAGGAGTGGAATGTTGCGTTTGTAAGTTCTTTTAAACATCGTTTTCTCTCTTTCAATATATAATATGAGTTTTTCTAAAAGACTTACTTAGAGTTGCCTACATTTTCTCTACCTCTTTCATTTAAAGTAATACTCAATGAAAATCAAAGAGCAAACTAGGAAGCTAGCCGCAGGCTGTACTTGAGTACGGCAAGGTGAAGCTGACGTAGTTTGAATTTGATTTTCGAAGAGTATAAAAACGCCAGACGGCGTTTTTATGGCTATTAAGGTTTGATACGGTGCAACATACGTGGGAATGGAATGGCTTCACGGATGTGTTTTGTACCAGCTGCGAAGGTTACCATACGTTCGATACCGATACCAAATCCACCGTGTGGTACTGTACCGTATTTACGAAGGTCAAGGTAGAATTCATATTCTGTACGATCCATACCAAGTGATTCCATCTTCGCTACAAGGGCATCGTAATCTTCCTCACGCATGGAACCACCGATGATTTCTCCGTAACCTTCTGGTGCGAGCAAATCTGCACAAAGCACGCGCTCTGGATTTCCAGGAACTGGTTTCATGTAGAAGGCCTTGATATCTGCTGGGTAGTTCATGACAAAGGTTGGTACACCAAAGTGGTTTGAAATCCAAGTCTCGTGTGGTGAGCCGAAGTCATCTCCATGTTCCAAATGTTCGTAGTCCGCATCTTCATCGTTTTCATGCTCTTGCAAGAGATCAATCGCTTCATCGTAAGTGATGCGTTTGAATGGCTCTGCAATGTAGCGTTTCAAAAGCTCAGTATCACGTTCCAATGTTTCCAATGCTTGTGGAGCACGGTCAAGAACACCTTGAAGAAGAGCTTTGACATAAGCTTCTTGCAAGTCAAGTGACTCATCATGTGTCAAGTATGAATACTCAGCATCCATCATCCAGAACTCAGTCAAGTGACGGCGAGTTTTTGATTTTTCAGCACGGAATACTGGACCAAAGTCGAAGACACGACCAAGGGCCATAGCACCAGCTTCAAGGTAAAGCTGACCAGATTGACTCAAGTAGGCTGGTGTTCCGAAGTAGTCTGTTTCAAAAAGTTCTGTAGAATCTTCTGCAGCATTTCCTGAAAGAATTGGGCTATCAAACTTCATGAAGCCATTTTTATCAAAGAACTCATAAGTTGCATAGATGATAGCATTACGGATTTGCATAACAGCAACTTGTTTGCGTGAACGCAACCACAAGTGACGGTTGTCCATCAAGAAGTCTGTTCCGTGTTCTTTTGGAGTGATTGGGTAATCTTGAGACTCACCGATCACTTCAATATCTGTGATATCAAGCTCATAACCAAATTTTGAGCGTTCGTCTTCTTTGACAATCCCTGTCACAAAGACAGATGTTTCTTGGCTTAGGCGTTTGATGGTGTCAAATTTTTCAAGACCTACTTCTTCGCCGAATTTTTCGATAAAGTTTGGTTTAAAAGCCACACCTTGGAAAAAGGCAGTCCCGTCACGCAATTGCAAGAAAGCAATTTTTCCTTTACCTGATTTGTTGGCCACCCAAGCACCGATGGTCACTTCTTGACCAACGTAGTCTTTTACTTCGATAATTGTTACACGTTTTGTCATCATTTATCTTCCTTTTTCGTTTAACTTGTCCAAAGACATTATTACCCATTATTGTACCACAAATAATGGCTGATAGCTAGCTTGTTTGATAGAAATTCATAAGTTTTTAGCTACAAAAACCTCCGCCAAAAGGACGGAGGTTTAACTTCTTATTTTTCCATAAATTGGTGCAAACGACGAATGGCTTCTTTAAGTGTATCTAGATCTGTCGCATAGCTGAGACGAACATTCTCTGGTGCTCCAAATCCGGCTCCTGTAATCAATGCTAGACCAACTTCCTCAAGGATAGCCGTTGTAAATGCTGTTACATCGCTATAACCTTTCATTTCCATGGCTTTTTTAACATTTGGGAAGAGGTAGAAAGCTCCTTGTGGTTTAACAACCTCAAAGCCAGGGACTTCACACAAGAGTGGATAGATGGTATTCAAACGTTCTTCAAATGCTTGACGCATGACTTCTACAGAATCTTGCGGTCCAGTTAGTGCCTCGATTGTTGCGTATTGTGAAACAGCGGTTAGGTTAGAAGTTGTTTGACCAGTCAATTTGCTCATGGCAGCGATGATTGCTGGATCACCCACTGCATAACCTACACGCCAACCTGTCATTGCGTAGGCTTTTGATACCCCGTTAATGACAATGGTTTGCTTGCGAATCGCTTCTGATAGACTAGAGATTGGCACAAACTCATTTCCGTTATAGACCAAACGACCATAAATATCATCTGCTAGGATGAGAATATCATGCTCAACAGCCCAATTCCCAATGGCCAAGAGTTCCTCACGAGAATAAATCATCCCAGTCGGATTAGATGGTGAGTTAAGAACCAAGACCTTGGTCTTATCTGTACGAGCTGCTTCTAATTGCTCAACAGTCACTTTAAAGTGATTGTCTTCTTTGGTTTGGACAAAGACTGGAACACCTTCTGCCATCTTAACCTGATCCCCATAGCTAACCCAGTAAGGTGTTGGAATAATAACCTCATCTCCAGGATTAACCACAGCCATAAAGAAAGTGTAGAGTGAGAATTTTGCACCTGTAGCAAAAGTGACTTCGTTAGCCGCTACGGAATAACCATAATAACGCTCAAAATAGGTATTGACTGCTGCTTTTAACTCAGGCAAACCTGAAGCTACCGTATAGAAAGAAGCACGTCCATCTCGAATGGCTGCAACAGCGGCATCTTGAATATTTTCAGGAGTATGAAAATCAGGCTGACCTAAAGTTAAGAAAAGAACATCTTTTCCTTCAGCCTTTAACTTCTTTGCTCTTGCATCACTAGCCAGAGTGACACTTTCTTCCATTTCTAATACACGCTTGGATAGTTTCATAGCTTCTCCTTTTCGATTAAGGTACCAGATTCAAAATCTACTAGATAATAGTTTCCTCCAGACTTGATTTCCCAGACGGGCTTATCAGCGTACCGTCCAAAAGTAATCTTGTCAATTTCAGTTGCTCCTTTTTCCTTGACAACTGCTTCTGCTTTTTCTTGAGAAGTTCCATTTTCTAGTTGATATACGTAAATATTGTTGCTACTTTTCTCTATTAAGACAGCAACTGGTTTCTGGTTCTTATCTTGGCCAAGAACACTATAATAGCTTTCTAAACCATTGAAGATATCAATCTGGCTAACCGTTTCTAGATTTGCATACTGCTTAGCGAGTCTCTCACCTTCAACCTTTGCAGTTTGATAAGGCTTCATGCTGAGCCATACCAAGTAGAGAAAGGAAGAAGTGATGACTAGAGTTAACAAAGTTATACCAATAATGTACTGAAATAATAGGGAATTTTTTTCTTTTTTCTGTCTCTTTTTCACTCGTCTATTTTACCATCTATCCTAGTGAATTACAAGTGAAGTTAGGGGAGGAATCTGGATTTTCAATACGTTTTTAGGATATCATTACATAACTTCAAGCCGTGTTTTTATAGACTTTTCTACAGTCTTCATTTTTAATTAAAAACTTAGATTCTATTGATTTTATTTTCTGAGCATATCCCTTGCAAATGATTTTATCGTGTTGTAACATATATTATAACAACAGAGTGATTCTGATTAAAAGATTGAAATTTAAAGGAGACTCCCTATGTCTAAAAAAATATTGTTTATCGTTGGTTCACTTCGTGAAGGTTCATTCAACCACCAAATGGCACTAGAAGCTGAAAAGGCACTTGCTGGCAAAGCCGAGGTAAGTTACCTTGACTACTCAGCCATTCCTCTCTTTAGCCAAGACCTTGAAGTTCCTACACTTCCAGCTGTTGCAGCGGCTCGCGAAGCTGTTCAAGCTACTGATGCTATCTGGATCTTCTCTCCAGTCTACAATTTCTCAATTCCAGGGACTGTGAAAAACTTACTTGACTGGCTTTCACGCGCCATTGACTTATCTGACACTCGTGGAGCATCTGCTCTTCAAGATAAGATTGTTACAGTTTCATCTGTAGCAAATGCAGGACACGATCAACTCTTTGCGATTTACAAAGACCTCTTGCCATTTATCCGTACACAGGTTGTTGGTGATTTTACCGCAGCTCGTGTTAATGATTCTGCCTGGGCAGATGGTCAATTAGTCCTTGAAGATAGCGTTGCTGCTTCTCTAGAAAAACAAGCTGAAGACTTACTTCAAGCTATTCAATAATAAAAAAGATAGTAGAAAATCTCATTTCTACTATCTTTTTGTTTATTCAACAAATTCTCCAATCATACTATGTTTTAATGGTAAACTACACATTACTAAAAGGAAAATGAAGGAGGATTGAATCCAAAAGAGTGCCAAATCAAAAATTCCATGCACAGCAACTACTGTTAAGAATGAAAGATAAAGACCAACAATTGGACGCTTGCTCGGCTCCTGACTCATATCAATCAACATTCGAATTGGACCAGAAGAAGCTATTCCTAACAATACCGTTCCTACCACACCGTAACTCAATATCGTATCAATGTATATACTATGAGCATGTTCGTGATAAGGAGCAAAAATACGGGGATAGGAATGCATATAAGTTAGTGGACCTTCTCCCCAGAAGGGATTTTGTTTGAATAAGGTCATACCAGCATTCCAGATCGACACTCGTTCTTCCATAGACGAATCGAGCGTCCCCATTCGAACTCCCAAATCGCTCGAGAAGAGAAAGGCTAGACCAACACCGAAGACTCCGATACTGAGCCAGAAGGCACGCCAGTTCTTAATGGTAGTGAAAAGATAAATAATCGCACCAAAGATAATAGCTGGAAAAGCTGTTCTATTTTGGGTGAAATTCAAGCCAAACAAATTTGCAAAGATCGCAATGAGAGAGAAAATTCTCAACCATCTCAATCTAGTCGTACTAATTAGGTAAAATCCAATCATAATACAGAAGCAACAGATAATCCCATAATAATTAGGATTAAAGAAAGCTACCTCTGCACGGTTCTGATGCCAGACCTGCATCTTAGGTGATAAGAAAGTATAATCAAATTTCTTTACAATCTGAAAGTGCTCTAAAGCTGCAAAAACTGATGCTAGCACACTAAGCGACATAACCGATTGCAATACTAATCTGAAAAACTTAGGGGTTAAATGGGCTTGGTAATAATAAAAGAAAATTGCAAAGAGGAACATTCCTAAAGTGGAAACCATCCCCATCACATTTTTTGCTAAAAGAGAGATAACGCCACTATATCCGATAAATAAAAGTAAGATAGAATGGTGGGATAATCGTTTTAATATCCCCTTCATCTCTCCTGTAAATATTAAACCTATTAAGTAGGCGATAAAAATAATAACGAAAATATAAAAAGGCAAGAAAATACTTAGAATAACAGCTAGTAAGACTAGCTCTTGCTTGGATAAGCCTTTCAATTTTTCAATGATACCTATTGATTTCACAACAGTTCCTTTCTCTCTGCGCTATAAAGCTCAGATAAATAAACTATTAAAACATTTTACCATTTTTCAAATGATTTGAAAACCACTTTGTCCATGTCATCCTGACTAAAACTAGGTAAAATTTTATAGCGAGCTAAGATATCTCTCAAAGCGCGCATCCTTTTTTAAAAATATGGTACAATAAATCTAGTTGTTCCAGAAAGGACCTAGTATGAAATCCTACCAAGAAGTTTACAAAATCTTAGCTCATGAAACAGATTATTTAAGCGGAGAGAAAATCGCTGAAATATTAAACCTCTCTCGCACCTCTGTTTGGAAGGCTATCCAACGCCTCCAGCAGGAAGGTTTAGAAATTGACAGCATCAAAAACCGTGGCTACAAACTTCTTCACGGTGACCTAATCTTACCTCAAGAAATAGAAGCCAACAGCCCAATCTCAGTTCAATTTAAACCTATCACCAAATCAACCCAGAGTGATGCTAAGGAGGCCATGGAAGCTGGTGCCAAAGGAGACACACTCTACCTATCAACAGGCCAAACTATGGGACGTGGTCGATTTCAACGCCCCTACTATTCTCCAGAACAAGGTGGGATTTACATGTCTCTCCACCTCAAGCCCAATCTCTCTTATCTAGATCTACCAGCTTATACACTCCTGACTGCAGCCGCAATTTATAAGGCTGTTAAAAACCTTTGTCTGATTGATTTAGATATCAAATGGGTAAATGATTTATACCTAAATCATAAAAAAATAGCCGGTATTCTAACCGAAGCCATCACTTCTGTCGAAACCGGCCTTGTCACAGATGTTATTATTGGTGTTGGTATCAACTTTTCTATCGCTGATTTTCCAAAAAACCTACAAGGGAAAGCTGGAAGTCTCTTCTCTCAAAACAGCCCAATCACTCGCAACGAGCTGATTGCAGAAATCTGGAAATGTTTCTACGAAACTGAGGCCGATGAGCTGCTTTACCTTTATAAAAAACAATCAATTGTTTTAGGCAAAGAAATTTCCTTTAGGAAAGATCAAGAAATCATCTCAGGAAAAGCTTGTGATATCTCTGACCAGGGTCAACTACAGATCCAATTAGCTACTGGTGAGAAAATTTGGCTCAATAGTGGCGAAGTTTCGCTCACTAAATGGTGAAGATTTTTTAAAAATAAAAATCGACCTCTCTTTCGAGAAGGTCGATTTTCTTATCATTTATTTTTTCAAACGCTCCACATCACGCGCAATCACAAGTTCTTCATCAGTTGGGATGACAAGTACACGAAGTGTCGCAGCATCTGTAGAAATGTCTCCAGTTACTCCAAAGACATTTTTCTCTGGGTCTAGATCACAACCAAACCAAGAGATACCTGAAATAACTTTCTCACGCACAAGAGTTGCATTTTCACCAACACCAGCAGTAAAGATAATAGCATCTGCCCCGTTTAGAACTGCCAAGTATTGTCCAATGTATTTTTGGATACGGTCAACATACATTTCAAAGGCAAGAATAGCATCGTGATTGCCTTCGTTCACACCATTCTGAACATCACGCATGTCACTTGATAAGCCTGAAACTGCCTGAAGACCAGATTCACGGTTTAGAATACGACTAATATCGTCTGGAGTCTTGAAGTCCTCTGTATATTGCATTAAATAAGGAATGATGGCTGGATCAATATCCCCTGTACGAGTTCCCATCATAACACCACCAAGTGGAGTGAATCCCATTGATGTATCGATTGATTGACCACCTTTAACAGCTGTGATAGAAGCACCATTACCAATATGGCAAGTGATTAATTTCAATTCTTCTAGTGGGCGACCCAATAGTTTTGCTGCTTCTTGAGCAACATATTGGTGACTTGTACCGTGAGCACCGTATTTACGAACCTTGTTCTCTGTATAGTACTTAGTTGGTAATGGATAACGGTATGCTTTTTCTGGCATTGTTGTGTGGAATGATGTATCAAAGACAGCTACGCTTGTGATATCTGGCAACAATTCTTTGAAGGCACGAATACCAGCAGCATTTGCAGGGTTGTGCAATGGAGCAAGAAGTCCTAGTTCTTCAATTTTTTCCAAGACATCGCCTTCAACAACTGTAGACTCTTTGAAGTACTCACCACCTGCAACGACACGGTGTCCAACACCAGTAATCTCATCATAAGATTTAATAATTTCAAAACGAATCAAGTCATCAAGTAAAATCTTAACTGCCAAGGTATGGTTTTCAATATCAAGAACTTGTTCTTCAGAACGACCATCAAACTTAACTGTTGAAACAGAATCCTTCAATCCGATTCGCTCAATCAAACCTTTTGCAAGCACCTTTTCTTCTGGCATTTGATAAAGTTGCCATTTCAAGCTAGAGCTTCCAGCGTTAATTGCAATGGTTTTTGTCATAAATTTATTCCCCTTTTTAAGCGTTTTCAACTATTATATCAAAATTTACACTAGATTTCATGCCCTTGACACCAATTTTGAAAATTTTCCTTAAATTCCATCAAAATTTCAGGGTCGCGAAGACTGGTAAGTGGATAAACAAACGGTTCAACTCCTTCTCCCGTCTTCTTCTGGAGGACAAAAATGGTCTTAGATTGGGCTCCTTGAGCGAAGAGATCCTCTGGTAAGGCAATAATTGCCACTAGTTGAGCCTGCTCTGTCAGCCAGGATTTCAAAAGTTCACTCTGAGGACTTGTCAGGAGATCTGTTGGAGCTAGAAAAAT
The DNA here is from genome assembly GCF_054861245.1 of Streptococcus sp. KHUD_017. Classification (NCBI taxonomy): domain Bacteria; kingdom Bacillati; phylum Bacillota; class Bacilli; order Lactobacillales; family Streptococcaceae; genus Streptococcus; species Streptococcus sp. KHUD_017. Next base: position 1,423,188 of record NZ_CM142175.1, read on the forward strand.
CGCATAGCCTCCTGTTCTGAGATACTTGAGAGATTGTTCCATTAACAAATGATGAGCATAAGTATGTTCATTCTTAGCCGCTACTTGATAACGTGAGGCTGTCTGATCATCTGGATAGTAACCGACAGGCAGGTCGCTCACAATGATATCACTTTCTTTTAATACTTGTGGACGTACTGCATCTCCTTGGACAAAGCCCATTTGAAGATCCATTACTTCCGCCATGCTTGCCGCCAAGTCAATCAGGAGGTCATCAAGTTCTATTCCCAGGTAATCTACCTTTTTGTTCATGGACGTTAAGAAGCTAGCACCCAGAATTCCCATCCCAGAACCCAACTCTAATAGACTCACATTTTCAGCAGGAAAAAGTTGCTCTATGATAAAAATCATCAAGTGACCAACCGCATCCGGTGTGAACTGGTGGTTGGCTTGAAGAGGTTCTGTTTGCGCTGCCTTCATTAACAAAAATTGATAGGTCCGTAACCACTCCTCTTTTCGAAGTGCCAAACGTTTTATGGCCTGGTTATTTTTTTTGACTTGCTCCAGATTGGTTTGACTATCGAGATAGATCCCATTTTGTTCTATCAAGGCGTCATAAAAGCTAGTCGCCAAATCATTTTGAACGATTTGGACATTTTCTAATAAATAAGTATATGCTTGTTCAATTTTTTCAAAATCCATAATCTTATCTTACCAAATTCAGAGCTGATTTTCCAGATTTTCATAATACTGAAAACAAATTAAAAACCTCTGAGATGATTCTCAAAGGTTTATTCTACTATTTACTATTTTCAACAGCTGCTGTTACAAATGCAGTGTAGAGTTCTTCTGGACGATTTGGACGACTTGAAAGTTCTGGATGGTACTGACAAGCCACAAAGAATTTATTTTCTGGGATTTCAACAATTTCGACCAAGCGATTGTCTGGTGAAACACCTGAGAAAACAAATCCTGCTCCTTCAAACTGTTCACGGAAGGCATTGTTAAACTCATAACGGTGGCGGTGACGGCGTTGTACAACTTCTTTGTTATGATAAGCTGCCGCTGCCTTAGAACCACGTTTTAACTTAGAAGGATAAAGTCCCAAACGAAGGGTTCCACCCATGTCCTCAACATCAATCTGATCACGCATGATATCGATGATCGGATATTTTGTATCAGGATCAAGCTCTGCTGAATTAGCTCCTTCAAGTCCCAAAACATGACGGGCAAACTCGATACAGGTCAATTGCATTCCCAAGCAGACCCCCAACATTGGTACATCATTTTCTCGAGCATAGCGAATTGCTTGAATCTTACCCTCAGTGCCACGTTGACCAAAACCACCTGGAACGATGATTCCGTCAGCATCAGCTAGGAGTTCTGCTACATTGTCAGCTGTCACATCGTTAGCATTGACCCAATCAATCTTGACTTCTGTATCATTGGCATAACCAGAGTGTTTCAAGGCCTCTACGACAGAAATGTAGGCATCTTGCAGCTCGACATACTTACCAACAAGAGCAATTTTGACTTGTTTTTTGAAATTCATAACCTTATCAACCATAACTGACCACTCTGTCATATCTGCTGCCGGTGCGTCAATCTTCAAATGGTCACAGACGATTTGATCCATGCCTTGTGCTTGCAGATTAAGCGGGATTTGGTAAAGATGTTCGACATCCAATGACTCGATAACTGCTTCTGGCGCCACATCACAGAACTGGGCTAGTTTGTTTTTAATCCCTTGTCCTGCTGTTTTTTCTGTACGAATGACTAACATATTTGGCTGGATTCCCAAACCACGCAATTCTTTGACAGAGTGTTGAGTCGGCTTGGTCTTCATTTCTCCAGCCGCCTTGAGGTAAGGAAGCAAGGTTGTATGGATATACATGACATTTTCTGCTCCGACATCAGACTTCATCTGACGGAGCGCTTCTAAGAATGGAAGGGATTCAATATCGCCGACTGTTCCCCCAACCTCTGTAATAATAACATCAGAGTCAGTTGTTAGGGCAGCACGCTTGATTTTTTCTTTCAAGGCATCTGTAATATGAGGAATGACTTGGACAGTTGCACCGAGGTACTCCCCACGACGTTCCTTACGAAGAACTTCGCTGTAGATTTTACCAGTTGTCACGTTTGAGTATTTATTGAGATTGATATCAATAAAACGTTCATAGTGACCCAAGTCCAAATCTGTCTCAGCCCCATCATCTGTTACAAAGACTTCCCCGTGCTGGTAAGGGCTCATGGTCCCTGGATCGATATTGATATAAGGGTCAAATTTTTGGATGGTTACCTTCAAACCACGATTTTTCAAGAGCCGTCCTAGGCTCGCCGCAACAATCCCTTTCCCAATAGACGACACCACACCACCAGTTACAAAAATATATTTCGTAGACATAGATTCCTCTTTCTAAAATCCTCAAGATCTTGTTCACTAGAGGGGGACTAAGAAAACAAGACCTTCATCGACAACTACAATCAAGGATGATTATTTCCCTGGAAAAACAAAAATAGCTCCCTAGTAACTAGGAAGCTCCGACCTCAAAAAGAGGTGCCCGAACAATATCTTACCTCAATTTGGTACATTTGTCAAATGTCATTCTTTACTAGATTTATAGTTCTAATGCAGAAAAGAAAAACAACAAGGGAATTCCCTTGTTGTTTGGTATTATTCTTCTTCTTCCTCAGAATCTTCATCATCTTCTTCAACGAGTTCGACATCTTCCCCAAGATCATCTGGTGCGATTTCGTTGATTTCAGCGTCGTAGGCTTCTACTTCGTTCTTCTCATCGTCTGGATTTTCATCATCATAAGAAAGAGCTGGATCTTCTTCGTAGGCATCCTCATCCTCTGGATCATCTGCACCATAATCAATGGCATCCGTATCTCCATCCATAAAGGCATTAACACGTTTTTTCTTAGCCTTAGGTGCTACTTCTTCATCGTCACTTTCTTCAAGAGCAATGATTTCTTCGTCAATTTCATCTACTCCATACCATGAACGAAGGCCCCACTTGTTATCTCCAAGAGAGATGAAGCTACCATCAAAGTTCAACTCTGTATAGAACAAAGATAGTGCTTCGCGAATATCGCTATTAGAGGTACCAAGATAGTTTTGGATTTCATTAACCAAATCGCTAAAATGCATTTCGTGATCGCGACCACGGAGTTCCAAGATGGCACGAGCCACCTCAATCATAGATAGTTCACTTTTTTCTTGCCCAGCAAATACTTCTAATTCCAAAGCGTTTCTCCTCTTTTTTTACTACTAACGCCAGAGCAAATAAACTCTGGTCTCATTTTATCACGTACTCTTTATTGTACGATAATTTTCTTTATTAGTCAAAGGTTTAGAAGAAATTATTGTGAAATATTTCAGCTAAACGAAAGACCTGGGAGATACACTCACAGGTCTATTGATTTATTTATGACACAAGACCACAGCCCAATGCCAACCACAAACTGCCAGAGGATCCCTACAGAGATAAAGGACCATTTATTGCGCCAGATTAAGTAAAAGGCCCCTTTCAGGTCCTGCTAGTAACTCCGTTTCATCTCAATCCCTTTCCTTTCCTTTTCTTTCATTCCCCTAGAATAGCGGAAAAGCCTCCCTTGTCAATGCGTTTCAAAAGAAAAAGGCTGGGTAAGCCAACCTTTTCTATTTATTCAGCTAAGAGCACTTCTTTGATGGTTTGTTTTTGGAGTTTTCTGTTGGATAGATAAAAGAGACTTTCATAAACCACAGCAAAAACGATCAAAGTCCAAAAGCACACATTCCAGTCAAAGTTATGCTCAATCTTTTCAGGAACGGTGTCTTTGATCACACCAATCAAGATTTCCATGATGCCATATTGATAAGCCGTCCCAAGAACAAATCCTAGATAGGCCCAGAAACGATAGGGAGCGAGAATATGACTTTGGCATTCACGATCGGTGTAGCCAAAAGCCTTCATCAAGGCCAAGGTTTCGCGACTTTCTGAAACGACAATTCCCAATGACAACAAGAGAATAGAGAAAGAAAGGATCAAACCAATCATAATCATCATCGTTTGGATGATGTCATCTGTGTAGTCCCTTAGCCCAAAAGACAATTGAACCATGGCCGCGAAACACATGGAGCCAAAGACCACAAAAAACAGGATCGATTTTCTCCCCCAAATCAGCGACGAAGACAGCTCTTTTAGGAAGTCTTTCTCTTTCTTAGGAGCACTTTTTTTTCTTTTGACCTTAATCGGTGTTGGGTATTTTTTCAATAGGCGAAGGGCCGGCGTTTGTAGTTGTCTTCTAGCATAGCCAATCGCAAGAACCATAAAGAAAGTCGTTGGCAGTATCACTAAAGCGACCAGGAGCTGCCAGTGAAAATGAATGGTAATGTCTGGCAAAATCCCCTTCTCATTGCGAAAGTCATAAAAATGCCCCATCATAAGAAAAGAACCGAAATAGCCAAGAAGCGCTCCAACTCCAAAACTGAGCCCAAAAGCCCAAAATCGTTTCGCCAACTGGCCATTGCTATACCCCAAAGCCTTTAAAATTCCTAATTGTTCCTTGTGGTCATCGACAAATTGTTTGATATAAAAACACATGAGAAGGATCGACGTCAAGGACAAGACAACCCCACTGACCATGGCCACCATCCAAGATAGCGAAACCTGGGCATCATAGTAGGTCTGAATCATCGGATTGGTTTTAGAAATCTCCAACTGCTCGATATCCAGATAAAAATTCAAGAAGAGATTGGCCACAAAGACTGCACAAGCCCCAATGATACTGACGACAACTAATTTTCGAATATCTTTTACTGAAAACATGGCTTACCATCCAATCTCATAAGCTGTCTGTGGCTGATCATTGGTCACAACTTGAGTAATCTTGCCACTATTGACGCGAATGACGGTTCTGGCCATATCCGCAATATTTTGGTTGTGCGTCACCATGATGAGGGTAAAACCAAGCTTTTCCTTTAACTTCCAGATATAGTCGAGAATCTTGCGCCCTGTTTCTTCATCCAGGGCCCCCGTCGGCTCATCTAAGAAAAGAATCTCTGGCTTTTTGGCCAGGGCACGTGCAATGGAGACTCTCTGCTGTTCCCCACCAGACAATTCACTTGGATACTTGTCTAGCTTATCGCCAAGACCCAAATCTTCGATAATTTGCAAAAAATCATGATTGTTTGCCAGGTCAGCTCCCATCTTTACATTTTGTCTGACCGTCAAATTAAGCAATAAATAATACTGCTGAAAAATAAAGGCAATTTTTTCACGTCTAAAGGCTGTCAATTGAGCATCTGTGAGCTGCGATAAATCCTGTCCTTGAATGAGAATATGCCCCTCATCTACCTTTTCTAATCCCGACAATACGTTTAAGAGGGTTGACTTTCCTGATCCAGAAGGACCTAGGATAACTACATCATCCTGGTCTTGAATCTGCAAATCAATACCTTTTAAGACCTTGCTTTGGCCGTAGCCTTTGTGAACATTTTCTAGTTGAATCATTTCTTTCCTACCATTTCTTTGATGAGAGATTGACAAACTTCTGTCAATAAATCAATCACTTCTTCCATGCTGAACTGATAAATACCAGAAGCAACCATAGAGGCCATGCCGTGCGAGTAAATAAATAGATGCTGGTACAGGCGACTAGCCTCCACTAACGTCAACGGATAATCTGCGACAATCGAATCCAGAACCAATTGGTAACTATGATCCTTCATGGGAAGAAAATCTTGAAAGCGACGAATCGGATCTTTGCTATGATTTTGGAAAAGCAATTGAAAAAGTTGGGGCTCTTTTGAGGCGAACAGGATATAAGCAACCCCGACAGATCGAAAAGGCTTCTCATCTTCTAAAGCCTTTCGTATATACTCCACCACTACCATTTCCGCAGCAACAATAACCTCTGCTTGTAACTCAGCCATATTTGCAAATTGCCCAAAAATGACTCTTGGTGTGGCTCCCAGTTTTTCCGCTAATGCTCGAGCCGTCAAACTAGCTATTCCCTCTTCTCTCACCAATTGTAAAGCTGTCCCAATCATAGCCTCTTTACTAAATTTAACTTTTGGTGGCATACGACTCCTTTCGCGCAACGATTGTTGCGCAACACTTGTTACCTAAAAGTTTACCATAACAAAGAAAACTTGTCAAGAAAAATTTGTAAAGCATAGAACAAAAAAGCCAGCTAACTGATACAAGTGAAATCTGGTCTACTAAATCTGGTCCCTAAGATTAGAACAGTGCTTGAAAACTTTACCCAGCAGGACCTCACACTGGCCATAGCCATAGATATCCGTTAGGTCAAGGTGTTGATGCCAATCGACAAGGCCGCCTCCACCTCATCTTCACTCATCTGGATGATCAGCATCATCCTAAGGACAATGATTAACAAATGCTCATTTTCAGCAACATCCATATAGTTCATGGCCGCCTCCTTTTCATTCTTCTTTCATTATAAAGTAAAGAAGACCAGACAGCAATGAATTCGTAAAGCAAAAACACCTCCAGTATTCACTGAAGGTGTCTCTTTTAGTGATAGCTTAAAGCTCGTTTGAAGGTTTTCCAGATGCCTAAATCATCCGTTTGAAGGACTAGGCTGGCATACATACGTCCGATAAAGGCTGTTGCAGTCACAGCAAATACAACTGTTATCGCAAGAGAAATCCAAGCCTCGATACTATTTGCATAACCATTAATAGCTCTGAAAGGCATAAAGAAGGTAGAAATGAATGGGATATATGAGCCAATCCTCAAAACCAAATTATCGCCAGAAGTTCCTAAGGCGGTTACCCCAATAAAACCTACCATAATTAAAAGCATCAAAGGCGACAAGGCTTTACCAGAGTCTTCAGGTCGAGAAACCATTGAGCCCAGAAAGGCAGCCAAGACCACATACATAAAGAGACTGACCAAGACAAATAACAAGGTATTGACCGAAAAGGCTTCTCCCAAGTGGTTTAAAACACCTGAATTTGCTAATAAGGGCATATCTTTAAAGAATAAGAGAGCTCCAAATCCTCCAATGACGTAAATGCCAATATGGGTCAAAATGACAAGAAGTAAAGCAATCATACGTGCGTAAAAGTAATGGCTAGCTCGAATACTTGAGAAGACCACTTCCATGATTTTTGTACCTTTTTCACTGGCTACTTCTTGAGCGGTGACACTAGCATAAGTAATCAAAATCATATAGAGGAAGAAGCCTAGTCCTGCAGCCGCATAGGTTTGGACCATTTTTTTATTTTCCTTAGCTTCATCAATCTGCTCTGAGAATTGAATCGTTTGCGCCAAGTGTTGTTCCTGTTCCTGAGACAAATTTGCTTCTGAACGGTTGAGTTGGGATTGAAGTTCATTCAACTTAGCAGTCACAGCTAATTTAATACCACTCTCTAGTGAAGTCTCTCCATGATAGACCGCCTTTAACACACTATCTTCTTGATTAATAGTCAGATAACCTTTTATTTTCTCATCCTTGATGGCTTCTTGGGCACTTGCTTCATCCTTATAGTCAAAGTTAATGCCATTGGTCGACTTGAGCCCCTCTGTTACAGCAGGTATCGAACTAACCACTGCTACCTTATTATTTTGAGCTAGAGAAGAACCTTGGAGATACCCAATTCCTCCAGATAACCCGATAAAGAGAAATGGCGAGATTACCATAAAGAAGAAACTCCAGGATTTGACATGACGTAGATAGGTTTCTTTGATTACAACCAACATATTTCTCATACTTCCACCCCTGATTCTAGTTTAAAGATTTCATCAATTGTCGGAGCTTGCTGATCAAAGGTCGCGATATAGTGTCCTTGAGTCAAGATAGCAAAGAGCTCCTGTCCAGCATTTTCATCATCTAGGATGAGCTTCCAAATTCCCTGCTTGGTCAAGCTAGCATGAATGACATGTGGGAGTTTTTCCAAGTCTTCCTGACTCTTTTCACTTGCGACAAAGAGTCGCGTTTTGCCGTATTGATTACGAACATCTTGGACTGGTCCATGCAAGACGACACGCCCATCACGAATCATAAGAATATCATCACATAGCTCTTCGACATTGGTCATGACGTGGTCTGAAAAGATAATGGTTGCACCACGTTCTTTTTCTTTGAGGATAACCTGCTTGAGCAATTCGGTATTGACTGGATCCAGACCACTAAAAGGTTCATCTAGGATAATCAAATCTGGTTCATGCATTAAAGTAATGATTAGCTGAATCTTTTGTTGATTCCCTTTTGAGAGACTCTTAATCTTGTCTGTCAGTTTCCCCTTGACTTCCAGTTTTTCCATCCATTGAGGGAGTTTTTCTTTGACTTCTTTGGCATCCATGCCTTTTAAGGTTGCAAGATAGCGTACTTGTTCAAGAACTGTCAATTTAGGCATGAGACTACGTTCTTCGGGTAGATAGCCAATCCGAGCATAGGTTTCCTGACGAATTTCCTGACCATCAAACTGAATCTCGCCCTGATATTCTAAAAATTTCAAAATACTATGAAAAATGGTTGTTTTCCCAGCTCCATTTTTCCCAACTAGACCTAAAATTCTTCCAGGCTGAGCTTGAAAGTCAACTCCAAACAAGACTTGTTTGGGACCAAAATTTTTTTCAAGATTGCGGACTTCTAACATAATCCACCTCCTACTAATCTTATCCTCATTATACTCCTTTTTTGGGGCATTACAAGGATTTATGTACATTTTTATTAGTAGAATTTGCTTGGGTTTTTTCATACCAAAAATAATAAAATTTACATTTATTTATCTTTCCAATATTCGGCATTTGCAAAGATAAAAAATCCACCCCTAGGGATGGATTTTAGACTTTTAACGCACTTCTGCATGCACTTTTTCTTCGAGTGATGCTTGGATTTTTTCCATATAGCGTGCGACTTCTTCGTCGGTCAAGCTATCTTCTGGATTTTGGAAGGTCAAGCTGTAGGCCATTGACTTCATACCAAGTCCTAGTTTTTCACCTGAGAATACGTCAAAGAGTTTGATGTCTGTCAAACGTTTCACGCCCGCAGATTTGATAGCATCAACTACATCTTGGTGAGTCACTTCTGCTTTGAGAAGAAGAGCAATATCACGGCTAACTGCTGGGAATTTAGTGATTTCCACAAATGGAGCGGCTGGTTTAAGAGCTGTCTCAATAGCTGAAAGGTTGAGCTCTGCTACATACGTTTCTGGAATATCGTAAGCCTTAGCTGTAACAGGATGTACTTGACCGAGGAAACCAAGGACTTGGTCACCGAGTGAGATCAAGGCTGTACGTCCTGGATGAAGACTAGCAATTTCAGAGGTTGCTGTATAAGTCACTTCAAGACCCAAGCGAGCAAAGAGGGCTTCCAAAATTCCCTTAGCATAGAAGAAGTCAACAGGAACTGCTGCTGTTTGGAAGTCTTTTTCAGCAACTAAGCCAGTCAAGGCAAAGGCAAAGCTATTGATTTCGTTTGGCAATTCTTCTTTTGGATTACCAGTTTGCTCGAAGACTTTTCCAATCTCATAAAGAGCCAAGTTTTTGTTCTTACGCGCTACGTTGTAGGCAACTGTATCAAGGATACCAGAAACCATATTTTGACGGAGGACCGAACGATCCACGGTCATTGGCCACATGAGCTCTGTTAAATGACTTGGCTGAATCGTAAACTCAACCGCTTTTTCAGGAGTTGTAAGAGCGTAGGTGATGATTTCAGTCAATCCAGCCCCTTCAGCAATAGTCCGAACTTGACGACGGAGTTTTTGTGTCGCTGTTAACTCACCTGCTGTCCCATCGTCTTTTGGAAGACTAGTTGGCAAGCGGTCATAACCGTAGATACGAGCGATTTCTTCAAAGAGATCCGCTTCGATAGTGATATCCCAACGGCGACGTGGAACTCTTACTGTGAAGCTGTCAGCATTTCCAGAAAGGCCAAATCCAAGACGACGGAAGACATCTTCTACATCGGCGTAGGAAAGCTCTGTACCGAGGACACGGTTGACGTCAACAAGAGTTGAAGAAACTTCCACATCAGAAGTGTCAAGCTCACCTGCTGAAACGATCCCCTTACGAACAGTTGCTCCTGAAAGCTCTGCAATCATGCTCGCTGCCGCATCAAGGGCTTCATTGACAGTTGCCACGTTGATGCCTTTTTCAAAGCGAGAAGAAGATTCTGAACGAAGGTTGAGGCGACCACTAGTCTTACGGATAGATTTGCCATTGAAAACAGCAGCTTCAAGGACGACACGACTAGATTTTTCAGAGATTTCTGTAGCTTGACCACCCATAACACCTGCAAGGGCTACTGGTTTATCAGCGACAGTGATTACGAGGTCATTTATTTCTAACTCACGCTCTTCACCATCCAAGGTTACTAATTTTTCACCAGCACGCGCTTCACGCACACGGATGTCAGTCCCTTCAAAGGTATCCAAGTCAAAGGCATGCATTGGTTGACCAAAGTAAAGCAAGATATAGTTGGTCACGTCGACGACATTATTAATCGGACGGATGCCCTCGTTCATGAGGAGGTTTTGCAACCATTGTGGACTTGGTGCGATGGTCACATTGTCCAAGATACGAGTTGCATAATAAGGCGCCTTGTCTGTGTCAATGCTGACAGAAAGAGCATCAGTTGCAGCTTGATCAGTTTCAGTCAAAGTAAAGTCTTTAAAGTTGACTGCCTTGTCATAGATAGCGGCTACTTCATACGCCACTCCACGCATAGAAAGAGCATCTGCACGGTTTGGAGTGATGGAAAGCTCGATGATTTCATCATCCAAGTCTAGATAGGAGAAGACTTCCTCACCTGGAACAGCAGTTGCTGGCAAGATTTGGATCCCATCTGCAAATTCTTTCGGTACAACGGAGTCAGAAATCCCTAATTCACCAAGTGAGCAGATCATTCCGAGAGATTCCAAACCACGGATTTTCCCTTTTTTGATCTTGTAGTTGTCCGCGATGCGAGCACCTGGAAGAGCCACCATGACCTTGATGCCAGCGCGCACATTTGGTGCTCCACAGACGATTTGACGGGCTTCTTCTTTACCTACATTGACTTGGCAGACATGCAAGTGTGTTTCTGGCACATCTTCACAAGACAAGACCTCACCGACAACAATTTTTGAGAGACCAGTAGCTGGTGATTCCACACCTTCTACTTCGATCCCTGTGGTTGACATTTTTTCAGCCAACTCTTGTGATGGCACATCAATGTCCACCAATTCTTTTAACCATTTATAACTAACTAACATATGTAAGATACCAAGGGCCAAACTGAAATCTAGATGACTTTCCTAGATGTCTTTAAGCCCTAGTTTAGATCCTTTCATTTTGTGTTTTCCAGCTCGAGGCTGTCTTAGGAAGAGCTCTTATCTCTTACCATCTCTATAGAATAAAAGTTTTTAGCCACAACTCTGTGAACAAACTCTTTCTATAAAGTTACATTTAAATAGTAAAACTTAATTTCCCAATTAAGAACTATCTCATTTAACCTTCATAGAATGCTCAACTATTTTTTCACAACCACCTTGAATTAATTTTTTTAAATTTTGATAACCAGGATGATAAACAGCATAAAAACTAAGCTCAACGTTTAAATCTGAGTTTTCTGAAACTTCTTCTATTAATTCTTCTATAAAAAAAATAAAATCTTTACGCTTACTCTTCGACAAAGCACCACAAACATATATATTTAATTTATCTTCTTTTGAATCCTGGGACAATATTTCTAATTGTTCGATTAATTTTTTATATGATTGTTTTCTGTAGTCCTTTTTATTATCATCCTTTACTGCAGAAATTAAATTATTCATTACAGATTCAACAACATCAGAAAATAGATCAGTTACATATGATCCGTATAGATTTCTCCAAAATGTACTTGTTTTCATAGTTAAAAATCTTAAATGACGATCATTAATATTTGAATGATGAAATGAAGAAAAATTACTATCAGGAGATTGTTCTCTTTTAGCAGAGGGGTTTACCATAAGTATTATATTTGAAGGATTTATGCAGTCTTTTTGATGATTTTCAATAGCTTCTTCATAGGATATATTTTCAGATGTTGCTTTATCATTATTTTTAGATTCTTTATAAATCGCAAATGAAGATATATCACCAAACTTCTCTAAAAGTTTGTTATAGTTTTGTTCCGAAATCATAAAATATCCTCGCGTTTCAATCTTATTTAAACTGTTCTGAGAAGCGGACATCCCCTTGGTAGAATCCACGGATATCATTGATTCCGTAACGAAGCATAGCTACACGCTCTTGACCAAGACCAAAGGCAAAACCAGAGTAAACAGTTGCATCGATACCACTCATCTCAAGGACACGTGGGTGAACCATACCGGCACCCATAATCTCGATCCAACCTGTTTTCTTACATACGTTACAGCCGGCTCCTCCACACTTGAAGCATGAAACATCCACCTCAACAGATGGCTCAGTGAATGGGAAATAAGATGGGCGTAAACGAATTTGACGCTCTTCACCAAACATTTTTTGTACAATCAACTGGAGGGTTCCTTGAAGGTCAGCCATAGAGATATTTTTCCCAACAACCAAACCTTCGATTTGGTGGAACTGGTGACTGTGGGTTGCATCATCCGTATCACGACGGAATACACGTCCTGGTGAAATCATCTTCAAAGGACCTTTTGAAAAATCATGGGCATCCATAGCACGCGCCTGAACTGGAGACGTGTGAGTACGAAGCAAGATTTCTTCTGTGATGTAGAAAGTATCCTGCATATCACGGGCTGGGTGGTCTTTTGGAAGGTTCATACGTTCGAAGTTGTAGTAGTCTTGCTCCACTTCAAATCCATCCACGACTTGGTAACCCATACCGATGAAGATATCTTCGATTTCTTCACTAGTTTGTGTGAGGACGTGACGGTGACCAGTCGCAACTGGACGACCTGGAAGTGTCACATCGATGCTCTCACTTGCTAGTTGAGCTTCTACTTTCTTTTCTTCCAAGAGCTTAGCCGTTTCTTCAAAAGCAGCTGTTAAGACATCACGAGCCTCATTTACGTGTTTTCCAATAACTGGTCGCATTTTAGCTGATACGTCCTTCATCCCTTTAAGGATTTCAGTCAGTGACCCTTTTTTTCCAAGGACTGAGACACGCAATTCTTGCATCTCTTTTTCATTTTCAGCAGTAATCTGCTTCAAGCTAGCTAGCGTTTCTTCACGAAGCGCTTTTAATTGTTCTTCAATAGTTGACATAATTCCTCCACCAGTCACTCGTAAGATAAAAAGAAAACCACATGTCAAAAACCCCACTCGGAGCGTTGACACGCGGTACCATCCGTTTTCATCTGACAAGTCAGACCTTTATTTCTGAATCCATAAGCAAGTGAATTCACCCAGATTTCATATAGAGAGCTTTCAGTCACGGCTCTCCTCCCTGATATACTTCCCCTGAGATACTAGTCTTGCAGATTCCTATTTAATTATTATTCATTTTATCAAATTTTAAGTAATCTTGCAAGATGTTTTGCGACTAATCAACATAGTCCCCACCTTCAAAGCCGTAATACTCTTCCAAACTGAGGCCACTTGCTGCAATTTCTTTGGCTTCTTTACCAACATAGCGAAGGTGCCATTCCTCAGCCATATAACCCGTCTCCTTTTCCTTACCTTTGAGGTAACGAACGACAAAACCATAGTCTGCAGCATGGTCCAATAGCCATTGGGCAGCCTTTTCTTCTGTCACTAAGTTTCCATTTGTGCCGATAAGGTCAAATGCTAGTCCAGTTTGGTGTTCACTATATCCAGGTCGTGCAGAATAGCGGTCAGCCTCTGCCTTTCCGTCTTTGTTGACATAGTCCTGATAAAGTTGAGTTTGAGTTTCATAACTTCTGAAACCACTATAGTGGTCGCTGATTGGGAAACCTGCTTCCTGCATAGCAGCAATAAGCTTCAACAACTCAGCCTTTGCTGTAGGATTTTCTCCAGGATTATAGTCTTTAGACAAGGGATAATGCTTATTAGCGATAACAATCTCATCGTACTTCCCTTGAACGCTATAGTAATCTCCCTTATTAACTACTTCTGCCTTTTTCTGGCTTGCTTCCTGAGATTTACTACCGACAGTCCCTTCTTGGACGGTTTTTTCTTCAGTTGAAGTCTGCGTTTCTGAAGTCGCTGGCTTTTCTTGCGAACAAGCTGCCAATGTCAAGGCTAGCAATCCTGATAATACAAGGTATCTTTTTTTCATTGTTTATCCTTTCATTTCTATCATTTGGTCCAAAGTTTCAGATAAGCTTTCAACCAAACCTTCTAATTTGATTCCCTTAACCTGATATTCTTCAGCGACCATTTCTTCCCAAGGAACCCACCAAACTGGACCACGACCATTAAGACCGTGTCCCTTCATATCACCCTCTCGTCTTGGAAAAATATGCCAGTGGGCATGTGAATCTCCATTTCCCAATAACTTTACATTCATCTTTTGAGCAGAAAAAGCCTTAGAGACAGCTTCCTGAACTAGGCTCATTTCCTCTAGAAAGCGAAGTTTAACGTTTGGATCTAGTTGGTGTAGTTCTGTGACATGTTCCTTAGCTAAGAATAGAGTGTAACCTTCAAAATACTGGTGATCTCCAATGACAACATAGCCTGTTTCTAATTCCTTGACAAAGTAGGGATTTTCCCCTGCCTTAATCAATTCAATTCGTTGGCAAATCAAGCACATCTTAGTCTACCAATCCACTCTTGAGGTAAGCGTCCACCATACGCTCAGTAGCAACTACAGAATCAATATGAGTTCGCTCATAAGAGTGACTAGACTCGATACCCGCTCCTAGAAGAGCGTGTTTGACTTCTGCTCCAGCTGACATGGCTGCAGAAGCATCCGAACCGTAAAATGGATAGATATCGAGTTTAAATGGAATGTCCTGCTCTTTTGCTAGAGCAACCATATGTTGACGGAATTCATAGTGATAAGGACCTGAAGCATCTTTAACACAGATAGACACTGTGTACTCATCCGTCTGCTGGTCATCTCCCATCGCTCCCATATCTACTGCTAGATATTCAACAACTTGACTTGGGATACTTGAGTTAGCACCATGGCCCACTTCTTCAAAGACCGAGAAGGCAAAATGCGTAGTGACAGGAAGTTCAATCCCTTCTTCCTTGTACACCTTGAGGAGATTTAGAAGGATAGCTGCACTGACCTTATCATCTAAATGACGTGATTTGATAAAGCCTGTCTCAGTTACGACAGTTCGTGGGTCAAAGCTGATAAAGTCACCAACCTCAATACCAAGTGCGCGTGTTTCTTTTTCATTGGTCACTTTTTCATCCAAACGCACTTCCATATTGTCCTGCGTGCGTTCAGCAGTGCCAGCGTCCTTGTATACATGACAAGAAGTCTGGTGGATCAAAATCGTTCCAGATACCGTTTTACCTGTGCTAGCCACATGAACTGTACAGTTTTCGCCTTCAATCATATTCCAAGGGTAGCCACCAATACGGTCCATTTTAATACGACCATCTGGTTTAACAGCGCGAACGATAGCTCCCAAGGTATCCACATGGGCGGTCACATAACGCTGTTGCTCGTCATTTTTACCTTTGACAGTAACGTTGACGCCACCTTTGGCAGTACGGATTGGTTGATAACCTAGTTTTTCAAGAGTCTCAACCAAATAATTCGTAATTTCACGTGTAAAACCTGTTGGCGATGCGATAGCAGTTAGTTCTTTGATATATTCTACAGTTTGATTCATTTCTTCACCTCTTCCTAATATTATATCACTTTTCCCATTTTAGTATGTGTAAAAAGGAAAATCGAATATACTTTGATTGCAAAAGTATTTTATGATATAATGAAAAAAGTTCTTATGATGAAAGGAAAAAATATGAACAGATATTTCAAAATGACGCTTCTCTTAGCCTTACCTTTGGCATTCTTGTTGGGATGTTCAAAACAATCCACAACCACTTCTTCTAGCTCTTCTACACCAGAAACGACTGAGGTAAAAGCTTCTGAATCTAGCACTACTGAAAAGAAATCAGAATTAAAAACTGCTACCTTTGTGAACGATTCTCAGCCTGGTGTCGTATCAACCTTAACATATACGGTTGACGGTGATAATGTTGTCAAACAAACTGCTCATAATGTCGCTGATCCTGAAGTACTCAATAATACTGCAGATGCTGTAAAAAGTATTCTTGAAGAAACCTACAAAGGCTATAAGGGACTTAAAGGGGTAACTTTCTCAATCGAAGTTAAAGATGGTAAAGTCGTTCAAGATCTTGAAATCGATCTTTCAGTTGCAAGCATTGACGAACTTAGAAAAGCTTTACCAGAAGAATACTCAGGTGTTGGGAAAAACGTTAGCTTTAAAGCCTCTAAGAAAATGTTAACAGACCTCGGTTATAAGGAAAAAACGAACTAAGAGTAATAGAAAAAACTTGGCCAACGCCAAGTTTTTTTATTCCATTTCAAACGCTTCACTTTCTTGTTTATTTGGAAGGACAAGAGAAAGTAGAATACCAATAATAGCTGGTACTAACCATGGTAAGGAAGCCTTAGCAAATGGTAGAGCATTCACAATATTGGCAAGGAAGGTCACTTCAAATGAACTTCCCAAGACACTAGCTACGGCAATAGCTGTAACAAGACCCATCGTCAATTGCATGCCTGGTTTTGAAAGTGGTACAAACTTGTTCACAATCACAATCATAACAATCACAATGGTAATTGGATACAAGATAACTAGGACAGGGATAGAATATTTGATGATTGCATCAAGACCGAGGTTGGCAATTGCAAAACCAATCAAGGTAAAGACAGTCGCATAAACCTTATAGCTGAGTTGTGGGAAACGTCCGTTAAAGAATTCAGCAGTTGAAACAATCAAACCTACAGTCGTTGTGAAGCAAGTTACTGTTACCATGGCAGCTAGGAATAATTGAGCTGTTGAACCAAAGATTTCTTGGGTCGCTTGTGACAAGATATAAACCCCTGGAGTTCCACCCTTCATCGCTTCTTCTGTCATCGGGAAGTGATTTCCAAGGAAACCTAGGCCGATGTATAGAGCACTAAAGCCAAGCGCTACGACAATTCCGACTACCCAAATGGTTGAGATGTACTCTTTTTTACTCGAAAATCCAAGTTGTTTCAAGGTTTCAACCGCGATTACACTAAAGGCAACAGATGCGAGAGCATCTAGAGTATTATATCCTTCAAGGAATCCTGCTCCAAATGCTGAAGCTTGATAAGCTGCTGTAGCTGCTTGCGGTGCATTTCCACCATATTTGAGGGCTCCAAGAATTACCAAGATGATAATTAAGAGGGCAAAAACTGGTGTCAAAACACGACCGATACGATCCAAAATCTTTGAAGGATTAAGCGCGATTAAGAATGCTGCAACAAAGTAGATAAGGGTAAAGATAATCAAGCCTAGACCTTTGTCAGCATCTGCCAAGAGGGGACTAATCCCTACTGCATAAGAAGTTGTTGCAGTACGTGGAATGGCAAAGAATGGACCAATCGACAAGTACAAAACTGCTAGATAAATCGTTGCAAACCAAGGGGAAATCTTTGTAGAAATCTCATAGATATATCCCTTAGGATTTAAGGTCCCGATGATCAAGGTCAAGACGGCAAGTCCGACACCTGAAAGTACAAATCCTGCAATGGCAGGGAGAAAGTGTTCCCCAGATTGAGCACCTAGGGTAGGGGGGAAAATCAAATTACCCGCACCAAAAAATATTCCAAACAGGAGTAATCCTGTTAATGCACCTTTTTTAGCCATAAACTCTCCTTATAAAAAATAAAATACTTTCTTAGTATAACATGATTAAAGGCTTGAAAAGGCTATCTCGGAAAAATTTTAAAATGTTTTCAATTTTCTGATTTTTAGAGCAAATAAACTCCCTTTAAAACCTTTCTTATTTTCGGTCTTAAAGGGAGTTTTTTCTTATTCTAAAGCATCCATGCAACCTAGGACATTGATAACCTCATATCCTTGTTCTGCTAAAAATTGACAAGCGCGTGCTGAACGCATTCCTGATTTACAAATCACGTAGTAAAGATTATCCTTATCTAGTTGTTTATAAGTATCAGCTAATTGGCTGAGAGGTAAATTACGAGCGCCTTCTAAATGAAGAGTCTCAAATTCCTCTACTTCTCTCACATCTAATACAGAAAGCGACTCTTTCTGGTATAGTTGGTAAAAATCATTAAAAGTAATTTCTTTCATTTTTCTTCTCCGAGAATTTTTTGAATTCTTTCTTTCAAGTCAGGCAAAACATCTGCTTCAAACCAAGGATTTTTTTTCATCCAGATTTGGTTCCGAGGTGACGGGTGCACCAAAGGGTAATAATCTGGCAAATAATCCTTAAAGCGATGCACACGGTCTGTTACCTTGCCACTGACTTTCTCATGCAGATAGTAAGCCTGAGCATACTGACCAATCAAGAGCGTTAATTGAATATCAGGTAACTCTTTCAAGAGTTTTGGATGCCATTTTTCTGCAAAACTGGGTCTGGGCGGCAGGTCACCAGATTTCCCATGTCCCGGAAAATAGAAATCCATGGGCATGACTGCAAAGTAACCTGAATTGTAAAAGGTATCCTCATCCACACCTAACCACTCTCGCAAGCGGTCGCCACTTTTATCCTTCCAGTATAGCCCTGCTTCTTGGGTTTTGAGACCTGGCGCCTGCCCAATGATATTGATACGAGCTGTTTTTGGTGCTGCAAAGAGTGGCTCGATGCCTTGCTCGGTATAGCCGGCATTCTGTGGATCCGCCATGATAGCTTGCTTGATTTTTTCGATTTGAGACATCTGTTTCCCTCCAAAAAGAAGTCCAAGCATAGAATCTCAGACTTCTAGATCATTATTTGATCAATTCATAAATAGCTTCAGCGTAGATGGCTGCTGCACGGAAAAGATCGTCCAAGGCGATAAATTCATTGGCCTGGTGCATAGTATCGATAGAATCTGGGAACATAGCACCGTAGGCTACACCACGCTCTAATAGACGTCCAAAAGTTCCTCCACCGATGACTTGTTCGTGACCTTGAAGACCTGTTTGTTTTTCGTAAACATTCAACAAGGTTTGAACGAGTGGATCTTCCATTGGCACATAGTGAGGAGTGTGACCATGTTCAGAAAGGCTGACTGAAGCAACTGGCAAGGTTTCAAGAACTGACTTGATTTGCTCTGGACTTGTTCCTTTTGGATAACGGAAGTTAAGGGCAATGGTATTGTCAGCACTTGTTTCATCAAAGCGGAAGACACCAGCATTCATAGAAAGGGCACCCATCTTTTCATCCACATGAGCCACTTTCAAGTTTTTGCCTTCATGGTCATTTAAGAGAATCTTACCAGCAATGTCAAGGAAGTCTTTTGCAGGTCCTTCAAAGTCAAATTGGCTGAGGAAGAGAGCAAGGTAAGTCGCACCGTTGACACCTGAAGCAGGCATAGCACCATGAGCAGATTTACCAATTACAGTCACCTTGTATTGACCATTCTCTTCTTGAATGTCTCCTCTAAGTTTGTGCTCTGCAACAAAGGCATCTAGTTTCGCTTGCAAATCAGCCAAGTCCCCTGAAACAACTGCTGTTGCTGATTCTGGCACCATATTTTCACGCAAACCGCCTGTGAAACTGTGAAGACGAGCTGCACCCTTGTTTTCACCAGCAAAGTGGAGGTATTCTGTGATATTTCCTTTTTCACCATTAATAATAGGGAATTCAGCATCTGGAGAGAATCCAAAGTCTGGCTTTGCTAGTCCTACATGTTCAAAATAGTAGTCCATATCTGCCCAACCTGATTCTTCATCAGTTCCGACGATAAAGCGAACTTTCTTAGAAGTTGGAAGTCCCAATTCTTTGATGATTTTCAAACCATAGTAACAAGCCGTTGTAGGACCCTTGTCATCTGAAGCACCACGCGCATAAAGACGACCATCTTTGATAGTTGGAGTGTAAGGGTCCGTGTCCCAACCACTACCTGCTGGCACTACGTCCATGTGAGCAAAGATTCCGAGAACTTCTTCTCCTTGACCAAACTCGAAATGACCTGCATAGTTGTCGACATTTTTTGTTGGGTAGCCATCACGGTCTGCGATTTCGAGGAATTTCTCCAAGGCTTTTACTGGACCAGGTCCAAATGGATGCTGCGCATCTGCCTTGCTGTCATCACGTTCTGAGTTGATTTCCAAAAGGCTAAACAAGTCAGCCAAGAGGTCTTCTTTACGTTTTTCTACTTCTGCTGTAAAATCAATAACTGTCATTTTTACTTCCTATCTTTTCTCGATAATTTCATCTACTGGCAAGCGGTAGCTTGGTTCCAATTTCTCATCTGTGTATCCTACTGTAATCAAAAGCTCTGGACGGAAGCGTTCTTCAATTTCCAAAACTTCATTAGCTTTTGATTTGTCAAAACCAAGGATAATGTTTGAACCAATTCCCTGGTCAGTCAATGCAAGGACCAAGTTCATCGCAACTAATCCTGCATTAAGAGCCAAGTAGTCACTGACTTGTTGTTCATTGTAACGTGCATACTCAGCTGGAAGATTTTTCATAAAGTACTGAAGTTGTTCTTCTGAGAAGTTCTTTGCTCCACCAACACGGGCAATCTTGCGAGCTCGTTTAGCTAGGTCAGTATCTGTAAACAAGGCAATGGTTACAGGGGCAGATGCTACTTGCTCAAAGTTTGAACCGTAAGCCAATTTTGCTAGTTCAGCATTTCTCTCACGAACCACAACAAACTTCCAAGGCTGACTGTTGTGAGCGCTTGGTGCCAAGGTTGCGATTTCAATAGCAGTACGAACATCCTTGGGATCAACAGGTTTATCAATAAAATGCTTTGTCGCATGACGTTTTTTATTTAACTCAAGAAATTTCATAAGCAAGTTCCTTTTCTAATTCTACTGCTTCCATTTTACCACATTTTGAAAGAGCTTGCAGAGATTTTTCATAAGTAGAGACCTTTATCCCATCTCTTAACCAGGAATTACAAGCTTTTCGATTTAGTTGTAAGCTATAATAAAAACTTTCTGCACAAGAAAAAGTAGACGATTAGTCGCCTACTTTACTCATATTATTGCGCTGATACAATTTTACTTGCAGATTCAATCGCTTGTTTCATAGCATCACGTGCAGTCTTCAATTGTTGAAGGAAAACAGTACGTGCTTCTGCAGGCATTTCTGTATCGTCAGAACCTGCGCTTGACAAGCCATCATTAAATGCCTTTCTTGAAGTTTCTAGTGAGTTAAGAGCAGGTTCCACTTGTTGTTTATAAGCATCTTTTTGAGCCTCAGGAACTTTGTCACCGATTTCTTCAACATATTTCTTATAGTTGTCAATCAACTTACCAAAAAGAGTTTTCATATCTCCAATTGTTTTAGCGTTGTCAATTTCTTCATCTGTTAGAAGAGTAACTTCAGATGTGTTTGTCTTTGAGTTATCTGTTTTTGATGAAGCTGATGTTTGTTCAGTCGTGCTTGAAACTTTACTTGCAGAATCAGAAGATTTATTTCCACAAGCTGCTAAAGTTGCAACTGATAAGAGCACAAGGCCCGCAGTAAGAAGTTTTTTCATGACTATCTCCTTTAAATAGTTTTATGATACCTATATTTTAAAATAAAATAATTTTATTGTCAAACATTTACCGAATTATTGAAGCTAAAAAGCTCATTGAGTTCACTATTTTTAAAATCTATATTAAATTTATCGAAAATGTTCAAAAGATTATCCAAGACCGAGGTTTAGACTTGAACGTAGTCGACTTGGAAAGCAATGATAATCCAAATAACTACATTATCTTCTCAAGCGATGGAAAAGAAATTAAAGAACAATTTGACAAGGTCCTCAAAGAACTCTACCAAGACGGAACCCTTGAAAAACTCAGCAAAACCTATCTCGGTGGTTCCTACCTACCAGATCAATCTCAATTACAATAAGATATATTAAAAACGATTGGCTAGTCCAATCGTTTATTTAGTATCTGTTAATCAAAGCAACTCTTACAAAAAATCAAAATAATTCTTCACATCCTCCACATAGCCATGCTTTTCAATTAAACTAGCTAACAAATCTCTATTATGGCCTTGATAGTTGTCCTCTCGCCGCAATTCTTCATACATTTCGATAAAGGGAAGGCCCTTGGTCTTAGCTGATTCTAGCTCTGCTTCATAGTCATAAACAACCTTACGAAATTGGATATTGACTAATTCACCATTTTCAACCTCAAGTAAGGCATACTGGGCACGGTGATTTTTCAGCCCTACCCAGTCAAAATAAGGCATACCAATCGAACCTGGATTGATGATTTGTTGACCTTGGCTACCATAACGAAGCAACTGCTTGTGAACATGACCATAGACGGCTACATCAGTAGTTTCATCAAGTAGCTGGTCAAATTTTTCGGTATCATTTTCAACCAGCAAATCACCACCATAATTTTTCTCAGGTAAATTATGTGAAAGAGAAAAGCGCAAGCCTTCCACTTCTTTCTTGGCTACCATAGGTAGATTTCTCAACCAATCAATATGCTCTGGGTTTAGACGCTCCATCAGATACTGGGTCAATCGCATAAGCTGGATTTCTTGGGGATCCTCTAAACCATATTGCCCATCTAAAGCCTCTAACACACAATCATCCCAGTTGCCTCGAACAGATGCTGTAATGGGAAGGTCTTTCAAAAGAGCCACCAAGTCATTTGCTCCCGGCCCAGGAAGAAAAATATCTCCCAGAAGCCAATATTCAGTCGCTCCCAACTTTTTAGCGTCCTCAAGCACTCCAGCTAAGGCTGTCGTGTTACCATGAATGTCTGATAAAATTGCAATCTTATGGTTCATTTTCTGCTCTTTCTTTATTGGATAGCATTCAGGGTATCCAAATCACTCTTATTTTTCTTCATTATAGCATAAAATCGTAGAAGATTTTCACATAGAAATATTATCACCAAGATTCTTTTAAAAATATGTCAAAAATAGTTGACATTTTATTTTTTAAAAGATATACTATAGTCAAATATATGTGACATAATCAAATAAGGAGGAAGCATGAATCGTGTGAAAGAATTTCGCAAGGAATTGGGCATATCCCAGCTCGAACTTGCCAAAGATATCGGTGTCTCTAGACAAACCATCAACATGATTGAGAATGACAAGTACAATCCTACCCTGGAACTCTGTCTCAATCTCGCTCATAGCCTCCAAACAGACCTCAACAGTCTCTTTTGGGAGGACGAATTTTAATAAGGAGAAGAAAAATGAAAAAAGAAACTCTCACTGAAAAACTAATCAAACGCACATACGGCATTTCTGGACCACTTGATGAACACAAACAACGTGAGGCTGACCGCATCGGAAATAAACTCTTTATGGTTCTCTTCTACCTCATGGTTTTTGGCAATCTCATTCCCTTTGTCCTCGCTTATAAATATCCCCAAGTGGTCGCTTTCGGATATCCAATCATTATTTTTCTGGTTTCTATGGCTTGTGCTATCTATGTTTCCACTCAAACTAAAAAAACAGGTATTACTACTATTGATCCTGAAATGTTGACTTGTAAAGAAAAGAAACAATTGCACTACCCTGGACTTAAGGCTGGTCTAGTCTATGGAGTTTTTATGTTCTTTGGCATGCCACTTCTCAATGTCTTAACGGATAATGGCAAGAACTATTTCACCTCTCTTTTCAATTTCGGTCATTTCACATCAATTCTTTTCGCAGCATTCTTTTTCGGATTAATAATGCAACTTGTCGTCTGGCTTCGCATTCGAAAAGCCAAGGAAGATCAAGACGACTATTAGGAGGAATCATATGAAATCATTACAAACTTTAATTCTCAGTCATATTTTGGTCAGTATCTTTATGACCTTTTTCCTAGTTTATGGCTATATTACACGTCCTTTTCTGATCATCTTCCTGCTAGCCCTTCCTGTCTTGAACAAAGGACAAAGGTTTCAGAAAATCACATCAAAAAAAATACGCCTCTTAAACGCATCTCTCTGCTTTATCCTCGTATCTCTCCCACAACTAATTACGAATTCTATGGATTGGAGATATCTCCTATTTCTAACCATCTGTATAATTTTTAGTTTGGTCTACTTCTATACTCTCTATCAACTCTTTAAAGAAGTTAAGCAAAAAGAATGTTATTAATCGCTCTAAAAAACACCCCCCTAACACTTCTCAGTGCTAGGGGATTTGTTATTTTCTTAAATATCTCACATATTCTACTAATACGTAGATGAGGATTGTTAAACAAATGATAGTTTCTATCCAAACGAGTAGGTTAAGGGTTGGAAACTGTAGGATTCCCTGGGCCATTTTCAAGGAAGTTGCCGTGATGATGGTTGGGAAAGTTAGAGCTGAAAAGGATGGTTGAAATCCCTGTTTTAGAATTCTCGGCAAGCGACTAAGGACAAAGAAAAAGAAAGCCTGTGATGCAAGAATCATGACTAGCAAAATCCAGCTAGGAAGGTCTGGACCTCCTACTCTCACTAGTGCTGCTAATAGGAGAGAAAATGGAGCGCAATAGATCCCTTCTTGCCCTAGTAAAGGCAGTGGCAATGGATCTATTTTCAAATCTTTATAGATCAGAGGGTACAGGATAAGGGTTAAGATAAAACCAAAAATCCAAGCTCCATAGGCAATCCCAACAATGCCCACCACGGGGTAGGTCAAGCTTGCTACTGCTATTCCTACATAAAGAACAGTCCAGGTCGGTGTAGCACTAGCCCTTGGTTTAGCCTGAACGTAATTGATAGTAAAGTAAATGATTAAACCGACATCCAGTAGAAAGGCAAACCACCAGAGAACTTGCGCAATGATACTCAAGCTCATAGGTAACACGCGCAACAAATAAGTCGATAAAATCATCCCTGCCATGGGAAAGGTCGCCATTCCTGACAAGACGGGCGCTTTCTTCAGTTCTTGCTTACTTTCTTGCCAATCACTAAGATGACTGTAAAGAAAATAAAACCATAGAATCAAGCCTGACAAACTAAGCAAATGAGAAAGAAATGGGAAGGTATCTAAGATAAGATTTCCTGCACCAGCTAATCCCAATAAGCAACCTGAAAAGGCTAAGGGGAGTTTCTTCATGTTAACCTCCGAAAATAACGTTACTATCAGTATAGCATAATTAAAGCTCAGCTAGACAAGCCTTCATCAATTTTTTTTTGGCTATAAAACGATTGTCCCCTTTTAAAATACTCACTAACAATAATGATTAAAATAAATTCATCAAAAGAGTACCTATCACTTGATAGGTACTCTTTTAACATTTCATTCTATAGCTTGGTTAGCCTTTAAAGGTAACGATAGTCGCTCCAGAACCACCTGCATTTTGTGGCGCATAGCCAAAGCTCTTGACTTGCTTGTTTCTTTGGAGATATTTAGTTACTCCTTCACGGATGACTCCTGTACCAATACCATGGATGATGTCTACTTGAGCCATGTTGTTGAGCAGGGCTTGGTCGATAAAGGCATCCAAGGCTTCCATAGCCTCCTCATAGCGTTTGCCACGAAGGTCTAGTCGAGCCTGTGGACCTTTACCACCTGCCCGTTTAACAACGTTGACTTGTTTCTTCTTGACTGGTGCTTCTTGCTGAGCTTGTACCAAATCAAACTCTTTTTCCTCAAGTGTCATCTTGATCAAGCCAACCTGAGCTTCCCAACGACCGTCCTTGAGTTGATTGGTCAAGGTACCTCGTTGACCATAGCTTAAAACGATAATATCATCTCCGACTTTTGGAGCTCGTTTTTTCTTGGCCTTTTGAAGGACCTTATTTTTAGAAAGATCAACTTTTTCAGGTGCTAACTTCTTGAGTTTGGCCTTGGCTTCGATAATTTCATGTGGTTTTAGTTGAGATTTACTGTGAAGATTTTTAAGAATATCATCACTTTCAGCCAGAGCCAATTCAACGATTTCGGCAGCTTGCTCACGCGCCTTATTGAGTTCAGTCTCCTTCTCACGATTGAGTTCATTGTAGAGTTTTTTAAGCGCGCGGTTCATCTTGAGGTTTTCTTGCTCGACTTGGCGAATATTCTCAAGACGTTTGCGGCTTTCAAGTGTCTGCTCTTCCAACTGCTCTATGATGCGATTGACATCATTGTCTTGATTAATCTGCTTGCTAGCGTCACCTACAATGACATCCGACAAGCCTAGACGTTTAGCAATCTCAAAGGCATTGCTTCGACCTGGAACTCCCTGCATAAAACGATAGGTTGGGCGCAGGCTAGCTGTATCAAACTCCATGCTGGCATTTTGAACATAGGCAGTTTCAATTCCGTATGCTTTGAGTTCAGGATAGTGAGTGGTTGCCATAGTCTTGACCTGACGCAAACGCAAGTCTTCTAGGATAGACATGGCAAGAGCAGCCCCTTCTTGGGGATCTGTACCTGCTCCAAGCTCATCCAGTAGCAAAAGCGAGTTTTGGTTGACCTTACCAAGAATATCTACAATATTAGTCATGTGACTAGAGAAGGTTGAAAGACTTTGTTCGATGGATTGTTCGTCTCCGATATCCGCAAAGACCTCTTCAAAAATCCCTACACGACTTCCCTTATCGGCCAAAATCGGCAAACCTGACTGAGCCATCAATTGCGTCAAACCTAAGGTTTTAAGCATAATGGTCTTACCACCCGTATTGGGACCAGTGATGACGATGGCTGTTAGATCTTTACCAAAGTGTACATCATTAGCAACAGCATTTTGCACCAAGGGATGACGAACATGGAGGAGTTGAATCTCCTGGTCCTCAGAGACTTGAGGAACTACTGCTCCAGTCTCTTGGATAAAGCGAACCTTAGCACGAATCAAGTCCAAATGTCCAATAATCCAGGCATCATTTGCGATTTCAACTGCGTGCGGTCTTACTCGTTCAGAGAGTTCCTGAAGGATACGCATCATCTCATAGCGTTCGTCTGCACGAAGACTAGCGATTTCTTCACTCAGCTTGACTACTTCACGTGGTTCGATATAGACAGTGTTCCCGCTGGCAGAAATATCATGAACCACACCGGCAATCTTATTACGATAAGTGTTTTTGACAGGAAGAACCTGGCGACCATTTCTACTAGCGATGATGCCTTCTGTTAACATCTGAGCCTTTTGTTTGAGGAGGTCTTGCAAGACATCACGAACTTGGCTCTCGCTATCATGGATTTTACGGCGAATCCGTGCTAATTCTTCACTGGCAAAATTCTCGATAAAGCCTGCTTCATTGATAGCTTGGAGATTACCTTGTAGATGTGGGAAGTCGTGAAGTTTCTCAAACCAATATGCCAAGTGGTCCAAGCGTACATTTTCAAGATTATCATAGAAATTTTTCAGTTCACGGCTAGCAAAGATGACACGTTTGAGAAGGAGAAATTCCTCGATGTTGAGGTCAGCACCCATCTCCAAGCGTTTGCAGGTAGCCGCAATATCTTTTGTCCCCGAAATGCTGAAATGAGGATACTCGACAAAGAGTTCTTGCATCTCCTTCATCTCTGCAAAGGCTTGTCTAATTTTATCAGCTTTATCTGTTGGGACTAGCTCTTTTAACTGCTCTAGTCCTTGTTCCGTTAAAAGATGTGGCTCAAATAGAGCCTTGACCTTATTAAATTCTAACGTTTCTAGTATTTTTGTATTCATCTAATTTCCTTAGTAAATAAGTTATGACTTTTCTTATTTTCAACTTTTTTAATTCAATCTCTTACTTTTCGAAATTGTAAACAAAAGGCTAGGAATAGTTCCCGCCCTTTTTATCCGATTAATTTGGTAACCCAAAGCTGCTTAATCAAACTGGTTGTGAATGGAATGCTTTGGATGATATGTCTAGCTACAAAGCTATTTTCAAGTGAATTTTGAACAATTTGTAATGGCACAGTAGCGAGAATCGTTAGCATCATCTGGAGGACAAACAAGGTCACACCGACTGATAGCACACCCGCACCGATACGGTAGTATTTCCCATCAAGTATCTTACTTGGTACTAGGTTTAGAAAAAGACCAAGCAAACGGCCGATGCAGTAAAAAATCGTAAAGGCTAAGAGGAAGCCGACACCTGCATAAAAAACCTTATCTAGTTGGAAAAGTTGATTGGATGGGAAAAAGAATGTTCCCTGTCCTTCCTGCGGATTAGCATAAGGAATTAATAAATTGAACTTCTGCCCTAAAGATAGGTAATATTTGCTTGCAAAATAAGCAGAGACAATCGTTGCTACAAGATAATATGCTTGCAAAATAATTCCTCTGCGGTAGCCAATATAAAAGCTCCAAGCAAGGATTAATAAGAGTAGAATGGAAATCATAGGGAATCCTCAATCTTACTCTGCTCTTGTTTAGCCGCAACCACTTTATAACGGAGCGATTCTAACTCTTGCTCCTTATCATCAAATTCAATCTCACGGCTAAGCTGTGTTGACAAGCAGTTAACTGCTAAGAGAATAGCTACTGTCTCATCATCAGCTCCAGGCATTTGTTCTTTGATTGCTTCATACTTTTCCGTCGCAACTTTAGCAATCTCCTCCATGAAAAGATTGTCATGTTCAGTTGTCAGCGTTAATGTTTTTTTCCCAAATGTAAACTTGAATCGATTTAAATTTGCCATAAAATTCACCTCACGATATTATACCAAATTTCACTAAGTTTGTCAGTTTTTACCAATTCTAGCGCTTTTATGGTACAATAGAGACTATGGCAAGTATCACATTAACTCCGAGTGAAAAGGAAATTCAGGCTTTTGTTCAAAAGCATGAGCATGCCCTCACTCCTAGTAAAAATCCTTATATTCGCTACTTTTTAAAACTTCCTCAAGCCAGTGTTTCCGTCTATACATCTGGGAAAGTCCTCTTGCAAGGGGAAGCTGCTGAAAGCTATGCTAGCTTTTTTGGCTATCAAGTAGCGCAAGTTGTTAGCGGACAAGATTTCCCTTTGATTGGAACAGATGAAGTCGGAAATGGTTCCTACTTTGGTGGCCTGGCTGTAGTGGCGTCATTTGTAACTCCTGATCAGCATGACTTTTTACGAAAACTTGGGGTTGGAGATTCTAAAACACTAACTGACCGAAAGATTCGTCAGATTGCTCCCCTTCTTAAGGAGAGGATTCAGCATCAAGCACTCCTTCTTTCGCCAAGTAAGTATAACGAAGTCATTGGGGAACGTTATAATGCTGTTTCGGTCAAGGTAGCTCTTCACAATCAAGCAATCTATCTCCTCCTTCAAAAGGGAGTTGAACCTGAAAAAATTGTTATTGACGCCTTTACCAGCTCACAAAATTATGAAAAGTATCTAAAAAATGAAGCCAATCATTTTCCTAATCCAGTCACGCTAGAGGAAAAAGCTGAGGGCAAGTACTTGGCTGTTGCAGTTAGCTCCATCATTGCGCGTGATCTCTTCCTAGAAAATCTTGAAAACCTGGGACGAGAGTTAGGCTATCAACTTCCAAGTGGTGCTGGAGCTGCTTCTGATAAGGTAGCTAGCCAAATCCTTCAAGCATATGGAATGAAAGGGCTCGGCTTCTGTGCAAAGCTGCATTTTAAAAACACAGAAAAAGCTAAGCAACTTCTAGAAAGGTAAAAGTATGAATTATTTTAAAATATTTTTAAAAGAGTGGGGAATTTTCTTCCTGATTATTGCATTAATAGGTCTCAGCCGTCTCTTTCTCTGGAGCAATGTTCGTGTAGAAGGACACTCTATGGACCCTACTCTAGCTGATGGAGAAATTCTCTTCGTTGTCAAACATCTCCCTATCGATCGCTTTGATATAGTTGTCGCTCATGAGGATGAAGGGAATAAAGATATCGTGAAGCGAGTCATCGGATTGCCAGGTGATACCATCCGTTACGAAAATGATAAGCTCTACATCAACAATCAAGAAACCGATGAGCCTTACCTGGCAGATTATCTCAAACGCTTTAAAGAGGATAAACTCCAATCAACCTATACCGGAGATAGCTGGGATGGGAAAAAAGGCGAGTACTTCAAAAGTCTTGCTGAAAAAGCTGATGCCTTTACCTTAGATGTTAACTTCAATACTAGCTTTACCTTCACTGTTCCAGAGGGACAATACCTCCTACTTGGTGATGACCGTCTGGTATCTAGTGACAGTCGACATGTTGGTACTTTTAAAGCAAAAGATATTATTGGAGAGGCGAAATTCCGTTTCTGGCCACTCAAACGTATCGGAACATTTTAAGAACACTAAGAGGCCGAGAAATATAAATCTCAGCCTCTTCTCATTCTATTCTGAATGATAGATTGCATTCAGGAATGTAAAGGAATTATATGGAAGTCTATTTTACAGGTACGATTGAACGTATTGTTTTTGAAAATGTCAGCAACTTTTACCGTATTCTCCTTTTAGATATAGAGGATACCAATGCTGAGGACTTTGATGATTTCGAGATCATTGTTACAGGGACCATGGCTGATGTTATCGAAGGAGAAGAATACACTTTCTGGGGGCAGATTGTCCAACACTCCAAATACGGAGAACAACTGCAGATTTCCCGTTACGAAAGAGCAAAACCAACTAGTAAGGGATTGGTCAAATATTTCTCTAGCAGCCATTTCAAAGGGATTGGTCTCAAAACTGCCCAAAAGATTGTGGAACTCTATGGGGAAAATACTATCGATGAAATCCTAGAACATCCTGAAAAACTTGAGACTATCTCAGGGCTGTCTTCTAAAAGTCGTGAGGCCTTTGTATCTACACTCCGTCTCAACTACGGGACTGAAATGGTCTTGGCCAAACTTGCCAACTACGGAATCCCTAATAAATTAGCTATTCAAATTCAGGATACCTACAAAGAGGAAACTATCGATATCGTTGAAAATTATCCCTACCAGTTGGTAGAAGATATCAAGGGATTGGGTTTTACCATCGCTGACCAATTGGCGCAAGAATTGGGCATTGAAAGCCAGGCACCTGAACGTTTCCGAGCAGGACTCATTCATAGCCTTTTAAACGCTTGTATGGAAAGTGGGGATACTTATGTTGAAGCTAGAGACTTATTAGAAAAGACTCTAAATCTACTGGAATCCTCACGTCCTGTAGAACTGGAACCAAGTCAACTTGCTCAAGAATTGTCCAATCTCATTGAAGAAGAAAAAGTCCAACAAGTTGACACCAAAATCTTTGATAACAGTCTCTTTTTCGCAGAAGAAGGAATTCATAATCACCTCATTCGAATCCTTGAAAAAGAAGAAACTGATAAACAAGAAACAGAAATCATCCAGGAGCAGATCGCAATTGTTGAGGAAGAATTAGGCATTCAATACGATGTCATTCAAAAACAGGCAATCTGCGATGCTATCCAAAACAAGGTCTTTATCCTGACCGGCGGACCTGGTACTGGAAAAACCACTGTTATCAATGGGATTATTGCCGTCTATGCTCTATTAGAAGGACTGGATCTTCGAAAGAAAAGTAATCTACCGATTCTCCTTGCTGCTCCAACTGGTCGTGCGGCTCGTCGCATGAATGAACTAACAGGCTTGCCAAGTGCAACGATTCACCGCCACTTGGGTATGACTGGTGACGACGACACAAGCCATTTAGAAGATTATCTAGATGCTGACTTTATCATCGTAGACGAGTTCTCTATGGTAGATACTTGGCTAGCCAATCAACTCTTCTCAAATATTTCCTCTACTAGTAAAATTCTCATCGTTGGAGATAGTGATCAGTTGCCTTCGGTTAGCCCAGGTCAAGTTCTGGCTGACTTACTCCAGATTCCAAGTATTCCGCAAACACGCTTGGAAAGAATCTACCGCCAGAGCGAAGAATCAACCATTGTCACACTTGCGAGTCAGATTCGTCAGGGAATTCTACCTGCTGATTTCACTCAGAAAAAAGCAGACCGTTCCTACTTTGAAATCGCTAGTAACCAGATCCCAGCTACTATTGAAAAAATCCTAGACGCTGCCATCAGAAGTGGCATCCCCGCACGAGACATCCAAGTTCTAGCTCCTATGTATCGTGGAGCAGCAGGAATCGATGCCATCAATCAACTCATGCAAGAACTGCTCAATCCTCTTCAAAAGGGACAGATTAGTTTTGAAGCAAGTCAGTTTCAGTATCGTAGTGGAGATAAGGTCATTCATTTGGTTAACGATGCAGAAGTCAACGTTTTTAACGGAGACCTAGGCTACATCACGGACCTCATCCCTGGAAAATACACTGAATCTAAACAAGATGAAATGATGATTGATTTTGATGGGAACGAAGTCGTCTATCCACGCAACGAATGGTATAAAATTCGTCTTGCCTACGCCATGAGTATCCATAAATCTCAAGGAAGTGAATTCCCAGTTGTGTTTCTTCCCATCACCAGTGCTAGCAAGCGTATGCTGGAGCGTAACCTCATCTACACTGCTATTACTCGGGCTAAAAGCAAACTCATTCTACTCGGTGAACTTCAAGCCTTTGATTATGCGACTAAACATATCGGAACAGCTCGAAAAACCTATCTGATTGAACGTTTCAGCGACTTAACTGAAATCTCTGCGGAACTAAATGAGCCAATTCTTGAAACAGAAAATCAGATTAACCCTCATCAACCTTACATCCTAACTGAAGATAACTGGACTAGTATCCCAGCCATGATTGGGATTAGCCAAGATGATCTTGATGAGTTTTTCGGAAAATAAAGCACCAAAAAACCACCGAATCCGGTGGTTTTTTTATCTTTTCAGATTATTTTACTGTTGCAGTGCTTGTGATCAATTCAACAGCTTTTTTGATTGTGATATCGTGTTTCAACATGTCAGCTGAAAGCAAGCTTTGTACTTGGGCAACTTCCATGTTGTAATCTGCAGCCAATTGCTCGATTTCTTTTTGGATTTCTTCTTCAGTAGCGTCAAATCCTTCAGCTTTAGCAACTGCTTCGATAACAAGATTAGTCTTAGTACGTGACTCAGCTTCTGCTTCGTATTGTTTGTGAAGGTCTTCTTGAGTAGTTCCAGTGATTTGGAAGTACATGTCAGGGTTGATACCTTGACGTTGCAAGTTTCCAAGGAACTCATTTACTGAGCGGTGA
Organism: Streptococcus sp. KHUD_017; assembly: GCF_054861245.1. Classification (NCBI taxonomy): domain Bacteria; kingdom Bacillati; phylum Bacillota; class Bacilli; order Lactobacillales; family Streptococcaceae; genus Streptococcus; species Streptococcus sp. KHUD_017. The sequence goes on from NZ_CM142175.1 coordinate 1,456,145, forward strand.
ACTTCTTCGTGGATCATTTCTTCTGGAAGTTCTACGATTTCAGCGTTTTCAACTGCTTTATCGATTGCTGCACCTTCAACGGCATCATTGTATGCTTCTTCTTTAGCAGCCGCCAATTCTTTGCGGTATTTTTCTTTCAATTCATCAAGAGTTTCAACTTCTTCGTCGATATCTTTTGCAAGTTCATCGTCAAGAGCTGGAACTTCTTTAGCTTTAACTTCGTGGATAGTTGTTACGAATTTAGCTTCTTTACCTGCAAGGTCTTCTGCTTGGTAGTCTTCTGGGAATGTTACGATAACATCAACAGTTTCACCAGCTGAATGTCCAACTAATTGGTCTTCAAATCCAGGGATGAATTGACCTGAACCAAGTCCGAGTGAGAAGTTTTCACCTTTTCCGCCGTCAAATTCAACACCGTCGATAGAACCAACAAAGTCGATAACAACAGTGTCTCCGTTTTCAGCAGCACCTTCTTTGATCACCAATTCAGCCAAGTTGTTGCGTTCACGTTCGATACGCTCTTCAACATCAGCGTCAGTTACTTCTTTATCTACATCAACTGATACTTCAAGGTTTTTATATTCACCCAATTTTACTTCAGGTTTTGTAACAACTTCAGCAGTGATAACCCAATCTTGACCTTTTTCCATAGAAGTTACGTCAATTTTTGGTTGAGCAACTACTTCAAGACCAGCTTCTTTAACTGCTGCTTCATAAGCGTCTGGTAAAAGAGCGTTCATTGCATCTTGGTAAAGTGCTTCTTCACCAAATTTTTGGTCGAAGATAGGACGTGGAAGGTGACCTTTACGGAAACCTGGAACGTTAAGAGTTTTCTTTACTGAGTTAAATACACGGTCCAATTCTGGTTTGATTTGGTCTTGAGAGATAGTGAAAGTCAAGACACCACGGTTTGTTTCTTTGTTTTCAAATGATACAGACATTCTGTCATTTCTCCTTAAAATTTTTAATACAGTCCATTATACCACATAGTAGCGAACTTTTTCAAGTAATGGATGCGCTTTTCGTCCATGCTTCAGTTATATCCTATGTCCCCTAAAATTCATCAGAACCCACCAGATGATGTTGAAAAGCATAAACTACTGCCTGGGTACGATCACTAACTTCAAGTTTTGCTAGGATATTGGAGACATGGGTCTTGACTGTCTTAAGGGAGATAAAGAGCTCATCTGCAATGCGCTGATTTTCATAGCCCTTGGCAATCAGTTGAAGGACATCGCGTTCTCGCGCAGTTAATTCTTCGTGAAGTTCCATATGATTGCGGTGATATTCTACTTTCTTACTCACCTCTTGTTCGATAGCTAGCTCTCCAGCTGCCACCTTTTGAACAGCATGGAACAATTCATCGGCACTTGATGTCTTGAGCATATAGCCTTTAGCCCCAGCATTCAAGACTGGCATGATTTTTTCATTGTCTAGATAAGAAGTCACAATCAAGATTTTAGCCTCCGGCCATTCTTTGAGAATAGCTAGAGTTGCGTCAATTCCGTTGACTTCAGGCATAACAATATCCATGACGATCACATCTGGACGAAGCTCCAAGGCCATGGAAATCCCTTCAGCTCCATTAGTTGCTTCTCCAACAACCTCTACATCATCTTGTAGTTCAAAATAACTTTTTAATCCAAGACGCACCATTTGGTGGTCATCTACTAATAATAATTTCATTTTATTTCCTTTTGTTAGTCAATCAAGCAAGGGGATCCGAATATCCACTGCCAAACCCTGCTTGGGTGCTGTTAATAGTTGTATGCTCCCTGCCATATCTTCCACTCGTTCTTTGATATTGCGCAGTCCATAACTTAGTTCATCAACATTATCTAACTGAAAACCACGGCCGTTGTCTACTACCTTTAACTGCAAGCCTGTTTCCGTTTGATAAAGGTAAACATCTAAACAAGAAGCTTGCGCATGGCGAAGGGTATTACTAATCAATTCTTGTACAATACGAAAAATATGCTCTTCAATTTTTTTAGGTAAAACTGTTACCTGATATTTAAAGCTTACCTTCAGATCACTTTTTTCTTCTAACTCTTTGAGGAGTACCTGAATCCCCTCCACCAAACTCTTTTGTTCGAGTTCAATAGGACGCAAATGCAAAAGTAGAATACGCAAGTCTCGTTGGGCTGTCTCTAAAATGGCAGTCACGCTTTGGAGTTGTGTTTGCATCTTCTCTTTGTCTAATCTGGAAGCTTGTTGACTGAGTCCTGATAAAATCATATGGGCAGCAAAAATTTCTTGGCTAACCGTATCATGCAAGTCACGCGCGATTCGCTTGCGCTCCTTTTCAACTATCTCTTCTTCTTTGACTAAAACCTGATTGTCCGCTTTTTGAATGGCTTCTGTCAGTAAACCAAGCTTGCCTGACAGGTTTCTAAAACTTGCGTCTAAATCAGCATCTCCAAGGCTTTTAATATCTTTACCAGTTAGCAGACGTTTAAGATTTGCTTGGATTCTTCTTCTTGAAATTTCATCAACCATTGTCCAAAATAGGACCAATAAAAAAGCAAGGGCAAGACTAAACATCAAAGCTAGAAATAGGACTTTTTCTGTCTTTTCTAAATCTTGGAAGAGAGAAGTCCATTCCAAATCTAAGACCTTAAAAATGCTTCGAAATAGAAAAGCAACAAAGAGAAATGAGGTGAGACCAATTAAAATATAGGGTTGCTTTTTCATCCTCTCACCACCTCAACATCTCCAACCATAGTTGTCAAAAGAATCTTAACACTCTTTGGACTCTTGAGATAATCTCTGGTTTCTTGATGAAATTGCTCATTACGCAAAGCACGTTTAGGCTGGTCAAAAAAGGTTAAATCTCCGTACAGAGAATTGACGCTTAGACTGACTTCAACATCCACTGGTACGATAATTCTAGTCGTACCCACCAGTTTTCTCAAGATGATGACATTATCATGATTGCTCAAAATCACGTGCTCTAGATGAATGGTATCCTTCCCCATAAGGCGAAAGAGATTGATATCATCAAAACGACAGGTCTGATAGCTAGAGAAGTGATGAAGATTTCCAAACCAGCGATTTTTCTCCCTCTTTACCGTCACTACTTCCTCAAAAACCAGATTGGTATCTTCTCTTTCCTGGTTCATCATAGGGTAAAGCAGGAACAGGCTGTATATCAAGGCAACAAAGATGGCTAAAATGACAAAGGGATTGAGCATGATGATAAAGAAAAATAAGATGCTCACCGCCACTAAAATAAAGTTATTTCCTTGTTTTCCAGTATAATAGCGAATCAGCAGTAAAAACAAGAGCAATATCAGTAGAAAACGGGAAAAATGCTCTGATACCATCATAATCAGAGCTCCTGTTAATAAACAAGCTTCAATAAATAGAAAAATTTGAAATTTTCGCATGTAACCGACCTCTCTATTTAATTGTATCACAAATCCCAAAAGTCACATCCGTCTGAGGAATGATAAAGAGGTCGGGACTAAAATCCTGACCTCTTTCTTTACATTTGTTCTTTTGCTTCTTTTAATTTTCCATAAAGGAGATAGTCGACCTCTTGCAAATCTTCAATTCTTTTACAATTAAGGGCACACATAATCAAGCGTAGGTCTTCCTTCCAGCTTTCAACAATGGAAATAACGACGTCAACAGAGTAATTTTCAACCAGCTCTAACATAGTGCGTGATAGACCAACTGCCTTGGCTCCAAACACCAAGCATTTGATGATATCTAGTGGATTGCGAACTCCTCCACTCACCAAAAGTTCCATCTTGTCTTTCCAGTCTTGGGCATTCAGAAGAGCTTGCATGGTTGATTGCCCCCAATCATTGAGGTAGTCACGTTGACCGCTACGACGATTTTCGATATAGGCAAAGCTAGTTCCGCCACGGCCAGATAAATCAACCGTACGTATCCCCATCTCGTATGCCTTAGCAATGGTCTTCACATCCATGCCAAAGCCGACTTCTTTTAAAACAAGAGGTACAGAAATCTGATCAGCATAATCTTTCAGATTATGCTGCCATAATCTAAATTGACGTTCACCTTCTGGCATGAGCAATTCTTGCATGACATTAACATGAACTTGTAAGAGGAGAGGATTCATCTCTTTCACTGTTTGTAATCCTAGTTCTACAGGTTTGTCTAAGCCAATATTGGTTCCAAGAAGGAGGTCAGGGTAACTAGTTTTGACTGAAAAAGAGTCATCTGAAGGATCCTTAAGAGCAGCACTGTAAGAACCTGTTACAAATAAAATCCCACAGGATTCAGCCACCTGAGCCAGCTTTTGATTGATTTCTCTCCCCTTATCGCTTCCACCCGTCATGGCATTGATATAAAAAGGAAAGTCCCATTTTCGCCCTGCAAATTCTGTCGAAAGATCAATTTCATCTAAGTCATATAAGGGTAGCGAAGAATGAATCAGTTCAACTTCATCAAAACTATTATAAGTACTGCTTTGTTCAAGGGCATAGCGGATGTGTTCATCCTTCCGATTTGTCGTCATGTCCTATCCTTTCTTGATATAAGAGCTCAATTCCTAGATCAGCCCATCGTTTTTTCAGTAGTGTGGTCGAATCTTGGTCAAAACTGAGGGATATACCACAGTCTCCACCACCAGCACCACTGCTCTTAGCAACAGCTTTCAAGTCTTGGCTGGCATTTTTTAATTGCCTGAGCGAAGGTGTGTAAATATCTGAACTCAAGCTTTCTAAAAGTTGGCTGGCTTGTTCCAGCAAGTCAATAATGGTTTCTTCTTGACCTACCTCCAAAGCCTTTACCAAGTTAGCTACTGTTTCTTTTGAAGCCTGTAAAAAGCTAGAGTTCATATTATCCTTGATTTGCTTGACCATATAACTTGATACAGCCACTTCCTTGGTCCAACCAACCAGAAAGTCAAATGTCAAGACCGGTTCAACACTCCTAATAGAAAATCCCCAGTCACGTGCTAATACAGCTTGCAAGTCTTCTTTTTCTAGCCAATCTGCCACTTTCTCACGGTCAAATGACTGATAGAGGACGAGGTCTTCTGATACGATACAGGCAATGTCCCCCATGGAGCCATTGTCCCCACGTTTAAGAAGTACAGCACTCGCCAATTTAAACAAGAGTTCTCTATCAGCTAATCTTTCATAGAAGGCAAGCATGGCCTTGATGACCAAGACAACTACACTACCACTAGAACCCAGACCAAACTTCTTGCCCTCGCGCTCCATTTTCCCACGAATCTCTAAAGAAAAAGGCTGCAGTTCAACTCCTTGGGTAGTTAGATACTCCTCCACCAAAGCTACTGTTTCTTGAATCAAGGCATATGAAGAATCCGGTCGCAAGTCTACACTATAGGAATACATATCTGAGTAGAGTCGATAATTATTAGACGCTTTAATCTCAGCCGTCATATAGATGGGAATAGCCTTGATCAAGGCCAACTGCCCCGGCTCTAAAATAGCATATTCACCAGCCCAATAGAGCTTTCCACAAGTTTTAACAAGCGTCATCTTGGCTCAAGTCCTTTGTCTTTGATACGATCAAGCGATAGCGTTGACCTAAAAGTTCTGATAAATGTTCCAAGTCCTCTTCCAAGCAAAGAACCTTGACATTAGGGCCCGCATCCATGGTAAAGTAGCAAGATTCTCCTTGTTCTCTAAGCTGACGAACAAAATCCATAGCCTCATAACTAGCATCTGTCAGATAAGAGAAGGAGGGAGTGGCTGTTTTTGTCGTAGCATGCATAGCCAAGGCGTTCTTCTCTGTCAATTCTCCAACTTTCTTAAAGTCATTCTCCTTGAGGTAGACTAACATATCCTTGTAATCTTGTTCAGATTGACGAATCCACTCATCAAAAGTCGTAGAAGTTTCGACACAAAGTTTCATCCCATCTCGACTGGAAATTGGTTTTTTCTGGTCTTCCAAGACCAACATAATCATAGCTAGTTTCAAGTCAGTTTCAACAGGATAAATCTCTCCACTATCCTTGTCCCAGGCTGCCAAGGGGCCATAAAAACTACGAGATGAAGAACCCGATGCAAACTTAGCTTCCAAGGCCAATTCTCTGCGATTCAGCCCAAGTTGGAAAAATGCGTTACAAGCTTTGACCAAGGCAGATAAACCACTGGAACTTGAAGAAAGGCCTGCTGCTGTTGGCATATTGTTCTTAGTATCGATACGAACAAAACCTGCTCCTTCAGGACGGTAGCGGTCAATGATTTTACTCATCTTGTCATGCTCAGCTTCGTTTTGCAACTGACCATTGATGTAAAAGGCATCCGCCTTTGCATCTGTTGGTAAAGGAGAAAGTGTCGTCTCCGTATACATATTTTCTAAAGTCAGAGAGATACTGCTAGTCGCAGGAACCATCTCTTTTTCTGCTTTCTTTCCCCAATATTTAATAATAGCAATATTGGCATAGGAACGTACTGTTACAGGCTTTCGATCCATGTCTGAACAGCTCCTTTCTCTTCTAATCTTTCAGCTAAATCTTGAGCTTGGTGATAGTCGGCTACTAAGGCTATGATACAGCCACCTAAACCACCACCACTCATCTTAGCACCTAAAGCACCATGTTGAAGAGCAGTTTCAACCAAGGCATCAGCCTCAAGGCTACTAACTCCTATTTCTTTTAGATTCTCATGTGCTTTTGTTAAAATCTCTCCCAGCTTCACGGCATCTTTTGTCTTTATTGCTTCTTCTGCTTGCTGGGTCAACTCTCCAAGTGCATACAAGAAAGGTAAAGCTTCCTTACCCTTGCTCTCTACAACTTGAATAGCTTCACGAGTGTGTCCATAGACTCCTGTATCTGCAATGACCAGATAAGCCGACAAGTCCATGGCTAGTTCTTCAAAACCAACATTCTTGATAAAACGAATAGGCTGGTCACTAAGACAGGTCTTAGCATCCAATCCGCTAGGATTCATATGAGCAATCATCTCTGCCCGATTGACTAGGATTTCTAGCACATCATGTGGAAGTTCTGCTTGGTAATAACCAAAAACCGCTCGAATGGCTGCAATGCTAATAGCTGCCGAAGAACCCATTCCCCGTTTTTCTGGGATAGCCGAGTCAATTTGACAACGGATGCAAGCATCTTTGATATTCAGATACTCGAGGGAAGCATAAACTGCCATGGACAAGGTGTCCTCTTCAAAAAGACGCCATGGTGTTGCTGCCGGTACAACCCGACAAGTCACCTCTACCTCTAAAAGAGGCAAAGAGATGGCTGGATAGCCGTAAACGACTGCATGCTCCCCTATTAAAATAATTTTACTATGTGCCTGACCGACACCAACTTCTTTTGTCATTTAATCCTACTATCAGACGAAAAGCGTCTGTTTCTAGATAAAATTTTAGAACTTTATTCCATTCTATTTTATTATATTTTCACAAAAAAAGCGATTGTTTCCTTTCAGTTTCACCAAGCAAGAAATATATTTATAATTTGACTTTAAAAAAAGGATTGACCTTGATTAGATATTAAAAAAGCAGTTACACAAGGTAACTGCTTTTCTATTCTTGCATGGTGTAACCCACACCGCGCACGGTTTTAATGTAACTTTTTTGACCTTTTACGTCAAGTTTGCTACGTAGATAACGGATATAAACATCCACGATATTGGTTTCGGTCGCACTTTCATACTTCCAAACACTTTCCAGCAACTGCTCTCGAGTTAAAACCTTCTTGCTTCCCATAAGGGTAGCCAAAAGGTCATATTCACGACGTGTGAGGGCGATCATTTCCTCACCACGATAGACAGTATGATGTTCTACGTCCATACGCAGATTGCGATAGGATGTCGGAACCTTCATTTGACTACAGTGTTGGTCGATAAAATCCCGACCTCGGAAAATTGCTGCAATACGAGCCACCAAATCATCAATAATGACTGGCTTGTAGATATATGAAACAGCGAAACGCTGGATTGTTTCAAGTTGGTCTTGCAATTCTTCTCGATGGTCCAAGACTATAATAACCGAAGCTGGCTTAGTCCGACTCAACTGTTCTGCAAAACCCTGGGCTGTCATATCCCCTAGATGAGCATTTAGTAAAATCAAGTCATAGTCAGTCTGAAGAGCCATGGAGAGGGCTTTTTGACCCTCTTCTACCAGATCAACTCGGTATTGCTCTTTTTGGAGTTCCAGACTTAAAAAATGAGCTAGATTTCTTTCTTTCTCAAGTAATAAAATCCGTTTCCCCATGGCTGACCTACTTATTTTTCGTCATACCAAGAGTAGTGGAATGTTCCTTCTTTGTCTTTACGTTGGTATGTGTGGGCACCAAAGTAATCACGTTGTGCTTGGATCAAGTTTGCTGGAAGGTCAGCTGAACGGTAGCTATCAAAGTAAGTGATGGCTGCTGAGAAGGTTGGTACTGGTACACCTGCTTGAACAGCAAGAGCTACGATATCACGAACAGATTGTTGGTACTTAGCTGTTACATCCAAGAAGTACTCATCCAAAAGAAGGTTAGCAAGATCTGCATCACGGTTGTAAGCATCTGTAATCTTTTGCAAGAAACGCGAACGGATGATACAGCCATCTCGCCAGATAGATGCAATATCTGCAAATGGCAAGTTCCAGTTATTTTCTTTAGAAGCTACACGCAATTGCGCAAAACCTTGTGCGTATGAGATGATTTTTGAGAAGTAAAGAGCTTGACGGATTTTCTCAATCAATTCAGCCTTGTCGCCTTCAAATTTGAAAGCAGCTGGTTTTGGAAGCACCTTGCTAGCGTGTACACGTTCTTCTTTGTAAGTTGAGATGTAACGTGCAAATACTGACTCAGTAATGAGTGACAATGGAACACCAAGGTCAAGAGCTGATTGGCTAGTCCATTTACCAGTTCCTTTGTTTCCTGCAGCATCCAAGATGTAGTCTACGATTGGTCCATCTTGACCTTCATCATCTTTACGGCTCAAGATATCAGCTGTGATTTCAATCAAGTAGCTGTCCAATTCACCCTTGTTCCACTCAGTAAAGATTTCAGCCATGTCTTCTGCTGAAAGACCAAGCAAATGTTGCATAAGATCGTAGCTTTCTGCGATCAATTGCATATCACCGTACTCGATACCATTGTGGACCATTTTCACGTAGTGACCTGCTCCATCAGGACCGATGTAAGTCACACATGGTTTTCCATCTTCTGGTGCTTTTGCAGAGATCTCTTCAAGAACATCTGCTACCAAGTCATAAGCTTCTTTTTGTCCACCAGGCATGATAGAAGGACCTTCAAGGGCACCTTTTTCACCACCAGAAACACCTGTACCGATAAAGTTGATACCTGAGTTCGCCAATTCTTCATTACGACGAATGGTATCTTTGTAGAAAGTGTTTCCTCCGTCGATCAAGATGTCGCCTTTATCCAAATGTGGAAGAAGGGCTTGAATCGTTGCGTCTGTACCAGGTCCTGCTTGAACCATGAGCATGATACGACGTGGTTTTTCAATTGAGTTTACGAAGCTTTCAATATCATAGCTTGGCACAAAGTTTTTATCAGGGTGGCAAGCAATCACATCTTCAGTTTTCTCTTTACTACGGTTATAGATAGCAACTGTGTATCCACGAGATTCAATATTAAGGGCAAGGTTACGACCCATTACGGCCATACCAACAACACCAAAGTTTGCTTTTGTCATGTGACACTCCTCTTATTTAATATGTTTTATTTTATCACGTTTATCTGTGAAAAGAAAGAATTTTATAACAATTTGACTAGTAGTCTAAATCATCCGCATGGCCAGAACCATTCCCAACAAAGTAACCTGTCTTACAGTTAAGGGTGAAGAGATAAGTTCCATCTGGTTTGTAAAGATTATAATAACCATTGCCATTAACGATATTTACAGGTTCCAAGATATATTGGTTTCCAGTGATATATCCACGTGCACGGGATGTCTCAAGAATTCTTTCAAGGACACCATCTGCAAATGTCCAAGCAGGGTTACTGCTGTCATTAACAGCTGATTGATTGTACGGTACTCGGCTCACACCTCTTTGCAAATTAACGCCTTCACTCGATAAGCCACCATTAGTAGATGCAGAAGAATCGCTTATTGAAGTAGAGGGACTGCTTTCTGTAGTTGGACTTGACACTTCCTGGCTAGCTGCTGTTGTCGAATCTGTCGTCGTACTTGCTAGTTGACTCTTACCAAGACTGATTGCTTTATCTAGCAATTTATCAATTTCTGTATTTCCAGTTTTGATATCTGTAAATTTCGCGTCTGCTTTGATTTTTGCGTTTGTATCCAAGACACCATCTGTAATAGCTGGAGTTTCAAATTGAGAATTAACTTCTTGAATTGCTTTTATCTGAGTTTCCAAGCTATCATATTTTGATTTGGCAAGAGTATATTCTCTCGCTCCCTCAAGTTTATCCAGAAGTTCCTTCAATTGATTAAGTTGACTAAACTGGCTATTTTTAAGAGCCGTTTTGTTTTCATCGGTATAGAATGTATCATAGAGAGTATTAAATTGTTCCAAAACTGACTGATTACTTACCAGACCTGAATCTGCCGCTTTCGTTTGAATTTCTTGAGAAGAACGAGAAATTTGGCGATAAACGTAATATGAACCTCCCAAAATTAAGAGGAAGAATAAAATAATGACTGACAGGATTGCCAATTTTTTCTTACTTTTTGGCTTCTCAATAGGCTGAACAGAACGAGACAAGAGTTGCAGTTGTTCGTCAGTTTCTTCATCAACTACTGCAGCTTGCGAATTAGCAACTTCAGCCATTTCAACAGCATCCAATTCGTCTTTAAAAGGTTGCTCGAGAACTTTTGTTTCTTCAGCATCAACTTCTTGAGCTACAATCTCCGTGGTCTCTGCAGCTACTGCGTCTGCAATTGTTTCCCCTTCTGAACTTGATGTATTTTCTTGTTCAGTCGTTTCTCTCACTTCTTGAATCATATCATCCAAGCTTTGAGCAGGCTGGTCTTTTTTTGTTTGTAAATTTTCAAACTTATCAGCTTCGATTTCTTCACGATGTTGTTTAATATATTTGTCCAAGACCGTATCTTCCGGAGTTACACCTGCCTCAACTTCTTCGTTCTTACGAATGGCCTGACCAACCGTTAAATCTTTCGCTTCTTCAAATTCAAATTTAGGTTCTTGCTCACCCTTATGATGGTGGTTACGTCTTTTCTTACTCATTTGCATTCCTTTCTAATTTGACATCTTGTCTTTTCACTCGTTGACCAAAATATTGATATAAATCAACTTTCAAGGTACCGTTATAGAGTTTCCGTTTTTTATCTGCCTGACTACCATATTTACTTTCAAAAGCTTCATCACTAGTCAGGATAAATTTACTCCATGTTTTAAGGGGGGCAAATACTTTTCCCATCTCAGTATAGAGCTTGGTTACTCCTGCATCATCTGACAAGCGTTCTCCATACGGTGGATTCGAAATAATAACTCCATTGATCTTGTCCGTTCGCAAATCCTGCACGCGCATCTGCTTAAAGTGGATATCCTTAGAAACTCCCGCAGCATGAGCATTTGCCTTCGCAATTTCTACCATACGACCATCAATATCGCAGCCCATGATATCTAGCTCAATCTCACGATTAATCTTCTTGCTAGCTTCCGTACGAATCTCCTGAATCAAACGATCACTAACCCAATTCCATTCTTCGAAAGCAAAGGAACGGCGTAAGCCTGGCGCCATATTACGAGCAATCATAGCCGCCTCAATACAGAAGGTTCCTGAACCACAGGTTGGATCAATCAAAGGTTTATCTGGATACCAGTTTGATAATTGCAGAATTGCTGCTGCCATGTTCTCTTTAATAGGAGCACCACCTTTTTCAGTACGATAACCTCGTTTGAAAAGACTAGAGCCACTTGTGTCAATCATGATAGTCGCAACATCTTTAAGAATTGAAACTTCTATTTTAAACTCTGGACCATTTTCCATCAGCGGAACACCTTCTGGTCGAGCATAATGTTTCTGCAATTTCTTGACAACTGCCTTTTTAGAAATAGCTTGAACACTGGGTTCATTATGAAGTTTTGATTTGACACACTTAGCCTTAGAGATTGGGAAACGCGCTCCGAGTGGAAGATAGTTTTCCCAATCTAAGGCAAAAACTCCTTGAAAAAGTTCTTCAAATGTTTTAGCGGGAAAAGTCCCAACAACAATCTTAATCCTATCTGCAGCTCTTAGCCACAAATTAGTTTCAATAATTGCCTTTACATCCCCTTCAAAGCGAACGCGACCATTCTCAACTTGACAATCATAGCCAAGTGCACGTACTTCACGACCTACAACAGCCTCTAAACCCGCTGCAGCAGTCGCTATTATATTAAATGTTTGTTTCATGTCAGTCTTTAAAGACCTTTCTCTTGTTCACCTTTAAAAAATGAGGTTGAGAAAATTTCTCAGCCCCAACCTATATGCAATTTTCTATAAGCCATGTTTTGTTCCAGAAGTGACTAGGACCACTTCTTTCGATAATCATCTGTCTACCACTAACAGCTAGAAGCTGCTAGCAGTCAGAGTACTACGTTCGTTTCCGCGCACTCCATGCCCCGACCAAAATTTGGGTTGCTAGCTTGAGGGGTTTACCGCGTTCCACTCTCTCTGTTTCCAGAAAGACTACGTCACTGTGGCACTTTCAGAGCTACTAAAACATATCCGAAAACTTAGTCTCTTCACTCGCCGTAACGATCTCTCGTCCCTAGGCTTATGGTTTCGCCTAGCACAAACACTACAGGCATCACAGCCTGTGCTAGCATGGACTTTCCTCATGAAAAGATAAACTTTCCACGCGATTATCCAAAAATTGCACTACTGAATGATTCTTAGAAATCTGAGTTTTCTACGATTTGTTTACCAAATACTTCTTTTTCAAGACGATTCAAGCGTTTCAAGATATCAAAGTTAGTCATAGAAGTCGTACTTCCAAGCTCAGCAGGTTCAGACGTTACAGATACAGGTGCCGCCTGAGGTTTGTTCGCCAATTCTTCTTTCAATTCTGCGACTTCCAAGCGTAGTGATTTAACCAACGCTGCATAGGTTTCATAATCCTTGATAACATCATCTAAGAATTCATCTACCTCTGCTTTACTGTATCCACGTACTTCTCTTCCGAAATCCTGCTCAAAAATATCCTTTGCTGTAAAAATAATACTTGCCATGTCTCTCTCCATTCTCAGTTACTAGTATTATTATATAAAAAAAGGCAAACAAAAAGCAAGGTCAAAGCCTCAATTTTCGGAAAAATTTTCTGCTATTTCGTTTAAATCCTCAAATGTTAATCTTTTTGTCATATAGTTGTCTTTCTTTTTCATCAGTTCGTAAAAAAATCTCAGTTTTGTTTCGTTTTCTTCATCGTAAAAAAGATAGGCTCCATCTGTATTTTCGAGTAAAAAAGTCTGATAATCTCTCAATTGGCCTTTGTGTTCATAGTTCGGATAGGCGTATTTAACAAAATCAACTTGTTTAAATCCACTAAGTTTGACCCGATTCCCCTCATTCCAGTTTTCCCCATGAGTCTCAAAATCAAAGATAGTCGCAAGTTGGAAACCAAAGTCATCTTTCATATCTCTGGCCACCTCCAAAACCCAGTGTTCAAATCCCAGGGTTCCCGTAAACACCAACCATTTCAACCCTTCGTCAGCCATTTTTTCCAAATCTCTACGAATGGCTTTTTTAATAATTTTTAAACGAATATCTTTGTCATTAAACAATCCTAAATCAAAGCTAGAATAGCCTAAAACCAAGACTGTATGCATTTTTTCACCCTTTCTGTTGACCTTTGTGGTATAATAGAGTGATGTTATTGTACCAATAAGGAGGACTATGGTCAACTATCCACATAAACTTTCATCTAAACAAAGTAAAACTTCTCTACCTCAAACTAAAAATTTCGCAAATCGAGGTATGAGCTTTGAAAAGATGATTAATGCTACCAATGACTACTATCTATCACATGGAGTAGCAGTTATTCACAAAAAGCCAACCCCAGTTCAGATTGTTCGGGTCGACTACCCTCAACGAAGTCGCGCTAAAATTGTTGAAGCTTATTTTAGACAAGCTTCAACCACTGACTACTCGGGTGTTTATGATGGATTCTACATAGATTTTGAAGCAAAGGAAACCAGACAAAAAAATGCTTTCCCGATGAAGAACTTCCATTCTCATCAGATTCAGCATATGGAACAGGTTCTCGAACAAAAGGGGATTTGCTTCGTCCTAATCCATTTTTCTTCTTATCAGGAGACATATTTATTACCGGCGATTGACCTCATCCGTTTTTATCATCAGGATATGGGGAAAAAATCAATGCCGCTTGATTATATTCGAGAGCACGGTTTTGTAGTTGAACAACAAGCTTTTCCTCAAATACCCTACCTCGATATCGTCAAACAACATTTACTAGGTGGTAAAACAATATGAACAAACAACTTATCTGGCGTATCGCTAAATATCTAGGAATTGGATTTTTAGCAGCCTTTATTGCTGCAATATTGATTGGTGGGAGTGTCTTCTTTTATTATGTATCTAAAGCACCAGAACTTTCGGAAAGCAAACTAGTCGCAACAACTTCAAGTAAAATTTACGACAGTAAAAACGAATTGATTGCTGACTTAGGAGCCGAGCGTCGTGTCAATGCTCAAAGCAGTGATATTCCTATTGAATTGGTCAATGCAATTGTCTCTATCGAGGATCACCGCTTTTTTAACCATAGAGGGATTGATAGTATCCGTATCTTGGGTGCTTTCTTACGCAACTTAACTAGTAGAGGTGGTCTTCAAGGTGGTTCAACCTTGACGCAACAGTTGATTAAGCTAACTTATTTTTCAACTTCTTCGTCAGACCAAACTATATCTCGTAAGGCCCAAGAAGCTTGGCTAGCTATTCAGTTAGAAAGAACTGCGACCAAACAGGAAATTTTGACATATTACATCAATAAGGTCTACATGTCAAATGGTAACTATGGTATGCGAACTGCAGCTCAAAGTTACTATGGTAAAGATTTAAAAGACCTATCAATTCCACAACTTGCTCTTCTAGCCGGAATGCCACAGGCACCTAACCAATACGATCCTTATTCTCATCCAGAAGAAGCAACAGAACGTCGTAATCTAGTCCTATCAGAGATGCAAAAGCAAGGCTATTTAACAGCTGAGCAATATGAAACAGCTATCAACACACCAATCACTGATGGTTTACAAAGTCTCAAAGGAAGCAACAGCTACCCTCCATATTTAGACAATTATCTCAAAGAAGTCATTGAACAAGTTGAAACAGAGACAGGCTACAACCTTTTAACTACTGGAATGGATGTCTACACTAACGTAGACCAAGACGTTCAAAAACGACTTTGGGATGTATACAACACGGATGAATATGTAAACTATCCAGATGATGAAATCCAAGCAGCTTCTACTATTATTGATGTATCAAATGGTAAGGTTATTGCTCAACTCGGCTCTCGCCACCAAGCTAGTAACGTATCTTTCGGTATTAACCAAGCTGTTGAAACTAACCGTGACTGGGGTTCTACCATGAAACCAATCACAGACTATGCCCCCGCATTAGAGTATGACATTTATGACTCTACTGCCTACATGCTGAAGGATGTACCATATAACTTCCCAGGCACCAGCACTCCAGTCTACAACTGGGATCGTGGCTATTATGGTAACATCACTCTTCAAACTGCTATCCAACAATCTCGTAACGTACCAGCAGTTGAGACTCTCGATAGAGTTGGACTCGATAAAGCCAAAAAATTCTTAAACGGACTTGGCATTGATTATCCAACCATGGTATATGCAAACGCAATTTCAAGTAATACGACTGAATCAGGTAAACAGTACGGTGCAAGTAGTGAAAAAATGGCTGCCGCCTATGCTGCATTTGCTAACGGTGGTATCTATCACAAACCAATGTATATCAATAAAATTGTCTTTAGCGACGGTAGTTCAAAAGAGTTTTCTGATCAAGGTACTCGTGCTATGAAAGAAACAACCGCCTATATGATGACAGAAATGATGAAAACAGTATTATACTCTGGTACAGGTCGAGACGCTTATATTTCATGGCTTCTACAAGCAGGTAAAACTGGTACATCAAACTACACTGATGAAGAGATTGAAAACCACATTAAAACAAGTCAATTTGTTGCTCCGGATGAAATGTTTGTTGGTTATACCCGTAAATATTCAATGGCAGTCTGGACCGGTTACTCAAACCGCCTTACTCCAATCGTTGGTGATGGCTTTACTGTTGCCACTAGCATCTATCGTTCTATGATGCAATATCTAGCAGAGGACGATCACCCTGGTGATTGGACAATGCCAGAAGGACTTTATAGAAGCGGTGATTATGTCTTTAAGAATGGGGCACGTAGCAACTGGGTTCAACAAACAACTCAACAATCCTCAACAACAGCTTCCAGCTCAACAACTGAAAATCAAACTTCAGTAGCTGAAACTACTAGCCCAAATACCGCTCAGAATCCAAATACTCCAAATACAAATCAAAACCCTCAACAAAATTCAAATCCGCAAGGACAACAATAATCATAAAAGACCTAGGAAGATTTTTCCTAGGTCTTTTTCTATCAAAAAAAGTGGAGTTAATCTCTAACTCCACCTTCTTTTATTTAACATGGTTTGCAAGATCTTCTTGCGCTTTTTTATTAGATTCTTCTTTTTCTTTCTTCCATTTATCTTGAGCTTTTTGATAGTCATCAGCAGTTACTGGTTTATCTTGAAGTTCAAGGTATTTGTACAAGAGAGCTTCACTTGTCCCCTTGTTACCTGAGTAAGCAAATGGAAGAGTGTATGGCACCATCTTAGACAACATTGGACGCCCAGTTTGAGAAGTTGTTGGAATAATCAATGCACTATCTGTCAACCAAGCTTGGGCAGCAGCATATTTATCATAACGTTTTGAAACGTCAGTGTCTTCGTTTCCAGCTTCAACAACCATCTTTTCGTAATCTTCCAAACCAACTTGTTTGGCAGCAGCATTGTTTGTTCCTGAATCAAATCCTAGGTAAGTCTTAGTATTTTCACCTACTGATGGCTTGATGATGTCAAGGTAAGTAGATGGGTCAATGTAGTCTGGAGACCAACCAACGTTATCTGAAAGGTCCCAATCTTCTCCAGCAGCCGTTTCAGCAAAGTAGGTAACATTGAGCACTTCATCTTTTTGAAGTTGTTGGACATCAACAACTACGTTATCAGCTCCTAATGTTGCTTCAAGTGATTGTTTTAACGATTGAACACGTTGTACTTTTGTAGTACTTGTTTGGTCAACAGGCATATCCAAGTGGATTGGGAATTGAACGCCTTCTGCTTGGAGTGCTGTCTTAGCTTTTGCAAATTCTGCTTTCGCTTTTTCAGGATTGTAAAGACCATCTTGAGCGTCGTCTAGATTAACATCTTTCCACTCGTCTCCATAGGTCACCAATTTTTCTTTAACTAATTCACCAAAGTTTTTACCGTCTGCTTGAACAAATGTTGGTGGTACGAACAAGTTACGAAGGAGTTTTGTTGCTCCACTTTCTCCATTAACTTGTGAAGCATAAGCTGTTCTATCAAAACCAAAGGCAAGGGCTTGACGGAAATCTTTGTTAAGGAGAGCTTTCTTAGTCGATGTCTTTTGTTCATCTGTAGTCTTAGAAGTGTACTTGTAAGATTGACGATCAATATTGGTACCAATCAAGTACGTTGAAGAATCTTGTGGTGTATAAACGATGTTGTCTTTAAACTCTTTTTCGAGTTCAGGATAACTTGCACTTGTTGGGAAGAGACGAGCCATTGAAAAGCTTCCATCTTTGAAGTTTTCTGCAAGTTTGTTATTGTCTTGACCATCCCAGAAAGATAGTTTTACTTTATCGATGTGAACATTGTCCTTATCCCAGTAATTTGGATTTTTCTCAAATTCTACTGAAGATTTAGCTACCAATGATTTCAACAAGAAAGGACCGTTGTAAAGAATACTGCTTGGATCAGTTGCTTTGGCAAAATCACTTCCTTTTGAAGTAAGGAATTCTTCATTGACCGGTGCAAGAACACCCATAGTTGTTTTAGAGTTCCAGAAACTTTCAGGTTTGTTCAAAGTGTATTGAACTGTCTGATCATCAATTGCCTTGATTCCAACTTCAGAAAAGTCTTTAACTTCACCTTTCACATATGCATCCAGACCCTTAATAGAATCTTGAACGAGATAAAGAGCTTCTGACTTGTTATCAGCTGCATATTTAAGACCTGTTACAAAGTCTTGAGCTTTCACAGCTGCGTACTCTTCACCTTCAGAAGTATACCATTTAGCATCTTTACGGATTTTGTAAGTGTAAGTCAAACCGTCTTGAGATACAGACCAGTCTTCTGCCATTGATGGCACAAAGTTCCCATAGCGGTCATTTTCCATCAAACCATCAATGACGTTACTAGTGATATTAGCAGTTGCAGCTTTACCAGTTGTCAAATAGTTGAGGTTGTCTGGGTCTGTTTCATAAACGTAAGAAAAAGTTTTCTCACCTTTTGCACTGGATCCTGAGCTTGAACAAGCTGCCAAAACACCTGACGCTAACAGAGTCACTCCTGCTAGGGCCATTACTTTTGAAAATTTCATAATAAACTCCTTTTTGACTTTTTATACATTATAGTCCCTTTTCAGCCAAGTGTCAATACAATTTTCAGAATTTTTCAAATTAATTTGAAAATATTTTATTCCTAGATTTCTAATGTGAAAATCTTTTTAGTAAAAATGCTATTATAGACATTTATCAAATATATCTTTATGATATAATGAAAGGAGAAAGTTGAAAGGAAATATCATGTCAAAAGAAGTTATTGTTGAAAGTTTTGAACTTGATCACACCATTGTCAAAGCACCTTATGTCCGTTTAATCGGAGAAGAAACAGGTCCTAAGGGAGATATCATTTCTAACTTTGATATTCGCTTGGTTCAACCAAATGAGGACTCTATCCCTACTGCTGGACTTCATACTATTGAGCACCTCTTGGCTAAGCTCATCCGTACTCGCATTGACGGTATGATTGATTGTTCCCCATTTGGTTGTCGTACAGGTTTCCATATGATTATGTGGGGACGTCATACTAGCGCTGAAATTGCTGCTGTCATCAAGGATTCACTAAAGGAAATCGCTGAAACAACAACTTGGGAAGATGTCCCAGGAACAACTATTGAATCTTGCGGAAACTACAAGGATCACAGCCTCTTTTCTGCTAAGGAATGGGCAAAATTGATTCTCCAACAAGGAATCTCAGACGATGCCTTTGAACGTCATGTCATCTAATAATAAAAAAAGGAACCAGCTTTTGAACTGGTTCCTTTTTTATACTCAAAATTTTAATTTAGGCTTTTTCACGAATGACCAAAACCCCATCTTCCATGTCAGCTTCAAGGTGTTTAGCATCAAGATTATCCAAGTGGAAATCTGTCACTTTATCACGGATTTGTTGTTCAACCACACGACGGAGAGGACGAACACCCATGACTTCATCATAACCTTCTTCAGTCATGTATTCTTTGGCAGCTTCGCTCACTGCCAAGTCGATTTCTTTCTTAGCAAGTGTCTTATTAACATCAATCAACATCAAATCTACAATCTTAGAAAGATCTTCCTTACTCAAGTGTGAGAATTCAATCACAGCGTTGAAACGGTTGAGGAATTCTGGACGGAAGTAAGGTTTCAAACGATCCATCAATTCTGGTTTGTCTGCATCTTCTGTCAAGTTTGCTTCATAACCAAAGCCAGCGTTTGAAGTTGCGATAATCACAGTATTCTTGAAGTTTACAGTGTTACCTTGACCATCTGTCAAACGACCATCATCCAATACTTGAAGAAGAAGAGTAATCACTTGAGGGTCAGCCTTTTCAATTTCGTCGAGAAGGACGATTGAGTAAGGGTTACGGCGAACACGTTCTGTCAAAGTATTGCTGTTGTCATCGTAACCAACATAACCAGCTGTTGTACCAATCAATTTAGAAACGGCTGTGCGGTCGCTATATTCTGACATATCTAAACGGATGATAGCATCTTTCGTTCCGAACATATCAAGAGCCAATTGTTTAGCCAACTCAGTTTTACCAACACCAGTTGGACCTACAAAGAGGAAGCTACCGATTGGGCGATTTCCTTCATCAAAACCTGCACGGTTCCGACGGATCGCTTTGGCAACGGCTTCAACAGCCTTGTCTTGACCGATAACTTTCGTTTGCAAACGATGACCCATATCTTTCAATCGTTCGATATCGGTTGCACCCATTTGTGAAACAGGAATACCTGTCATACGTTCTACAGACTCAGCTACGTCATTGACAGTCGCTGTCACCTTGTGATCTTCTGTATGGTTAGCAATTTGCTTTTCAAGTTCTTCGATACGAACTTTTGCATTTAAAGCTGCTTCATAATCTTCTTTAGCAGCCGCAGCTTCTTGTTTAGCTTTTTCTTCTTCAATTTCATGTTCCACAGCATGTACATCTGTTACTGGATGTTGTGCAGCTAAGTGAGCAGCTGTCACATCGACAAGGTCGATAGCCTTATCAGGCAAGCTACGTTGTGGAATGTATTGAACAGAGTAATCAACAGCTGCTTTCAATACTTCATCTGGCAAGATGACGTTGTGGTGTTGTTGATAAAGATCACGAATCCCTTGGAGAATCTTGAAAGTATCTTCAGCAGATGGAGCATTAACTTTTACTTCGTTGAAACGACGAGCAAGGGCTGCGTTTTTCAAGATGGTATTACGGTATTCATCTTGAGTTGTTGCACCAATCACTGTCAATTCCCCACGTGAAAGAGCAGGCTTCAAGATATCCGCAAGTCCTTTAGATCCTTGACCATCACCTGTGCTACCAGCACCAAGAATTTGATGAATTTCATCGAAGAAGAGGATAATATTCCCAGCTTCTTTGACTTCGTTTACCAAGTTTTGAATATTTTCTTCAAAGCTACCACGGTATTGCGTACCAGCTTCAAGACCTGAAATATCAATAGAGATAATTTCTTTGTTCTTGATTGCTGCTGGAACATCACCATTCACAATAGCTTGTGCAAGGCCTTCTACTACAGCAGTTTTACCAACACCAGCATCACCGACAAGAACTGGGTTATTCTTTGTACGACGAGAAAGGATTTCAGATGTTTCTTGAATTTCCTTGTTACGTCCAATAACCGGATCTAGCTTCCCTTCACGAGCTTCAGCAGTTAAATTACGTCCAAGTTTAGCAAGAATACCGTCTTGTTTCATACCTTTCCCTTGAACGTACTGAGCTTGATCACTTCCTTCGCTAGGAAGTTGACCTGTTTGACGGTAAATCGCGAATTCTTCAGGTGTTACTTCACGACCGTTAATCAAATAACGACGATTTTCAGAACTGTATCCACGCATACCACCCATCAATTGGTTAAACAAATCATCCATGTTGTTAAAGTTATTAAAGTTGTTATTCATATTTCATACCTCGTTAAATTCAAAATTAGTTAGTCAAATTAATTTGACTTTCTCTGACCTTTGTTTTAAAAATTTTAGACTAGCAATTTGCTACTCTACGTATAATTTCAGGTTTCTCTTTATCCAATACAGATTTTGTAATTGGATTTTCTAAAATACTAATGGTAAACATAGGTTGCACCTCTTTCTAGGTTTTACCCATACTTTAATCTTAAGATAAATTACACAATCACCTTAAAATCAAGGTTTTCTAAGGATTTTCTCATCCTTATGCTCTTAGTATATCACTTTGGTCAGTATTAGTCAAGAGATTTGACCAAAATTGACTAATTTTTTTAAAAAATTTTTTTATACCAAAAAACCAGTCAAAATGACTGGTTTTTATTTACTATTTGTGAATCTTAGCTCAATGCATCATCCATTGAAAGAACTTCGTGGAAGACACGTTGTGTTAATTCAGTTTTTTGTTCTGGAGTGAGGTATTTAGTGTTTACACAGTATCCAGAGATACGAACGATTACGTCTTCACCTGACATGATCTTTTCGTAAACATCGTTCAAGTCCATAACGTTCAAGTTAACGTGTTGTCCACCGTTTTCGAAGTAACCATCAAGGATTGTTACCAAGTTATCAACTTGTTCGTCACGAGTCTTACCAAGAGCACGTGGTGAAACTTGAGTTGTCAATGAGATACCATCAGCTGCGTAACCAAAGTCAAGGCTAGCAAGTGAGTTCAAGTTTTGCAACCATCCACCTTTAGCTTTGTTAGATGGGTTAGCACCTGGTGAGAAGAATTCAAGTTTAGACAAGTTCACTGAACCATCTTCGTTGAGGTATACACCTTTGTGGACTGGTGAGTTACCAGTTTGTTTAGAGTAAGCAACGTTAGATGTGATTGTCAAAAGTGATACAGTAGCTTCTGCGTCTTTGTAAAGTTTGTGGCTACGTAGACGAGTTGTGTAAGCTTCGATCAACCATTCTGCCAATTCGTTTGAACGTGGGTCATCTTCACCCCAACGTGGGTATTCACCGATTGTTTCATAATCGTAGATGTAGCCATTTTCGTCACGGATTGGTTTAACTGTAGCGTACTTGATAGCTGACAATGTGTCAACAGTGTTGGCGAATCCACAGATACCGAATCCCATGTTAGCACGTTGTTTAGTTGGCAAGAAGGCCATTTGAACAGCTTCGTAGTTGTACTTGTCAGTCATGTAGTGGATGATGTTCAAAGCATCTACATAAGTGTCAGTCAACCAGTCAAGAGATTTTTCGAAGTTAGCTTTAACTGATTCGAATTCAAGAACTTCGTCACGGATTGGTTCGATATCAAATACTTTGTAGTCTTTATGAACATCGTCATAACCACCGTTCAAACCAGTAAGAAGAGCTTTAAGAACGTTAACGCGAGCACCGAAGTACTGGATGTTGTGACGTTGTTCTTCGTTTTCTGGATCAAGTGGAGACACACAACATGAGATACAGCTCATTTCACCGTATCCATCTTTAGCCATTGTTGTAACACCTTCGTATTGGATTGAAGAGTGTTTGTGGCTCATGTGCATACAGTAGCGACGGAAGTTGTATGGCAATTTATCAGTCCAAAGAACTGTCAAGTTTGGTTCTGGAGAGTTACCGATATTGTCAAGAGTATTCAAGAAACGGTAGTCCATCTTAGTAACACGGTGACGACCATCGTTACCCATACCAGCCATAGAAGTTGTGATGAAGGTTGGGTCACCTGAGTACAATTGGTCGTAAGCTTTTGTACGAGCAAATTTAACTGTACGAAGTTTCATAACGAAATCATCAACAAATTCTTGGATTTCTGATTCAGTAAATGTACCACGAGCAAGGTCACGTTCTGCAAAAATATCCAATACGATTGGCACACGTCCAAGAGATGTAGCGGCACCGTTGATAACACGGCAGACAGCCATGAAGGCAATGTTTACCCATTGGATAGCTTCTTTAACGTTCATCGCTGGCTTACGAACATCAACTCCGTAAAGGTCACCCAAGCGAACAACTTGTTGCAATGCTTGGTATTGAAGGTTAATTTCTTCACGAAGACGGATTGTTTCTTCATCGATTTCTTCAATTGAGTTCCAGTCGTTTACTTTTTCTTGCATCAAGTAGTCTGCACCGTAAAGAGCAAGACGAGCGTAAACACCAATGATACGTCCACGTGAGTATGCATCTGGAAGACCAGTTACAGTGTGAGCGTGACGAGCGCGACGAATGTTTGAAGTGTAAGCGCGGAAGATACCGTCGTTAACAGTTGTTACGTATTTAGTGAAAATTTCGTGAACAGCTGGATCTGGTTCGTATCCATTTTCTTTCAAAGTAGTTTCAGCCATACGGATACCACCTTTTGGCATGAAGTTCAATTTGAAGAGTTCGTCGTTTTGGATACCATAAATCAATTCGTTTTCTTTGTCGATGAATCCTGCAGGGATGTCAGCGATAGAAGTTGGACGAGTGTCCATTGGGAAACGAGTTTCTTCGTAGTGTGCTTTAGTTTCTTCTACGATTTTTTTGATGTGAAGTGAACGTTCTGTTGGTCCTGCAAGGAAGCTTTCATCTCCATCATAAGGTGTGTAGTTAGCTTGTACAAAGCGTGATACACTTGCTTTTTCTTTCCAGTCAACACCTTTAAAGCCTTCCCAGGCTTTGTCAAAAATGTCCTGTGCTTCAACAACTGTCTTAACAACCATGTTAATGTCCTCTTTTATCTTTCTAGTAACAGTCATCTGTTACATTCATGTATTCAGTATACCACACAGTAAACGATTTCAACAAGTGAAATCACCTTTTTTTAACACTTTCTTTTATAATACAGTTGTTGTTTTCGCGATAACTGTATTATAGTTTTGAAAAAGATTTACTTATTTTCTATTTTTTCTGAAAAAGGTTATAATATAGCTAGTAATTCTATCAAAGAAAGGTCATTACATGCTCATATTTCCACTGATGAATGATTTATCTCGTAAAATCATCCATATTGACATGGATGCCTTTTTTGCTGCGGTAGAAATTCGAGACAATCCCAAACTAAAAGGGAAACCCGTTGTTATCGGTAGTGACCCAAGAAAAACAGGAGGTCGCGGAGTTGTTTCGACTTGTAGTTATGAAGCGAGAACCTTTGGCATCCACTCAGCTATGAGTTCCAAAGAGGCCTATGAACGTTGTCCACAAGCCGTTTTCATTTCCGGAAACTACGAAAAATATACTGCTATTGGTCAACAGATTCGAGCTATTTTTAAACGTTATACGGATAGGATTGAACCTATGAGTATCGACGAAGCCTATCTAGATGTGACTGAAAATAAGCTCGGTATCAAGTCTGCTGTCAAGATTGCTCGCTTAATTCAGCAGGATATTTGGCAAGAACTCCATCTGACCGCTTCTGCCGGTGTATCTTATAATAAGTTTTTAGCTAAAATGGCTAGTGACTATCAAAAACCTCGTGGTTTGACGGTCATTCTTCCTGATGAAGCCGTAGATTTTCTCCAACAAATGGATATCGCTAAATTTCACGGTGTTGGCAAGAAAACAGTTGAAAAACTCCATCAAATGGGTGTATATACGGGTACTGACCTTTTAGAGATTTCTGAAATCACTCTCATTGATCGTTTCGGAAGACTCGGTTTTGACCTTTATCGTAAAGCTCGAGGTATAGATAACTCTCCCGTTAAATCAAATCGTATCCGTAAGTCTATTGGTAAAGAAAAAACTTACAGTAAGATTCTAAGTCTAGATGAAGATATAAAAAAAGAGCTAACTCTCCTTTCGGAAAAAGTGGCCCTTAGTCTTCAAAAACATGAAAAAAGTGGTAAAATCGTCATTTTGAAAATCCGCTATGCTGACTTTTCTACTTTGACAAAACGAAAAACACTGAGCCAACAAACACAAGACTCTGAAGAAATCGCACAAAGCATTATCCAACTTTACGAAACACTTAGCGATAAAGACAAGGGTGTTCGCTTATTGGGAGTCACTATGACAGGATTTTAAAAACCTTGAAGGATCTTCCTTCAGGGTTTCTTTCTTATACAAATAATCGAACAAAGCTATAAAGTAGTAAGACACTACCAAGAACAATACGGTATTTACCAAACACTGTAAAGTCGTGTTTTTTGACATAGCTGGTTAAGAAACGAATAGAAACCATGCTGACTGCAAAAGCTACTACCATGGCTACCAAGAGTAAGAAGAATTGGCCAAAAGTCAAGACTTCTCCAGCCTTGATGAATTTAAAAATCTTCAAAGCGCTGGCTCCAAACATAACTGGAATTCCTAGATAGAAGGTAAATTCTGTTACCACTGAACGACTAGTTCCATTTAACAAACCACCTACGATAGTTGCTCCGGAACGGCTAGTCCCTGGTAGAAGGGCCAAGACTTGGAAAAGACCGATATACAATGCTGTTTTATAAGGTAATTTATCTAAATCAGTGACTGTTGGCTCAATCGCTTGCGCTTTATTACGTTTTTCAAGATATATGAAAGCAACCCCATAAACAATCAACATGATGGCTACTGAAACTTTGTTATAGAAATGGGTTTCAAACCAATCATCAAATTTAAAAACAGCTAATAAAGGAAGTGTCGCCACAAATACTTTGGACCATAATTGCCAAGTTCTACGAACTTGAACTTTATCCTTGCCTGGTTTAAAGGGATTAAGCTTGTTAAAGTAGATAACCATAACTGCTAAGATTGCACCCAGTTGAATGACGACATTAAACATAGACATAAAAGTTTCATTTTGATCTTTAAACTGGATAAACTCTTGTGCTAAAATCAAGTGGCCAGTACTTGAAATCGGCAGCCACTCCGTGATTCCTTCAACAATTCCAAAAAAGATAGCTTTTAAAATTTCAAAAAAATACATAGATTACTCCTTTTTTCTATCCTCCATTATATCATACTTTTAAAGGATGTGTTTAGTTTTCTTTAGAAAGCACCAACACTTCCACCACCGCCACCGCCTGAGAAACCACCCCCAGAGCTACCGCTTCCGGATGATACAGAAAAGGTACTTGCTGTATTTGCGACTGTTGCATAATGGTTTATATGAGAAGCTGATGCATGAAAGTTGGTATCCAATCCACAATATACATAAAGATTCATATCTGCATTTCTAAGCTGTATGTTATGGAGTTTCATGATTTTGTTCACTTTCTTGGCACATCCGTATAGAGTTGCATAAACCAAAAGTCGATTCCAAACAACAATACTCTCTAGTTCAGCCTTATCTAAATGGGCAATATCCCGAAGCATATTTTCAAAACTTGTCCAGAGATAAAATGCTTCTGCTCCTTCTTCATTTAAGACACCATCACGAGATGGCCCTCGTGTCGCAAAATGAACTAAGGCACTAGCAAGTAACCCCAGTAAACCGAGGGAAAGTAAAGGAATTGAGAAATAGCCACAGGTTCTTAGACTATAGTAAAAAATGAGAAGGCCGATAAGTCCTGTTACAGCTGAACAGACTTTCATTTTCTTCACAAGATTATTTTCTGTATCTGTCAAAGGGCGATAGTAGCTCGGAAGTCGTAAAATTTTTACCTTGTCTCGAACACAACTTTGCATACGTTGAAGTCGTCTCTCGAAAGAACGTTTTAGATGTAATCCGAATTCTCGAATATGTTTCTCATCAGCTTCCTTAGCACCATGGAACAAAGTTGAAGAAACTTGATATTCAAGGAAAAGGTCAGATAAAGCAATTTCTTTCTTAGTTGAAAGAGTCATGCGTAAACATTCCTTCTCAAAATTAGACAAGCCTTTTTCACTGTTAATTTTGATCCAAGGCTCTTCTTCACCTTGAAAAATGGATAAATGCCCTCGATCGACTAAATCTAACAAGGTTGCCTGGATTAGTTGTTCAAAGCTGAACTTACCAAACTTCTGCTTATTTAGAGGGCTAATTTCCTCTAAGGATGTTGAATAGATTGCTTCTGCCAAAACCATTGGAGGTAGGTCCATTGGGGGTTCGTAGAGACGATGATTCTTTGGATATACCTTTTTAAGAGTCGTATGCTGACGAAATTCTCTATAATAGTTGATTGTTAGTAGTAAGAGAGCCATAAAGAAGATTGGAAAAATCCATTTTATCATGACCTTGGCGTGCACTTTATCGGCTTTTATTTCTATCTCAACTCTTTTGAAGTTACTTAAATCATCTTCATTCAACCCTTGACTTGGAGCACTCGAGAAAGCTTCTCTCGGCCAATAGGCATGTAGTTCAACTTGACGTTTTTTAGGAAGATCCTTCATCTTCACCCAGTAGATATCATTGACTTTTTCGACACTTCCCTCATTGAGGAGTTCACCAGTATGGAAAAATAGTTTCTCTGCCGGACTATCTGAAGTTACTCGAAATTCCAGATCTTTGATATCCCCTGAACTATCTGTCAGTGGTTGCCAATTCAGCTCAGCAATATCCTGATATAAGAAAAGAAGATTTTTAAGTTGCCAAGTAACAGTCACACGAACAGTATCTCCTGCGTTTCCCGGATTAAAAATGGTGACCTTGTAGCCATCCTCTTCTTCCTTAGTATATGAGAGGACGTCTTGAACAATCTGGCCATTTTTGGATACTAAAACAGTTGGATCATCATCAATTTCAAATCCCTTCGGCATTTTCCCTGCTTTTCCGAGTCCAATCAATTGACCATTAAAATCATCATTAAAGTGGTAGGTGATTGTTTCTTTGAAAACCGCTGTATTATCTGCATGAATATTCAAATCACCCTTATAGGATAGAATATCGAAGTCTACTGCAAAAACTAGACGAGGCACAAATAGCAAACAGGTAAATACCAGAGCAAGAACCCATCTCTTTTTCATTTTACATTCCCTTTCATGTTTTTTCACTATTATATCATTTTTTAGAAGTTAAGGTTTACTTGTATTGAAAATCTTACCATTTTTAGATACAATAGAGGGAGCCATTTTTAGACTAGAAATAGGAGAAAACATGAAAAAATTATGCTTATCTATCCTTGCTAGCTTAGCCCTTACTTTAGGACTAGTTAGCCAGGTCCAAGCCGATGAATATTTACGCATCGGAATGGAGGCAGCTTACGCACCATTTAACTGGACTCAAGATGACGACAGTAACGGCGCTGTCAAGATTGATGGAACAAACCAATATGCTAACGGTTACGATGTTCAAATTGCAAAAAAAATCGCTAAAGATCTGGGTAAAGAACCACTCATTGTAAAAACAAAATGGGAGGGACTTGTTCCAGCTCTGACCTCTGGCAAGATCGATATGATTATTGCAGGTATGAGTCCAACCGCTGAACGTAAGCAAGAAATTGCCTTCTCAAGCAGTTACTATACCAGTGAACCAGTACTTTTAGTCAAAAAAGATTCTGCCTATGCAAACGCCAAAACACTAGATGATTTTAAAGATGCAAAAATCACTTCTCAACAAGGGGTTTACCTTTACGACTTGATTTCTCAAATTCCAAGCGCTAAAAAAGAAACTGCCATGGGTGATTTCGCACAAATGCGTCAAGCTCTTGAAGCTGGTGTCATTGACGCCTATGTTTCTGAACGACCAGAAGCCCTAACTGCTGAGTCAGCAAATGCAAAGTTCAAAATGATTCAGCCTGAACCTGGTTTTAAAACCGGGGAAGAAGATACCTCTATCGCTATCGGTCTTCGCAAGGATGACGAACGTATCAGCCAAATCAATGCTAGCATTGAAACCATTTCTAAAGATGAACAAGTTGCCCTAATGGATCGTATGATTAAAGAGCAACCTGTAGAAGCTACAACTACTGAAGAAAACAGCAGTAATTTCTTTAGCCAAGTTGCTAAAATTCTAACTGAAAACTGGCAACAACTCTTGCGAGGTGCTGGAATCACACTTTTAATTTCAATTATCGGTACCATCGTTGGTCTCGTTATCGGTCTTGCTATCGGAGTTTTCCGTACTGCGCCTCAATCTGAAAATCAATTTATCTACGTCATTCAAAATATAGTTGGTTGGATTCTCAATATCTATATTGAAATTTTCCGTGGAACTCCTATGATTGTACAATCTATGGTTATCTACTATGGAACTGCCCAGGCTTTCGGAATCAACCTAGACCGTACTCTCGCTGCTATCTTTATCGTTTCTATCAATACCGGTGCCTACATGACCGAAATCGTTCGTGGTGGTATCCTGGCAGTTGACAAGGGACAATTTGAAGCAGCTACTGCACTTGGTATGACTCATAATCAAACCATGCGTAAGATTGTTTTACCTCAGGTAGTTCGAAATATCCTACCTGCTACTGGTAATGAGTTCGTTATCAACATCAAGGATACTTCTGTATTGAATGTTATCTCTGTTGTAGAACTTTACTTCTCAGGAAATACAGTAGCAACACAGACTTACCAGTACTTCCAAACCTTTACTATTATCGCAGTTATCTACTTTGTCCTCACCTTTACAGTAACACGTATCCTACGCTATATCGAAAAGCGGATGGATATGGATACTTACACTACAGGTGCTAACCAAATGCAAACGGAGGATTTGAAATAATGAATCAACCCATTCTTGAAATCAAACACCTCAAAAAATCCTATGGTCAAAACGAGGTCCTAAAAGATATTTCCCTTACTATCCATAAAGGAGAAGTTATTTCTATTATCGGTAGTTCTGGTAGTGGTAAATCAACCTTCCTACGTTCGATCAACTTACTTGAAACACCCACTGAAGGTGAAATCCTTTATCACGGTGAAAATGTCCTCGAAAAAGGATATAACCTCACTCACTATCGAGAAAAACTAGGAATGGTCTTCCAGTCCTTCAACCTTTTTGAAAATCTAAACGTGCTTGAAAATACAATCGTTGCCCAAACAACTGTACTCAAACGTGATCGTTCAGAAGCAGAGAAAGTTGCTAAAGAGAACCTTGAAAAAGTTGGCATGGGAGAACGTTACTGGCAAGCCAAACCTAAACAACTTTCTGGTGGGCAAAAGCAACGTGTCGCTATTGCTCGTGCACTTTCCATGAATCCTGATGCCATTCTCTTTGATGAGCCTACATCAGCCCTTGACCCTGAAATGGTCGGTGAAGTTCTCAAAATCATGCAAGATTTAGCTCAAGAAGGCTTGACCATGATCGTCGTAACCCACGAAATGGAATTTGCTCGCGATGTATCACACCGTGTTATCTTTATGGATAAGGGTGTCATTGCAGAAGAAGGCAAACCAGAAGATCTATTTACTAATCCCAAAGAAGAACGTACAAGAGAATTTTTACAACGCTATCTTCGATAAGAAAAAGACTGCCATTGCAGTCTTTTTTTATATTCCAAAAAAATTAAAAGGCAGATTCTTTTCGAACCTGCCTATATCCAAAGACTAATCTTCAAATTTTTCATGATTTTTATTGTAGAAATCAATTAAGCCGAGGGCTGTTTCAAAGGAAATGTTTTTAACTTTTGCACGTCCTTGAGCCAAAGCAATGATAGACATCTCACGCGCATTCGTTTCCTTAGAAATACGATACCCTGTGATTTTCTTATCACGAACCCAGCTAACAACTGCTTCTACTTTTTCAAAGTTAGACTTAGCCATGTTATTCTCCTATTTTTTTCTTTACGCAACTTCATTCTATATGTTTTAATAGTATTTGTCAATTGAAACACATATATTAATAAAGTTATTGCGTTAAGATTATAATTATTTAGCTTTCAAAGCTGATAATATATGGGTTCGAATATCTTCAACTCCATTAGGATTTGCTGGCAAGAATATTGTATTATTTCCTTGTTTATCTGCAAAATTATTCAATGTATCCAAATACTGATTGGTTAATAGGATTGACATAATTTGTTCTTCAGTTAATTCGACATTGGCTCCTTTTAACTCTTTAATAGAATCAGCAAGTCCATCAACAATTGCTTTCCGCTGCTCTGCGATCCCCACACCATGGAGGCGATCTTTTTCTGCCTCAGCTTCTGCCGCTGTAACGATCTTAATTTTATCTGCTTCAGCCAATTCTTGAGCTGCCACTCTCTTACGTTGGGCAGCATTAATTTCGTTCATTGATTGTTTGACTTCTGCATCCGGCTCAACTTTGGTAATGAGCGTCTTAACGATAATATACCCATACGTTGACATTTCTTCCGCTACTTGCTTTTGAACTTCTAATGCAATTTCATCTTTTTTCTCAAACAATTCATCCAAAGTTAACTTAGGAACAGATGAGCGCAATGCATCTTCAATATAAGATTTGATTTGAGCTTCAGGTCTCATCAATTTATAGTAAGCGTCTGTAACGTTTAACTCATTTACACGATACTGAGTTGCGACATTCATAGTCACAAAAACGTTATCTTGGGTTTTGGTTTCAACCACGATCTCACTTTGTAAAAGGCGTAGCTGCACACGAGCTGCAATTTTGTCAATGCCAAATGGTGCCCGTAGATGAATACCACTATTACTTAACTTTTGATACTTACCAAATCGTTCGATAATTGCAACAGATTGTTGACGAACGACATAAACAGAGCTCACTAACACAGCTCCTACAATAAGCATTAGAATCACTAGAACAAGTAAAACTTGTAAAACCATGGGAATCTCCCCCTTTCTTCACTTACATTATAGCACTCATATATAGGTTAGGCAAATGATATGATAAAAATTTTATAGGATATTAAACAAGCATATTATATAGAGTTTCATTCCCATTCAAGTTAATATAAGACGGATCAAATTTCTCCATTCGGTGAATCAAGCCCGCATAATCGTGCTTGTTAGCAAGAGCAATCCCGATTAAGACTGGTCCTGTTCCCTTGCTGGCACGTTTAATATACTCAAAACGAGTGATATCATCATTTGGCCCCAAGATATCATTTACAAATTCTCGAAGAGCCCCTGGACGTTGTGGGAAGTTTACCACAAAGTAATGCTTGATGCCATCATAAATCAAGGCACGCTCTTCCATCTCTGGCATACGGTTGATATCGTTATTTCCTCCAGAGATAATACAACAAATGGTCTTTCCTTTTATATAGTCTGACAGTACTTCCAGAGCCGCCACACTAGCAGCACCAGCAGGCTCAGCTACAATTCCTTGTTTAGAATAAAGATCAATCAAGGTCTCAGAGATTAAGCCTTCGTCCACTCCGATAAGCGTTTCAACATTTTTACGGGTTGCTTCATAGGTCAACTGTCCAACCTTCTGCACAGCGATTCCGTCTGCAAACTTATCAATTTCTTTGAGTTTAACGGGACCTCCAGCCTCAAATGCCGCCTTCATGGAACGAGCTCCGTTAGCTTCTACACCAAGAACTTCAATAGCAGGATTCGTTTCCTTTATATAAGTAGAAACTCCTGCAATGAGTCCTCCACCGCCTACAGGCACCAAGACAGTATCAAAATCAATGGATTCTTTTCGCGCTTCTTCTAAAATTTCATAGGCTACCGTACCCTGACCAGCTTGAACATAAGGATCATCAAAAGGATCAATAAAGGTACGATTTTCAGCGACTGTAAACTCTTGAGCAGCCTTGGCAGATGCATCAAAGGTATCTCCTACCAATTTGATAGTTACAAAATCTCCACCAAAAAAACGAACCTGACCAATTTTCTGTTGAGGCGTTGTAATTGGCATAAAGATTGTTGCAGGAATCTTCATCTCATTACAAGTGTAGGCAACACCTTGAGCGTGATTTCCCGCTGACGCACAGACAACTCCACGCTCACGTTCTTCCTTAGTCAATTGTGAGATGGCATAATAAGCTCCTCGAATCTTAAACGATCGAACTCGTTGAGCATTTTCTTTTTTGAGATAAATTTTAGCTCCGTATTTTTCTGATAAGTAATGATCATATTCTAGTGGTGTATTGACTACTACACCACTCAGAACCTTGTGGGCCTTCACCACATCTTTTGCACTAAGCATAATCTTCTCCTTGATTCTTTTTCAAGATAAAAAGCGGGTTAGGTACCCCCCAACTCGCCTTCTATTTTTATTCTCAAAAATTAGTTGTAGATTTTGAATGCGTCATCGTCGTTTTTACCAACAAATGGCATTGCTTTACGCAATTCTGCACCAACCTTTTCAATTTCGAGGTTAGCTGCTTGTTCACGGTAAGCAGTCAATTTTGGACGTCCAGCTTTGTAGTCGTTGACAAAGTCGTTAGCAAATGTACCATTTTGGATATCAGCAAGAACTGCTTTCATATTTTCTTTCACTTGTTCAGTAATCACACGTGGACCTGACACGTAGTCACCGTATTCAGCTGTGTTAGAAATTGATTGACGCATTTTCTTGAATCCACCCTCGTAGATCAAGTCAACGATGAGTTTCATTTCGTGAAGCACTTCAAAGTAAGCCAATTCTGGAGCATATCCAGCTTCAGTCAAGACTTCAAAACCAGCTTCAATAAGGGCAGTCAAACCACCACAAAGAACTGCTTGTTCACCAAACAAATCTTCTTCGGTTTCTTCTTTGTAAGTTGTTTCCAAAAGACCAACGCGTGCTGCGCCAACACCTTTACACCAGTCCATAGCGATGTTTTTAGCATTTCCTGTTGCATCTTGGTAGACAGCGTAAAGTGCTGGAACACCAAAGCCTTCTTCGTAAGTACGACGTACCAAGTGTCCTGGCCCTTTAGGAGCACACATGAAGACATCTACGTCTGCAGGAACTTTGATGAATTCGAAGTGGATATTGAAACCATGCGCAAATCCAACTGCATTCCCACCTTCCAAGTTTGGAGCAATTTCTGCTTCGTACAATTCTTGTTGGATTTCGTCTGGTGCCAAAATCATGATAACATCAGCCAATTTAGTTGCTTCTGCTACTGTATAAGTATCAAAACCATCTTCTTTTGCCTTATCAAAAGATTTACCTGGACGAACACCGATAATCACATCGTGACCTGAATCACGCAAGTTTTGAGCGTGAGCATGACCTTGTGAACCATAACCGATAACAGCGATTTTTTTACCATCAAGTGCTGCTACTTTTACATCTTTTTCGTATTCCATTTGAACTGCCATAGTTTTTCTCTCTTTTCTATATTTATTGCCGGATAGGCTAGATTAACAAATTTAGGTTGGATTCTTTTACTCAATGAAAATCAAAGAGCAAACTAGGAAGCTAGCTACAGGCTGTACTTGAGTACGGCAAAGCGACGCTAACGTAGTTTGAATTTGATTTACGAAGAGTATTAATCGCGGGTAAAGCCAGTTGCACCAGTCCGTGCGATATTCTTGATACCGTATGGTCGAATAACCCGAATCAAGGCTTCAATCTTTTCTGCATTCCCAGTCATCTGAACAGTAATGGAGCTCGGAGCCACATCAACAACAGTTGCACGGAAAGGCTGGATAATAGCTAAAATTTCTGCTCGCTTCTCAGCTGGTGCTGCAACCTTTACCAAAATAACTTCGCGCTCGAGGTGCGGTTTATCTGTGATATCACGGACACGAATAACGTCGACCTGACGGTTGAGTTGTTTGATGATTTGCTCCACTTCATCGTGAGATGCAACATCAATGATAATGGTGATCCGTGACACATTAGGATTTTCTGTCGCCCCTACCGAGATACTCTCAATATTGACTTGGCGTCTAGACAAGACACCGGTAAAGCGATTGAGAACTCCTGACCGGTTTTGAAGTTTGGCTGTTAACATTCTACGCATTAAACTTCACCCCCAACATCTCATGATTACTCTTACCAGCTGGTACCATCGGTAAAACATGCTCTTTACGAGAAATATCTACCTCGATAAACATTGGTACATCTTCCAAGATGACTTCCAAATCCTTCTCCAAGGTTTCAGGATTATCAAATTTATAATTCTTAATCCCGTAAGCCTGCGCCATCAATTGGAAATCTGGAAGGCTATCAAAGACTGACTCTGATGTCCGACCATCGTAGAAGGCTTCTTGCCATTGACGCACCATCCCAAGTGAATGGTTATTAAGCATGATGACCTTGATTGGAATCTTGTAGATGTTCAAGATTGCCAATTCCTGATTGGTCATTTGGAAACCACCATCACCGACAAAGAGCACGACCTCCTTATCTGGATTAGCAATTTTTGCTCCAATGGCTGCAGGAACTCCAAATCCCATGGTTCCTAGTCCACCTGAAGTTACGAGTTGACGCTCGTTTTGGTATGGATAGTATTGAGCTGTCCACATTTGGTGTTGGCCGACGTCAGTTACGACAATAGCATCACCCTTAGTCAATTCGCCTATACGTTCAATAACTGCTTGTGGTTGGACGACACGCTCCTTCTTATCATAAGAACGAACACGATTCTTATCTTTGGTAACTTTTTCAATCCATTTTTCAGTATTGTTACGAACGATTGGCTCAGCTAGCAACTGCTGCAAGGCCTTTTTCGCATCTCCAACAACTGGGATATCAACAGCGATAATCTTACCAATCTCTGCTGGATCGATATCGATATGCGCTACTTTGGCACTCTTCGCAAATGTCTTAGGATTACCAGTCAAACGATCATCAAAACGACAACCAATCGAAATCATAAAATCAGCTTCTGTCATTGCGATATTAGCTGCAAAGGAACCATGCATTCCACCCATTCCCAAAAATAGTGGATGGCTAGTTGCAATTGTACCCTGTCCCAAAAGACTGGTAACAACAGGAATTTGATAACGCTCTGCAAATTCATTTAACTCCGCAGCGGCTTCAGCATAACTAATACCACCACCAGCTAGTAAAACAGGTTTTTTAGCCTTAGAGAGTTGTTTCAAGATTTTCTTGATTTGCATCTCATTAGGCTCAAGAGTTGGTTGATAACTTGGTAAATCTATTTCTGTTGAATAGACGAAGTCCGTTTCAAGAGCCGAAACATCTTTTGGTAAGTCAATAACAACTGGACCTGGACGACCCGTAGTTGCAATGTGCACAGCCTCTGTAATTACACGTGGAATATCAGCCGTCTCACGAACCTGGTAGTTGTACTTGGTAATCGGCATGGTAATTCCGACAATATCTGCCTCTTGGAAAGCATCCTTACCGATTCCCGCTCTTGCTACCTGACCTGTGAAGACCAAAAGGGGAACACTGTCACTCATAGCATCTGCAATACCTGTAATAGCATTCGTAGCTCCTGGTCCACTTGTGACAACTGCGACACCAAGTTTCCCTGTTGACTTAGCATAACCTTCTGCTTCATGAAGACAACCTTGTTCATGCCGACCTAGAATATGGCGAATGCCTTTAAAATTATAAATAGCATCATATAAAGGCAATACAGCCCCGCCTGGATAACCAAAAATCGTATCGATTCCTAGGTCACGGAGCGTTTCCAAAACGAGTTCCGAACCTGACTTTGGTGAGTCTAAAATGATTTTCTCCATCGTTCCCCTTTCTCTTCTCAATAAAATGACTTGTTTCTATAATACCATTTTTTCAAAAATTTTCAAGACAAAAGAAACAATTTTCTGAATTTTCTATCTAGATACTTTACAATATTAAATGAATTAGAAAGTTTATACGTATTTTTACCTTTTAATAGAAAAAGGTTGAGACAAAATGTCTCAACCTTTCGATTATTTACTGATTAAAGTGAGTTAACGTCAACCTTGATACCAACACCTTGAGTAGTTGTGATTGTCAAGCTTGTTACGTAAGTTCCTTTTGCTGTAGCTGGTTTAGATTTTTGGATTGTTTCGTTGAATGCTTTGAAGTTTTCAACTAACTTGTCAGCTTCAAATGAAACTTTACCGATGATAGCTTGTACGATACCTGCACGGTCAGCACGGTAAGTGATTTTACCACCTTTAGACTCTTCAACTGCTTTAGCAACATCCATTGTTACAGTACCAGTTTTAGGGTTTGGCATCAAGTTACGTGGTCCAAGGACACGTCCAAGACGTCCAACAAGAGCCATCATGTCAGGTGTAGCGATAACTACGTCGAAGTCCAACCAACCGTCGTTGATTTTAGCAACAAGGTCGTCTTCCCCAACGAAGTCTGCACCAGCTGCTTTAGCTTCTTCAGCTTTTGCACCACGTGCAAATACAAGAACGCGAGATGTTTTACCAGTACCGTTTGGCAATACCATTGCTCCACGGATTTGTTGATCAGCTTTTTTCACGTCGATGTTCAAGTTGTATGCAACTTCTACAGTTGCGTCAAATTTTGCAAAGTTAGTTTCTTTTGCAAGAGCTACAGCTTCTTCTACGCTGTATGCTTTTGTGCTGTCGATTTTCTCAAGAGCAGCACGAAGTTGTTTGCTTTTTTTAGCCATTTTCTATTCTCCTTGTAAGTGGTTCAATCGATTTTCATCTCCCACGTCACTTCTCGAAATGATGAAGTCTTGCGGGTTATATAGGGAAGTTATTGATTAGTCAACAACAGTGAATCCCATAGAACGAGCAGTACCTTCGATCATACGCATTGCAGACTCAATGTTTGCAGCGTTCAAATCTGGCATCTTAGTTTCTGCAATTTCTTGTACTTGTGCACGAGTAACTGTAGCAACTTTAGTTTTGTTAGGTGTACCTGATCCTTTTTCAACACCTGCAGCTTTTTTCAAAAGAACAGCAGCTGGTGGTGTTTTAGTAACGAAAGTAAATGATTTATCTTCGTATACTGAGATAACAACTGGAATGATCATACCAGCTTGATCAGCTGTACGAGCGTTGAACTCTTTTGTGAATCCCATGATGTTGATACCAGCTTGACCAAGAGCAGGTCCAACCGGTGGAGCTGGTGTAGCTTTACCAGCAGGGATTTGCAATTTTACAAGTTTTTCGACTTTTTTAGCCATTTTTAAATCCTCCTTTGTGGTTTTGGCGGTAATTTAGAGATTTTTACCTCCCACAAGTATGTTTTACACATACCCTACTATTATACACTAATCTATCTCAAATGCAAGAGAAAAATCCTATTTTTAGAGAAATTTTATTACTGAATTTGGCTATTATTTCTTTCGTGAAAGAGTTCTGAACTACAAACAAAAAACCGCTCTGTTTTGAGCGATTATAAGAAATAATAAAGTTTAGTAGGAATCCAGTTTTAAGAGCAGGCTTTTCCCTTTTTCAGTACTTCCACTTTCCACGAATCCAAGGGACTCAAAACATCTTCTAGAAATCTGATTAAAAGTGTAGATTTCCTGAACTTTCAACTGTTTCCACCCCTTTTGCTGGGCTAGATCAATTAAAGCCCTTAAAACCTTGCGTCCAATACCTTGATGCTGATAAGCTGGATTGCCAATCACAATAGGAAGATTCTCCTGAGATAAGGCTACATCACCAATTGGAAGCCACTCTCCCTTTTCTCGAAACTCAATCCAGAACAAATCCCCGTGTTCCTCTAAATAGGAATACATGGCATTTAATTTTTCCAAACTATAGGGAATTCTAATACCATCTACCAGTTCCACCAAATCCACATCTTGATACTAGGATAAAGCTGCATCACGATGATCTGCTAAAAAATAGGGAACTAGACGTAGGGAATCATCTATCTGAATAATCTTTGGCATCTTTTTTTACTCCTAACAACTGCTTCGCCGCCTGATTAAAACCATCACACCAGTTATACCATTTTGCTTCATACTCATCTTGGGTTAAGATACGATTTTTTAAATCCAGAATAGAATAAATCTTTCTTTCCTCGCAAGCTTGCGCATAGAGATGATATAGTTCATCACCACCATCTTTATCCCACTCAGCAGAAATCGTATTTTGACCTGCTAACAAAGCTTGGTAAGCTCTGTGATGCCCATCTGTAATCAGCAAGCGATCTCCAAATGCAAGAATACTAATTGGATCCATATTGATGATTTCAGCCGACTGATAAAGCATCTGGATATCTTGCAACTTCTTTTCTGATAAGTATAGTTGAGTCGGATGAAGATCTTTTATCTTGACTTCCATTTTTATCTCCTCAAGAAGGGCTAAACCCTACTTTTGTTTGCCTGTAAAGCGCCATTGAAAGCGAAGTTTGTCATAAAATGGAAATTCAATGAATAGAATTCCAAGACCCAGACAGAGACTGGCAAGAACATCTGATGGGTAATGAACTCCCAGATAGACTCTGGAAATGATTACACTTACTAGATAAATTCCCAGTAAAAACTGGAGAATGAGCTTTACAGTCCTATCTTTCACTCTCTGTCCCACAATGATAATTAGAGAACCGATTAGGAGGGTTACTGCTAGCGAGTGACCACTAGGGAAAGAAAATCCTTTTTCTTCGACCAAGTGTAAAATTTCAGGTCGGGGACGTTGATAGATGTGTTTTAAGGACACAATTAAAATTCCAGCCAAACTAAGATTGCCAGCTACTAAAAGGCTTTCTGACTTCCACTTTTTCAGATAAAAAATAGCAGTCAATAGAATTGCCCAAGAAATAACGATTGGTAAGTCAATCAGACGAGTAATCCCTCGAAAGATAGTTGTCAATATAGCTGGTAAATCTCCACGGATTGCTGTCTGGATAGACGAATCAAATGGTATCAATTGTTCCGGATAAAACTTAACGACATAACCCAGAATGACAAATAGTAAAAGGGCAAAAGAGCCCTTTGTTAAAAATGTTTGTTTATTTTTCATAGCGTTTCAAAGTTGGTTTTAGAAGGACAAATAATAACCAGAATGAGATGGCAAAAATAAGACCTTCAATCAAATTAAATGGCAAGACCATTGTCAACAAGTAATTACTAAGTCCTAAAATATTCTCAATATCGAAGTTAGCAAATTTTGCATACAAAGGTACAGCATAAACGTAGTTTAGAACGAGCATCGCTATAGTAAGACCAATCGTTCCGGCTAATGAAGCTAGGACAAAACGCATGGTTGTACGCTCTTTTTTCCAAATCAGACCAAAAGCAAGAACAAAGACTCCTAAGGCTACGATATTCATCGGCAAACCAATGTAGGTACTAACTCCTTGGTTGTTCAGAAGGATTTTCAGCAAGGACCGAAGGAATAGCACTCCTAAAGCTGCTGGTAAATCCAAGACCACCAAGCCCACAAGGACAGGTAAGATACTGAATTCAATCCTCAAAAAGGACGCCGCAGGCAAGAGCGGAAAGTCAAAGTACATCAACACAAATGAAAGTGCTGATAAAATTGCAATGGTCGAAAGTCGACGTGTGTTTGTCATAACAGGTTCCTCCAATTTTCTATAAAATCAGAAGAAGTTGGAAAGTTTCTCTCTATCTACTCTCTTAACTATCTCAAAAAATAACCTAGATTTCTAACAAAACCGGTTTTGTTTCTATTGTATGTTGAAGCAGAATAGACAAAGCTATCCTTTCGTCTTCTCCCATCCAGACTATACTGTCGGTTGTGGAATCTCACCACATCAGCTTGCGCTCGCGGACTTATTTGGCTAAGATATTTTAGATTTATCTAGATGTCTCAGTCGAAGATAATACTTAAAGTATATCGAGACAAGACAACGAAGAGAAAGCTAAAATAGCTAGTCAAATTTACCGCCGGTCGGGAATCACACCCTGCCCTGAAGACCCTTTTATGATAACAAAAAAAGCATGCAAGCGCAAGCTTTTGATATCTTATAACTATTTTATTTCAACTTATCTGTTTCATAGGTGTGAACCAATTCAAGACCTGCAAAGTTTTGATGACGGAGAGCCTCGTAGACAATCATACATACTGTATTAGATACATTTAGGCTACGAACATGTTCATCATTCATAGGAATTCTGAGAGCTTTTTCTGGATGTTCACGCATAAAATCTTCAGGCAAGCCCTTATCTTCGCGTCCAAAGAGAAAATAGTGACTCCCTTCTGCCGTAAAGTCTGCATCTGAGTAGACCTTTTCTGCAAATTTGGAAATCAGGTAAAGTTGACCATTCATTTTTTCCATGAATTCATCTAAACTATCATAGAAATAAATCTCAAGCTTGTCCCAATAGTCGAGCCCAGCTCGCTTCATTTTACGATCATCAATTGGGAATCCCATAGGTCTAATAATATGAAGGGGTGCATTCGTCGCTGCACAGGTACGAGCAATATTACCTGTATTTTGTGGTATCTGGGGTTCAAATAGTACAATGTGATTTGTCATGCCTTGCTTCCTCTCACTGGTGCAAAAAAATAGCCACACTGCCCGGAGTCAAGCTCAGCAAACAGCGTGGTTAAGGCATCGTTAACTTACCTCACAACAGGTTTGAAGTAAATCAGCGAAACTACTGTTTTAGTATATCACTTTCAGCCTGATTGTCAATAGAAATGACTTGATTTTTTTCATTTTTTTTACAAGCATATTTACAAAAGTTAAAAATTTAACTTTAAGGCAGCTATATCCTTGAATTTACCTAGATTGAGAATTTTCGGAACAAATTTTTTCATAAATAGATTTTGTATAAAGCAAAATATTCCTTCAAATCCACCGAATCCCTTTATTAAAGAAAGAAACAGTCGGTTGTTGAGTGCATTTTTTTCTAAAAAAAGGTATGATAAAGACATATTGAAAAAGTAGGTTTACTAACTATGAAGATTATTCTTGTCGGAGGGGGAAAAGTAGGTTCTGCCCTCTGTCGTTCACTTGTTGCTGACAACCATGATGTTGTCTTAATTGAACAGAACGAAACTGTTCTAAAATACTTGACTAGCCGTTTTGATATTATGGGAATCGCAGGTAACGGAGCTGACTTTGCTATGTTAGAAGCAGCCAATGTTCAAGATTGTGATATTTTCATTGCCATGACTCAATACGACGAGGTCAACATGGTTTCGGCTGTTCTCGCTAAAAAAATGGGAGCAAAAGAAACCATTGTTCGTGTCCGTAATCCTGAATATTCCAACCCTTACTTTAAAGAAAAAAATATTCTTGGATTTTCAGTCATTGTAAACCCAGAACTCCTAGCAGCTCGTGCTATCGCTAATATTATAGACTTCCCCAATGCTCTTTCTGTTGAGCGTTTTGCAGGCGGATTGGTCAGTTTGATGGAATTTAAAGTTCGAAATAATAGCAATATTTGTCAGATGTCTATTGCAGATTTTCGTAAAAAGTTTGGTAATGTTATTGTCTGTGCTATCGAACGCGACCATAAACTGATGATCCCTAGTGGAGATATGATTTTAGAAGATAAAGACCGTATCTTTGTGACAGGAAGTCGTGTCGATATGATGCTCTTCCACAACTATATTAAGTC
This sequence comes from Streptococcus sp. KHUD_017, assembly GCF_054861245.1. Taxonomy (NCBI): domain Bacteria; kingdom Bacillati; phylum Bacillota; class Bacilli; order Lactobacillales; family Streptococcaceae; genus Streptococcus; species Streptococcus sp. KHUD_017. The sequence goes on from NZ_CM142175.1 coordinate 1,498,708, forward strand.
CAGAGTTGTTAAGAGTTTACTCATCATAGGAGCTGGGAAAATTGCTTACTATCTCTTAGGTATGTTAAAAGACAGTCGTATCGATACCAAGGTTATTGAGGTCAATCCTGAAAGAGCTGCCTTTTTCAGTGAGAAATTCCCTAAACTCTACATCGTACAAGGAGATGGAACAACTAAGGATACGCTTTTAGAAGAAAGTGCCCAAAACTACGATGCCGTTGCAACTCTTACAGGCGTTGATGAAGAGAATATTATTACCTCTATGTTCTTGGATAGCGTAGGTGTTCAGAAAAACATCACCAAAGTAAACCGCACTAGCTTGTTAGAAATAATCCACGCAACAGATTTCTCAAGTATCATCACCCCTAAAACAATCGCTGTTGATACCATCATGCACTTTATCCATGGTCGTGTAAATGCGCAATATTCTGACCTTCAAGCTATGCACCACCTTGCAAACGGACAGGTAGAAACTCTTCAATTCCTAATCAAGGAAGCCAATAAAATGACTGGCAAGCCTTTATCTCAATTGAAGCTCAAAAAAGATGTCTTGATTGCGGCTATTATCCGCAATGGAAAAACGATCTTCCCAACGGGAGAAGATATACTCCAGGTCGGTGATAAGTTAGTGGTTATCACTTTGCTTTCAAATATCACCAAGATTTATGACTTGTTAGAGAGGTAAGCTATGAATAGAAGTATGGTACGCTTTCTTCTTGCAAAACTACTCTTGATTGAAGCCGGACTGCTATTAGTTCCAGTTGGTATCGCTCTTTACTATCGAGAATCTAGTCAAGTTTTTACAGCTCTTTTCTCTACCATCGGGATTCTTGTTGTCCTAGGTCTACTTGGAATCATCCGTAAACCTAAAAAACAACGTATCTATGCCAAAGAAGGAGTCTTAATTGTAGCTCTATGTTGGATCCTCTGGTCTTTCTTTGGTTCCCTTCCCTTTGTCTTTTCAGGTCAAATCCCCAATTTTATAGATGCCTTCTTCGAAACTAGTTCCGGCTTCACTACTACGGGAGCAACTATCTTAAATGACGTTTCTGTACTAAGTCGTTCGCTTCTATTTTGGCGGAGCTTTACCCACCTCATTGGAGGGATGGGGGTGCTAGTTTTTGCCCTAGCTATTATGGACAATGCAAAAAATAGTCACCTTGAGGTTATGAAGGCTGAGGTTCCTGGACCAGTATTTGGTAAGGTAGTGTCTAAGCTAAAAAATACAGCCCAAATCCTCTACATCCTGTATCTGGCAATGTTTGCCCTTTTTGTAGTGATCTATTACCTCGCTGGTATGCCACTCTACGATAGTTTTGTTATCGCTATGGGAACTGCTGGGACTGGTGGCTTCACTGTTTATAATGATGGCATCGCCCACTATCACAGTTCTCTCATTACCTATCTAACGAGTATTGGGGTTTTGATGTTTGGTATCAATTTCAACCTCTACTACTACCTCATGATTCGTCGTTTTAAAGAATTCTTTTTCGATGAGGAACTTCGGGCTTATCTCTTGATTGTAATCATTTCAACTGGCCTCATTACTCTTAACACACTTCACCTATATAGTGGGGTTTCGCAAAGCTTTGAGATGGCCTTCTTCCATGTTTCTAATATCATTACGACAACTGGTTTCGGTTACGGAAACATAACCAATTGGCCTTTATTTTCTCAATATATCTTACTGATGCTGATGGCCATTGGTGGTTCTGCCGGTTCTACTGCTGGTGGTCTCAAAGTTATGCGTGGAGTCATTCTAGCTAAAATTGCTAAAAATCAGTTTTTGTCCACCATTTCCCCCCACCGTGTTTTAACTCTCCATGTTAACCAAACGGTAATTGATAAGGACACCCAACACAAGATTCTCAAGTACTTTGTAGTTTACGTCATGATTCTACTCAGCTTAATTTTCATTATCAGTTTAGATGCTGACAATTTAATGATTGTTACGAGTGCCGTTTTCAGTTGCTTTAACAATATCGGCCCAATTCTCGGAACAACTGCAAGTTTCTCAATTTTTAGTCCATTTTCAAAACTCCTCCTATCCTTTGCAATGATTGCAGGACGTCTTGAAATTTATCCAATCATATTACTCTTTATGAAGCGAACCTGGTCTAAGCGTTAGCAATGTTATTATCAAAAAGCACATCCTTCAAAAAATGAGGGATGTTTTTTTCTGTTGATAAGATTTTTAAAAGACAGTTGAGAGTCAAAAAATAACACTTGGGAAAAAGATAATTTTTCATGAATCATTTTAGTTATAATTTTAAAAAAACGTAGGGGTTTTATATGGAAAAAATGAACAAATCAATCCAACTTCTTTTATTGATTTCCTTGGTCTACTTAGGCTGCTGTAGTTGCTTAGTTTGGCCTGGTATTGCTTTAACACTCAAACAATCCTGCTTTTACTTTTTACTCCTCTTAATGTTATTAGCAGGTATCTGTACATTTATCCACTATCTTTCAGGACATGATCACGTGAATAGACAGCTACACAATCGTAGTCGATCCTTCTTTTTATTGTATAGCAGCATGGTTATCATTAACGTTGCTGGAGTATGTTTTATTTTATTTGAAAGCATAAGCACTGACACTCTACTACAAAAAGAAATCGTTGACTTGTTACTCATCTCTTTCTTTTTCCTTTTCGGACTTGATATTGCTACCTTTCTGCCGTTAAACAAATGGAGAAAATTACCAACTCATAAAAAGACAGGCAGGCTAACAACCCTTATCTTTCTTAGTTTATTTTTTCTGCACAATCCTTTAACCATATTTTCTGTCAGTTTTTATATCCTTTTGGGAGTCAGCTTTCTAAACTTTTTATTTCCTAAAACCTTAAGACAAGATTTATCTTTCTATAGTCATTTAATTCGAAACATCTTACTTATTTTATCTACGCTTATGTTCTGGTAATTAATAGAATTCCTATCCAAAGTATGCTATAATGAAATAAATTTTTTAGGAGATATATGAATGAATTTTTTTAAAGATTATCGTAAACGATTGATTTGGCTAGGAATCTTTCTTGTGGCAATGGCCCTATCACAAGTTCCTATCGTGACTTTAATGTTACTTCAAAGAACTCAACTTGGATCCATCTGGTCATCTCTAATAGTGGGGCTTGTCTCTACCGCTATTGTTACACTCTTTTTATACGGTGCTCACAAAAGTAAGTTATTAAATTTAAAATCGAAACTCTTTACTATCAATGATGCTCCTCGAATCGCCCTTAGTTATGTAGCCATTGTCGCTGGAAATATGATTGGTGCGATTTGGTTGCAACTTCTGAAGCAAACAACTACTTCGAATCAAGAAGCTATTAATAGCATTATGTCAGGAAGTTCTCTAATTTCCAGCATTTTCGTGGTTGCAATCGTGGCACCTATTTGTGAGGAAATTATCTGTCGAGGTATTATTCCTAAAAAGCTCTTCGAAGGATACGAAAAAATTGGATATGTTTTCGGTTGGCTTCTTTTCACTATAGCGCATATTCCAAATAATCTCCCTTCATTCTTAATCTATGGCTGGATGTCTGCTGTACTAACTTGGACTGCTTATCGCACCAAACGCCTTGAGATGTCTATCTTACTGCATCTAGTGAATAATGGAGTCAGCATTCTATTGCTTATCCTCCTTACATTTCTTATCAAGGTTGTTGGTCTAGATGTTATTCAATAAATGAAGGTTCCACTACTAATAAAAAGACTAGGAATTAAATCGTTTCCTAGTCTTTTTTGCTTATCTACTATCAAAAACTTGATAACTTTGAGTATTTCCAAACTACGTTAGCAAGACCGCTTTCTTACTGTTACAACAGAAAAGCCCACGAATCTATACCATTCGTGGACCTTTCCTAGCGATGTGTTTAGGTAAACCGATTTTTACACTACGACACGGAGTTTGGCAAATCGATTCTATTTGCCAAACGTAGCTAGTAAGGCAGTTAGCTAGTTCGCCGAATAGCGACTAGCGTCCAACAATTAGGAACTTTAGTTCCAATTGTTGGTACTGAGTTACATTTTTTCTTCCAACTCCACGTCTGGATACTTGTCCGCAAACCAGCGGAGGGCAAAGTCGTTTTCAAAGAGGAAGACAGGCTGGTCAAAGCGATCCTTCGCCAAGATATTTCGACTTGAAGACATGCGCTCATCTAAGTCTTCTGGTTTGATCCAGCGAACGGTCTTTTTACCCATTGGACTCATAACCACTTCTGCATTGTACTCATTTTCCATCCGGTGCTTGAAGACTTCAAACTGCAATTGACCAACGGCACCTAGCATGTATTCACCTGTTTGGTAGTTGGTATAGAGCTGAATAGCTCCTTCTTGTACTAATTGCTCGATTCCCTTGTGGAAGGATTTTTGCTTCATGACGTTCTTAGCAGATACCTTCATGAAGATTTCAGGGGTAAAGGTTGGCAGTGGTTCAAATTCGAATTTGTTTTTGCCAACTGTCAAAGTATCTCCCACCTGATAAGTACCAGTATCGTAAACCCCGATGATATCTCCTGCTACGGCATTAGTGACATTCTCTCGACTTTCCGCCATAAACTGAGTAACATTAGAGAGTTTAGCTCCCTTACCGGTACGAGGGAGATTAACACTCATACCACGCTCGAATTCACCAGAGACGATACGGACAAAGGCGATGCGGTCACGGTGACGAGGATCCATGTTGGCTTGGATTTTAAAGACAAAGCCTGAGAAATCCTTATCATAAGGATCGACAAGTTCACCGTCTGTCTTCTTGTGGCCATGTGGCTCCGGAGCAAATTTGAGGAAAGTCTCAAGGAAAGTCTGTACCCCAAAGTTAGTAAGAGCTGAACCGAAGAATACTGGAGTTAATCCACCAGCTAAAATAGCTTCTTCTGAAAATTCATTTCCAGCTTCTTGCAAGAGTTCGATATCCTCTTTCACTTGTTCGTAGAATGGGTTGCTAGCAAAGAGCTTGTCTCCATCTTCTAGACTGGCAAAGCGTTCATCCCCTTTGTAGAGTTCCAAGCGTTGGTTATAAAGGTCATAGAGTCCTTCAAAGGCTTTCCCCATCCCGATTGGCCAGTTCATTGGATAACTTGCAATGCCCAACACTTCTTCCAATTCTTGCAAGAGGTCCAGCGGCTCTCGACCGTCACGGTCCAGCTTATTCATAAAAGTGAAGACTGGAATACCACGGTGTTTGACAACCTCAAACAATTTCTTGGTCTGGGCCTCAATACCCTTGGCTGAGTCCACAACCATGACGGCAGCGTCTACCGCCATCAAGGTACGGTAAGTATCTTCTGAGAAGTCCTCGTGCCCTGGTGTATCTAGGATATTGACCCGTTTTCCATCGTAGTCAAACTGCATGACAGATGAGGTTACCGAAATCCCACGTTGTTTCTCGATATCCATCCAGTCGGATTTAGCAAAGTTTCCTGTTTTCTTCCCTTTTACGGTACCAGCTTCTCGAATTTCTCCCCCAAAGTAGAGCAACTGCTCTGTAATCGTCGTTTTCCCCGCGTCCGGGTGGGAGATAATGGCAAAGGTACGGCGTTTTTTAATTTCTTCTTGAATACTCATAACTTCTCTTTCTTTTTTCTTTTTATTTTCAATGATTTCAATAGATAATCACTCTTTGTTACATTGGACTCTTAAATTCCTTTCAACACTCCATTATATCGGATTTTAGGGAGTTTTTCAATTGCTGATATCAGAAAAAGCAGGCCTATATACTAGACTTGCTTTTAAATAATGGATGTCTCAATTTATGCTTTACAATCGAATCTGTATTTTTTTAACTTACATTGGTTTTACGAAAGAGCTGATTCTAAAGCCATTTTCTTTTGCCAGCGTTTCTTAAACAAGATATCAAAGAGCACCAAGGCTGAAGAAAGAATGATTGAAACCAAAAGATACTTGATCCAAATAGGAGCATCTGGGATAAAAGGCGTGGTATTCAAAAGCCCGTAATTCCCACCCGTTACATGATTAACTCCGACTAGAAAAAGATTAAGAACAAAAGTGTAAGCGATGATGCGATACTTTTTCAGCAAGGTCTTATCGTAGTGATTCATGAGATAAACCAAGGAATTAACCAAAAGGGCATAATGACCAATCAAGAAAGAAAAGCTGGTAATATGTGGAAAATCATAGGGGTCGAAAACAGGGTAGCCCAAGGCAAATACTGCTCCACTAGCTCCCATAAGGGCAAAATACTGCTTGGTTTTCCATCTGTCTGGTAGGAAGACAACCGCGAACATAGCTAAACGACAATGGTAAAGAGGCAGACTATTTGAAAATGGAATGCTAAAACCAATATACCAAGTATAAAGAGCTAGCAGTTGCGCTATTTGAATCCACTTAAACAATCGAACAAATTTGGGATTTTTGTAGTAAGTAAGAGAAGCATAAATAGACAAAGCAAGAAGGCCTATCATGACTCCATACCAAAAAATGGAAATGGGAGGCGGTGTGGTTTGGGTTCTTGTGATAAAATGATGCATAAAATCTCCTTAAGGCAACGAATTCAGTTGTACATTAACTTTTCTTATGTTTGTATTTAACAAGTTGATTGATGAGTATGATAACTCCTGTCATCAAACTAGTTACTATCAAATAATTAACTAAGGCGCCATGATCCCCAATCACAGGGGGCTTACTCAGAAAGCCATAATTCCCTCCTGTCAAAAGATTAGCTAAAAAGATAATGGCATTAACTCCAAGAGTCATCCAGCATATTTTCCAAGTATCTCCTTTTTCAACTTTATAATATCTAACAAGATAAATCAAGCAGTTAGTCAAGAGGGCCCAGTGCCCGAAAACATTGTTCACAGACGAAACATGAGGGAAAGGAAAAGGATAAAAGACTGGATAAACCAAGGCCATGATGGAACCAAAGACTCCCAACAAGGCAAAATATTGCTTGAAGAAGGTCTTATTAGGGGCAAAAAGAATCATCCACATAGCCATGCGACTATGGTAAAAAGGGAGAGCCTCAGATAGGGGCAGACGTGCAGCAATATACCAAGTGTTGATAATGAGCAACTGAATCAATTGTCCCCAATACCAAAAGTTTCTGTAACCTTTAGATGATGCAAAACGAATCGATAAAACAGCTATGATTACCAAAGAAGTCGGTAATAAAAAGTACCATGTCCCCAAATGAGGAGGGACTGTCTTTTTACTGGTAAAAAGTAACTCCCAAAGCGTCATGTGTCATCCTTAACGTCTTCTAGTTGGGTTAATGATACATCCTTTTTACCAACTAAAAACGACTATTATTCTTTCTTCTAATTTTAACCATTATATCGAAATAAAAAGTATTTTTCAATTTCTGTTTCTTTTTAGCTTGACTTGCCTTATTTATAGGAAAATATGGTAAAATAGAACAGATAAAGAATCATCATTTCACGAAAGGATATCCGATGAAAATTACGCAAGAAGAGGTAACTCACGTTGCCAATCTTTCTAAATTAAAATTCACTGAAAATGAAACAGCTGAGTTTGCGACAACACTCTCAAAAATTGTTGATATGGTCGAATTGTTAAGTGAAGTTGACACAACTAGTGTCGCACCTACTACAACTATGGCTGACCGTAAAACTGTTCTCCGACCTGATGTGGCCGAAGAAGGAACAAACCGTGACCGCTTATTTAAAAATGTACCTGAAAAAGAAAACTACTATATCAAGGTACCAGCTATCCTAGACGACGGAGGAGATGCCTAATGACTTTTAATCATAAAACCATTGAAGAGTTGCACAACCTCCTTGTTTCTAAGGAAATTTCAGCAACAGAACTAACACAAGCAACTCTTGAAGATATCAAATCACGCGAAGAGGCTATCAATGCCTTCGTTACGATTGCTGAGGACCAAGCTCTTGCTCAAGCTAAGGCTATTGATGAAGCTGGAATTGACGCCGATAATGTCCTTTCAGGAATTCCACTGGCAGTTAAGGATAATATCTCTACTGACGGTATCCTCACAACCGCTGCCTCTAAAATGCTCTACAACTACGAGCCTATCTTTGATGCAACAGCTGTTGCCAATGCAAAATCTAAGGGTATGATTGTTGTCGGAAAAACCAATATGGACGAGTTTGCCATGGGTGGGTCTGGTGAAACATCTTACTACGGTACAACTAAAAATGCTTGGGACCACAGCAAGGTTCCCGGTGGTTCATCTAGCGGATCTGCTGCTTCTGTAGCTTCAGGACAAGTCCGCTTGTCACTTGGGTCTGATACTGGTGGTTCTATTCGCCAACCGGCTGCCTTCAACGGGATCGTTGGTCTCAAACCAACCTACGGAACAGTTTCACGTTTCGGTCTGATTGCCTTTGGTAGTTCATTAGACCAGATTGGACCTTTCGCACCAACCGTTAAAGAAAATGCGCTCTTGCTCAATGCAATTGCCAGCGAAGATGCCAAAGACTCTACTTCTGCTCCTGTTCGTGTAGCAGACTTTACTTCAAAAATCGGTCAAGACATCAAGGGCATGAGAATTGCTTTGCCTAAGGAATACCTTGGTGAAGGGATTGACCCAGAGGTAAAGGAATCTATCCTCAAGGCTGCTAAGCACTTTGAAAAACTCGGCGCTATCGTTGAAGAAGTGAGCCTTCCTCACTCTAAATACGGTGTAGCGGTTTACTACATCATCGCTTCATCAGAAGCTTCATCAAACTTGCAACGCTTTGACGGTATCCGTTATGGCTACCGTGCAGAAAATGCTACAAACCTTGATGAAATCTATGTAAATAGTCGTAGCCAAGGTTTCGGTGACGAAGTAAAACGTCGGATCATGCTTGGTACTTTCAGTCTTTCATCAGGTTACTACGATGCCTACTACAAGAAAGCTGGTCAAGTTCGTACCCTTATTATCCAAGATTTCGAAAAAGTATTTGCAGATTATGACCTCATCCTTGGTCCAACAGCTCCAAGTGTGGCCTTTGACTTGGATTCACTAAACCACGACCCAGTAGCTATGTACTTGGCTGACCTTTTGACCATCCCTGTCAACTTGGCTGGACTTCCAGGAATTTCCATTCCTGCAGGATTTGTCCAAGGTCTCCCTGTCGGTCTGCAATTGATCGGTCCTAAGTACTCAGAAGAGTCCATTTATCAAGCTGCTGCTGCTTTTGAAGCGACAACAGACTACCACAAACAACAACCCGTGATTTTTGGAGGTGACAACTAATGAACTTTGAAACAGTCATTGGACTTGAAGTCCACGTAGAGCTCAACACCAATTCAAAAATCTTCTCACCTACTTCTGCCCACTTTGGAAATGACCAAAATGCCAACACTAACGTGATTGACTGGTCTTTCCCAGGCGTACTGCCAGTTCTCAATAAAGGTGTTGTCGATGCTGGTATCAAGGCTGCACTCGCTCTTAACATGGACATCCATAAGAAGATGCACTTTGACCGCAAGAACTACTTCTACCCTGATAATCCTAAAGCCTATCAAATTTCTCAGTTTGATGAACCAATAGGTTACAATGGATGGATTGAAGTGGAACTAGAAGACGGAACAACTAAGAAAATCGGTATCGAACGCGCCCACCTAGAGGAAGACGCTGGTAAAAACACCCACGGTACAGACGGCTACTCTTATGTTGACCTCAACCGCCAAGGGGTGCCTTTGATTGAAATTGTATCTGAAGCAGATATGCGTTCACCAGAAGAAGCTTATGCTTATCTAACAGCCCTCAAGGAAGTTATCCAATACGCTGGCATTTCTGACGTTAAAATGGAAGAAGGTTCTATGCGTGTGGATGCCAACATCTCGCTTCGTCCTTATGGTCAAGAGAAATTCGGTACCAAGACTGAGTTAAAAAACCTCAATTCCTTCTCAAACGTTCGTAAGGGGCTTGAATACGAAGTCCAACGCCAGGCTGAAATCCTTCGCTCAGGTGGTCAAATCCGCCAAGAAACACGTCGTTACGATGAAGCCAACAAGGCAACCATCCTCATGCGTGTTAAAGAAGGTGCTGCAGACTACCGCTACTTCCCAGAGCCAGACCTACCACTCTTTGAAATCTCTGATGAGTGGATTGAAGAAATGCGTACGGAATTACCAGAGTTTCCAAAAGAGCGCCGTGCTCGCTATGTCTCTCAACTCGGATTATCAGACTACGATGCTAGCCAGTTGACTGCCAATAAAGTCACTTCTGACTTCTTTGAGAAAGCTGTTGCCCTCGGTGGTGATGCCAAACAAGTCTCTAACTGGCTCCAAGGTGAAGTCGCTCAATTCTTGAACGCTGAAGGCAAGACACTGGAACAAATCGAGTTGACTCCAGAAAACTTGGTCGAAATGATCGCCATCATCGAAGACGGCACTATCTCTTCTAAAATTGCTAAAAAAGTCTTTGTCCACCTTGCTAAAAATGGTGGAGGCGCTCGTGAATACGTTGAAAAAGCTGGTTTAGTTCAAATTTCAGATCCTGATGTTTTGATTCCAATTATCCACCAAGTCTTTGCCGATAACGAAGCTGCTGTTGCCGACTTCAAGTCAGGAAAACGCAACGCCGACAAGGCCTTCACAGGATTCCTCATGAAAGCAACCAAAGGCCAAGCCAACCCACAAGTAGCCCTCAAACTGCTTGCCCAAGAATTGGCTAAGTTGAAAGAGAACGAGTAAATATACTTTCGCTAATAGACTTTTCTACTAAAAAATAGAAAAGGAGAATAAATGAACAAATTTTTACGAGTACTATTTATTTTAGTTATCGTCGCCATGTTGGGTGCTTCTATTCTACAAATCTTTCTCCCATCATATATGGGAGAGCATTCTGGTTACGGTGTTTCTGCAGGATGGCAAAGAGAAATTGGAATTTGGAATCTAGCTGTCTTAATTATTATTCTTGCCGTTAATATTAAGTACGATTGGTTTTACCTGAGAATTGCCCTTCTTGCCCTCATTATTGGTGGTATAGGAATAGGAACAAATCATTTGTTAAATTTTATTGAATATCATTCTCCTGTTAATGCGATTGGTGCTATCGAGAATTATATACTCGTATTTGGTTGGATTATAGGGTGGTTTATTGAAAATAAAACTATAAAACTCCAAAACTCTTTATAGACATAAAATTTAGCAAAAACTATTTTTGTACTCACATAGTTAGGAGACATATGAAAAAGTTATATACTCTTATCGCTACTTGCTTGCTTCTTCTCTTTGTGACACCCCTACAATCCATCGATGCAGGTGTCGGACATTCTCGAAGTGGTAGCTCTAGTCGCAGTAGCTCACGAAGTAGTAGCAGTTCTCGCAGTAGTAGCTCTAGCCGAAGTCGTTCAAGTGGTAGTTCTTCTTCTAGAAGCAGCTATCGTTCTGGCGGTAGTTACTCAAGTTCAGACGGTTCTCTAGGGACAGGAATGACCATTCTGATCATGTTTGGTGTCGGAGCTTTCTTACTCTTCATGCTTATCAAATATCTGAATGACCAGAATTCATCATCTGGTAAATCTTATGAAAGTTCGACTAGCTACAATGCTGAACCAACACTTCACCGTCGAGTGATAAACAACACCTTGGCTATCGATCGTGTCCGTTCTGGGGACCCAAACTTTGATGCAGACACTTTCACTTCATGGGTTAAAGAAGTCTATATCCAATTACAGGCAGCCTGGACTAAAAAAGATTGGAATTTGGTGCGTTCTCTTGAAAGTGCCAGCCTCTACTCTCAACATAGTGCCCAACTGGAAGACTATATCCAATCTCAAACAACGAATATTTTGGAACGAGTTTATGTCGAGAATGTTCGAATCAAAGATTTCTACGAAAATCCAGATGGAAATGATACTCTAGTTGTTATCCTTTCATCTACTTTGAGAGACTATGTCATCGAAGATAAGACTCGTAAGGTTATTGAGGGAGACCCTCAAAAAGATTTATTTACAGTTTATCAAATGAACTTCATCCGCAAACATGGCAGTCAAACCGAAAGCTCTGTCCAAGATGAAGCCGTTAGCGACCGCTGTCCAAACTGTGGCGCTCCACTGAAAATATCAGCTATCAGCAAATGTGACTATTGCGGATCTGATATCACCCGTAGTCCAAACCAATGGGTTCTTGATACCTATGAAGTTGTGGATGAAGACGAACTATATAATTAGGAGGAAATTATGGGATTTATTCGTATGGCCAAAGAGCAAATTAAGGGAGTTGTTGATGTTGCCAAATCTGCTGGAATTAATAGTCTTAATGACAGTAAATTTAAGGAAGCCGTTGTACTTCCAGAACACGTATCATCAGAAGCATTAGCTGTTAAAGGAATTCTTCTTACAAAAGACCCTGACGGAGTTTCTAGACAAGGTAATCAACATACAGGACTTTTAACAGATGGTTCTGTCGTAATTGTGCCACAAGGTTATGTTGCTATCCTTGTAAATAACGGTACTTTCCTTGGTGATGTTTTAGAAGCTGGTAGCCATGAATGGCGCTCTGGCGAAAACGCTTGGCTTCTAGAAAAAGGGGGAATTAAGGGCACTTGGGAAAACTTCAAGCACCGCTTTTCATTCGCTGGTCAAGTCGTTACTCAACAAGAAATCATCTTTGTCCGTATCCAACCGATTGCGGGTAATAAATTTGGTACCCAAAACGCTGTAGAATACTTCAGTGAACGTTACCAACAATTGCTCAACATCCGTTTCTATGGTTTATTTGATATCAAGATTTCTGATCCAGTCCTTTTCTACGTTAGCTCAATCAGTCAACAAATTGAGGAACATAAACCATTTACACTCCAAGATATTGCTCAAGGAACACTTCGACAAAATATCTCTCCTAAAATCGCAATTGCTATCGCTAAGTATACCAATGAAAACAGAGTTGATATCTATAGCCTCAATGCCAACCAAGATACTTTCAATGAACTTGCTAAGCAAGAAGTCAACAAGGTATGGACAGGACTTTACGGTATTGAAGCAACCAATATCCTTCTTGAGGATTTGAGCTACGACCAAGAAAGCATGGAGATTGTACGTAAACTTGACAGCGAACTCGTTGCTATGAAATACAATACCATCGAGATTGAAGAACGTCGTGCTCGTAACGAAGCTCTTATTGCTGCAGCCAATAACGAAGGTAATGGCAATGGTATGAACATGATTATGGGTATGAACCTAGGACAAACACTTGGTGGTCAATTAAACCAACAAGCTCAACCTGTTAGTCCAAATCAAACTGTTCCCCCAGTACAACCTGCTGATCCAAACCAAGCATTTACTCCGGCCCAAACTGCAAGTCCTGAGCAAGTTGCTAGCCCAGTAGAAACTGTTATCCCTGAACAACCCGCTAACTCAGTAGAAACTACTAATCCAGAAGTAACAACTCCTGTTCAAGAATCTACAACTCAAGAAGTAACAACTCCTGCAGAAGAAACTACTAGTCAAGAAAAACCAACTAATAAAAACTTCTACATCGAAGTAGATGGTAAATATGTCTTGGTAACCAGAAATGAAAATGGGGATATTGTACCCGTCAACTAGGTCATCTTCTCTGATATTTGAGAATTCTAGGCTATTATGATACAATAAAGAGTAAACTATTTATAAAAGAGGTATAAACATGATTGAAGCAAGTAAATTAAAGGCTGGTATGACCTTTGAAACAGCTGACGGAAAATTGATCCGCGTTTTGGAAGCTAGCCACCACAAACCAGGTAAAGGAAACACTATCATGCGTATGAAATTGCGTGATGTCCGTACTGGTTCAACATTTGAAACTAGCTACCGCCCAGAGGAAAAATTTGAACAAGCGATTATCGAAACTGTACCAGCACAATACTTGTACAAAATGGATGAAACAGCTTACTTCATGAACACTGAAACTTACGACCAATACGAAATTCCTGTTGTAAATGTTGAAAACGAATTGCTTTACATCCTTGAAAATTCTGAAGTTAAAATTCAATTTTACGGAACTGAAGTCATCGGTGTAACAGTTCCTACAACTGTTGAATTGACAGTTGCTGAAACTCAACCATCTATTAAAGGTGCTACTGTTACCGGTTCTGGTAAACCAGCTACAATGGAAACTGGACTTGTCGTTAACGTTCCAGACTTCATCGAAGCAGGACAAAAACTCGTTATCAACACTGCAGAAGGAACTTACGTTTCTCGTGCCTAATCTCTAGAAAGAGGTCATTCTATGGGAATTGAAGAACAATTAGGCGAAATCGTTATCGCCCCACGTGTACTTGAAAAAATCATTGCTATCGCTACAGCTAAAGTTGATGGTGTCCACTCTTTTTCAAACAAATCAGTATCTGACACCCTTTCAAAACTTTCACTCGGCCGTGGTGTCTATCTAAAAGAATCTGAAGAAGAGCTAACAGCTGATATCTATCTCTATCTTGAGTATGGTGTCAAGGTTCCTAAGGTTGCAATGGCTATTCAAAAAGCTGTAAAAGATGCCGTTCGTAATATGGCTGATGTTGAACTCAATGCTGTGAATATTCACGTTGCTGGTATTGCACCAGATAAGACACCAAAACCAGCATTAAAAGATTTGTTTGATGAGGACTTCCTCAATGACTAGTCCATTATTAGAATCCAGACGCGAACTAAGAAAATGTGCCTTCCAAGCACTGATGAGTCTTGAATATGGTTCTGATATTGAAACAGCTTGTCGCTTCGCTTATACTCATGATCGAGAAGACGACGAGGTAAAACTCCCTAGCTTCCTAATCGATCTTGTATCTGGTGTTCAAGCTCAAAAAGAGGAACTAGACAAACAAATCACTCAGCATTTAAAGTCTGGTTGGACGATTGAACGTTTAACCTTAGTTGAAAAGAATTTATTGCGTTTGGGAGTTTTCGAAATCACTTCATTTGATACTCCTCAACTCGTAGCTGTGAATGAAGCTATTGAACTTGCAAAAAGCTTTTCAGATCAAAAATCAGCCCGTTTCATCAACGGACTGCTCAGCCAGTTTGTAACTGAAGAAAACTAACTATAGAAAAAGTGTTTGACTATTATCAAACACTTTTTTATGTTTTTAATATTTTCTAAAGCGTTGGTAACGATCTTCAATGAGTTGATCTAGTGGCAGTTTACCAAGTTCATCAAGTTCTGCTCGGAGTTGTTCTTTGACTTGCTTGATTAAATCTTTGCTTGATAGGCCCACCTCAGAAATAACCTTATCTACAATCTTCATATCTAGCAATTCGAAAGAAGTAATTTTCATCAACTCTGCAGCTTCCATGGCACGACTGCCATCCTTCCAAAGGATAGAAGCAAAACCTTCAGGACTGAGAACTGCATAGATCGAGTTTTCTAACATCCAAACACGGTCAGCTACGGCAAGAGCGAGGGCTCCACCAGAACCACCTTCACCAATAATAATAGCGATTATCGGCACCTTAAGATCGCTCATCTCCATGAGGTTACGAGCAATAGCTTCACCTTGACCACGCTCCTCTGCTCCGACACCAGGATAGGCACCTGCCGTGTTGATAAAAGTTACAACAGGACGGCCAAATTTTTCAGCCTGCTTCATCAAGCGAAGGGCTTTTCGATAGCCTTCTGGATGAGGTTGACCAAAGTTACGGTTAAGATTGTCTTGTAAACTTTTACCTTTTTGAATCCCAACAACAGTTACTGCTTGGTTTCCCAACCAACCGATACCACCAATAACAGCACCATCATCTCGGAAAGAGCGATCACCATGGAGCTCTACAAAGTCATCAAATATTCCTGTTGCGAAGTCCAAGGCAGTTAAGCGGGTTTGTTCACGTGCTTCTCTGACGATTTTTGCAATATTCATCAACAATCCCCCTTATGTAACCTTACTAATCGAGCAATCATATCTGGCAGTTCTCTCCGTTTAACAATCGCATCCACAAAGCCATGTTCTAACAAAAACTCTGCCTTCTGGAAATCCTCTGGCAAATCTTCCCTTACGGTATTTTCAATGACACGACGTCCAGCAAATCCTACCAAACTTTGAGGCTCTGCCAAGATAATATCACCTTCCATGGCAAAGGAAGCTGTAACACCTCCGGTTGTTGGATCTGTTAGGATAGTCAGATAAAAGAGACCTGCATTGGAATGACGTTTAACTGCTGCAGAGATTTTAGCCATCTGCATCAAACTCATGATTCCTTCTTGCATACGTGCTCCACCAGATGCTGTAAACAAGACGACTGGTAATTTTTCAGCTGTCGCGTATTCAAACAATCGGGTGATTTTCTCACCAACGACCGTTCCCATAGACGCCATGATAAAGTTGGAATCCATGATTCCGAGGGCTACCTTTTCCCCCTTGATCAAAGCAGTTCCTGTAACAACAGCCTCATCAAGCCCTGTTTTTTCACGCATAGAGGCTAATTTTTTCTGGTAGCCTGGAAATTCCAATGGATCCTGCGTCTCAATCCCAGTAAACATCTCTAAGAAGCTTCCCATATCGATGGTCAAAGAAAGACGCTCTTGAGCTGAGATACGGAAGGTATAGCCACAGTGAGGACAAATACGCTCACTCCCTAGATCTTTTTGGTAAATGGTGTGTTTACAACCTGGACATTTTGAGAAGAGTTCGTCTGGAACCTCAGGTTTAGCTTGGGGCTTTTCTCTAAGTGAACGATTGGGATTAATTCGTATATATTTATCTTTTTTACTAAATAGAGCCATACATCCCCCTTTTCAGTCTCATACTCTTTTTATATTATTCTTTTTCTTGATAGTGTGGTAAGAAAGTTTCCATCAAGAATGAAGTATCGTAGTCTCCTGCTATCACTCGACGATCAGAAATCAAATCGAGCTGAAAATCAGCATTGGTGACAACCCCTTCAATTTCGAGTTCATAAAGAGCTCGTTGCATTTTCATGAGTGCATCAAATCGATTTTCACCATGAACAATAATTTTAGCAATCATACTATCATAGTATGGCGGAATGCTATAACCAGGATAAACTGCTGAGTCAACACGCAAGCCCACACCACCACTTGGTAGATAAAGATTGGTAATCTTCCCTGGGCTTGGTGCAAAATTAAAGACTGGGTTTTCTGCATTGATACGGCACTCAATGGAATGTCCTTTTAGAACAATGTCTTCTTGTTTCAAAGTCAATGGTTGACCCGCTGCGATACGGATTTGTTCCTTGACAATATCTACACCTGAAACAAATTCGGTTACCGGGTGTTCCACTTGGACACGCGTATTCATCTCCATAAAGTAGAATTTGCCACTTGCTTCATCTAGTAGGAATTCAATCGTACCAGCATTTTCGTAGCCTACAGACTCCGCTGCACGAACTGCCGCAGCACCAATTTCATTACGAAGGGTTTTTCCAATAGCAATCGAAGGACTTTCTTCTAAAACCTTTTGGTTATTCCGTTGAAGCGAACAGTCACGCTCACCAAGGTGAATAACATGTCCCATTTGGTCAGCAAGAATCTGTACTTCAATATGGCGAGCAGGATAAATCACACGCTCAAGGTACATAGCTCCATTACCAAAGTTGGCTTTGGCTTCTCTAGAGGCTGTTTCAAAGGCTGACACGAGATCTTCTGCTTTTTCAACCTTACGAATCCCTTTTCCACCACCTCCAGCTGAAGCTTTCAGCATAACTGGATAACCAATTTTTTCAGCAATAGCAAGAGCCTCTTCTGCTGTATGGACCTCTCCATCTGATCCTGGAATGACAGGCACATTGGCCTTAATCATTTGAGCACGGGCGTTAATTTTATCTCCCATGACATCCATGACACGAGCTGATGGTCCGATAAATTTGATCCCAACTTCTTCACACATGGTTGCAAATTTGGAATTTTCACTTAAAAAACCAAATCCAGGGTGAATAGCTTCAGCTTCAGTCAAGACTGCAGCTGATAGGATGGCATTGATGTTCAGATAAGATTCTGTAGCCTTCCCAGGGCCGATACAGATAGCCTCATCAGCCAAAAGCGTGTGGAGAGCTTCCTTGTCAGCAGTCGAATAGACAGCGACTGTTGCAATTCCTAATTCTCGTGCCGCACGAATAATACGAACAGCGATTTCACCACGATTGGCAATTAAAATCTTACGAAACATGGAAAACCTCCCTAGTTTCCAATAGCAAAGGTTAGAGTACCGCTTGCTGCAAGCTTACCATCTACTTCTGCCTTCGCTTCTACTACGGCGATGGTGCCACGACGCTTGACAAAAGTTGCTGTCATGACAAGCTGATCACCAGGAACAACTTGTTTCTTAAATTTCACTTTGTCCATACCAGCATAGAAAACAAGCTTCCCTTTGTTTTCAGGTTTTGATAATTCCAAGACACCTGCTGTTTGTGCCAAAGCTTCCATGATCAAGACACCTGGCATTACAGGATAGGCTGGAAAGTGTCCGTTGAAGAAAGGTTCATTAATCGTTACATTTTTAATAGCAACGATTGTATCTTCACTGACTTCCAAGACACGATCCACTAAGAGCATCGGATAGCGGTGGGGCAAAGCTTCTTTAATTCCTTGAATATCAATCATTTGATACGTACCAAGCCTTTCCCGAACTCAACCATTTCTTCATTGGCAACAAGAATTTCTGTTACGACACCATCTTTAGGTGCTGGAATTTCGTTCATGACCTTCATAGCTTCGATGATGACCAAGGTTTGGCCTTTTTTAACAGTATCACCAACTGAAACAAAATTAGGTTTATCAGGTCCGGCAGCCAAATAAGCAACTCCGACAAGTGGACTTTCTACAAGGTCTCCTTCAGCTACAGACTCAGTAACACTTGATTCTGAAGCTGCTTCTGCAGCTGGTGTTGTAGTTGGAGCTTGTGGTGCAACTGTTGGTGCAGCTGCTGAAACCACTGGTTGAGATGCTGGACTTGTTTCTGCCACAAGTTTCGCTTCATTCTTACTGAAGACCAACTCGTCCGTTCCATTTTTATAAGAAAATTCTTTCAAGCTTGACTGGTCAAATTGTGCCATCAAGTCTTTGATTTCATTTAAATTCATTTTTACTTATTCTCCCAACGTTTGAAAGCAAGAACTGCATTATGCCCACCAAATCCAAAAGTATTTGAGATAGCATAAGGAATTTCACGTTCCAAGCCTTGTCCATAAATAACGTTTGCTTCAATGTAGTCTGACACTTCTGTGGTTCCGGCTGTCATTGGAACATAGTTGTTACGGATTGCTTCAATTGTTGCAATAGCCTCAACTGCGCCTGCTGCACCGAGCAAGTGTCCTGTAAATGACTTGGTTGAAGATACAGGTACTTCCTTACCAAGAACCGCTACAATCGCTCCACTTTCTCCTTTTTCATTAGCTGGAGTTGATGTACCGTGGGCATTGACATAGGCTACTTGGTCTGGTGTAATCTCAGCTTCATCCAAGGCAAGTTTGATAGCTTTAATAGCCCCTTGACCTTCTGGATGTGGTGAAGTCATGTGGTAAGCATCACAAGTGTTACCATAACCAACAACTTCGGCAAGGATAGTTGCTCCACGTTTTTCTGCGTGCTCTAAGCTTTCAAGAACCAACATACCTGATCCTTCACCCATGACAAATCCATTACGGTCTTTGTCAAATGGAATAGAAGCACGAGTTGGATCTTCTGTTGTTGAAAGAGCTGTTAAGGCTTGGAAACCTGCAATCGCAAATGGAGTAATAGATGATTCTGAACCACCAACCAACATGATATCTTGGAAGCCAAACTTGATAGAACGGAAGGCATCTCCGATAGCATCATTTGATGAAGCGCAAGCAGTATTGATAGATTTACAGATACCATTTGCACCAAAGCGCATAGCAACATTTCCTGCTGCCATATTTGGCAAAGCTTTTGGAAGTGTCAATGGTTTTACACGTTTTGGACCTTTTTCGTGAAGACGAAGCACTTGGTCTTCGATTTCTCTGATTCCACCGATACCTGATGCAACAATGACACCAAAGCGATCTTTATCAAGCGCTTCTACGTCAAGATTTGCATTGTTCACCGCTTCTTGAGCTGCATACAAGGCATATAAAGAATAATCATCGAAACGATTGGTATCTTTTTTTACAAAGTATTTGTCAAACGGAAAATCGTTAATTTCTGCTGCATTATGAACATCAAAAGCACTGTGATCAAATTTGGTGATTTCACCAATTCCAATATTTCCATTTTTAAGACTGTTCCAAAATTCTTCTGGTGTGTTACCGATTGGAGATGTTAATCCATAACCTGTTACTACTACTCGATTTAGTTTCATTTTCATACCTCTATTTTAACTCTTATTGCATGGTTAGTCCACCATCAATTGCAATGACCTGTCCCGTTAGATAATCTTGGCTTGCAAGAAAGGCTGTGACCTCTGCGACCTGCTCAGCTTGGCCAAATTGTTTCATCGGAATTTGTGCTAACATAGCATCTTTCACCTTATCAGATAGGACTGCAGTCATATCTGATTCAATCATTCCTGGTGCAATAGCATTGACACGCACATTACGATTGGCAACTTCACGTGCTACTGATTTAGTAAATCCAATTAAACCAGCTTTAGAAGCAGCGTAGTTTGCTTGACCGATATTTCCCATCAAACCAACAACACTCGACATGTTGATAATAGCACCTTCACGTGCTTTTATCATCTGTTTCAAAACAGCTTGTGTCATATTGAAGGCACCTGTCAAATTGATTTTCAAGACCTTCTCAAAATCTTCTTCTGTCATCTTCAGCATGAGGGTGTCTTGAGTAATCCCAGCATTATTCACTAGGACATCGACTGATCCTAGTTCTTTAATCGCTTGATCCACCATGCGTTTTGCATCTGTGAAGTCTGAGACATCACCAGAAATAGCAAGTACCTTCACACCATATGGTTTAAACTCGTTTAGAAGCTCCTCGGAGATTTCACCACGACTATTCAAGACAACGTTAGCTCCCAAGCTAGCAAATTTATGAGCAATGGCAAGACCAATTCCTCGACTTGAGCCTGTAATAAAGACATTTTTCTGTTTTAGTTTCATTTTTCTCCTTTCAGAACTTCTACCACATTAGTCTAATTTTCTAAGAGTGCTTGTAGACTCGCTTGATCTTCCACATTAGCAAGTTGAGCTGTTTTATCAATTTTTTTGACAAATCCTGACAAGACTTTCCCAGGGCCAATCTCGATAAAACGAGTTACACCAGCTTCTTGCATGACTGCAATGCTTTCATAAAAACGAACAGGTTCCTTAACTTGACGAGTCAAGAGTTCTGCAATTCGTTCTTTTTCCATGACCTTTGCTTCTGTATTACCAACAAGTGGACAAGCAAAGTCATTAAACTCAACATCTTCTAGGACTTGAGCTAATTTTTGACTAGCAGATTCCAATAAAGCTGTATGGAAAGGTCCAGAAACATTTAGCGGAATCAAGCGTTTTGCTCCCGCTTCCTGCAAAAGTTCAACTGCACAATCTACTGCAGCTACCTCACCACCGATAACAATCTGGCTTGGAGTATTGTAGTTAGCTGGAGTCACAACACCAAGTTGAGAAGCTTCTTGACAAGCTTGTTCAATAACTTCAACTGGAGTATTGAGTACGGCTACCATTTTACCAGACCCAGCAGGTGCCGCTTCTTCCATATAAGATCCACGCTTAGCAACTAGAGCCACCGCATCCTCAAAATCCAAAGCACCACTAGCTACGAGGGCAGAATATTCACCAAGAGACAGACCTGCCACCATATCTGGTTGGTAACCCTTCTCCTTTAGTAGTCGGTAAATGGAAACGGATGTAGCCAAAATAGCTGGTTGTGTGTAACGAGTCTGATTTAGCTTCGTTTCATCGTTATCAATCAAGTCACGAAGATCATAACCTAAGACCTGGCTAGCTTGGTCGATTGTTTCCTTGACGATAGCATATTGGTCGTATAGTTCACGTCCCATTCCAAGGTACTGGGCTCCTTGACCTGCAAATAGAAAGGCTGTTTTAGTCATTTCTTGTAACTCCTGCCCAACGAGCGGCTTCTTTTTGAATTTTCTCAGCTGCACCATAGTAGATATCTTTTAAGATTTCTTCAACAGTTTCTTCTTTCGATACCAAACCTGCAATCTGACCGGCCATTACTGAACCACCATCCACGTCACCATGGACAACAGCCTTAGCTAAGGCTCCAGCGCCCATTTGTTCAAAGATTTCCAAATCTGGATTTTCTTGTTTAAAGGCATCTTTTTCAGCTTGCTCGAAATCACGAGTCAATTGGTTTTTGATAGCACGAACTGCGTGTCCAAAATGTTGTGCTGAAATCGTTGTATCAATATCTCGGGCTTTTAAAATTTTAGCTTTATAGTTTGGATGAGCATTAGATTCTTTAGCAACTACAAAACGAGTTCCTACTTGAACAGCTTCAGCACCAAGCATAAATCCAGCTGCAGCTCCCTCGCCGTCTGCAATACCACCTGCAGCGATAACAGGAATTGAAACAGCCGCCGCAACTTGGCGAACCAAGGTCATAGTTGTTAATTTACCAATATGTCCGCCGGCTTCCATACCTTCAGCAATGACAGCATCCGCACCGATTTTTTCCATACGTTTAGCCAAAGCAACACTTGGAACTACAGGAATAACGGTAATCCCCGCTTCATGGAATCGCTCCATGTATTTACTTGGGTTTCCTGCACCAGTTGTGACTACCTTAACCCCTTCTTCAATAACGAGGTCAACAATATCATCAACAAATGGAGACAAGAGCATAATGTTTACACCAAAAGGCTTGTCTGTTAAAGATTTAATCTTATCGATATTGGCTTTAACTACTTCTTTAGGTGCATTTCCCCCACCAATGATACCAAGCCCACCAGCTTTTGAAACAGCTCCAGCCAAATCTCCATCTGCCACCCAGGCCATTCCACCTTGGAAGATAGGATATTTAATATTTAATAGTTCAGTGATACGTGTTTTCATAGTGCCTCCATAAGTCTTGCTTACGTAATAGTTCGACTTTATTATAATTTGACGGTCAAACTATTACCTAAACAAGAGGGAGCGGGTCTCCCCTACTCCTTCTTTATTTATTCTAATTATTTTGTTTGCTCTTCAACGTAAGCAACCAAGTCGCCAACTGTTTTCAAGTTGTCTTCAGCTTCGATTTGGATATCAAAAGCATCTTCGATTTCTGAAATAACTTGGAACAAGTCCAATGAATCTGCATCCAAATCATCAAAAGTAGATTCAAGTGTTACTTCTGATGCATCTTTTCCAAGTTCTTCAACGATAATTTCTTGTACTTTTTCAAATACTGCCATGATAGACTCCTTTAAAATAAATAGTTTTTTTATAACAATGTGATCGCCACATGATTACCTAAATTGTAACAATAAGTGTGCCCCATGTCAAACCTCCACCGAAACCTGACAAGAGAATTTTTTGGCTACCATCCAAATGGATGAGCCCTTCTTCTACACACTCAGAAAGTAAAATCGGAATACTTGCCGCACTGGTATTTCCATACTTCGTCATATTAGCAGGAAGTTTGTCACGATCGACACCGATTTTTCTAGCCATCTTATCTAAAATTCGAATATTAGCTTGATGAAGTAATAGATAATCGAGTTCATCTGCTGATATTGGACTTTTTTCGATGGTCTGTTTAATAG
The DNA here is from genome assembly GCF_054861245.1 of Streptococcus sp. KHUD_017. Classification (NCBI taxonomy): domain Bacteria; kingdom Bacillati; phylum Bacillota; class Bacilli; order Lactobacillales; family Streptococcaceae; genus Streptococcus; species Streptococcus sp. KHUD_017. Next base: position 1,522,249 of record NZ_CM142175.1, read on the forward strand.
ATTTAGCCACGTCTCGAATTGCGAAGTCGAAAACTGCTCTCCCATCCATTTTCAAGAAAACATCTGGTTCTTCTTGAATAGAAAATGGTGAAATCAATCCTGTCTTTCCATAGGTGAGACACTCACCACGAGAACCATCGCTATTGAGACTTTCTGATAAGAAATGTTCTTGATCACTTGCCTCAAGTAGCACTCCGCCAGCTCCATCTCCAAACAAGACAGCTGTTGAGCGGTCAGACCAGTCCAAAGATTTTGACATGGTCTCACTACCGATAACAAGACCTTTTCGATATGTTCCTGAAGAAATGAACTTCTCTGCCGTTGATAGAGCAAAGACAAATCCACTGCAAGCGGCTGTTAAATCATAGGCAAAAGCCTTATGAGCACCAATCCTTGCCTGAACACGAGCTGCGGTTGAAGGCATCATCGAGTCAGGTGTCATAGTAGCCAGAATAATAAAATCTAACTCTTCAGCAGAAATCCCTGCCTTGTCCAGAAGTTGTCTTGCAACCTCTGTAGCCAAATCTCCTGTTGATTCTGTTTTAGAAATATGACGTTCTTTAATCCCTGTCCGACTTGAGATCCATTCATCACTCGTATCCATGACCTGAGCCAAGTCTTCGTTAGTGATAATCTGCTCTGGAGCATAATGAGCGACCTGGCTTATTTTTGCAAAAGCCATTACTTCAAATCCTCCAAAAAGTGATAAAGATTAGTCAACCCTTTACCCATAACTTCCATCTCTTCAGGACTCATGCCTTCGATAATTCTTTCGACCATGGCCTTATGGAAACGTTTATGGAGACGATGTACAAGGCGACCTCTCTTTGTCAAATGAAGATGTACTACACGACGATCCTGATCTGAACGAATCCGTTCGATGTATCCTTTTCGCTCCAGATTGTTTAAGCTCGTTGTCACAGTCCCTAGTGTTACCATCAACTCTTTGGAAACTTGACTTGGAGTCACTTCTGGATACTTACCGATAACATCAATCGTGTGCATTTCTTTGATAGAGATATCTTTGAAACGACTACCTCGCAAACTTACTTCCTCGATCACTAGGACGTTGTTAAAAATTGATGTTAAATAGTCATTGACTTGTTGGTAGTCCATTTCTCTTCCCTCCTTACCAAAAAAAGTTTTATAATCAAAACATTTGACTAGAAAAGTATATCAAACTTCAAAGAATTGTGCAAGCATTTTTTTATTTCCCGACAAATTTTGGACGTCTTCTCTCAGAATGTGCACGTACACCTTCTTTAAAATCTTCTGTGTAGGATAGTGATTCTTGCAATTCTAATTCAAGTTTAGCGTATTCATGCCACTGTTTAAACTCACTTTCCCAAACAAGTTTCTTAATCGCAGCATAGGAATTTGAAGAACCACGTCTCAACTTCTTCAACAATTGTTCTCTTGTTTTTTCTAATTGTTCACTAGTACATAGACGATATAGAGCTCCTGCCTCCATTGCTTTTTCAGCGGTAAAGGCTTCACCTGTCATAGCTAATTGCGTTGCACGAGTTGCACCAAGTGATCTTGTAAGCAAGAATAAGCCGCCCGCGTCAGGAGCTAAGCCCACACCTACAAAAGCCTGGATGAATTTAGCTTTGTCAGATGCGATACAGAAATCAACTGCCAAGGCCATATTGGCTGCAGCTCCAGCAACTGCTCCATCAACTTCCATGATAACAGGTTTAGGAATCTGTTTAATCTTATAAGAAATAGTATTGACCAATTCAGCAATTCGAGTTAAGGAAGCAATATCATCCTCATCAACAGCACGTTTCATTTCAACTAAATCGCCACCGACAGAAAACACCTTACCAGCAGCATTGATTAGAATAAATGAAACTGAATTGTCTTTTTCAGCTAATTCCAGTGCTTCTAAAATTTCTTCACACATAGGAATATGGAAACCATTTGCCACCTCGGGACGATTTAATGTAATCACCGCTAAATCGTTTTGAATTTGAAAGATAATATGATTCATAGCCACTCCTTTAATTTAAATAGCTGATTAAATTGTTTTATCTTCAAAGTATATCTTTTTATTTCCATTTACACAAGCAAAAATCGATTAAAAGTGTATCAGCCGATTTTTAAAGAATTTTTTCTATACTTAAAATAGTTAGGTTAAGATAATCACGTTCATACCTCTAATATGATATAGCCTTTCCTATTGCAGATTGAAAAAAGCCCTTCTTTCTGCTATAATCGTATAAAATACTAACTGAGGAGTTTTTATGAAGGTTGTAAAATTTGGGGGAAGTTCACTCGCCTCTGCAAGCCAATTGAAGAAGGTTTTAAACATTGTAAAAAGTGACCCCGAACGTCGTTTTGTAGTTGTATCTGCACCAGGAAAGCGCGATGCTAAAGATACCAAAGTTACGGATGCTTTGATTAAATATTATCGTGATTATGTAGCGGGAAATGATATCAGTGCTAGTCAAAATTGGATTATCGATCGTTACGCTGCAATGGTTAGCGAACTAGGGCTTAAACCTGCTGTTTTAGAACGAATCTCTAAAAGCATCCGAACTCTCGCTACCCTTCCAATTGAAAACAATGAATTTCTTTACGATACCTTCCTTGCTGCAGGTGAAAATAACAACGCTAAACTGATTGCAGCTTACTTTAACCAAAATGGTTTAGAAGCGCGCTATGTTCATCCACGAGAGGCTGGGATTGTTGTTACAAGCGAACCTGGAAATGCTCGTATCATTCCTTCAAGTTATGATAAAATCGAAGAGCTCAATAATGGAACGGAAGTTCTGGTTATTCCCGGATTCTTCGGTGTGACTAAAGAGAATCAAATCTGTACCTTCTCACGTGGTGGATCTGATATCACTGGTTCAATTATCGCAGCTGGAGTTAAAGCTGACCTTTATGAAAATTTTACTGATGTTGACGGAATTTTTGCTGCCCACCCTGGTATCATTCACAAACCACACTCAATCCCTGAATTGACTTACCGTGAAATGCGAGAATTGGCCTATGCAGGTTTCTCTGTACTACATGACGAAGCTCTCCTTCCGGCCTACCGCGGGAAAATTCCTCTTGTTATCAAAAATACCAATAATCCTGAACATCCGGGTACTCGCATCGTTCTAAAACACAGCAGTGATGAATTCCCAGTAGTGGGGATTGCTGGTGATTCTGGTTTTGTCAGCATCAATATGTCTAAATACCTGATGAACCGCGAAGTTGGTTTTGGTCGTAAAGTGCTTCAAATTCTAGAAGACCTGAATATTGGTTGGGAACATATGCCAACTGGTATCGATGACCTATCTATCATTCTACGTTCACGAGAATTAACTCCTATTAAAGAAGAAGAAATCCTTCGTCAATTAGTTCAAAAAGCTGAAGTTGACCATGCTGAAATCGAACATGACCTCTCTATCATAATGATTGTTGGCGAAAAAATGAAGCGCCATATCGGGGTAACTGCTACAGCCACTCGCGCCTTGTCTGAAAATAATATCAACATTCAAATGATGTCACAAGGTTCTAGTGAAGTTTCGATCATGTTCGTTGTCCACAAAGACCAAGAAAAAGCGGCTCTAAAGGCTCTATACCATGCCTTTTTCGGTGAAAGTAAGGAAGACTAAACATGGCACAATCTCTCAACAAAGTCATTGACCTACAAACTACTGGAACCTCCTATCTTTCCATTTCAGGAAAGGTTGGAAAATTTCTGGTTGGAGATCAGGCTTTAGAATTTTACGCAGACCGTAATGTTGAGGATTACATTCAGATTCCCTGGTCCAGCGTTAACCAAATCGGAGCCAATGTCTCTAGGCGCAAGGTTAGTCGTCATTTCGAAGTCTTCACTGACCAAGGAAAATTCCTCTTTGCTTCAAAAGATTCTGGAAAAATTCTTAAAATTGCTCGTGAAAAGCTAGGTAATGATAAGGTCATTAAGCTTCCAACCTTACTCCAAATCATCGGTCATAAAATCAAAAATCTATTTGCAAAAAAATAGAAAGTTTAGTATAATCATAGAAACGGATAAGTAGGTTATCCTCTTCTTCCAGAAAGTCTGCGGATGCTGCGAGCAGATAGGAGAGATAGGTGAAATTCTACCGTTATTTCAAATCAAATACAGAATCAAGTGCACACCTGTGAAGTTGGATGGAACCGTGGCCCTGCCACTCCAACGCTTTGTCAGGTGTGCTTTTTTCATAAAGGAGTTCTTATGTTAGATATCAAACGTATTCGTACAGACTTTGATGCTGTCGCTGAAAAATTAGCTACACGTGGTGTAGATGCTACTATCTTGAATGAAATGAAGGAAATCGACGCAAAACGTCGTGACATCTTAGTCAAGGTTGAAACCCTCAAGGCAGAGCGTAACACGGTTTCTGCTGAAATTGCTCAAGCTAAGCGCAACAAGGAAAATGCAGACGATAAGATTACTGCCATGCAAACCCTCTCTGCAGAGGTAAAAGCTCTGGATGCTGAATTAGCTGAAATTGATGCTAAATTGACAGAATTTACCACTACTCTTCCAAACATTCCAGCTGATAGTGTCCCTATTGGTGCTGACGAGGATGATAACGTAGAAGTTCGCCGTTGGGGAACTCCTCGTGAGTTTGACTTTGAACCAAAAGCCCACTGGGATCTCGGAGAAGACCTTGGTATCCTTGACTGGGAACGTGGTGGAAAAGTTACTGGAGCTCGATTCCTCTTCTATAAAGGCCTCGGAGCTCGCTTGGAACGTGCTATCTACAACTTCATGTTGGATGAGCATGGTAAAGAAGGCTATACTGAAGTCATCACACCTTACATGGTCAACCATGATTCTATGTTTGGTACTGGTCAATATCCAAAATTCAAGGAAGATACTTTTGAGCTCAGTGATACCAACTATGTCCTCATTCCTACAGCTGAAGTACCTTTGACTAACTACTACCGTGATGAAATCATTGATGGTAAGGAACTGCCAATCTACTTTACTGCTATGAGTCCATCATTCCGTTCTGAAGCTGGTTCAGCTGGTCGCGATACTCGCGGTTTGATCCGTTTGCACCAATTCCACAAGGTTGAAATGGTGAAATTTGCTAAACCTGAAGAATCATACGAAGAATTGGAAAAGATGACAGCCAACGCTGAAAACATCCTTCAAAAACTCAACCTTCCATACCGTGTGGTTGCTCTCTCTACTGGAGATATGGGCTTCTCAGCTGCGAAAACTTATGACTTGGAAGTGTGGATTCCTGCACAAAATACTTATCGTGAAATCTCAAGCTGTTCAAATACAGAAGATTTCCAAGCTCGTCGTGCCCAAATCCGTTACCGTGATGAAGCTGATGGCAAAGTAAAACTCCTTCACACTTTGAATGGTTCTGGACTTGCTGTTGGACGTACCGTTGCTGCAATTCTTGAAAACTATCAAAATGAAGATGGTTCTGTCACTATTCCAGAAGTCCTTCGTCCATACATGGGTGGCGCTGAAGTCATCGCACCATAATAAAATAAACATAAAAAGAGGAAGCTCGACTTCCTCTTTTGCATTTCATGTAAAAAAACAGGTAGAACATCTTTCATTTCTACCTGTTATTTTTATCTTCTCTAGTAACCACCCATCATTGATGGATCCATAGCTGGTGCTGGGGCTACTGGTTCTGGTTTATTAGCCACAACTGCTTCTGTTGTCAAGATAAGACTTGCTACTGAAGCTGCGTTTTGAAGGGCCGAACGGCTAACCTTAACAGGATCGATAATCCCTGCCTCAATCATGTTGACCCATTCACCTGTTGCAGCGTTGAAGCCTGTACCAGCTTCTGCATTTTTCAAACGATCGATAACGATTGAACCTTCATAGCCTGCATTGTAGGCAATTTGGCGAACCGGCTCTTCTAAGGCACGAAGAACAATGCTACGTCCTGTTGCTTCGTCACCTGTCAATTCTAAAGCTTCAACAGCTGGAATGACATTCACTAAGGCAGTACCACCACCTGCAACAATACCTTCTTCCACTGCTGCACGGGTAGCGTTAAGGGCATCTTCGATGCGGAGTTTCATTTCTTTCAATTCAGTTTCAGTTGCAGCACCGACCTTGATAACTGCTACTCCACCTGATAATTTAGCCAAGCGTTCTTGGAGTTTTTCTCGGTCGAATTCTGAAGTTGTTGTTTCGATTTGAGACTTGATGACAGCTACACGGTTAGCAATCGCTTCAGGATTTCCTGCACCTTCAACAATGACTGTGCTATCTTTATCTACAGACACTTTAGCTGCTTGCCCTAAAGCTTCGATGGTAGCATCTTTCAACTCAAGTCCAAGGTCTTCAGTAATAACGGTACCACCTGTCAAGATTGCGATATCTTCAAGCATAGCTTTACGTCGGTCACCAAATCCTGGTGCCTTAACAGCAACTACGTTGAAAGTCCCACGAATCTTGTTCAAAACAAGGGTTGGCAGAGCTTCACCATCAACATCATCTGCAATAATCAAGAGTGGACGGCTACTTTGAAGAATACTTTCTAGAAGTGGCAAAATTTCTTGGATATTTGAGATTTTCTTATCAGTGATTAAAATGTATGGATTTTCAAGGTCTGCAACCATTTTTTCATTGTCAGTGACCATGTACTGTGATAGATAACCACGATCGAATTGCATTCCTTCTACAACTTCAAGCTCTGTTTCCATACCACGTGATTCTTCAATAGTGATAACACCATCTTTACCAACTTTTTCCATAGCTTCAGAGATGTACTCACCGACTTTTTCAGAACGAGATGAAACGGCAGCTACCTGCGCAATCGCTTCTTTGTTAGCAACAGGAATGGCATTGTTCTTCAAGGCTTCCACAGCAGTTGCAACCGCTGCTTCAATCCCTCGGCGGATACCAATTGGGTTCGCACCTGCGGTAACGTTCTTGATCCCTTCACGAACAATTGCTTGAGTCAAGACAGTTGCAGTTGTTGTCCCGTCACCCGCAATATCATTGGTTTTAGAAGCTACTTCTGATACCAATTTGGCACCCATATTTTCAAAGTGGTCTTCTAGTTCGATTTCTTTAGCGATTGTTACACCATCATTGGTAATCAATGGTGAACCAAATGATTTTTCAAGAACGACATTACGTCCTTTAGGGCCTAAGGTTACTTTAACTGTATCAGCTAGGATATCAACCCCACGGACCATTGCTGAACGTGCATCAGATGAAAATTTAATTTCTTTTGACATACTTACTTCCTCCTATTATTCTTCAACGATTGCTAAAATATTAGCTTCACCCACGATGATATATTTTTCATCACCATCTTTGACATCAATACCTACATGAGCTTCAACTAAAACTTGATCTCCAACTTTTACACTTGGAGCAACAAGTTCACCACTCAAGGTGCGAACACCTTGTCCAATAGCTACTACTTTAGCTGTTTTTGTTTTTTCTTGGGCTGATCCTGCAAGGACAAAGCCACCAACTGTTTGTTCTTTTTCTTCAATTTTCAAGACCACGCGGTCTCCTAATGGTTTCAACATCTGCTTTCCTCCATAAGATAATCATATTATTAGCACTCTTTGCATACGAGTGCTAAACCATAGTTCTATTGTATCACTTAGTCAGAAATAGTCAAGAAAAAAACACCTCAAAAATGAAAGAGATGTTCCTTTAATATTAATTGAGAATCGTCAACTTTTGATTGAAATCATCGATAACCTTTTGGAGATTGATCCGCCCGCGGTAGATACCATATCCAAAAACCACCATTCCTAATATTCCAATCAAGGCAAGTAAAATTCCGAAAATTAAGAGTGGGAGGAAGGTTTTATGAAAAAGATAAATCAATACCACACCAATACTAGCAGTGATAAAGAGCAAACTGAACCAACGACCCAAATTTTCAAGCATGTGGCGTTGATACTTAATTTCTGTTTCATATCCATTAACAAGTTCTTGTTTTGTAACCATGAAAATCCTCCTGATAAAAATTGAGAATGAAGTGTAAGAGAAGGAGATTAGTCTACTTCATTCTCAAAATTTTTACTAGTAAATATTGGGTTCTCTTGACCTTAGTAATTAAGATGTGGGTCAAAGATACCTAGAGCAACACCAATTAAGGCAACAACAACTAGAATTAACATGACTTTGTTTGGTGAAACTTTTTTCTTAGACATCAACCACCAGCAAATAGTGATGAAGGTTGCTGTCAAGAGACCTGGATAAACACCATCAATCTTTTCTTGAATTTTAAGGAAGGCTTCTCCATTAGCATTTTTGAATTCGAGTGCTGTTGTAACAGAGACCCAAGTCGCTGCTACGGCACCAATAACCATACCACCGACAACGCTGATTGCTTTACGAAGAGCTTGTCCTTTTGGTCCTACTAGGAATTCAACGGCTTTATCCCCTAATTGATATCCTTTGAAGAAGGCAAAGCGCATACCAAAGTAGACTAGGAAGTTCCATACGACGATGTAGAAGATAGCACCAGCGACGTTACCACCTTTAGAAAGACCAAGTGCAATCCCCAAAAGAACTGGAATCAAGGTACCAACGATCAAAGAGTCACCAATACCAGCGATTGGTCCCATCAAACCGGCACGCATCCCATTGATGGTTTCACCATCTACTGCATCTCCATTTGCACGTGCTTCTTCCAAACCAGCTGTAATCCCTACAACAAGAGATCCAAGTTGTGGTTCAGTATTGAAGAAGGCAGTATAGGTTTGCATAGCATCTTTTTGTTCTTCTTTTGTATCATACATTTCTTCTACGATTGGAAGCATAGAAGTCAAGTACCCAAAGGTTTGCATGTGTTCTTGAGAGAAACAAGTCAAATGACCATAATACCAATGATGAAATGCTTTTGCTAATGTTTTCTTTGAAATTTTCTTTCTATCAGCCATTTTAAATATCCTCCTCATCATCGTCTACGTAAACAACCCCAGCTGGAACAGCTTTCATAGATTTGATTACTTCAAGTTCATAGTAGATTACTGCAAAGATCAATGAAACAACCGCACTCGCTACCAAGTTCAAGCCGAGAGATTTAGCCAAGGTAAATCCAACAAAGAATGGAATGAAGTCAGTTGCTTTTGTAACAATTTGTTTCAACAAGATAGCAATACCGACACATGGGAGAAGAGCTCCGACTGTAAAGAGAGCTTTCATCCAGAAACCATCCATAGGAAGGTAAAGTTTCATCAAATCAACCATGTTTTCACCATATTTAGTGATAATCATAGTTGGAAGGAAAGAGAAGAGGAAGTGAGAGATCCATGGGTAAACCCAGTCAACTGCGTAGAGTTTTTTGAAATTTCCTTCTTCAACGGCTTTCCAACCAATGTGTTGCCAAAGCAAGTTCATGGTAGCTGTTCCGTAGAAAAGAACAGTACCGATTGTCCCAACGGCCGCACCGATTGGGGCTGCAGCTGCTGCAATTCCAGCTTCATCTGTGATGTTATTTGCATGCACAAACAAGATAGCAAGAGGAACACCGATATAAGAGATGGCACGAACATCGGCAGATACGGTTCCACCAGGTGTTACCAAGGCGATATAAACGACTTGAAGGGCAACCCCGACCATAATACCGGTTGTCACATCTCCAAGAATTAAACCTGAAATCAACCCACCGATCAAGGGACGACCGAGTGTATAGTTCCCGATACTGGAACCTCCCATACCAGGCATTGAAGACAAGCTGGCGAAAACAGCAAGCAAGATTGCTTGAATCCATGAAATTGTCATAACAAACGCTCCTTTTTGTTTGTAAATTTATTTACCTAACTAATAAAACTGTTAGGTTTAAAAACCAAATTTAGATTTGAAATCGTCCCAATAACCAATTGAGACATCCGGCAGCAATTGGAATTTAACCTTGTAACCTGCTTCCTGGATAGCCTGAAAGGCTTCTGCTTCTTCCTGTGTGATAGATTGGTTATTACCCAATTTCACTGCACCAGGTCGATCATTTGCAGGGCCAACGATGATTTCTTTAACATCTCCTGGGACAAAACCTTGATCCACCAAAATTTCCTTCATATCGATTGGGTTTTTGGTAATCAAGAAATACCGACTGTCAGATTCCGTTACTTTTGCTGACTTTTCTTTAAAGGCTTCTTTTGTCCATACAAAGGTTTTCTTGTCTGATGCTCCTTTGTAAGCTTGGATCAAAACCTTGTTTGATGCTGCTGCATCGTTTACGGCAATCAAACCATCACATGGTTTTTCTTTTGCCCAGCGTGTGACTGTTTGACCGTGAATCATGCGGTCATCAATCCGTACAAATGTTACTACCATAAGGTACCTCCCTATTAAATATCGTCATCATCTTCTTCAGCACTAGTGGCTGAAACTTCAAAAGGTTGTAGTGCAGATTGTGCTTCTGATAAGATAGTTGCTGACAAATCGTCTCCATCCAACACATCCTTCATCACAACTGCTGTCAAGGCCATGGTGAGGTTCATCCCACCAAGGATTAAAGCTCCATCTAGCTTTCCAGCTTCTTCTAGGACAGTGGCTGCCGTGGTTAATGGACTACCACCTACAATATCTGCCAAGACCAGCACAGAATCATCTGCTGTCAATTCTGAAATGCTCTCTCTAAAATCAACTGCAAAGTCATCAACGGATTTTCCTTCTTTGAGTCCAACTGCGATGACCTGATTCATCTTGTCACCAGCAAACATAGCTAGCGATGTTTTTAGCCCTTCTGCCAATCCACCATGACTGACTAAAATGAGGTATTTCATTTTGCTACGCCTCCTTTATTTGACTCTATTGTAGATTATTTGGAAGCGTTTTTACATTGTCAAATGTCACATTATAAACATGACATTTAGCAATAAAAAAATGACATCTGTCACTTGACACGATGTCATCTTTTTTTCTTTAAAATCCTACCTGGAGACTACTTTCAATCTCCCTTTGAATTTGCGGCAGGCGGTTCTCAACATCTTGATTGCGCAAGGCATTGCCAATCAAGTAGTCCAGTTTTTCTAACACTTCTTTCGAGACATTCTTGGGACTACTTTCTACAGCTTGTTCCATGATTCGGTTCAAGGTCTGATTGGTTAAGGAATCTGCCCCAAAATCATCCACTTGCAGAAGGTCTTTACTAGAACGACTCTTGACTACATCAGGCATGACAGAAATCCCTTGAGATTCAGCAAAAAGAGTTTGTTGGATTTCTGGATCCTCTGTCAACACTTGCATCAACTCCCAAGCCAACTTTGAATGAGGAGTCCGAGCAGACATGGCAAAAGAAGTCGTCGTAACCAAGGTCGCCTTAGTGGTTTTTGACTTAGCAGGCATAGGAATACAGGTCCAGGTGAAGTTTGAATATTTGGAAACATGATAGGGATAAGGTTTATAAGTCCTATATTGAGCCAAAGTCATGGGGTAAAACGCTACTTTCCCCTGGTCAAAATCTTTGGAACTCACCTTATAATTTTTATTTAACTCTTCCAATTTTTGCAGAAAAGTCAAAGATTCTTTGACTTCTGGAGCCGTAAGTTTGAGCATCCCACCTTGAAAGAGACTACCCCCATTTGCTGCCAAAGCTTCTTTCCAGGTGTATTCTGTACTCCCAAACTGATCCAATTGACCATCTCCATTGGTATCTTTGGTTAGTTTTTTACAAATTGTATAGAACTCTTCCAAGCTCCAACCTTCTTTGGGAACCTCAATGCCTTCCTTATCCAGCAAATCTTTATTGACACACATTAAAATAGGATTGCTTTCGTAAGGTAAAGCATAGGGTTGTCCCTGATAGACACAGGATTCAAATGCAGCAGTATAAAAAGTAGCCTGATCTTTTTGACTCATATAACCATTCAAATTTTCTAAAACGCCTCGCGCTGCCAATAAAGAAATATCTTGTTCAGAGACCATAAAGACATCCGGTGTCTTTCCTGAAACAATTTTTTCTGAGAGCCAGTTTGAATATTCAGACTGTGGAATTCCATTTTCATATTCCACACGGACATTGGGATGGGACTTTTCAAATTTTTCAATTGCTCGATCTAAAGCATGCGAACGTTGACTGGTTGGTACATCCCAACTAGAACCTGCATAAACTCCTATATGAAGTACGGTTGGTTGCTGTTTCCACCAATAAACCCCCGCACTTACACAGAGCATAATAAGGAGTCCAACCCCAAAATAAAGATGCTTTCGCTTTAATTTCATTCCGTATTTCCTTTTGAAAAATCGCGTCTGGTCACTCCTGTTTGGACTGACCAAATCGCTAATTGTGTTCGATCCCGTAGGTTTAATTTTGCCAAAATCGTTGATAAGTAATTGCGCACGGTTCCTTCTGACAAGAAAAGTTTGGCGGCAATTTCTTTGTTTGACTCGCCATAACCAATTTCTTGAATAATTCGCCATTCCGTAGTGCTTAAATCTTTGACATTATCTTCATCCACAGTAATAGAAAAGTTGGATTTAGCCATCTGTGAAAAAATTTGAAAGACTTTGCTAGCGATATTAGGGTTAATCATAGCTCCACCCTGATACACCACCTTAATAGCTTCGTAGAGCTCGTCTGTCGAGGTCCCTTTTAAGAGATATCCTGAAGCACCATATTTGAGCGCACTATAGATAAATTCATCATCATCAAAGGTCGTTAAAATAATAATTTTGATATCCGGATAATGCTCTTTTACTTCTTTTGTAGCCAAAACTCCATCCATACCTGGCATCCGAATATCCATCAAAATTAAATCAGGATGAGTTTGTGGGATGCTCGACAAGACATGATTCCCATCTTCTACTGTTGCTACCACTTCGATATCGGAGTGAGCTGACAAAATAATTTTCAGAGATTCTCGAATCAAAGACTGGTCATCTGCCACCATTACTTTTATCACCATCTCTTATCTCCCTTCTTTTTATTTCGGTAAACTGACTCGTGTGAAAAATCCATCGCGACTTTCAAATTGGAGCTGTCCTCCTAGGATAGAAATACGCTCCATCATCTGCTTGAGCCCATATCCATAGGTCAAGGTTTCAAACCCAACTCCATTGTCCTGCAATTCTATTATGTAATCTGCTTCATCCTCAAAAAAATGAAGTTCCATTAGACTAGCATGGCCGTGACGAACCGCATTGGTCATAGATTCTTGAATCACACGAAAAATCGTATCTTCAATCATGACGTCCATATCGACATCAACCCATTCATAGATTAAATCAACCTGTAAATTTGAAAGATTCTGATACTCATGAATCATCTTTTCTAAAGCATCTTTGAGAGTTCGTCCCTCAAGAGCTCCTGGCCGAAGGCGATTGAGAGAGCCTCTCACATCTTGAATCCCTTCGCGGACGACTTCTGACACATTTTTCACCTGTTCTTTTGCCCGATTAGGATCGATATCAATCAAGACTCCAACTGCATCTAAACCAGCTGAGATTCCTGTTAATGCATGCCCCAAGGTATCGTGAATCTCACGAGCAATCCGCTTACGCTCCCGATCCTCTGCAATTTTCTCAGATAAGGCCATATAGTTGTTCAACTCCGTATTAACTTTGGATACCATGGCCAATTCCTCTTCCACTTCGTGGTTCTCCGCAAGGACATTCATAATATAAAACAAAAGCGAAATAATGAAGAACACCAAATTTGAGGCATAGAGAGAATTCTTCAGAAAAAAGGCCAAAATTCGGAGGGAGGACGGATAAAACTGAATATACGTATCCAAGGACGGAATCGGAAAGAAAAGTGAAAAGACGTCTGAGTTGGTCACAAGAAGCATCAGGAAACTCACTAGTATAAACGCAAACCAATACTTGCGGTCTCGTTTAGTATTCAACTCTTTAGAACCATAGAAAATATCCGCAAAAACCAAGAGAATAATCCCATTATAAGCTATATTTTGAACCCACATCAAGAGCAACATCAGGAGAATCTCTAGAATATTTCGTTTATCAAAGATAGACCATCGGCTCGTTTGAGGACGATAACGAGCCATCGATATCAAGGCAATCCCAGCAAATAAGAGCGCAGACAACCAAAAGGTCAGAGAAGGCGCAAAAGGAACGCGATCTAAGCGTTCTACTAACAAAGAAGCTTGTCGTTGGACGATGATATAGTTGGTTGCTTGAAGATAGATAATACTATTGAGCATGACTGCAATAAAATTCACGATCATCAGGAGGGTCAAACTGTATCGCACACCTCTAAATTTTCTCATCACTGCCACCCATTCACATCGAATCGATCGATGTTTTCCTTTGTCATCATTTGAACTGGAATGGTTACTTCTTCAGAGTAGCTCTTCCCATCAACAATATCCTGGATGACTTCCATCACGCGATCTCCCATCTGCAAAGGAGACTGAGCAACTGTTCCCACAACATCATCTGTTGAATGCAATAAAGATTTCATATCTGGTGAACCATCAATTCCATAAATCGCAATGGGGTAGCTAATTCCTTTCTCCTTAATAGCAGCTAAAGCTCCTATAGCTGAACGGTCATTTAAGGCAACCAAGGTATCGATTTTAAATTCTAGTTGCAAGAAGTTGCGTACAGTTGGCATCGCAATTTCTGTCTGTCCCTTAGTTTCTAGTTCCGAGACAATCTGATAAGATTCGTGTCCTTCGATAGTATCCTTAAATCCCTGAATCCGTGTATCTGCTGAAATTGTTCCTTTATGCTCCAAGAGGAGTATTCGAGCACTAGAAGAGCGTTTCATCAGCTCTTTCGCAATCAATACTCCTGCTTGGTAGTTATCGGATACAATACTAGCATCAGGTTTAAAATTCTTCAACTGAGTATCTACTGCAATAATCTTAATCCCTTGTTTTCTAGCTTTTTCAAGAGCCCTTAAAATCAGTTGACTATCCCCCTTGACCGGATTAATCACAATCACATTGACTTTTTGAGCGCAAAAATCATCGATTTGTTGGCACTGTCTTTCTTCGTCCAATTCTGGATCTCGGACATAAACCAGAGCTCCCCTCTCGTCAGCAATTCGACTAATTTCCGAATGAATACTTTTATAGAACTCATTATTCATGGTCATATAGGTGACACCAATCTTAGTCTTTTCATTCATACTAGTCGTTTGACAAACTGTATAGACCCACAAGAGAAGACAGGCCACTGGAATCAGCAGTAATATCCGTTTTATCAACCATTTCAACTGTTCTTTTCTCTCTTTGTTTCCTTTCAAGATTCATTCCTTTTCTGAAAATTTTGAATATATTTTACTTTATTTTACTATTTTTTGAAAAAAAGTGCTTGATTTTATTGTACAAATGCATTTAACTATTTTATTTCTAGGAAGTAATTCCCGAATCATTTGACTATAATAAACTAAAAAAGCTGGTCTATTGACGAACCAGCTTTCTTTATTATTACTAGAAGGGAAGTTCCTCCTCTTCCAAAACCAGATCTGCTAAGTCTTGACCAGCATTATTTTCACGCATCGCGCGTTGAGCACGACTTTCCAAAAGTTGGAAGCCTGTGGCGAGAACTTCGGTCACATAGTTGGTCTGACCATTCTTCTCAAACTTACGGGTACGGAGCTCCCCATCTACAGAAATGAGACTGCCTTTAGTCGCGTAGCTAGCTAAGGTTTCAGCAAGCTTGCCCCAGACCACAATATTGATGAAGTCCGTTTCACGTTCCCCGTTTTGATCCTTAAAACGACGGTTAATGGCAATGGTCGCACGAGCTACCGACTTGTCGTTGTTGGTTTTGTGCAATTCTGGTGTAGACGTCAAGCGTCCAATCATGATAACTTTATTATACATTTTTCATCCTCCTACTTATCTATTCGAAGGAAATCGAAAAAAGTTACAACATTTGTAACTTTTTTTAAAATAATATTAATCTCTGTGAATCGTAAACCCAGTAGCTTGTTGATTGGCCATGATGGTCATATCTGTGATTTGTACACGATGTGGTTGACTGGTCACATAAACTACTGCATCAGCGATATCTTGCGCTTGCAAGGCCTCAAGCCCCTGGTAAACAGTCGCAGCCCGTGCTTCATCTCCATGAAAACGTACCTTAGAAAAATCCGTCTCTACAATTCCAGGTTGAATAGTGGTCACCTTGATATCTGTAGCAATGGTATCAATCCTTAAGCCATCCGAAAAGGTTTTAACTGCAGCCTTGGTTGCTGCATAAACTGCTGCACCCGCATAGGCATAAATACCTGCGGTTGAACCCATGTTAATGATATGACCTTGATTGGCAGCTACCATGGGAGGCAAGAAACACCGCGTAACCGCCATCAATCCCTTGACATTGGTATCTAGCATGGTCAACATATCCAACTCATCATAGTCCTGATATGGAGCTAAGCCTAAAGCAAGTCCAGCGTTATTAACTAAAACATCAATCGGACCTACTGCTTCAAGAATATCTGAACAAACCGTTTTAACCATTGTCATATCGGTTACATCTAGCGGAAAGGTCCAAACATTTTGATTCGGAAAGGCTTCTGCAAACTCAGCTTTTAAAGCTTCAAGTCTTTCTCTTCGACGTCCTGTGAGAACAACATTTTCACCTTTTTCTAGATAGGCACGCGCAATTGCTTCACCAATACCTGATGTTGCACCTGTAATCACAACATTTTTTGCCATCTTACTTTCTCCTATCTAGTTTAATAGATACTAGTTAGCAATTAAACTGTCCAGTGTTTAGCCGGATCGAATGGAGTTCCAACAACTTGGTCTTCTGACAATTCAATAACACCACGTTTTTGTGGAGCATTTGGTAAATGCAATTCACGAGGACTACACATCATCCCAAAACTCTTTTCTCCACGAAGTTCCCCTGGAAAAATGAGATTGCCTTTTGGCATCATCGCTCCTGGAAGAGCTACAATGGTTTTCAAGCCGACACGTGCATTAGGAGCACCCGCAACGATTTGTACTGTTTTGTCATTTCCAACAGCAACTTGGCAGATATTCAAGTGATCACTATCTGGATGCGCAACCATCTCTACAATTTCTCCAACGACAAATTTTGGTTCCTTGTCATTGATGATTTCTTCCGTAAACCCTTGAGCCTGTAGTTCTTGATTCAAACGAGCCACTTGGTCGTCTGTTAGAAATACTTGGCCACGATTCTCAATCTCAAATAAGCTAGAAACTTCAAAAATATTCCAAGCGACAGTTTCACCAGTTTCTTTTAGAAAAACACGCGCAATATTGCCTTTACGCTCAGCATCTAGCTTGGCGTCACCACTGTTTTTCACGATAACCATAAGGACATCGCCTACATATTCTTTATTGTATGTAAAAATCATTCTTTTCTCCTATTTCAATCCTGCTAAAAAGCGATTAATCTCTTCCTTAGTTTTACGGTTACGATTGACAAAGCGCCCAATCTCCTTGTCCTTGTCTAAAACAACAAGACTTGGAATCCCGTATACATCCCAAAGTTTAGCAAGTTCCATGTACTCATCACGGTCGACCCGTATAAAAGTGAACTCTGGATTTGCCGCTTCAATCTCTGGCAAGGCGGGATAGATATAACGGCAATCGCCACACCAATCCGCAACAAAAAGGAAGACCTTCTTGCCATCCTGCTCTACTAAATCCGCTAATTCTTCTAAACCGTTAGGAGAAATCATAAGACTTCCTCCTCGTAGATGAGATCTTCATCTTCATAGACAAAGGTATAGTGACGACCATCTTCAAAAATGACACCACCAACAAGACGTTCTAGGCTACTTTCGTATACTTGGACATAGAGAGTCCCAATCTCACCCATTTGTGAGAAATAGTCACGCACAATAGCAGTTAACTCTTCCTGTGTCTTCATGAGTTTATGATCATCAGCTACTTTCTTAGCACCAAAGGCAAGCGCTCCAAGCCCTGCCACGACTAAACCTGTTTTAATAATATTTTTCGTTTTCATGCTAACATTGTAACACAAAAAGGTTCTAGGAACAATGAAAAAGGGAGTTGAACTCCCTTTTTCATTGTTCCTAAATTTTAATAATGTCTCTCACCAAACAAATCTTCTGGCAATTCATGGAACCCCTTGCCTGCCTTGAAATTTTCAAACTTACCAAGTAAGAACTGATAGGCATCCAAGCGACTTTCGTAGCGAAGCATGGCATCTTTAGCGCGCTCATCTTGATCTTCTTCATAAACCTTTTGACTTTCCTTAAGAGCCATATCATTGATCATAATCTGGGTATTAACCCAGGCTTCAAATTCCTTCATAAATTCTTGCTCGTAACTCATTTTTTCTCCTTATTCTAATCCACGGAAAAAGTCTGTATCAATCTCACGGTAGGGTTGGATGTCCTGAACATACTCCAACACACCTTGAAATTCCCCGTTTTCATCATGTACTGCAGCGTAGGTGACATGGACAAACTTTCCACGTGATTCTGACTTGAACCACATCTCGTACTTGTCTTTTTTCCCTTCACGAAGACCTTGCATAATGGCTTTGACCTTCTCCAAATATTTTGGTGGATGACATAGTTCGACATTACGTCCAACTTGAGACGGTGTCCGCTTGAAAATCATTTCATCCGCTGGAGTATTGTCATTATAATACTGGAAAATATCATCCTTATTAACAAAGGTAATCTCCATCGGCAAATGATTAAGGATAAGATTCGCCTGTTCAACTGAGAGATAGCCATTGCCAAAAGCCTGCTGGCTATTGCGATCTAGCACCGTTTCCTTTTCCTTTGGTGTAAAGGTGATAGTAAATTGACCTTCTGGTGTATCGATCACTTGCTGAACTTGCCCATCTACAGTTTCTAGCTGAGTTGGTTCTTCTACATTTTTTTCCTCAACAAAACTTTGACGTTCAGGAACCCATTTCTCAGACGGACGGATAATTGCATAGCCATAGGCATCACTTTCCTCAGCAATCTGAATCCAGTCATCCTGGGTAAAGGATTCAAGCAGAATCATGAGAAGGATTGATTCTTCCTTAAAAATCATACTTTCAAACTCTGTTGCAAAAGCTTCAAAAGCTTCCTTTACGGTGGAAATTGGCACTTCTGGGAGCGACTTAGTTGCCACTAAGGCTGTTTGAAAGAGATCCCTAATCTGATCATCCACTCCCCACATAACTTTGGGAGGTGAATCATGGCCATAACGTTCCATGATAGGAAAGAAGAGCTCTTCCTTGCGCTGGTAGTGAATATCAAATTGACCAACAAGACCCATCTGACGTACCAAACCCTTACGCATTTCCGCCAGCATTTCCTCATCGTCCACAGATTCATAAGTCGAGAGTAATCTACGGACCCGAATCAAAGCAGCTCGGAGGGCTAAATTTTCATCCTTAAAGACACGCACAGGGTGTCCAGGATGATCGGTGTCCTCAACTTCGACACCCTTAACAGCATTTTTAAAAAGATTGGCATGCACATCACAAAGTTCCATGACATCTTCAAAGGTAACGCCTGAGTCAGAGTTCATCAACTCATGCTCCATAAGTGAAATCTCAATAGCAGATACACCTGTAAAAGTAGCATCAAATCGTTCCTGAACGGACTCTGGAGAAGCTCCATGATGCAATTCTAATAAAATATCCCGCAGGATATGAATACGTTCATCTGCCATTAGTCTAACCCGATCACTTCATAACCATTTGCTTCAAGTGTACGCACAATCTTATCCATAGGAGTTCCTTCAAGCTTTGAGCCTTGTTTGAGCGATACTTTTCGCCCAACCGTATTACGCATCAAGGGATTTGCAAGAGGTTTAAAACCAAGCTCAACCAAAATATCTAAAACTTCTGGATGTTTATCCACCACTTCCGCAACGGGAATAGATACGTCAATAATATTATCCATCACAACCTCCATTCTGTTTTCACACAGGATTTTCTTTTTTCATTATACCACAAGGGCTAGGATAAAAAAACTAGCAGTACAAGCCTACTAGTTTCTTCCTATTACTCTGCTTCGATGATTTCTGCTTCTTTTCGAATCGTTTCTACATCTCTTTGATACTGATCTTCACTATAATTGACTAGTTTGGATAATTCCCTTTGCAATCTTTCGCCCATGGGTTTCATAGTCGCATAGGTTAATCCCCCTGAAATAACCCCACCTAGAATAGGAATCGCTTTTCCCATTCCCTTTGCCAAGCCTCTCCTTGTAAGAGTAACCCCAAAAATTTTCATAACCTTTTTTAAAATAGGGTACCAGCCAGCTTTGGCTACGGCTTTCTGAGGTACTGTGGTCATTACATGTTTAGCGACTGTAACACCACCAGAACGAAGCAAGGCACCCGCTCCGTTTACCCCAAGCATGACCCCGAGATAGAGTAAGAGTGTATTTTTGGCTTCTTCACTCAATTCATTTCGTGAAGCCCAAAGATCATCATAACCATAAATATATCCCAATTCTTGGGCTAATTTCAAGGAAAAAGCATAAAACTGAGCTACATCCGTTGGAATAGTAAGCGCCATTAGAATACCTCCAGGTAGACCCGCTAGAACAGATGTTCCACTTGCTCGTAAAACATTATCCTTTATGCAGGACCTGGCTACCCTATCTAAGGTTTTCTGGGGTAATAATGAAGGAGGACCTTGTTCTAACAATTTGGCAATATCCTTCTTATCTAATTCTTTAGAGAACTTCTCCACTAAAAATTTTTCTCTATTTACTTTCACGACAGGAAGCTTTACAACTTGTTGTAAAACTTTTATAGCTATATCTTGTTTAGCCATCTATATCTCCATTTTATATTCAAGTTAAGCTTTATCATATCATACTATTAGAGATTTATACATTTTTTTAACCGACTTTTAAGAAGGGCAGCTAATTAATCTATCATCATGTTTAAAGTAACAAAAAAGAGGGTTGCCCCTCTTTCTTATTTCTTATCCAGATTGCGTAACATTTCGTCAATCTTGTTTCCATACTCGATGGATTCGTCTTTGACAAAGGTCAAGTCTGGAATTTTATACAATTTCAAATTGTGACCAAGCTCACGTTTGATAGTTCCGGTTGCTTTTTCAAGGCCAATTTGGGCCTTTTGATTATCTGAAGCAAGATTACTCAAAATGGTGTAGTAAACCTTAGCTACAGATAAGTCACCTAGCATCTGAACATCTGTGATGGTCACGCCTTGGACACGAGGATCACGGACTTTCTTTTGTAAAATCTCATTGACTTCACGCTTGATTTCCATGCCCACACGATCCGTACGGAAATGATTTCCCATGCTATTCCTTCCTCTCTATTGAATCAAAAGCTAGGCCAGCAGACCTAGCTATTTCTAGAAGATAGAGGAACTAGAGCCATTTGAATCTAGGAAACAAGCCTTAGATAGAACTAAGGGTTCATCAAGGCGCTGTTGACAACGAGTCAAATGAGCTATCGTTTCTCTATTATCGTTTGATTTCTTCCATGATATAGGCCTCAATCACATCATCCATCTTGATATCATTGTAGCCATCAATCATGAGACCACCTTCACGGCCGTTTGTAACTTCTTTGACGTCATCTTTATAGTGTTTCAAACTTGCAAGTTCACCATCGTAAATAACGACACCGTCACGAATAACACGGACTTTAGAGTCACGGGTAACTTTACCGCTAGTAACCATAAATCCACCGATTGTTCCGACTTTAGACACTTTGAAGGTTTCACGGATAATCGCTTCACCGATAACTTTTTCTTCAAATTCTGGATCAAGCATACCTTTCATGGCTTCTTCCATCTCTTCGATAACCTTGTAGATAATGCTGTGGAGACGGATTTCTACATCGTCTGCTTCTGCTTGTTGACGGGCTTGTGGTGTAGGACGTACGTTGAAACCAACGATAAAGGCATTTGAAGCTTCCGCAAGAGTCACGTCAGATTCGTTGATAGCACCAACTGCTGAGTGGACGATGGTAACTTTTACACCTTCCACGTCAATCTTTTGTAGTGAGGCAGAAAGGGCTTCAACTGAACCTTGTACGTCGGCTTTGATGATGACGTTAACAGACTTGAGTTCACCAGCTTTAAGAGTGTCAAAGAGGTTTTCAAGGCTAACACGCTGTGTAGCTTGACGTTGCTTCATAAGAGCACGTTTGGCACGTTCTTCACCAGCTGCACGAGCAGATTTTTCATCTTCATAAACGGCAAAGTGGTCACCCGCCATTGGCGCTTCGTTCAAACCAGTGATAGAAACTGGAGTAGATGGTCCAGCTACTTTCACACGACGGCCAAGGTCATTAGTCATGGCACGGACACGTCCGAAAGTATTACCAACAACGATTGGGTCTTGAACGTTCAAGGTACCTTGTTGAACCAAAAGGGTTGCAACCGCACCTTTTCCTTTATCCAAGCGCGCTTCGATAACCGTACCGATGGCACGAACTGTTGGATCTGCTTTGAGTTCTTGGATTTCAGCTACAAGAAGGACCGTTTCCAAGAGTTCATCGATATTTTGGTTGAACTTAGCAGAGATTTCTACAAACTCAGAATCTCCACCCCAGGCAGTTGACATAACCCCATGTTCAGCCAATTCACCGATGACACGTTCTGGGTTGGCACCTGGTTTATCGATCTTGTTAATAGCCACAATGATTGGAACATTAGCCGCTTTTGAGTGGTTAATAGCTTCGATAGTCTGAGGCATCACCCCGTCATCTGCCGCTACGACCAAGATGGTAATATCCGTAACAGATGCACCACGCGCCCGCATAGAAGTAAAGGCCGCGTGTCCAGGTGTATCCAAGAAGGTAATCTTCTTGCCATTTTCCACGATTTGGTAGGCACCGATATGTTGGGTGATTCCTCCCGCTTCACCTGTTGCTACACGTGAATTACGAAGGGTATCCAAAAGGGTTGTCTTCCCGTGGTCAACGTGTCCCATGATGGTGACAACTGGTGGACGCTCTACCAATTCATCTGGATTCAAATAGCCATCTTCGACGAAGAAGCGTTCGATATCCGCATTGTCCACTTCAACCTTTTTCTTGGCTTCAATTCCATAATCCACTAACAGAAGTTCAATGGTATCGCCATCTAAGGATTGGTTTTGTGTCGCCATCACTCCCATCATGAAGAGTTTCTTAACGATTTCCGCAGGCTCACGCTTAATCCGTTTTGCGATTTCCGCAACCGTCATTCCATCTGTGTACTCAAGTTCACTTGGCAACTCATGGAATTTACGCTCTGTTACTGGTTTTGGAGCTTCATTGCGGTTATTCTTTCCTTTTTTATTCTTTTTATTGTTGTTCCAGTTACTATTTCTTTGATTTCTCACTTGGTTTTGACTACTTCGATTCTTTTGTTGTTTTCTTGGACCATCTTCTTCATGATCGTAATCATCACGATCTTTGTCTGGTCGAGCTTGCTTTTTACGACGTGTATCCACTACAGCCTCTTTGACTACAGGAGCTACTTCAACTACAGGCTGAGTTTGTTCAGCTAGTTTGGCAGCTTCCTCAAAGATTTCCTCTGGCTCCTTGCGTTTATTAGCTTGAGCCAAGGCTTCTTTGGCAACTTGAGACTGTTTGAAGCGTTCCTCGCTTGAGCGTGCGTATTCTGCATTTTGCTCAGCCTTCAGAGCTGCTGCTCGAGCTTTAAAGTCAATACGAGGACCAGCTTGGTTGGGACGATTGTCCGCTTGTTGGCGGCGATCGTTCCCACGATTTCCTTGACCTTGCTGTTTCTTGGCTTGATCATTAAAACGACGATTGTCGCGGTTCCCTTGACCTGGTTTTCCACCATTACGGTTCTCATTCTTTTGACGGTTCCCGTTTTGTTGTTGGTCGCGGTTGTTGCCCTTGTTTTGCTTGCGTCGCTCTGCTTGCTCTTTTGCACGAGCTTCACGCTCTGCCTTGAAGTTTCGGCTTTGTGGTCTAGCAGCTACTACTTTTTCTTCCTTAGGAGCTACTGGTGTTTCAGATTTCTTTTCTACCTTCGCTTCACTTGCTTTTGGTGCTACAGGTTTTGCTTCTACTTTAGGGGCAGCAGGCTTAAAGCTAGCAACGATTTTTTCAGCAGCATCAGCTTCAACGCTTGACGAGTGGCTCTTCACCTCCAAGCCCAACTCTTTTGCACGCGCTACAACTTCTTTACTTTCTTTTCCAAGTTCTTTTGCGATTTCGTACAATCTTTTCTTAGACAAATCATGTCCTCCTCTTCTATTCCATAAGAGACCTCATTTTCTTTGTAAATCCAGCATCTGTCACAGCTAAAACCTTTCTTGATTTTCCAACTGCTATGCTTAATTCCAGTGTTGAAAACACGGTTACAACTTCTACTTGATAATAGTGACTTTTATCTTGAATCTTCTTGGTCAGGTTGGGAGCAGCATCATGCGCTAGAAATACCAGCTTGGCTTTCTGTTCCTGAATGGCTTTGACAACCATTTCTTCACCCGAGATAATTTTCCCTGCTCGTTGAGCAAGTCCCAAGAGATTACTTACTTTTTGCTTATTCAAGTCCTAACTCTCTTCTTTTTACTTTGTGATCAACATAGGCAATCAACTCGTCATAAAAACTTTCTTCAACTTCCATGTTAAAGCTACGGTTAAAGACTTTTTTCTTTTTAGCCTCTAGGGCTTCTGCATTGTCTAGCTTGATATAAGCGCCACGGCCATTAGCCTTGCCTGTCGGGTCGATAAAGACCTCTCCTTCTTTGTTCTTGACAATACGGAGTAAATCTCGCTTATCAATTACTTCGTTGGAAACAACAGACTTGCGCAAAGGGATTTTTCTTGTTTTCATCTTCCCCTCCTCTTGCAGCTTTTATTCTTCAGTCAATTCGTCTGTGTCAGCGAAATCAACTTGACCTGCTTCTTCCATAGCTTCAAATTCACTTGCAGACTTGATATCGATACGGTATCCAGTCAAGTGAGCTGCCAAGCGAACGTTTTGTCCACGACGACCGATTGCAAGAGATAGCTTGTTATCTGGCACAACCACCAAGGCACGTTTGCTGTCATTTTCATCAAAGATAACTTGGTCAACTTCAGCAGGAGCAATAGCATTGTAAATAAACTCAGCTGGATCTGCTACCCACTCGATAACGTCGATGTTTTCTTCTACAGGAATCATGCGGTCGCTCTTAGCATCGTAGCGAGCTGGATGGAATTTGCTAGTGATTTTCTTGATGTTCGCTCCACCACGTCCAACAATTGTTCCGATAGCATCCACGTTAGGATTGTGGCTACGAACAGCAACTTTCGTACGGTCACCTGCTTCACGGGCTACGCTCATGATTTCAACAGTTCCATCATATACTTCTGGAATCTCTTGTTCCATCAAACGTTTGATCATTTCTGGGTGGCTACGGCTAACAAAGACGTTAACTCCACGAGGGTTGTCTTCCACTTTGTAGACATAAACTTCGATACGATCATGGGAAGCAAACACTTCTCCAGGAATTTGGTCTTGTTTAGACAATTGGGCTTCGATGCTGCCAAGATTGACATAAATGAAGCGGTTGTCAAAACGTTCAACTGTACCTGACATGATTTCTTGTTCATGTTCTTTGTATGTATTGTAGGTAATAGCACGTGTTTGCTTGCGCATTTTCTCCATGATGGTTTGTTTAGCAGATTGGGCTGCTACACGACCAAACTCTCCTGGTGCTTCTTCAAATTTGATTTTATCACCAAGCTCATAGGCTGAATTAATGGCAAGGGCATCTTTCAAGCTAATTTCCAAACGGCTATCAAATACTTCATCAACAACTTCACGGACAGTGTAGACTGTAAAGTCACCTGTTTTTTCGTTGAAGTCGATAGCTACGCTATCTGATTGACCATAGCGTCTACGATAAGCAGAACGAAGTGATTCTACTACTGCGTCGATGATATCTTCTTTCTTGATTCCCTTGTCTTCTTCCAAAATGCGGAAGGCCTCTAGCATTTCTTTACTCATGTTCTTTTTACTTTTGAATTCTCAAAAGCTATCCTTTCTTTTCTATAATTTTACTGCTAAACGTGCTTTTGATACCAAGTTATATGGAATTTGGACTGTTTTCTTGCGCGTTTTATCCATATATTCCATTGTCAACTCATCCTCTTCAAAGGACAATAAGGTTCCTTCAAAAACCTTTTGCTTATCGATGGCTTGGTAGAGCCCGACATGGATGTATTTCCCGACCGCTCCAGTGACTGCTTCCTTGGTTTTCAAAGGACGCTCCAATCCTGGACTGGTAATTTCTAGGAAATATTGTTCTGGGAAGGGATCCGGCTTGATAGTATCTAGAACAGGACTGATAATTTCAGTCAAGTCTGCTGTATCATTCAAGGTGATTCCTTCAGGCTTGTCTACAAAAATACTAAGAATCATGTCACTGCCAATCTTTCCATACTCGATATCTACGAGTTCAAAAGGAGCTTCAATAACAGGTTCTACGACTTCTCTGACTAATTCAACGATCGTTGCGATTGCGTCCACCTCCTCATAAGCAAGAGGCGAAGATATCTCCCCGCCTCTCTTTCTTATATCCTTGCTATTAGTATAGCACTTTTATGTACTAATGTAAAGCATAAGCACCCAAATAGCTTGGATTCAAGCTTTTTCTTAAAATTCTGCTTCAACTCGATAGATGACTTGACCTTTGCTTGAGAACTTTTGTTCATACTCAGTCATGATATTTCCTTCAAAGTCGCTGGCATGTAAATCAAGCCAAACGCCATTTAGCTTCATGCCATATTGTGAAAAACTCACTAAACTATACTCAAACAAGCCACGATTATCTGTCTTGAAATGAATTTCACCGTGTTCAGGTAAGATTCGTTTGAAAGTGTCCAAGAAGCTCTTGTATGTCAAACGACGCTTCTCATGGCGTTTTTTAGGCCATGGGTCTGAGAAGTTCAAGTACAAGCGGTCAATTTCACCATCTTCAAAATAATCAGTCAACTCTGAACCATCAACCCATAAGAGTTTAATGTTAGGAACTCCAACTTCTAATACCTTGTCCAAAGCATAGCTTAATACAGACTTCTGAATATCAATTCCAATATAGTTGATATCAGGGTTTTGTTTAGCCATTCCTGATACAAAAGCACCTTTGCCACTACCAACCTCTACATGGATTGGATTGTCATTGCCAAACAAATCTCGCCACTTACCTTTAGCTTCTGCGGGATTTAAAACAACGTACTGCGGATTAGCCTCTAACAGTTCTGTTGCACCTTTACGATTTCTAACTCTCATTTCTTCTTTCCATACTTATCTCGGAAGGTACGCAAAGCATAGATCTCCCGATTTACATTATCCAAATCTTGATTTTCATAGTATTTGGTAATGAGGCTCAAAAATGACAGTTGAGCATACCAATATAACTTATTCAAGACAGTTTGATTATACTTATAGCCATAATTAGCTAGCCATTCTTGCCACTGATACTCTGGAATATAGTGACAGAGCAGATAGGCCACATCAAACATACGATCAGTCAAGCGAACAGAATCCCAATCTACTAAATAAATCAAGCCACTCTCTGTCTCAAACCAGTTGCTATGACGAACATCCCCATGGACTATGGTTGCATAGTCTTCCCTAAAGCCAGGAAGATTCTCACGCAAATCACCTAAAACCATACGTAGATACTGGTTGTTTTTTAAAGCATCCGGAGCCTTGTTTACCCATGACTGAAGTAAATCCGAAGGTGTTTCCATTGCATATCCCAATCGTGTCAACTGGGTCATTAAGGGACGTGAACAGTGTAAACGTGTCAAAATATCGATAATTTGTTTACGGTTCATATCACTTGGCGTCAAAATTTTTCCTGTCAACCATTCCTGAGCGGACATATCACGGCCGTCTGGTAAACGACGGCTCCAGAGCAATTGTGGTGCAATTTGCTCTCTCGCTAAACCAGGCAGGATTGGAGAAGTATTCATTTTTATAAAAACACGTTTTCCATCAGGATAACTTCCCATATAAGCTTTTCCGCTCTTCCCAGATATCGGGGTTAGCGTTAGCTCAATATCACCCAAGTCCATTTCTTTCCTCCGAATAAAGTTTCCTTATTATTCTACTAATTTTTATGCTATTCGTCAACCAATCTTCTCAGTTGATAAGGTACATAAAGAAATTGCAATACAAAGCCTGCTCCAACAAGAACAAAGATAAGGATTTTGTCCTTGAAAACAACCATTCCTATAAGACTTTCTAAGATCAGAACAAACAATCCAATCGCTCTTAAAATTTCCTTTAATCCTCGCTCTTTTTGCCCCTTTCCTACTGGAAATAATTGCGTCAAATATTGATAGTCAAAGGCATGATAAAGCGCTAAGAGCTGGAATAACAAAAGATAATTGAATAAAATTACAATTGCGACTGCAATCCAAGATTGCTCAATGAAGATGAGAGCGGTCAAAGATAGGATTATGAGTCGGAGACTAAGAGCGAATAAATCTCCATTTCTCAGATAGGAACGAAGATAGAGGTTCTGCCAGATTTTCCCTGGCACCTTCTGAACTCCTTTGAGGATAAAGTCCAGATAAGCTCGGCGCTTAACACTGTTTGAAATTCCCTTGACCTGGGTAAAGAGAGCAAAAAATCGAAGCAAGAACTGCTTGCGTTTGCTTTCCTGGGCAATGACATAATCCCAGTCAAGTCCATTTCCAAGGAAAAAGTTGCTAGACTTTTGGCGAAAAATCACGTATTTTACTATCCCCAAGACAAGGAGATAGACTCCAAAAATCGGCAAACCAAGACCCATGGCTAAGAACAAGGGAGCAATCAATAACAAGAACATCGTTTGAACACTAAGCCAAAAGATAAACGATAGGAGAGATTGCTTTTTGATATGGTCTTTTACCTTCTCCTCAGCCACCAAGAGGAAGAGTTTGTCAGGAGCTTCTAGATAGGTCGCAATACCACCCCAAAGCAAAAGCAAAATAGATATCATCCCAATCAAAATTAGGATTGGGAAATGATTATCAGGAAAGTGTTGGAGCAACTGGTTGTACTGGTAGGCCAAAAATCCTAACAACACCAACAAAAATAAGACAAAATGATCATTGAGCACATAACGGAGATAGCCCAAGCATTCCTTACGAAATTCCTGCTTTCGTTTTAAAAACAAGTCCTTCATAGCTCCTCCTCTTTGGTCAGAGCCAAATAGATATCATTGAGGCTTGCTTCTGGCATATCAAAGGCTTCTCGGAGTTGTTGGAGATTTCCTTTGGCTCTTACTTGACCTTTGTGAAGAATGACAAAAGAGTCACACATCTTTTCAGCAGAATCAAGAACGTGGGTACTCATAAGGATAGACTTTCCTTTTTTCTTTTCCGCTTCTAGAAGTTGAATCAAATCTGAAATCGCCAAAGGATCAAGACCAAGGAAAGGTTCGTCTACGATAAAGAGACTAGGATTCACGACAAAGGCACAGATAATCATAACCTTTTGCTTCATCCCTTTGGAAAAATGAACTGGAAACCAATCCAATTTTTGATCCAAACGGAACATTTTTAGAAGCGGCTCTACACGTTCAAAAGCTAGATTTTGCTCGATACCATAGGCCATAGCAACTGTCTCAATATGCTCTCTGAGCGTCAATTCCTCGTACAAGCTAGGAGTTTCAGGGATATAACCAATTTTCTTGCGATAGCTCGTAGCATCCTCTCTTAGAGTCAATCCGTCAATCTTAATCTCCCCACTATATGGCGTCAAAAGACCAATAATCTCATTGATAGTCGTAGATTTCCCCGCACCATTCAAACCTATCAAACCGACCAACTGTCCGCTCTCAACTGTAAAGGACACATCTTTCAAGACAGGGACATGAACATAGCCTCCTGTCAGATTTTTAATTTCTAACATATTTTCTCCGAATCTGGTATAATGTAGCTATATTATATCAAAATTCAATACACTAGAGGTGGTTTTTATGTCAGATTGTATTTTTTGTAAGATTATCGCAGGAGAAATCCCTGCAGCCAAGGTTTATGAGGATGAGCAAGTCCTTGCATTTCTTGATATTTCTCAAGTAACACCTGGTCATACCTTGGTTGTTCCCAAAGAACACCATCGCAACCTTTTGGAAATGGATGCCACTAGCGCTAGCCAACTCTTCGCAAAGATTCCGGTTATTGCTCAAAAGGTTATGAAAGCTACCCAGGCTGAAGGCATGAATATCATCGCCAATTGCGAAGAGGTAGCTGGACAAACCGTTTTCCATACCCATGTCCACCTCGTTCCTCGTTATGGTGCCGAGGATGACCTAAAAATTGACTTTGTTGCCCATGAACCTGACTTTGACAAACTTGCCCAAGTCGCTGAAACGATCAAAAACGCTTAAGGAGTTCCTATGAAACTATCAAATTTACTACTTTTTGCTGGATCAGCAGTCGGATCTTACCTCCTCGTTAAAAATCGTGAAGTTATCACCGAAGAGGTTTTAGATACAACTGATCGCGTTGAAGCAATCAAAGGTGATTTAGATGTTATCCAAAATAGCTTACAAATTATCAATCAACAAAAAGAAGTCATCAAAGAGTATCAAGAAGACCTAACCTATAAATTTAAAGTCCTAGAGAAAGACCTCCAAGCAAGACTTGCTGTGATAAAAGAACTACGAGAAACTGAAGAAAACTAAAAAAGAAAGCATCCAACTTTCCTTAAATCCATCTTGGATTACCAGCTCCTAACAGAAAAGGGAGGGACTAAACATGAAACCATTTTTAAAAGTCATCTTGATTATTTCTGGTTGTTTCTGTCTTTTTGTAACCCTAGCATTTCTACTTGTGGCCAATCTTTTCAAGGCCTCATCAAGTGATATCCGAGAGGGGAAGGAAGCCTTAAAACAAATCTTTATCTCCCTTGACCTGCCTCCTGAGAAAGTTGAATCAAACGGACACTATCAATACGAGGGGGGAGGATTAGATTTTTATGTCACTTTCTCGGATGAGGTTATCAATAGCCACGCTGTCCTTAAAGAAAGTCCTAACCTCACTAAAAACCGACTCAAAGTCTATGTCCTACAGACAGGAGATATTTCTTACTATAAAGTAGGGGATAACTTGTTCAATCATGGTTTAATACAATTTTTAGAGGAGGAAGGCGAGAAGCATTTCCGAGAAAACGGAAAGAAATCACATTCTTCTTACACAATTCTAACTTTGAATGATTCGGAAAGCATGAAAAAGGGAATCGCATTCTATGAAAAAGCGTTGACCTTGGTGGATATCCAGGATAATTCGGCGATTAAGCACATTGATACCGTCACCATTAAGCCTGGCAAGGAAGCCGAAATCAAGCAACTCATTCAGGATATGGATTCGGCAGGCTTGCTCACTCAACGTTCTGAGTAGCAAACTAATGGGAATTCCATTCTTCAATCCGAAAATAACAAAAAGAGCCCGAAGGCTCTTTTTAGTTTTTGCTTTATTCACCCTCAAAGGCATCTTTTATGTGATCAAAGAAACCTTTTTTCTTTGGATTTACTTTCAAATCACCTGCAGCTGCGAATTCTTTCAAAGCTGCTTTTTGTCGTTCGTTTAAGCCTGTCGGAGTCACGACATTGACAGTCACGTATTGGTCACCAACAGCACCACCACGAAGACTAGGAGCTCCCTTACCACGCAAACGGAATCGTTTACCCGTTTGAGTTCCCTCTGGGATTACCAATTCAACATCACCATGAACGGTTGGGATATCTACAGTATCACCGAGAGCTGCTTGGACGATGTTGAGGTTTAACTTGTAGAAAATAGTTGTCCCTTCACGTTCAAATTTATCGCTGGCTTCAACAGAAACTACTACATACAAGTCTCCATAAGGACCACCGTTAAAGCCTGCCTCACCTTGACCAGCTAGACGAATTTGTTGACCAGTTTCAACACCTGCTGGAATTTTTACATGGACACTGTGGGCTTGTTTTTCATGACCTGTTCCGTGACATGTTGTACATGGATCTTTGATTTCTTTTCCACGTCCATGACAGACATCACAGGTTACTTGACGACGCATCATGCCAAGAGGTGTTTGCGTATCCACATTGATAACCCCAGAACCATGACAGCGTCCACAAGTAACTGGACTTGTTCCAGGCTTAGCACCTGAACCATTACAAGTACGACAGCTGGCTTCACGATTGTATTTGACTTCTTTTTCAGTACCAAAGATAGCTTCTTCAAAAGTCAAATTCACACGGTACTGGAGGTCGTCACCTTGACGAGGAGCGTTCGGATTGCGAGAAGAACCGCCTCCGCCGAAAAAACTTGAGAAGATATCTTCAAATCCACCGAAACCACCTGCTCCGTCGAAACCACCAAAACCGCCTGCACCACCAAAGCCACCATTGGCACCAGCAGCACCATATTGGTCGTAAGCAGCACGTTTCTGTTCATCACTTAAAGTCTCATAAGCTTCTTGAACTTCCTTGTACTTTTCCTCAGCACCAGGCTCTTTGTTGATATCTGGGTGATATTTCTTCGATAATTTCCGATAGGCTTTCTTGATCTCATCTTGAGATGCATTCTTCGAAACGCCCAAACGGTCATAAAATTCAGTATTGTTCATTTAAGATACCAAGACCGTAAAATTCGACTGAAAAATAGGAAATCTGACGCAGGAGCGATGCTCCTAGACAGATTTATCTTTTTTCCGAGAATTTAGGTCGGGTTCAGTTCCTTTCTTTTATATTGAATTAGAAACTTTGGAACCCGTGTTCAGTTGCGAACACTCTTTGTTCCTTTCTGTAATTTTCATGTACATCTTTAGAGGGTGTTTTCTATACTCTGCTTCACTTGATCAAACTCTTGGTCTGATAGAGTAAATATCAAATCCTCTGTTGCATACTCGTTCTTTTCTTTAAAATAGTTGTCCGTATTCTCTGCCAATCCTAAACTTAGAATCACTTTTCTTGCAAACTCTTGATGTGCAAAACCGATAGCCGTAATGATTTGTTTATCTTGCACAAGAACTTTCGGTTGGAAATTTTCACGTGAAAGAAATTCAAAATAATCAAAGAAGTTTTGCCAAATGCCACCTGTAAATTTCGTATCCTTCAACAGACCTGCTTTCGCTAATAAAAGAGGGGCTGAAGAAATGGCTGCAATGAGGACATCTTGCCCACCAAGGTCCCTCAAGAACGAAATCAATTTCTCATCCTGTAGGGCAGGTCCTATGTTGACCATTCCTGGCAAAATCACGCAAGAATACTCTTCAATACGGATTTGATTTAGTGTTTTCGTTGGTTGACAGGGTAAGCCATCCTCAGAGACCACTATCGAATGATCTGAAGCGACATAATCAATCGTGACGTCAAAAGACAGAGCTAAAGTACTCGTTAAAGCGGTTATTTCATAAGGAGAAAAATTAGGATAAATCAAGCAAAGTACTTTTTTCATACGCAACATCCTCTATTTTACCGAAAAACAGAGGCTGGGTTGCAACCTCTGGATTTCTTCCTATCATTACGACATTCTAAAACAAAGTCGATTATACTTTGTTTTAGAACTAGTAAGGCTGAATTGAGTTTCGGCTTAAAGAAATCCTAAAATCTCGGAACCTTTCTTTATTTCAAGAGGTTCCGCTAAAACAATCCACTGGATTGTTTTACTTTTCCGTAAACTCTCCGTCTACGACGTCATCGCCTGCGTTTCCTGTTGCTTGTGCGCCTTCTGCTCCTGCTTGGGCTTGTTGCGCTGCTGCGGCTTGTTCGTAGAGTTTAACGGCAAGTCCTTGAGCTTTTTCGTTCAATGCTTCAAGTTTTGCTTTCATTTCGTCCAAGTTGTTGTCTTCTTGGGCTTTCTTAAGCTCATCAAGGGCAGCTTGTGCAGCATCACGTTCTGCATCGAAGCCTTTGCCTTCAGTTTCTTTGATTGTCTTTTCAGTCGCAAAGATGGCTTGGTCTACTTCGTTACGAAGGTCAACTTCTTCTTTACGTTTCTTATCTGCTTCAGCGTTAGCTTCTGCATCTTTCATCATGCGGTCGATTTCTTCGTCTGTCAAACCTGAGTTAGATTGGATAACGATTGTTTGTTCTTTTTGAGTTCCAAGATCTTTGGCCTTAACAGATACGATACCGTTCTTATCGATGTCAAATGTAACTTCGATTTGTGGGATACCACGAGGTGCAGCTGGGATATCAGTCAATTGGAAGCGTCCAAGAGTCTTGTTATCTGCTGCCATTGGGCGTTCACCTTGAAGAACGTGGATATCAACGGCTGGTTGGTTGTCCGCTGCAGTTGAGAAGACTTGTGATTTAGATGTTGGAATAGTTGTGTTGCGGTCGATGAGTTTTGTGAAGACTCCACCCATTGTTTCGATACCAAGTGACAATGGTGTTACGTCAAGAAGGACAACGTCTTTGACATCACCAGTGATCACACCACCTTGGATAGCGGCACCCATCGCAACTACTTCGTCAGGGTTTACTGATTTGTTTGGTTCTTTACCTGTTTCAGCCTTAACAGCTTCAACAACGGCAGGGATACGAGTTGAACCACCAACAAGGATGACTTCGTCGATTTCTGACAAGCTCAAACCTGCATCTGAAAGGGCTTGACGAACTGGAGTTTTAGTACGTTCTACAAGGTCACGAGTCAAATCGTCGAATTTAGCACGAGTTAAAGTCATTTCCAAGTGAAGAGGTCCAGCCTCACCAGCAGTGATGAATGGCAAGCTGATTTGAGTTGAAGTCACACCAGAAAGGTCTTTCTTCGCTTTTTCTGCTGCGTCTTTCAAACGTTGAAGCGCCATCTTGTCTGTTGACAAGTCGATACCATTTTCTTTCTTGAATTCTGCTACTAAGTAGTCGATGATTTTTTGGTCAAAGTCGTCACCACCGAGTTTGTTATCCCCTGCAGTTGCCAATACGTCAAAGACACCGTCACCGAGTTCAAGGATAGATACGTCAAATGTACCACCACCAAGGTCGAATACCAAGATTTTTTCTTCTTTGTCAGTCTTGTCCAAACCGTATGCAAGGGCTGCTGCAGTTGGTTCGTTGACGATACGTTCTACTTCAAGACCAGCAATTTTACCAGCGTCTTTAGTTGCTTGACGTTGAGCATCGTTAAAGTAAGCTGGAACGGTGATAACAGCCTTGGTTACTTTTTCACCAAGGTAGTCTTCAGCGTAACCTTTCAAGTATTGAAGAATCATAGCTGAGATTTCTTGTGGAGTGTATTCTTTACCGTTAGCAGAAACTTTTTCAGAAGTACCCATTTTAGATTTGATAGAGATCACTGTATCTGGGTTTGTTACTGCTTGACGTTTTGCAGCGTCACCAACGATGATTTCACCGTTTTTGAATGAAACTACAGATGGAGTTGTGCGGTTACCTTCTGGGTTTGCGATGATTTTGCTTTCAGTTCCTTCAAGAACTGCTACTGCTGAGTTTGTTGTACCTAAGTCAATACCGATAATTTTAGACATGTGTTTTTCTCCTTAAATTTTATATTCTATTTTTCTTTTTGATACTCTTCTTAGGTGACGGCGCCGTCAGAGCTTAACTTCGTTAATCTCTTTGACTAAACTTTGAGCCTAAGGTCTCAAAGTTTGCGTAAATAGCGTCACGGCGAAGAGTATCGCCAATGGTTCGCTTCGCTCACTATTGCAAAGCTGAATAATTTTTTATCTTTCTTCATAGTTTTCTGTCGTTTCGGACAAGGTTTTTAAGTTCTCTAGCCTAGTTATAGACAACTACCATGGCTGGGCGTAGGATGCGGTCATGTAGTTTGTAGCCTTTTTGGAAGACTTGTGCGATAGTGTCTGCTGGATGTTCATCATCAGCTGGGAGGGTTTGAATAGCCATGTGATAGTTATGGTCAAATTCTCCATCTGCTGGAATTTCTTCAATCCCTTCTTCTTTCAGAGCATGAATCAAGCTTTCTTGGACCATTTCTAGTCCTTTTTTGACATCATCTGTCAACCCTTCAACGGCAAGGGCGCGTTCAAGGTTATCAAGTGATGGCAAGATTGCTTTTGCCAAATCTTGGCTACGATAGCGTTGCAAGAGTTGGCGTTCTTCGTTGGCACGGCGCTGAATGTTTTGCATTTCTGCATGGGCACGAAGATATTTGTTTTCAAATTCTTCGGCACGTTCATTCGCTAAGTCCAATTCCGACTTCTCGGTAGTTGTTTCTTCTACTGGTTCAACAACTTCCTC
The DNA here is from genome assembly GCF_054861245.1 of Streptococcus sp. KHUD_017. Taxonomy (NCBI): domain Bacteria; kingdom Bacillati; phylum Bacillota; class Bacilli; order Lactobacillales; family Streptococcaceae; genus Streptococcus; species Streptococcus sp. KHUD_017. The sequence continues at coordinate 1,558,229 of NZ_CM142175.1, forward strand.
TTCTTTTACTTCTTCATTTTTTATATCTTGGGCCATTTTCGCCTCCTTTAATGATTTCAATCTTAATTCACTTCATAGTGATTGCTGCTGAGATAGCGGTAAAAATCCGTCAACTTCATAGTCAGAACTCGATTAACAACATTGAGTTGATTTACCAATTGTTGATAATTCAAATTGACTGGACCTATAATCGCAAGAATTCCAAATCCACGATAGGGAATCAGGAACTTACTGCTAATCACTGCTAAGTCAGCAAGACAAGATTCTTTGCTATCCGCAACTCGGACACTTTGCATCTGGTCGCCAATCAGATTCTCTCGAATTTCCAAAGCAACCTTTTGTGGCTGATCAAAAAATTGATAGGCCGCTAAATTAGCGAAATTCAAAAGATTGACTTTCCCAGAAACCACGATGTTTTCATTGAACATTTCTTTGAAGATATGTTCGACGAGGTCCATGACGTTATCCGTTGTTGTAAAGTAACGTTGGATAATCTGCGGAATCTCTGTCCGAATCTTGTAGTGAATATCCAAAACAGTCTGTTGCAGGAAACGTTCCTGAATCATAGTCTTGAGACGATTTAAATCCTCCTGCAAGAAATTTCTCGGAATCAAAAACTGACTGGTAACTGTTCTAGACTCATCAAGCGTAAAAACAGCAAGAGCTGTATGTTGCCCGAGGACAACAATATCAAAAGCTGTTAGCTTCTGCCTACTTGGTTCTACATCCAGTGCTACAACCGTACAACCACTCAAGTCTGACAAGATTTTCGTTGCCTCTTGAAGAATATCCTCAAGCTTGAAGAATTCTTGATCAAAGGCTTTTACAATCTCATAAACTTGATTTTCAGCTAAACGGTCAAAGGATAGGGAGTGTTTGACATAGTATTGAAAACCAGCCACACTCGGCATACGACCACTGGAAGTATGAGCCTTTTCAAGCAAACCTTGCTTTTCTAGAGCTGCCATATCATTTCGAATGGTAGCACTACTAGAGTTGATAGACTCTTGCAAGGCTTTAGATCCAACAGGTTCGTGCGTTTTGGTAAAGATGTCAATAATCAGATTTAAAATATTCTGCTGACGTTCCGTAACCATCTCGTCACTCCTCTCTGATAGATCTTTTTTTAGCACTCGACACATCCAAGTGCTAACTTATGATTCTATTATACACCCTTAGAAAAGAATGTCAAGACAAAAACTCAAAAAATTAGCACTCTTTTATCAAGAGTGCTAAAAATCGGTCTGAGGACCTAGAAAATCATCTTACATTCTCAAGATATTTCTTTTTAAGTCTATAAAAACTATAGATTAGGTAAGAAATCATGAGGGCATAAAGGGCGAAAATAACAAAGAAAGACTGAGAGAGACTTTCGCGAAACAAGCTCATACAAATAACTAGACCGCCAGAGATAGAAACTGTAGATATACGAAGTCTAGATTTCACATCAGCCCATCGAAGACGATTGTCCATGAAAGATTGATCATTTAAATCTACATCACAAGTTGCTTTTCGAAAAACAGTATAAGAACAATTTTCCACAAATTCCCATCCTCTATCCTTAACACTTTGTAAATCTACCTCATTTTTTCTAAGGTAGCTGGTATTCCACACACGGTAAATCACATCATCTGGTCGGCATTGTTCAAAATAGAAAAAGCCAAAACGATTCGATTTAAATTTCCAACCTTTCAAATGCATCTCATGCAAATAATCTTCTACCTTATCCAAATCAAAAATGGTAAACATTCGAAATTGTACTTTGCTATTCATTGTCTAACCTCCAAAATGGTTTTATTTATCAGATAATTCTTTCCACTTTTGAAACAATCTCCAAAAAATATAAGAAATCTGAATCGTGAAAACTATCAATAAAGTACAGTCTATGATAACAATCAAAAACATTCCCCAACCGAAATAACCTCTTCCACTGACAAACTTTGAGAAAACCGGTAGTAGAGCTAAAAAGAGGAGCAAAATAGGAAGCATCCGCATTGTTAAAATCCGTTTGACATAAAAAAATCTTTATTTAAACAAAAATATTATGGTAAAATTTACGCCAATTTTTGAACGGCTGATGTAGATATTTTATACTTTCAAAATGTTTAAATGTGATTATTTATTTTTGAAAAATAGCTCACCAGCCCGACTGAAAGTGCTTGTAGAATGATAATAAGTCGCCTGCCGAAAACAGCGAAAAATAGCGGTGTTATGCGGAGATAATCTGACTCGATGCTAAAGTATATTGTATACTTATTTTCAACAATTTAGCAGAGTATTTTTATAAATATGATATAATAGAAGTATAATTTGTTCTGATAGTTTATTTTATGGAGAAGTAGATTTTTAGAATGCGGAGGGTTCAATATGGTTGAGTTTATAAAGTCTAAGAAAGAAATGAGTGAGGAGGATATTAAAGCAAATTTCATCACTCCTGCTATTGTATCCAAAGGATGGAAAAATGGTGAGCATATCGCTTACGAAGAATACTTCACTGATGGTCGAATTGAGGTTAGAGGAGATAAGGCTCGACGTAAAGAAGGAAAAAAATCAGACTACTCACTGTATTACCAATTTGGAACTCGAATTGCAATTGTTGAGGCAAAGGATAATAAACACAGCGTTCGAGCAGGATTACAACAAGCTATTGAATATGGAGAGATTTTAGATGTTCCATTTGTTTATTCTTCGAATGGTGATGGCTTTATTGAACACGACCGTATCACGAGAGAAGAACGTGAACTGGAGTTAGACGAATTCCCTACTCGTGAAGAATTATTTTCTCGTATGACGAAGGAAAAAGGATTGACGTACGAAATTACAGAAGCTATCTCAACTCCATACTATACAGACGCCTTCTCAATGAAAACGCCACGCTATTATCAGCAAATAGCTATCAACCGTACTATTGAAACAGTTGCCAGAGGACAAAAACGAGTAATGTTTGTGATGGCAACAGGAACGGGGAAAACGTTCATGGCTTTTCAAATTATTCATCGCCTTCGAAAAGCTGGTTTGGCTAAACGAGTTTTATTCTTAGCGGATAGAAACATCTTAGTAGACCAAACGATGGCTGAAGACTTTAAGCCATTCGAAAAGGTAATGACGAAAATTACACCAAAACTTTTGACTGCTCCAGAAAAATTAAATTCTTTTGAAATTTATCTGGGGCTTTATCAGCAACTAACTGGTGAAGATGGAACTGAAACACATTATCAAAAGTTTGACAAAGACTTCTTTGATTTAATCATAATTGATGAAGCGCACCGTGGCTCAGCTAAGGAAGACAGTAACTGGCGCAAGGTGATTGATTATTTCAGTTCTGCTACACAAATTGGGATGACCGCTACTCCTACAGAAACCAAGAATGCTTCCAATATGGAATACTTTGGTGAGCCAATCTATACTTATAGTTTAAAACAGGGAATCGAGGATGGTTTTTTGGCTCCATATCGTGTTATGAGGGTTAATTTAGATGTGGATGTGGATGGTTATCGTCCAGAAACTGGAAAAGTTGATACTAACGGACAATTAATAGAAGATAGGTACTACGGCAGGAAAGATTTTGACAAAACCATTGTCATTGATGATAGAACGCAAAGAGTTGCCAAGTTTGTTTCTGATTATATGAAGCAAAACAATGCACGATTTGATAAGACAATTGTTTTTTGTGTTGATATTGACCATGCCGAGCGAATGCGTGCTGCGCTTGTAAAAGAGAATCTAGACTTAGTCCAAGAAGACTATCGTTATGTCATGCAAGTAACTGGTGACAACGCTGAAGGAAAAGCTCAACTGGATAACTTTATGGATGTCAATTCTAATTTTCCCGCTATTGTAACAACGTCTAAATTATTAACGACAGGAGTTAATGCTAAAACATGTCGTTTGATTGTTTTAGACTCTAATATCCAATCCATGACTGAATTTAAACAAATTATTGGTCGTGGCACACGTCTTTATCCTCAAAAGGGGAAAGAATTTTTTACGATTATTGATTTTCGAAATGTTACCAATTTGTTTGCTGACCCTGATTTTGATGGTGAACCAGTGAAGGTTCTGGAAACGGGCGCAAAAACAAACAATGGTACTACACCTGGTTTTGTAAACGAAGGTGGTGACCCAGTAGAAAAATATATCGTTACAGATAAGCAGGTTACCATTCTTAATTCTACTGTTCAAGTATTGGACGAAAATGGGAAACTGATTACCGAAAGCCTGACCGACTACACTCGGAAGAATATCTTAGGTAGCTACGCCACTTTGAACGATTTTATCACAGTTTGGCATACGGCGGATAAAAAGAAGCTTATCTTAGACGAACTTTATAAAAAAGGAGTTTATCTAGATGCTATTCGAGAGTCGGAGGGAATATCAGAACAAGAAATCGATGATTTTGATTTACTCCTAAAACTTGCCTATGGTCAAAAAGAATTAACCAAAACGGAACGTGTCAATAAACTCAAACAAAGCGGATATTTATATAAATATAGTGAGGAAGCGCGTGCTGTTTTGGAAATTTTACTGGACAAATACATGGATAAAGGTATTGGAGAACTCGAAAGCATTGAAACATTAAAACTTCCAGAATTTCAGATATATGGTGGAACCTTCAAAATCATCAATACTTATTTTGGAGATAAAAAACGATATTTACAAGCAATTAAAGAATTGGAGAAAGAGCTATTTACAGTAGCTTAATGAAAGGAAAGTATGTCAATTACATCATTTGTAAAAAGAATTCAAGATATCACTCGAAACGATGCTGGTGTTAATGGTGATGCTCAACGTATTGAGCAAATGTCTTGGTTATTATTCTTAAAAATTTATGATAGCCGTGAAATGGTTTGGGAATTAGAAGAAGACGAGTATGAGTCAATTATCCCAGAGGAATTAAAATGGCGGAATTGGGCTCATGCTCAAAATGGGGAACGGGTATTGACAGGCGATGAATTACTTGATTTTGTCAATAACAAGTTATTCAAAGAGTTGAAAGAGCTTGAAATAACTTCAAATATGCCTATTCGAAAAACGATTGTTAAATCAGCTTTTGAAGATGCGAACAACTATATGAAAAATGGCGTCTTGTTACGCCAAGTCATCAATGTTATTGATGAAGTTGATTTCAATAGCCCTGAAGATCGTCATTCGTTTAATGATATTTACGAAAAAATTCTTAAAGATATTCAAAATGCTGGGAACTCAGGAGAATTTTATACGCCACGTGCAGCGACTGATTTTATCGCCGAAGTTCTTGACCCAAAACTTGGAGAATCAATGGCAGACCTTGCTTGCGGAACAGGAGGCTTCTTGACTTCGACTCTGAACCGTTTAAGTAGTCAACGTAAAACTAGTGAAGATACCAAAAAATATAATACAGCTGTTTTTGGTATTGAAAAGAAAGCATTTCCTCATCTTTTAGCAGTTACAAATCTGTTTCTTCACGAAATTGATGACCCTAAAATTGTTCATGGAAATACTTTGGAGAAAAATGTTCGTGAATATACGGATGATGAAAAATTTGACATTATTATGATGAATCCACCTTTTGGAGGGTCAGAATTAGAAACAATAAAAAATAACTTTCCAGCAGAATTACGGAGTTCTGAAACGGCTGATTTATTTATGGCTGTCATTATGTATCGTTTGAAAGAAAATGGTCGTGTTGGAGTTATTTTACCTGATGGTTTTCTATTTGGTGAAGGTGTAAAAACTCGCTTGAAACAAAAACTGGTAGATGAGTTCAACTTGCATACGATTATTAGGTTGCCTCATAGTGTCTTTGCACCGTATACAGGAATCCATACGAACATTCTTTTCTTTGATAAAACAAAGAAAACAGAAGAAACTTGGTTTTATCGTTTAGATATGCCAGATGGTTATAAAAATTTCTCGAAAACTAAGCCGATGAAGTCAGAACACTTCAATCCTGTTCGTGACTGGTGGGAAAATCGTGAAGAGATTCTGGAAGGTAAGTTCTACAAATCTAAATCATTTACACCTAGTGAATTGGCTGAGTTAAATTATAATTTAGACCAGTGTGGTTTTCCAAAAGAGGAAGAGGAAATCTTAAATCCCTTTGAGTTGATTCAGAATTATCAAGCGGAAAGAGCAACTTTAAATCATAAGATTGATAATGTATTAGCTGATATTTTGCAGTTGTTGGAGGACAAATAATGACACCAGAACAACTTAAATCAAGCATTCTCCAAAGAGCGATGGAAGGGAAATTAGTGCCGCAAAATCCCAATGACGAACCTGCAAGTGAATTGTTAAAGAGAATTAAAGCTGAAAAAGAAAAACTTATCAGTGAAGGAAAAATCAAACGAGATAAAAAGGAAACCGAGATATTTCGTGGTGATGATGGGAAACATTATGAGAAGTTCGATGATGGAAGTGTTCAAGAAATTGATGTTCCTTATGATATTCCTGATACTTGGGAGTGGGTGAGGTTGAGGAGAGTTATTAGCCTATTATCTGGGAGGGATTTAAACAAATCTAATTATTTTGATGGGAAAGTAGGTGGCACTCCGTATATAACTGGAGCTAGTAATTTTTCTAATGGTTTGGTAAATACTAATAGATACACTAATCATCCCACTGTCTTGTCTTATAAAGGAGACTTATTGATTACCGTTAAAGGTACTATTGGCGAACTAGCTTTTAATTATTTTCAAAAAGCACATATTGCACGACAAATTATGGCTATTCAGTCTACTCGCTTAAATCTAGTGTTTCTAAAATATCAATTGCAACAATTATTACCCAACATTAAACTACAGGCTCAATCCATGATTCCCGGAATTTCGAGAGAGACACTTTTAAACCTTCTCATCCCTCTTCCACCCCTCTCCGAGCAAAAACGCATCGTTAAAGCTATTGAAGAAGCCCTAGCTAAAGTAGATGAATACGCTGAGAATTACAATAAGCTTCAAAAGCTAGATAAAGAATTTCCAGATAAACTAAAAAAATCTATTCTTCAATACGCGATACAAGGAAAATTAGTTGAACAAGACCCAAATGATGAACCAGTTGAAGTCTTGCTTGAAAAAATACGAGCAGAAAAACAAAAACTCTTTGAAGAAGGAAAGATTAAAAAGAAAGATTTAGATATTTCAATTGTTTCCCAAGGAGATGATAACTCTTATTATGAGGAAGTACCTTATAAAATACCAGAAAATTGGGAATGGGTGAAACTAGGGAGTATTGGAATTTGGAATTCTGGAGCAACTCCTCCTAAAGCGAATTGTAGCTATTACTCCTCAGCTACAATTCCTTGGCTTTTGACTGGCGATTTAACAGATAGCTATATAACTAATATTCCTAATAAAATATCTGAATTAGCATTAAAAGAAACATCTGTTAAAGTAAACCCAACTGGTTCTATCCTGATTGCCATGTACGGGGCAACTGTGGGTAAGTTAGGTATTCTAACATTTCCAGCAACGACTAATCAAGCATGTTGTGCTTGCAGTAAATTATTTCAAATCGAAAAACTATATCTTTTTTACTTTTTAATGGCAGAGCGAAATAACTTTAAGTTTCGAGCTGAAGGTGGAGCTCAACCAAATATTTCAAAAAATAAGATAATAAATACGTTTATTCCTCTCCCTCCACTATCCGAACAAACTAGAATCGTTGATAAAATCGAAAAATCTTTCGCCATTATTGACGCACTAATTTAGTATAATAGTTTTACGTGCGGTGGAATTTCTATCAAACATAAGATAGGAGTTTTACATTGAAAGATTTTGAATTACATTTGAAGAAAGCTGGTTTAGCTGAAAATACTGTGCGTTCGTACCTTTATAGTGTTCGATTTTTCTTGGAGAATTACGAACTCAAAATGGAAGAATTATTTGAATACAAAGGATATTTATTAGACAATTTTAAACCTAAAACTGTCAATTTGCGACTACAAGGAGTAAATAAATATCTGGCTTTTATTGGTCATGATGATTTGAAACTAAAATTTGTCAAAGTACAGCAAAAACCGTTTTTAGAAGATGTCATTAGCCATGCTGATTACCTTTTTCTTAAACGTAGTTTGAAAAAAGATGGTATTTTAAAATGGCATTTTGTCGTTTGGTTTTTAGGTGCAACTGGGGCTCGTGTAAGTGAACTTATTAAACTAAAAGTAGAGCATGTAGAAATCGGTTATTTTGACATTTACTCAAAAGGTGGTAAAATTCGTAGACTGTACATTCCTAAAAAATTAAGAAATAGTTGTCTTAGTTGGTTAGAATCAGAAAATCGCCGAAGTGGTTATTTATTTTTGAATAAATTTAACGAACCAATTACAGCAAGAGGAGTTGCTCAACAGTTAAAAAATTATGCCGATAAATACAAAATGAATCCTAAAGTAATTTACCCTCATTCTTTTAGGCATTTATTTGCTAAGAATTTTTTAGCGAAGTATAACGATATTGCTTTGCTCGCAGATTTGATGGGACACGAAAGTATAGAGACTACTCGAATTTATCTAAGGAAAACAGCTACTGAACAACAAAATATTGTAGATAAAATTGTTAATTGGTAAAAAAATAGTAGGTGGTCAAACTGACTGCCTGCTATTTTTTGTGATTATGGCTCTTATTATGAGCAGTTACCGAGAAGCTGGATGCTTTCAACTCTAGATAGTGTCTCCAATCTCTACACTGGAAATAGTATTAACGCTACTGAAAAGAAAAAATATTTTTCTGGAGTAGATGGGATTAATTATATTGCAACTAAGGATGTCAATTTTGATAACACTATTAATTATGATAACGGCATTAAAATTCCCGATAACTATTTGTCAAAATTCAAAATTAGCTACTTCAATTCTGTATTGCTGTGCTTAGAAGGTGGCAGTGCCGGACGTAAAATAGGATTGTTGAAACAAGATGTCTGCTTTGGTAATAAGTTGTGTAATTTATCATTTTACTACGGAGAAAATAAATTTCTTTATTATTTTCTTCAAAGTCCACAATTTTTAAGTGATTTCCAAGAAAATAAATCTGGAATAATTGGAGGTGTTAGTATTAAAAATTTAGGTAATATCCCTATTCCTATATTACCCATAAACGAACAAAATAGAATCACTCAGAAAGTTGAGAAACTTTTTGAAAAAGTAAATCAATTTTAGCGACAATTCTCTTTTGTTCTAAAACTGAAGGAATACCTATTATTTTAGATTTTAGATACGAATAATGTCGAGCATAGCCCCTGTTCCTAACAAATAATAGCGTATAGTCTAAGTGGTATTTTAAAAATTTTGCAGATAAGCAAATTGGAGACAGAATTTTTACTCCGTCTGCACCAACAACAAAAGGGAAGTCTATAATCTTAAGATTTCTTGTATGGTCACCAAATATTACAACGTCTGTTTTATAGTCTAGAATCTTAGAAAAATTATTAGAAAATCCTTCAACTAATATTTTAGATTGACTAACTACTGGAATCTTGCCCTCTTTTACAATTTCAGACTGTTTTATTTGATAAGGCTTAGCTGAAATAGTTGTTACAATTTTTTCTAAAGGAGCTAGCAACCAAGTTGATCTTCTTGGAAAATCTATTTCAATTTTAATGTTATTCAGATAATAAGAGTTATCATCTCCTTGGGAAACAATTGAAATCTCTAAATCTTTCTTTTTAATCTTGCCTTCTTCGAAGAGTTTTTGTTTTTCTGCTCGTATTTTTTCAAGTAAAACTTCGACTGATTCATCATTTAGGTCTTGTTCAACTAATTTTCCTTGCATAGCATATTGAAGAATAGATTTTTTTAGTTTATCTGGAAATTCTTTATCTAGCTGTTCTAGTCTATTATAACTTTCAGCATATTCATCTACTTTTTCTAAAGCTGATTCGATTGCTTCTACTATTCGTTGTTGTTCAGCTAGCGGAGGCAATAACATAGGAACTTCATATTTTAAAAATTTTATTGAAGCTAAATTTTTTATCGCTGAACCTATAGAATGCTCTTTTAGTGTATTAATCAAACTCGTAAACATCCATTTAAAATACTGTGAATCTATTATATCTGAGTTTAACGTAAGTTTTAATAATGCTTGATTTATAACTCCATTATAATAATTTGAAGGTATTTGAAAGATTTCTCCAATAGTACCTGCACAAGATATTAAAATATCTCCTGCTTTTATTGAAAAATTTTTTAAACGTATATAATCACTCTCTTTTAACCAATAGTCTCCATAATCTATAGTTTTTCTTATAGCATTACCTTGTTCATAAACCTTATATGTATGTTCTCCTTTCGGAACAAACATTGACTTTGTTATAGAACTACCAAAAGGACCTCTTTTTATTGAGCCGTCCTCTAATGCACAAATGTCTGGTAAATAAACTATGGCCCATCCTTTAGGTATATTATGTTTAAACTCTTTTATACTTCCATCAGCAAACTTCTCATAATGTTTCTTATGTGCTTCAAATATATAAAAAGGCGTAAAAATACGCCTATAGATAATGGAATTAAAATAGGTTTATTGTTGATGAGATTGTAGATAGTTTAATTTTTCACTTCCAAACGAATATTCAAAACCTCCACTTTTTCTGCCTATAGTTGTTCGTCCTAAAATTCAATATTTTCAGGTTTTTTCGTTTGGCAACCTCGGCAGAAATATTCTTCTGGTCGTTCAAGATTCAAAAATCGACAAGCATAAATAAAACGATCGCCATCATCATTTATTGGGATAATATAGTAGATTGAAAGAAGATGTGAACAAATCGATTAGGAAAGTTAAATTAATTTCTAGAAATGTTTTAGCAGGTGCAGTGTCCTATTCTAGTCTCAATTCACAATAGGTTCAAATATATCTTTCAAAAAAATATTTACAGATGTGTAATTTTGAAGCTTGCAAAAGTTAGTGAGCTTGTAGATTTCGATTTGAGGCAGTTTGTTTTCTTTCCCGATGTTGTTTTCAAAATTGAATTTTTCTATAGTGACTCCTTGATTTTCTTCTACACGTTTGATGATAGATCTAATTTGCAAAAGAATCAAGAGGATTTTTCGAAAAATAAATAGCGACCGAAATCGCTAATTTAGGGGTTATAAGTATTCGATTGCTTAGACTGCTGTATGACTGCTTACCCTCAGACAATCTTTCTTCTCTATTAGTAAAGGTCTAAATAATTATCAATTTCCCATTGTGAAACGAAGGTTGCATAGCTTGCCCATTCAATTCGTTTAGCTTCAAGGAAGCTAGTGTAGATGTGTTCACCTAGAGCTGCTTTAACCACTTCGTCTTCTGTCAAAGCTTTCAAAGCGTTGTGAAGAGTTGATGGAAGGTCTGTGATGCCAGCCTCTTTACGCTCTTCTGCAGTCATGATATAGATGTTTTCTTCGATTGGCGCTGGTGCTTCGATTTTGTTTTCAATACCGTGCAAACCAACTTCCAAAAGCACAGCCATAGCGATATATGGATTTGCCATTGGGTCTACTGAGCGCAACTCCAAACGAGTTCCCATTCCACGAGTAGCGGGAACGCGTACTAACGGAGAACGGTTACGACCTGCCCAAGCGATGTAAACAGGTGCTTCATACCCTGGAACCAAACGTTTGTATGAGTTAACTGTCGGGTTCATGATAGCTGTGTAATTGTAAGCGTGCTTGATCAAACCACCAAGGAAATGATAGGCTGTTTCTGACAATTGCATTCCTTTTGGATCATTTGGATCAAAGAAGGCGTTGTTCCCTTCATCATCAAACAAGGACATATTGCAGTGCATTCCTGAACCAGCGATACCGAATTTTGGTTTAGCCATAAAGGTTGCATACAAACCATGTTTACGCGCAATTGTCTTTACAACAAGTTTAAAGATTTGAATCTTGTCACATGCACGAAGAACTTCATCATACTTAAAGTCAATCTCATGTTGACCTACGGCAACTTCGTGGTGACTGGCTTCTACTTCAAATCCCATCTTGGTCAAGACGTTAACAATTTCACGACGGGTATTATCAGCAAGGTCTGTAGGCGCCAAATCAAAGTAACCACCCTTGTCATTCACCTCAAGAGTTGGGTCTCCGTTTTCATCAAGCTTGAATAGGAAGAATTCTGGTTCCGGACCAAGGTTGAAAGATTTGAATCCAACTTTCTCCATGTGATGAAGAGCTCGTTTAAGGTTGCTTCGAGGATCTCCAGCAAATGGCTCTCCTTCTGTTGTATAGACATCACAGATCAATCCTGCGACACTACCGTTCTCATCTCCCCAAGGGAAGACAGTCCATGTGTCTAGGTCAGGGTACAAGTACATATCTGATTCATTGATACGAACAAACCCTTCAATAGAAGATCCATCAAACATAGCCTTGTTTGACAAGACCTTGTCTAGTTGTTCATCTGTAGCAGGAATTTCGACGTTTTTCATTGTTCCCAAAATATCTGAAAACATGAGACGGATAAAGGTTACATTTTTTTCCTTAACTTCACGACGAATATCTGCAGCTGTGATTGGCATGGTTTTTCTCCTTATATATGATGACTAGCGGTTGCCTAACCGCGACCAAAAGGTGATTGTTGAGAAGCAAAGCGACTTTGTTGAAGAACTTCATTCCGAAGGGCACGACGAACCTCAGTTTGACTAACTGGTTTCTTGGCTTTCGCCTCACGTTCGGCATATTTTTTCTTGATAGCAGCAATGTTCAGACCTTCAGAGATATAATCCTTAATCTCAAGCAATCGATCCATATCATTTAAAGAATACATCCGGCGATTACCTTCGTTTCGATCAGGTTTTATCAACTCCTGATCTTCATAATAACGAATTTGACGCGCCGAAAGATCAGTCAGCTTCATAACACTACCAATGGGGAAAACTGCCATATTGCGACGAAATTCTTTTTCCTTCATGTGCACTTCCTCTTCTTTCTGTCTATTATAGTCTAAAAAAAATCAATCGTCAATTGTTAATGTCATATCTTGTGACATTATTTTATTTTTTCTGTATGAGACTCCGCAAGCGATCAATATCATAATTTACTAGAATTGCTACAAAAACTCCCATAAAAGTCTCAAAAACTCGAGCAAACACGTACAAAACAGTCTCTCCGCTCGGAATTGATAGGGTAATAATCAGCATGGCTGCAACTCCCCCAATGACCCCTGACTTATTGTTCATGGCAACATTTGTCATGATGGTTAACATGGTACATATCGGAACCACAAGGAGAGTTACCCAAAAGGCTCCATGAAAAAAGTTATTCAAGAGAAAAAAAATCAGCGCATAAAAACCACCGATACTATTCCCTAAGATACGAGATGTCCCAAAATGGACACTCTTATCAAAGTCTTCTCTCAAGCTAAAAACGGCTGTAAGAGCTCCAATCTGAAGTCCCTTCCATCCAAAAAAACCAAAAATCATGAGGACCAAAAAAACAGCGATTCCTGTTTTAAAGGTGCGCATCCCCAACTTAAACTTAGATTTATCAAATCTATACTTTTTAAAATAACTCATCATTTCATCTTTCTTTTTTTCCATTTTATCATAATTTTACTTTTTTGAGAAAAGGATTCCTCAACTGAAGAAAATAGGAACTAAAAAGAGAAGGGTATAAATCCTTCTCTTTTATATTCCAATATTCTATTTTAGAATAAATACATGAAAGCCAAGGTGACGAGACTAGCAAGCAAGCCCACTCCCCAAAAGAAGAAATCGACTTTCCACTCACTCCAGGCTTGACCTTTACCAGAAAATCCACCCAACTCAAAATGGTGATGAACTGGTGTCATTCGAAAGATACGTTTCCCGCCAGACAACTTAAAGTAGGTAACTTGCATCATGACAGATGTTGTTTCAAAAACATACACTATACCAATCAGGAGTAGTGTCCATTCTTGGTGCAGCGCCATAGAAATTGCAGCCAACATCCCTCCAAGAGCAAGACTTCCCACATCTCCCATAAATACTTTTGCTGGTTTACGGTTAAAGATAAAGAAACCAAGAAGCCCACCAATCATGGCTATAATGACTAGCAAGATATCCACCTGATTTTGAACATAAGCAATGACTCCATAAGCAGATAAGCTAATCACTACTGAAATACTTGCCAAGCCATCAATTCCGTCAGTCAAATTAACAGCATTTGAAAAACCAACTAACCAGAAGAGAGCAAAGAATATATAAAGAAATCCTAAGTGCAATGGATACCCAAACACATTTAAAATATCTCCTCCTCTTTCATAAAAGAAATAGAAGATAACTCCTCCTATCAACTGAAGCAAGAGTTTTTGTTTAGGATTGAGCCCTTCGTTGATTTTACGGAAAACTTTGAGGAAATCATCTAAGAAACCAACCAAACCATATAAGACTAGGATAAAGAGGATCATTCCTACATTATTCGTTAGTTGATTGGTCAAAAGAGCAAGAACTAAACTAACGAAAACACTTGTTACGAGAAAGACAATCCCTCCCATTGTCGGCGTCCCAGCTTTAGCCTGGTGTTGTTTCACATCCTCGTGCATCTGCTGACCGGTAATTTGTGCTTTGTGGTAAAAACGGATAAAGGCTGGAATTCCTACTACTGTGAGAACAAAAGTAAGGATTCCAGGAAAGATAGAAACTAGCATCCTAATCTCCTAATGTTATTTTTATTTTTTGTAAATCTTTTAAAGCTGTATTAGAACGAACATTTTGTTTTTTAACAATTTCTCCTGAACCTTCAAATTCAACTTCAAGATTCAACCATTTGGCAAAGGTTTCAACATTTTTCTTAGACCAGCCATATAAGTCAGGCATCACTTCTACCTTATCTGAAAGGAGTAAGATTTGTTCGTTGGCATCTAGATTTGTTCCTTCTGCTACTGAACTGTCTTTGATTTTTGTCCCTGAACCAATAACGATCGGTTGAACAAGGTTGCGTCGCAGTTCCTCTGCCATGTCTCCAGGACTATAGTCTTTGGTCGCTGGCATTGCATAACTAGTTGTAGTTGTAACTTGATCCAGATTTTTAGCTGTTGACTGTAGATTAAGAGATTCTTTCATAGCAGAAGCTCGTTCAAGAATAGGATTAGCAAATTCTCCAAACCAAGGTGTAGAAAAGTGTTCTGGCTGTTGAACTGTCACATAGAGAATAAAATCAGGATTTTCAGAAGGATGCATGGTTACTACAGAAAAGATATAATTGGTTTTCCCAACTAAGTATCCACCTTTTTGCTCATCTGCAATTTGAGCTGTTCCAGATTTGACAGAAACAGTCTGACCAGGAACAGTAATTACTGGTTTATTATCATTACGATTATACATGGTCCCATAAATAGGGTCTGTACCAACCAAAATCATGTTTTCCCTAGTCAAACTAGCCGCTTCTTTAGAAACAGGATTCCCTACAACCTCTCTTTGTGATTTACGAACAGTCTGATCATTTGGATCATAGAGGGCACTAATAAACTTCGGTTCTAGCATAACCCCATCATTAGCAATGGCTGTAAAAGCGCGGAGCATCTGGGTGTGGGTAACAGAGATACCTTGACCAAAAGCACTCATGGCAATATTAACGACGTTATCTGCAGGTAGTTGTCCAGCATACTCATCGGGCATTCCAAAACGAGTTGGAACCCCAAACTTAAATCGATTGAGGTATTCTAACCAAGTAGCATCCCCCATCTTTTGTTCGAGCAAAGTCATACCCACATTACTTGAGTGAGCAAACCCTTGTAAGTAAGTCATTATACTTCCAGCTGATAAGCCATCATTAACATCCCAGTCCCTGATAGTTGCATCTGCCACCTTCAACTCACTGCTATTAAAATATTCTCCCCCGGAGAATGTTCCGTTGTCAATAGATGCCGCTAAAGTCATAACTTTCATGGTTGAACCAGGTTCGTAATTGCTCTGATATAAAAGGTCTCGCCAAACAAAATCCTCAGTAATACCTTCTTTTGTATCCGCATCAAAAGTTGGTCTCTGAGTCGTTGCCAAAATTTCCCCTGTCTTAGCACTAACCAAGGTAGCATTCATATACTTGCCTTTTAGTTTTTCTTGGAAGGCATCCATTTGACTTTCCATAAAGGACTGCAAAGGACTAGATAGGGTCGTATAGACGTCTTTCCCGTTTACAGTCTGTCGGGTAACTTGCTCCGTACCTGGAACAATATTTCCTAAGCGGTCTTTTTCATAGGTAATAATACCATCTGTCCCTGCCAATAAACTATTTAAGGAACTCTCAATACCCGATGTCCCAATTAGACTTTTAGTGCCATCTTCATTTTCATGTAGCTGGGCTAAACCAATAAAGGATGAGGCAAATTTCCCATTTGGATAACTTCGATTGGGACTAGTCGTAAAATTAACACCCTCGACCTTAGCGGCTTCCAAGTCCTGTTTAATGGACATCATATTAGCATAGGTAATCCCATTTCCTTTAGCACCAAAAGAAACTTGTTTGAGATTTGGTTGAGAGAGTTGGTCTTTGACGTAAGTCTCCTCCATATCTAAATATTTATGAAAAATTTCTGCCACTTTATTGTACTGAGATTCTTCTACATAAAGAACATCACCATTAGCTGACTTATATTCTTTATCTATTACAGCATAAACATTATAAGAGGTCGCATCTTCTGCGATGGGAGTTCCATTACGGTCATAAATGGTTCCCCTCTTAGCAGGAACTGTCAGAGTTGTTTGGTGAACCTTACTAGCTTCTTTGACCAGGTCAACGCCAAACTTCTTCCCCGTACCAATAATCACCGCAAAGTTAACCAAAAAAACAGCAAAGAGAAAGACGGCTAAGAGACTAAGGCTCTTCCCAACTCGTCTGCGGTTTTCAAGGGGAGATTTGCGATTCTTAATGGCAAAGTGTACTATTTTTTCTTTCCAGGTTTTCATATACTACTCCGCCGATCGGATATTTTCATTGTTTAGTTGCAGTTCTTGCGAATCCGCAATCCCTGACAGTCGTTCTGAACGGATCAATTCATTGACTTCTTGCTTAGCATCATCCAACTCCGTTTTCTTTTCTTCAATTTGAGCATTAACAGTCGTTAGTTCACTCTGGACTTGTAAAAGCTTGGTTTGCATATAGACCACACTGATGGCTAAGACAAGGGCTGTAATGGCAATTGAAAGGTAAAAGGCCTTTTCAACACGTGAAAATCTCTTGATACGAGCTTGCAGTAATTGGCTCGTCGTTTCTCTTTTGTCTACCATTTTATCCCCTTACTTGTGAATTTTTCGAGCTACTCGTAGCTTGGCTGAGTGGGAACGATTATTGGCCTCCAACTCCTCCTTGCTTGGTAGAATCGGTTTGCGAGAGACTAATTCCATCTTAGGCTTGAGATCATCCGGGATGAATGGCAAGCCTTTTGGAACTTCTACCGTCGAAGCTTCCTTGAACAATTGCTTGGTCAAGCGATCTTCCAGCGAATGAAAGGTAATGACTGAGATTCTTCCGTCCACTGCTAGTAATTCCATAGCTTGTTGGATGGACTCATCTGCAGCTCCAAGTTCATCATTGACCTCAATACGGATGGCTTGGAAAATTTGTTTGGCCGGATGACCTTTTTTCTTGAGTTCCTTGGCAGGCTTAGCAGACTTGATAATCTCGGCCAATTCTGTCGTTGTCTCAATCGGCTTCAGCTCACGCGCCTGTTCAATCTTCCGAGCGATCTGCTTAGAAAACTTATCTTCTCCATATTTGAAAAAGATTCTTACCAGGTCATGATAGTCATAATGATTGACAACCTCATAAGCGGTCAAACTAGCTTCCTGATTCATCCGCATATCCAGCGGCGCATCTTTTTTATAAGAAAAACCTCGCTCACGCTGATCCAATTGCGGGCTCGAAACTCCCAAGTCATAACAAATGCCATCAATTTCTTCTACACCTGCTTCCTGCAAACGTGCCTGCAAATGACGGAAGTTGTCCTTGATGAAGGTGACCATTCCTTTTTCGATATAAGGCGCCAGACGTTTTTGCGCATTGTCAATGGCATTCTGGTCCTGGTCAAAGGCATAGAGATGCCCCTTTTCACTTAATTTACTTAATAAATACTCGCTATGGCCTGCTCCACCCAAGGTCGCATCAACGTAAATGCCATCAGGCTTCACATCAAGCATATCAATGGTTTCATGGAGCATGACCGTTACATGATGAAATTCTTTTGTCATATCTTATCTATTTTACCACAATTCTGACTAGCTTGCACTCGCTAAAGCAAAAACCTTTTCTTACTACTTTATCACTTGTATTCAGCAGGTGACTCAGCTACCTGAGCTAGTTCTACTCGTTCTTGGGGATTCAAGTGTTGGTGAACAGCCTCTGCTACTGCTCTTGGTATGCCAACTTCCACAATTTCATCCACACTGGCTTCCTTGATTTTTGTCAGAGATTTGAAATATTTCATCAAGTTCTGCTTGCGTTTTGGACCCAAGCCTTCAATTCCATCCAATTGAGAGGAGAAAGAATTTTTAGAGCGCAGTTGACGGTGGAAAGTGATGGCAAAACGGTGCACCTCATCCTGAATGCGTTGCAGGAGGAAAAATTCTTGAGAATTGCGAGATAGCTCTACCACCTCAAGCGGATCTCCGAAGAGTAATTCATGAGTTTGGTGCTTATCATTTTTTTGCAGACCTGCGATTGGAATATCTAACCCTAACTCTTCTTGAATAACCTGCTTGGCAATATTTACCTGACCTTGCCCTCCATCAATGACAATCAAATCTGGCGGGGTCAAGCCATCACGCTGGACGCGACCATAGCGTCTGCGGATAACCTCTCGCATACTTGCGTAATCATCTGGCCCCACAACTGTCTTAATCTTATACTTGCGGTAATCCTTCTTGCTCGGTTTCCCATTGACAAAAACAACCATGGCAGAAACAGGACTAGTCCCCATGATATTGGAGTTGTCAAAAGACTCAATGCGGACTGGGGTCGGAATTTGTAGAAGTCGGCCAAGGTTTTCAATAGCACCTTGAGTCTTTTCAACTGATTTCTCTAACAGATTAAACTTCTGCTCTAAACTAACACGAGCGTTTTTGATAGCCAGATTAACCAGTTGCTTCTTCTCCCCTCGTTGGGGCTTGAGAACCTTTGTATCCACCAAAGCCTTGATAGCTTCTTCGTCAATATCTTGAGGGATCAGGATTTCATTGGGTATCAGGTGAGATTTCTCCTGGTAAAACTGCCCTACATAGGTCAGGAAATCCTCGTCTGGATCATTGTAGTAAGGGAAGAGATTGACGTCACGTTCAATCAGTTTACCTTGACGGACAAAGAAAACCTGAACACACATCCAACCCTTATCCACGTAGTAACCAAAGACATCACGGTTTTGGAGGTCTTTAGCCATGACTCGTTGCTTAGTCCGAAGGGTGCCAATAGCCTGAATCAAATCACGGTATTCCGCGGCACGTTCAAACTCCATACTTTGGGCTGCCACAGCCATCTTCTCCTTGAGGTCATCAATGATTTTATCGTCTTGTCCCTTGAGAAAATCAGAGACTTCTTGGGACATAGCTTTAAAATAGGCTTCATCCTTGCGACAAACCGTATGAGCCATGCATTGGCCTATGTGGTAATAAAAACAAACCTTGGAAGGAGGGTTGGTACACTTGCGAAAAGGGAAAATCCGATCCAATAGCCGTTTGATTTCATTGGCTGCCCCCACATCCGGATAGGGACCAAAATAGAGACCTCCGTCTTTTTTGACCTGACGTGTGATAATCAAGCGAGGATAGCGCTCATTGGTGATTTTGATGAAAGGATAGGACTTGTCGTCCTTGAGCATAATATTGTACTTAGGCTTGTTTTCCTTGATAAGATTAATCTCTAAAAGAAGCGCCTCAATATTAGACTCCGTGACAATAAACTCAAAATCTACAATCTCAGACACCAGGGCTTCTGTCTTGGTGTCATGGCTCCCACGGAAGTAGGACCGCACCCGATTGCGCAGATTTTTAGCCTTTCCTACATAAATGATAGTGCCGTTTTTATCTTTGTGAATGTAACAACCAGGGCTAGTTGGCAAGAGCTCCAGTTTTGATTTAATCAAGTTATTCATACTCTCTATTATAGCAAAAAAGAGAGGCTATGCTCCTCTTATAATGTTATGTCATATCATTCGTTTTAAATCGTCGTTTCATAAACTGTTAAAGGGTTTCGAAATTTCTAATGGAGATTTATAATTCGTTATCTAAAGTCTTTGACTTTCTTGTATATATGCTCAAAACAATTACAAATGACAACAACTGCCACAGAAGGATTCTTACTATCTGCAAACTATCTGCTTCAGAATTTGAAACCACGTGAACTAGATTTGAAGCAAGATTGTTTAAAAAATGATCTCCTAACCCAAACCATAAGGAACCTGTCATTTGGTAGAGTAAGGACCATTTGATACTCATCATTCCCGCTAAGATAACATAGCCAATGCCCATGACGATGAGATTTACGAGTGACGATTCTCCTTGAAGATAATCTCTTAAGGGCATTACCAAGTGCCATATTCCAAATAGGAAGGCTATAAAGAAGAGACTCTTGCGGTAAGAAAGCCCTTCAAGAATTTTTGTGAAAAGGCCACGAAATATTCCTTCTTCCATCCAGACATTTATCAGGTTAAACAACACACTTGAGAGAATAAGTAAGATTCCTGCTTGAGATACTTTTTCGTTTGTTAAGGAAAAACCACTGGCATAAAACGATAAGTGAACATTACCATGAAGAAACAAGAGAACAATGCACTCAACTGTATATGCAAAGACGGAACACACTAAACCAAAGAGCAGACCCTTCCCTATACCACTCACGGTTCCGTCAGAACTGAAACCAATATCTTTCCATCTTAATTTACAAATTGAAAGGATTCCCCACAGTAGAAGAATTCCAAAAAGCTTATGTAGAAAATTCTCAGATAAGAAGGTTTCATCTGTCCTAATATAAAAGTATTCAATTAGCCTTGCTACTGAGCAGATAACAAATATAATTGAACAACTTAAAATAGGTTTCTTTATTAGTTGATTTAGCATATCTTCCTTTCAAATAAGTCTTTTATAAAAGTTAATTTCAATATTTCACTCAGTCCAATTCCTTCTCTAGTTCTTTTAGAAAGGTGATTAAAAATTGATGGCGACTTTCTGCCATTTGTTTGACAGTCTCCGTGTTCATTTCATCTTTTAAGAGGAGCAACTTGTCGTGGAAATGTTGGACGGTATCAGTAAGTGGTCTCCCTTTGTGGCCACCATAGGAAAAAGTTCGCGCAATTCCTACAGCTCCTATCGCATCCAGGCGGTCTGCATCCTGGACAATCTTGCCTTCTAACGTTTCTGGATGTTTACCGCGATTTTTGCTGAAAGAAACAGCATTGATAACCCGACAAATCTCCTCTATCTGCCCTTTGAGGAAATCAGAACCCCCATGATCCATGCCCTTGAAATAGGCCTCATCCTTGTGGCAGACCGTGTAGGCCATACACGGCCCCAAATGGTATTAAAAGCAGACCTTGAAAGGCGGATTGGTACACTTACGGAATGGGAAAATCCGATCCAAAAGTCGCTTGATCTCATTGGCCGCCCCTACATAGATGATTGTGCCGTTTTTATCTTTGTGAATGTGACAACCAGGGCTAGTCGGCAAGAGCTCCAGTTTTGATTTGATCAAGTTATTCATAGTTCCATTATAGCAAAAAGTCCCCTGTATTGCTTAAATTAGAGAGCTCCAGTTTCCTTAGAAAATCACTTATTCCCCAGACTCATATAGTTCTTGAACTTCTTTTACATCTTGAGCTTGGATTCCATAATAGGAGCCTGCTGGTTGCATAACCGAAACTTCATTGGTGTGTTCCAAACCAATCGCATGACCTAGTTCATGCTCTGCTGTATGCATGATACGATCATAGGTATAGCCATAGTTTGGATTGGATAAATAATAATGATTCAAGCGAACGGTCACTGAAATGAATTGTTTGGTTAGGAGGTTTGTCTGACTCTCCGCCTCACCTGCTACAGCTGTCGAACCATCATTCATTTCGGTAGCGAAAATATCTGCCTGATCAGCTTCTGTTACAAGCTTAAAGTTAAAAGCCCCTGTCTGGTTCCAGTTAGCAATAGCTTCAAGGTAGGCCTTTTGGAAAGTGGCATCCATTTGAGGATCAATATAGATAGTTGCTTGCGCCTTTGACCATTTTGCTCCTGAATCTTGATGATGATCTGTCTGAGATAAACCTTGCAACTTGCCAGTTTCTTGCCATTGATTCCAACCTGCTTGGCCGACTCGAACCACTTTGCTAACTTGATTTAAAGTAGCAGGTAAATCACCTGTCACATACCAGAGAATCCCAAAAGTGATGAGAATGAAGAAGATAAGCGTCCATACAAGGCGCCAAAACATACGCAAAATCCATAGTAAAAACCGACATAACACACGAATAATCCAGCCCATAATTGCCCACCTTTCTAAAAAAACAAGAACCCATCTTTAAGCCATGGATTCCCATTCTAAAGATAGATTCTTAATTCTACTAAAACAAACTGAAAGAAAGCTAAAATTAAGACAAGCGTTCTTCCAACACAAAATCAATTGGCAGTGTAGCCAAAAACCGTTCCAATTGCTTTTCCCAATAATACCACTCATGGGTTCCTGCACTATGGCTATAGGTCACATCGAAACCAAGTTTCTTAAGATTTTTAACTGCTAGATTATTGGCAGAATAGAGATAATCTTGTTCGCCACACCAAACCCAGAGTTTGGTCTCCTTGTCTGACTTTTTGGCAAGAGTCTCAAGCGAGTAAGGGCTATTCACCCAATCATTAACTTTGCCAAAAACACCTCGCCAGTAGGCACGCGTTCCTAAATCTTGACTCTCAGGAGAAAACTCCTCGAAGCTAAGCGCCCCAGAAAAGCTAGCGGCATGGGAAAAACGGTCAGTTGACAGTGCTAACTTAAAGGAACCGTAGCCACCCATTGATAAACCAGCAATGAAGGTTTTATCTCGCTCGTTGGTCATATTGGGGAAGAAGCGTTTGAGCACCTTAGGCAATTCTTCTGCTAGAGCTGTGTAGTAGTTATAGCCATACTGAGTATCTGTATACCAGCCGTTGTTTGTATTTGGCATGACAACTATCAGATTGGTCCCACGTAGCAAGCGCTCCACATTGGTTCGCTTGAGCCAGCTATTATGATTTCCTGACATCCCGTGAAGGAGATAAAGAACAGGGATATCTGTTGAATCTGGCTCCTCAACTCGAGACGCATCGGGGTAGAGAACATTCACACCCCACTCCATATCTAAAATTTCTGAGTAGTACTCAATCTTCATTACTGCCATAACTTGCTCCTTATTCGTTTGAGATAAGAAAAAGCCGAAACTCGACTTTCTCTCTTGCTATTTAATCCTTATTTTGCTTCCATGACTACTGGTAAAATGGCTGGACGACGTTTCGTTTGTTCAAAAAGGAATTTAGCCAAATTGTCACGAACCTTACCTTTAAGATCAGCCCAGTCAAAGTCCTCCCCTTGGAGATAGTCTTCAACTGTTTGGTTCACCAACTCTGTACTTTCGCGCAGAATATCTCGACTCTTCTTGAGGTAGACAAAGCCACGTGTATGCACTCGTGCTTTGGCAATGATTTTCTTCTCGCGACGGTTAACAGTGATAGCCACGATGAAAATACCATCTTCTGACAAGACCTTACGGTCACGAAGAACAACATTACCAACATCCCCAATGGCATTTCCGTCAATCAAGACATCACCTGCAGCAACTGCACCAGACGGGACAAAGTCCCCATGTTCATAAGACATGGTTGTGCCCTTTTTCGGGATAAAAATGCGTTCTGGCAACAACCCAACAGCCATAGCAGCCTTGGCATGAGCGTCCAACTCACGGTATTCACCCTGGATTGGGAAGAGATACTGAGGTTGCAAAAGATTAATCATCAATTGCAGATCACGCGCATTCCCATGTCCTGATACACGCAAGCTTTGAGTGATCGGTTTAACGACACCACCTGCTTGGTAGACCATATTTTCTACACGTGCCATAACAGCTTCTTTAGCGATTGATGGCGTTGTAACGATATAAACCAAGTCTCCATCCTTGATTTCAACATAGCGGTGACGACCGATTGACATTTTACGGAGTCCATTAATTGGTTCACCCATACGACCGGTTTCAAGGATGATTAACTCGTGGTCTTCAAAACGAGACATATCTTTAGGTTTAATCAAGAGACTTTCGTTAGCCAATGACAATTTTTTCAAGCGAATAGCTGTACGAACGATATTTTCAATATCAAATCCAGTCAAAACAACACGACGTCCTGTCTCTGCAGCAGCATCAAAGACTTGCTGAATGCGAGAAAGGTTACTTGCAACAGCAGCTACAATGATACGTCCATCCCAGTCAGAAATGGTTTGTGTAATTTCATCACCAACTTCACTTTCGCTAGCTACTTGAATATTACTGTCTGCGTTTGCTGAGTCGCTTAGAAGAGCTAAAACTCCTTCGCGACCAATTTCTGCTAAACGACCAAAGTCAGTTGCATATGATTCGCTAGCCGTTTGGTCAAATTTGAAGTCCCCTGTATAAACGATACTTCCTTCAGATGTTTTCAAAACGACACCCAGACTCTCTGGGATAGAGTGAGTTGTGCGGAAGAAGGAAACCTCCGTACCGCCAAAGTCGATTTCTGTATTTTCATCAATAACATGGAAATCATCGAATTTTTTAGCGCTATCATTCCCCTTAACAAAAAGCTTAGCAAGCTCAATTGTCAACTCTGAGCCAAAAACAGGAACTTTCACTTCTGACAAAAGATAAGGAAGAGCTCCAATCGCATCCGCATGTCCGTGCGTTAAAAAGACACCTGCAATACGGTCACTATTTTCAAACAGATATTCCATATTTGGAATAACGACATCGACACCCAACTGCTCATTTTCAGGATATTTTAAACCTGCATCTAAAACGAAGATAGAGTCGTTAATTTCTGCGATGTACATGTTTTTCCCGTTTTCTCGAACACCGCCCAAAGTTGTTAATTTAATATTGGTCATTTTCCCTCCGAAGTATTACTATAACGTGTTTGTAGAGTCTTCACAACTCTCTTTTTTTAAAAGTCCAATTTACTTTTACCCGAATCTTTTCCTCTCATTATACCATTTTTTTACTAATTTTCAAAATGAAGATAGGATTTCAACTAGAGAACATTCACTCTAATAGCCACATCGGGCTTCCTTTGTTCTTTTTTAAGCTTCGTCTAAAATCATTAAACGATTAAATCGAATGAAGCTCCGAAATTTCTAGCTGACCAAAATCCTAAAAACTAGGCTGGAGTACATAAAAAAAGATTTAGAAGCTCTAAATCTTTTTAAGTATCTTTAATTTGGATAAATGTATCTTACAGTACCTCTTGATGCTATCGGATTAAACCATCCACGATAGTTTCCGATTGGTTGAGTTCCACTACCATCATAGTTTGCTTCCAATACCTGGATAGAATTTTCACTTTGTACATCTGTCACATAAGCAACGTGTCCATATTCACCACCGTCCCAAACGGCGATTGCGCCTACTACTGGAACATCTCCTACACGATAACCTTGAGCACTAGCATAAATCGCCCAAGTATTAGCATTTCCCCACCAGTTGCTAGCCCAAGGTGCCAATTCTTTTACGCCCCATGTACACTGACCAATAGGGTATGAGTTCCCGTAGTTTGTAGGAGTATTTATGACAACATCATCAGCTGCTACCCCATTCACAGTACTTGTTGCTTCATAAGCCGGAGCATTATATGTATAGCTAACTTGAGTTGGACCACTCACTTCTAGCACATCACCAGGGTGGATGGTATCAAAAATGCTTTTCCCATTATTAGCTGCCAACTCATAAGGATCCATACCATTTGCAGTAGCAATACCAAAAAATGAATCACCATCTTGGACAACGTAAGAAGCTGCGCTAACAGTTTGAGCACCAACCGTCGCAAAAATAGCTGTAGATGTTAAACCAAGAGTCAGTTTAGCAACTGTTTTTTTCATAACAATTTTCTCCTAAAATTTTATTGATAATTTTTTTTATGTTGATAAGAGAATCATACCTGATTTACATGTCAGTTGTTTTAGATTTTTGTTGTAGTCATGTTACAAATCTGTATACTTTTACTACATAAAGTTAAAAATCACTTACAAAAAGAGACTGAAATAGGTTACTTCAGCCTCCTTATATTTATTTTTTCATCAAGAAATCATAGATTTCCTGTACTGTACCTAGTGCCATCATTTCTTGGTCTTTAACAGTTTGCTTAATATTTTGATAAATCTGACTTTCAGCAATATCCCGCTTGGCAGCATCTTTATTTACTTTCATTACACCATTCTCAATTGTGACAAAACCAAGTTCTTCAAAAATCTGAATCATTTTGACTAGCAAGATCTGTTCTATCTTCAAATAAGCTGATAAGTCCTTGAGCTTATAACGAATATCAAATTCTGGGAACTGGTAGATTGTCTTATAAAGCTTAGCGAATTGCTCTCTTGTACCATAACCTGTCAAATAGTATGCTTTAGAGATATCATTTTTAAAGTAAATAGCAGAGAAATCCTGTTCTTGCAACACTTGTTTGAGAAGACTGAGATCCTCGGGAATATTTTTTACAACGATTGCTGGGCTAGAAAGCATTTCTGGTAAATCACTGGTAAAATCTAGGACAGGCACTCCCTCTGGTAGCTCTACACTCTTACTACGGATGTTAAAAAGTTGAACACCGTCCACACGGGCATCTACCATCATCAACTGGAGGGTTGTTTGCCCATTCCATTGGTTAACAGAAAGGGTAACTGCCAATTCCAGTTGTTTTACCTGAGAAAACTCTGTAGCCTTTGATCCTTGACCAAAAGCTACTACCTCAAAGCTCGCGGTCCCTTTGGAAATCTTTAATTTTAGATGACTATCTCCCGCTCCCATAGAACGAGCATTTTCAACTTGAAAATCTCGAATATAAAAAACAGGTTTTTGGTTATCCATTCCAAAAGGAGCTAATCGTTCAAAGCTTTTAACCGTCTCTAAACTTAGGCTTTCCAAATCTAATTCTTCATCTAGATATAATGTATTCTTGCCCTTGGCATCTATCCCTTTGTCTTTTACATAGGTTTCTAAAATTTCCGATAAGGCGTCTAGCTGTTCCGCTTCAAGTGTCATACCTGCAGCGCCTGCATGCCCACCAAAGGCGATAAAAAGTTCCCGATGCGGATCCAAGGCTTCAAAGATATCGACTGCTTCAATACTACGAGCACTCCCCTTGGCACGGCCATCTTCAATATTCAGAACAATAACTGTCTGCCCTAATTCTTCCAACAAGCGACCAGCTACAATCCCAAGCACTCCTGGGTTCCAACCTTCTTTGGCTAAAACTTGAACACTTTTTTTAGGGTCTACCAAACTTTTAGCTTCTTCATAAATGGCTTGAACGATTTCCTTGCGTTCTTCATTTTTTTCTTGAATCATGAGGGCAATCTCACGCACCTCTTCATCATCAAAGCCAGTTAGTAACTCAATAGCAGGATTAGGATCATCCAAGCGCCCTAGGGCATTCAAGCGAGGCGCCAACTGAAAACCAACCGTCTCTTCTGTAAGGTCACTACTAGAAATCCCTGCAATTTCAAATAGTTCTTGAAGCCCTATTCGTTGGGTGTTGTGTAAAACTTCTAGACCATATTGAACCATGATGCGATTTTCATCTGTCAAACTGACCATATCAGCAATTGTCCCAATAGCAACCAAATCAAGCAACTCAACCTGTACTTCCTCCAAGAGAGCACAAGCTAGTTTAAAAGCAACTCCACAACCTGCTAAATGTTTAAATGGATAATCTGCTTTTGGGTGTTCAGGATGAACGATTGCATAAGCATCAGGTAAGACCTCCGGTAGAGAATGGTGATCCGTTACAATAACATCTACTCCCATAGATTGAGCCAAGTCAATAGCCTCATGACCTGCAACTCCATTATCCACGGTTACAATCAAGGATATCCCTTGTTGCTCAATGAAGTACTTGTAAACACTGGCATTAGGACCATAACCATCTGTAAAACGATTAGGAAGATAGACTAAACACTCAGCTCCTAATTGTTCTAATGTTTCTTTAAGGATAGAAGCTGATGTCATCCCATCTGCATCGTAGTCTCCATAAACGAGAATAAATTCCCCCTGCTCTATAGCACGACGAATACGATTCACTGCCTTATCCATATCGTGGAGAAGATAGGGATCGTGTAAATCATCTAGACTTGGTACCAAAAAACGAGACAAACTATCTTCATCCTTAATACCACGGCTAAATAATAAACGAGCAGCTTCAGGCCCTAGCCCAGCTTTCTTGGCGATTTTTGTAAAATCTGCATCCTCAACTTGAGGTGCAAATTGCCAATTATAAGTCGGAATTATCACACAAATATCCACTCTTTCTTACGATTCTATTTATTTATTATAACATGATTTTTGTTTTTCTCTTGCTAATCTAACCACATTCCTGGCTAAATTCTCAGGCCACTTCAACTAACACCCAGCATATTTAATTACGAAAAAAGCACCTAAACAACCAAGCTTTTCAGCTTAGCAATTCAGGTGTACCTTATTTTAAAATTTATTCTTTTATTCTCGCTTCTGCATCTGCCACTACTTGAGCAAGACTGGTTTTGCTCAGCTCCTGCTCCATGGCTAGCTGAATCTTTTGTAATTTCTCATCTAAAACACCATGGATATTGGCTCCTACTGGACAGTCAGGATTAGGATTATCATGGAAACTAAAGAGTTGTCCAGTCTTTCCAAGGCATTCCATCGCTTGATAAATATCCAAAAGACTGATATCCTCAAGATTTTTGATAATTTCTGCCCCTCCAGTCCCACGCGCGACGGAAATCAAGTCTGCTTTTTTCAGTTGAGACAAAGTTTTTCGGATAATAACAGGATTGACTCCAACACTACTAGCTAGAAAATCACTAGTCACCTTGCTTTCCTTCCCTTTTAGGACAATGATTACCAACATATGTGTCGCAATGGTAAATCGGCTTGAAATTTGCATGCAGTCCTCCTTTATTATCAACAAAGCTCATTCTTCTCTTATATTTATTATATCTCCTAGAGTTGTAATGTCAAGAGTTACGACTAAGCCAGTCGTCCAATTCAACATCATGTCCTTGACTCTGGGCGATTTCATGCAACAAGTCCTGATTATGGGTATGGTGAATTCCATTGACTAAGCTTTCATAGTACACCTCATAGTAGGGCAATTTCAAATCTCTAGCCAATTGTAATTCTGACTCAACATCGTAATCAACGCGACGAAAATCTATATCCTTCAAACCTTTGTTATCAAATTCCAAAATCATATATTGGGCTCGCAAATCCTCACGTAGATTTGCAGATAAAAAGAATGGTTGCCCAATCGAACCTGGATTTAAAATAAGTTGCCCACCACTTCCATAGCGAAGAAACTGCTGATGAATGTGTCCATAGATTGCAATATCACAGTCAGGATTGGTTACCAAACGGTCAAAATCCTCCTGCTTGCCAAGATGGATCAGTTCTCTTCCCCAATTTTTATCCGGCAAATGATGGCTTATCCCTACCTTCAGATTTCCAAACTGGCGGTGTGTGTGCATGGGAAATGCCTGTAGAGCTTCAATATCATCTAGACTAATTTCTTCCATAATATACTGGCATTGGCGCAAGAGGTAGCGATGGCTAGGTCTACTTGTATCTAATTTTCGATGAGCAGCCCGCCATAAACTCTCTTCCCAATTCCCCAGAACTCGAATCGTAATCGGCAAGTCCTCTAATCGTCTGAGAATATTTTTTCGTCCTGTCCCAGGCATGAGAATATCTCCCAAGAGCCAATATTCCTCAGCGCCTGCCTTCTCTGCATCTGCTAAAACAGCTTCCAGTGCTCTTGTATTTCCATGGATATCTGAAAGTACCGCAATTTTTGTCATATAATCCCCTCTTGCCTTCTCTCCTTTAATTATAGCACTCTCAAAACTAAAGTCAAAAAGTCTCTTTTTTGCTATCATGTTTTACTTTACTTTTTTAGTGAAAAGGATTACAATGAAGGTGATAAGAAATGAGGAGGTTTTTGATATGACACAACGTTACGAAAACATCATGGTAGCAGTCGACGGTTCTAAAGAAGCTGATTTGGCTTTTATCAAAGGAGTTCAGTCAGCATTACGTAACCAGGCTAAATTAACCATTGCGCATGTAATCGATACTCGTGCTCTTCAAAGCATTTCAACATTCGATGCAGAAGTTTACGAAGAGTTACAAGTCGAGGCACAAGAGTTGATGGCAGAATATGAAAAGCGTGCAAGAGACGCTGGTCTTAAAGATATTCAAGTTGTCATCGAAATGGGAAATCCTAAAACTCTTTTGGCTAAAACAATCCCTGATCAAGAACACGTTGATTTGATTTTGGTTGGAGCAACTGGGCTTAACGCCTTCGAACGTTTGCTTGTCGGATCTTCATCAGAATATATCCTACGCCATACAAGTGTTGACCTTCTCGTTGTTCGAGACAAGGATAAAACTTTATAATGAGAACAAAAGAGGTCGGGAAAATCCCGGCCTCGCTTTTTATTAGTGATAGCCTTTTATATAGCGAGGACTATATTCGTCAAAAAATCCTAAACTAATCTGTAAAGTAAAGGAGAGGATGTTCAAAATTGACGGCGCTTTCAAAAAATGCTATACTAAAAACAACTGAGAATGTAATCACAGTTTAGAAAAGGAGACCCATTGTTTTGCCACTTGTTATAGACAACTTGGCATTTTTACGTCTAAGGGTATCATACATTTTGTTTTGAAACTACTTACTCCATTTTCCTAGTTCTCTATTAACAATCCCTCGGGAATATGAGCCCTTCGTTAACTAAATTAGCTAACCTCATCTATCATAGTAGCACTTTTCAAAGTTACTAATTCCGTATTCTTCTATCTTGAAGATGATAGATTGTTGTACACCTCCCTAAACTGTTACAATAATCTATGAGATTAATTCGAAAGGATTGTATATGTCAAAAACAAAGAAAATACTTTTACTTATTTTCTGTATTCTTATCTTGACAGTCTTTCTCCCCATCTTGGTTGATTACCAACAAGCAAGTGACCTAGGCATTCAATTGTTTAGCTGGAGAGAATGGAGTTTTGCTGCATTCATTTCTAAATACATCTTTTGGGGGACATTAATCCTATCAGTATTAGTTTTATCATCAATCCTAGTTATACTATTTTATCCTAAGCAATATCTGGATATTCAATTAGGTACTAAAGATGATAAGCTTAAACTAAAAAATTCAGCTATTGAAGGGTTCGTTAGATGTGTTGTTGATGAATATGAGTTGATTAAAAATCCAACTATCCGTGTAAATATCAGAAGAAATAAATGTTTTGTTTACGTGGAAGGTAGAATAATTACTTCAGACAACATCTCTACTAAGTGCCAGTCAATTCAAAATGAAATAACTCAAGGATTAAGGCAGTTTTTTGGTCTTGAACGTGAGGTAAAACTTGAAGTTTTGGTTAAAAACTATCAACCTCCAACTCAACACAAGAAAACTACAAGTCGTGTAGATTAAGGAAGTGAAAAGATGGAATTACTTAAAAAGTATCAGTATCCAATTTTATCAGGCTTAATAGGTATTATTCTAGCTTGTTTAATTATTTCCTTTGGTTTCTTCAAAACACTATTTGTTTTGATTTTCGGAGCTTTAGGAATTGTAATTGGATTATATATCCAAAAAAACTATATAAATAAATAATAAGGAGTTGCATATGTCAAACTTGGAAAAAAACGTTTCTACAGAAAAAAATGAATCTACTGCTACTACTCATGAAGTAAAAGGAAGCCTTACTTATGAAAATAAGGTTATCCAAAAAATTATTGGTCTAGCACTAGAAAAAGTACCTGGTCTTTTGGACGTTGATGGAGGATTTTTCTCTAATTTAACTGAAAAAATTATTAACACAGATAATGTTACTCGTGGAGTTAATGTTGAAGTTGGTAAGACACAAGTTGCTGTCGATTTGAATGTTGTTGTAGAATACAAAATTAACGTTCCTGAACTATACAACAAAATTAAAAAAGTTGTCACTTCTGAGGTTTCACAAATGACAAATCTTGAAGTTGTTGAAGTAAATGTGAACGTTGTTGATATCAAAACAAAAGAACAATTTGAAGCAGATTCAGTGAGTCTTCAAGATAGAGTAACTGACGTAGCAGAGTCAACAGGTGAATTTGCATCCGAACAATTTGAAAAAGTTAAAACTGGTTTCAGTAGTGGTGTATCAACTGCTAAAGAAAAAGCAAGTGAAGGTGTCGAAGCTGTAAAAGATGTAACATCTAAAGAAAAAAGTCGTGTAAACTAGCTCCAAAATCTAATATGAACAAAAATACCTATTGAATAAATCCAATAGGTATTTTAATTTTTCATCTTGGAGCTTCTAACTCATTCTATTTTCTCTTTCCTTATGACGTTCATAAGCCTTGATTTGGCGCTCTATTTCCTTTTTGATTGCAGGCTCTGGAGCGTACTTTTCTTTCCAGTTATCTGGTTTCAAGATTTTGTGGGTTACTGGATCAAAATGAGCCTTACCATCTGGGAAGATTTTACCCATGTTTGCTTGATGGACAATCTCAAAAATTCTCTCTGGGTCTACCCCCATTAAAACGAAACTTCCATAAGTAAAGTAGAGTGTGTCAATCAAAGCATCCACTTGACCAACGAGGGTTTTCTCAGCTGGTGTTGACTGAGATACTTTTTCGGCAGCTATATCAAGTGCTTGGTGTAAATCCTGCACAGCTTGTTGGAATTCCTCTTCAGAATTGCTTGCAGCACGGACAAATTCAACTAACTCTTCAATCTTAAAGCCAGCACGGTGGGTCGCCCCTTCTAAATCCCAAGCTATAGGTTCTTCTTGAGTTCGCTCATCCATCATACGATGGAAGGTCTTAACCTTATTAAAATGATAGTCACGACTGACAAAGACTTTTTCAGAAGACAAAACTCCAAAATATTCCAAAGCCTTGTGAATCCCATCGTTTTGGTTGCTGGCAGTAATATGCTTGGCAACTTCTTTTACGCTGCTACTACCATTTCCCATGGCAACAGACATCCCAACACCAGCCAACATTTCCAAGTCATTATCCGAGTCCCCAAAGGCCATGACTTGATTGAGTTCAAAACCATACTCTTTTCCGACACGACGGATACCCTCTAACTTAGAATTTCCTTGATTGATAATATCGGCCGCGAATGGATTACTTCTGGTGAACTTCAGATTGTTTAATTCTTCAGCAGCATGGTTAGTCTCCTCAGGCGTCATCAACATAAGCACCTGATAGATCGGTTGATTGATTAAGTCCAACAAATCATCTTCCTTCTGAGGAAGGGCCTTACTGACCATACGATTAAAGGAATGACTAACAGTACGAGTCAAAAATTTAGGTACAAATCGACTAACTAGCTGTGAAAGAGGGCTGAGTCCAAAGGACATAATCCGAGAACCGACAACGTCTTGTCGCGTTCCCATGGCAATCTCTTTTCTATTTTTCTTAGCATAAGAGATGATTTGTCTGAGGCTTCTCTTATCAATAGGGCTAGCAAAAAGAACACGATCTTTGTTAAAGATATATTGGCCATTGTAGGTCACTGCAAAATCCAGATCCAAATCATCCATCAAATCCTTAACAAAAAAAGGTCCTCGCCCTGTTGCTACACCAACAAGCACCCCTTGTTCTTTCACAATCTTGATAGCTTCCTTTGTGGACTTCAAAACACTCTTACTGTCATTTACAAGCGTTCCATCAATATCAAAAAACACAGCTTTGACTTCCATTCTATCTCATTCCTTTCTTTTATGATACAATGATTATACCACATTTCAGAAAAAGTGAGTGAATCATGACTAAGAAAATCCTTGTTTTACATACCGGTGGCACTATCTCCATGCAGGCAGATGAATCTGGAGCTGTAAGGACTAGTGCTGATAACCCTATGAATCATATCTCTAATCCTCTCGAAGGTATCGAAGTCCATTCCTTGGATTTTTTAAATTTGCCCAGCCCATACATCAAGCCTAAGCATATGTTAGCCCTCTACCAAAAGATTAAACAAGAGGCATCGGCCTATGATGGTGTTGTCATTACACATGGGACAGATACACTAGAAGAAACAGCTTATTTCCTCGACACCATGGAGGTACCTCATATGCCTATCGTCCTGACAGGTGCTATGAGAAGTTCCAATGAACTGGGAAGTGATGGTGTCTACAACTATCTTAGCGCCTTACGCGTTGCGAGTGATGATAAGGCTGCAGATAAGGGTGTGTTGGTCGTTATGAACGATGAAATTCACGCCGCCAAATATGTCACAAAAACGCATACTACTAACGTTAGTACCTTTCAAACACCAACTCATGGACCACTCGGACTCATTATGAAGCAGGAAATTCTCTACTTCAAAACGGCAGAACCTCGTGTTCGTTTTAACCTTGAGAGCATTCAAGGGTTGGTCCCTATTATCCCTGTTTATGCGGGCATGACCGATGAACTTCTCGATTTACTTCCTGTTGACCAACTAGATGGATTGATTATTCAGGCTTTTGGTGCTGGAAATGTACCAAAGGAAACAGCTGAAAAATTAAAATCTCTCAGTCAAGCAGGACTTCCTATTGCACTAGTCTCACGTTGTTTCAATGGAATTGCAGAACCTGTTTACGCCTACGAAGGCGGTGGTGTTTGTCTTCAGAATGATGGTGTATATTTTGTAAAAGAACTAAACGCTCAAAAAGCACGACTGAAGCTTCTTATTGCAATCAATGCTGGACTTAAGGGCGATGAGCTCCAAGCTTATATGGAAGGATAAAAAAATCCTAGGAAATCATCTGACTTCCTAGGATTTTTTTAGTCTTTTCGGGTTGATTTGCGCTCTGTCAAACCATGAGGTAGGAGGACTTCACGTTCTTCTAATTCCTCTTTATGCATAATTTTAGTTAACATACGCATACTAATCGCACCTAAATCATACAAGGGTTGTGCGATAGTTGTAAGGCTTGGTCGAGTAAAGCGAGCGATTTGAGAATCATCACTCGTAATGATTTCAAAGTCTTCTGGTACTGAAACTCCATGATCAGCCAAGCCGTTCAAGAGACCAGCTGCCAATTCATCACCAGTCACAATCGCTGCAGTTGCTTTTGAAGAAACTAAGCGCTCTGCCAGAGCATAACCATCATCATAGCGATATTTAGATTCAAATACAAGTCCTTCACTATAGTTGACTCCTGCTGCTTTCAAAGCTTCTTTGTAGCCAACCAAGCGAATTTTACCGTTAATATCATCTACCAACGGGCCACTCACAAAGGCAATTTTTTTGTTACGCTTCAACAAATGGCGAACAGCATCCGCAGTAGCATTCTTATAATCAATATTAACACTTGGAAGCTGGTGTTCTACATCCACTGTTCCTGCAAGAACTACAGGGGTACGTGAACGTGAAAACTCTGAGCGAATTTTCTCTGTTAAGTGATAGCCCATAAAGATAATACCATCAACTTGTTTTGAAAAGAGTGTATTCACTACTGCCACTTCTTTTTCATCGTCCTCATCACTATTCGCAAGGACGATGTTATACTTGTACATCTCTGCAATATCATCAATCCCTTTTGCTAGCGCAGCAAAATACGTGTTAGTGATATCTGGGATGACAACCCCAACAGTTGTTGTTCGTTTGCTTGCCAAGCCACGAGCTACTGCATTTGGGCGATAGTCTAGGCGATCAATCACCTCTAGAACTTTCTTACGAGTGTTTTCTTTGACATTCTTGTTGCCATTGACTACACGACTGACAGTTGCCATTGAAACTCCTGCTTCTCGGGCAACGTCATAAATTGTTACTGTATCATCTGTGTTCATACCGTTTCCTTTCTAATGTTGAAAATTTTGTTTTCATGTTTACACCACTACTAGTTTACCACTAATTGTAAGCATTTTCAAGGACTAATTAGACTTTCTTTGAAAAAATTTCACATATAATCATATTTTTGTAAATTAGTTTACTTTTCTTGATTTTTAGGCCAGTTTGCAGTATGATAATAAAAAATTAAGTAGGAGGCATGGATGGCTTTTACGGATTCACATAGACGTTGTGCCAGCTTTGGTGTGGTAACAAATCTTCCAGACGATGTGATTGACTCAATCTGGTACATTATCGATCATTTTTTAAAGCATGTTTTTGAATTAGAAGATGAGTTGGAATTTCAGCTCTTAAACCATGACGGCTCCATCACCTTCCGTTTTTCAAGTCAACATCTACCTACAACGATTGACTTCGATTTTAGTCACCCCTTTGATCCATTATATCCACCAAAAGTACTTGTCATGGATATGGACGGCAAGGAAACGATCCTTCTCCCTGAAGAAAATGACCTATTTTAAAAACTCTAGTCTCCTGACTAGAGTTTTCTTTTTCTAATAAATGGAGCGACTAACAACCAGACCATTGGGTTTTGTATACTCTAAGTCAAGGTAATCCTGGTAAGTCCCTGGCACAATGAAACCTTGGGGACTCAATATATCAGTCCCAGCTTTTCCCACGATAGAGTCTGCCAGTAAAACACAATTGGTACTGAGAACAAAGTAGGTCTTGAATTCAGATGAGCTGAATTTATAAAGCGTCGCATCTGCTTCCTGTTTCAGCTGGTAGGAGTAGGTATGCTTGACCTCGCCCTCTCTTCTTTTCATCAACTGCGAGCTTGGCTCCCAAGGAATTAACAGGCCTTCTATCTCTGCTAAACGATCCTGGATAGCAGCTTTCTGTTGGTCTGTCAAACTCAGACCATAAGCAAACAAGGTCTTTTGACTTTCCCTCTTACAAAGTTCAATATATTTTTCTCGATTGGCCTTAAACAAGACACCATCTCCGACCATGCCAAATAGACGCTCCGATTGGGGATCATACGAACCATAGGAAATAACCTTCCCTTGATAACAAATATCCACATGTCCCATTGCGAGGAAAAATGAGGTTTCTGAAGTATGGACAAAAATCTCCAGATCAACCGTCTGGTCGTTTTTTCTTTCTGAATGCACTTCTCCTTCTTGGCCTTCATGATTTGACAGCCACTTATTCAGTTTACGCAAGGTGCTGATAGGGATTAGAGTTGTCACAAAGATTGGCAAAGTCATTCGCATTCGACGCTTCAGCTTGGGATTGTTTTCAATCCTCTCAAAAAAGAAACCATCCCGAAGACTGCTTGCTCCTAGCATGAGCAAGTAACATCCAAGCAAGAGCAATTCAAAATTCGCCGCATCGTGAAAAGGAGAAATGCTATAAAGACCAAATCCTATCATCCATACAGCATCGAAGAAATGATGGAGTCGAGGGTGAATGGCATTTTTTCGATAGAGAAACCAGGTAACAAGACTAATGCCACCCGTAAACAACTGATAGCTCGCAATGACAAAAACTAGGAGATAAAGGGCGATGTCTTGCAAGATGATGGAGTCAAACACGAGAGCCGCAACCACCAGCTTAGCCAAGGTTACAAGGATATTTTCTCTACGTTTTTTATCCTGAAACCAGCGAGTCAATAATTGCCAAACCGCTGACAAGGAAAAGTAGCCGATCAGCAACTGGTACCCTATCCGTGGAACAACTTGTCCAAAACGAATCAAGAGAATCCCTAAAGTAATAGCAAGCAGTCCCTCCCCAATACTCTTCCACTTGCTATAGGTCTCGGATAGTTTAGGCATTTCCTTGCTCCAACTGGTTAAACAAGTGACGAATTGGTTGTCCCAAGACTGGATGGATAAAATGTGGGGCTATCTCTTGAAGTGACTCTAGGACAAATAAACGCTCAGCGATATAAGGATGTGGCAAGATAAGCTCATCTGTGTAGATGACTTGGTCCTCGACAAAGAGCAAATCTAAATCAATCAAACGAGGTCCCCAATGCACTTCCCTGACTCGTCCCATCTCTGACTCAATGGCCAACAAGGTTTCTAGCAAGATTGGAGCCGGCAACCAGGTTTCCACTTCAATGACCTGATTGGCAAAACTATCTTGCTCTACACCACCCCACGGATCAGTTGTAATCACACTGGACTCTTTGAGAATACGAATCCCGCGAGCACTCATGTTAGCAATCGCGTGTTTGAGATTAGCCTTTTTATCTCCCATATTACTTCCCAAGGCAATAAAGGCTCGCTGCTTACGGCGATGGATGGTTACTGAACAGGTCTCCAAGGGTAGATGAACTGGCGCCCAAGGTTTTTTAAGTTCTAGCTCAATCTCTTGAACGATAGGGTAAGTCTCAAATGTACGCTCGACAAGTTTGTAGGCTACTGTTTCAATCAAGTCCTCAGTGTTTTCCTGAAACCACGTCGTCCATTGTTGACATAGCTCTCCGTAATGGATAGAAGACTCTAAGTCCAATTCTGTCGCAGCCTTGGTCATATCATAGGATAAGCTAGCTGAAATGACAAACTTTTGCCCCAGTTCTTTCTCACTAGGAAAGAGTCCGTGGAAGGCAAAAATTTCTAGATTTTTAATCTGCAGTTGATCCATAACTAGTCCTTTCTAGAAACATCCGCTTGAAGCGAATGTTTTATAGTCCCATCAGACGATATGCTTGGTCTCGAAGATCCTTATCCGTCTCAAATACACCGCGAGCTACTGTGGTCAAAGTTGCAGTTCCTGGTTTTCGAACACCTCGCATACTCATACACATATGTTCTGCTTCAATAACAACGAAAGCACCTTTGGCACCAAGATAGTCCATCAAAGCATCAGCTACTTCGATATTCAAGCGTTCTTGAATTTGTGGCTTTTTAGCATAAACTTCAACTGTACGCGCAAGCTTCGACAAACCTGCCACGCGTCCATCTGGAATGTAGGCGATATGAGCTTTCCCATAAAATGGCAAGAAGTGGTGTTCACACATGGTATGGAAAAAAATATCCTTTTCCACTACCATATTGTTATCGATAATTTCAAAGGATTTTGACAAGTGCTCCTCTGCAGTTTGACCAAGTCCTGAAAAAATCTCTTGATACATGCGGGCTACACGAGCTGGTGTCTCCTGCAATCCCTCGCGGTTGATATCTTCACCGACTGCCTCGATAATCATTTTGACAGCCGTCTCAATCTTTTGTGTATCCATTCTCTAGTTTTTCCTCTCCATTAGATAGGCTCGCACCTGGCTCAAGAAATACAAGGAGCCCGTTACTATCCTAACTGTTTTTTTCTCTTCAATATCTATCATACTTTGGTCTAGAAATGCCTGCCAACTTTGGTAATTTAGATTTCTAGAATGAGCTACCTGTTTTAGCACCTCTTCGTCTGTCGCTCGACCATCATCAAAATGTGTTAGTGTAAGATTAGTATCTGGTAAGGCCTCTAATAAATCTAACATATCCTCTAAAGCCTTGGTTTTAATACAAGTAAAGAGGATTTCCTTGTGATAGTCAGTAAATCGTTCTTCTAGGGTAGCTAATAAAGCTTTGATTGCATGGGGGTTGTGTGCCCCATCTAAAATCATCAAAGGACTTCTAGAAACAACTTCAAAGCGTCCAGGCCATCTTGTTTCTTCTAAGGCTTGAGCCACTATGTTATTACTGGCTAATTCTCGACCAGTCTCCTGACAATAGGCATCCAACAAAGTTAGAGCCATCCCAGCATTTTCTACCTGGTGCAAACCCAGCAATCCTGTCTGAAAGCGACCTTGTCTAAGTGGGCTTGAATATTCAAAGACTTCTCCCGTCCCCACACTCTCTTGATGACTGACTTGATAATCTCTTCCATAAACAAGCCTAGAAGCCTCTTTCGCTTTCGCGATTTGGTTGATAACTGCTAGGGCTTCTGGGACAATATTCCCTGTTACCAAGGGAACTCCTTGTTTGATAATTCCAGCTTTCTGCTCCGCGATAGCTTCCAAGCTATCCCCTAGTAGAGCTACATGGTCCAACCCAATGGTCGTAATACCTGTTAAGATAGGCTGACAAACATTGGTACTATCCAAAAGTCCACCCATACCTACTTCCATAATGGCCACATCGACTTGCTCAGAAGCAAAATAGTCATAGGCTATAGCAGTGATAATCTCAAACTCTGTTGTCCCCTGCAAATCATGAACATGCTCCCCCTCAAGTAGTGAGCGATAGTCTACCATCAAGGTCTCTAATCTTGCTTCTGGGATAGATTCCTCATTAATGACAATCTGATCGGTATAATGAATCAGATAGGGTGAGCTAAAGACTCCAACTCTTAGCCCCATCTTTACCAACATATTCTTCAAAAAGGCTATAGTAGATCCCTTACCATTGGTTCCACCGATATGGATAACCTTGAGTTTTAGATGGGGATTGCCACGTAAAGCTAAAAGCTCTACCATTCTTTCCAAACCAAAATGAGGTTGGTCTGTCCGATAGTGGGCTATCCACTGATTCGTTTCGTTCTTATTCATCTTACTTATATTGTTTCAAATCTAAATTTTCCGCATCATCTGCCAGACGGATAGCAGACGCAATTTCGACCGCCATCTTGTGGCTAGCTACATCGTGCACGCGCACCACTTCCACACCTTGTCTAGTGGCGATACTGGTCACATGAGCCGAAGCAGTATCACGATTGCGGAAGCCTTCTTCAGTTTCCGGGTTTACTTCAAATCCATTTTCTTCTAGAATATTGATGACAAAGCGCTTGCGAGAGACTCCTAAAAAAATAGGATAGCTCATCTCGTGTAATTTATCAAGGTCACGTAGGAGAATGAGATTTTCCTTCTTGGTCAAGCCAAAGCCGATTCCCGGATCCAACATAATCTTGGCTTTCGAAATTCCTGCTTTTTCCGCTCTTGCCA
Organism: Streptococcus sp. KHUD_017; assembly: GCF_054861245.1. NCBI lineage: Bacteria > Bacillati > Bacillota > Bacilli > Lactobacillales > Streptococcaceae > Streptococcus > Streptococcus sp. KHUD_017. Next base: position 1,599,076 of record NZ_CM142175.1, read on the forward strand.
GTGCACGATCAAAGAAAACTGTCATCAATTCTTCTACTGATAGTTGTTCAAACTCTTCTAAGTCTTCCTTTGTAAAAGGCTCTCCAAAGCCAAAATGAGGGAAGATAAGTGAACTAGGGTGCTGAGGGCGTGCCATTACTGGATTAAACATGATGACTACCTGAGCTCCAGCTTTGGCAACCACTTCCGCCATCTTCTCATCCCCCATAAGACCTGTAATGTCATTGACTATATGGGCCCCAGACTTTAGAGCTGCTTCTGCAACTTGACTTTTCCAAGTGTCTACCGAAATCAGAACATCACTTTCTTGACGGATAGCCTGAATGACTGGAACCACACGTTGGATTTCCTCTTCAATCTCAACATAGCTACTTCCAGGTCGAGTAGATTCTCCACCGATATCTAAAATAGTGGCACCTTCAGCAATCAATTTTCGAGCTTGTTTTAAAGCTTTTTCTACAGCAAAAAATTGGCCCCCATCAGAGAAAGAATCTGGGGTGGCATTGATAATACCGCAAATAGCTGTTTTTGTCTGATTGTCTCTTTTTTCCACGATTATCACTCAAATTTCATTTAGATTGGTATTCCTCTATTTTACTGTTTTTTTTGGATTCTGTCCAATTATCCCTCAGTACTCCCAAACTTTAAAAGAGCGCAAAAAAAGAGAGTGGGACAGAAATCGGTAATTCGTTAGAATTCGATTTCGTCGTTCCACCTCCGCACAGTTGAGTAGGGTTGTAAAAGCTGATGAAATCAGCGTAGTAGAGGCCACTCAACTACTGCGTCCTGCTCGACAACCCAAAGACAATTGAGAGGCTAGAACTTTTGTCCCAGCCTCTTTTTTATATTCTTATTTTTCAGTCAAAGCAGCAAGTCCTGGAAGTTCTTTACCTTCAAGGAGTTCCATTGAAGCTCCACCACCAGTAGAGATCCATGAGAATTTGTCTGCACGTCCAAGGTTGATCGCTGCAGCAGCTGAGTCACCACCACCGATGATTGATTTAACGCCTGGTTGTTTCACGATAGCGTCCATCACACCGATTGTACCAGCTTGGAAGTCAGGGTTTTCAAATACACCCATTGGTCCGTTCCATACAACTGTTTTCGCACCAGTCAATTCTTGGTCGAATTTAGCGATTGATTTAGGACCGATATCAAGACCAAGGAATCCTGGGTCTACTGCTTCACCTTCAGTGTCTTTCACTTCAGTGTAGTCAGCAAATGCATTTGCTTCTTTTGAGTCAACTGGCAAGATCAATTTGCCGTTTGATTTTTCAAGAAGAGATTTAGCAACATCCAATTTGTCTTCTTCTACAAGTGAGTTACCGATTTCGATACCTTGAGCTTTGTAGAATGTATAAGTCATCCCACCACCGATAAGAACTTTATCAGCTTTTTCAAGCAAGTTTTCGATAACACCGATCTTGTCAGATACTTTTGAACCACCAAGGATAGCTACGAATGGACGTTCTGGAGCTTCAACTGCTTCTTTGATGTAAGCAATTTCGTTTTCAAGAAGGAATCCAGCAACGGCTTTATCAACGTTTGCAGAGATACCAACGTTAGATGCGTGTGCACGGTGAGCTGTACCGAAGGCATCGTTTACAAAGATACCATCTCCAAGTGATGCCCAGTATTTACCAAGTTCAGGATCGTTTTTAGATTCTTTCTTGCCGTCAACATCTTCGTAACGAGTGTTTTCAACCAAGAGAACTTGTCCATCTTCAAGAGCGTTAATCGCTGCTTCCAATTCAGCACCACGAGTAACACCTGGGATAAATTTAACTTCTTGACCTAATTTAGCAGCCAAGTCAGTAGCTACAGGAGCAAGTGATTTACCTTCTTTGTCTGCTTCTTCTTTAACACGTCCAAGGTGAGAGAAGAGGATTGCACGTCCACCCTGTTCAAGAATATACTTGATAGTTGGAAGAGCTGCAGTGATACGGTTATCATTAGTGATCACGCCATCTTTTACAGGTACGTTGAAGTCAACACGAACGAGAACTTTTTTCCCTTTCAAGTCAACGTCTTTAACAGTCAATTTTGCCATTAGATATGACTCCTTCTTTTTTTTTACGTGTTAATTATATCACAAAATCAATAAAAGAGATAGCAAAACCTTACACTTTTATCCTGAAAGAAGTCTTTAATAAACAAGGATAACTCTTAAAGCATGGGCTGGGATTTCTATTTTTTCTCCTTATCCAGTCTAAAAAAGATTTGACTAGTAAAAGTCAAATCTTTTTTATTGTATAGTATCGATTATAGATACATTATCTAGCTTACTCTTCTTTTTTCTTTTGAGCTAGTAGTCCAAAACCACCTAGAACTCCGACCAAGCCAAGGGCAAGAAGATTTGCATCTGCTTCTTCACCAGTACTTGGAAGTTGTTTTCCTTCAGGTTTTTCAGCTTGTGCTTCTGCTTTTGCTGTTTCCTGCTTAGCTGCTTGTGCTACTGGAGTAGCTGCAAGAGGTTTGTCAGCTTGGACATCAACTTTTGGACCAATCTCCACAATCTCAGTTACAGCTTCTTTGACAAGCTCTGTTCCCTTAAGACTTCGATGCCCTTCAGCATCAACTTCTACAAGATTTCTGCGAAGTCCTTCAACTCCTGCTTGAACCAGGCGACGTTCTCCTGCCTGAAGACTAGGATTTACTCGTTCTTCATGGCCGTATGCAACCTTTTCTTCTTCAACAACTAATTCTGGATTGCTGATAGTCAAATCTTTAACTCCGTCTAGCGGTTGAACACGACTTTCTACCTTGGTACCAACTTCAGTAATCTCTGCAACTGCTTCCTTGACTACTTCTGTCTCAAGAAGAGTGCGGTTGCCTTTGGCATCAACTTCAATCAAGCGACGGACTTGCCCATCCTCACCAGCTTGAACCACATGGCGTTCACCTAACAAGAGGTCTCCTGATGGACGTTCTTGACGAGTGAAGGCTACCCCTTCTTCTTCAACCACTAATTCAGGTAGAACTTCAACTGTTGGAGCAGTTTCGCCCTTTTCTAAGCTACCAATGTGGTGACTTTCTTCTGCAGGAGCTAGTTTCTTATTCAGCTTTTCTTTCATGTCCGCAAAAGCTGCTGGAGTTGGCGTTTGTGAAGATAACAAAGCTTCAGCTTGTGCAATCAACTCAGATTGAGGATCTTTTTCAAGAACGGATTCGAGTAAGCTTTCCAATTCTTCTCTAGCAGCTTGATAACGTTGATTTCCATCCAAGTCTGCACCTGCTTGTTTCAAATCGTTCAAGGCTTGGTTGACTGCTTCTTGACTAGCATCGTGGTTTTCTAAGATGGCTTTTGCTACATCAAGCTTCTCAACAAGAGCTGCTTGTTTTGCTGCATCCGCAAATGTATAAGCTAGTGTTTCTTTGCGTCCTTGAGCAGAGGTGATTTCTTGTTTCAGATATTCGTCATTAATGGCTGCCTTAGGTGATACTAGAACATCAAACTCGACAGTTTGACCTTGATAGTGTAAGACAAGTTTTTGACGACCTGTTTTTTGAGAATCATAACCTGTAATTTCGACTCCTTGGTCTGTAAAGCTATGTTCTGTCTCAGTCTCATCATCATACAAGACCTTGAAGCGTCCTTCTGATAAGTCAAGAGTGTCGCCTACAAAGTAATTAATTTTAGGTTGTTTACTAATATACAAGCCTGCAACTTCTTTTGGACCAGTTTCTTCACCAGTTACTTGAACCTTGAAGCTTCCTGCAACCGGAAGGCCAAGATAGGTTACTGTTAACTCTTGTTCGCCATGATGGTGAGCATCATAGCCGTTGACCACAACACCTGCATGACTGAAGTTGATGACTTCATCTGCTTCTTCACCCTCATATTTGACACGAAGAAGACCACCTTTAAGATTCAATTCCTCACCATCTTGGTAAGTCGTCTTTTTAGGTACTGCTTCTAGACTGACAGACTTAATCTTTCTATCATCCTGAGGAATTGTTACAGCAAGAGTATTACTGATTTCTTTTCCTGGCAATTGTGTGCGGTAGTAAAGAAGGCTAGGACGTTTTTCAAAACTCAATGGGTCTGTCGCCAAATCCCCTCCAACTACCGTATTTAAGGTAGCGATTGGAGTTTGTGAATCTGCCTTGTCATAGACTGTGATAGTTGCACCCGCAGGAACTTCTGAGAATCCTAGCTGAATCTTATTGTCAGTTAGGACACGCGCTGCCACTTTAGCCATTGGAATGTTCTGACTCTCAGTATCTAGAGTTTCATACATCTTCCAGTTGTAGATGCGGATGGCTTTCCATGGCGTTCCATTGTCAGATGTGATGACATGCAAGCGCCAGTCTTGAGCTGTGATTGGGCTATCAAGGGTAATATCTGAAACATGGGCTTTATTACCACGAACAGCCTTAGCTAGTTTCCATTCTCCAGCTTCATCCTTGTAGTAAAGGTCGAAATCTTTAGTGTTCATCAAACCATCGTTGACAGATTCTCCACCAGCACCGGCATGATCCATGACCCATCTCACAACACGGCGTGGTTGTGTCAAACGAATATCAACGCTACCACTTAATTGTGCAGAAGACCATTTGTCAGATAGACTGGTGATGGTACCATTCAACATTCCTTCGATACCTTCGCCGCCTTCTGTGTCTGGGAAGGTACTTCCGATAACAGTCGCTCCTGGAACGATATTTTCTGCTAATGGTCTTGGAAGACTTGTGTCTTGGACAGTCATTCCCCATTCGAAGTTTGTAGTTGCTGCTTCAGAACGAAGGCCATTCTTACCAACTGCGACAACCTTCAACTCTTGACTAGTACCAGTTGCACTAGCTGAACGGCTAACTTTTGGTAGGTAGACAGTAGTGGCAGATGAGCCTGTCAATAGGTGCCAAGCATCGCCATCCTTCTCATAAACTTCATAGAAGTCAGCATCTTTATTTCCAGTAAATTGGACAATGGCTTCTGCTTCTTGAGCATTTTTCAGAGATTGTTTAGCTACTTTAAGAGCTGTTGGTGCTTGAGGAGCCTCTTGATTATCTGTTACAGTCAACTCACCCAAGTTAAATTGATAACCCTTAAGGGCAGCAGTATTTTCAAAAGTGAGCTTTATACCGTAAATAGTCTGACCTGCCAAGGCACTCAAATCAAATTCATCTTTTGTCCAATCGTCAGATAAAGTCAGCTCTTTGCGAGTATTCTCTCCACCATAAGTATAGTTTTTCTGAGTCGCAAACTCTACATAAACCTTGCTTCCCTTACCACCTTTATGGGCGACACGGAGTTTCGTTTTATCTGTTACTTCTAGTTTTGTAGAGTAGAGACGAACATCTTGGTTGGTATTTTCAGCTAAATCTCCTGCAAATTTGAGTGAATTTCCACCATTGTAAGCATCTTCAAAGTCATAGTCAGCTTGAAGTTTAGTGGCTGATGATGTCTGCCACCAGCGCCATGTAGGCAAGATACCTGATATAGAACGATAGTTCCATTCAGAATCCTTGGAAACTTTTCCGTCTACAAACCATTTTTTACCATGTCCTGTGTTAAAGGATGTTGTGAAGCTACGGCCTACTGCTGGTGTACGGTCAGCTACGAGGTTGGCAATCCCGTACCAGTCTTTATCATCTGGTTTTTGACCAGTTGGATCTCCTTGGTAACCTGTGAAGAAGATATTTTCATTCTTGTGATAATCTTCGCCTGTCTTACCAAGACTAGTAATCGTATCCGGCGCAAAGAGACCGAGTGACAAGCGAAGTTTGCCATTTTCATCAAAAAGGGCATCCCATTTCACTTTAGTCTTGTAGGAACCACCTTGTTGTAATTCCAAACCTGCAAAAACATCATACTGACTACGTCCAAGCCATTTTGCCATAGTTACAGAGTAATCATTTTTCTCTTTGGTCCAGTTAAAGTTGGCAAAAAAGTGATCCGCAGGAACCTTATCTCCTTCTTTTTCCATGAATTGGTAATTGTATTCACCCAAACCATCTTCATGATAACGGCCATATTCATAGGTCATGGCATCGTACCAAGAATATTTGACTGGATGGTTGACTTGAGCTGCATATTCCTTGGTATAGAGCATGAAGTCACGCATTTTCTTACCAAGGGGCGTTACGATATCTCCTGTTGTTTCTTGGTTAATAAAGTAACCATCAAATCCATAATATTTAGCCAAATCAACTAATTTACGAGCGATCGGGAAAGTACCGTCTTCATCTTGTTGAAGAGCAGCAGCAAATTTTTCTTGGTCTGCAATGCTATTTGACCAGTTGAAGAATAGGGTACCCAATACAGGAACACCATTACGGTGACCAGCATCAATCACGTCTGGAGTTGGGACGAGTCCTTCCCAGAAGACCATGGAATTCAAGTACTGCCAGTAATCAAAAGCGTAGGCTTTAAACTCTTCACCACCTACAGAAGCGTGGTCTTTAGCCTTAGAGTTAGTATTAGCAAGGGCTTCGACTTTGGCATCCTTATTGGCTTTTTCATTGATGACATGACCGCGGTAACGCTTAGCTAATTCTACTGAAGAGCGGTTAATAGCGTCATCTTCACGGGCACCTGGTTCCCATTTCAACAGGTCTTCCCAGGTGTCAAACTTAATTTCTTTAGGTCGGAGACTTTTTTCTTCCTTCTTAGGAACATCAGAAACAGTAGCTTTCTCTTCTGGCTTATTTTCGGTAGCTGCAGGCACTTCTGTTGCCTTTGGAGTTTCAGCAACTGGACTAGCTTCTTCCTTATTATCAGCCCCAGTCAATTGATCCAAGGTTGGTTTCTCTTCTGAAACAGGTTGCTCACTAACCTTGTTTTCAGTCTCCTCCAACTGTTTTAATACCTCAGGTGAAGTTGTAGTTGGTTGTTCTGTGGTTGTAGTTGGTTGTTCTGTGGTTGTAGTTGGTTGTTCTGCGGTGGCAGGTAATGGTTGCGCTGTAGCCACGGTAGTAGTCGTTGTTTCATTCGCTGGAGCAGCAACTTCTTCTGCGAGAGCTTGGTTGGCAAATAAAACCGAGCCAATCATCAAAGAGCAGGCACCCACTGATAATTTTCGAATACTATAGCGACAACGTTTCTCAAAAAATGGATTCTTCATCTTTTTCTCCTTTTACTTCCAAAAAGTAAGCGCTTTTATTTTTGTTTTAAAAAAGTTTCTGCCTCTCAAATAGCAGAACTGTTCATGTTTATTTTACGCTATTTATAAGTAGAGTCAACACTCATCCTAAAATATCTATAAAGGAGTGAATAAATGATATAAATTAGACAATCAACTGCACTTTTTCTAAATTTTAATGATGTTTTTCTAAAAAAACTGCGTTTACTACTTGTTAGATTGCTTGGAATCCTTTAAAATAGAATGGGAGAAATTCCGCGATTAGTTTTCGGAGGGAAAAGAAAATGTCCATTAATTGGCAGGAAATTGCATTTCACTTTTTAGGTGGTTTGGGACTATTCTTATATAGTATCAAAACCATGGGGGACGGTTTGCAACAAGCAGCTGGAGATCGTCTTCGATATTACATTGACAAATATACTAGCAATCCTTTCTTTGGAATTTTAGTTGGAATTGGGATGACTGCCCTGATTCAATCGAGTTCAGGTGTTACGGTTATTACAGTTGGTCTGGTTAGCGCTGGACTATTGACTTTACGTCAGGCTATTGGGATTGTTATGGGAGCCAATATTGGAACAACCGTCACATCCTTTATCATTGGTTTTAAATTGGGAGACTACGCATTACCTATGCTCTTTCTCGGAGCAGTCTGTCTCTTCTTCACAAAAAATAGAACTATCAATAACATCGGACGAATTGTCTTTGGTGTCGGTGGTATCTTCTTTGCCCTCAATCTTATGAGTGGCGCTATGGAACCCCTTAAAGATTTACAAGTCTTTAAAGACTACATGGTAGAACTTAGTAAAAATCCAATCTTGGGTGTTCTTGTCGGAACAGGTTTAACCCTTCTGATTCAAGCCTCCTCAGCGACCATCGGGATTCTACAAAATCTCTACGCTAGCAATCTGATTGACCTTCAGGGTGCCCTACCAGTTCTCTTTGGAGATAACATCGGAACTACTATCACTGCTATTATCGCTTCCTTGGGTGCTAATATTGCAGCCAAACGTGTGGCGGCAGCCCATGTGGCCTTTAACGTTATCGGGACTGTTATCTGTATTATCTTCCTCGTTCCATTTACAGGCTTAATCCAATGGTTTGAGAGCTTCTTAAATCTAGCTCCAGAAATGACCATTGCCTTCGCCCACGGAACTTTCAACATTACCAATACAATCATTCAGTTTCCATTCATCGGAGCTCTTGCCTTCTTGGTAACCAAGCTTATCCCTGGAGAAGACGAAGTTGTCAAATACGAGCCACTTTACCTTGATGAGCAACTGATCAAACAAGCTCCATCTATCGCTCTTGGAAATGCTAAAAAAGAACTTCTACACTTAGGTAATTATGCTGCGAAAGCCTTTGACCTCTCCTACGACTATATCATCAACTCTAATGAAAAAGTTGCAGAAAAGGGACATAAGACTGAAGAAGCTATCAATACCATTGATGAAAAATTGACTCGTTACCTCATTAGTTTATCTGGTGAAGCTTTGAGCCAAAAAGAAAGTGAAGTCTTAACCAATATCCTTGACTCTTCACGAGACTTGGAACGTATCGGAGACCACGCAGAAGCCCTGCTCAATCTTAACGATTACTTGCAACGCAAGAATGTTCAATTCTCTGAGGCTGCCTTAGAAGAACTAGCAGAGATTTATCTTAAAACTAGTGAATTCGTCAAAGATGCTCTTGAGAGTGTTGAAAATAATGATCTTGAACAAGCTCAAGCTCTTATCAAGCGACACGAAGACATCAACAACATGGAACGTGTCCTTCGTAAGACTCACATCAAACGTCTAAATAACGGAGAATGTTCTACCCAAGCAGGTGTCAACTTTATCGATATTATTTCACACTACACTCGTGTATCAGACCACGCTATGAACCTTGCTGAAAAGGTTTTGGCTGAACAAATTTAAAACAAAAAAATGCTTTGATTCTTTCGAATCAAAGCATTTTAAATAGCTCTCCAATCATAAAGGAAGATGCGGCTGCACCCCTGTATCTCGCTTCTTCCTTTTTGATAAAGCGGGCCAGATTGACTAACTCTGGCGAAGGTGTTCTAGGATTCTTGAGTAGTTCAAGTGTGACTAGCCCTGAAAGTCGGACTGCAAGCAAGCGCTCATTGGTGCTGGGCAATTGCTTAGCAGTCTCTAGGAGCGCAGCCACTAAATCCTCACTCAGGTTTTGACGGGCATGATTGTAAAGATCCCGTATCAAGGTTTCTAGGTTTGGTTCTTCCATCCCTATTACCTCCATCATTTCTGTTTAATAATTTTTGATTAAATCTACTGTAGAACGATCCAATTTTTTAACCAAAGCTTGTAAGAAAGCTTGAGCTTCAAGGAAATCGTCCATTGCATAAAGGGTTTGGTGAGAGTGGATATAACGGGCACAAACACCGATTGTTGTTGATGGGACACCACCATTTTTCAGATGAGCTGCACCTGCGTCAGTTCCACCTTTTCCACAATAGTATTGGTACTTGATACCAGCTTCTTCAGCTGTCGTCAAAAGGAAATCCTTCATACCTGGGAGAAGCAAGTGACCTGGATCGTAGAAACGAATCAAGGTTCCATCGCCAATCTTACCTTGACCACCATAAACATCACCAGCTGGCGAGCAATCCACAGCAAGGAATACTTCTGGATCAAATTTAGTTGTTGAGGTATGAGCACCACGAAGTCCGACTTCCTCTTGGACGTTAGCCCCAAGATAAAGTTCATTTCCTAGTTTTTGGCCTGACAAGTTTTCTGCCAACTCACTAACCATGAGAACTCCGTAGCGGTTGTCCCATGCTTTTGAGATGATATTTTTTGAGTTAGCTGTTAGGATTGCACTACTATCTGGAACAATGGTATCTCCTGGGCGGATACCATAACTTTCAGCCTCAGCCTTATCCGCAAAACCACCATCAAAGACGATATCTGAAATAGCTGGCATGGTTGGTCCGCCTGTTCCACGAGTCAAATGTGGAGGTACTGAACCTGAGATAACTGGAATTTCACGTCCTTGGCGCGTAAAGAGTTTAAATCGTTGGCTGCTGACAACCATCGGGTTCCAACCACCGATTTCAACTACTCGGAAGGTTCCATCTGGTTTGATTTCACTTACCATAAAACCAACTTCATCCATGTGAGATGCTACCAAAACACGAGGTGCATCGACTGCTTCTGAGTGTTTGATACCAAAAATACCACCTAGGCCATCTGTTACTACTTCATCCACGTGAGGAGTTATTTTCTCACGAAGATAAGCGCGTACAGGTGCTTCATGACCTGAGATAGCAGAAAGTTCTGTTACTTCTTTGATTTTAGAAAATAATGTTGTCATTTCTATCCCTTCTTTCTTTCAACCATTTTACCACTTTTTATAGGAGAAGGGTAGTGAAAATCATCAATCTATAGATCTATCTACACCAAAAAAGAATCACGACTGTGATTCTTTTTATTTTGAATTTCTCTTTAAAGAAAAGTGATCTGGTACGGGGTCCTTACCTATTTCAGACCAAGGATGACATCGTAAAATCCGTGCCAACCCCATCAGAACCCCCTTAAATCCATGCTTTTCAATAGCCTGAATCATGTAGTTTGAACAAGTAGGCTCAAATCTACAAGAAGGTGGGAATGCAGGGGATATAAAGCATTGGTAAAAGCGCACAGGCGCAATTAAAATTCGTTTCATTATTTGTTAGTTGTTACAGCCATGGTGTGTAGTTGGCTGATTTCTTTTTTGTTAAGACGACGGGATTCACCTGGACGGAGACCTGTTAAGTCTAGGTGTCCAAAACGTGTCCGAGACAACTTATCCACTTGAAGCCCAACTGCTTCAAACATCTTTTTAACCTGATGGTTACGTCCTTCATGGATGGTCAACTGTACAACAGAACGGTTTTTAACAGGATCTACTTTGAGAATTTCGTAGACGGCCGGCTTAGTCTTCTTGCCATCAATCTCAAGACCACGAGTTAAGGGACGAAGATTTTCCTTGTTAGCAATCCCTTTTACACGCGCCACATAAACCTTATCGATTTCATTACGTGGGTGAATCATCTCGTCTGTAAAGTCACCATCATTGGTCAAAATCAATACACCTGACGTATCCCAGTCCAAACGCCCCACAGGGTAGATACGCTCTTTAACATTCGGCAAGAGATCGACAACAGTCTTACGTCCCTTATCATCTGTCACACTAGAAATCACTCCGCGTGGTTTATTGAGCAGATAGTAAACCTTTTCTTCGTTGTAGATGGGTTGACCTTCAACTTCTACCTTATCACCAGACTTAATGGTTGTCGCTAGTTCGCGTACTACCTGACCGTTAACAGTCACCAAGCCTTGCTTGATCAACTCCTCTGCTTTTCTCCTACTGGCCACACCTGCGTGGGCAATATATTTATTGATTCTCATCTTCTTCTATCCTTTCACCAAATAATTGGCTTTCTTGTGCTTGAATGTCAAGCTCATCAATCACGGGCAACTCTTCCAAGTGATTAATTCCCATGTAATCTAGAAAATAATCCGTCGTTACATAGAGATTAGGGCGCCCAAGAACTTCTTTTTTCCCGTCTTCTCGTATCAACTCAAAGGCCTGTAACTTAGCTAGCGCTCCACTTGAATTAACCCCCCGAATAGCATCAATCTCAATCCGTGTGATGGGTTGCTTATAAGCAATAATGGACAAGGTTTCAAGCGCAGCGCGAGATAGACTCTGGTTGATGGGCGCCTTAGAATATTCCTTCAAAACACCTGCAAATTGAGGCTTGGTCACCAATCTGTAGGCCCCTCCTGTCTCAATCAGGGCCAAACTAGAATCCTGGTCTTTTTCATACTTTTTGGCTAATTTTTCTAAGCTTTGCTGAATTCCTGTTGGTGGAAGTGATAGAAGCTCAGCCAACTGGCGGACTCTAATCCCATCTTCCCCCGCTACAAACAGGAGCGCTTCTATTTTTGCTAAAGTACTCATACTTCCTCTCTATCAAGCCTAACTTTGCTCTACTTGACTTTCCTCATTCTTTTTTATGAGATAGATATCTCCAAAACTCTCTTTTTGAATCAAGAGAATTTCTTGGGTTTTAATCAACTCCAAGGTCGCTAAAAAAAGTGTGATGACCTCTTGTAAATCCTTGGTTTCCTTAAACAAATCTTGCAGACATAGTTGTTGCCCTTCTACCAAGGCTTCCCGAACAATGCCCATCATATCCTCAATCTTATACTCATCTCGTAAAATGGTTGTATGGTTTTTCGAGAATTCTTCCTTTTTCTTGGTCAATAAAGTTGAAAAGGCTAAGAAAAGATCGATCGTGGTCTTATCATGCACAAGTTCAGCATCTTCGTAAATTAACTCTGTCGGTGCTTTTGAGTAATACTGGGCTCGATCTTGGTGCTTCACTTCCAACTGCTCTCCCAAAAGTTTAAACTTACGGTATTCTTCGATTTGAGAAAGAAGGTCCTGTTCAAGATCATCTTCTAAATCTGTCACTTCCGCAACCTTTGGCAAGAGCTTACGACTTTTGATCAGCATCAGTTGGCTAGCCATCACCATATATTCACCTGCCACTTCTAAACGCATGGCTTGTAAGGTTGATACATAGGCTAGATACTGCTCAATAACTTCTGTAATCGGTACATCATAGATATCCATCTGATACTTTGAAACCAAGTGTAAGAGCAAGTCCAAAGGCCCTTCAAAATCTTTTAATTTAATATCCATTATCTATACTTTTCTAAGGTCATGACTGTTTTTAATCCCAATTTTTTAGCGATTTCATACAAGTCAACCTTCTCTTCAATTTGTCTCAGTATAAACTGTTCTCTCAATCCTTGAGCCGATAAATCTGCAAAACCTTTTTCCTTTAGAAAGGATTCTAACTGACGAAAGGCCCATTGACGAGAGTAGGGCTTACCAGTTTTTTCAAAGATGTAGGTCTGTCCCATCAAGGGTTCTAACTCTGCAAGTAATTTTGTGGGAAGACTCAAGATTCTTTGTTGAGAAGCTTTATTGATTCTCAACACTTGAAAATCTAGATTCACATCACTTATTTTTATGGCTAGAATTTCACTAGGCAAGAGGCCCAATTCAACTATCAATAAGGCTATTAAACGCCCTTCTGGATAGGTACTTTCTTGCCAGAAAGAACTCAAGTCTAAAAGCTCTGACTTGACTTGTTTTTTCTCAGCCTGTTTCGGCAATTCCAAACGATAAAAGGTGCCAATCTTTCCTTTCTGGTATAAAAAGTAAAGAAATTGATTACAAGCAGAAACTTTACGCTTTTGGGCACTCATTTTAAAATTTGATAATTGAGCTTGGTAGATTTTTAAACTTGTCTCAGAAATTCGTTCTCCAATAAAATCTAAAAACTGCTCCAAGTCATACTTATAAGACTGTTTAGAATTACTAGATAGATTTTGTTTTTCTTCTAAAAATACTGAAATCCATTCTCTCATTTGCTTCGAATCTCATATTCCTTACTAAAATCATGCAGAAGGGCATTGACAGCCTTAAGGATTGATTTCCGTGTAATAATCCCTTGGAAGATTCCATCCTTATCAACAACTGGTAGGAATGATTCATCCACTAACTTATGTAAAACATCTGTCAATGTATAATCTGGAGCTACCACTGCAACATCCTTCTTGGTCATGTGTACGATATCCGTATCTGCCATGGCTTCCTGACTCAATCCCTGCTCCATTTGATATGCAAAAATATCTCTAAGCCCAATGGTTCCAACAAATTTTTTCTCAGCAGTCACGACTGGTACTCTGGTATATGTCATCTGGCTAAGGAGGAGAATTGCATGATCTGCATTGTGAGTATCAATGAGCACAGCCAAATTTTCAGCAGGAGTCAAAAAGGTTTCCTCTTGCTCCAGTAAAAATAGTTCAAATTCCTTGGCAATCATCGAGCAAACTCCTTAGACAAGCCTGGATATACCTCATGATTACGTGTCAAAAAATCTACTTTGAAATAGCTATCATCAATTTCCACACGAGCGTAGAGACATTCTCTGATGGTTCCACGTGGTTGGCTGATAGAACCTGGATTTAGAAAGAGGGTCTTTCCTTCCATCCATGCATTTGGTACATGCAAGTGACCATAGAGACAGATATCTGCATCTTCTTCCTGAGCCCAGAAATCTAGTTTCTGGAAATTAAAGTTAATGTCAAATAAGTGTCCGTGAGTCTGGATAATCTTGGTAGGACCCAGTTGAGTCACTAAGCGTTCTGGATAGTCTGAGTAAAAATCCATGTTTCCTCTGACTACCTGGATTCCTTCCCAGAGTGGTGAATCTGGGCGAAGTTCCGAGTCACCATCGTGAAAAATAGCATCGACTTTCCCAAGATAGCGATCACGTATTTCTTCTACAATCAAGCTATCTCCATGGGAGTCACTCATTACAATGATGGTTTGCTTTGCCATGATGGAAATACCTCCAAAAGTTTCTTAACGGCTAAGGCACGGTGAGATTGACTATTTTTTTCTTCAAGGGTTAATTCAGCTGATGACTTGCCTGTTTCTCCTACTAGGAAAAGAGGATCATAGCCAAAACCATTTTCACCCTTAGGTTCAAAGTTAATGTAGCCTGGCCAATCAGCTTCGACCACCAAACTTTCCTTACCTGGGCTAGCCACAACCAAAGTGGTGTGAAATTGTGCTGAACGGTCCTTGAGTTCAAAGACCATGGCTAATTCGTGTAAGAGTTTAGCATTGTTTTCCTGGTCAGTGGCTCCCACTCCTGCAAATCGAGCTGACCAAACTCCTGGCAATCCACCGAGGACATCGACTTTAAGACCAGAATCATCTGCTAGAACCATCTTGCCTGTCAATTTGGAGATGGTTTCAGCCTTGAGGCGAGCATTTTCTTCAAAGGTCATACCAGTTTCAGCAACTTCAGGCAGATCTGGATAATCATTGAGATTCTCCACATCATAGCCTAGCTTGTCAAAGATAGCACGAAATTCCTTGGTCTTCCCTTCATTACGAGTCGCAATCAGCAAAGTTTCTCTGACCTTGTTTGTCTCAAAGTAGGCTTCCACATCGACTCCTTCTTTAGGTAATTCCACATGCAAGAGTTGTCCATTTTCAACTAAGAGCAAGGTCCCTTGTCGTTGAATGACTTCCAAGTTTCGGCCGCCTTCTGCATTTAAAATCTCAACGATAAAAGATAGCAAGCGGAAGTTGGAAGACCAGCGCATTACCGTAATCGTGATTGGAAAACCATTTTCCTCATCACGGAAAATGCGAGCCAAATCCATAAAATCGAGATCAAGAGGATCTTTTATGAGGCTATAGATTCCACCGTAGACGTCCCAGACACCTACATACCAGTCCTGGTCATCCTTGTATTCATAAATGTTGTTTGTCATAATGTTACATGCTCCACATGAATCTCTTTTTCTAGCCATTCCGCTCCAATCTGAGCAAAACTATGGCTATTTGCAGTCGTATAAAAACGGTGTTGTAGAGGCCCTGCATCACGGCCACGATTAATCTCGAAATAATTAAGTAAGACAGAGATATCCCGCACGCACTCTGCACCACTATCAATCAGTTTTACGTCAGGCCCCATCACATTCTGAATAATAGGTCTGAGAAGCGGATAGTGGGTACAACCCAAAATCAAACTGTCTACC
Source organism: Streptococcus sp. KHUD_017 (assembly GCF_054861245.1). Taxonomy (NCBI): domain Bacteria; kingdom Bacillati; phylum Bacillota; class Bacilli; order Lactobacillales; family Streptococcaceae; genus Streptococcus; species Streptococcus sp. KHUD_017. The sequence continues at coordinate 1,614,791 of NZ_CM142175.1, forward strand.
TTGCCCACTAAGGGACGTAGGGTTTCATAGACCACTTTCTTGGTAACGCTCGTCGAAAGTGCTCCTGACTCAACCAAAGGAGCAAACTTGGGACAAGCCAAACTTTCCACCTGCAAATCTGGATCCAAATCATGGATTTTTTGTCGATAGATATCTGATTGTACGGTCATCGGTGTTCCAATCACTCCGATTTTCCCATCCTGACTTGCTTTGATAGCCGCTGAAGCGCCAGGTAAAATCACTCCAAGAACAGGAATATCTAACTGGGCTTTAATTTCTTCCCAGACGACTGCTGTTGCTGTATTACAAGCAATGACAATCATCTTGACATCCTTGGTCAAGAGAAAGTTGACCAACTGCCAAGTATATTCACGAATTTGCTCAGCAGGACGGGGCCCGTAAGGTGCCCGTGCCGAATCTCCAATATAGACGATTTCTTCATGAGGAAGCTGGCGCATGAGCTCCCGTACGACGGTCAAGCCTCCAACACCAGAGTCCAAAAAACCAATTGGTCGATTATCCATACAGTCTTCTTTCTAGTCTTATTTTTCTGATTGATAGTTCATTATCATTACATTTCTCGCTGAAATTTCTGACAGACTGGTAAACTTCAGACTATCTCCCTCTTAATCATAATCAAATATCAATAGAATGCAAGGAAAAAGTCTTATCCTTAAATATCAGTTGAACATAGTGAGAAGTCTGGAATTTTCATCCCAGACTTTTCCTATTTATTTCTTTTTATTGTTAGCGAGGGCTGCTTTTTGTTGGCGAATGATTTGGTGGTAAACTTGTTGCACCTTAGCTTCGCTTGGTTTTTGACCATTTGCACTCAAGAGAGTACGAACGGCTTCTGCATTCAAACGTGGGTTATCTGCAAATTCTTTTTCAATTTGCTTGCGCACCAAGTACATTCCACCAAGAGCTCCAACTAGAAAAGCCAAAACAATCAATACAATTGCTAAAATAAGGTCCATAATATTTCTCCTGTTTCTTTTTGAATCTTCTATATTATACCATAAAGTCCTACGCCTGACTAGTTTGAGTTACGCTTTCAAACGGCTAATTCCTCATATTTCATTTAATATCTAATCATTTTTAAGTTCGATTTTTATAAAAAAATAAAAGCACTAAAATTTGGTAAAATAATACAGTTTTTCCGAAAAAACCTTGCAATGGTTGGATTTATTTGCTATATTAAGATTATACAAATCAAAGGAAACATCTTTCTGCAAGGCTTATTTTTTTACCAAAAAATGTATGCGCTTACAGATTTGAGAAAGGAGTTTTTATGGAGAAGAGCTATTGGGAAAAATCCTGTAAGTATAGCATCCGAAAGTTGACCGTTGGAACTGCTTCTGTTCTACTGGGAGCTGTTTTTCTAGCGACACAGAATGTAGCTGCTGAAAGCCTTGAAGTGAAGGACAATCAAACGAATGTTAGTGAGACGACGGTTAAAGTAGATGTCAAAGTAGAGGAACCAAGTCAAGCAAAGACGGAGAATCAGCCAAGCACAGACACTCATCATTCTACTGAATTAGCTGACAAAGAGGTAAAACCTGAAAAGGAATTACCTCAAACACATCATCAATCAGAGACTAACGCTGTAGTTGAACCTTCTGAAAATAAGGAGAGTGAAAAGCCAGAACTTCCTATGACTAAGCAAGAAAACTATCAACTTCATTACGACCAGCCAACTGCTCCTTCTTATGACGGCTGGGAAAAACAAGCCTTGCCAGTCGGAAATGGAGAAATGGGGGCAAAAGTTTTTGGGCTCATCGGTGAAGAAAGAATCCAATACAATGAAAAAACTCTCTGGTCTGGTGGGCCACAACCTGATAGCACTGACTACAATGGAGGGAACTATCAGGACCGCTATAAGGTTTTGGCAGAAATTCGTAAAGCTTTGGAAGAAGGAAACCGCCAAAAAGCCAAACAATTAGCAGAGCGTAACCTAGTAGGACCAAACAATTCTCAGTATGGTCGTTACTTATCTTTTGGTGATATCTTTATGGTCTTTAACAACCAAAAGAAAGGCTTGGAGAATGTTACCGACTACCATCGTGGCTTAGATATTTCTGAGGCCATCTCGACCACTTCATATACCCAAGACGGTACAAACTTTAAGCGCGAAACCTTCTCTAGCTACCCTGACGATGTTACTGTCACCCACTTGAGTAAAAAAGGGGATAAAACTCTTGATTTTACCCTTTGGAATAGCTTGACAGAAGATTTACTTGCTAATGGTGACTACTCTTGGGAATATTCGAAGTATAAACAAGGGGCAGTCACTACCGATTCAAATGGTATTTTGCTCAAAGGAACTGTCAAAGACAATGGTCTGAAATTTGCTTCCTATCTCGGAATCAAGACAGACGGACAAGTCACCGCACAAGATGGCTATTTGACTGTCACTGGAGCCAGCTATGCGACCCTTTTACTCAGTGCCAAGACCAACTTTGCTCAAAATCCAAAAACCAATTATCGCAAGGATATTGACGTAGAAAATACTGTTAAGTCTATCGTAGAAGCTGCCAAGGCAAAAGATTATGAAACCCTAAAAAATAACCACATCAAGGATTATCAAAGTCTCTTCAACCGTGTTCAACTAAATCTTGGCGGTAGCAAGTCTAGCCAAACTACAAAAGAAGCTCTACATACCTACAACCCAGAAAAAGGGCAAAAACTAGAAGAGCTCTTCTTCCAATACGGACGTTATCTACTCATCAGTTCTTCTCGTGACCGGACCGATGCCCTTCCTGCCAACTTGCAAGGAGTCTGGAATGCTGTAGACAATCCACCTTGGAACTCAGACTACCACCTCAATGTCAACCTTCAGATGAACTACTGGCCTGCCTACATGAACAATCTTGCAGAAACGGCTAAGCCAATGGTCAATTATATTGATGACATGCGCTACTATGGTCGTATCGCTGCTAAAGAATATGCAGGTATCGAATCCAAAGAAGGCCAAGAAAACGGTTGGTTGGTTCATACTCAGGCGACACCATTTGGCTGGACCACTCCTGGTTGGAACTACTATTGGGGCTGGTCTCCGGCTGCCAATGCTTGGATGATGCAGAACGTCTATGACTACTATAAATTCACCAAGGATGAAACTTATCTCAAAGAAAAGATTTATCCAATGCTCAAGGAAACAGCCAAGTTCTGGAATTCCTTCTTGCACTACGACAAGGCTAGTGACCGTTGGGTTTCTTCTCCATCCTACTCGCCGGAACATGGAACTATCACGATTGGAAATACCTTTGACCAATCTCTAGTTTGGCAGTTATTCCACGACTATATGGAAGCAGCCAATCATCTCAATGTCGACCAAGATTTGGTGACAGAAGTGAAGGCTAAATTTGACAAGCTCAAACCACTTCATATCAACCAAGATGGCCGTATCAAGGAATGGTACGAGGAAGACAGCCCTCAATTCACTAATGAAGGAATTGAAAACCATCACCGCCACGTTTCTCATCTGGTTGGACTCTTCCCAGGTACTCTATTTGGCAAGGATCAGCCTGAATATTTGGAAGCTGCACGCGCAACCCTAAACCACCGTGGAGATGGTGGAACTGGTTGGTCTAAGGCCAATAAAATCAACCTCTGGGCTCGTCTCTTAGATGGAAATCGTGCTCACCGTTTGTTGGCTGAACAGCTCAAGTCTTCAACTCTAGAAAACCTCTGGGATACGCACGCGCCTTTCCAAATTGATGGAAACTTTGGTGCAACCAGCGGTATGGCAGAAATGCTCCTTCAGTCTCATACTGGCTACATTGCTCCATTACCAGCCCTTCCAGATGCATGGAAAGATGGTCAAGTCTCAGGTCTAGTAGCTCGTGGTAACTTTGAAGTCAGCATGAAATGGAAAGAAAAAAATCTTGAAACGCTATCTTTCCTTTCTAATGTAGGTGGAGACTTAGTCGTAGACTATCCAAATATCGAAGCTAGCCTTATCAAGGTTAACGGTAAGGAAGTACAAGCTACCCACATCAAAGACAACCGCATTCAACTTGCAACTCAAAAGGGTGATGTCATTACCTTTGAAAACTTCCCTGGTCGTATTACTCATCTGACTGCCCAACGAAAAGATACAACGACTGCAGAACTTAATTTCAATGCTGTTGAAGGGGCGACTCATTATGTCATCCATCGGGAAAGTAGGGATGAAAACAGTCAAACTTCTACTGTCCGTGAGTTTACAACCAACCAAACTCGCTTTATCGACCGTTCTATTGATTCAAGCCATGCCTATACTTATACCGTTAAGGCTATGCTAGGAGACCGTTCAACACCTGTTTCTGATGTTGCTTCAATTTCCGCCTTTAGTGAGCTCATGGACGATCGTGACTCTCGCATTCAGTATGGCGCTGCCTTTGGAGACTGGTCTGACTCAGAACTCTTTGGCGGAACAGAAAAATACGCCGATATCTCAAATGGGAATTATTCCGATAAAGATGCAACAGCAACCATTCCTTTCAATGGCCCTGGAATTGAAATTTACGGACTCAAGTCTTCTCAATTAGGACTTGCTGAGGTTACAATCGATGGCAAATCTGTTGGAGAACTTGATTTCTATACAGATGGAGCTACTGAAAAAGGTGTCCTAATCGGTCGTTATACAAATCTTTCTTCAGGTCCTCACCTCATGACTATCACTGTTAAACGAGAACATAAGGGACGAGGAAGTGAACGCTCAAAAATTTCCTTAGACTACTTCAAGGTCTTCCCAGGTCAAGGAGAAACAGTTGAGAAGATAGATGATCGTGATTCTCGTATCCAGTACGGCTCAGCATTTAAAGACTGGACTGATGCGGAACTCTATGCTTCTACAGAGAAATATGCAGATATTAATGCAGACGACAGTCTTGCTCCTGAAGCAACTGCAAGAATTCCATTCTCTGGTACAGGTATCCGTATCTATGGACTGAAAACATCTGCTCTTGGTAAGGCACTTGTGACTCTCGATGGAAAAGAAATGCCAAGCCTTGACTTTTACACTGCCGGAGCTACCGAAAAAGGAGCATTGATTGGCGAATTCACTAATCTAACAGATGGCGACCACGTCTTAACTTTAAAAGTGGACCCAGATTCTCCAGACGGTCGAAAGAAAATCTCCCTTGATTCATTCGATATTCTAAAAGCTCCATCAGTATCATTAGATACACCAAGCCTCGAACCTATAAAGGTAGAAGATAAGACAGTTACCCTAACTTTACCTACTGGTAACTGGGATGCTGTTGCTGTGACATTCCCTGGTGTTACAGATCCCCTACTCCTAAGAAAAGTCGATGAAAATCATCTTGTCACTTCTGGCGAGCAAACAGTATTAAGCATAAAGGATAACAAGGTAGAAATCGACATTCCTGAAACTACGGAACGTAAAACCGGCAATCCAATAGAAGCTTATGCTATCCTAGGAGAAACACGAAGCAGTACTATTGTAACAGTCTTTCCAAAAGGGGAAACTGCGCCTGTAGAAGATCAAGTTGTTACAAACAAAGGTGACGAGCCTGCTCCAGTAGTAACCATTCCTGAATATACTGACCCAATTGGTACTGCGGGAGAACAGGAAGCTCCTATTGTGGATATTCCTGAATATACTAAGCCTATCGGTACTGCGGGAGAACAGGAAGCGCCTACTGTAGATATTCCTGAGTATACTGAGCCTATCGGTACCGCGGGAGAACAGGAAGCGCCTGTCGTAGATATTCCTGAATATACTAAGCCTATCGGTACTGCAGGGGAACAAGCGGCGCCTACTGTAGATATTCCTGAATATACTAAGCCTATCGGTACTGCGAGCGACCAAGTGGCGCCTACTGTAGATATTCCTGAATACACTGGCCCTATCGGTACTGCGAGCGACCAAGCGGCGCCTATCGTTGAAATTCTTGAATACACTGAACCTATCGGAACTGCTAGTGATCAAGCAGCGCCTATCGTTGAAATTCCTGAATACACTGAACCTATCGGAACTGCTAGTGATCAAGCGGCGCCAAGTATCTCTCTTCCTGAGTTCAAACTCAAAGTCTTAAAAGATCAGGCTACTGGAGTTCAAGTCATTAGCGGAACAAATGAACTAGAAGGAGCAAGCTATCTTGAAATTCAGAAAGTAGAAAAACTGGAACTCTTAGGCAAGAAATATGATGCCTATAACCTTCAACTCAAGAATGAAAATGGTCAACCTATCCAAACAAAAGGTGCTATCCTCGTTCGATTACCAATTTCTGGAACAGTCCAAGAATTCTATCGCTTTAATTCACAAAAAGACTTGAAAGCACAAGATTTCACGATTCGTGATGGCATGCTTGAGTTTCTCACTCTTGACTTGACTACTTATGCCATCGTCTACAAGACGGACACAGTAGCTGAGCCAGCAAATTCAGATCAACTCGAAGAAGTTAGTCCATTAGCAAATAAAAACCAGATTAATGGTGAAAATTCTACAAATGACAAACAGCTTCCTGCCACTGGAGAAGAGTCCAGTCCACTCCTTTTCATGGCAAGTCTCAGTCTAGCTTTAACTTCTGCCTTCTTGCTAAAAGGTAAAAAAGAGTGATCCCAATAAATCTATAAAGATTTAGATAAATAGAAAAAGGATGAGTAAATTACTCATCCTTTTGATTTCTTTCAGAGTCTTTTAAAATAAACTAAAAAGCCAGTTATAAATCCAGTTAAAAATCGAATATAACAAATTTAAAAGGAATTCATAAAAAAATAAACAAATGTGATACCAAATGAATTCTACAATCGTAATCAGTGGCTTGACTAGGATATAAAATAAAATATCCCAAATAAATTTCATTTTTTATCTTCCTTTCTAGGAAGTCCCGCAATCCAAGGTAAGGAAGATAGCAATTTATAAGCCGTCAAAAATTTAGCAACCTTTACCACTTCCGATTCAGATTCCTTCTTCTCAGTCAGTACTTCCATTCCTTTTACCCAGAGGCATGTCCCAATAATTCTAGCCATTCCTGTAAAAAAATTTGGTTGGTTGTCCATGTGATTCTCCCTTGATTACTCCGACTATTGCTATTCTATTTTTATTGTATTCAGTATATCAAATTCTTATAGATAATCAAGCTTTTATCTGTAAAATAAAAAAGTTTCATAATCTTACTAGAATCCTTCTAGCTAGATTATGAAACTTTAGTGATTATTTCATTTCTTTTTTATAGCGTTCCAATTCTGCTTGGTTAGCCCAAACAAAATGACCTGGACGAATTTCTACCATTGAAGGTTTATCAGTTTCGTAGTCATGTTGATCTGGATCATAGACTTTCAAAACTTTTTTACGTTCCAAGATTGGATCTGGGATTGGTACAGCTGAAAGCAGTGCTTGTGTGTATGGATGAACTGGATTGTTAAACAATTCTTCAGTTTCAGCCACTTCAACAATGACACCCTTATAAATTACCGCGATACGATCAGAGATGAAACGAACTACTGACAAATCGTGAGCGATAAAGAGATAAGTCAAGCCCAATTCCTTTTGGAATTTCTTGAGCAAGTTCAAAACTTGGGCACGCACTGAAACGTCCAAGGCTGAAATTGGCTCATCCGCGATCACGAAGTCAGGTTGCATAACCAAGGCACGAGCAATCCCGATACGTTGACGTTGTCCACCTGAAAACTCATGTGGATAACGAGTCAAGTGTTCAGCCAAAAGTCCCACTTCACGAATGATGTTTTGAACTTTTTCTTTTCTTTCTTCTTCGTCTTTAAATAAATGGTGGTTGTAAAGACCTTCAGAGATGATATAGTCAACTGTTGCACGTTCATTCAAACTTGCGGCTGGGTCTTGGAAAATCATTTGAATGCGACGGATTAATTCCGCTGCTTGTTCACGTGATTTTTTACCATTGATTTTTTGTCCATCAAAGATGATATCCCCTTTGCTGGTATCATTAAGGCCAATAATGGCACGACCAATTGTTGTCTTACCACTACCAGATTCTCCAACGAGTGAGAACGTTTCACCTTTGTTGATAAAGAAGTTTGCATTTTTAACGGCTACAAACTTTTTGCTTCCTTCTCCGAAGGAAATCTCTAAGTCTTTAACTTCTACTAATTTTTCAGACATTTCCTTCCTCCTAGTCCTCAAGATGAGCAAAGCCCATCTTTTCACGAATCTTATCGTGTAAATCTGCAATTACTGCTGGTTTTGCAACTTTTGGAGCTTGTTCATCAAGCAACCATGTTTTAGCCCAGTGAGTATCAGATACTGCAAACTGAGGAGCTTTTTCTTCGAAATCAATCTTCATCGCATAATCTGAACGAAGAGCAAAAGCATCTCCCTTCAATTCAGTATACAGTGATGGAGGTGTTCCCGGAATTGAATACAATTCTCCTTTATCGTCAGCCAGCTGTGGCAAACTTGATAAGAGGCTCCATGTGTATGGGTGACGTGGATCGTAGAAGATTTCTTCAACTGTACCATACTCAACGATTTCACCAGCATACATAACTGCAACTTTATCAGCAATACTTGCTACAACACCAAGGTCGTGTGTGATAAAGATAGTTGTAAAGTGGTATTCCTGTTGAAGAGTTTTCAACAAGTCAATAATCTGAGCTTGAATAGTCACATCAAGGGCTGTTGTTGGTTCATCACAGATCAAAACATCTGGACGACACGCAAGGGCAATCGCAATAACAATACGTTGACGCATTCCTCCAGAATACTGGAATGGATATTCATTAAAACGTCGCTCAGCGTCAGGGATACCAACTTTATTCATATAGTCAATCGCCAAGTCTTTGGCTTCTTGAGCTGTTTTCCCTTGGTGTTTAATGATAACCTCAGTAATTTGGCTTCCGATTGTTTTGATTGGATCCAAACTAGTCATCGGATCTTGGAAGATAGTTGCAATCTTTGCCCCACGAATTTGTTCCCAATCCTTGTGAGACGAAAGTGCTGTTAGGTCTTGTCCACGGTAATCGATGCTCCCCTGAGCGATACGCCCGTTTTCTTCTAACATTCCTGTAAAAGTTTTTGTCAAAACTGATTTACCCGAACCAGATTCTCCAACCAAGGCAAGAACTTCTCCTTCAATCAACTCAAGAGAAACTCCGCGAATAGCGGTCAAAACTTTGTCACGAACATCAAATTCCACGACAATATCTTGAGCAGATAAAATTACATTTTTATTGTTCGTCATTTCTACTCCTATCTGTGTGTACGTGGATCACTAGCATCGGCTAAGTTTTGTCCAACAATGAAAAGTGATAAGGAAACCAAAACCAAAATTGTCAATGGAATCCAGAAGAGGTAGGCATTTGTAGTTACGTTCTGAGAATAATCTGAGATCAAACGTCCCAAACTTGGTACTGTGATTGGTAAGCCAAGTCCAAAGAATGATAGGAAGGCTTCATATGAGATAAATGCAGGGAGCATTTGTGACATAGTCGTAACAATAACAGATACCAATTGAGGCATGATGTTTTTTATGACGATTTTGTAAGTTGGTGTTCCGAGTGTACGTGAAGCAAGGTTGTACTCCAAATCACGGTAACGCATGATTTGAATACGGATTGAATAAGCAATACCAATCCATGTAGTCACACTCATGGCAAAAATCAAGTTCCAGAAACCTGCTCCGATAGAGTAAGTCAAAACGATAACGATCAATAGCGATGGAATATTGTTGATAACGTTGTAGACTTCCATCATGATACGGTCTACCGATTTTGAAATACCCCAAATTCCACCTACAATCACACCGATAACAAGGTTGATAAAGGTCGCAATTACAGAAATTAAGATAGAGTTACGAGCTCCAAACCAGACACCATCAAAGAGAGATTTCCCGTTACTATCTGTACCGAACCAATATTCACCATTCGGTTTGATATAGCGAGCACTAAAATCATTTACCTTACTAACATCGTTAAAGTCAAAATCTGAGAACATTGGATAGATGAAACTCATCAAAACGATGGCAATCAAGATACCGAGCATGATGACTGTTGATTTTTTCTTGAAAAACTGTCTAAAGACAGAACCCCAGTATGAATAGGCAGGAGTATCAATTGCTTCAGAGGCAAAATCATCACGTTTTACAAATTGAAATTTATCATTACTAATTGTAGACATTATTTGCCTCCTTTCTCTGTCAGTTTAATACGTGGGTCAATCATAGTCATCCAAATATCCCCTACAAATAATGAGAAGATAGAAATACATGTAAAGATAAAGACAAGACCAACAACCATATTGTTGTTTGATGCTTTTACAGAGTCAATCAGCATTTTACCCATACCAGGGAAAGCGAAGACTGTTTCTGTAAGAGTTGCTCCACTGATAACACCAATAATAGAACCTGGAATACCTGAAACGAGTGGTACCATAGCGTTCTTAAAGATGTGTTTGTTTGAAATTTCTTTCTCAGAAAGACCTTTTGCACGAGCAAAACGAACGAAGTCTTGAGATTGTAAGTCAATCATATAACGACGAATCCAAATTGCCATACCAGGTGCACCCAACAAGCCCAAAATCACTGCAGGAAGGACATAAGAACGCCAATCTCCAGCACCCAAAATTGGGAATGAATCAGGGAATCCGATAGATGAACCAATCAAACGAATGATATAAACCAAGGCAATGGTTGGAAGGGCAAGCAAGAAAGTCAAAACTCCTGTTGAGAAACTATCAATCCAAGTATTCTTGAATCGAGCCATTGCAGAACCAAGTGGAATTGCAATCGCGTATGAAATAGCAAGACCAATCAAACCTGTGATAGCAGAACTTGCAATCATTGAAGGATACTGATAATTGCTTTCAGTAGCTGTATAAGGATCATCCTTACCATAGTTTGCTACTTCACGTGCATCTGCTTGACTTGGAGATTTGTAGGTTCTTGAGTAAATGTTGACTGATGAAGTTTTCTTACCTGTTGGGAATTGAACTTCTGAAGTCTTGGTTTGTCCTTGACCTTGTGTGATAACTTGAAGAACAGGAGTATTGGCATAAGTTGGGTAAGAATCTCCTAGGTTCAAGTTCACAAAGTTCTGATGAACAAATGGGAACTGACTGTTGAAGTACAAGAGGTATTTATGTTTAGTCCCTGAACCTACTAAAGACCATCCGATAGCTGGATCGTTTTCAAAACGCAAATAACGCTCTAAGTTAGGATTTTCTGGGTCTTGAATCTTGTTTGTATGGTCAATATCAAGCAAGTTTGCATAGAATTTGAACACACGCTCGAAAATAGGGATTTCACGAGTAGCATAGAATTGTCCGCTCTCTGTAAACTCACCCAAAGTCCAACCGTTTCCAATTTGTTGGATGTATTTTTCGTAGATAGCTTTATTTGTATCGTTTGCATCAACGGTTACAGAAGGGTCAATGCTACTAGCTTTTTCCTGCAACTCTTTCGTATCGTAATATTCGATATAACCCATACGCTCAAAAACGGTATTTTCATAGTTATCACGTTTATCAGCTGTTGTTGCAATTTTATTGTAGTTAGTATCTTGTTTGAAGATCAACTTCCGTGGAACCATCGTATAGATGATTGTGTAAATCAAGGTCGTTACTAAAAAAATAGAAACTAACGACCGCAAGATACGCATAAAAACATATTTTTTCATATTATTTCCTTTAAAATCCCAAAAGAACCTTCTCCTCTTGGAGAGAAAGTTCTGATGAGCATTATTTATTTCACGTGGCTCGCTAATTCTTTTTGAGCTTTTTCATTTGATTCAGCTTTTTCTTTGAGCCATTTTTCACGAGCTTTTTGGTATTCTTCTTTTGTAAGAGGTTTTTCACCAACTTCAGTGTACTTCAAGTAACCTGAGGTTTCTCCTTTAAGACCCGCAACTGAGTATGAAGAAGTAAATGGAATAACTTTAGATACAAATGATACAGCAGTTTCTTTCGGACCTGCCATTACAGGAATTGTCAAACCGTTGTCTGTTAACCAAGCTTGTACAAGGGCATATTTTTCATAACGTTTTTGAACGTCTTGATTTTCTTTGTTTGCTTCATCAAGTAATTTTTCATAGTCAGACAAACCAAGTTTTTGGATAACTGATGCATCAGTATCTTTATCGATACCCATAATCAAACGAGTATTACCACCTTTAATCGTGAACTGGTCTAAGAAAGTTGATGGATCTTGGTAATCAGGATTCCATCCAGTCAAGGTATGAATATCCCAGTCTTGTTCTTTAGCTGTTGGAGCACTAAATGAAAGTGGTAATGCTTCTGCTTGAGTCATTTGTTGAAGATCGATGACAACATTGTCAGCTCCAAGTACGTTTTCAATAGACTGTTTAAGTGATTGAACACGGTTTACAACTGCTGTAGACTCTTGGATTGTTAGAGCATCCAAGTGAATTGGGAATTCTACCCCTTCTGCTTTCAAGCTTTCTTTTGCTTTAGCAAAGGCAGCTTTAGCTTTTTCTTCGTTGTAAAGACCATTTTGCGAATCAGCAAGCGATACGTTTGACCATGTGCTTGAGTTTGTCTTCGCAAGACTTTCTTCTACAAGTTTACCAAACTGTTTGTCTCCAACTTGAAGATCATATGGTGAGAATGTATTACGGATTGCAACTGCAGCACCATCTGTACCATTTGTCTGAGCTGAGTAAGAATTACGGTCTACCGCAAAGTTAAGGGCTTGACGGAATTCTTTGTTTAGCAAAGCTTTTCTTGTAGATTCTTTTTGGCTATCTGTTGTTTTTGAGGTATGGTTATAAGTTGTACGACCATAGTTCACACTTACAGTAGCGATAGCTGATCCTGGTTCGTTAAAGAAGATATTATCTTTGAACTCGGAAGCATATTTTTCATATGTTGAGCTAGTAGGATAGATACGAGCTTTACTGTATTGTCCTTCTGAGAATCCTTTAGCAACGATATCTTGGTCTTTCCCATCCCAGTAAGTAAATTTGATGTTTTGAATTTTAACAGCATCTTTATCCCAATAAGCGTCGTTCTTAGCCATTTCAATTGATGATTTAGCTGTGATTGATTTCAAAACAAATGGTCCATTGTACAAAATAGAAGATGGATCTGTAGGTGCACCAAAGCTTTCCCCTTTTGATTTAAGGAAATCTTCGTTAATTGGCATCATCACGCCGTTTGTTGTTTTGTCATTCCAGAAAGTTTCTGGTTGGTTCAATGTATATTCAAGAGTGTTGTCGTCAACTGCTTTTACACCAACCGTTGAAAAGTCGTTTGTTTCACCGTTAATGTAAGCGTTGAGTCCTTTAATTGAAGAACTAATAACTGACAAACCTTTTGATTTGCCTTCTACCGCGTGTTTCAAACCTGTCACAAAGTCTTGGGCTTTAACTGGAGCATATTCTTCTCCTTCAGCAGTAACCCACTTAGCATCCTTGCGGATCTTATAAGTGTAAGTCAAACCATCTTGTGAAACTGTCCATGATTCAGCAATCGATGGCACAAGGTTTCCATATTTATCATTAGCAAGCAAACCATCTACCGCATTTGTAGTGACAAAAGAAGTAGAGTCAACGTTGTTAACAACATAATCCAATGTTTCAGGATCAACTGAATAAACGTATTTATAATCTGATGCTAATTTTGTGTTGCTTGAACCTGCATTTGAATTTGAACATGCAGCAAGTACTCCGACAGCAAGCAAGGATACTCCCGCTACTGCAAGAATCCGACTTTTTTTCATATTTATAAACTCCTCGTTTTAAATTGTGGATATTGAAGATTATACCACAGTTTTTTTAAAAAGTAAACGAATTTTCAGAATATTTTGTCGCATGTTTTTTTAAACATTTGAATCTTATGTTTTCAGAAAAGAAAACTATTGACGAGAAACAATTTTCAAGGTATAATAATAAAAGTTAAGGCGGTATAGCCAAGTGGTAAGGCACGGCTCTGCAAAAGCTTGATCGTCGGTTCAAATCCGTCTACCGCCTTTTTTATACTATTTTATAGGAATTTATCCGAAAAGAAAGCCCGATTTTAAGGTTTTTTTTATTTTTTTTAGGATAAAAAAGGATAACTTTAAAAAACTTTTGGGGCGAGTTTGGGGCGAGTTTGGGGCAAGGGTATTTTTTAGAGCTTGGATTTTAAATCCAAGCTTTCAGGGTAAACAAAAAAGACCGCTCAAAAAAGCTTTATCAGTTTTCTCTGATAAAGCTTTTGTTTTATTCAGTTTCTTCTTCTGATTCAAGTTCTTGAATTTGAACCTTAAGCTTGGTAACACGACCATTTTTTACCTTGTCATTTGTCAAGGTGATATGCTTGTTGCCACTATCTAACTCATAACTGAGTTTTTCTGATGTTGGAATAGTTCCCACACCTGTCAAATAATAACCAGCAATGGTATCTACATTGTCACTTTCAAGCTCGACATCAAAATAATCATTGAAATCGTTCAAATTCATTGTCCCTTGGACAATATGAGTGTCCTCGCCGATAGTATGAACATAGACTTCAGCACGGTCAGTTTCATCATCAATCTCACCAACAATCTCTTCAAGGAGATCCTCAAGTGTTACCAAACCAGCCATTCCTCCGTATTCATCAAGAAGAATAGCCATCTGTCTTTGTGAATTTCTTAGTTCTTTTAACAAATCGTCCACAAAAATGGTTTCAGGCACAAAGAGTGGATCTTGTAAGATTCGCTTCCAGACGATATTATCGAACCCACTGACAAAGGCTTCTTTAAGGAGACTCTTTGTATGAATCAAACCAATGACATTGTCCTTATCGCCGTCATAAACAGGAATTCGAGAAAAGTTTTGTTTTAAGATACTTTCGATAATGGTCTGAGTGTCATCTTGGATATCTACCATGAAAGCATCTGTTCGAGGAACCATGACTTCACGCGCCATAAGCTCATCCAGTGAGAAAATCCCCTGCAACATCTCGATTTCATCAGCATCCAAAGTTTCTTCGCTTTTAGTCAGCATGTACTCAATCTCATCACGAGTCATTTTTTCGTCTGCATCGTCAAATGTCATCGGCGTCAAACGGCTCAAAAGATTAGTTGATGCAGATAGCAACCAAACAAAGGGACTCACAATCTTACCGATAGCAATAATAAATGGTACAGTTCGGATTGCCAAGGCATCCTTAAGATTTAGAGCAATGCGTTTAGGATAAAGTTCGCCAAAAACGATAGAGATATAGGTCAAGAAAGCAAGTGACAGGAAGCTTGCGATTGCGTGCGCAGTTTCGCTATTTCCCATCCATGAGGCTATCAATTGTCCTAGAGAGTCTGCTAGTTTAGCCCCTGACAAGATTGTAATTAAAGTAATACCAACTTGAATGGTTGATAAAAAGTGATTGGGGTTTTCAAGTACCTTTAGCAAACGGATATAGCGTTTATCCCCCTCTTCAGCCTTTTGTTCAACACGTGAGCGACTAAGAGAAACCATAGCCATCTCTGTAGCAGAGAAAAAAGCATTTAAAAAGGTCAAAACAACTAATAATACAAATTGCAGTAACAAATCCTGACTGCTCGGGTCTTCCATTTTCCTTCTCCTAAAAAGTATAATTGTGACTATTATACCATATTTTTCAACTTCTACACATTAAATTGTGATTTCTATAGTAAATCCCCTACCGAAACAATAAGGGACCGACTATCTATTAGTTCTTTGTAACAGTTACTTTTCCTGTTCGGTAATCTAACTGAATTCCCTTTTGAACGTTAGGAACCACGACGTTAAACTCCAATTCACCATCAGATGATTTGGCTTCAATTTGAGATGCAGAAGGAACCAAATCTTCTTCTGTAGCGTAGAGCAATGTGACACGGTAACGCACGCGCTTATTTTGATCCAAAGCCTTTCGAACTAAACTTTCATAGTAGTTTTGTCCAGTCGAATCTTCTGCGCGTGCTTGGTTGGCCCAGGCTGTTTGTACAGCGATATTTTTGGGATTGCTAGTAGATGCATCAAAACCATCTAAACCACCAATCAAGGCATAGCCTAATAAATGTCCTCTATCTACAGCGTGATTATAAGTCCCTTTTAAGTTTTTGACCTGATGCCATCCTGCCGGGGTCCAAGAAGTCGAACCATTCCCGGTTTCTTCACGGTCTTTGTACTGTCTTGTTGCTTTTGACATAAGGGCATTAGCAACAGTTGGGACCGTCTCCCCACCTACAGTTTTTGTCTTGTTATCGGCATAGGGTTTACTTGAAACCTTTGCATCTAAGTTCGTTTTGTTCCCATTTACGATAAAGGCACCTGCTCCATTCCACTCAAGAGTACCCTTTATTTGTTTTTTTACCGAATCAGTCAGTACACTCTCGGCCAATTTTTGACTTGGAGTATCAAGCGACTGGGATTTCTGGTTGACCTGTGTTTGCGGTGTAGCATTGGAAGCCTGCATTTCTTTTATGTAGTAACTTCCTGCCGACAAAAGTAGGAAAAGCAGAAGACCTATGAGTGCCTGCCTTGTTTTTTTATTCATCTTTTCTCCTTAGTTTTGTTCTTAGAAAAGAAGCTGGGACAAAAGTCCTAGCCTCTCAATTGTCTTTGGATTTTCGATCAAGACGCAGTGGCTGAGTGGGCTCTACTACGCTGATTTCATCAGCTTTTACAGCCCTACTCAACTGTGCGGAGGTGGGACAACGAAATCGAATTCTAACGAATTACCGATTTCTGTCCCACTCTCATTTCCCTGTAAATTTCGCAATTAACTCATGCCACTTTTCTGGAGCTAAAATCGCCCATGGATCTTGGCCCTTGCCTAAGATACCGTAGCCAATCATCAAGCCAATTCCAAGTGCTAAGACACCTAAAAGTAAAACAATGATGACTAAAAGAAATCGACGCAGCACATAAGATACTTCTTTATTCATCTTCATCTTCATCAGCTTCCACACTTACCCGTTCAATATTAGCTCCTAACTGAGCTAATTTTTCATGAAAACGATAATAACCTCTATCCAAATGGACAAGTTTCCCAACAACAGTCTCCCCTTCAGCTATTAAACCTGTCAGAATCAAGGCTGCACTGGCACGAAGGTCCGTAGACAGCACTTCTGCCCCTTGGAGAGGTTGCCCGCCAACGATACGAGCTGTATCACGGATAATCTCAGAATGCAAGCCCATGCGACGCATTTCCTCTAGATGTTGGAAACGATTCTCAAAGACTGTCTCAACCATAGTTGATTCTCCTTGAGCAACCGTCATAAGAGCAGTAAACTGCGCCTGCATGTCCGTAGGAAACCCTGGATGTGGTAAGGTCTTGACATAAACTGCTTTTAGTTTGTCTCGTTGAGAACGGATGCGGATTCCTTCATCCTCATCGATGACTTCAACACCCATTTCTTGTAATTTCGCCAACAAGGGACGGTTGTGTTCCCAGATAGCATCTTGAATCAGGACATCTCCACCTGTCATTGCAGCAGCAACCATGAACGTCCCTGCTTCGATGCGGTCTTGAACAACGTTATGGGTTGCACCATGCAAGTTTTCAACACCAGTGATAGTAATGCTCTCTGTTCCCGCACCTTTGACTTTAGCACCCATTTTATTTAAAAGAACAGCCAAGTCTACAATTTCAGGTTCACGCGCAGCATTTTCGATAACAGTTACGCCATCAGCTAGCGTTGCAGCCATCATCAAGTTTTGGGTTGCTCCAACACTAGGAAAGTCCATATAGATATGGGCCCCATGCAAGCGTTCTGCCTTAGCTTCGATATAGCCAGCTGTTTGGGTAATCTTAGCCCCCATTGCTTCCAAACCTTTAAGGTGAAGGTCAATCGGACGACTACCGATCGTACAACCACCTGGCATCGAAACTTTAGCGTGACCAACCCTAGCCAGAATCGGACCCAAGACTACAATAGAAGCACGCATCTTGCTGACATACTTATAGGGAGCTTCTTCTGTGATATCATCTGTCGCATCCACTTCAACAACGTGTGCATCTTGATCAAAATTAACTTTCGCATTTAATCCACGAACTACTTGGTTCATGGTAAAGACATCCGATAGGATAGGAACATTTTTTAAAACTGTTTTTCCTTCACTTGCTAAAATCGTCGCCGCAAGTAGTGGCAAAACTGCATTTTTCGCGCCCTCAATTGTAACACTTCCGACAAGGCGATTATCGCCACCTCGAACTACAATTTTTTCCATAAATATTTTCCTTTACTTTCGAATTTAGAATAATGTCCGTACAGCTTCTTGCCATAATTGGTAGAGATTTAGGAAAAAAGAACTGATTAGATATCCTAAACCGATACTACACAATACTACCAAAAGTCGTACCTTCCTCGCATTGTCCTTGGTCACCTTCAAAATTTGATCCCATTTGACTAAATCTTTCAAAAGTTGAAAAACTAGGTAGATAAAAAACATATGACTACTTAGGGTAAAAAACAATTGAATCATCTGCCTATTATACCATCTTCTTTTTTTCTACGCTAGTCTATGGACTTGCACTATATTCTATGGGTTGTTTTTCAAGTAATCAATTGCATCCTGAAGTGTTTTTACAGGAACAATCTTCATGTCTGTTTTAATCATTTCAGCAGCTTCTACAGCCGTGTCATAATTACTTTTAGCATTAGGATTGGCCTTTTTAGCTTCTTCAGTTACTGGATTGTTAGGAGCAAAGAATACAGTAGCTCCTTTTTTTGCAGCAGCAACAACTTTTTTGTCAATTCCACCAATATCACCAACATTTCCATCTCTGTCGATACTTCCTGTACCAGCAATAATACGTCCATTTCGAAGAGTTGGATCTGCAATTTGCGTATAGATGGATAAACTAAACATCATTCCTGCACTCGGACCACCAATGCCAGCAGTTGAAAACTTGATTGGCACATCACTTGACACTTCTGTGCGGTCAATCAAACCGATTCCAATACCGTTTTTCCCATTTTCCAGAGTAATGATTTTTCCTTCAGCGGTTTTGACTTTCCCATCTTCTTGATAAGTAACTTTAACCTTGTCGCCTAGAGTTTGAGAATTGACGTAGTCGACCATCTCCTTAGAACTCTCAAAAGTCTTATCATTGACAGCTGTTACTGTGTCGGCAATATTAAGGATCCCCTTGAAGGTTGAGTTATCTGTTACGGTCAAAACATAGACTCCCAGGTATTTGAGTTCTATCTCCTTGCCCGCCGCCTTCAGACCTTGATATTTGGCCATGTTCTGCGAAGTTTCCATGTAAAACTGGTTGATTCGCATAAATTCTGCATCTGAAGAACCACCTGTCATTTCTTTTGCACTACGAATATCTGTAAAAGGTGTTAGCCAAGCATAAACCAAGTCCACCATTCTGGCGTGTTTAACTCCTACCGTCACAAATTGGTAAGAACCTTCTTCTTGGTCAGATTGGTTATTAACTTGTAAAACCTTTCGAATATCTTCTGAAGTCCCTGGCACCTCAATGTAATAAGGAAGTGGTACCGTAAAAGCTATAAAAGTGATCATGAGCCCGATGATTAAATATATGGGCCATCTAGTTTTTTTCTTCATTCTTTAACTCCTCCAAGACTACATTTGGTACATACTTGCTAATATCTTGTTCAAACTTCAATAGTTCTCTCACAGCTGAAGAGCTGATATAAACATGCTCTGGGCGACTATGGAGATAGACTGTCTCAATCTCTCCTGCTAATTGATGGTTGTAAAAATCAAAACTGGCTTCATACTGAAGATCAGTAGCGTTACGCAAACCACGAACAAGAACATGGACACCCAGTTTTCTAGCAATATCAACGACTAATTCATCATGAGAGGATATGACCTGGACATTTTTTAGGTGTCCCACCGCTTTTTCAACCGTCTCTAGCCGACTTTCTATCGGTAAAAATCCATTTTTGTGTGGATTATAAAAAATCCCCACATACAATTTATCAAAGAGCTTACTTGCACGCTCAATGAGATCCATATGCCCATTTGTCATTGGATCAAACGAACCTGTGAATAGCCCGATTTTATCTGACATAAACCGTCACCTTACTAATCCCATATATTTTTTCCTTCCAGATGCCTAAACAGGCGATTTCTTCTGGAAGCTCTACTGATTTATCGGTCTCGCAGACCACCATGACATCTTCTGAGAAAAGATTTCTCTCAGCCATTTTTTCAATGTCGGATACGATTTGCTCCTTGGCATAGGGAGGGTCCAAAAAGATGAGATCAAAGACACCATCCACTTGCTCTAATGCACGACTGGATTCCATTTTCAATAATTGAAATTTAGAGGTTTCCTTGGTCATCAGAATGTTTTCTGCCACAATATTCTGTGCTCGACGATCCTTCTCAACTAGGACAGCGCTCGACATCCCTCTTGAAACTGCTTCAATGGATAAGCCCCCACTACCAGCATAGAGATCTAGCACACGTCCTCCTTCAAAGTAAGGGCCAATCATATTGAAAATAGCTCCGCGGACCTTGTCCGATGTCGGCCTCGTTGTTTTCCCGTCCAAGGTCTTTAAAGGACGTCCTCCGTAGATTCCTGATACGATTTTCATAAGGTATATTATACCAAATTCTGATGAAATAAGAAAATCGAACCTCTCGGTTCGATTGATTAAAGAATATTCTCGTAAGTATCTCTGACTTCTTGTGGCCAAACACTGGTTTGAACTTCACCGATGTGCTTCTTACGAAGTAAGAACATGGCCATACGAGACTGTCCAATTCCTCCACCGATTGTCAAAGGGAAGAGTCCGTTTAAGAGAGCCTTATGCCATTCAAGAGATAAGCGGTCTTCATCTCCGGTAATAGCTACCTGACGACGAAGAGTGTCTTCATCGACTCGAATCCCCATTGAAGACAATTCAAAGGCTGCACCCAAATTATCATTCCAAACAAGGATATCTCCATTTAGGCCCTTGTAGCCATTTTCAGATTCTGTTGTCCAGTCATCATAGTCCGGTGCACGTCCGTCATGAGGTTTTCCATCTGACAATACACCACCGATACCAATTAGGAAGACCGCACCGAATTCCTTACAGATAGCATTTTCACGTTCTTTTGGAGTTAAGTCCGGGTAGCGTTCTACCAATTCTTCAGTATGGATAAAGGTAATTTGCTTGGGCAAAATTGACTCAATATCATAGCGGGCTTCGACTGCTAACTCTGTTAAACGAATGGCCTTATAAATCTTTTCAACGGTTTCCTTGAGGTAGGCTAGATTACGGTGCCCATTAGGAATAACCTTTTCCCAGTCCCACTGGTCCACATAAACCGAGTGAGTCGCATCTAGTGAATCTTCGTCTGGACGAAGAGCCTTCATGTGAACAAAGAGGCCTTCTCCCTCACCAAAACCAAAACGTGCCAAAGTATGGCGTTTCCACTTAGCAAGCGAATGCACCACTTCATAGGTTTCATTAGGAATCTGCAAAACCTTAACTGAAACTGGATTTTCAATACCTGAAAGGTTGTCCTGCATTCCATCACCAACCTTACTCAAGATTGGTCCTTGCACTTCTACTACTTCTAACTTATCTTTTAAATATTGGGTAAAGGTATTTTTTACAAAGGAAATTTCTTCCTGTTGATGGATAAAACTTTTCTTCATACATCTCTCCTTTTGAATAATAAGATGATTATACCCTTTTACCAGTAAAAATAAAAGTAAAAATTTAAAAAAGAGCTCATTTGAGCTCTGAAAGTATTAATCGTCTCTTCCAAAGATACGTAGGAAGCTAAGGAAGAGGTTGATAAAGTCGAGGTAGAGGCTAAGTGCTAAAGAAATTGCCCAGCCTGTAGCTACCTGTCCATCTGACTCTTCGTAAACATAACGAATTTTTTGATTATCCCAAGCAATCAAACCTGCAAAAACAAGCACCATAACAATACTAATAATGTAGTCCATTAGGCCACTATTTAAGAAGATATTAACAACCATGGCCAGTATCAGACCAAATAAGGCTGCAATCAAAGCACGACCGATTCCACTCAAATCCTTTTTAATGACTACTCCTACGATAGCCATCACAAAGAAGAGGGCTGCACTGGAGATAAAGGCTGTCAAAACTGTCCCAGGAAGATAGAGCGAAACAATGAAGCTTAGTGAAAAACCATTAACCGCTGAGTAGAGCAGAAATATTGGAAAGGTTGCTGGACTATTCTTTACCGCTAAACCACTCGCAAAAATCACTAGAGCTACTTCTACAATTCCTGTTACGATTAGCCATATACGGGCGTTAATCATTAACTGAACAAGAAGATCTTGGAAGGTTGTTAACATCAAGGCTGAAACAATTGCAGATAAGGCAATCCCAATCCCGACAAAAGCATAGACTTTTGCATAAAATTGATTCAGACCAGAACGTTCTTGAATAATTGTTTGATTCATATCTTTTTTCTCCTTATGAAATCTTTTTACTTATTATAACAAAAATAAAACAATTTAACTCAAATAAAACATGAGTATTCCTGCAGCAATGGCAACGTTGAGACTTTCCGCTTGCCCTTTCATGGTAATATGAACCAGTTGATCTGCCTGATTTGTCATGAATGGACTAATGCCTTGACCTTCATTTCCCATAACCAAGACGAAATCTGCTAGCTGAGCAAGCTCACGATAATCTTTAGAGTTTTGGGACAAAGTAGTTGCCAGAATTGGTAAATTGCCCTTTTTAGCCTCTTCAACAAAAGTTTCAATAGGCATCCGATAAATCGGTAAATGAAAATGACTGCCCTGCATGGATCGAAGAGTCTTCAAGCTATAAATATCTGCTGACTTGCTTGAAACAACGACTCCCGAAAAACCTGCCGCATCTGCCGTTCGGATCATTGTGCCAACATTTCCAGGATCCTGCACGTCTTCCAAGAAAAGATATTTCCCTTGGCTCAAATCCGGCAACTGCTCTTCTTCCTTTTGAACAATGGCTACAATGCCCTGAGGAGTTTGTGAATCTGCTAAATCAAGCAAGATTTCTTCGGCCACAAAGACAGTCTGAGGGTAGTCCGTTAATTTTTCACCATACTCTGAAAGGGCAAATATTTTCTCAATCTTTGCACCAGCCTGAACAGCCTCTTCAAACAAATGCCATCCTTCAATTAAATAAGAAGATTTTCGATATTTTTTTTGATGCAATTTCTTGGCATTTTTTACCACAGAATTGGCTTTAGAGGTTATAATAGTCATAGGAGTATTATAACACAATCAAGGAGGTTTGGTATGCAAAAGGTCAAAATGATCGCACAGGGTCGCGTTCAAGGCGTTGGTTTCCGCTGGGGCGTCTATACCCTTGCCCTCGAAATAGGTGGAATCACTGGTCGTGTCCGGAACAACGATGACGGAACCGTTGAAATTCTTGCCCAAGCAGAGTCTTCAGCTATCATGGCTAAGTTCATCCAAGAAATCCGAAAAGGACCTACTCCCTTCTCAAAAGTAACTTATCTAGATGTTCAATTGAGCAACTTCCCATCCTATTCAGATTTCAAAGTAGCAAATTAGGTCTCTAGAACTATTGTATATTTTCAAAAAAAACAGTAGAATAGAAAGGTATCATTTTTAAGAAGGAATTAAAACAGTGAAATCAATTAAACGAATCGCCCTCTCTATCATGGGAGTGGCTATGCTATTAGTCTTAACAGGCTGTGTCCAGGTTGATAAAGCAACTGGACAACCAACAGGATTTATTTGGAATACAATCGGAGCACCTATGGCTGAAGCCATCAAGTACTTTGCTACTGATAAAGGGCTAGGCTTTGGGGTCGCTATTATTATCGTAACCATCATCGTCCGCTTGATTATTTTGCCACTGGGTATCTATCAATCTTGGAAGGCAACGCTTCACTCTGAAAAGATGAACGCCCTCAAGCATGTTCTTGAGCCACATCAAACTCGTCTCAAAGAAGCAACTACTCAAGAAGAAAAACTGGAAGCCCAACAAGCTCTCTTTGCTGCTCAAAAAGAGCACGGTATCAGCATGTTTGGCGGAGTAGGATGTTTCCCTCTCCTCATCCAAATGCCTTTCTTCTCAGCGATCTACTTTGCTGCTCAAAATACAGAAGGTGTTGCTGAAGCTAGCTTCTTAGGAATCGCACTTGGTTCTCCAAGTTGGATTCTTATCGCCTGTGCAGGTGTTCTCTACTACGTCCAATCGCTCCTTTCACTACACGGAGTTGAAGATGAGACTCAAAGAGAACAACTCAAGAAGATGATTTACATGAGTCCAATGATGATTGTCATGTTCTCAATCTTTTCACCAGCCAGCGTTACGCTTTACTGGGTTGTCGGTGGTTTCATGATGATCCTTCAACAATTCATCGTCAACTACATCATTCGTCCAAAACTTCGTAAAAAAGTACGTGAAGAATATGCCAAGAACCCACCAAAAGCAAGCAAAACTTCAGGTGCTCGTAAAGATGTAACTCCTGAATCAGCAGCAGTTATCTCAACTTCTACTAAGAAGAAAAATAAAAAACGCAATTCTGGAAAACAACATTCTAGATAAAAAATAAAAGGCTTAGCATTCTAGCTAAGCTTTTTTTATATCAGAAAAGCCCGATGTTCCCATCAGGCTTCTTTTTATCCATGTACACGTTTCATGTAATCTTGATAACTTTCTGTATCCATCAATTCCTTAGCATTCTTCACACGATCTGCCGTTGGAGGTTTAACCCCTTCAAGAGAATACGGAATGCCAAGCTCGCGCCATTTGAATTCTCCCATAGTGTGGTAGGGTAGGATTTCAAACTTATCAACGTTTTTAAGAGTTTTTACGAACTTACCAAGCTCAATCAAATCTTCATCACGGTCTGTCAATCCAGGCACAAGAACGTGACGAATCCAAACAGGTTTCCCAATATCTGACAAGTACTGAGCACATGCCAAGATATTTTTATTGGTTTGACTGGTTACAATCTTGTGCTGTGCTTCGTTGATTTCCTTGATATCAAGGAGAACCAAGTCTGTCACGGCCATGAGTTTGTTGAATTTCTCTAAATAACGTGGCTTATTACGGAATGGAAGGGCACAAGTATCCAAGGTACAGTGGATTCCTTTTTCTTTTGCTTTTGTAAAGAGAGCAATTAGGAAATCAATCTGCAAGAGAGCTTCTCCTCCACTGACTGTGATGCCTCCCTTGTCTCCCCAGAAACCACGATAACGAAGCGCTTCTTCTAGAACATCATCTACTGTTCGTACACGAGATTTATTGGTTTCCATCGCCCACGTGTCAGGGTTATGGCAATATTGGCAACGCATCTGACAGCCCTGCAAAAAGACAATAAAACGAATCCCAGGGCCATCTACCGCCCCAAAACTCTCTGTCGAATGCACCATTCCTGTCACTTGTCCATAGTCAATTGTTTCTTCAGACATCACGTCACCTTCCTTGAAACCGTTTTATAGCTTTATTATATCATGCCTGAAAAGAAAAACCACAGATTTTGTCTATTTTTTAGAAAACAAACTGTTTTTCACTTTCAACTTTCATGATTTTCAAAAATTCTTCTAATCCTTGTCAAAGTCGAATCCATAGAGAGTTGCAAAATAGTCCTCAGGTCGCTCTGCTCTACGGATTAGTCGTGCACTACCGTCCTCTGTATAGAGGACCTCTGCTGAACGAAGTTTGGCATTGTACTGGTAGCCCATAGAGAAGCCATGCGCACCTGTATCATGAATGACTAACAAATCACCAATTTCTGTTTGAGGTAGTTCACGATTAACTGCAAACTTGTCGTTGTTTTCACAAAGAGAGCCAACAACATCAACGACTTCCGTCTGACCGTCAGGATTCATCATATTGGTGATGTGGTGATAAGCTCCATACATAGCCGGTCTCATAAGATTGACAGCTGATGCATCTACTCCGAGATAAGTTCGGTAGGTTTTCTTTTTATGGGTTACTTTAGTCACTAGAGTTCCATGAGGCGCTAACATAAAACGTCCTAGTTCTGTAAAAATCTTAACTTGACCAAGACCTACTGGCGTAAGAACTTCTTCATAAACCTGACGAACCCCCTCACCAATTAAAGCAATATCATTTGGCTCCTGGTCCGGACGATAGTTGACCCCGATTCCTCCAGAAAGATTGATGAAGTCTAGCGAAATACCTAACTTTTCCTTGATTTCTACAGCCAGTTCAAAAAGCTGGCGCGCCAATTCTGGATAATAGAGATGAGTAACAGTATTGGAAGCTAGGAAGGAATGAATCCCAAAAGTTCTTGCTCCCTTTTCTTTCAAGAGAGCAAAGGCTTCAAAGAGCTGTTCCTTAGTCATCCCGAACTTAGCTTCACCAGGATTATCCATAATATCCGTTCCTAATTCAAATACGCCACCAGGATTGTAACGGCAAGAGATAATCTCAGGGATGCCTGCTGCACGTTCTAAATGGGCGATATCTTCAAAGGCATCCAAGTTGATAGTCGCCCCTAATTCGCGGGCATAGGCGTACTCTTGGTCTGGTGTATTGTTAGATGAAAACATCATCTCCGACCCTGTAAATCCAAGCTTATGACTCATCAAGAGCTCTACATAACTAGAACAATCCACTCCACATCCTTCTTCTTGTAAGATTTTTAAGATAGCTGGAGTTGGAGTTGCCTTAACTGCGAAGTATTCTTTAAAGCCTTTATTCCAAGAGAAAGCTTCATTAACTGCGCGTGCTTTCTCGCGAATACCTTTTTCATCGTAGAGATGGAATGGAGTTGGAAACTCTTCAACAATCTTTTCTAAGTCTTCACGTTTAATAAATGGCGTCTTCATAGGGCTCCTTCATATTCATTATCAAAGAAAGGCTGGGACGAAAGTTCCAACCTTTAAGCATCTTATTCTCTCTTATTTTTCTGTTTCGAAGATGTTCCCAACTTCAACTTCAATTTGTTGGTTCTTCACATCAATATTGGTAACTTTTAAGAGTGATTTGTAGTCAAACTGCTGTTCACGATCTTCCTGCGCATTATCAGCAAAGACAGCTACACCAGCTAACTCAGAGTCAAACTCTGTTAAAAGGCTAATCATACCGTTAATCGTTCCTCCGCCTTTCAAGAAGTCATCAACAATCAAGACACGACTTCCTGCTTTAAGGCTACGTTTTGAAAGGAACATTTTTTCAATACGGTCACTAGAACCTGAAACATAGTTAACACTCACAGTTGAACCTTCTGTGATTTTCAAGTCACGACGGACAATGACAAAAGGTACGTTGAGAACATTTGCTACTGCATTTGCAAGCGGAACCCCTTTGGTCGCTACCGTCATAACAGCATCAATCTTTTGGTCCATAAAACTCTTGGCAATAATACGTCCAATATTTTTTAAAATAGCCGGAGTACTAAGGAGATCAGACAAATAAATGTAGCCACCTGGCAGAATGCGGTCACTCTCTGAAAGTTTATCGCGAAGCTCTTGGATGATTGTTTTGGACTCAAGGGTAGAGATAGATGGTGTGAAAATAACCCCACCACCAGCACCTGTCACCGTTTGAATATGGCCGATTTCAATTTCTTCAAAGGCGCGCTTAATAATGACAATATCTTCTGAAATAGAAGATTTGGCAGATTCATACTTTTCCGCAAAGGTATTGAGACTGGTTAATTTGTATGGATTGTTAATCAAATAATTGGAAATAACAACCATCCGATCACTTCTTCTTAATTTCATTAGTTATTCACCATTCTTTTTAATTAGTCTTTTTCTCATTATAACACACTAAAGCAAAAAAAACGAACTTTATTGTCTAAATAAAGCTCATTTTTTTAGTTTCTAGTCTAATTTTGGCTTGTAGAAGGAACGATTGTCCATTGCAAAGACTTTATTGGTCATTTCACCCTCATCAACAAGAGCCAGAGCTGTTGACATCATCATCATACTCGCATCCAAATTATCAATCATATGAATAATTTCAGCTTCCATCACACGAGGACGAACTGGACTACCATACTCGAGTAATCCATGGTGACTGAGAATCACATGGCGCAGAAGCACCACTTCTTCTCGAGTGTCATCGATACCAAGTTCCATAACTGCTTTGGTAATCTCGCTATCAATCAAAGCGATATGGCCGATAAGATTTCCTCTCACTGTATACTCTGTCTGGTCCGGACCTGTTAACTCAATAACCTTAGCCAGGTCATGAAGCATAATTCCCGCATAGAGCAAGCTCTTATTGAGCTGTGGGTAGACATCTGCAATTGCCTCTGCTAAACGAACCATAGTCGCTGTATGATAAGCAAGCCCTGTTTCAAAGGCATGGTGGTTGGTTTTTGCAGCTGGATAAGAATAAAATTCTTTATCATATTTGGTATAGAGGGCCCGAACGATTCGTTGCCAGATGGGATTTTCAATCTTGAAAATCATCTGTGCCATGTACTCACGGATTTCTTTAACATCCACTGGTGATTTGACCTTGAAGTCTGCTGGGTCATTGGGTTCGCCAGGCTGAGGTAAGCGAAGGGTGATTTGATTTACCTGTGGAGTGTTGTTGTAAACTTCACGACGTCCTTGCATGTGGACAACTTTTCCTGCAGTAAAGGCCTCAACGTTATGAGGTTGGGCATCCCAGAGCTTTCCTTCGATTTCCCCGCTATCATCTTGGAAGGTGAAAGCTAGGTAATTTTTCCCAGCACGCGTCTGTCTCAGATCGGCTGATTTGATCAGGTAAAAGCCTTCGAACAGTTCATCTTTTTTCATGTGACTAATCTTCATATTCTTCCTCATCTTCTTGGAACTGGAGCAAATCAAGCATAGGCTCACCTTCTGACAATTCAATATGTCGGAGAGTTCGCTCGATAGCTGAAGTACGTCGGTTTAACAATTCATCAATATTACCAGTGGCATGTTGGAGGTGTTTTTGCGCTTTAACCAGAATGCCACCAAACTTGCCAAATTCGGTTTTGACGTTGGCTAGAGTTTGGCTAATATGGTCAGCACTCTTTTGGATATTCAGAGTCTTGAAGCCGACCGATAGGGAGTTAAGAAGGGCTGACAAGGTACTTGGTCCCGCAACGATAATCTGCTCTTCCCGTCTCAAGCCATCAAAGAAAATAGGATTTCTAACGATTTCTGAGTAAAGACCTTCTGTCGGAACAAACAAGACTCCAAAATTGGTTGTCCGAGGTGGCGCCAGGTACTTACTCTTAATATCCTTAGCAAAACGCTTGACGCTTGCTAGGAGAGACTTACGACAGCGCTCAATCTCGTCCTTGTCACCTGCTTCATAGGATTCTTCCAGACGGTAATAATCTGCCAGTGGAAACTTAGAATCAATCGGTAGATAGACATATTCTTGGTCGCCTTGTCCAGGCAACTTGATGGCGTACTCGACTCGCTCACTCGAATTTTCAACCGTTGCAAATTCTCGTTCATACTGAGCAGGTGTCATGATATCTTCGATAATCTGCCCCAGTTGTAATTCTCCTAAAATTCCTCGAGTTTTTGTACCAGATAAGACCTTATTAAGAGCGCCGACATCACGGGCAACCGTCTGCATTTCTCCAAGGCCGCGATTGACAGATTCCAGTTGTTTTGAAACTGTCTCGAAAGACGCTTGCAAGCGTGTCTGCAAGGTCTTTTCTAACTTTTCCTCGACCGTTTGGCGCATCTGCTCTAAACGTTGCTCATTTGATTCCTGCAAGGCCTGTAGTCGTTGGTCGGTCTTATCTCTGGTTTGGAGGAGGTTTTCATTCATCTCCTGTCGAACCTGAGTCAGACCTTGGTGCAATTCGATTCGCACCTCCTGCAAACGATCGCTAACAGCCACTTCTAGATTTTTTTGGTCCAGCTGGCTTGCTTGTCGCGCTTGTTCAAATCGATAATCTAACTGGTCTGAAAGGTTATCTGCCTGGTCTTCTAAATTTTTGGTCAGGTATTTCTCCTGCTTTTCCTGCCTCTGCCAAATAAGAAAGAGGCCGGCTAGGTTAGCAATTAGTAACAGTAGTAATATAATCTCCATCCTATCTCCTGTCCTTACTATGCAGTATAACCACATAGCCATCTGGGCAAGTCACCGAAACTTCCCTATCTATATATTCGTTAGAAGCGTAAACTTTCTTAAAGAAAAAATTCGCCTCAGTCAATTCATACTTGGCTCCGATAATAGTCAACTGACTATCCCGAACCGGCATAAAGGCCAGATAATCGTAGTCCGAACGTGGCTCTAGTTGACTGGTCCCTTCTGGGCAATAGCTAATCAAGTTTTGCCCATCCTCAATCTCTATTTGGCGCATATAGGGTGCCAATTTGGGATTGCTGGGTAGAAAGACATTGGCCAGCATATGATCAATACGACCACCTAGGGCACCAAAAATGGTCACCTGAGCCTGAGGATTTTTTTCAAAAATCGTTAACAGTGCTAGTTCCAAATCGGTATCATCCTTCTCTGGCTGAGCTTGGACAAAGTGCTGGGCACGTTCTTGAATCAACTGACCTTCTTCTACAGTCACAGAATCAAAATCTCCGACTGCTAGAGCAAGAGGAAGTTTTTCCTCTAAAACCCAGAGCGAGCCTCGATCCACACCGACATAGCAATCAAAATCTGTTCGATAGTGACCACGGTCTCCACCAGCAAAAACTGCAACTCTAGTCCAGTTCTTTTCTGAGAGCTTGCACTCGTTCATTGACATCTCCCTTAAAGACATAGGATCCTGCTACAAAAACTGTTGCACCAGCTTCTTTGGATTGAGCAATGGTTTTATCATCAATCCCACCATCCACTTCGATCTCAAAGTTCAAATCTTTTTCCTCACGAAGGGCCACCAACTCACGAATCTTATCCATGGTTTCTGGCAAAAAGGCTTGTCCACCAAATCCAGGGTTAACCGTCATGACCAAGACTTGATCAACTAAGTGAAGCACGTGCTTGATAGCTTCAACAGGCGTTCCAGGATTGATAACAACCGATGGTTTGACACCTAGAGAACGAATCTTTTGAAGAGCACCATGAATATGAGGTGTCGCTTCAACATGGATGCTAATGATGTCAGCTCCTGCACGCGCAAAATCCTCTAAATGATGTTCTGGGTTAGAGACCATCAAGTGGCAGTCAAAGACCATCTTACTATGAGGTCGAAGACTTTCGACTACACCTGCACCAAAGCTGATCTGAGGTACAAAGTGACCATCCATGATATCGATATGGGCGTATTCTGCCCCAGTTGCTTCAAGGCGTTTAATTTCACGTTCAAAGTTGGCATAATCTGCTGCCAGAATTGACGGAGCAATCTTGTATTGAGACATAGGTTTCTCCTTATTTTGGAATTTTTTTGCTGACTTTTTTATAGGTTTCTCTGCGATTTTCAATCTCACTGAGGAATTGCAGATAGTTGTCGAAACGGAAGTTTGCAATGATGCCCTCTTCTACTGCTGGTTTCACTGCACAAGATGGCTCATGGGTATGCGTACAAGTGCGGAACTTACAGTCGCGACTGACTCTAGCAATCTCTGGAAAGGCCTGATTAAGGTCCTCTGCTGTTGACACTTCATAATCCAGAGATGAAAATCCTGGTGTATCTGCGATTTTGCCTCCATTGAGGTTGTAAAAACTAACAGCTCGAGTGGTATGACGACCGCGTCCTAGACTATCAGAGATTTCTCCCGTCTCTAGATTGAGGTCAGGAGCAATTTTATTAAGGAGGGTTGACTTCCCGACACCTGTCTGCCCCATAAAGACTGTCACTTTTTCTGTCAACAAGGGTAGTAGCTCCTCTTTACTAGTCACAAAGTCGTAACCAATAGCACCATAGGTCTGCTTGTAAAAATCCAGTTCTCCCCCATCTTCCAGTAAGTCCATCTTGGAAATATAGACGATAGGATGAATGCCCTTATGCTCTAAAAGAACCAAGAAGCGATCCAGCAAATTGCTATTAAAGTCAGGTTCTTTAACGGACATAATGACAACGGCTTGGTCAATATTGACAATGGGTGGACGAACCAGACTATTTTTTCGTTCGTGAATTTTGAGGATATAACCTTCGGAATTTTCCTCCGCAGAAAAATCTACCCAATCCCCAACATAGGGTGTGTGGCCTTTTTTACGAAAATTTCCACGCGCGCGTGTTT
Organism: Streptococcus sp. KHUD_017; assembly: GCF_054861245.1. Taxonomy (NCBI): domain Bacteria; kingdom Bacillati; phylum Bacillota; class Bacilli; order Lactobacillales; family Streptococcaceae; genus Streptococcus; species Streptococcus sp. KHUD_017. Next base: position 1,646,727 of record NZ_CM142175.1, read on the forward strand.
GATAAACCTGGCCATCACTCTCCACATAGTAGAAACCCGCCAAAGCTTTAATGATTTGTCCCTGCATCTTAGAGTCCTTGTCCTTTAAGCGCATCTGCTAAACTGGCAAATTCTGCCAAGCTGAGAGCTTCACCACGTACAGATGGTGACAAGCCTGCTTGGTCCAAAGCCTTGGTCAATTTATCCTTGACTTCTTCAGACTTCCCAAAGTAACCTGTCAAGTTGTTCCACAAGGTCTTGCGACGATGAGTAAAACTAGCCTTGGAGACTTTAAAGAAGAAGTTCTCGTCTTCAACTGCTACAGCTGGTTCTGGACGGCGCACCATTTTCAGGATAGCTGAGTCCACGTTGGGCGCTGGCACAAATACTGTACGAGGCACGATAAAGGCAACCTTGGCCGTCATATAATACTGAACTGCAATTGACAAGCTACCGTAAGCCTTAGTATTTGGCTTAGCAGAGATACGATCTGCCACTTCTTTTTGCATCATGACCACAAACTCACTAAAAGAAATGCCACTCTCGATCAAGTGCATGAGAATAGGCGTCGTGATATAGTAAGGCAAGTTGGCTACTACCTTAATAGGCAGGTCAGGGTTTTTAAAATTCTGGATATGTTGCGGTAGATCGACTTTTAGAATGTCCTCGTTGACTACGGTCACATTGTCAAAATCACGCAGGGTATCTGCTAGAATTGGTACCAAGCGGTTATCAATCTCAAAGGCCATAACTTCAGCCGCACGCTCAGCCAAAAATTCCGTCAAAGCACCTATCCCTGGCCCGATTTCGATAACATTGACCTGATCATCAATCTCAGCCGTATCCACGATTTTTTGAAGGATATTGGTATCAGTCAAGAAATTTTGCCCGAAGGATTTTTTAAAGGTAAAACCGTGACGCTCCAGCACTGCCTTGGTCACGCTATAATCTGCAATTCTCATTTATTCTCTTTTCTAATATTAAAGAACTTTCTAATCTCGAGCTCTTCCTTCTTGTTCCTCACTAAGCTTTTGCATGTCTCTAAAAGCTGTTAGGCTAACATAGGCACCCGCTTCATAGTATTCCGTTGGGTTTATGGCATAATCAAAGCCTTCAATCATGCCTCCAGCTTCTTCAATCATGCCATTCCACTTTTCATCAAAGACCATTCTCAGACGTTTCCAATCGGTAAAGACTGGGACGGAATTTCGTCCATCTTTTCCTTCTCTAACGGGAATATTAAAGTTAGCGTCTTTTTCCAAAACAAAGGAATTTGCTTCCTGACCACCCTCTGGGAATCCTGATGCTGCATCTAATGGAAGCAAGAATTTTGCTTTAGGCATAGCCATAGAGAAGAACTTGTAGTAAAGTCCATAAACTAGTTCTTGCTCTTCTGTAGTCGGTTGGTCCATCTGCCCCATCAAGAGCATCCACCTTACCAGATCGGGATTCATGACAGGCACTTGTATTTCTGGTAAATCAGAAAAATCTGGTTTTTGGACTAAGGCTGAAGCACTGATACTTACTTCCTTACTATTAAAGAAAGCACCTAAAGCACCGTTTAAATAAAAGGCTGTCCCTAGGAAATTTTCAATCCCTTTTTTATCTTCTGTATTTTCAATTAGTTTTACGACTGAATTTGGTCGGCTGTCAATGGTTTCCTTGAATTGGCGATACCAAGATGGTGTCAAAAGCATGATCATGGGATCAGTGCAGAGATACCCTTCTTCTCCTCTGTCATAGGTCGTTGAGAAAAGATAGGGTTCTCCTGTTTTTTCCGAATAAACAGCATAAATTGAATCTGCTGCTAATAACTTGTCCTTGACGATTTCCGCTAGACGTTCCAACTTGCGAGTGTTGGATTGATAGCTTTCTTCACTTTCAGTTTCCTGATTTTGACGGCATTTCCATAAAAAGAGATGTAAAATCTCTACGCTGTCATCAAGGGTAGCTGCCAAATAGTCTTCATTTGTTAACTGGCCCTCTTGGATGGCTACAAAAGCACGATAAAGAGCATCTGAATAGCTAGATAATTTTTGCTCTTCCTCAATACCTGAACTAAAGAGCACACTTCCTTTTTTCAGTTTATCCAAAGAAGGAATCCTATCAACCACTAGATGGGCAAGAACTTCATCAGTTAGACTATCTGTATCTTTGTTTTGACTGCTGAGTTTTTTGACTTCTACAGTACCAAGAGCCTCCATTCCTTGGTCGGGATTGCAAAACTGCAACTGATCCCCAACCTTGAGACTACCTTCTAAACTCCCAACAATCAATAATTGATTCGTTTCCTTCATCGGGAACAAATCTAGAACACCCACGCAAGCATTGCCTTTCGCCCCTTCTGCTTCCTTATTGGATTCAGTTGTTTTTGTTGCTTCTATCTTTTTTAAAAAATCAAAGATTCCCATAACTTTTCCTCATCATCTCCACTTAGCACAATTTCTATGGAGTCACTTTTCTAATGCTTGCTACCAAGCCTGATTAAACCGTATATGATTACTTCTATTGTATCATATTCCCTCCACATTTTGGGGGAGTTTCTCAATTCTCGTATGATTTCATAACATCTTCAACTTCAGCTAGACTTATCCCAAATAACTCTAAACGTTTAAGGAGTTGTTTCCCATTGGAATAACCGATACGAAGACTTTCTCCTAGATATTCTCTGCGTTTTCGGCTATCTGCTCCGGCTAGAAAACCAAGGCGAATCAAGTCACTACGGCTAATATCAAAGTCGCTTTCTACTCCAAACTGTTCAGTTACTTGTTCTAGCGCTGTTCTCAAGTCTTCGTAGTTGGCATGTTCGATTCCCAGTGAACGTCCCTTGGTCTTAGACTTAGGCGCTGCCTCGTCTCGTTTGAGAAAGGCGTGTTGCACTGTCGGAATGGTCGTCATAATCATACGACGGATTCGCTCCCCATTAAAATCAGGATCTGTAAAGACAATCACCCCATGACGTTCATGTAAACGTTGGATTCGTTCAAGATCTTGTTCATTGATCGCAGATCCACGAGTCTCATAAGTCTCCACATCAAAGTAGCGTTTTAAATTAGCCGTATCGTCACGTCCTTCTACCACGATGACTTGGGTAATTTTCTCTTTCATGATTTACTTTCCAATCCAAAGATTCGTTCTGCATTGGCACTTGTCACTGCTGCCAATTCTTCTGTCGTCATACCACGCAAGTCTGCAATAAAGTCTACTACATAGCGCGTGTAAGCTGTCTTATTCTCACGTCCACGCTTGGGAACTGGGGCTAAATAAGGTGCATCTGTCTCTACCAAAATCTTATCCAAAGGTAACTCCTTGGCTGCTTCCTGAATATCTGTCGCCTTCTTGAAAGTCACCACTCCAGAAAAGGAAATAGTCATCCCAAGCTCCACAAACTTTTCAGCCCATTCCAGAGAACCAGAGAAGGAATGCATGATGCCGCCACGTGGACCAACTCCTTCACTCTTGATAATCTCATAGGTGTCTTCTAGCGCATCACGGGTGTGAACTACAAAAGGTAAGTCCAGTTCCTTAGAGAGCTGAATCTGACGACGAAAAACCTTTTCTTGAACTTCCTTAGATGCCGTCATCCAGTGGTAGTCCAAACCAATCTCGCCCAAGGCAACAACTTTTGGATGTTTTAGTTTTTCTAGCAAGTAATTCTCAACATCCTCTGTATATGTTCCTGCTTCCGTTGGATGCCAGCCAATCGTCGCATAGAGTTGGTCATACTTGTCCACTAGTTCAAGAGCACGCTCAATAGTCGGTTTGTCAAAACCAACAATATTCATCCGAGTTACACCCATTTCAGCCGCTAAGGCAAGTTCTTCTTCTTCGCGTCCCAAAAATTCTTCCACATTCAAGTGGGTATGAGTATCAAAAATCATTTATATTTCCTCGTTTTTTCTACCTTCTATTATACCAAAAAACTAGTCTCATCCTTATAGGAAAAAATATTTTGAAATCATTCATTTTTTCTTGACGACTTTTTTTCATAGCAGTATAATAACTCTTGTTGAATTTTTAAGAAAAGGAAAGAAAATGTTTACAAAACTAAAATATACCTTTATTGGTCGTCCCCTTAAGTCCTTAACTGAAGGCGAGGGAGGACTACTTGGAAAAACGCAGGCACTCGCAATGCTATCAAGCGATGCTCTATCATCTATTGCGTACGGGCCTGAGCAGGTCGTCCTCGTATTGGCTAGTCTTTCTCCGCTTGCTATCTGGTGGAGTCTCCCTATTGGCATCTTTGTCCTCTTACTATTAGCTAGCCTGACGATATCTTATCGACAAATCATCCATGCCTACCCTCAAGGCGGGGGAGCCTATATGGTAACTCGAGAAAATCTATCTCCTGAGCTAGGTTTGATTGCTGGAGGAAGCCTGCTTGTTGACTATATGTTAACAGTAGCCGTATCCGTGGCTGCAGGAGCTGACGCTATCACTGCTGCACTTCCCGCCCTCCATCCTTACAACCTCCACATCTCCATTTTTCTAGTATGTTTGCTCATGCTTTTAAATCTAAGAGGTTTGAAGGAATCTGCCAGTTCTCTGATGATCCCAGTTTATCTCTTTATCTTTAGTACAGTCTTCCTCTTATTGTTTGGTATCTTCCAACTATTGACAGGTTCTCTCAGTTATCATGCAACTTCTGCAATTGGTCAAACTATCCCAAGTCTGTCAATTGTCCTAATCTTAAGAGCATTCACCAGCGGTTCAGCTTCACTAACAGGGGTTGAAGCCATCTCAAATGCTGTCCCATTTTTCAAGACTCCAAAAGAGAAAAACGCAGCCCAGACGCTTACTATCATGTCTCTAATTCTTGGATTTCTATTTGCAGGGATTACCTTCTTAAACTACTGGATGGGGATTACACCTCAACACGGAGAAACAATCCTCTCACAAATGGCTAAAGGGATTTTAGGAGATTCAGCTCTCGGTCAGATTGTTTATTATCTCTTCCAATTCTCAACTGCCCTAATCCTAGCCGTTGCTGCAAATACTGGTTTTTCTGCCTTTCCAATGTTGGCTTACAATATGGCTAAGAACAAGTACATGCCCCATCTCTTTATGGAAAAGGGAGACCGCCTTGGTTACTCAAACGGTATTTTAACCTTAGCTTTTGGTGCCATAATCCTTCTGCTCATTTTCAACGGAAATACAGAACGCTTGATCCCTCTTTATACTATCGGAGTTTTCGTCCCCTTTGCACTTTCTCAAACAGGTATGATTCGCCACTGGAAAAAAGAAAAAGGCTCTCATTTCTTAAAATCTGCCATTGCTAACATCCTCGGTGCTATCATTTGTTACGTTATCGTTCTTATCCTACTCTTCTTCAGACTTGGAGATATCTGGCCCTTCTTCCCAATTATCCTAGTCTTAACCTTCCTCTTTTTGTCCATCCACAGTCACTACCAAAAAGTGGCGAAACAACTTCGACTTTATGAAGGAATTCAAAAGAAAACTTACGATGGCAATGTCGTACTTGTCTTAGTAGGAAATGTTACTCGAGTCAGCGTCGGAGCGATTAACTACGCTCAAAGCATCGGAGACGAAGTTTTGGCTATGCACATTTCCACCAAGGAAACTGAGAAAAAAGACCAAGAAATCCTCCAAGAATTTGCCGACTACTTCCCAAATATTACTCTTAAAAACATTAATACCAGCTATCGCGATATTATCACACCTACAGTTCGATATGTTCGAAAGATTTCACAAGAAGCCAAGAAAAAGAACTACACGGTTACAGTTCTTGTACCCCAATTTATCCCTAACAAACCTTGGCAAAATACCCTCCACAATCAAATGAGCCTTAAATTAAAATATGCTCTCAGATGGCACGAAGATGTCGTCGTTGCTAGCTACTCTTATCATTTGAAAGAATAAAGAAAAGCTCAAAATCAGAGAAATTATCTTCTGATCTTGAGCTTTTTCTATATGTGATTTTTTCAAGACGTCTTCTAAAATGTTTATTCTCAATCAATAACTTTAGAAAACAATCTTTTTAAATAAAAGAAAAATCAGTAGGCTCGAGTTCCTACTGACTTCTTTGTTTCATTTGTTTGGATTATGCAGCCAAAACTTTGCGTCCTTTACGACGACGAGCTGCCAATACGCGACGACCGTTTTTAGTTGACATACGGTTACGGAATCCGTGTTTGCGCGCACGACGAAGTTTACTTGGTTGATAAGTACGTTTCACGATGAATACCTCCTCATAGATTTTGTATTCGTTTAGCCGGCTATAAAGTGATCAGTTACTAAACATACTTTACTATTCTATCTGATTCTTACTTATTTGTCAATAGCTCTGACAAATGTTTCCAGCTTTTTTGCTATGAAAGCCTTATCTACGATACTGCTTCAAGAAGCGAGTCATCTTTTCCTGTATTTGGGCTAACTCATCGACACGTGGTAGATAAACGATACGGAAGTGATCTGGTTCTTTCCAGTTAAAGCCACGTCCATGTACCAAAAGCACTTTTTCTTGCTTCAAGAAATTAAGGACAAATTGTTCATCATCGTCGATACGATACATATTGCGGTCAATCTTCGGGAATATATAAAGACCTGCTTTTGGTTTAACAGCAGACAAACCAGGGATATCTTGAATGGCATTATAAATAAAGTTTCTTTGTTCATAGATACGACCACCAGGAAGAAGCAACTCATCCACTGACTGGTGACCACCTAGTGACGTTTGAACAACCTGTTGAGCAAGCACATTCGAACAAAGTCGCATGTTTGAGAGCATGTTGAGACCTTCAATGTAGCCCTTTACATGGTGTTTAGGTCCAGACAAGACCATCCAACCAACACGGAAACCAGCGATACGGTGAGATTTAGACAGACCATTCATGCTGACACAGAAAAGGTCTGGAGCCAAACTTGCGACTGGTGTGTGAACATTGCCATCCATAACCATACGGTCGTAAATTTCATCCGCAAAAATAATCAAGTCGTTTTGACGAGCAATCTCAATGATATCTAGCAAGAGTTCTTTAGGGTAAAGAGCCCCAGTTGGATTATTTGGATTGATCAAAACAATAGCCTTAGTATTTGAACTAATCTTAGACTTAATGTCATCTAGGTCTGGATACCATTCCGCTTCTTCATCACAGACGTAGTGAACGGCATTTCCTCCAGCCAAGCTAACTGCAGCAGTCCAAAGAGGATAGTCAGGCATAGGAACCAAGACTTCATCGCCGTTATCCAAAAGCCCTTGCATAGACATAACGATTAGCTCACTAACCCCATTTCCAAGGTAGATGTCATCGATACCCACATTTGGAAAGTTTTTCAGTTGGCAATATTGCATAATCGCTTTACGAGCTGAAAAGATTCCTTTCGAATCTGAATAACCTTCGCTATCACGTGCATTCATAATTAAGTCATGAATCACCTCATCTGGTGCTGTAAAACCAAACTCAGCTGGGTTTCCTGTATTCAAACGGAGAATTTTTTCTCCATTTGCACGCATACGCATGGCTTCTTCCAAAACTGGACCACGAATATCATAAGCCACATGCTCTAATTTGATTGATTTATTAAATTCTTTCATTTGAGTTCCTCTATTCATCAGGATAGTTAATATTATACCACTCCAAAACGAAATCGTAAATTTCCTAGCGCTTTTCCTCAAAAAAACCTTGCTTAATGCAAGGTAACAGAGCAAGGTCGATTTCTTTCTGTATTTGGAGAAGAAAGAGTAGAAAAACACCCTATAAGTTGACCAAATTCGACCAAAATCTTTCTAGAGTAACTCTCATGATCGAAAACAAAGTTCTTATAATGGATGGTAACTGCATGGACGGAAGAGCCTATCCTCTCATCCAGCAAAACGCAAAGAAAAAATAAGTAGACTGACCAACATTAGGAATAATGTTAGACTAAGCCGAGTCTAGTTGTAAAAATACCATCTCACCAACTTATTTCCTTGCCCTGTCAATTCATATTATACACTAAAATCTTTGCATTTTCAAACAAGTATACATATAAAAAGAACTCAATATTTGAGCTCTTTTTGTATGCTATTTCGCAATTTCTGCCAACATTTTTTCGATGTGTTGGATGGATTTTTCACGTCCAAGCAAGTAGATGGTATCTGGCAATTCAGGACCATGCATTTCACCTGAAACGGCAATACGGATTGGCATAAAGAGATTCTTCCCTTTGATCCCAGTTTCTTTTTGAACCGCTTTGATTTGTGGGAAGATATTTTCTGCCACAAACTCATCGTCTGACATGGCTTCCAATTTCGCTTTGAAGGCTTCCAATACTGTTGGTACTGTTTCACCAGCCATGACTTCTCGCTCAGCTTCTGTCAATTCTGGGAAGTCTGAGAAGAAAAGGTCTGTCAACGGAACGATTTCGTCCACTGACTTCATTTGTGGTTTGTAGAGTTCCACCAATTTCTCAGCCTTGTCTGTCAAACGACCTGCTTCTTCGAGGAATGGTTTGGCCATTTCAAAGATAGTCGCAAGATCCGCATTCTTGATATACTCATTGCTCATCCAGTCCATTTTCTTTTGGTCGAAAGCTGCTGGAGACTTGCTGAGACGGTTTTCATCAAAGAGGTTAATGAGTTCTTGACGAGAGAAGATTTCATCTTCTCCTCCAGGATTCCAGCCAAGAAGGGCGATGAAGTTAAAGACTGCTTCTGGAAGGTAACCTTTCTTGCGGTAATCTTCGATAAATTGAAGGGTATTGGTGTCCCGTTTAGACAACTTCTTACCTGTTTCAGAGTTGATGATCAAGGTCATGTGCCCAAACTCTGGCGCTTCCCAACCAAGAGCTTCATAGACCATGAGCTGTTTTGGGGTATTGGCAATGTGGTCATCTCCACGGATAACATGAGAGATTTGCATATCGTGGTCATCGATGGCAACGGCAAAGTTGTAAGTTGGGTAGCCATCTTTCTTCTGGATGACCCAGTCACCACCGATATTGCCACCTTCAAATTCGATATCACCTTTAACCATATCATGCCACTTGTAGATACCTGACTCATTGACAGCCAAACGAACAGTTGGGACGATGCCTGCCGCTTCACGTTCTGCAACATAAGCTGCTTTTTCTTCTTCGCTCATACCAAGGTATTCGTTAATGTAGCGAGGTGTTTCACCAGTGGCTTCTTGGCGTTCACGTTCTGCTGCCAATTCTTCTTCTGTAACATAAGATTTGTAGGCTTTTCCTTCAGCTAAGAGTTGGTCGATATATTTTTGATAGAGTTCCAAACGCTCAGACTGGCGGTAGTTTTCATGAGTCTCTGGACTTTCATCCCAGTCCATGCCTAACCAACGAAGGTTTTCAAGCTGTGAACGTTCTCCGTCTTCGACATGACGTTTGCGGTCAGTATCTTCGATACGGATGATAAAAGTTCCACCATGGTGGCGTGCATACAAATAGTTAAACAATGCTGTACGGGCATTACCGATGTGTAATAGTCCAGTTGGACTTGGTGCATAACGCACACGAATATCTTTTGACATATCTTCTCCTATAAAGTCTCTAGGCGTCTGCCTTTTTGCTCTCTATATTATATCACAAGTCTTGCCAGAGTCCAATTTCTCTTTTCAAGAAAAAGCAAAAAGAGTGGTAAAACCACTCTTTTTTATTCTATTATAGGCGAGCGTTAAGTTCTTTGCTCAATTCTTCAAATCCTGGTTTACCAAGAAGGGCAAACATGTTGCGTTTGTATGCTTCAACACCTGGTTGGTCAAATGGGTTGATGGCATTCAAGTAACCTGAAAGGGCGATGGCCAATTCGAAGAAGTAGATTGTGTAACCAAGAGTGAAGGCATCTTGCTCAGGAAGAGTCACGTACATGTTTGGTACGTCACCGTCAGTGTGGGCAAGAAGAACACCGTCAGTCGCTTTTTTGTTTACAAAGTCAACATCTTTTCCTTGAAGGTAACCAAGTCCGTCAAGGTCTTCTTCCAAAGTAGGGATGATCACATTCTTACGTGGTTTGTCAACACGGACAACTGTTTCAAACATGATACGAGTTCCTTCTTGGATAAATTGACCCAATGAGTGCAAGTCTGTTGAGAAGTTAGCTGAAGTTGGGTAAATCCCTTTTTGGTCTTTCCCTTCTGACTCACCAGCCAATTGTTTCCACCATTCTGAGAAGTATTGAAGTGATGGCTCGTAGTTTACCAAGATTTCAGTTGCATAACCTTTACGGTAAAGGATGTTACGAACAGCTGCATATTGGTAAGCTTCGTTTTCAGAGATTTTATCTGAAGTGTAGTCTTTACGAGCTGCGTTAGCACCTTCCATAAGGGCTTTGATGTCTGCACCTGACGCAGCGATTGGAAGCAATCCAACTGCTGTCAATACTGAGAAGCGTCCACCGATATCATCTGGAACCACAAATGTTTCCCAACCGTTAGCATCTGCTTCAACCTTAACAGCACCTTTTTGGCGGTCAGTTGTTGCGTAGATACGTTTGTTAGCTTCTTCTTGTCCGTATTTCTTAACCAAAAGTTCTTTGAAGACACGGAAAGCGATGGCTGGCTCAGTTGTTGTACCTGATTTAGAAATCACGTTCACTGAGAAGTCTTTATCTGAAACATACTCTACCAAGTCAGCAAGGTAAGTAGATGAGATTGAGTTTCCAGCATAAAGGATTTGTGGAGCTTTGCGCTCTTCTTTTGTTTGCAAGTTTGCAAAGTGGTGGTTCAAGAAGTCAATGGCAGCTTTCGCTCCAAGGTATGATCCACCAATACCGATAACGACCAAAACATCGCTGTCTGCTTTGATTTGTTCAGCAGCTTTCAAGATGCGGTCAAATTCTTCGCGGTCATAGTTTTCAGGAAGGTCCAACCAACCCAAGAAGTCGCTACCAGCACCAGTTCCTTTACGGATCAATTCGTCTGCTGCTGTAACTTGTGCTTGCATGTATTCCACTTCATGTGGTGCAACAAATTTGTCTAATACTTTTGAATAATCAAATTTAATATGTGACATAGTATTCCTCCAAAATTTCTTCTTTTCTATCATAACGCTTACCTTGGATTTTTTCAAGTTTTTATACTGAATTTTTCCAAATTTTATCATAATTCAAACGTTTGCGTAAAAAATGTTACAATATTAAAATTTGAAGAAGCAAAACAAAAAAACGACTAGGTTTCTAGTCGTTATAATTCATTCAATAAATACTCAAATAATTCTAAGTTGCCATCTTCTTCATTGACCAAAAATTCTGGATGCCACTGGAGACCAATAATACGGTGTTCATCAATGGATTCAATTGCTTCAACAGTTTGGTCACGTGGATCTACAGCCGTCACACGGAAATTTGGTGCCAAGTCTTTAATGCTCTGACGGTGCACTGAGTTTACTTGACTTTCTTTACCAAACAATTTTGACACAACACTTCCATCAACTGTCTCAATGGAATGTGAAGTCCCAAAGGGTAGACCTTGCCAATGACCTTCAATCTCCTGATTGAGTGTACCACCAAAGGCAACATTGACAAGCTGAACCCCACGGCAAATGGCTAAGATTGGCTTATTCTGACGCAAGGCTTCTTGTAGAAGAGCGAGCTCAAACTCATCACGAGCTAGGTTATAATCATCACTATCAATCGTTTTTTCCTCACCATAAAACTGAGGGTGAACATTTTGTCCCCCAGTCAAGATGAGCTTATCAATCATTTCTACATAGTCATGGACCACCGACTCATCACCAACCGGAATGACCAAAGGAAGTCCGCCAACCTGACGAATACTCTCAGCAAATTTACAAGAGACTGATGAATGAATATTTTTACCTTCTGCGTCCACGGGACATAGATTTGCTGCAACTCCAACAACTGTTCTTGCCATTACTGATTTCCTTTCATCTTCTATTGATAATCTTATCTTATCATCCTTCCCCACTCCTGTCTAATATGTATTTTTTAAGTCCGTGATAAATTTTTTTTATCAGAAAAAGCTACCCCAAACTAGGACAACTTTTTTGCTTATACTCAATGAAAATCAAAGAGCAAACTAGGAAGCTAGCCGCAGGTTGCTCAAAACACAGTTTTGAGGTTGTGGATAGAACTGACGAAGTCAGTAACACATATACGACAAGGGGACGCTGACGTGGTTTGAATTTGATTTTCGAAGAGTATTATTCAAAGACAAATTGATTATGGTACAGTTCGGAGTAAAAGCCTCCAAGCTTGAGTAATTCGTGATGGTTTCCTTGCTCAATAACTTCACCATCCTTAAGGACAATAATCTGATCTGCATTGAGAATAGTTTTCAAGCGATGGGCAATCACAAAACTAGTTCTTCCTGCCACAATAGCTTCCATGGCATTTTGAATCTTACTTTCCGTTACAGTATCCACGTTTGATGTTGCCTCATCCAAGATTAAGACCTGGGGATCTGTCATCAAGGTACGAGCGATGGAAATCAACTGTTTTTGGCCAGTTGAGAATACGCTCTGATCATCATTAATCAAAGTATCATACTTATCTGGCAGGCTTTCGATGTAGTCATGGATATGCGTAGCCTTAGCAGCTGCTTCAACCATCTCCTGACTGGCATCTGGTACACCAAAACGAATATTGTCTCGGATGGTTCCACTAAATAAAACTGAATCCTGTAGGACAATTCCTACCTTACTTCGCAAACTGTCTAAATCAAACTCGCGAATATCTGTTCCATCAAAGCTGATACTACCTGCATCCACATCATAAAAACGATTGATTAAGTTCATGATGGTTGTTTTCCCTGAACCTGTGGGACCAACAACCGCAATCATTTTTCCTTTTGGAGCTGAAATGCTAACATCTTTCAGAATCGGTTTCCCTGGGAGATAGGAGAAGTCTACGTTACGAATCTCCACACCATCTTTTAATTCGTTAAAGACTGGAGCATCTTTAGGACGAATTTCTTCTTCGGCATCAAACATTTCTTGGATACGGTCTGCACCTGTAAAGGCCAGTTGCAAACTTCCCCAGCTCGCCGCTAATTGGATAATGGGCTGGTAATACTGTTGCGAAAACTGAGTAAACATGACAATTAAACCCAGAGCAGTTGCTGTCTCGATATTCTGATCATTCAGTAAGACAGCTGAACCGACAAAAATAACAATAGCTGTATTGACCAAGCTCATTCCGTTCATGACAGGAAAGAGAATTCCTGAAAACAGTCTTCCCTTAAAGGTTGCTTTTCGAACCCGTTCATTTTGCTCAACAAAACCTGCAATCACATCATCTTGAATACCTTGAACAATAACGGCTTTCTGACCCGAAATACTCTCATCCATATAAGCATTGAGCTTCCCAACTTCTTTCTGTTGGAGATTGGTATATTTTCTTGCCAATTTCAAAATGACAATCAACATGATGACAGCTATCGGAGTGCTAGCAATCGTAATCAAAGCCAAGGTCACATTTTTTGCGAACATGACAATCAACAAACCAATATAAAGCGCAATATTGGTCATAACAGACACCAGACTTTCATTGAAAGCTTGTAGGATGTTATCCAAATCACTGGTGAAACGTGACAGAATATCTCCGTCTTGATGGCGGTCAAAGAAGGATACAGTCAAGCGAGAAAGCTTGCCAAAAAGGCCCTTACGCATCTCATTTGTCGATTCGGCAATAATACGGCTCATCAAAACCATATAGATAAGACTCGACACCACGAGCACAATCAAAATATAAGCAAGATTAATCAAGAGTCCTAATAGACTTTGCCAAACCATATTAGGATTTCCATTTTGATAAGCTATAACCAAATTAGCCAGTTCTGTGACTGTTTGACCTGCAAATACTGGAAAGAGAGCTTGGGCTACCGTTGCAATGATAATCATAGCAATAACAACGACAAAGGATATCTTATAAACTTTAAAATAGTTCCAAAAGAATTCAAATGTCTTCATCCTACTCCTCCTTTCCTTTTTGCGTCTCGTAAATTTCACGATAAACTGGGTTTGTTGCAACCAAGTCAGCGTGTTTGCCTTGACCAATCAAGCGACCTTGGTCAAGCACTAAAATTTTATCAGCATGCACAACAGAGCTAATCTTTTGTGCGATGATAATCGTAGTCGTCCCCTTCAAATCCTTGTTGAGGGCTTCTTGAACCAAACGTTCCGATTTGGCATCAAGGGCAGAGGTTGAATCATCAAAAATCAAGATACGAGGATTGCTGACAATCCCACGCGCAATAGACATTCTTTGTTTTTGTCCACCAGAAAAGTTAGTCCCACGTTCCTCAACCGGACTTTCAAAGGCTAAGTCCATACGACTAATAAATTCACTGGCCTGGGCGATACGAGCTGCGCGTTCCATTTCTGAAACTGTCGCATCTCCCTTACCTTGTCTGAGATTATCTGCGATGGTTCCACTAAAGAGAATGGCTCTTTGTAGGACGATAGAAACTGTCTTACGAAGCGTCCCTTCACTAACTGTCCGAATGTCCTTTCCACCAATCTTGATCGAACCTTGCTGAGGATCAAATAATCGTGGAATCAACTGAGCTAAGGTTGATTTCCCTGCACCAGTTGCTCCGACAACCCCAACCATTTCACCAGCTGCGATATCGAAGGATACATCTTTTAGGATAGGTTCTTCATCATTTGGATAAGTAAAGGTCACATTTTCAAAACTGAGACTTCCTTCCAATTCTTCATCTTCCACATCATTGAAAGTCATAGCTGGTTCTGTATCAAGGATTTCACGAATACGACGAAGGGAAATCATGGCACGAGTAACTGAGTTCCCCAAAAATCCAACCATGACGATGGTAAAGATAATCTGACTCAGGTAGTTTACAAAGGAAGCAATGGAACCAACTACTGACGGATCTGACTCTGCCATACCTGCTACAAGCCAGATTGAAAGAAAGACAGCCCCGTATGAAATCATCATCATTACAGGTTGAACGATAGAAAATGCATAACCGATATAAAGGTTTTCTCCCAACAATTCATCTGACACCTGCGTAAATTTATCAAACTGATCTTTTTCTCGGACAAAAGACTTAACCACACGCACACCACGCAAATTTTCTTTAGCAATGGCATTGATACGCTCTAGTAAGGTCTGGAATTTTGCAAAGCGTGGTCCCACAACTCCCATCATAAAACCCATTATGGCAACAATCAGAACGACCATGAGAACTAGCACCCACCACAGAGAAGGTAGGGTGACAACTGCTAGAATAAAGGAACCGATAAATAAAATCGGTAGTCGAAAGAGGATTTGGAAGGTCATCATAACGACGTTTTGAATCTGGTTGATATCGTTGGTCATACGCACAACGAGGTTCCCTGCATTAAACTTCTCAATATTGGCGTATGAAAAAGTTTGAATCTTACGAAAGGCATCTTCACGTAAGTCAGACGAAACTCCTTGAGCAATGTAAGCTGCTAACACTACATTGATCCCACCTGCAACCAAACCAATCAAGGCAACTAGAATCAACCAAAAACCGATACTATAAATAGCCTCATTATCACCTGTTAGCAAGGCCTCTAAAACTTCCTGTAAATAACGTGGCTGCAGGAGTGAACTCGTTACCATTAGACCTGTCATAATTAAGGAAGCCAGAGCCTGCCATTTATAGGCTTTTATTTTCTGAAACAGCATATTTCCCCCTTATAAGATAGACAAAAGGGAACGACAGCTCTGTCAGTCCCTTCTTATGCTTTCATGTTGATGCTATTCTAACAAAAAAGAATGCTATTGTCAAAGCACTCAGCTCTCGCAAGCTTGTGAATCAAGACATTAGCATCCTATTAATCATTTTCATTTAGTACTGAATTTTATTGTTCTGAACTATCTTGCTCGTCTAATTGAGCTCGTCCAATTTCACGGTAGCTACGGTCCCCAACAATCTCAACTGAGAACTGACCATCTTGGTACTCGAGAATCGTCACACTTCCATTATCAAGACCATGCGGATGCATGCCGTTGATAAGATAGACAATGGTTCCGATTGTCATTCCATGGCTAACTACCAGAGCATTTCCTCCCCCATTAGCTTCCATTTCCTTGGCAATGGCTTCAAAACCTTCCCAAATACGACCACTTAGTTTTTCCCAGCCTTCAGCCCAGCCTGCTGTATCCACTTCTACCAGACCTTCAGCCAGCTCAGCATAGGACAAACGATGCACATGATCGACATTAAAGATACGAGGAATAATCCCCATAAATAAGTCCCCATCATAAGCACCATCAAAACTACCAAAGCACCATTCACGAATTCGCTTATCCATGCGATAAGGAATTTGCCCTGTCAAACCAAGTTCTTCAAGGATAATTCCCATTGTCTGAATGGTCCGCCCTGAGTCACTTGAATAAGCACGCTCAAAGGTTAAGCCAGACTCACGCAAACCAATCCCTAATTCATGAATGCCTCGTTCTCCCTCAGCTGTTAGGGGAGTATCACTCCAACCTTGAGCACGACCGATTGTATTAAACATTGTTTTCCCATGTCGTACTAGATACAATTTTACACTTGACATATTCTGTCCTCCATATGTATCTATTATAGCATGATTTCAGGTAAAAACCTCGTCCTAACTTCACTGGCCTTCAACCTCACAATTGAAGCAAAAATCCAAGCTATTCCGTATCTTTCTTTGAAGGAGTAACTTCAAAAGACTTTGCAGTTTCTTTTTTGACCTGTTCTTCTTTTTTCTCCTCATTTCCTTCTTTGGACTTATTTTCTATCTTCTTAGTCTTTTTATCGGTCTTTTTCAAAGGAGAAAAGTGAAATTCAAACTGATTTTTTCCAGTGTTAACAGTTGTTATGAAGCTCTTTTCATCATAATGATAAGTTGACTTTCCTATGTCAAATGACTGTTCTCCACTTTCAGAACTAGCTTTTTCATAAGTTCTTTTAGCCATTGCAAATGCAAGAAGCTTTTCTTTATTAAGGGCATAATCCTGATGATGAGCCACTTGTCGATTCAGATAAAACTGCAATAAGAGACTAAAAATTCCAGCAATAGTAACGGCGTAAAGGAGAACTCCAGCCCTAACTTTTTTCTTTTTCCACACGATAGATAAACTCCCTCTCAAGTCCCTTTTCAAACTGAAAATAAAAATGAACATTTTGCCCTTTTTGGTAAATATGAGCTGATTTCAGACCGTAGATCATAGGTTGATAACCACGTCCACTAGCATCTGTTTTCCGAAAATCATTTGACTTTGATTTACCCATAGAGATAGATTTCCCATCCTGTTTAAGGTAAAGTCTATCATTCTCCACTTTTTCAAATTGAGTTCGATTCAACTCTGCTTCCAGCTGATCCACAAATAAGAGCCATTCCTTCTGCTCACTTTTCTGCTGGTAGCGAACTTCTGAAACCAAGAGTTGACTCATAGATTGAAAAAGAAGTAAACTCCCACTAATCACAATAAGAGCAACCAGGGATTCTAAAAGAGTAAAGGCTCTGACTCTACTTATCTTGAATCGCCAGTAATTTTTCAGTTCCATGATACACCTCCAAACCTCGCTCATTCGAGACAACATCAACCGTAAGCCCATTAACCGTCAACTGCTTTTGTCCAGTCTGCAAAGCCATACGGGCCACTCGCAAAACTTCTTCCTGTTTTAGAAGTTCTGCTTCTCTCCTTCTACTTTCTTGAATCTGTCCTAGCAAGAGGGTTGCAATACTGGCAAAAATAGCGAGTGAAATCACTGCCTCCAGTAGAATGACCGCCTTAATTTTTTGCTTCTTGAATACGTTTAATCTTTCCATTTCCTAGATATAGTTGGTAGCGAACCACTTCTTTCCTTGTTTGAAATCTCACGCTAGCCAGAGACGAATTCCCACCAGCCTTGTCAAAGGAAATTGACTGATTAGACTGCAATTGAATTCCTTTAGGGATGGCTAATTTCTGATAGCCATTTCCAATACTTCTCTCTTCTAACATTAAGTTGATCTTTTGCTGACCAGCCAGACTCCGTTTCTGCGTTGCTCTATATAGTTCCTCAAACTCCATAAAGAAAATCTGCTCCTCCACAGCCGCAAAAGTGGACTGAACTGAACTTGACAAGCCCAAAGCTAACAGACTGACTATTCCTAATACCAATAGACTTTCTAGCACAGTAAAAGCCCTAATCCGCAACTGTTTGACTTGTCTTTTGCTTTGCATGATATTCTTTATAGGCTTTTGCTTGCTCAGCAGTGATACGTCCATCTGCCTGTAATTTACTTAGACTGGCATCTTCATTTTTATCCAGACTATAGAGTTCTGCCTGACTTTCTACCACCTTGACGACAGCCGCTTTCCCCTTGTCATTCACTGCATCCTTTTGCTTCGTCAGATTTGGCACAAAAAGCAAGAGTAGGACGCTAATGATAAGAAGAACCACTAACATTTCGATCAGAGTAAAAGCTTTTACCTTTGCTTCTTTTAATTTCATCATCATTTTTTTCATCTAAAAATTCACCTCCATATTTTGATACATGGGCAGCAACATAGCTGCGTACAATAAAACGATTAGTAGGGCTACAAAAATAAATACCATGGGTTGTACTAGATTCATAGTCCGATTGACTCGGGTAAAGAAGGATTCCCACGTTTTTTCCGCATAGATTTCCAATTCGCTTCCCAACTTGGATTTAACCTCTCCATATTCAATGATTAATCCCAACTCCCTTCTAAAGAAGGGATAGATCTGAACAACCTTAGAAAATTCATGCCCATTTTGCAAAGACTGATCTAAATCGTATCCAATTTCCTTAAAAAGAGGATTCCCTTGCTCTTGCATCATCTGGAAAATCTGTGCCAACTCTAAACCTTGTCCAATCATATTGCCCCATTCTCGAGCATAATAGGCAGTTAGAAAATACTGAACAAACACACCTAGAAAGGGAATCCTAGCCAGATAAGAAAAGACCTGTATCTTCCTAGATTTCCTGTAGAATATCAGTCCTGTTAAAAATGCGAGACCTAGCGTCAGAGCAAACCCAAGAAAAATCTGTGGCAGGTTACTAATCACTAAGGTAGCTATGTTGCTACTATCCAGTTGGGGCAAAAGATAATTCCGCAAACCCAACATAATAAGCAGTAAGAAAACTAACAAAATGACTGGATAGGTCGCAACTTCAATTAACTTTTTCTTAACCTTAGCTAGATTATCCAGATATTCTTCAATTTTCCCCAAACTCAAATGGAGATTCCCATGAACTTCAGCCAGCGAAAGTTGCGTGACAATCGCACTCGAAAAACCTAAATTCCCCATCATTTCCGAGAAAGACTTCCCTTGCGAGAGCCCTAGGCGCATCTGCGATACATATTCCTTTTCCAACAAGAGACTTCTATCTAGAAAGGAAATGATTTCTACCAAGTGAAAACCACTCGAGAACAAATTGTTAAAGAGAGTGATGATTTTCTTCTGTTTACTGATAGCTAATTTTCTCCGTTTCAGCTTGAAGGGCAGTGATATGTCCATCTTTAAAAAGTTGGTCAATTTGCTCATTCCACTTGTTTGCTTGGTGTTCTTGATAATTTTGGTTTGCAAAATCAATAATTCCTCCTCCCCCGATTAGCCTCTGGTAGCAAACACCTTGTAAAACAACTGCCAGTTCATCTTCGCTGACACCAAGTTCTAAAAGACGCTCATAAACTCCACGAATACTTTTGGCATGAATGGTTGAAAATACTGTGGCACCTGTCAAACTAGCTCGTACAACTGCACGGGCTGTTTCGCTATCTCGAATTTCCCCAATAATCAACAGATCTGGTCGATGACGAAGGGATAGTTTTATCAGATTTTCATAACTCAATCCAATAGCTTCATTGAGTTGTAATTGCAGCATCTCTTCTTGCTTTATCTCGACCGGGTCTTCAATGGACATGACCTGTTGCCCCTTAAACAATGACTTAGCTAATTCATGCATCAGAGTCGTTTTCCCACTTCCTACAGGGCCTGCAAAAAGATAAAGCCCGCGTTGCCTAAAGCCCTTTTCCAGTTCCTTAAGGTCCTGAAACCAGAAGTGCAACTCTTGTTCTTGGTCATGTAAAAGTCGAATAACTAGACTCTCATGCCCACGATAATCTCCTACAGTTGACAAACGTAGTGAAGAAATCTTGCCATCATGCTGATAATCACAGGAACCCAGCTGACTACGACGCTTTTCGCCAACGTTCATCCCCGCAATAAACTTAAAGTGACTAATGACAGCACCCAACTTTTCAAAATCATAGGTATCAATTAGACATCTTTCATCTCCAATTCGCATATGTAGCTCATAAATCTGATTCTTAGGAACAAAATAAATATCCTGAGCTCCAGATTTTTTTGCGAGACTAATCAATTCTTGTGCAAGTGCTTGTACCATATCTCCTCCTCAGTTTATTATTCGAAGAAAATATAAAAAAAGAACAACTTTATTAAAAAGTTGTTCCATCTTTTTTGATACGACAAGTTCGGTGGATTTCTATACCCGTTTGTTTTTCATAACCCGGTCTGAATTTTTCGTCTGGGATAACTTGACCATCTTCTAGTAAAGCCAGCGAATGATATTGTTGCAGAAATTCATCACATTCCTCACACCAACGTTTATCATCTGGATCCCAAAATATGGTCATCAAGTCCCCACGACTTTTGTAAAGTGGAATTTTCTTTTCCAACTCAAACCAACAAGATTTATAATACTTCAAGGCGTCATAGTAATTTTCAAATTTCTTACTCCTAGTGACGTCTTCTTCCCATCCATCTATGAACCACCAAGGTTCAAAATCTCCATACATTTCTATAACACGATACATAGTTTCATTTCCTTTGTACCGTATATTATAGCGAAATTTCGAGAACAATGAAAGAAATCTGCTCGTTTTCAGTAACTACCTTAGAATATTTCTCATTGATTCAATCACCCTTTAAAACTTTCTAAAACTAAAAAGCAGCAACTAAGATTAGTCACTACTTTATGATTTTATGCTTGATAACGTTTTTCACCATCAAGATAAGTTGCCACCAATTCCAAATCCTTATCAAGAACGATAAAGTCAGCATCGTAGCCTTCACGGATTTGTCCACAGACATCGTCAATATGAACAGATTTTGCCGGGTTAAGACTGGCCATCATGACTGCTTCATGCGGATTTGCAATTCCCCATTCAACAACATTTTTTAAACCGTCTTTCAGTTTGAGAATAGAACCTGCCAAGTTGCCAGTAGATTTGAGGCGCGCAGTTCCATTTGCAACCACAACCGGGAATTCTCCGAGCATGTAGTCACCATCTTGCAAACCACCCGCTGTCATACAGTCAGTGATAAGGGCAATATTTTCAGTACCTTTTTGTTTAAGTAGGATATCACAAGCTTTAGGATCAACGTGATGACCATCACAAATCAATTCAGCATAGGTATGTGGTAACTCATACATAGCACCAACCATTCCAAGCTCACGATGAGTTAAGCCACGCATACCATTATAAGCGTGAACCCATACACTAGCACCAGCATCAACAGCCTTTTTAGCCTGATCAAATGTTGCATTTGAGTGACCAAGAGCAACCGTCACACCTTCGCCAGTGATTGTGCGTACAAAGTCCTCAACCCCTTCACGTTCAGGTGCAAGTGCAATTTTATTAAGAAGGCCATTAGCAGCCTTCTGCCAAGCACGAAATTCATCCATCCGAGGATCTTTCATGTAAGCAGGGTTTTGAGCTCCTTTAAATTCCTCAGTAAAGTAAGGTCCTTCAAAGTAGATCCCACGAATCTTAGCTCCAGAAGCCTCTTGGTAACGTGCCCCAATGTTTTCAGTAACAGCGAGTAATTGTTCGTAAGAAGAAGTTAAAGTAGTCGGTAAAAAGCTTGTAACACCTGTGCTAAGAAGTCCTTCACTCATTGTATGAAGTGTTCCTTCAATATTATTGTCCATGACATCCACACCACCGAAACCATGGATGTGAGTGTCAACAAGACCAGGTGCGATACTATAACCACTATAGTCAATAACTTCAGCCCCATCAGAAACTTGATCTACATGTTTACCAAACTTCCCATCGACAACTTCTAAGTAACCACCACGACGAACTCCATGAGGATAGAAAAATTGGTCCGCTTTAATATATTTAGGCATAATGATAACCTCCGTAAATGAATTTTTCTAATATTTATTATGTCAATTACATTATAAACCTTTATTAGAAATTTGTAAATGGTATAGACCTGTTATAGTTAAAAATAGCAAGAAATAAATTAAGATTTAGTAAAAATAAAGTAAAATCTATTGAATAAACCATTGTACATAAATCATTATGAAATGAAAAAAGTAATTTAAAGTAACTCTAAAGAAAAAATAAAAAGACAAGGCTCGAAAACCTTGTCGTTATCACTATACCGGCGGCCGGGGTCGAACCGGCACGTCCTTGCGGACACTGGATTTTGAGTTCCATAACTCCATTATTTAAATCTTACAACCCTGATTTAATAGGGTTTTAAGCCTTTTGAATCTTGCAAAATAGACTCATTTTTCAAATTTTAGTAACTTTTTGGTAACACTCCATACCTTATCGTTCTAAGAGCATCATCAGAGAATAGACGATATGTCCCAACAGGTTATATTCATCCAGAGGTATTCAAGACACTTGTACGATTAACAGTTAATGTAATCATTTTATTTTCTCCTTTAATTAGGGTAAGTGTTTTTTATTATTTTAACAAAAATAACTCTTTAGCCCAAGAATTTGATAATTCATTTTCTAACAAAACTTTTTTTTTTAAATTTATTTTATGATATACTAAACTTATCAGCTATTGGTTCTGAAAAAGTGTCTGCCACAGTTTTACTACAAATTCTCATGACTTGTGCCAAGATTTATAAAAAACGGATAGCTATAATAGCTCTTAGAGCAAAAACATGACATATAGGAGGTTAAAGACATGTCATACTTTTATCTTTTTATCGCCATTGTAGGAGAGATATTGGGAACTAACCTTTTGAAATTATCAGACGGTTTTACAAAGCCTATTCCAACCGTTTCTGCCCTACTTAGCTATGGCGTTTGTTTCTATTTCTTATCACTAGCAATGCAAAAAATTCCTGTAGGAATAGCTTATGCAACATGGTCAGCTGTCGGTTTAGTTTTGATAGCCTCTATCTCAGTAATGATTTTCAAAGAAACACTAAATGTTTATAGCATTATCGGTTTAATTTTGATTATCATTGGTGTTGTCATGGTTAACTTATTAGGAAATGCAGGACATTAATAAAACCGGCTCTATACTATTTGTAGTGGGTAAATCCCCTATGGATATTATGGAGCCTATTTTGTTGTAGAAAAAAAGTTCCATAAGAACTATAATGAAAAGCTAGAATTCTGTCAATATTTTGGACACATTTTGGGAGGGAATTTTGAAGACTAGCGTCCTCCTAATTTTCCCAATAAGTTTTAACTTCTTCAAAAATCTTATTCAAAAGTTCTGCATCTTTTTCTGACAACTGATTTTTTTCTATAACTCTATCTTTTAGTTCTGTTGCCTTTATTTTATTTCTTGCCACCGAAACTGCTATTGAATGTTTCAAAATATCAAACTCATCCTTTGAAAAGTTTGCAATATTGGTAAGATCTAATTGTTCTAGAGGTAAACTACTGATAATTGAATAAGGTTTTTGTCCCAGCAAATAATCTGTAGTAGTCCCAAAGATATTTGCCAATTTCACAACGAATTCTAATCCTGGTTCTAACGTTCCATTCTCCCACCGAGAATATGTCCCTTGTTGAACTCCAATTAATTCCGATATTTGTACTTGAGTTAACTTTTTTGATTTTCTGAGAGTTTTTAACCTCTCTGAAAATTTATAATCCTCTGTATACATAATTCTCCTATAGATATTCTTATTCGTATATTTTAGCTTGACAAAATATTCCAAACGGTATAAAATAGAATTATTCCATAAGGAATATTTATTTTGAGATTGAATATTCCATTGAGAATATTATAGCATAAAAGGAGGTAAAAGCGTATGTAACTAGTAGTCGATTTAAAAAATTTTAATAAAGGAGGTAAGATTCGACAAAATAAAAAATCTTGAAACAAATGTGCCGTTCGTTCCAAGATCAAAACATATTATGTAACAATTATACCACAGAAAACTCTTCAGTTGCACAAGAAAATTTCGGAGGTTTCACAAAAAGATGACCAATAAAGAGTTAGTCAATCAAATTTCTGGCCTAAACTCTACCTCTACTCTTAAAAATTGGATTCAACTGATTAAAGAGATAAGTGGCAAGGAATTTAAGAAAATTAAAGTTCCTATCAGTAGAAATCCCAGAACTCATCAATTAAGTTATACAGTTGCCTATGATTTTACAGACGAAGACCTTAGACAATTTCAAAAGTTAGCTAAACTAAAACTTGAAATAGGTCTAAAAGAGGCTATACAAGCCGTATTTGGGAGTCTAGCAGACAATGAGCATGAATCCCTAAACCAAGTAATAGATGAGCTCTACGATGAACTGAGCGCCTTAAAACAGGAATTTAAGCGAGAAATGCGACTGATAAAAATTGAGAATTCCAACCTAAAAAAGAAAATCCAAGATATTGAAGAGTCGATGCAAACCGGCTTACTAGGGTTTGTTAACGAGAGGTCAAAAAATAGGTTCGGCTAATAGCGAGTTTTCGGCTGAGCCATGAGGCAGAAAGCCGAAAATGAGCGTAGATGCGGACGGACCATTTTTGACCGATAGGGTGTGTAGTAACACCACCCTCTGCAAGTTAGGTGTACCATCGAAAGAATTCAGTATTTCCAAGGGTTTCAGAGATTTTAAGGGTGGCAAAATTAGGCAAAAAGTTGAATCAAAATCTATGGCAAAAAATGAACATTTACGTTCTGTATTTGACTGGATTCAAATTCAGTTTGATAAGACTGAATTTTCGCCAAGAGAAATAATCGAAGACATTCTATTTCTTGACTATGACCTATTTATTGAGAATAAAGGGAGCCTTAAATACTATAACTATGATAGCCAGCTTCATTATGGGAATATCCGTATCTACTATGGAGCGAAAGAGTCGTCCTACATGCTTGTCATGTCAGGACAGGCACTCGAGTTCTATAGAGATATGGTATTAGATCCAAATAGTCTGTCCGAAAGACAGTTTCTGAACAACCTCTACTACAATTACAATCAATTTTCAGTAAGACGAATTGATATTGCAATAGATGATTTTAATGAAACACCCTATTTCACTCCTAATCAGCTTCTAAAGATTTGTCAGAAGAAACGCTTTATATATGGAAAAAGCACCTACTACAATACCTACGGAGATGAAACAATCGGTCAGACCTTATATTTGAGAAAACCCAATGATGATGAAAGACTTAGAATTTACGATAAACGCTTAGAAAGAGCTGAGAAGCTCGGTATCAGCAAGCGGTATATAGAAAATTGGATAAGAACGGAGTTAGAACTTAGGAAAGAAAAAGCTCACTACTTCATTCAAGAATGGTTGCATTCAGAAATAGATCTTCTCAACTTTACCAAGGGATATCTCAAAGAAAAAGTGAGGTTCTATAGTGATAGTCACTTCTCAAAACCTTTGAGATCTTGGGAAAAGTTTTTAGGACACTCAAGACCTGTCTCTATCATTATTTCAAAACCAAAAACAGAACTGGAACAAAAATTAGAATGGTTTACCTACAAAGGTTCAGGAGCTATTCTAAAAGCGTATAAATTTCTATACGACAATAACTTACTGCATGAGTATGAGAAATCTAACTATCTCGCACTCAACAATATGGAATATCCACCAGATTTAGCAAGTGGATTAATAGAAAGGGCAATACTCTTTAAAAGAGAGGATTTGATCCCCACAATCAAAGAAAATATCAAAAGGAGAAATTAACTATGGCAAAAATGCTTTCACAAAATGACTGGAATTTTAATAACATTGGAACAAAATTTGAATTGGATGAAGTCATTCCAAAATTTGAAACGGAAGTCCGAGCTGATGCAAACGGAGAAATTATCAAAAACCGAGATGGTAGCGAAAGACGTTTTAATACCAATAAAATCATTGGTTGGAAATACAATGTAACGATCAAGGATGGACAATTCAAAAAGAAATCAACCCAAGTCTCAGTAGACAATCCAGAAGCTTTAGTCGATAATGACTATATCCAAGCAATGGATCAAGTACCAGTTACATTTGACAATTTACAAGCTACTATGATTAGTTCAACGATGTATTACAAGGCGGATGCTATCCATTTAGTAGATGTAAAACAAAAATAAGTATAAGACAAGGGGAGTTAATCCTCCCCGTACTTAATCTAATTAGAAAAGGAGAGCACATGATTAAAACTGTAACAAAAGATGACCTTATCGAACTTGGATTTGCTCCAGGAACTGCAAGAAAGATTATCCATACCGGCAAATTACTATTAGTGAATCGTGGTTTTAA
The DNA here is from genome assembly GCF_054861245.1 of Streptococcus sp. KHUD_017. Lineage (NCBI taxonomy): Bacteria > Bacillati > Bacillota > Bacilli > Lactobacillales > Streptococcaceae > Streptococcus > Streptococcus sp. KHUD_017. Next base: position 1,673,081 of record NZ_CM142175.1, read on the forward strand.
CATCTACGATAACAAACGGATTGGTACAATTCCAGCCAGTGTCGCTGAAGAACTACTAGGAATTGAACTCCAGAAAGAAGCATAATGAATGACTATTCGTAAAACTAAAAGTGGTAAATGGACTGTTGATGTTTCTAACGGTTTCCACCCAGTCACACAAAAAAGAATACGTATTATTCGTAAAGGATTAAAATCTAAAAAGGAAGCCCTAGAACTTGAACAACATATTAGAGTTGTAGAATTAAAAGAAAAACAATTTGACTTTGTAGTAACAACGGATATGTTATTCGACTTACTTGAAGAAGATGATTTGAAAAATGGCAGAAAAGTAAGCTACACAAGTACACAAAGAAATAATTATGAGCGTCATATTAAGCCATATTTTAAAAATACAAATTTAAATAAATTAACGTATGACCATATATTCGAATTTCGTGAATACCTAAAAACAAAACCTAAAAAACAAAATGAAAATGAAGTTTTAAGCTATAATACAATTAATAAGGTTCTGATTCTACTTAAAAAAATTTTTGATACTGGTATAAGAAAATCACTCATTGATAAAAATCCAGTTAAGAATCTGAGAAAATTACCAATTAGGAAGCCTGATATTAAATTTTGGAGTATAGAAGAATTCACGAGATTTAGAGGACTTATTCGAGATGATGAAATAAGTTATGACCTGTTTTTCGTAATTGCTTTCTTTACTGGAATGAGAATGGGAGAAATCCTCGCATTGAACTGGAATGATATAAATCTTTTAACAAATACGATTTACGTTACCAAAACGGTATACTTTGTTAATAATACAAGCTACATTAATACAACAAAAACACGATCAGGAACTAGAAATATAACAATAAATCAGAAATTAGCAGAAATGCTAATAGATTGGAAAGTAAAACAAAAAGAAAAACTTGAGGAATTTACGAAAAATACTGAAGAACTTCAAATAATACAGAGTACACCAATATCAATTACAAAAAATATGATTGATAAGAAGTTTAAGCAAATACTAGAAAGGGATAAAGATTTAAAGAAAATAAGAATTCATGATTTAAGACACTCTCATGCATCATTACTTATAAATCAAGGAGAAGATTATCTTGTTGTCAAAGAAAGATTAGGACACGCATCTATTACAACAACAATTGATACTTATTCTCATTTGTACCCTAGCAAACAGAAAACATTGGCTAATAAACTTGATGATTTATTTTAAAATGGAAAAAATTGGTAACTCAACAAAAACAGAGAAAAAAAGACAAGGTCCGAAAACCTTGTCTTTTTTACTATACCGGCGGCCGGGGTCGAACCGGCACGTCCTTGCGGACACTGGATTTTGAGTCCAGCGCGTCTGCCAATTCCGCCACGCCGGCAAATAGTAACTGGGGTAGCTGGATTCGAACCAACGCATGAGGGAGTCAAAGTCCCTTGCCTTACCGCTTGGCTATACCCCAATAATATAAAATAGGCGAGTGATGGGGATCGAACCCACGCATGCCAGAGCCACAATCTGGTGTGTTAACCACTTCACCACACCCGCCATACTATTAAACACGGGCAGTAGGAATTGAACCCACACTGAAGGTTTTGGAGACCTTAGTTCTACCTTTAAACTATGCCCGTAGAGGATGGAAGGGGAGGGATTCGAACCCCCGAACCCGAAGGAGCGGATTTACAGTCCGCCGCGTTTAGCCTCTTCGCTACCCTTCCGTATGATTTAAAAAATGGCGCGAGACGGAATCGAACCGCCGACACATGGAGCTTCAATCCATTGCTCTACCAACTGAGCTACCGAGCCAATATTGCGGGAGCAGGATTTGAACCTACGACCTTCGGGTTATGAGCCCGACGAGCTACCGAGCTGCTCCATCCCGCGTTAATAATAAATAAAGGAGGATGTGGGATTCGAACCCA